>NZ_JBBUKV010000001.1:0-1598623 GCF_038066675.1 Methyloversatilis sp. NSM2
CGCGCCAATGATAGTGAGCACCTCGCTCGCGAAAGTAGGTCAGCGCCAGGCTACCCCACAACACAACGCCCGATCACACCCCTGTGATCGGGCGTTTGTGCGTCCACACCCCGCTCCACCACAGCTCACCAACCCCGCAAACGACCAAAACCGGACCACAATCCGTCCCATGGCCGATCAAAACACCCCACGCGCCTTCTCCGGCATCGATCGCCTCTACGGCAACGGCGCTTACGCAAAACTCCACAACGCATCCGTCACCATCGTCGGCATCGGCGGCGTCGGATCATGGGCCGCCGAAGCAATCTCCAGACACGCTATACAAAATATCAACATCATCGCGGTGGGACAAACGTGGGCGCCGGCTCGCCGGTACAAGCTCGAATTAGCCCCGACCTGGTCGATCGGAGCACCAGCCACGAGGCTCAGAGCGTCGCCTGCTGTGTTATCCTAGAAAGCTATCCGCAACGGCGGAATCTCATACAACCACGCCTAATTTTTCCCTACGATTCAAGGACATTCGCTAATGGCGCAGAACACCTCACCCGTGAACACACTCGAGCGGAAGATCAACATGTCGGTGGTCGCCGCGGATGTCGAAAAGAACGTTGCGGTTCGCCTCGCGCGGATGGCTCGCACGGTCAAGATGCCCGGCTTCCGTCCGGGCAAGGTGCCGATGAAGATCGTCGAGCAGCAATACTCGGCCCAGGCTCGCTCCGAGGCATTCACCGAAGCCGTTCAACAAGCCTTCGGCGCAGCAGTACGTGAGCAGAACCTCCGCGTTGCGGGTTTCCCGAAGATCGAGCCCGCCGAATCCACCGAGCCTGGCAAGGTCTTCTTCAGTGCAACCTTCGAGGTGTACCCGGAGATCGTTGCAGCCGACCTCAGCGGCAAGACGCTCGAGCGCTCGGTACTGACCGTTGGCGATGCAGAGGTCGAGAAGACGCTTGAAGTTCTGCGCAAGCAGCGTGTCAGCTACGTTGCGGCGGATAAGGCTGCTGCCAAGGATGATCGAATTGTCATGGACTTCCGCGGTACGCGAGAAGGAGAAGCTTTCGACGGTGGTACCGCGGAGGACTTTCCTGTCGTTCTTGGCGCAGGCGCACTGCTGCCCGAGTTCGAGAGCAATGTCGAAGGCCTGAAGGCGGGCGATTCCAAGACGTTTTCGCTGACCTTCCCCGAGGACTATCAGGCGAAGGATCTGGCTGGTACGACGGTTCAGTTCGAGGTCAAGATCAAGTCGGTGGAGGCTCCGGTGCTGCCTGAGCTTTCCGCCGATTTCGCGAAGTCACTCGGTGTTCCGTCCGGCGACGTCGAACAGCTCAAGGCGGACGTCAAATCCAACCTCGAACGTGAAGTCAAGAAGCGCCTGCAGGCGCGCGTCAAGAACGAGGTCATGAACCTGCTGCTCGAAACGCATGAGTTTGACGTGCCGAGCGCGCTCGTCGAGCAGGAATCGCAGCGCATGGCGGAAGAAGCGCGTGCAAATCTTGCCTCACGTGGCATGAACGTGAAGGACATCCCAGTCGAGCCGGCATGGTTTGCCGACCAAGCTGTGCGCCGTGTCCGTCTCGGCCTTGTTGTTGCCGAGATCGTCAAGAAGAACGAGCTGTATGCCAAGCCGGAACAAATCCGCGCCGTGGTGGAAGAGCAGGCTCAAAGTTACGAAGATCCGGCCGATGTCGTTCGTTGGTACTACAGCGATACGCAGCGTCTGGCACAAGTCGAAGCGCTCGTTGTCGAAGACAACGTGGTTGACTGGGTGCTGGGCGTCGCAAAAGTGTCGGACAAGGCTGTCGAGTTTGACGAACTGATGGCAACGAACTGATCGATACGACGTGTCGGGTCCGATGCTTGCTTGTATGAATACGAGAGGCCGCACGGGCGGCCTCGTCCGGGAGAGTGTCGAATGATGTCGGAAACTGTCGGTCTGGGCATGGTGCCCATGGTCATCGAGCAAAGTGGTCGGGGCGAGCGCGCTTACGACATTTACTCGCGTCTGCTGCGCGAACGCGTGGTGTTCCTGGTCGGTCCCGTGAATGACACGACGGCCAACCTGATCGTTGCGCAG
Source organism: Methyloversatilis sp. NSM2 (assembly GCF_038066675.1). NCBI lineage: Bacteria > Pseudomonadati > Pseudomonadota > Betaproteobacteria > Nitrosomonadales > Sterolibacteriaceae > Methyloversatilis > Methyloversatilis sp. NSM2. Next base: position 2,072 of record NZ_JBBUKV010000001.1, read on the forward strand.
TTGCTGTTTCTTGAGTCGGAAAACCCGGACAAGGACATCTTCTTCTACATCAACTCGCCGGGTGGCTCGGTCACTGCGGGTTTGTCGATCTACGACACGATGCAGTTCATCAAGCCGGATGTGTCCACGCTGTGCATCGGTCAGGCCGCCAGCATGGGTGCCTTCCTGCTGTCGGCCGGCGCGAAGGGCAAGCGCTTCTGCCTGCCGAATTCGCGTGTGATGATTCATCAACCGATGGGCGGTTTTCAGGGGCAGGCGTCGGACATCGAGATCCACGCCCGGGAAATCCTGACGCTGCGGGCCAAGCTGAACAACATCATGGCGCACCACACCGGTCAGCCGATCGAAACAATCGAACGCGACACGGATCGCGACAATTTCCTTTCGGCGGAACAGGCGCGCGAGTACGGCATTATTGATAAGGTACTGACAACGCGGGCGGAGAGTGCCGCCTGAGTGCGGGTGTCCGCATGCAACGCAGGTGTACCTGTCAAGTTTGGAGTTGAGTCATGACCGACAAGAAATCGGGTTCCGAAAAGCTGCTCTACTGCTCGTTCTGCGGGAAGAGTCAGCATGAAGTGAAGAAGCTCATCGCCGGGCCGTCGGTCTTCATCTGCGACGAATGTATCGACCTTTGCAACGACATCATTCGAGACGAAATCAGCAGCGAGCAGGCGGGAAAGAGTGCGCGCGGTGATCTGCCGTCGCCGAAGGAAATCTGCGAGATTCTCGATCAGTACGTGATCGGGCAGTCTCCGGCCAAGCGCATCCTTGCGGTTGCCGTCTACAACCATTACAAGCGCCTGCGCCACATGTCGCGCAAGGACGAGGTCGAACTGTCGAAGAGCAACATCCTGCTCGTCGGTCCGACCGGGTCGGGCAAGACACTGCTTGCGCAGACGCTCGCGCGCCTGCTCAACGTGCCCTTCGTGATGGCTGACGCCACGACGCTGACCGAAGCGGGTTACGTCGGCGAAGACGTTGAGAACATCATCCAGAAGCTGCTGCAGAAGTGCGACTACGAAGTCGAGCGTGCACAGCAGGGCATCGTCTATATCGACGAAATCGACAAGATTTCGCGCAAATCCGACAACCCGTCGATCACTCGCGACGTATCCGGCGAAGGCGTGCAGCAGGCGCTGCTCAAGCTGATCGAGGGCACGGTCGCCAGCGTGCCGCCGCAAGGCGGGCGCAAGCACCCGAACCAGGACTTCGTACAGGTCGATACGACCAACATCCTGTTCATCTGCGGCGGCGCGTTCGATGGTCTGGAGAAGGTCATTCGCAATCGCACCGAGCAAGTGGGTATCGGCTTCGGTGCCGAGGTGAAAAGCCGCGATAACCGCAGCACCGGCGAGGCGCTGCGCAATGTCGAGCCTGAGGATCTGATCAAGTTCGGCCTGATTCCCGAGTTCGTCGGCCGTCTGCCGGTCGTCGCAACGTTGCAGGAGCTCGACGAGGAAGCGCTGATCCAGATCCTGATCGAACCCAAGAACGCGCTGATCAAGCAGTACCAGAAGCTGTTCCAGATGGAAGGCGTCGAGCTCGAGGTGCGCCCGGGTGCGCTGCAGGCGATCGCACGCAAGGCACTGAAGCGCAAGACCGGGGCACGTGGTCTGCGCAGCATCATCGAGTCTGCACTGCTGGACACGATGTACGAACTGCCGGGCATCGAGAATGTCGCAAAGGTGGTGATCGACGAGGGCGTGATCGATGGCGAGACCAAGCCGATCATGCTGTTCGCCGATCAGCCCAAGGTGTCCGGTTCGAACTGATACCCGCGCGTCGGTTTGCGCGCTGCGCGGGTGCCGGAGCCGGGGCGGCTTGATTCGGGAAGTGCCGCCCCAATCTGTCTGACACTGTCGCGTTAAGGAATAGCAATGTCCAGCCTCCAAACCGTTCCCGAGCAACTCGAACTGCCGCTTCTGCCACTGCGGGACGTCGTCGTCTTCCCGCACATGGTGATCCCGCTGTTCGTCGGTCGCCCGAAATCCATCAAGGCGCTCGAGTCGGCCATGGAAGCCGGCAAGAGCATCCTGCTGGTGGCACAGAAGTCCGCCGCCAAGGATGAGCCGAATCCCGAAGATCTCTACCGTATTGGCTGCGTTGCCAACATCCTGCAGATGCTCAAGCTGCCGGACGGCACCGTGAAGGTGCTTGTCGAAGGCACGCAGCGTGCGACGGTCGAGGACATCGTCGATATCAAGACGCTGTTCATGGCCCAGGTCACCACGGTGCCTGCCGTCGAGCAGACCTCGCACGAGATCGAGGCGATGCGGCGCGCGCTGATCAGCCAGTTCGATCAGTACGTCAAGCTGAACAAGAAGATTCCGCCGGAAATCCTGACCTCGTTGTCCAGCATCGAGGAAGCGGGCCGACTGGCGGACACGGTGGCGGCGCACCTGCCGCTCAAGCTCGAGCAGAAGCAGGACATCCTCGAACTGTTCGGCACCGCCGAGCGCATCGAGCGCCTGCTGTCGCAACTGGAAACCGAACTCGACATCCTGCAGGTCGAGAAGCGCATCCGTGGCCGCGTGAAGCGGCAGATGGAGAAGAGCCAGCGCGAGTACTACCTGAACGAGCAGGTCAAGGCCATCCAGAAGGAACTGGGCGAGGGCGAGGACGGCGCCGATCTCGAGGAAATCGAGAAGAAGATCAAGGCTGCCGGCATGACCAAGGAAGCCATCGCCAAGGCGCAGTCCGAACTGAAAAAGCTCAAGCTGATGTCGCCGATGTCGGCCGAGGCGACCGTCGTGCGCAATTTCATCGAGACGCTGGTCGGTCTGCCGTGGCGCAAGAAGTCGCGTATTTCGAAGGATCTGGCGGAAGCCGAGAAGATTCTCGACAAGGACCACTACGGTCTGGAGAAGGTGAAGGAACGCATTCTCGAGTACTTGGCGGTACAGCAGCGCGTCGACAAGCTGAAGGCACCGATCCTGTGCCTGGTCGGCCCTCCGGGCGTCGGCAAGACTTCGCTCGGCCAGTCGATCGCGAAGGCCACCAACCGCAAGTTCGTGCGCATGGCGCTGGGCGGTGTGCGTGACGAAGCCGAGATCCGCGGCCACCGTCGCACGTATATCGGTTCGATGCCGGGCAAGATCCTGCAGAACATGACCAAGGTCGCGGTGAAGAATCCGCTCTTCCTGCTCGACGAAGTCGACAAGATGGGCCAGGACTTCCGTGGCGATCCGTCGTCGGCGCTGCTCGAAGTGCTCGATCCGGAGCAGAACTCGACTTTCGTCGACCACTACGTCGAGGTCGAGTACGACCTCTCGGACGTGATGTTCGTGGCGACCGCGAACTCGCTGAACATTCCTGCGCCGCTGCTCGACCGGATGGAAGTGATCCGGCTGTCCGGCTACACGGAAGAAGAGAAGGTCAACATCTGCCAGCGCTATCTCGTGCCGAAGCAGATGAAGAACAACGGTCTGAAGAAGGAAGAGCTGTCGGTTACCGAAGACGCGCTGCGCGACATCGTGCGCTACTACACCCGCGAAGCCGGCGTACGTGCGCTTGAACGTGAAGTGTCCAAGATCTGCCGCAAGGTGGTGAAGGGCCTGGTGATGCGCAAGCGTTCGTCCAAGGTGATCGTCAACGCAAAGAACCTCGACAAGTTCCTTGGCGTTCGTCGCTATACCTTCGGCATCGCCGAGAAGGACAACCAGATTGGTCAGGTGACCGGCTTGGCCTGGACCGAAGTCGGTGGCGAACTGCTGACGATCGAAGTCGCGACCATGCCGGGCAAGGGCGCCGTGCAGCGCACGGGTTCGCTCGGCGACGTGATGAAGGAATCGGTCGAGGCCGCGCGCTCCGTGGTGCGTTCGCGCGCACGTCGCCTTGGCATCAAGGACGAAGTGTTCGAGAAGTCCGATCTGCACGTGCACTTCCCGGAGGGCGCGACGCCCAAGGACGGTCCGTCGGCGGGTATCGCGATCACCACGGCTTTGGTGTCTGCGCTGACCGGCATTCCGGTCCGTGCCGACGTCGCGATGACCGGCGAAATCACGCTGCGTGGCGAGGTGCTGGGTATTGGCGGCCTGAAGGAAAAACTGCTTGCAGCAGTGCGTGGCGGTATCCGCACGGCGCTGATTCCGCAGGAGAACGTGAAGGATCTGGCCGACATGCCGGACACGCTGAAGAACTCGATCGAGATCGTGGCGGTGAAGTGGATCGATGAGGTGCTGGAGCGCGCGCTCGAGCGCAAGCCCGACGCACTGCCCGAGGCCGATCCGGCAGCCGTAGTCGCCAAGGTCGAGGAACCCGCAGCGGCCGGCTCGGTCGTTACGCACTGATCGCTGCCTGACAACAGCCCGCGAACCACCTCTTGTGAGGTATCATCGCGGGCTGTTTTTTGCAGCGACCTTCAGGCAGCGGGTGCTTAGCTCAGTTGGTAGAGCGTCGCCCTTACAAGGCGAATGTCGGCGGTTCGAGCCCGTCAGCACCCACCATTCCCTGCCTCGTTGCCCCGCAAAACTGGAGTGGTAGTTCAGTTGGTTAGAATACCGGCCTGTCACGCCGGGGGTCGCGGGTTCGAGTCCCGTCCACTCCGCCAAAACTGACAGCGGGCGAACGGATGTTCGCCTTTTTCATTTCCTGCGCCCGAAAAGCCCGGGCTCCGCGAAAGGTTCCTATGTTCGATGCAGTCCGCAACAACAAGCGCGTGGTCCAGGTCGTCCTGTTGCTGATGGTGTTGCCCTTCGCCTTCTTCGGCGTCGAGTCCTACATGAACAACGACGCGGTGCGCGAGGACGCGGCGGTCGTTGGCAAGCTGAAGATCGCTCCGGAAGAGTTCGAGCAGGCGCTGCGAGATCAGACCGATCGCTTGCGCGACATGGCGGGTGAACAGTTCGACCCGAAGATGATGGAGACGCCGCAGGCGCGTGCGCAGACGCTCGACGGCCTGGTGAGCCAGCGCATCCTGCTGCAGGAGGCACAGCGTCAGCACATGACGGTCTCCGATGCGCGCATGAGCCAGATCATCGCCGGCGTTCCCGGTTTCCAGATCGACGGCAAGTTCTCCGAAGCACGCTTCGACCAGGTTGCCCAGACGCAGGGCTACAGTCGCGACGGCCTGCTGGCCCGCATCCGTCAGGATCTGGTGATCCGCCAGCTGTACACCGGTGTCGCCGGCAGTTCCTTCGTGCCCGCCTCGCTTGCCCGTCGCTGGGCGCAGATGCAGCAGGAAGAGCGCGAGGTGAGCGAAGCCATCATCACCCCCTTCGAGTTCATCGAGCAGTTCAAGATCACGCCGGAGCAGGTGCGCAAGTACTACGACGACAATCAGAAGGAGTTCTCGGTCCCGGAGCAGGTCAAGGTCGAGTATCTGGTGCTCAGCGAAGCCGCGCTTGCCGCGACACAGGAGGTCAGCGAGGAAGAGGTGCGCAAGACCTTCGAAGCCAACCAGTCGCGCTACATGCAGGGCGAGGAGCGCAAGGCTCGTCATATCCTGCTGACCGTCGACGCGGGCGCCAGCGCCGAGGATCGCAAGGCGGTCAAGGCCAAGGCCGAGGCCCTGCAGAAGACGGTCAAGGCCGATCCGTCGAAGTTCGCGGAGCTGGCCAAGGCCAACTCCGAAGATCCGGGCTCGAAGGACAACGGTGGTGATCTGGGCTTCTTTGGCCGCGGCACCATGGTGAAGCCGTTCGAGGAAGCCGCCTTCGCATTGAAGAAGGGCGAAGTCAGCGCTGTCGTCGAAACCGATTTCGGTTACCACATCATCCAGGTCGAGGACGTCCGCGGTGGTCAGGGCAAGACGCTGGAAGAGGCGCGTGCCGAAATCACCGACGATCTGAAGAAGCAGGCGGCCCGTCGGCGCTTTGCCGAACTTGCGGAAACCTTCAGCAATACCGTCTATGAACAGGCCGACAGTCTGGCGCCGGCCGCCGAGAAGCTTGGTCTGCAGGTGAAGATCAGTCCGCTGATCCCCAAGGGGCTGCTGATGCCGGCGCCGTTCGACAACGAGAAGCTGCGTGAGGCGATTTTCTCGGAAGACGCGGTCAAGAACCGTCGCAATACGCAGGCGATCGAGACGGCGTCGAACACCCTCGTGTCGGCACGCGTGATCGAGCAACTGCCGCCGTCCATCAAACCCTTCGAAACCGTGCAGGCCGACATCGAAAAGAAGCTGGGCTTCGAAGCGGGCCGCAAGATGGCGCTGGAGCGGGGCGAAGCGTCGCTCGCCAAGTTGCGTGCCGGCGAAGAGGCGCCGCTGAACTGGTCGCCGCCGCAGGACATCTCGCGCGCCCAGGCGCAGGGTCCGGCCGCCACCATGGTGCGCGCCATCTTCAATGCACCGGCCAACAAGCTGCCGGCCTATCTGGGCTTCCCGATGGATAACGGTGGTTTTGCGATCTTCCGCATCACCGCCGTCAAGCAGCCGAAGGAAGCGCTCGATCCGGCGCGCGTTGAAGCGATCAAGGCGCAACTCGAACAGACCGTGTCGCAGGACGATTTCGCCGCCTATCTTGCTTCCTTGCGCAAGGAGTATCCGGTGACCGTCAATCGCAAACTGATCGACAACGTCAAGCAGCCCTGAGCGCGGGCAGCTGGAACAAGAAGGCCACCTCGAAGGTGGCCTTTTTTTCGTCGCTGAGGTTCAGGCCTGTGTTCAGGCGTAGGCGGCGGGGTCCGGTGCGTTGCGCAGACCGGTAAGGAAGGTGTCGACCAGCCAGGGCGCCCGGGCGCGCAGATCGAAATCGCGGCGTTCTATCCAGCTGCGCATCAGCCCGCCGATGAATGCGTGCATTGCCTCGGCGGTTTCCTTCGGCGGCAGGTGCGCCGGCAACTGGCCCTGGCGCACGGCCGCCGCGAAGACCACTTCCAGCATGGACAGGCAGCGCGTGTGCGTCTCCAGTTCGCGCGAGCGCAGGCGATCAAAGTCGGGGCCGCCATCGAGCTTGCAGAACTTGATCTCGAACACCGACTGCACGCGTTCGCACTCGGCCAGCATGCGCAGCACGTGGATCGCATCGTTGCGCAGATAGCCTAGCGGGTCGTTGCCGGGGTCGGCAGCCAGATCGCTGAGCATGGCCTGCATCGGCGTGCTCACGCGTTCGCATACAGCTTCGAAAATGTCGGCCTTGTTCTCGAAATGCCAATACACGGCGCCGCGCGTATGACCGGCGCTCTTGGCGATGTCGTCCAGCGTGGTGCTGGCGACCCCCTTTTCGCGGAAGCAGCGCTCCGCCGCGTCGAGCAACTGAATGCGCGTCGCTTCGGCTTCTTCCTTGGTGCGTCTGACCATATGAGCTGTAAGGGATTTATACAAACAGACGTGAATGTATATTTTCTTCGCGCCCGCGTCAAAGTGGTGCAACAAGCTGCGAGGCGCGCAGCGTAACAGCGGCCATCGCGGCGTGCATGGCAAAAAGCTTGAAACGACGTGCTGTCGGCGCCGCCTAGGGCAGCGTGGCGTCGGGACAAAAGAAAAGGGCCCAGACCGTGAGGTCTGAGCCCTGAATGTGGTGGGCAGTAGTGGGATCGAACCACTGACCCCCGCCGTGTGAAGGCGGTGCTCTACCGCTGAGCTAACTGCCCTGTATTCGTGACAGGGCGCGAATACTAGCCGGTGAACGTCGGCGCGTCAAATGCTGTTGTGCGACGCGCTACAATCGCGCGCTCACTTTTACGTGTTTCCAGCCATGTCCCAGGTCGTTCGTACCCGCTTCGCCCCCAGCCCCACCGGTTATCTGCACATCGGCGGTGCCCGCACTGCGCTGTTCTCCTGGGCCTATGCGCGCCGGCATGGCGGCCAGTTCATCCTGCGCATCGAAGATACCGACGTTGCCCGCTCGACCCCGGAGGCGGTGCAGGCGATTCTCGACGGCATGAAGTGGCTGGAGCTGGGCCACGACGAGGGCCCGTTCTACCAGATGCAGCGCATGGACCGTTACAAGGCGGTGATCGCGCAGATGCTGGAGCAGGGCCACGCCTACCGCTGCTACACCACGCCCGAGGAACTCGATGCGCTGCGCGAACGCCAGCGCGCCAACAACGAGAAGCCGCGTTACGACGGTCGCTGGCGCCCGGCGCCCGGCAAGACGCTGCCGGCACCGCCGGCTGGCGTACAGCCGGTCATCCGCTTCTGCAATCCAGTGGACGGCGTCGTCGCCTGGGATGATCAGGTGAAGGGCCGCATCGCCATCGCCAATGAAGAGCTGGATGACCTCATCATTGCTCGCGCCGACGGTACACCCACCTACAACTTCTGCGTCTGCGTCGACGACTGGGACATGGGCATCACCCACGTCATCCGCGGCGACGATCACGTGAACAACACGCCGCGCCAGATCAACATCCTGCGCGCATTGGGTGCAACGGTGCCGCAGTACGCGCACCTGTCGATGATCCTCGGCGATGACGGGCAGAAGCTGTCCAAGCGTCATGGCGCGGTCAGCGTGATGCAGTACGATGAGGACGGCTACCTGCAGGAGGCGGTGATCAACTATCTGGCGCGTCTGGGCTGGAGCCACGGCGACGACGAAATCTTCTCGCGCGAGCAGTTCGTGCAGTGGTTCGATCTCGACCACATCACGCCATCGGCGGCCCAGTTCAACACCGAAAAGCTGCGCTGGCTCAACGCCCATTACATGAAGCAGGCGGACAACGCGTGGCTGGCCGCCGACGTTGCCAGCCGGCTGGCGCGCCGCGGTGTCGACCCGGAAGCCGGGCCCGCGCTGGAGCCGCTGATCGCGTTGTACAAGGATCGCGTGGCTACGCTGGTCGAACTGGCCGATGCGCTCGAAGCGTTCTACATCGACCTGCACGTGGCGCCCGAACTGCTCGCCCAGCATCTGACCGACCCCGCGCGAGAGGCCCTGCGCAAGCTGTCCGCCCGTCTCGAAGCGGCCGCCTGGGACAAGGCCGCGCTGTCCGCCGCGATCAAGGAAACCTGTACCGAGTGCGGCCTGAAGATGCCGCAGGTCGCGATTCCGCTGCGGGTGGCGCTGCTCGGCCAGCCGCAGACGCCGTCGATCGACGCAGTGCTCGAAGCATTCGGCCGCGAGCGCGTGCTTGCCCGGCTGAGCCGCGTGCTCTGATCCGTTCACCGTGCGCGGAACATCTGCGCACGGACATTCCCGATGAGTGGCGCCGGCAGGTCCTGAACGGCCCGGCGCATCGTCCATCGGTCGGGGTGGTTCTCGTCTTGCATCGGGCATAGACTGAAGACGGATCCGCGGCTTCGAGGCTGAAGCGCGGACAGTCTGATGTCACAGTCCGGTACGGGCCATGAACCGCATCTTCATCAGCTACCGCAGTGCCGATGGGGCCAAGGACGCCAGCCGGCTGGCCGACGACCTCGGTCGCGTTTTCGGCGCCGACCATGTGTTCCTCGACCGGCAGGATCTGCGCGGCGGCAGCAGCTGGCGGCAGGAGATCGAGCGCGCCATCGGCCACCGGCCCATCGTGCTGCTGCTGGTGACGCCCGGTTTCGCCGGCGCGCGTCACGCTGACGGGCGGCTGCGCATCGACGACCCCGACGATCCCGTGCGCATGGAAATCCAGTCGGCCATCGACGCCGGCGCAGTGCTGATGCCACTGCGCGTCGATGGCACGCCGATGCCGTCGGCCGCCAGCCTGCCTGAACCCCTGCGCGTCATCACCGAGCGCCACGCGCTGCCGCTGCGCACCGACGACTGGACCCGCCTCGATCTGCCGCGCATCGTCGCCGACATCGAGCGGCTGGGCGTGCCGCGCAGCGGCGCCACTGTGGCGGAGGGCGTGCGGCCGGTGCGCAGCAATGCACGTCGCTGGGCGCTTGCCGCCGTGGGCGTGCTGGCGATCACCGCGCTCGTCCGCCTTGCCGTCGAGGACGACGCCGAGCTGCCGCTGCCGCCCACCGCGGCCGGCGTCGACACCGTCGCGCCGTCGCCGCCGGCGGACGCCACGCAGCCGGTGGCTGCACTCGCCACCGACCGGCCATCGCTTGAAGGCCGCTGGCTGCTCACCACGCAGAACGGCGAGCGCATTCCGCTGCACCTGCGTCACCGTGACGATCGGCTGTCGCTGCGCTCCGAGCCGGTGCGCGTCGACAACGACCCGGAATGGCGCGACTACATCGCGTCGCTTGCCGCGATGGAGGGACCGCCGCTCACCCATATCGTGTTTACCGCCGAGGGCGCCGTATTCGGCGACCTCGCCGATCTGGCCGTGCGTGTCGTCAGCGCCGACGGCAGTTTTCTGGTCGACAGCGGCAATCTCACGCTGCGCATCGGCCCGGAGCGCCGCGTGCTGGCCGGCAAGGTCGAACTGAACAGTGGCGAACAGAATACGGTCGTGCTGTCGCGCCGACCCTGAACCGAGGAGACGGAACATGAGTGCAGCCCGATACCGCATACGCGGCACCGTCAGCGACGCGGCCACGCCGGACGCCGGCGCCGGTGTCGCGGTGCTGCACGGCCGCCGGCTGATTCCCGGCCGCGCCCGCGACGGCGTGACCGGCGAGCTGGAGGTGGCAGCCGACGAGGTCGTGCGTATCGAACTCGACAACGGCTTCGTGCTGTGGAGCCGCGCCGACGACCTGGTGCGCGAACACGGCCATCGTTCGGTATCGCGCGACGGCGACAGCGCCTGGGAATTCGACGCGCTCGACACCGCGGCGACCGCGCCGGCTTCGCGCGGTCTGCTCGGGTTGGGCATTCGCGTGCTCGACTTCTTCGGAATCGATCTGAAGAAGAAGTCGGCCGCGGCGCTTGGCAAGTGGTTCGAGGAAAAGCGGCTCAGCCGCGCGCCCGGCTTCTATCACTGCACGCTCGACGCCTTCGCGCTGACGCCGCTGGCCGCGCGCGCAGCCATCGCCGCCGACGCCGGTCCGCTGCTGGTTTTCCTGCATGGCACCGGTTCGAGCTGCGAAGGCAGCTTCGGCGGACTGTGGGACGCCGCCAATCGCGAGGGCGCCGCGCTGCGTCGCCGGCTGACTGCGCGTTACGGCGAGCGCGTGTTCGCGCTCGAACACCGTTCGCTGACCGAGAGCCCGATCAGCAATGCGCTGGCGCTTGCCAAGCGCCTGCCCAAGGGGGCGGAGCTGCATCTGGTCAGTCATTCGCGCGGTGGCATGGTGGGCGAACTGATGTGCCTCGGCGAATGCCGCGGGCTGGACGCTGTCATTGGCCGCCTCGACGAACTGTTCGCCGCCGACCGCACGCTGGCCGAGCAGATCGGCCTCGGCGCGCTCGACGATGCCGCCGAGGCGGCGCGCCACGCGGCCTATCAGGCCGATCGCGCGAATCTGGCGGCGCTGCTGGCGGAACTGAAGACCAAGCAGTTCCGCGTCAGCCGCTTCGTCCGCGTCGCCTGCCCCGCGCGCGGTACCACGCTGGCGTCGGGCCGCCTCGACCGCTGGCTGTCGGTGCTCGACTTCGTCTCCGGCAAGGCGCTGTTCGGCGACGCCGTCGACTTCCTGCTCACCGTGGTGAAGGAGCGCACGGACCCGCGCACGCTGCCGGGCGCAGAGGCGATGATGCCCGGCTCGGCGCTGACCCGGCTGCTCAATCACGCCGAGCTCGAAACCGTCGCCGACCTCACGGTGATCGCCGGCGACGTCGAGGGCGAATCGCTGTGGCAGAAGATCAAGCTGGTCGCTACCGACTGGTTCTACGGCGCCGACCACGATCTGGTGGTGAATACCGGCTCGATGAGCGGCGGGCTGCGTCGCCCGACGAACGGCGCGCGCTTCGGTCGCGACGAGGGCGCGCAGGTCAATCACTTCCGCTACTTCGTCAATGAGAAGAGCGTGCGCTGGCTGGCCGCCGGCCTGCTGCGCGCCGACGGTGACGACGCCGGCTTCCAGCCGATCGCCGAGGCGCCGCACGATCCGCCGCGCTGGCGCAGCGCGCTGGCGCGCAGCCAGAGCGCTGCCGAGCCGCGGCCGCTGGCGGTCGTGCTGCCGGGCACCATGGGCAGCGAACTGAGCGTCGATGGCGAGCGCGTCTGGCTGGACTATCTCGCGCTGTTCAAGGGCGGGCTCAGGCGTCTGCACATGGCGGCGGCGCAGGTCGAGCCCGGCGGTCTGGTCGATCAGTTCTACGGGCCGCTGCTCGAATTCCTTGCGCGCAGTCACCGCGTCGAATTCTTCGCCTACGACTGGCGGCAGTCGGTGCGCGCAGCGGCGGCGCGGCTGGCCGAACGCCTGGAGGCCGTGGTCGCGCGCGCCGAGGCCGAGCAGCAACCGGTGCACATCGTCGCCCACTCGATGGGCGGGTTGGTGGTGCGCGCGCTGATGAGCGACGGCGGTCGCGGTGCTGCCGTGTGGGCGCGCATCACCCGCCTGCCGGGCAGCCGCTTCCTGATGCTCGGTACACCGAACGCCGGCTCGCACGAGGCGGTGCGCTGGCTCACCGGCCACAACCCGACGCAGGCGCGCCTGGCGCTGCTTGACTTCACGCAGAGCACCACCGAAATCATCGATCTGGTGCGCACCTACCCGGGCCTGCTCGAACTGCTGCCGTTCGCCGACAGCGATCCGGACTTCGCCGACGCGGCGCGCTGGGAAGCACTGCGCAAGCAGCTTGGCGCGCGCTGGAAGCCGGCAGACGCGAAGACGCTGAAATGGGCGCGCGATACCTGGACGCAGCTGAAGTCGACAGCGGTCGACGCGCGCTTCGTCCGCTACGTGGCCGGTTGCCAGCCGGCCACCGTGATCGACTACCGGGTCGAGGACGCCGACGACCCGTGGCCGCTGGGCCGCAAGCGCATCGATTTTGTTGCCACCGCGCGCGGCGACGGCACCGTCAGCTGGGCCTCCGGCACGCTGCCGGGCGTGCCCATGTGGTACGCCGAAGACACTGCGCATGACTTCCTGTGCGCGCAAACGCGCGCCTTCGACGGCTACCTCGACATCCTGACCAACGGCAGCACGACCCGGCTGCCGTCGGCGCCGCCGGCCGGCGCGCGTGCCGCCGGCGCCGGCGAGGAGCTGTTCGTGCTGAAGCCGCTGCCACCGGCCGACGGCATTCCGCAGGCAGCCGACATCGCTACCTTCGGCTTCGGCGGCGGTACGCCTCCGCGTCGGGTCGAGCGCAGCACGCGCACGCCGATCACCGTGCGCGTACGCCACTGCGAACTGAGCTATGCGCGCCACCCGGTCATGGTCGGACACTATGCCGGCGACACCATCGTCAGTGCCGAGGCGAGCATGGACCGACGCATGAACGGTGCGCTGTCGCGCAGCCTGCAGCTGGGACGCTATCCGGGTGCGGCAGGCACCCACGGCATCTTCATTCCGCGCGAGATGCACCAGCACCCGCAGGGCGCCATCGTGGTCGGCCTGGGCGAGGTGGGGGAGCTGAGCCCGGGGCTGCTGCAGGATGGCGTGCGCCGCGCGCTGCTCGATCTTGCACTGCAGGTGATCGAGTGGCCGGACGAGCGCTTCGGCCCGGCCGATGCCCTGCGCACCATCTGCGTATCGACCCTGCTGGTCGGCACCGGCGCTGGCGGCATGCGCACGCGCGATTCGGTCGAATCCATCCTGCGCGGCACCGGCGACGCCCAGCGCGCGCTGCGCGAAGGTGCGCTCGCCGGTCGCGTCGTCATCGGCGAGGTCGAATTCATCGAGCTGTACGAGGACATCGCCATCCAGGCCGCCGGCGCATTGCGCGAGGTGGTCGATGGTCCGCTGGCGGGCGAGTTCGTGTGGCCGGAACAGGTGCTCGGTCAGGGACACGGCGGGCGCCGTCGCGTCTGTTTCGACGAGGACGCGAGCTGGTGGCACCGGCTGGAGATATCCCACGACGCGCGTCGCGACGAACTGCGTTTCATCGCGCTGACCGACCGCGCCCGTGCCGAAATCAGTCTGGTCGGCGGCCAGCTGCAGCAGGTCGATGCCTTCGTAAGCCAGGCCTGCCGCTCCTGCGCCGCCGATGCCGACACTTCGCGCACGCTGTTCGAAATGCTGCTGCCGCACCGGATGAAGCAGCTGGCACCGGAGCGGCGCAGCGTGGTGCTGCTGGTCGACGAGGTGTCCGGCCGCTTCCCGTGGGAACTGCTGGAGGACCGCTGGCAGGCCGGTCAGCGTCCGCCGGCCGTGGCCTCCGGCATGCTGCGCCAGCTGCGCACGTCGCAGTATCGCGAGCGGCCGTTGGGTGCGACACGGGCCAGCGCACTGGTGATCGGCGATCCGGCACCGCTCGGTCGCGGGTTTTCCGCACTGCCGGACGCCGCCGCCGAAGCGCGTGCGGTGGCCGGCGTACTGTCCGCCGGTGGGTGCGGAGTGACCGAGCTGATCCACGCCGAGGGCCGCGCCATCATGGCGGCGCTGCATCAGGATGCCTGGCGCATCCTGCATCTGGCCGGCCACGGCGTGCATGAGTACGTGGTGCCCACCACGACGCCAGCGGACGGCGGCAGCGGCACGCGCAAGGTGTCCGGCATGGTGATCGGCGACGGCTGGTTCCTGACGCCCGGCGACGTCGAGCAGATGCGCTACGTGCCGGAGCTGGTGTTCATCAACTGCTGCCATCTCGGCAACACCGGCGGTAACGATGCCGCCGGCTCCCCCGATCTCAATCGACTGGCCGCGAATCTGGCGACGCAGTTCATCCGCATGGGCGTGCGCGCCGTCGTTGCTGCAGGCTGGGCGGTCGATGACGCCGCCGCGCGCTGTTTCGCCGAAACCCTGTACGGCAGTCTGCTCGACGGCCGCGGCTTCGGTGACGCGGTACGTCTCGCGCGCGAGGCGACCTGGACCCGTCACCCGAAGGTGAATACCTGGGGCGCCTACCAGTGCTACGGCGACCCCGATTACCGGCTCGACCCGACCGGTCCGGCGCGCCGCGACAGCGCGCCGCCGCCGTTCACGACGCCGTCCGAACTGGTGGTGGCGATCGACAACCGCAGCAGCGCGCTGATGAGCGGAGGTGCTGCGGCGAACGGTGGCGATGCCGATCCGTCGGCCTGGCTCGACAGCTACACCGCGCGCGTGCCGGCTGCCGCACGTGCCGCCTGGCTGGCGCGTGCCGACGTGGCCGCGGCGATCGGCCTGTGTTTCGGCGAGTCCGGTCATTACACGCTGGCGGCGCAGTGGCTGGACCGCGCGCGCGAGGCCGACGACGGCGACTGTCCGCTGCGCGTGCTCGAACAGTCGGCCAATTTCAGGGTCCGTGCCGCCGACGACGAGTGGGCGCTGATGCGCGAGAAGCGCGGCGACGCCACCGACCTGATTACCGGCATCCGGCGCGCCATCGCCGACCTTGAGCTGCTGACGCCGTCGGCCAAGCGTTGCGCCTTGCTCGGCAGTGCGCACAAGCGGCTGGCCTGGATGCTGGACGGCGACGCGCGGCTGGCGGCGCTGGCCGACATGGCGCAGCACTACGGGCGGGCGTTCGAGCTGGCCGCGCGCAACGAGGGGCAGACCGTGGACAGCTATGCCTTCGTCAATCTGTGGACGGCGCGACTGCTGCATGCGCGGCTGAGTGGTGCCGAACTGCCGGCGGATGCCGCGCGCACCGTCCGCGACGGATGCGAGCGCGTGCAACGGGATGCCGCCGCCCACCCGCATCCGGACTTCTGGAGCACGGCCGTGGTCGGTGACTGCGAACTGTTGTGCGCCTTGCTCGACGGGCGACTGGCTGCCGCCGAACAGGCGAGCATCGTCGGCGCCTATCGGGCAGCGTTCGCCCGTGGTGGCAGCGCACGAGAACGCGCGTCGGTGCTCGATCAGGTCGATTTCCTGATCGATCTGGGCGTGCTGCGCAGCGGTCTGAAGAAGGTGCGTGAGGCGCTCGGCGCCTGACGAGGACTCAAGGAGGGCACATGGCCAGTGGACTGAAGTACGACGACGACTACCTGATAGGCGGCCCGGCGCGCGCCCGCGTCACGCCCAACTTCCAGCTTTCGGAGTACGCGCGCGCCGACGGCACGGTGCGCGTGCATCGTGAGCTGCTGGCAGCGGTGCAACGGGTACGCGAAGAGCTCGGGACGGGCGTCAGCATTGCCGGCGTTGTGCCGCGCGGTGGTCTGGGCGCAGGGATCGAAGGGCGCTTCGTCTGGCTGAAAGCGGCCGATCCGGCCGCACTGGCCGACGCCGCCCGCCGTGTCGCGCGTGACGGCTGGCTGGCGCGAGTCGAACCGCGCGGCGAGCAGGTCTATGTCGAGATGCACGACCCGTCCAAGCTGCCGGCGCTGGCCGCCGAGCGCGCGCTCGACCTGGCGATCGCGGTGACGGCGGCATTCGAGACCAGCGGCGATCCCTATCTGCAGGTGACCGGCAATTTCGACGGCGCCGGTCTGTCCTTCGGGCCGCTGCAGGTCAATCTGGGCACCGGCACGCTGCAGGAGCTGTTCCGTCGCTTCGCGGCGCGCGACGAGGCGACGCTGCGCGCCTGCTTCGGCGCGCTGTGGGACGAATGGCAGCGCATGCTACGCCTGCCGTCGCGCGCGGCGCAGGTACGCTGGGCCGATGCGCTGAGCCGCGGTCCGCGCAAGGCCGCTTTCGATCCGGCGTGGACGAAGGCGCTGCAGGCGGTCGGCCGGCAGCCGGTGTTCCGCGCCGAATGGCTGCGCTACGCCTACGACACCTACGGTCGCAAGCTGGTCGTCGCGCTGGCCTGGCTTAAAGGCGTGCGGCCGATACCGATACGCAATTTCCGCTGCCTGGCCGCGCTGTACGACCTCTGCGTGCAGCAGGGCAGTCTGGACAAGGCGCACGCCGCCATCCGCCGGCGCATCGAGCGGGAGAACCCGCAGGACGAGTTTGCGCTGACCCGGATCGCGGTCGAGGAGCGCGGCCGGACCGCCAATGCGCAGTGGCGCGCCGACTGCATCAGCCGCCGGCTGTGCATACTGGAGCGCGAGCCGGTCAGGGTGATCGAATCCGGCCAGAGCGCACAGCGCGACAATCCGCAGCTCCATCTGCTGCGCAACGCGCCGGTGCACCAGATGGAGCGCTGGCTCGCCTGAACTGCGGCCTGCACACCGGCTGTAACGGATTTATCGCAGACGGCGCGCAGGCGTCGCTTAAACTCGGGCGCTTCCGACATCCTTTCAGGTTTCCGTCATGTCCCTGCAGCCCGTCATCCTGTGCGGTGGTTCCGGCACCCGCCTGTGGCCCCTTTCGCGCGAACGCTATCCGAAACAGCTGCTGCCGCTCGATGGTGACAACACGCTGCTGCAGGACACCGCGCTGCGCGCTGGCGCACCCGGCATCGAACTGGCGCCGCCGCTGGTCGTCTGCAACGAGGAATACCGCTTCCTGACGGCCGAACAGCTGCGTCAGATCGGCGTGCATCCGGCCGCGCTGCTGCTCGAACCGGTCGGCCGCAATACCGCGCCCGCGCTGGCACTGGCCGCGCTGGCCGCAGCCGGCCCCGACACCGTGCTGCTGGTGATGCCGTCCGACCACGTGATCCGCGACACCCCGGCCTTCCGCGATGCGGTGGCCATCGGCGCGGCGCAGGCGGAGCAGGGCGCGGTGGTCACCTTCGGCATCACGCCGGACCGCCCGGAGACGGGCTATGGCTACATCAAGGTCGGTGCCGCCCTGGCCGGCAGCCCGGCGCGCACGCTGGACCGCTTCGTCGAGAAGCCGGACGCGCCGACCGCGCAGTCCTACCTGGAAAGCGGCAACTATCTGTGGAACGCCGGCATCTTCATGATGAAGGCCAGCGTGGCGCTCGATCTGCTGAAGCGTTTCCGCCCGGACATCGAGGCGGCCAGCCGCGCCGCCTACGAGGGCGGCGCCGCCGATCGCGACTTCTACCGTGTCGACAAGGTCGCCTTCGCCGCCTGCCCGTCCGATTCGATCGACTACGCCATCATGGAACCGCTGGCCGCCGGCGAACCGCGCGTGGCGCCGGCGGTGGTGGTGCCGCTGGATGCCGGCTGGTCCGACGTCGGTGCGTGGGATGCGCTGTGGCAGGTGGCCGACAAGGACGCCGATGGCAATGTGGCGCGCGGCGACGTGCTGCTGCAGGACACCTCGGACAGTCTGGTGTTCGCCGAAACCCGCATGGTGAGCTGCCTCGGCCTGAAGGACGTGGTCGTGGTCGAAACCAGCGACGCGGTCATGGTGGCGGCCAAGGACCGCACGCAGGACGTCAAGCGCATCGTGACCGAGCTGAAGGCGCGCAAGCGCCCTGAGGCGGAAAACCACCGCAAGGTGTATCGCCCGTGGGGCTATTACGATTCGATCGACGCCGGCCCGCGCTTCCAGGTCAAGCGCATCGTCGTCAATCCGGGCGCTTCGCTGTCGCTGCAGATGCACCACCACCGCGCCGAACACTGGATTGTCGTGAGCGGCACCGCGCGCGTGACCTGCGGCGACAACGTGCTGCTGCTGTCGGAGAACCAGTCCACCTACATTCCGCTGGGCACCACGCACCGGCTGGAGAACCCGGGCAAGCTGCCGCTGGAAATGATCGAGGTGCAGTCCGGCAGCTATCTGGGCGAGGACGACATCGTCCGCTTCGAGGACACCTACGGTCGCAAGTGAGGGCGACGGCCCGCGCGAGCGGGCCGTGTCGCCGGATCAGACGACGAAGGTTTCCAGCCGCTGCCGCATCGACTGCGACAGCGCGTTCATCGCGTCGGCCGCGTGACTGACCTGACGTACCGCCGCGCTGTTGTGCTCGCTCATGCCGGCGATGCGCTCGACCTGCTGCGCGATGCTCTCACTGGCGCTGGTCTGTTCGCGCAGCGCGCGTGAAATCTCGTCGGTGGCACCGACCGCGTTGCGCGATTCGCTCTTGATGTCGTCCATCGCCTGCGCTGCCTGCTGCGTCGAACTGCCGATTTGATCGAACTGCGACACCAGCTCCTGCATGCTGGTACGCGTCTGTTCGGTCACCGACTGCACGTTGCCGACCACGCTGTCGATCTGTTTGGTCGCTTCGGTCGTGCGCTCGGCCAGTTTGCGCACCTCGTCGGCCACCACCGCGAAACCGCGGCCCTGTTCGCCGGCGCGTGCCGCCTCGATTGCGGCATTGAGCGCCAGCAGATTGGTCTGGTCGGCGATGCCCTTGATGGTGCCGGCGATCTCGCCGATCTGTTCCACCTGGCGGCTCAGTTCCTCCATGCCGCCAGCGGCCGCCTGTACGTCTACCGCGGCGTCGCGCATCGACGACGCGGTGGTCTCGATCACGTTGCCGCCGAAGTCGGCGCGCTCGAGCGAACTGCGCGACACGTCGCGCGCGTGACCGGCGCTTTCGCTGACGTGGGCAACGCTGACGGCGAGCTGTTCGGCCGCCGCGGCCATGCTCGAGGTCGAATCGTTCTGCTGTGCGACGGCGTCGGCCAGCGTGTCGACCGAGCCGTGCAGCGACGAGGAGTGGCTGGCGACCTGCTGCGCGTTGTCGCGCATCGATTTCAGGGTTGATTGCAGCTCGGCGAACAGCGCATTGATCGACGCGCCGGCCGCCGACAGCTCGTCGCCACGGCTGTCGGGCGCGCGTACCGTAAGGTCCATCCGCGCCCGGGCCTGCCCCAGCGCACCCTGCAGCGACGAAAGACTGGTGGTCAGACGGCGCAGCGTCAGCACGATGCCGACGATCAGCAGCAGCGACAGCACGGCGATGGCGACGCTCAGCGTGATCAGGCCGGTGCGGTAGAGCGCGCTGGTGCGAGCACGCGTTTCATCACCCAGCGCCTTCACGTCCTGTTCGATCAGCCGCGTCAGTGCGGTCATCGCTTCGGTCGCGCTGCGGTCTATGCCCTTCACCGCGCGGTCGACCTTCTTGCCGGATTCGGGATCGGCGGCGTCGAAGTCCTTCAGTGCGGTGACGTAACGCTCGTGCATCGCAGCGTGCGCGGCGGCAAGGGCTTTCACCTCGGCGACGCGCGGCGATCCTTCCGCCTGCAGTCGGCCGGCGATGTCCTGCAGGCGCGACGACACGTCCTGCGCATGCTTACCGAAGCTCTTGCTGTAGCGCTGGAACTGCTCGACGTCGTTGCCGCGGATCAGGATGTTCTTCCATTCCTGCACCTGGGTCTTGAAATCGATGCTCGCGTTCTGCACGTCGAGGCCAATGGCGACCGTGCGCTGCAGACGCGCCAGATCGTCGCCGACGCCGCGGTCGAGGCGGTAGAGCTGGAGCAGGCCGAAGCCGCCGGCGGCCAGCAGTCCGGCGAGGGCGACGAAGCCGAGGGCCAGCAGGCGGCCGCGCAGTGTTTTCAGTCCGTTCATGTCGGGCACTCCAGAGGCAAGTGCCTGAATATCGGGAGAAAACGTGGAATCTTTAACGGTTGGCGCCGGACGGCCTACTTGCGCTTGATCAGGCCGGCGACGCCGGCGGCGATCAGCAGGGCCGGCCACCAGGTGCCGAACAGTTCGGCCAGCTCGCGCAGCGAAAAGAGGTTGAGGTTGGAAGCCAGCAGCAGTGCGCCGATGACGATGAGGCCGATCGATCCGATCATTGCTTGTCCTTGTTGTCCGGGGCGGTCCAGACCGCGATGGTATTCCGTCCGGCTGCCTTTGCTGCGTACATCGCCTGATCGGCACGGGCGACCAGGGTGTCGAAGTCGTCGCCGTGGTCCGGGCACATCACGACGCCCAGGCTGGCGGAGATCTGCGCCTGCCCCTGTTCGAGCGTGAAGGGCTCGCCGAGACGCAAGCGTATTTTTTCCGCCACCGCGCAGGCGGCCTCGATCGAACCGGTTTCCGGCAGCAGGGCGACGAATTCGTCGCCGCCGTGACGGGCCAGCGTATCGGCTGCGCGCAGGCAGGCGAGCATGCGGCGGCTCGCTTCGATCAGCACCTCATCGCCGGCGTGATGCCCCATCCGGTCGTTCACCTCCTTGAAGTGGTCGAGGTCGATGAACAGCAGGCAGAAACGTCGCCGGTAGCGCTGCGCTGACGTCAGCGTCCGGTTCAGCCGCTCCACCAGCAGCGAGCGGTTGGGCAGACCGGTCAGGCTGTCGTGCGTGGCCAGCCAGGCGATCCTCGCCTCGTCGGCCTTGCGTTCGCTGATGTCGGCCATGACGATGATGGCGCCGGTGACGCGGCCGGCGCCGTCGGTGCGCGGCACACCGGAGGCGAGCACGGCGACTTCGCCGCGGTCGCGGCTCTGCAGCGTCAGTTCCATGCGCACGGTGTCGCCGCCGAGCAGTGCGTCCGCCATCGACTGCAGCGCATGCCGGTTGCCGTCGAAGGCCAGTTCGCCGAGCGAGCGGCCGCTGACGTCGCGCGCGTCGAGGTTGAGCATCCGGTGCAGGCCTGGGTTGGCATATTCGATGCGGCCCCGTGCGTCGAGCGCGAGGATGCTTTCGCCGGACAGATTGACCAGGGTCGAGTACAGCGCTTCGCTGCGCGCCAGCGAAGCGCCCAACTCGGCCAGCCGAGCGGCCCGGCGGCGGGCCAGTCCGAGGCTGGCGGTCAGTGCCACCACGAGTACGCCGAACAGCACGACCAGCGCCAGTTCGGTGTGCCAGCGATCGACGTCGGCCGCCGCCTCCTGCCGCTGCTCGAACACCAGCAGCCAGCGCCGTCCGTCGATGTCGCGCGAAATGGAATGCGTCGGCGCATCGAAGCGGACCGGGTCGGTCGGGTGGCTGTCGAACAGTTGCGCTTCGGGTTCGGCGGAGCTGCCGTCGTAGATGCGCAGGCGCAAGGAGGGTTGCATGCGACCCAGTGTGCCGGCCATCAGGTCGAGCATGCGGAAGGGGCTGTACACCCATCCGCTGAGCGCCGCCGCGCGTTCCGTCTCGGTGCCGGTGGGCAGGCCGCGGCGGTAGGCGGGCAGATAGAGCAGTACGCCGGTCTGGATGTCGCGGTCGGCCTCCTGGATCAGCCTGACCTTGCCGGTCAGCGCCGCTTCGCCGGTCAGTCGGGCACGCTGCATCGCCTCGCGGCGTACCGGCTCGGACAGCATGTCGAAGGAGATGGCGCGCTGATTGCGCCAGTCCTGCGGTTCGAGATAGACGATGCTGCTGTACTCCGGGCGTTTGCCCGGCGGACGGATGCTGTAATCGGCCTGGCCGCGGGCGCGCATCGACGCGATGTGGCTGTCCAGATCGTCCGCTTTCACGTAGGCGGAGAAGCCGACGCCCTGTATGCCGGGAAAGTCCTCCTGCAGCGACAGTGCGCCGACATAGGTTTTCCAGTCCTCGTGCGTGACCTCGTCCGACGCGTCGAACAGCGCGCGTGCGCCGCGCAGCACCTGACGGTAGGCGCGCATCCGTTGTTCGACCTGCTGCGTGATGTCGCGCGCCTCGAAGGCCAGACGTTCGTCGACGCGCTCGCGGTGCCGGCGATCCATCTCGTTCCACACCAGATAGACGGCCAGCGTCGCGCCGAGCGTGGCGAGCAGCACGGGCAGACCGATCTGCCAGACAGAACGGTCGGTTGAAGCTCGCGTGTCGGGCGCTGCGCTCATGTCGGCTATTGAACCTGCATTTTCCGGGCATGTCACCACGGTCTGGGCGGCGGGCTAGGGTCTGTTGCCATTGAATCGCGGGCCGCGCGCGAATTCCGATGCGTCCGGATCAAGGCGGGCCGACGCCGGCTGACTGGCCGTCAGGCCAGGAGGCCCAACGCGGAGCTGGGCGCATCGGGACTCGCGCCCTCCGGGTTTGCAGCGTGCGAGGCACGGACTGCGTTGCGCTTCTTGTCGAGACGGCCAGTCTCGACTTCGTCGCACGCCTTGCCCGTGTCTCGCGCGCTGCAAACGCGGTTCGCGATTCAATGGCAACAGACCCTAGGGCCGCAGTGACCTCTCTGGTGCGTCAAGGACTTATCGACCGCCGGCGGCCGGTCTTGACCCCGCCACGCCGCTGAATGGGGGTGCTGCGGCTTATACTTGCGCCCTTTCCCTGTCGGTGCAGTTGCAGAAAATGGCCCAATACGTGATGTCCATGCTCCGCGTGAGCAAGGTGGT
Source organism: Methyloversatilis sp. NSM2 (assembly GCF_038066675.1). Classification (NCBI taxonomy): domain Bacteria; kingdom Pseudomonadati; phylum Pseudomonadota; class Betaproteobacteria; order Nitrosomonadales; family Sterolibacteriaceae; genus Methyloversatilis; species Methyloversatilis sp. NSM2. The sequence continues at coordinate 24,874 of NZ_JBBUKV010000001.1, forward strand.
TCCCCCGAAGCGCACGATCATCAAGGACATATCGCTGTCCTTCTTTCCCGGCGCCAAGATCGGCCTGCTCGGCCTGAACGGCTCGGGCAAGTCGACGGTGCTGCGCATCATGGCCAACGCCGACCGCGAGTACGACGGCGAGGTGCAGCACCAGCCCGGCGTGCGCATCGGCTATCTGCCGCAGGAGCCGGAACTAGACGCGGACAAGACGGTGAAGGAAGAGGTCGAATCCGGCCTCGGCGAAATCGTCGAGGCGCGCCAGAAGCTGGAGCAGATCTACGCCGCCTACGCCGAACCGGACGCCGATTTCGACAAGCTGGCGGAAGAGCAGGCGAAGTACGAGGCGGTGCTGGCGGCAGCCGGTTCGGACGTCGAGACGCAGATGGAGATCGCCGCCGACGCGCTGCGCCTGCCGCCGTGGGACGCGAAGATCGGCCCGCTGTCCGGCGGCGAGAAGCGCCGCGTTGCGCTGTGCAAGCTGCTGCTGTCCAAGCCGGACATGCTGCTGCTGGACGAACCGACCAACCACCTGGACGCCGAATCGGTGGACTGGCTGGAACAGTTCCTGGTGCGCTTCCCGGGCACCGTGGTGGCGGTGACGCACGACCGCTACTTCCTCGACAACGCGGCCGAGTGGATTCTCGAACTGGACCGCGGCCACGGCATTCCGTGGAAGGGCAATTACTCCAGCTGGCTGGACCAGAAGGGCGAGCGCCTGCGGCAGGAAGAGTCGCAGGAATCTGCGCGGCAGAAGGCGCTGGCGACCGAACTGGAGTGGGTGCGTGGCAATCCGAAGGCGCGCCAGGCCAAGAGCAAAGCACGGCTGGCCCGCTACGAGGAGATGAGCAGCGTCGAGTACCAGAAGCGCAACGAAACGCACGAAATCTTCATCCCGCCGGGCGAGCGTCTGGGCGACAAGGTGATCGAGTTCCACAATGTTTCGAAGGGTTTCGGCGACCGCCTGCTGATCGACAACCTGAGCTTCAGCATTCCGCCCGGCGCCATCGTCGGCGTCATCGGCCCGAACGGCGCCGGCAAGTCGACGCTGTTCCGGATGATTCAGGGCAAGGACACGCCGGACTCGGGCGAAATCGTGGTCGGCCCGACCGTCAAGATCGCTGCCGTCGACCAGACCCGCGACGGGCTGGATGGCTCGAAGACAGTGTTCGAGGCGGTGTCCGACGGCGCGGACATCCTGACTGTCGGCCGCTTCGAAATGCCCAGCCGCGCCTACATCGGCCGCTTCAACTTCAAGGGTGGCGACCAGCAGAAGATCGTCGGCAACCTGTCGGGCGGTGAGCGCGGCCGGCTGCACCTTGCCAAGACGCTGATTTCCGGTGGCAATGTGCTGCTGCTCGACGAACCGTCGAACGACCTCGACGTGGAAACGCTGCGCGCACTCGAGGACGCGCTGCTCGAGTTCTCCGGCTGCGTGCTCGTCACCTCGCACGACCGCTGGTTCCTCGACCGCATCGCCACCCACATCCTGGCGGCCGAGGGGGACTCGCAATGGACCTTCTTCAACGGTAACTACCAGGAATACGAAGCCGACAAGAAGAAGCGCCTCGGCGAAGAGGGCGCCAAACCGAAGCGCATCCGCTACAAGCCCATCAGTCGCTGATCACGCAGCGGTCGCGCCCTGCGGACTTCGCGCGATAGAGCGCGAAGTCCGCCCGCTCGACCGCGTGTTCGATCGACTCTCCCGGGCGGAACTGAGCCAGTCCTGCCGAGAATGTCACCTTGGCGGCGTCACTGGCGGCGACCAGCCTTATCTGCGCCAGTGCAGCGCGCACCCGCGTCATCGATTGATCGGCCTTCTGCGCCGGCGTGTCGGGCAGCAGCACCAGGAATTCCTCGCCGCCCCAGCGCGCCAGCACGTCCGACTCGCGCAGCGCGCCGGTCGCGGTGTCGGCGAAGCGCTGCAGCACGATGTCACCCGCCTTGTGTCCGTAGCTGTCGTTGATTCGTTTGAAGTGGTCGAGGTCGATCAGGCAGACGGTGAGCGGCGAGCCGGTCCGTTCCGCGCCCCTGGCCATCTGCGCGAACAGGTCGGTGATGTGGCGGCGGTTGGGCAGTCCGGTCAGGGCGTCGCGCGTGGCCAGTTCCTGTATGCGCGTCAGCGCCGCCTCGAGTTCGTTGCGCTGGGTGCGCAGGCGCGCCCGGATCGCCAGCAGCTGTTCGCTCAGCCGGCCCATGACCGCGAGGACCGCCGTCGTCAGCACGAAGTGCACCATTTCCACCTCGGCCGGGAAGTCGTCATGGCGCAGCGCGGACAGCGTGAACATCGTCAGTCCGGTGCCGACGACGACGCACCCGTTGTAGATGCGGCGTCTCTTGCGGTCGAGATTGAAGATGCTGAACACGAGAGTGAGCGCGAGCAGCATCAGCAGCGCACCGCGGACCGGTGCGAACACGATGTAGGCGGCGGTGATCCAGGCGCCTGCCGCCATGATCTGCAGGAAGGTGAGCGAAGGATCGCGAAACCGCAGGTTCAGCCCGCTGCGCAGCGTGGCGTAGACGATGACCATCCAGACGATCATGCCGCCCTGCAGCAGGCGGGTGGCGACCGGGTCGGCCATGCCGTGCGCCACCGCGTACTCGGCCAGCCCAATGCATATCACGTACACCAGCATGGACGTAAAAGCGCGGGAGATGCGCAGGCGCTGCCGCGGCTCGTCGTCCAGCACCAGAGTCAGCCAACGCGCGTGCGCGTGCCCCGGCGGGGGCGCGTCGAACGGCGGCTCAGGGCTGTCCTTTTTCGTGTCCATCCGTTCCTCGTCCGCAATGCCCGGCCGGCGTTGGCATCGGGCAGGCGGTGTGCACACCGCACTCATCTCGGGAACCAGCGTAGCGCCGCACAAAGTCTTTCTCGCTGCGCAAGGTCAATCTTCCCGATTTCGCAAGGTGTCTGTCTGTGAATTGGTGCCGCCGGTCAGGCGCTGCAGCTGCCGGTGCGCCGGCGGATCTCGCACGCTTCAGTTTGCGACGGCGAGGGCGTACGCTTCGCGCTTCCATGCGCCGCGCCTTGTGCGGCCGTAACCGGGAGCCGGGATGATGATGCGGACTTTTCTTGCTGCGGCACTCGCAAGCCTGTGCCTGAGCGCGCCTGTGCGGGCGGTCGAGGTGGTGTTCGACTACCGCTACGACAGCGGTGGCTTCTTCACCGACGACCGACGTGCCGTGCTCGACGATGTGGCGCGCCTGTTCAGCAGCAATCTCGACGACACGCTGGCGGCCATTGCGCCCACCGGCGACGACGTGTTCCAGGCCCGCATCTTCGATCCGGTCGATCCGTTGAACAGCACGGTGGTGGTGCCCGGGCTGACCGTGGCCGCCGACGAGATCCGCATCTTCGTCGGCGCGCGCGCCTTTTCCGGACAGACGCTGGGGGTGGGCGGGCCGGGTTTTCACGTGGCGAGCGGCAGCGGCGACTTCGTTGCGCTGGCCGACGGGCGTGGCGAGCCGGGGGCACTGACGTCGCCGCCCACCGACTTCGCGCCCTGGGGCGGCACCATCACCTTCGGCACCAACGTCGGCTGGTACGCCGACGACGATGTCGGCACCGTCGAGAACTTCGCCGGACTGTTCGACCTGTATACGGTGGCGGCGCACGAAACGGCGCACGTGCTGGGCATAGGTACCGCCGACAGCTGGTTCGCCCTGGTCAGCGACCGCAACTTCATCGGCGCCAGCGCGACCGCGATCAACGACGGTGTCGCGCCGCTGCTGCGCAACGACGGCAGCGACGCGCATTTCGATACCTCCTTGCGGGCGGCCGCGAACGGCGTCGATCAGGTGCCGCTGCTGTCGCCGGTCATTCCAGCCGGCGCGCGCCGCTACATGACCGAACTCGACTGGGCGGCGCTGCGCGACATCGGGTGGGAGGTGGCCAGCCTGCAGGCGACCGTGCCGGCGCCGATACCCGAGCCGGCGACCTGGGGCCTGATGGCGGGCGGCCTGTTGCTGGTGGGCGCCTCCGCCCGACGCCGTGCGGCCTGATGCCACGGCGCGCCCGCTGCACACGGCGGTAAAGTCCGGCGCCGGATTGCCGAAAACAGGGGACGTCAATCTCCTGTGCGCGGCCTCATGTCCGAAACGATGAAGATTCAGGCAGAGGCCACGGTGGTCCCTGCCGGCACCGACCCGGCGGCCGTCGTGCCGGGCGCCGAGGTGCGCGCCTCGCTTGGCGTGACCGGCCGCCGCCGTCTGGTGCTGATGCTTGGCATGCTGCTCGCGCTCGGCTTTCTGGCCAACACGCTGCTGAGCTACTCGGTGTCGAAGCGAGAGATCCAGCGCTCCATCGTCGAGAACGAACTGCCGCTGACCTCCGACACCATCTACTCGGAAATCCAGAAGGACCTGATCCGGCCGGTGTTCGTGTCGTCGGTGATGGCCGGCGACACCTTCGTCCGCGACTGGGTGCTGCAGGGCGAACGCGACGTGCCGGCGATGACCAAGTTTCTCGGCGAAATCCGCACGCGCTACGGCACCTTCACCAGCTTTTTCGTATCGGAAGCGACCCGCAACTACTATCACCCGGACGGCGTGCTGCGCCGGGTGGAGCAGGGCAGCGAGCGCGATGCCTGGTATTTCCGTTCGCGCGACCTCGACGCGCCGTACGAAATCAACGTCGATTCCGACACCGCTTCGCCCGACACGCTGACCGTGTTCGTCAATTACCGCGTGTTCGACTACGCCGGCAAGACGGTGGGTGTCACCGGCGTCGGCCTCACCGTCGACACGGTGCGGCGGCTGCTGTCCGGCTACCAGCAGCGTTATCACCGCGGCGTCTATTTCGTCGATCGCAGCGGCAACATCGTGCTGTACGGCGACCAGCCGTCGCACGGCACGCTGCGGATTGCCGACGTCGAAGGCCTGGGCGACATCGCGCACGAGGTGCTGGCCCGCGACAGCGGTTCCTACCAGTACCGCGAGGGCGGCAAGGACTTCCTGCTGAACGTGCGCTACGTGCCGGAGCTGGACTGGTACCTGTTCGTCGAGAAGGTCGAGAACGAGGCGCTGGCCGACATCCGCCGCACGCTGTACATCAACCTGCTCATCTGCGCGCTGGTGACCGCGGCGGTGCTTTGGCTGAGCAGCCTGACGCTTGGTGGCTATCAGCGCCGGCTGGAGCAGATGGCCACTACCGACCGGCTGACCGGCCTGCTCAACCGCCACGCCTTCGAAATCATGCTCGAACACGCGGTGGCGGAAGTGCAGCGGAGCCGCCGGCCGTCGGCCGTGCTGCTGATCGACATCGATCACTTCAAGTCCCTGAACGACCGCTACGGCCATCTGGCTGGCGACCGCATGATCGAGCATGTCGGGGCGCTGATACGCAGCGGCCTGCGCGCATCCGACATGGCCTGCCGCTGGGGTGGCGAGGAATTCCTGGTGGTGCTGAAGGACTGCGCGGCCGACGACGCCCGGCAGCGGGCGGAAACCCTGCGTGCGCTGATCGGCGCCAGCCCGCTGAGCATAAGCGGCGCTGCGGTGACGGCGATGGTCAGTGTCGGCGTCACCGCCTTCGCCACCGACGACACGCCGGTGCGACTGGTCGACCGTGCCGACCGCGCGCTGTACGCGGCCAAGGGGGCCGGCCGTGATCGCGTGGAGATGGCCTGAGGCGCAGGATCGGGGATAATCCCGCCTTTCCCGCAGGCCCTGCATCATGACCGCCGACCGTCGCATCCTCGAACTGCTTGCACCCGCGAAGAACGCCGATTTCGGCATCGAGGCGATCAACCATGGCGCCGACGCCGTCTACATCGGCGGCCCGTCCTTCGGTGCGCGCAAGGGCGCCGACAACGACATCGCCGACATCGCCCGCCTCTGTACGCACGCGCACCGCTACCACGCGCGCGTGCTGACCGCCTTCAACACGATACTGCGCGACGACGAGCTCGAACCTGCCCGCCGCGCGATCTGGCAGCTGTACGACGCCGGCGTCGACGCGCTCATCGTGCAGGACATGGCGCTGCTCGAAATGGACCTGCCGCCGATCCAGCTGCACGCCAGCACGCAGACCGACATCCGCGACGCGGCCAAGGCGCGCTTCCTGCAGGACGTCGGCTTCACGCAGATCGTGCTGGCGCGCGAAATGACGCTGGAGGACGTGCGCAAGGTGGCGGCGAACACCTCCTGCACGCTTGAGTACTTCGTGCACGGCGCGCTGTGCGTGGCCTTCAGCGGCCAGTGCTTCATCAGTCACGCCCACACCGGCCGCAGCGCCAACCGCGGCGAGTGCTCGCAGGCCTGTCGTCTGTCCTACACGCTGACCGACGCGCAGGGCCGGGTGGTGGCGCACGACAAGCACCTGCTGTCGATGAAGGACAACGACCAGTCGGCCAATATGCGTGCGCTGATCGATGCCGGCGTGTCCTCGTTCAAGATCGAGGGCCGGCTGAAGGACCTCGGCTACGTGAAGAACATCACCGCCCACTACAGCACGCTGCTGAACGGACTGCTGGCCGACCTGCCGGGCTACCGCCGCGCCTCCAGCGGCCGCTGCACCTACACCTTCGAGCCGCAGCCGGAAAAGACCTTCAACCGCGGCTCGACCGACTACTTCGCGAACGGCCGCCAGCACGGCATCGAGGCGTTCGAATCGCCGAGCTTCGTCGGCGAGGAAGCGGCGACGATCAGCAAGGTGGCGGCTGACCACATCGAGGTCGAGGCCGAGGTCGACATCCACAACGGCGACGGCCTGAGCTACTACGACAGCCACCGCGAACTGATGGGCCTGCGCATCAACGTCGCGCAGGGGCGCAAGCTCTACCCGAACGCGATGCCGGACGATCTGAAGCCGGGCATGACGCTGTACCGCAACCGCGACCAGGCTTTCGAACGCGCGCTGGAGAAGAAGTCGGCCGACCGCCGCATCCGCGCCGACCTGCGCTTCGAGGAAACCGCGGACGGCTTCGCACTGACGATGACCGACGAGGATGGCGTCAGCGCCCGGGTCGAGCTGGTGCACGACAAGCAGCCGGCGCGTGACGCCGAACGGGCGCTGTCCGGCATCCGCGACAGCCTGGGCAAGCTGGGCAACACGCTGTTCGAAGCCGGCGACATCGCGATCGATCTGCCGGAGGCGCGCTTCCTGCCGGCGTCGGCCCTGAACGGCCTGCGCCGCGACGCGGTGGCGCTGCTGGAGACGAAGCGCATCGCCGCTCATCAGCGACCACAGCCCGGTGTGCCGGTCGAACCGCCGGTGCGTTTCACCGACACCGAACTGTCCTATCTGGCCAATGTGTACAACGAGAAGGCGCGCGCCTTCTACCGCAAGCATGGCGTGGAACTGATCGCCGACGCCTACGAGGCGAATCAGGAACTGGGCGAGGTGTCGCTGATGATCACCAAGCACTGCCTGCGCTTCAGCCACAACCTGTGCCCGAAGGAACTGAAGGACTACGACCTGCGCGGCATGGTGAAGGCCGAACCGATGACGCTGATGAACGGCAACGACAGGCTCACGCTGCGTTTCGACTGCAAGAAGTGCGAAATGCACGTGGTCGGCCGCATCCGCAAGAACGTGCTGAAGGCGCAGGCGGTACCGGTCACCTTCCATCGCAGTGCGCCGGAAGGCGTCAAGGTGACACGTTCGGCGCGCTGATCGCCCTCAACCTTGCGCGCCCGCATGCCGCTGACAACACCATGCGGGCGCTGCCCGCGCCGATAGATCGACAGCCGACGTCATACCGACCGCCATGCAGAATTCCGTGCCGCACTGCCCGTCCTGCCGCGTGCCGATGAAGGTGCACCGCTTCAAGAATCACGGCGGCGAGGACATGGAGCTCGACATCTGCTGGCACTGCCAGGGTATCTGGTTCGACACTTTCGAGAACCTGCAGCTGTCGCCGGGCTCGGTCAACGAACTGTTCAAGCAACTGCACGCGCACCGCGACGAAATGCAGCATCCGGTCGCCAACGTGATGGCCTGCCCGCGCTGCAGCCGCAAGCTCGACAAGGGCTACGACCTGGTGCGCAGCGGGCGTTACATGACCTACCGCTGCCCGGAGAAGCACGGTCGCTACAGCAGCTTTTCGTCCTTCATGGTCGAGAAGGGCTTCGTGCGGCAGATGACGATGGCCGAAATCGCCGACCTGGCGAAGCGGGTCGGCGCCATCTACTGCACCGGCTGCGGGGCGCCGGTCGACATCCGCAAGGACCACGCCTGCCCGCACTGCCGCTCGGCCTTTTCGCTGCTCGATCCGGATGCCGTCGAAAATGCGCTGAAGGGCTACCACCAGGCGGAAGTGAAGCGCACCACGCGCGACCCGGTGTCGATGGCCGACGCCATTGTCGAGAGCGAGCGCACACGCGCCCGCGCCGACCGGCAGCGCCAGATCGAAGGCGCTCGCGATGCCGGCGGCCTGGACGTGGCCGATCTGCTGGTGGCCGGCGTCGGCCTCGTGTGGAAGGTGCTTACCCGCTGAACGCGGGCGCGCTCACGGCGCCGGTCGGCCGGATTGTTCGGCCTTGGCCGCCGCGGCCGCATCCTCGTCCATGTGCCGCTTGAAGAAGCGGCCGAACCAGATGCTCATGAAGATGACGATGGCGATCACCACCAGGCTCATCAGCCCGTAGTCGGTCGACAGCAGATCGGACAGCGCTTTCATGATTCCCTCCCTTTCGACGTGTTTTCGTCATTGAAGCGCCGGCCGGGTCATGACGGGCTGATGCAGGTCAACCGGGCGCCTGCTTGCCCGCCACCCAGGACAGCAATCCGGTCAGGAAGCGCCACACGCGCGGCAGCAGCCACAGCATGAGCAGCACGAAGAAGGCGAGCAGCACCAGGAAGAACACCGGGTAGGCGAAGGCCAGCCACAGCCCGCCGACCGCGAGGCCGTCCTCGCTGGTCGAGGCGAGCACGTTGCTGACCGGCTCCGGCGAGGCATTGATCGCCACCCGGCTCCCGGCCTTGGTCAGGTGAGTGGCGCCGGTCAGCGTACCGCCGAGCAGCGCGCCAGCCAGCACCACCGGTGTGCTCTGATCGGCCAGTGCCCAGGCGGCAAGCAGTGCGCCGGCCGGAATGCGGATGAAGGTGTGCAGCCCGTCCCACAGGCTGTCCAGCGCCGGCACCTTGTCGGCGAAGAACTCGACGCACAGCATGAAACCGGCGGCGGCCAGCACCAGCGGGTGTTCCAGCACGTCCAGCTCGCCGGGCAGTTCGACCCATTCCATCCGCCCCGCCAGACCGGCGAGAAAGATGACGGCGTACAGCCGCAGGCCGCTGGCCCAGGCGAGGCCGGCGGCGGCGGCAATGGCTTCGGTCAGGTCCATGGCGTGGGCATCGCTTCGGTTATCGGGCGTCGCGCTCGCATGCCCGACCGGCATGCGGCACTCGATCTTCATGCTAGCCGAAGCGCGCGGGGCCGAACAGCGCCGCCTCAGCCGAGCGCACCCGTCAGCGCCATCAACGCGCCGGCAGCGGCCAGCGCTGCCGAGGACCTGAGCGTGACCGCAGGCCACGCATTCACCAGGGGAACGAACAGGCTGCCGCCGACCATCCAGGCCGTCAGCACCAGCACGCTGCCGGCCATCGGGCCACTGCTCGCCATCGCCAGCAGCAGTTGCACCAGTGCGCTCGCCAGCGCCAGTTGCCGACCGTGTTCGATCAGCCAGCGCGGCGGCGCAGCGTCGGCGGCGGCGCGTGCGTTGCCGGCGGCGAACAGTGCGGCCACCGGTACCGCGCCGGTCAGCGCGAGTCCGCATTCGGTCAAGCCGGCGATCATGTGGCCGCGCCTGTCGAGGGCAGTGTCCGTCCGCCCAAGGGGCGCGCGCACAGCAGCGCCGTCAGCGCCAGCGCGGCCAGCACCGGGCGATCGACGGCGAGTGCGAGCCAGCCGAGCAGGGCGCTGCCGATCAACCACGCGATCCGGGCCGGGCCGCGGAACCAGGTGACCAGGGACAGCGCCGGCAGCAGCACGAAGAAGGCGAGGAGCATGCCGGTGTGACCGGCACCGCGGCCGTCGCCGCCGGTCTGGGCAATGTGGAAGCTTTCGACGAAACAGGCTGCGAGCACCCACCAGGGCAGGCCGTTCATGCAGCGACGCAGCAGGGTGGTGCGGTGTGCTCTGGCGGGCGCGCGCGCGGATGCAGTACCCGCGCGGGGCAGCAGCATTGCGCCAGCGGAGCAGGCCAGTGCCGTTGCGGCACAGGCAGCGGCCATGGCGCCGGCCTGCGGCGCATGCTGCAGCAGGCCGCTCAGTGCGACCGTCGCGCTGCCGACGGCGTTGCCGTACAGGCCGCGCCGCCAGACCGCAACGGGCTGTGTGGCCCGCGCAGTCAGCGTCGTCAGCAGCAGCCAGAACAGGATGAACAGCCATGGGCCCAGGCCCTGATTGCCTGGCAGCAGTTCGAGACGGCGGCCGAGCCACAGGCTGGTCGCGGCACAGAGCAGCAGCGCAGTCGGTGCGGCGGTCAGCAGTGCCGCCATGATGCGGTCAAACAAGGCGTTCTCCGGTCATGGTCGGACTGCGGGCGGCGTCGCCCGAGCGGTGCTGCTGACGACGTCGGTCGGCCCAGATCACGGTACCGCTGATGGCCAGGCCGGCAGCGCTCAGACCGAGCACGCAATACAGCGCCTTCAGCATGAGGCCGCCGAAATCGCCGAAGTGCAGCGGCTCCATCCAGCCGTCGAAGCGGCTCCAGAATCCGCGCTGGCGCGGGTCACGCAGATCCAGCGTGCGGCCGTCGGCACCGGCGTAGCTGACGCGGGCGCTGCTGATCAGATGCTGTGGCAGGTCGCCGGAGATGGTGACGATGGCGTCGGCGCGCTGAACGTTGCGCAGCGAGATCGTTTCCGGATCCAGACCGGGCAGGTCTCGACGCGCCTGCAGCAGCAGGGTATCCAGCGACTGCATGGGCTGCTTGCGCGCGTCCTTCGGCAGCGCGACTGCGGGGTCGGCGCCGCCGCTGAGGTAACGCCAGCTCTGTTCGAACACCGGTGCGAGGCCGAGCCAGCAACCGGTGAAAGCGATGAGCAGATGGAAGGCGAGGCCCCAGATGGCGGACGCCTTGTGCAGGTCGGACGCCGCCAGCCGGCTGCTGCGGCGCCAGCGCACCGTGAACAGCTCGCGCATGATCTTGCGGTGGATCACGATGCCGCTCAGTGCCAGCACCAGCATGACGGCACCGAGAAAGCCGACGATCCAGCGCGGCGCAAAGAACAGGAACACGTGCAGCATGCGCACGAACTGTCCCAGTTCGCTGTCCACCGGGCCGATGACGGCGGCGCTGCCGGCATCGACAGCGATCTTGCTGCGCAGACCGTCGTCGTGTCGCACCTGCGCGAAGTAGGCCGGACTGGTGGCGGTCGGCAGCACGATGTTCTCGACCTTGCTGCCGGGCAACGCGCTCTGCACGGCCGCCAAGACGGCCTGCGGCCCGACCGGCGACTGCGCGTGCTCGAGGTTGCGCAGCGACGGATTGCCCCACAGGTCGATCTCGTGCTTGAACACTGCCAGCGCGCCGGACATGCAGATCACGAACAGCAGTACGCCGGTGACGATGCCGGCCCACGAGTGCACCGCAAACAGCAGGGTGAGCGTGCGTTGCGAAGCCACACTCAGAAGTCCAGCGTGACCGACGCCAGCACGCGGCGCGGGTCGCCGAGCGGAATGACGTTGTTGTTGAGGCCGCCGGCGAAGTAGTCGCGGTCGAACAGGTTCTTCGCGATCACGCTCAGCCGGTAACCCTGGCCGATATAGCTCACGCTTGCGTCGAACACGGTGTAGTCGGGAATCGTGTAGGCGAAGCTGTAACCCTGCTTTTCGCTCTCGTAGCGCAGCCCGGCACCGAGGCCGAGGCCGGTCAGTGCGCCGCTGCGCACGCGGTACTGTGCCCACAGCGAGGCGCTGTGCCGCGGCACGTTGTCGAGCGGCTTGCCGACGTTGGCAGCAATGACGTCACGCACCACTTCGCCATCGGTGTTGGCGTAGGCGGCCGACAGGTTCCAGCCGTTGCGCAGGTCGGCCAGCAGTTCGAGTTCGTAGCCGCGCGTGCGCTGCTCGCCGATCAGGATGTAGAAGCCCGGGTTCGAGGCGTCGCTCGCGCGCACGTCCTGTCGTTCAAGATCGAAGTGGGCGACGGTCGCCTGGATGCGCCCCTGCGCGAAGCTGAACTTGACGCCGACTTCGGTCTGTTTGCCGCTTTCCGGCTTCACCGCCTGCCCGCTCACCGAATACCCGCCCTGCGGCAGGAAGGATTCGGCGTAGCTCACGTACGGCGATACGCCGTCGATCACTTCCCAGATCAGGCCGGCACTGCCGGTGGTGGTTGCGTAGTTCTCGTCGGTGATCGAGGTGCCGGTGAGCACATTGGTCGAATCGACCGAGGCCCAGTCACGGCGCAGCGTGACCGACGCATTCAGCCTGTCGGTCAGGCGTACCTGGTCGCGCAGGTAGAAGCCGGTGTAGCGGATGGTTTCGTCGAGATCGGTCAGCGGCGTGCTGCCGCAATTGACTGTCGCGCCATAGACCGGTGTATAGACGTTCAGCGCGGCGACGGTGCACCGGGTCGTCGTCTCGCGTTTGGCGTGACGGTTGGTGTCCACGCCAGCCAATAAGGTATGGCGCGTGGCGCCGATGTCGAAGGCGCGTGTCAGGTGCGTGTCGAGGCCGTAGCCATGGCCGCGGAAATCCTGCAGCGTGCCCTGGCGGTTCAGCAGCCGATTGTTCGCCTGCAGACCCGATCCGGCGACGGCGACCAGGCGCCCGTCCATGTCGTAGTCCTGCCAGCGGAAGTTCTGGCGCAGCGTCCAGCCGCTGTCGAATCGGTGTTCCAGCGAGTAGCCGATGCGCGCCTGGCTTGCTTCATAGGGCCCGAAGCCCGGTTCGCCGATGAACAGGCTGCGGTCCACGCGGCCGTTCGGGTTCGGCAGTACCGAGCCGCGCACCGGCAGCCCCTGCTGCCGGACGTACTCGCGCGTCTGGAAGCTGGTCAGTATCGTGAAGTCGGTGCGCGTGCCGAGGTCGAGCGACATCGACGGCGCGATCCAGCGGTTCTTGTAATAGACGAAGTCTGTCGGGTCGTCGCTGTTGAGCATCAGGCCGTTGATGCGCAGTGCGCTGCGGCCGGTGTCGGACAGCGGGCGCCCGAAGTCGAAAGTGAACTGGCGGAAGTTGTCGCTGCCGCCGGTGACGGCGACCTCGGTGAATGCCTCCGCCCGCGGCCGCTTGCTCACCATGTTGACCATGCCGCCCGGCTGCACCAGACCGAAGTTCACCGAGGCCGGGCCCTTCAGCACCTCGATGCGCTCAGCGCCGAAGGTTTCCTGTGCGACCCGTGCATCCATCTCCACCCTGAGGCCATCAACGTAGACCGATTCGGTCGCGCGCTGGCCGCGGATGATGAAGTCGTCCCAGCCGCGGCGCCCGTAGTAGCCGGACACCACGCCGGCCACGCCCTGCAGCGCGTCGGTCAGCGACTGCACGCCGCGTGCGTCCATCTGTTCGCGTGTCACGACGGTGACCGACTGTGCGGTCTCGTTCAGCGGCAAGTCGGACTTCAAGGTGCTGCTGCTTGCCTTGCGCGCCGTGAAGCCGACGTCGCCAGCGGCGTCGACGCGTACGGCAGGCAGTGTTGCGACCGCCTCGTCGGCAGAGGCGAGCGGGGGGAGCAGCGCGGCGATCGCAGCGGCAAGCAGGTGGAGGCGCTGAGGATGGGTTCGGGCAGTCATGGCTATTTGTTTTAATGAGTTCGAGAATGATTCTCGTTAATTATCACGAAAATGCTGCCGCGAAGTGAACTCTTTTGTCCCGTGCTGTCATCGCACCGGGTTTCCCGACTTGCGCGTGTTGCTATGGTTAGGAGGCTTATGATATTGTTCCGTACATGCTTCAGGTACGCGATCTTCCGACCCCCGACATCCTGCGTCGCTTCGCGCAGCGCTATCCGGACGCCGATGTCAGCGCCGTCACCGGCTTTCTGACGCTGCTGCGTACGGCGACCGAGCTGTCGCAGGCGCTCGATGCCTTCCTTGCGCGGCACGGGCTGCTGCAGGGGCGCTGGTGGGTGCTCATCCTGCTGTTCCGCGAGGAAACGCTGGAATCGTCGCCGTCGGTGCTGGCGGAAAAGGCTGGCGTGACGCGGGCGACGATGACCGGTCTGATCGACGGACTGGAGCGCGACGGGCTCGTGCAACGGGTGTTCGACACCGCCGACCGGCGGCGCACCACGGTGCGGCTGACGCCGGCGGGGCAGGGCGTGCTGGATACCGTGATGCCGGATTACTACCGGCGGGTGCGCACGCTGATGGCCGGGCTGGACGAGAACCAGCGCGTGCTGCTGCAGTCGATGCTGGGTGCCGTGCATGCCGGACTCGATGCATTCGCCTGAGCTGCGAAAAAAATTTGCCTGAATAGTTAGCCTCCGTATCAACCCTGCGAACCGAAAGGATATTGAAATGACCCAGAGCGCACTTCAGAACGCCATCACCGACATCAACACCCGCTGGGACGCCGCCTTCAACCGCGGCGACGCCGCAGCCGTCGCCGCGCTGTACGACGCCGAAGCGGCCGTGCTGCCGGCCGGCGGCGATGCGGCCATCGGCCCGGCGGCCATCCAGGCGCTGTTTGCCGGTGCCATCGCAAGTGGCATCCACAATCACCGCATCGAACTGCACGCGGTGGCCGGCGACGACGCGCTCGCGACCCAGCGCGGCCGCTGGAGCGCGCAGGCGAAGAACGCCGACGGCGAATTGCAGACCTTCTCCGGCCACATCACCGTGGTCTATCGCCGCCAGCCGGATGGCAACTGGCGCGCGCTGACCCATACCTGGAACTGAGGAGTACCGGCATGAACACACGCTCGCCGTCGCTGCGCGCGGTCGCCGCCCTGCTGCTGCTGGCGGTGATCTGGGGCTACAACTGGGTGGTCATGAAGATCGCGCTGGTCGACATGGACGCCTTCCAGTTCGGCGCCTGGCGCACCTTCGGTGGCGCGCTGAGCCTGTTCGCGTTGATGGTGGTGCTGCGCCGGCCCTTCCGGCCGCAGCACCTGCCCTGGGTGGCGACGATGGGTGTGCTGCAGACCACCGGCTTCACCGGGCTGATCATCCTCGCGCTGGTCAGTGGCGGCGCCGGCAAGACGGCGGTGCTCACCTACACCATGCCCTTCTGGGTCATGGTGTTCGCCTGGCCGCTGCTGGGCGAGCGGCTGCATGGCTGGCAGTGGCCGTCGGCGGTCGCCACGCTGGCCGGCCTGCTGTTCATCCTCGATCCGGCGCACCTGGGTGGTGACCTGACCAGCATGGCGCTGGCCACCTGTGCCGGCGCGCTGTGGGCGCTGGCGGTCATCGTCGCCAAGCGTCTGCAGATCCGTGCGCCGGACATCGACCTGCTGTCGATGACCGCCTGGCAGATGCTGTTCGGTTCGCTGCCGCTGGTCGCCGTCGCGCTGTTCTGGCCGGCGCGCGAAGCGAACTGGACACCGTCGCTGATCGGCGCGCTCGGCTTCAACATCGTGCTGGCGAACGCACTGGCCTGGCTGCTGTGGTTGTACGCGCTGCGCCGGCTGTCGGCCGGCACCACCAGCATGGTGTCACTGCTGACGCCGGTGATCGGCGTGCTGGCGGCGGCGCTGCAGCTGGGCGAGCGGCCACTGGCGAACGAACTGACCGGCATGCTGCTGATCGGCGTCGGCCTGCTGCTGCTGTCGGTCGAAGGCCTGCGTCGACGTCGTGCGCAGATTTCCCCGACCTCGACTGCATCCGGAAACGCCTCCCGCGCGTAGACAGGGCACGCAGGGTGCCGACGCTGCAGATGCGATGCAGCGCGGGCACCCGTTCAACCACCCGTGCCATGCGAGGAGTTATCCGATGAAGAAGAATCTGCTGTCCGCAATCGTTTTCGGGACGCTGGTCGCCGGCTGCAGCCAGATGGGCAGCACGCCGGTCGCCCGGCTCGACGACGGCCAGCTGCCGCTGCCCGCCGACTACAAGTCCTGGCCCGCTTTCCTGACCGCCGTGCAGCGCGAGGACGTCAAACAGATACGCGACATCTACATGAACGCGGATGCGAAGAAGGGCAGCGCCGAGAAGGGCTTCCCGGACGGGTCGGTGTTCGTGATGGAGAACTGGTCGATCAAGCTCGATGCTGACGGCAAGGCGGTCAAGGGCGCCGACGGCAAGCTGGTGAAGGACAAGCTGGCCGCCGTGTTCGTCATGGGCAAGAACGCCGGCTGGGGCGTCGACGTGCCGGAGGCGCAGCGCAACGGCAACTGGATCTATTCCGCGTTCAAGGGCAATGGCGAGCTGAATGGCGACGCGAAGTACGACACCTGTCGCGGCTGCCATGCGCCACTGAAGGACAAGGATTTCGTGTTCCGCTATGACGAACACTTCGCCGCGGTGAAGGCCGGAAAGTACTGATCCGCCGCCCGCGCCTCACAGTGCCAGCCGGCCGGCGGTGCGCACGCCGCCACGGCGGTCCGGCTGCACGACAATGGCCTCGCCCATCGCGAGGTTGTCGCCGGTCAGCGCCAGCACGTTCACCTGATGCGTCACCAGCGCCACCCGCAGTCCGTCGTCGAGCGCCGCGATCCACTGGCGCAGCGCCGCCGTCTGCCGCTCGCGGTCGCCCTGGCCTGCGAAGAAGGAATTCAGCGCCGGCAACACCTCCACCTGCAGTTCCGGAAACATCTCCTTCGCGGTATCGATGCAGCGGCACCAAGCGCTGCTGTACACCGCGTCCATCTTCACGTCGCGCGCCCGTAGCGCCTCGCCTGCCGCGCGAGCCTGCGCTCGGCCGCCTGCGGACAGGTTGCGCTGCGTGCTGCAGTCATCGAGGCGAAAGCCCTGCGGATCGCCTATGCCGGGTTCCGTCAGCGCATGACGCAGCAGCAGGGCGCCGCCCGAGCGCAGCGCGTCCAGCGCGATTCCGTTGCCGGCGCGCGCGCCGGTCGGTCGCAGCATCAGGCAGCCGAGCGCCTGGAGGGCGTGACGTCTGTTCATGGGCGGCGAGCCAAAGTAAGGACTTGGGCTGTCGACCGGTCATACTCGTGGCAGTTTCCGGCCGGCCGCGAGGCACCACGGGTGAGCCGAACTGAAACCTCCTGACGACGAGAGGCAAAGATGAAATCGAGCAAAGCGGTGATTGCGACGGTGCTGTGCGCGCTGATGAGTGCGCTGCCCGCGCAGGCCGATCCCTTGTCCGGCGTTAGATCCATCGTGCTCACCAATGCCAGCGGAGGGCGCGAAGTGATCGGTCAGGTGGTGTTTGCACCGTTGGGCGACGGCCGCTCCTCCTTCAAGGTGACGCTGGACTCGCGGCTGGAAGAGTACTTCCTCGCGATGCGACCCTTCCGCTGTCTGACCGGGCCGACACAGCGCCTGTGCAGCTTTCCGGTCGAACGTGAGCCGCAGGTGGTCAGCGCGGGCGATCTGGTGCCGCTGGAATACGCGCTGATGTTCATGCGCACCGCGCCGGCCTCGCTGCACATCGATCCGTTCAACGGTGTGTACTATCGTATGAAGGTGGTTGGCGAGCGCATCGAAGGTCGGGTGCACGACGTCGATATGGACCCCTTCATCACACCGGACAGCGTGCCGGCGGAACGGCGTACGCGGCCGCTGCGTGACGCCGACCTGAGCGCGGGTGACCCGAGGTCGCACTGGTTGCCGACGCTGCTGATCGAGTAGGGCGGTGTAGCCCACCCACCCGTGCGTCGTTCAGTCAGGGTTCAAGCAAGGACACTGTCCGCCGTTAACGGACCATTGTCGAACCAAGGCTGGCATCGATGCCCCCCTTGCATGGCCGTGATGTTGAGTATCCACCGTCTCGCGACGCAGGCGTCATCGCGAGACGGCTGCGCGCGCTCATCGTCGAGGACAACCCGGTCGACGAACTGCTGGTGCTGGCCAAGCTTCGCGCCGCGGGCTTTGCCGTCGAACACTGCCGCGTAGACAGCGTGGCCGCGCTCGAAGCGGCGCTGCGCGAGCGGCACTGGGACATCGTGATTTCCGACTACGTGCTGCCGGACTGCGACGGTCTGGACGTGCTGGCCGTGGTCCGGCGCATGCAGCCTGACCTGCCCTTCATCCTGGTGTCGGGCGGCATCGGCGAGGCGGTCGCCGTCGACGCCATGCGCGCCGGCGCGCAGGACTATCTGCTCAAACAGAACCTGCTGCGCCTCGGCGCCGTGGTGGACCGTGAGCTCACCAAGTCGGCCACCGCTCGTGCGCTGCGCGCGGAACGGCAGAAGCTGCGCGAGAGCGAACTGCGGCTGCACAGCATATTGGCCACGCTGGAAGACATCATCTGGTCGATCGAGCTGCCGTCGCAGAAGCTGGTCTACCTGAACCCGTCGGCCGAAACCATCTACGGCGTGAGCGCCGAGGCCTTCCTCCGCAGTGAGGTCGACTGGCTGGACATGGTTCACCCGGACGACCGCGAACGCATGCTGCGCTCGCTGAAGGAGGCGACCACCAGCGGCAGCCTGACCACCGAATACCGCGTCGTCCGGCCTGACGGCGAAGTGCGCTGGATACTTGATCGCGCGCGCGTGGTGTTCAACGAGCACGGCGCCCGCATCCGCCTCGACGGCATCGCCCGCGACGTGACGCAGCAGCGCAGCAGCGAAGCCAAGCTGCGCCAGGCGGCCCACTTCGACGTGCTGACCGGCCTGCCCAACCGCATCCTGCTGAACGAGCGGCTGCAGAAGGCGATCGACGCCGCGATCGACACGGAGGCGATGATGGCGGTCGTGTTCATCGACCTCGACCGCTTCAAGATCGTCAACGACAGCATGGGGCACGACGCCGGCGACGAACTGCTGCGCGTGCTGTCGCGGCGCCTGTCGCAGCGGGTGCGCGCCAGCGACACGGTGGCCCGCCTGGGCGGCGACGAGTTCGTCGTGCTGCTGCCGGAGATCCGCCAGGCGCAGGACGCACAGGCCGTGTGCGAACAGATGCTGGGCGCGCTGGCGCCGCCGGTGTCGATACGGAATCACGACATCCATTGCACCGCCAGCATGGGTGTGGCGGTGTTTCCGCGCGACGGCCGTGACGTCGCGACGCTGTTGCGTCATGCCGACGCCGCGATGTACCGGGCCAAGCAGGCGGGGCGGAACACGATCCGTTTTCACGAGCCGGACCAGAACGCCGCCTCCGGTGTGCTGCGCCTCGAAGCCGATCTGCATACGGCGCTGGCGCAGCAGCAGTTCGAACTGCATTTCCAGCCGCAGGTCGATCTGCTGAACGGGCGCCGCGTCATCGGCTTCGAGGCCCTGGTGCGCTGGCGCCATCCGGAACGCGGGCTGGTATCGCCACTCGACTTCATACCGCTGGCCGAGGAAACAGGCCTCATCGTGCCACTCGGACAGTGGGTGCTGCGCCGAGCCTGCGAGCAGGGCAAGCTGTGGGCGGAACGCTTCGACCCGGAACTGCGGGTCGCGGTCAATGTGTCGGCGCGGCAGTTCGTCGGCAGCGACATCGTGCGCACCGTGTCGCGCGAACTCGAGCGCAGCGGCCTGTCGCCGCGCAATCTCGAACTGGAACTGACCGAATCGATGCTGATGCACAACATCGGCCAGACGGTGAAGCTGCTCGGTGACCTCAAGCGGCTGGGCGTCGCGGTCGCCATCGACGATTTCGGCACCGGCTATTCCAGCCTCGCCTACCTCAGGCGCTTTCCGATCGACGTGCTGAAGATAGACGCGTCCTTCGTGCGCGACATCGGCCACGACGCCGATGACGCCGCCATCTGCGCCTGCATACTCGCGATGGCCGGTTCCTTGCGCATCGAGGCCGTCGCCGAGGGCGTCGAAACCGAAGACCAGCTGGCCTTCCTGCGCGAACAGGGCTGCCGCATCGGTCAGGGCTATCTGTTCGGCAAACCGATGCCAGCGGACGAGGCGACCGCGCTGCTGGCGCGCGGCGCCGCCTGACGCGCCGGCCTGAGCGCTCAGTTCACCGGCATCACGAATTCCGGCCCCTTCGAGCCACTGTCCGGCCAGCGCTGCATGATGCTCTTGTAGCGGGTGTAGAAGCGCACGCCTTCTTCGCCGTAGGCGTGCAGGTCGCCGAACAGGCTCTGCTTCCAGCCGCCGAAGGAATGCCAGGCCATCGGCACCGGGATCGGGACGTTGATGCCTACCATGCCCGCTTCGATGCGCTGGCCGAATTCGCGTGCGGCGGCGCCGTCGCGCGTGTAGAGCGACACGCCGTTGCCATACTCGTGACTGTTCACCAGCGCGATCGCATCAGCCAGGTTTGCGGCGCGGACGACGCACAGCACCGGGCCGAAGATCTCTTCCTTCCAGATGCGCATCGCCGGCGTGACGCGATCGAACAGCGTGGCGCCGAGGAAGTATCCCTGTTCGCGGCCGGCCACCGTGTGACGGCGACCGTCGAGCACCAGCTGCGCGCCCTCGGCCACGCCGGCGTCGATCAGCGACACGATGCGTTCTCGGTGGGCGGCGGTCACCACCGGACCCATGTCGGTGCCGTCGGCTTCGCCGTCGCCGATGTTCAGCTTCTGCGCGCGCGTGCGCACTGCCTCGACCAGAGCGTCGGCGATGTCGCCGACCGCGACCGCGACCGAGATCGCCATGCAGCGTTCGCCAGCGGAGCCGTAGGCGGCACCGATCAGCGCGTCGGCCGCCTGGTCGAGGTCGGCATCCGGCATCACCACCATATGGTTCTTGGCGCCACCCAGCGCCTGTGCGCGCTTGCCGTGCCTC
Organism: Methyloversatilis sp. NSM2; assembly: GCF_038066675.1. NCBI lineage: Bacteria > Pseudomonadati > Pseudomonadota > Betaproteobacteria > Nitrosomonadales > Sterolibacteriaceae > Methyloversatilis > Methyloversatilis sp. NSM2. The sequence goes on from NZ_JBBUKV010000001.1 coordinate 45,556, forward strand.
GCTGCGGTTTCAAAGATGTGGCGGGCGATCGGGGTTGAGCCGACGAAACTCACCGCGCGCACGTCCGGGTGCGCGAGCAGCGCATCGACCGCGACGCGGTCGCCCTGCAGCACGTTGAACACGCCGTCCGGCAGGCCGGCGTCGCGGAACAGTTCGGCGGTCAGCAGCGACGGCGACGGGTCGCGTTCCGACGGCTTCAGGATGAAGCTGTTGCCGCAGGCCAGCGCCACCGGCGCCATCCACATCGGCACCATGAAGGGGAAGTTGAACGGCGTGATGCCGGCGACCACACCGAGCGGCATGCGCTGGCTCCAGTTGGCGATGCCGCCGCCGACGTGATCGGAGTATTGCCCCTTGAGCAACTGCGGAATGCCGCAGGCGAATTCGATCACTTCCAGCCCGCGCTGCACCTCGCCCTGCGCGTCCGGGAAGGTCTTGCCGTGCTCGCGTGTGATCAGTCGCGCGATGTCGGCGCTGTGCCGCTCGACCAGTTCCTTCATCCGGAACAGCACGCGTGCCCGTCGTTGCGGTGCCAGTGCGCCCCAGGCCGGTTGGGCGGCAGCGGCACTGGCGACTGCACGGCCGACGTCGGCGTCCGAGGCCAGCAGCACCTGCCGCGCCACCCGCCCGTGCGCCGGGTCAAACACGTCGGCGCTGCGCGTGCTGTCCAGCGCGCTGCGCTGGCCGTCTATCCAGTGGGTGAGGGTATCGGTGGGCGCGTTCATCGGTTTCGGAGCCTGCGTTGAAAACCGGTATTGTGCGCCAGCGCATACGGCCGGTCAGCGTGCACTGCGGCAGGACGTCCGCCCGCCGGTCGAGCGCTCAGTCGAACCAGTCGCGCCGCATCGAGCGCACCGAACCGTCGCGTGCGTTGATGTGCACGTCCCATTCCTTGCCCGCGGTGTCTATCAGTTCGAACTCGTAGTCGTAGTCGTCGCTCATGAAGCGGCGTTCGAGGTCGGCTTCGATCACCGTGCCCGGCTTGGCGGCGAGCGCCTTGGCGGTCGCCTCCTCCAGCGAAATCAGCTTCATCGCCTCGGCGATGGCACGCATCTTCGGCAGATCGTCGTCGTCGGCGAAGACCGGCGGCGTGAGCAGGGCGGCGAGCAGGGTGGTTGTCGCGATCAGGGCTTTCTTCATGTCCGTTCTCCTTCGGTTGAGGGCGCATCAAGCGCCATGCGTGCCGGCAGATGCACGGTGACGCGCAGTCCGCCGAGGACCGGTGACGGTCCGAACTCGAGTGCGCCGCCATAGCTGTCGACCAGGTCGCGCACGATGGACAGGCCGAGGCCGTGGCCCGGTTTCGTCTCGTCGGCGCGGAAGCCGCGCGCGCTGAGCGATTCGAGTTGTTCGGGCGCGCAGCCCGGGCCGTCGTCCTCGATCACCAGCTTGAGGTCGGCGCCACGTTCGACCGACAGTCGCACGCGGCTGCGGCACCAGGCGCAGGCGTTGTCCATCAGGTTGCCGAGCAGCTCCATCAGGTCTTCCGCGTCCATCGCCAGCGTGATGTCGGTGGCCATGTCGAGCGCAATGTCCGGCGACCGTTCGCCGTGCAGGATGGCCAGCGTGGCCGCCAGCCGTCCGGCGGCATCGCGCAGGTCGCTGCGCCGGGCCGGGTGGGTGCCGCCCATCAGCCGGGCGCGCCGCAGCTCGCGCTCGATGGCGCGGCGCATCAGTTCGGTGCTGTCGGTCATGCGCTGCTGCAGTTCGGGGTGGGCCGCCATCGCCGGCGACTCGGCGACCTGCAGCAGTACCGCCAGGCGCGTTTTCAGCGCGTGCGCCAGGTTGCCGAGCGCGTCGCGCGAGCGCTGCGAGCGGCGCAGCAGCATGCCGAGCAGCGTGTTGAACTGATCGACCAGCGGCGCGATCTCGTCCGGCAGCGCGACGTCGAGGCGCTCGCGCTCGCCGCGTTCGAGCGCCTGCATCTGGGCGCGCAGCGTATCGAGCGGCGCCAGCGAACGGCGCACCACCCACTGCTGCACGGCCAGCACGAGCGCGACCACAGCGAGCGTCAGCACGCCATAAAGAAGATGCCACTCGCGCAGCCCGGCGCGCAGCGCCGACAGGTCTTCGGCCACCAGTATGCGTACCGACTGGCCGCGCTTTTCGTAGCGCGCCGACAGCAGCCACAGCGATTGCCCCTGCGGGCCGGCGGCCTCGCTCTGCGCGATGCGTTCGCTGCCGGCGGCCGGCAGGGCCAGCGTGTCGTCCCACAGCGAGCGCGACGAAATGTCGTCACCGCCGTCGATCACGATGCGGAAGTAATGACCGGAGAAGGGCTGTCGGTATTCGCCGCCCACGCGCGCGTCGTCGAGCTGCAGCGGTGCGCCGGCTTCGCCGTCGAGTGCGGCCAGCAGGTTCTCGGCGTCGCGCTCCAGTCGCTGCGCCAGCTGCGCCTTGAGCAGGCGTTCGATGGCGATGCCGGCGAGCAGCCACTGCAGGCCGGCCAGCATGACGAAACTGATCGCCAGGCCGGCGGCAAGACGGGTGCGCAGCGCGTACTTCACTGCGCCTCCGGAGCGTCGAACACATAGCCCTGACCGCGCCGCGTCTGTATCCAGTCGCGGCCTATCTTGCGGCGCAAGCGCGTGATGTGGGCCTCGATCACATTGCTGTCGTGATCGGTGGCGTGGTCGTACAGATGTTCGTTCAGGCGCTGTTGCGACAGCACCTGGCCGGCGTGCAGCATGAAGCAGCGCAACAGGCGGAACTCGATGCTGCTCAGTTCTATCAGCGCGCCGCCATCGAGTGCGGCGCTCTGCGTCGCTTCATCGAGCCGCAGTGGGCCGCGCACGAGCGGGCCCGGCGTGCGGCGCGCCGCGCTGCGCTTCAGCACGGCGGCGATGCGCGCCAGCAGTTCCTCGCTGTGAAAGGGCTTGCAGACATAGTCGTCGGCGCCGGCGTTGAGCACCTCGACCTTTTCCTGCCAGGTGTCGCGCGCGGTCAGCACCACCACCGGCATCGCGCGCCGCGCGTCGCGCCACTGGCGCAGCACGTCGACACCGTTGCGCCGCGGCAGACCGAGATCGAGTATCACGAGGTCGTAGTCGATGGCTTCCGCCGACAGCTGCGCGAACACGCCGTCGGTCGCGACGTCGACCGCGTAGCCGGCGCGTTCGAGCAGCGGCTTCAGTCCGGCAACCAGTGTTTCGTCGTCTTCGGCCAGCAACAGGCGCATGTCAGTCGTCCTGCTCCATTTCCAGCAGTGCGCCGGTGCGTGCATCCAGCTTCAGTTCCCACACGCGACCGGCGTCGTCGAGTATCTCGGCTTCATACACCCAGATGCCCTTCTTCTGTTCGAGTTCGATATCGATCAGCTTGCCCGGCTTTTCCGCGCGGGCGCGTTCGGCGATCTTCTCCAGCGGCAGGATGTCGCCGCGCTGGCTCAGTGCGCGCGCCTTGAGGTGGTCTTCGCCGGCCAGCGTGTCGGGCGCGTGCAGCAGCGCGATACCGGCGGCGGATACGACGGCGGTGACGGGCAGCAGTACGAACAGTGCGATGCGTTTCAGGTTCATGTCCCCAGTGTAGGGAACGAAGCTGAAATCATGCTGAAAGCGCGCTATTTCTTGCGCAGCATGTGCCGGCTCACCCGTTCGCCGGCCAGACCGATCATCAGCCGCACCATGCCGTAGGCGATCCAGCGCAGCAGCCGCTCGTGCAGCGGGCGGGTCTTCCATTGGCGATGCCGCAGTTCGCGCCCGCCGTGGCGGGCGGCGGCACGCAGGCTCTGCCGCAGTTCGTTGGCGAAGCCGATGTCGTGCACGACGATATTGGCTTCGCGCGCCAGCATCAGGCTGAAGGGGTCGATGTTGCTGGAGCCGACGGTTGCCCAGTGCTGGTCGACCACCGCCGCCTTGGCGTGCAGGAAGCTGCGCCGGTACTCGAAAATGCGTATGCCCTGCGACAGCAGCGAGCCATACAGCGCCTGCGAGGCGTAATGCAGCAGCGCGTACTCGACACGCCCCTGCAGGATGAGCGTCACCTTGACGCCGCGCGCGGCGGCGGCGATCAAGGCCTGACGGAAGCGGCGACCGGGCAGGAAGTAGGCGTTGGCGATCAGCACCTCCTCGAAGGCGCCGTCTATCGCCTGCAGGTAGGCGTTCTCGATGTCGTGCCGGTGGCGCAGGTTGTCGCGCACCAGCAGCGCCGCACGCATCTTCCCGGTGTGACGGTTGGCGTAGCGGCTGGTGCGCGGCAGGCGTGGCCGGAACTGCAGCGTCGCCCAGGCGACGCGCTCCCACAGCTTCTGGCATTCGAGATGCATGCGCGCCACCAGCGGCCCGCGCACGCGCACCGCGTAATCGAAGCGCGGCGGCGTGTGACCGGGCGTGTGCATGTCGTCGATGATGTTGATGCCGCCGACGAAACCGGTCTGCGCGTCGACCACCACCATCTTGCGGTGCATGCGGCGCAGTCGGTTGCGGCGGAAGCTCATGCGGCCGACCTCCGGGCGGAACATCAGCACATGCACGCCAGCGGCTTCGAGCGCGCTCTGATGCGTGTCCTCGAAGTCGCGCGCGCCGAATCCGTCGACCAGTACGCGAACCCGCACGCCCCGTCGTGCCGCGCGTGCCAGTGCCGTGGCGATGCGGCGCCCGGTGTCGTCGTCGTCGAAGATGTAGGTTTCGAGGAAGATCTCGCTGTGCGCGCGGTCGATCGCCTCTTCCAGCGCCGGGAAGTACTGCATGCCGCAGACCAGCAGCTGGATGTCGTTGCCAGGCAGCAGACGGGTCATCGCGCCGGCAGGACCAGACGTGCGGTCAGCGCGGCGTGATCGGATACGCGCGACCAGGGCGGACCGGAGTGCAGCTTCACCTCGCGTACGTCGACGCCGCGCACATAGATGCGGTCCAGCCGCAGCAGCGGAAAGGCGGCGGGAAAGCTGCGCGCGGGGCGGCCGTGTATCACGCTGTGCGCTTCATGCAGACCGAGTGCACGCGACCATTGCTCTTCGGCCCGGTTGTACCAGTCGTTGAAGTCGCCGGCGACGATGAGGCCGTCCTCGGCCGGGATGGTGCGACGGATGTGCTCGGCCAGCATCGCGTACTGCTGGCGTCGCCCGCGCGCGGTCAGGCCGAGGTGTACGCACAGCGCGTGCACGCGGTGGGCACCGTCCGGTTCGATCACGCAGTGCAGCAGGCCGCGCTGTTCGAAGCGATGCGCCGACACGTCGACGTTGCCGCTCTGCGATATCGGGTGTCGCGACAGGATGGCGTTGCCGTGGTGGCCGTGGTCATAGACCGCGTTGCGGCCGTAGGCGGTGGCCGGCCACATCTGGTCGGCGAGGAATTCGTACTGCGGCTCGGTCGGCCAGTCCGCGTGGCGCTCGGCGTGACCGTGGTGCTGACCCTGCACCTCCTGCAGGAACACCAGATCGGCGCCGAACGCGTGCAGGCGCTCGCGCAGTTCGTGGATCACCATGCGGCGATTGAACTGCGAAAAACCCTTGTGGATGTTCCAGGTGCAGATGCGCAGTTCGGTCATGAGGTGAGCGGGTGGCCGCGCACTTCGTCGGCCAGCTTCAACATGTGGCGGCAGAATGCCGGGTCCTCGCCGCGCAGCAGCATCAGCAGTTCGGCATGGAAGGCGTCGCGCGCCAGCCACTCGCGCATATAGTCGTCCCACGAGGCCCAGCGCCGAGCAGCCAGCCCGTCGGGCTCGTCGGTCCAGGCGACCAGATAGGCGCGCTCGAACAGCGAAATGAGCATCTGGTGGATGGTCTGCATGCGCCGGCGCTGCTCTTCGCTGAGCTGTTCTGGCGCATGGTTCTCGCGCAGCGGCAGGTCGGGGTTGGCGAGCACGATCTTCAGGAAGTCGATGTAGGCGTCAGACAGCATCTGGTACGCCTCTTCGTCTTCGTTGTCGCGCTCGCGCCGCTGCTGATAGATGAAGGTGATGACGGCAAGCGGCAGGCCCAGTGTCGTCACGACATAGCTGGCAAGTTCCCAGGCCTGCATCCAGTCCATGAGGAAGACCTTATGGCGAGGCGGCCAGCATGCGGTCCATCGCGAGCTTGGCGGGCACGGCTTCGTGCGCCGGCACGCTGATGCGATTCACGACATTGCCCTCGACCAGGTTTTCCAGCGTCCACGCCAGATGCTGCGGGTCGATACGCTGCATGGTCGAGCACATGCACACGGTGGGCGCCATGAACTGCACCGTCTTGCCCTCGTGCTTCACCTCGTCGGCGAGACGGTTCACCAGATTCAGTTCGGTGCCGACCAGCCACTTGGTGCCGGGCGCGCCGGCCTTCACCGTCTTCAAGATGTATTCGGTCGAGCCGACGAAATCCGACTGGCGGCACACCTCGAAAGCGCTTTCCGGGTGGGAGATGACGATGCCGTCCGGATTCTGGTTGCGCCAGCGCAGGATGTGCGAGGGCTGGAACATCTGGTGCACCGAACAGTGACCCTTCCACAGCAGGATCTTCGCCTTCGCCACCTGTTCGGCGGTGAGGCCGCCGTTCTCCAGGTCGGGGTCCCACACCAGCATGTCCTCAAGCGGAATGCCCATGTTGTAGCCAGTCCAGCGGCCCAGATGCTGGTCGGGGAAGAACAGCACCTTCTCGCGCCGCGCCAGCGACCATTCGAGAATGCTGCCGCAGTTCGACGAGGTGCACACGATGCCGCCGTGCTCGCCGCAGAAGGCCTTCAGATCGGCCGCCGAGTTGATGTAGGTGACCGGCGTGAAGGTGTTGTCCGGGTCGTCGCCGAGCAGGCCGCGCAGTTCGCGCCAGCAGCGTTCGACCTTGGCGAGGTTGGCCATGTCGGCCATCGAACAGCCGGCGGCGAGGTCGGGCAGGATGGCGATCTGCTCCGGCTTGGACATGATGTCCGCCACCTCGGCCATGAAGTGCACGCCGCAGAACACGATGTATTCGGCGTCGGTCTGGCTGGCCAGACGCGACAGCTTGAGCGAGTCGCCGGTCAGATCGGCGTGGCGATACACATCCTCGCGCTGGTAGTGGTGACCGAGGATGACCGCGCGCTTGCCCAGCTTTTCGCGCGCGGCGAGGATGCGCGCCTGCGCCTGTTCGTCGGCAAGTGTGTTGAAGCGGTCGAAACTGATGGTGGCGACTTGCATGGGGTGTCCTTGAACTGCGTTCAGCCCTGGTGCCAGGGCAGTCCGGCCTTGCGCCAGCCGCCGACCGTATTGCGGTGGCCGTTGGCGTCGGCGTCACCCTCGAAGCCTTCGAGGATGTTGTAGGCGTTGCTGTAACCGGCTTCGGCGGCGGCCGCGGCCGCGCCGTGCGAACGTCCGCCGCTGCGGCACAGGAACATGACCAGCGCCTCCGGATCGACCTGGTGCTTCAGCTGGGTCAGGAAATCGGGATTGCGCTGACCGTTGGACATATTCCATTCGATCTGCACCGAATCCGGCACCTCGCCCACCCATTGCCATTCGGCCGACGTGCGCACGTCAACGATGCGGGCGCCGGGGGCCAGTTTCAACAGTTCGTATGCTTCGGCCGGTGTGACCGCGCCTGCATAGGGCAGTTGCAGCTGCTGCGCGCGCTCGCGCGCGAGTCCGAGGATTTGTCCGAGTGTTGCCATGGCGTGCGCCCATCTATTGAATGGGCAGAAGTATATAGCGCGCCTTTCCCGTGGGCAGGCAAGCACCGAAGTGGTGCGCTGCGTTTGTCGATATCCCCGTATTGGTGCATTGCTGCGCCTGTTTTGTGCATGTCACCGGCCGCAAGCCCGCATGTGGCACAATCACAAGGTTGAAATGATCGCGTGGCACGGGTTCTGCTTCAGGCCGCGCAGCAGGAAAAGTCGCAGCCAGGGCGTACCCTCGACAGGGTCGTTTGCCGTGGCTGCGCCGGAGCTGTCGCCAGACACCGGTGGCGGCTCGTCGTGACCCTTCAAGCCGACTGTTGCACATACATACCTCGTAGGAGAGATTCATGACCACCGCGAAGCAGGTTCTCGACATCATCAAGGAAAAGGAAGTCAAGTTCGTCGACTTCCGTTTCACCGACACCCGTGGCAAGGAACAGCACGTCGGCGTGCCCATCAGCGCGTTCGGCGAAGACAAGTTCACCGAAGGTCACGCGTTTGATGGTTCGTCGATCGCCGGCTGGAAGGGCATCCAGGCTTCCGACATGCTGCTGATGCCGGATCCGGAAACCGCCTTCATCGACCCGTTCTTCGACGAAACCACGCTGGTCATCAGCTGCGACGTGGTCGAGCCGTCGGACGGCAAGGGCTACGACCGTGACCCGCGCTCGATCGCCAAGCGCGCCGAGGCCTACCTGAAGTCCTCCGGCCTGGGCGACACCGCCTACTTTGGTCCGGAACCCGAATTCTTCATCTTCGACAGCGTCGAGTGGAACATCGACATGTCGGGCTGCCGTGTTCAGATCTTCTCGGAAGAAGCCGCCTGGTCGTCGGGCGAGAAGTTCGAGAGCGGCAACACCGGTCACCGTCCGGCCGTGAAGGGCGGCTACTTCCCGGTTCCGCCGGTCGATTCGCACAACGACATCCGTGCCGCCATGGTGCTGGCACTGGAAGCCGTCGGCATCCCGGTCGAAGTGCATCACCACGAAGTGGCGACCGCCGGCCAGAACGAGATCGGCACCAAGTTCAACACGCTGGTCCGCCGCGCCGACTGGACGCAGACGCTGAAGTACATCGTGCACAACGTCGCCCACAGCTACGGCAAGACCGCGACCTTCATGCCCAAGCCCATCGTTGGTGACAACGGTTCGGGCATGCACGTTCACCAGTCGATCTGGAAGGACGGCAAGAACCTGTTCGCGGGCAACGGCTACGCCGGCCTGTCCGAGTTCGCGCTGTACTACATCGGCGGCATCATCAAGCACGCCAAGGCGCTGAACGCGATCACCAACCCGGGTACCAACTCGTACAAGCGTCTGGTTCCGCACTACGAAGCACCGGTCAAGCTGGCCTACTCGGCACGCAACCGTTCGGCTTCGATCCGTATCCCGCACGTCGCGTCGGACAAGGCCCGTCGCATCGAAACCCGCTTCCCGGATCCGCTGGCCAACCCCTACCTGTGCTTCGCAGCACTGATGATGGCGGGTCTGGACGGCGTGCAGAACAAGATCCACCCGGGCGACCCGGCCGACAAGAACCTGTACGACCTGCCGCCGGAAGAGGACAAGCTCATCCCGACCGTCTGCGCCAGCCTGGACGAAGCCCTGGCCGCGCTGGAAGCCGATCACGCCTTCCTGACCAAGGGTGGCGTGTTCTCGGAAGACTTCATCGCTGCCTACATCGAGCTGAAGATGGGCGAAGTCAACCGCACCCGCATGACGACCCACCCGGTCGAGTTCGACATGTACTACAGCCTCTGATCCGGTTTTCCGGAACGCGTGTCGGCGCAAGCCGCACGCGTGGCGTTGAAGGTCGGGACGGCATGTGCGTTCCGGCCCGAGAAAAAGGACGGCAACTTGCCGTCCTTTTTCATTGTCACTGCGCGGGCGGGCGTCCTACACTCGCCCGGCAATGACCCGATCCGTTCTGGTGACCCACATGTTCCGAGGTTTCAACCGCATCCTGATTGCCACCGCGGCCGCGCTTGCGGCGCTGCCGGCATCGGCTGACGTCTACAAGTGCGTCGATGCCGATGGTCACGTCACCTATACCAACGACAAGTCGCGTGCGCGCGGCTGCAAGCTGCTGTCCAGCGAAATGCCCGTCAGTTCGGTGCCCGGGCCGGCGGCGACTACGCCCAAGCCGGCAGCCCCGTCAGGCGGCTTCCCGAGCGTCAGCGGCGACCAGCAGAAGGCGCGCGACAGCGAACGCCGGCGCATACTCGAAGCCGAGCTCGACACCGAAACGAAGAATCTCGAAGCGGCGCGCAAGGCGCTCACCGAGGGCGAAGCGGTGCGACTGGGCGATGAGCGCAACTACCAGAAGTATCTCGATCGCATCCAGGGGCTCAAGGACAATGTCGCTCTGCACGAACGCAACGTCGACGCGCTGCGCAAGGAGATTTCCAAACTGCCCTGAGCGTCCTGTACGCTCCGGCGCATCGGCCCTGGCGCGCTTCTTGCGTAATCTGGCGCCATGAGCCTTCCCTCGCCCCGTACCCCCACCCGCGTCTGGCCCGACCGCTTCAACGGGCTCGAACTTCTCGCCAGTGCGGTCGCGCTGCTCGACGCGGAACGCAACATCGTCTATCTGAATCCGGCCGCGGAAAACCTGTTCGCGGTCAGTTCGTCCAAGCTGGTCGGCAAGCACTGCGAACGCCTGATCGGCCCCGAGCACGGCCTGGACACGGCGCTGGACAATGCGCTGGCCAAGGACTGGAGCTATACCGGCCACAACCTCACGGTGCAGCGTCTGCTCGGCGGTCCGCTGCAGCTCGACTGCACGGTGTCGCCGGTACATGCCGATGCCGCTCGCATCCTGCTCGAGTTCCGGCCTATCGACCAGCAACTGCGCGTTGCGCGCGAGGAACAGCTGCTGCAGCAGCAACAGGCCAACCGTGAGCTGATCCGCAACCTCGCGCATGAAATCAAGAATCCGCTGGGCGGTATCCGCGGTGCCGCACAGCTGCTCGAGGGCGAACTGGAGCGGCCCGACCAGCGCGAGTACACGCAGGTCATCATCAAGGAATCGGACCGCCTGCAGGATCTGATGAACCGGCTGCTGCATTCGCACCGCGCGATGCAGGTCAGTTCGGTCAGCGTGCATGAGGTACTCGAGCGTGTGCGCCTGCTGATCGGTGCCGAATTCCCGAAGGTGACGGTGCAGCGCGACTATGACACCAGCCTGCCCGATCTGGTGGCCGACCGCGAACAGCTGATCCAGGTGGTACTCAACATCGCCCGCAACGCGGCGCAGGCCATGCAGGGCGACGGCGTGATCCGGCTGCGTACGCGCGCCTACCGTCAGGCCACGCTGGTGAAGCGGCGCCACAAGCTGGCACTCGAATTGCAAGTGATCGACAACGGCCCCGGCATCCCGGAGGAACTGCTCGATCGCATCTTCTATCCGCTGGTGTCCGGCCGCGATGGCGGCACCGGCCTCGGGCTGACGCTGGCGCAGAGCTTCGTGCACCAGCACCACGGCACCATCGAGGTGCAGAGCCGGCCCGGCCACACAGTTTTCACAATACTTCTGCCCTTCAAGCAGGGCACGACGGAGAAACCATGAATCCGGTCTGGATCGTCGATGACGACCGCTCGATACGATGGGTGCTGGAAAAGGCCCTTGCACGCGAGTCCATTCCCTTTGAAGCCTATTCCACCGCGCAGGAGGCGCTCGACGCGCTCGATGCCGGCGGCCAGCCGCAGGTGCTGGTTTCCGACATCCGCATGCCGGGCGAGTCCGGATTGTCCCTGCTGGAGAAAGTGAAGGCGCGTCACCCCAGTCTGCCGGTCATCATCATGACGGCGTATTCGGATCTCGACAGCGCGGTCGCCGCCTTCCAGGGCGGGGCCTTCGAATACCTGCCCAAGCCTTTCGACGTCGATCACGCGATCGAACTCGTCCGGCGTGCAATCGAAGAAAGCATGCACCAGGGTGGGGCGCCGGCCGAAGCCGACATGGCGCCGGAAATCCTCGGCAAGGCGGCGTCGATGCAGGACGTGTTTCGCGCCATCGGACGGCTCGCGCAGAGTCACGCCACCGTGCTGATCAACGGCGAATCGGGCACCGGCAAGGAACTGGTGGCGCGCGCGCTGCACCGGCACAGTCCGCGCCGCGAAGCGCCCTTCATCGCGATCAACACCGCGGCCATTCCGCGCGACCTGCTCGAATCAGAACTGTTCGGCCACGAGCGCGGCGCCTTCACCGGCGCTACCGCAACCCGACGCGGCCGCTTCGAACAGGCCGACGGCGGCACGCTCTTCCTCGACGAAATCGGCGACATGCCGCCGGAACTGCAGACCCGCCTGCTGCGCGTGCTGTCCGACGGCCACTTCTACCGCGTCGGCGGCCATTCGCCGATCAAGTCGAATGTGCGCGTGATTGCGGCTACCCACCAGAACCTCGAAGACCGGGTGAAGCAGGGGCTGTTCCGCGAGGATCTGTTCCACCGGCTGAACGTGATCCGGCTGCGCATTCCGCCGCTGCGCGAGCGGCGCGAGGACATCGTGCTGCTGGCCCAGCACTTCATGACGAAGAGCGCGCAGGAACTGGGCGTCGATGCCAAGCGCCTGTCCGAGCCGGCGATGCGCTACCTGCAGGGGCTGGATTTCCCCGGCAACGTGCGCCAGCTGGAGAACCTGTGCCACTGGCTCACCGTCATGGCGCCCGGCCAGACGGTGGACGTGAAGGATCTGCCGGCCGAACTGCGCGCCCAGCCGGCGCGCGAAGTGACTGGCGACTGGGTCGCTTCGCTCGCTGCCGAGGTCGATCGCTTGATCGCGCTGAAGCAGCCGGCGCTGTTCGACCATCTGGTGCAGGAGTTCGAGCGCACGCTGATCCGCCGCGCGCTGGCCAGTACCGGCGGCCGCCGCATCGAGTCGGCGCAGCTGCTGGGCATCGGTCGCAACACCATCACGCGCAAGATCCAGGAGCTGAACATCGAAGGCGGGCGCGACGCCGACGGCGACAGCGAGTGAGGACGCAGCCGGGCGTCGGCCCGGCGGCGCGGCTACAATCCGCCGCATGACTGCCGACGACGCCTCCACTCTCGCCGAAGCACTGCGCGATCGCGCACCCTCCGTACCTGCCGACTGGCGCGTCGATGTCTGTGCGCGCACCGGAAGCACCAACAGCGACCTGCTGGAGCGCCGCGACGGCGCACCGTGCGCACTGTTTGCGCTGGCACAGACCGGTGGCCGCGGCCGCCGCGGCCGCAGCTGGACGGCGCAGCCCGGCGACAGCCTCACCTTCTCGCTGCGCGTTCGCTTCGACGGCCGCGCCGACCGGCTGTCCGGCCTCAGCCTGGCGGTCGGCGTCGCGCTGGCCGAGGCGCTGACGGCGCAGGGTTTCGATGGGCTGGCACTGAAGTGGCCGAACGACCTGATGCGCGCAAACGGGCAAGGCGCCGGCAAGCTGGGCGGCGTGCTGATCGAACTGGCGTCGGCGGCAACACACACCGACGCGGTCATCGGCGTCGGAATCAATCTGGCGCCGCCGCCCCCCGGCCACTATGCGCTGCCACCGGCCGCGCTGTTCGACGGCACACCGCCGCAGCAGGACTGGCTGCGCATCGCCGCCGCCGCACTCGACGCGCTGGCCGCAGCGCTGCCGGTATTCGCCGCGCAGGGCTTCTCTGCCTTCGTCGAACGCTGGAACCGACTCAATCTGCATGCCGGCTGCGCGGTCGAGGTCGAGGGTGAAATGCGCGCGCTGGGCGGCTTGTGTGTCGGTGCCGATGCCGACGGCGCACTGCTGCTCGACTGTGGTGACCGCATCGAGCGCGTGCTGGCGGGCGATGTGTCGCTGCGCGCACCGGTCCGGAACTGAGTCCATGGTGCTGCTGATCGACGCCGGCAACAGCCGGATCAAATGGGCGTGGTTGCAGGGCGACGCACCGGGTAGCGAATCGGGCATCGACGTCGCCGATATCGACGGCGCGCCGCTCGCCTCGGCCTGGCGTAACGCGACGGCCGCGGTCTATACCTGCGTCGCCGGTGACGCGGTCGATGCCGCGCTGCGCGCCGCACTGCCGCAAGGTTGTGTGGCGCATCGCGTGCAGTCGCAGTCGGCCGCCTGCGGCATCACCAATATGTATGCGACCCCGTCGCGCCTCGGCGCCGACCGCTGGGCGGCGCTGATCGGCGCGCGCACGCTGGCGGCCGGTCCGCTCGTGGTGGCGACCGCGGGTACCGCCACCACGGTCGACGTGCTCGACGCCGACGACCGCTTTCTCGGTGGTTACATCCTGCCTGGCTTGCACCTGATGCTCGAGTCGCTGGCGCGCAACACGGCCGGTCTGCCGCACGCACAGGGTGCGCCGGTCGAGTGGCCGCGCAATACCGATGACGCCATCCACAACGGCTGCGCCGGCGCCCAGGCGGCGTTGATCGAGCGCGTGCAGGCGCGGCTGGGCGCCGATGCCACCATCCTGCTGTCGGGTGGCGGTGCCGAGGCGCTGTCGCCCTATCTGGCCTGCGCCCATCGCCGCGTCGACAATCTGGTGCTGCGCGGGCTGGCCCGCGTTGCGGCGGATGTGATGAAATGACGGATCACTGCTTCGCGCTGCGTCCGTCATTGCACTGATACCGATGCGTCTCGCCTTCCTCCTCCTGCTATTGATCAATATCGCGCTGTGGCCCTTTGCGTCCGGCATGCTGGCGCTGGGCAATGACGGCGCCGAGCCCTTGCGCCTGACCAGCCAGATCGATCCCGAGCGCATCCGCATCGTCCCGGTCGGTGGTGGCGCAGCGGCGCCGGTGGTGGCCATTGCGCCGGTCGTCGCGAGCGAGCCGGCCACAGACGCCGAAGCGACGCCGGCCGCCGTCTGTCGCGTGCTGGCCGGCTTCACCCGCGAGCAGGCCGACCCGTTCGTCGCCCGCGCGCGCGAGGCCTATCCGGCGGTGCAAGTCACTGAAAGCGAGCAGCCGGGCAGCCCGTCGTGGTGGGTGCATATACCCGATCTCGCGACACGCCAGCTGGCCGATCGCAAGCAGGCTGAACTGCGCGCGCTGGGCGTGCGCGAGATGGCGCTGATGCCGGACGCCGACGGTCAGAAGTTCGCCATCTCGCTTGGGCTGTTCAAGACCGAGACGGCGGCGAAGGAACTGATGTCCAGCCTGAACGGGCAGGGGGTGCGCAGCGCGCGCATCGCGATGCGCGAGGGCAAGGCCGGACGCCTGCGCGTGGAACTGCGCGGCAGCGACACCGAATTGACGGCATTGCTGGCCGAGCCGCAGGCGACCGTCGAGGGCGTCGAGGCGGCGGACTGCCCATGACCTTCGTGGTGGGTCTGACCGGTGGCATCGGCAGCGGCAAGTCGACGGTGGCCGATCTGTTCGTCGCGCATGGCGCCGGACTGGTCGATACCGATGCCATCGCGCACGCGCTGACCGCACCGGGCGGCGCTGCGATCGAGCCGCTGCGCGCGAGCTTCGGCGACGACTTCATCGCTGCCGACGGCGCGCTCGACCGTGCCCGCATGCGTGCCCATGTATTCGCCGACCCGTCGGCACGCAGCCGGCTCGAAGCGCTGCTGCATCCGCTGATCCGCGCCGAATCCCGCCGACGGGTCGAGGCCAGCGGCGCACCTTACGTCGTGCTGGCGGTGCCACTGCTGGTCGAGGCCGGCAACTGGCGCGAACGCTGCGACCGCGTACTGGTGGTCGATTGCCCGGTCGAGCAGCAGCGCGCGCGCGCGATGGCGCGCAGCGGCCTGACCGCCGAGGAGGCGGACCGCATCATCGCCGCCCAGGCGACGCGGGCGCAGCGGCTGGCGGCGGCCGACGACGTGATCGACAACATCGGTCCGGCGCAGGCGCTGCCGGCCCGCGTCGAGGCGCTGCACCGCCGCTATCTGGCACTGGCTGCAGCAGAAAAGCCCGCCGGAGCGTTGTGACTGTGCGGCTTTTCGGTCAGAATCATCAGAATTTGCTTGAACTTGTGCCGGACAAGCCCCTGTGATCACTTACGAATATCCTCTGAACGAGCGCATACGCACGCTGTTGCGCCTGGAGGATCTGTTCGAGCGCACGCAGCACTTCATGCGCAGCGACGGGGCGCACGAACACCATGTCGCGCTGGTGAGCCTGTTCGAAATCCTCGAAGTCGCGTCGCGGGCCGATCTGAAGGTCGATCTGGTGCAGGAGCTCGAGCGCCAGCGCCAGACGCTGATGTCCTTCCGCAACAACCCCGACATTTCCGAAGAGGCGCTGTCCGGCGCGCTGTACGAGATCGAGCAGGCCAGTGCCGCACTGCTCGCGATGGCTGGCAAGATCGGTCAGTACCTGCGCGAGAACGAGTGGCTGATGAGCATCAAGAGCCGCGCCGCGATTCCGGGCGGGCTGTGCGAATTCGATCTGCCGTCCTACCACTACTGGCGGCATCGCGAGGCGTCAGCGCGGCAGGCCGACCTGGCGAGCTGGCTGAACCCGATGCTGCCCATCCGTGACGGCCTCACCATCGTGCTGCGCCTGCTGCGCGCCAGCGGCCGGCCGGAGCGGCAGATCGCCGGCAATGGCGCCTTCCAGATGATGATGGGCGGCAAGTCGGCACAGATGCTGCGCCTGCGCGTGCCGCTGAACGAGCCCTTCACACCCGAGATCAGCGCCAACAAGTACGCGCTGAACATCCGCTTCATCGCGCACGGCGGCCACGCCCGTCCGCGCGTCACCGACACCGACGTCGGCTTCGAACTGACCTTCTGCAATCTGTGAGCACGTCCGCAACACCCCCCGCCGGCCGCATGGTGGTCTGCCCGCGCTGTGGCGAACCGGCGCTGTACGCGCCCTCCAACCCGGCGCGGCCCTTCTGCAGCATGCGCTGCAAGCAGATCGACCTCGGTGCCTGGGCGAATGAGGAATACCGCGTCCCCGACACCACGCCCGAACTGCCGCAGGACGACGACCCGGCCTGAGCCAGGTTCCTGTGCGAGGGTCTTCTGACCCCGACAGCGGCCTGAATCGACGCCGGCGGACCGTAGCGGTCCTGTCGCGGCCAAGGCCGCTCCCACGGGGGCTGAGCCAGACTTGCGGCCGGAGTTTGGGCGGGGTTCTGTGGGAGGGGTCTTCTGACCCCGACAGCTGCCTGAATCGCAGCCTGCGGACGGCAACGGCCGGGTCGCGGCCAAGGCAGTGTCCACAGAAGCACGCTCGATTCGCCGTCGATACGGGCTACTCCAGCCTGAACACCACCGGCAGCAGCAGTTCTCGCGCGCCGCCAGCGTCGATACGGCCGATCTGGCGGGCGGCGTCGAGGGCGGCGCGGTCGAGCAGAGGGTGGCCGCTGCCGGCCAGCACGGCGGCGTCGATCACGCGGCCCGAGCCGTCGAGCAGCAGACGCAGTTTCACTTCGCCTTCGAGGCCGCGGTCTATCGCTTCCTGCGGATAGAACACATGCCTGTTCAGCTGCCGTTGCGCGCGTTCGCGCGCCCGTGCGGTGGCGACCGGAGCCGCGCGCGGCGCGGGCACGACGGCCGGCGCCGGCGGCGCCTCGTCGGCGCGCTCGCTGCGCGTGTCCTTCAGCAGCGGTGTGGCGACCGGTACGTCCGGCTGCGTTTCGGCCGGACGCGGCGCGAGCAGGCGCGCTTGCAGCCGCTCGACCGCCGGCGCGGCCGGGGCGTCGGACGTGCGGGGCCAGAACAGCAGAGCGGCGTGCAGCAGTGCGGACAGTGCAAGTGCGAAAGGAAGTTTCAGGCGGGACAAACCGTAAGGTGGGGTCGGTAAACTCCTCCCCATTTTGCCGCAGCCGCGCCGGCGCGACGGCGGCTCTCACAAGGACTCACGATTTGAATGCGGCCGCACGCGCGCTGATCACCGTCAGCGCAGCCTTCTTCATGGCATCGGCACAGGCCGAACTGCCCGATCCTTCACGCTTCGGACGGGCGATGGAAATGGGCGACATCCGTTCCGCGTCCCGCTGGCTGGACGAAGGGCTGCCGCCCGATTTCGAGGCCGACGTCACCGGCAGCGGACTGATGATCGCTGCGGCCGAAGGCAATATCCGGCTGATGGAGCTGTTCGTCGAGCGCGGCGCCAATATCGACTACGTCAGCCGCATCGGCGAGCAGGCGATCGCGCTGGCGGCGTGGAAGGGCCACCAGCGGGCGGTCGAGTGGCTGATCGAGCGCGGCGCGTCGCTCAATCCGCCGGACAAGACCTGGAGCGCGCTGCATTACGCCGCTTTCGCCGGCAAGACGCGCATCGTCGATCTGCTGCTGCGCAATGGCGCGAAGCTCGACGCACGGGCGCCGAATCTGGCGACGCCGCTGATGATGGCGGTGCGCGAGGGCAACGAGGGCATCGTGAAAGCGCTGGTCGACGCTGGCGCCAGCACCACCGCGGTGTCCGACCGTGGCGAGAACGCGCTGGCCTGGGCGCTGCGCTACAACCGGCTGAAGATCGCGACGCTGGTCGCCCCGCCGGAGAACGTGGCCGAGGCGGTCAGCGCACCGCCGGTGGCCGCACCGCCGCCGCCGCCGCAGGCATCGATCCCGGCGCCGCCCGAAGTGAGCGAGCTGCTGAACAAGCTGCGTCAGGCCGAGGCCCAGGGCAAGCCGACCGAGGCCTTGCGTCGCCAGTTCATGGCGGCGGTCGAGCGCCATCGCAAGACGTCGGCGAAGCAGACGGTGAAGGCGGCGCCGTCGGCGCTGGTCATTTCGGCCAAGCGCGGCAAGGCTGGTGCCGAGCGCGCCGAACTGGTTGCCGGTGCGGCCACGCCAGCGGTGCAGACCCTGGCCGAGGACGCCGGCGCGGTCGACATCCTGCGCGCCATCCAGGCGGCGCAGGCGAAAGGTCAGCCGACCGAAGAACTGCGCCGCCGCTTCAGGGCCGAGGTGGACAAGCTCCGGCAGTCAGCGCAGTAACCGCCGCGTGATGTGACAGGAATACCTGGCCGCCCAGATGGGGCAGCAGATCGGTGCGTTCCAGCTTGTCCATCACCGGGCCCTTCACTTCGGACAGGTGCAGCAGCACCCCCATGTCCTTCAGACGGTGCACCACGCTCTCCAGCATTTCGAGCGCGCTGGCATCGATGTCGTTGACCGCCGAACACATCAGCACCACGTTGCGCACCGACGGTTGCGCGGCGACCAGCGCCAGGATGCGGTCCTCCACCTGGCGGGCGTTCATGAAGTTCAGACCTTCGTCGACGCGCAGGCCGATCAGCGACGGATCGGTATCGACCGCGTGGCGCTCGACGTTACGGTAGTGCTCGGTACCGGGCACCCGACCGACCACCGCCATGTGCGGACGGCTGGCATGCCACAGGTGATTCAGCAACGTCAGCACGACGCCGGCGCTGACGCCGGCTTCGACGCCGAACAGCAGGGTGACGACCAGCGTCGTGGCGGCAGCCAGGAAGTCGGGCGGCGAACTGCGCCAGGTGCGGCGCAGCGTGTCGGTATCGACCAGCGTCAGGATGGCGACCACGATGGTGGCGGCCAGCGTGGCCTGCGGCAGGTAGTGCAACGCCGGCGTCAGCGTCAGCGATGCCAGCGCGATGCCGACCGCGGTGAAGGCGCCGGCTGCCGGTGTTGCTGCACCGGCGTCGAAATTGACCACCGAACGCGACAGCCCGCCGGTCACCGGATAGCCGCCGGTTGCCGCTGCTGCCAGGTTGGCCGCGCCAAGGCCGATCAGCTCCTGGTCGGGTTCGATGCGCAGCCGGCGCTTGGCGGCGAAGGTCTGCGCCACCGACACCGATTCGACGAAACCGATGATGCTGATCAGCAGCGCCGGCAGTGCCAGCTGCGACAGCAGTGCCGGATCGAGTGAGGGCAGGGTCAGCGGCGGCAAGCCGGCCGGAATGTCGCCCACCTTGCGCACACCCGCTTCGTCCAGTCGCAGCGCCCACATCAGCAATGTGCTGCCGAGCACGGCCAGCACCGGCCCGGCCTTGGCACAGGTGTCGGCGGTGCGCGCGCCAGCGCCGAGCCGGACCAGCAGCGGCTTGAGGCGGGTGCGCGTCCAGTACAGGAACACCAGTACGCCGGTGCCGAGTGCGGCGGTCGGCAGGTGGATGGCGGGCAGCCCGGCGAGCAGAGGCGGCAGCAGTTCCGGCAGCGTGTCGCCGTCGGCGCGTATGCCCAGCAGGTGCTTGAGCTGGCTCAGCGTGATCAGCAGCGCCGACGCGGTGAGGAAGCCTGACACCACCGGGTGGCTCAGGAAGCTGGCGAGAAAGCCCAGCCGCAGCACGCCCATCACGACGAGCATGAGGCCGGACAGCGCGGCCAGCGTCAGCGCCGCCTGCAGCCGCGCCGCCTCGTCGGCGATGCCCAGCCCGCCAACGGCGGCCGCCGTCATCAGCGACACCACCGCGACCGGGCCGACCGACAGCGCGTGGCTGCTGCCGAACAGCGCATAGGCGAACAGCGGTGCGATGCTCGCGTACAGACCGATGTGCGGCGGCAGGCCGGCGAGCTGGGCGTAGGCCAGACTCTGCGGGATCAGCATCAGCGTCACGATGAGCGAAGCCATCAGGTCGGCGCCGAAGGCCGGGCGGTCGTAGCGCGGTGCCCAGTCGAGCACCGGCAGCCAGCGCGCCAGACCGCGGACGCGGCGGGCCGGTGCGTGTGCGCTGTTCCGGGTGGCCTGGCCGTCGGTGTGCGAAGTTCCGGTGTTCACGGCGTCGATTGTGCCGCGCCCGGTGGCCTTCGCGTCAGAGCGCATCGAGCGGAATCTTCAGATAACGCGTGCCATTGTCCTCGGGCGGAGGCAGATGGCCGGCGCGCATGTTCACCTGCACCGACGGCAGGATGAGCACCGGCATGTCCAGCGTCGCGTCGCGCGCGGTGCGCATGGCGACGAAGTCTTCCTCCGATATGCCGTCGTGCACGTGGATGTTGTGTGCGCGCTCGTCGGCCACCGTCGTTTCCCAGCACGGCGCGCGGCCGTCCGGCATGTAGTCGTGACACATGAACAGCCGGGTTTCCGGCGGCAGCGCCAGCAGCGTGCGGATGGAGCGATACAGCGTGCGCGCATCCCCGCCCGGGAAGTCGCAGCGCGCGGTGCCGTAGTCGGGCATGAACAGCGTGTCGCCGACGAAGGCGGCGTCCTCGATCAGATAGGACATGCAGGCCGGCGTGTGCCCCGGCGTATGCAGGGCGTGCGCCTGCAGGCTGCCTATCGTGAAGGTTTCACCATCGCGGAACACATGGTCGAACTGGCTGCCGTCGCGCTCGAACTCGGTGCCGGCGTTGAACAGCGTGCCGAACACCTGCTGCACGGTGACGATGTGCTCGCCGATGCCCAGCCGGCCGCCCAGCTGCTGCTTGATCCACGGTGCGGCCGACAGGTGATCGGCATGGACGTGGGTTTCCAGTATCCATTCCAGTCGCGCGCCCAGTTCGCGTACGCGGGCGATGATGCGATCGGCCGACGCAGTCGACGTGCGCCCCGATTTGGGGTCGTAGTCGAGCACGCTGTCGACCACGGCGCAGGCGTGGGTTGAGCGATCGAACACGATATAGCTCACCGTGTTGGTCGCTTCGTCGAAGAAGCTTTCGATCTGCAGGCTGTCTCGGGTCATGGGTCCGTTCTTCCAAAAGTGCGGCCGGAATGCCGTACGGCGCTGCGCTGCGCCGGCGTTACGGGACGATGTATAGCCCGCCTGCGGCCTTGCGATCGGTAACCTAGGTCACCCTGGACCGCGCCACAGGGGCCATCGTGCCCCGGAGAGGACGCTGAAGGCGTAGGCTGTGCCCCGGTCAAGATGTGCGGTCGGCGGCCGATAACGATGGGTCACCGGTGCGCACGCGGGAGGCCCATCCGATCGACGGATCCGACACCGGAAGCCCCCGCGCCAAAGAGAATACAGCCGATGCAGGAACCACCGTTCGAACAGGACACCGTTGCCTTCCAGCGCCGCTTCGTCGCGCTGGTCGCGATCTGGCTCGTCCTTTGCGCGCTGGTTACGCTGTTCGCGGCGCGCAACGCCAGCGACGAATACCTACTCGACGCGCAGGCGCGCAGCGCGCTGCGCCTGGACAGCCTGAACGAATCGCTATCGTCCACCTTCCGTCAGCTGGCCGCATTGCCGGTGACCCTGGCGCGGCAGGACGCGTTGCAGAAGTATCTGGCGGCGCAGGCGGGCGAGCAGGCGATCCGCGCGCTGCCGCCCGGTCCGGCGCTCAGGCAGTATCTGATGGAACGGCGCGACGCGCTCGGCATGAGCAGCCTGCTCAACGCCGTCGCACAGGATTTCAATCTCGGGCTGGTCTATCTGCTGGACGCCGACGGCAATGCCATCGCCGACAGCGGATTCCACCTGCCGTACGCGGTGCTCGGGTTGAATTACGCCGATCGCGAGTATTTCCGTCAGGCGGTCGATGGCGGGATTGGCCTGCAGTACCTGATGGGGCGCACGACGAATGTGCCCGGCTTCTACTTCTCGGCGCGGGTGGACGTGGTTGGGCGCCCGCCCGGTGTACTCGTGCTGAAGCAGGACGCCGAGACGATGCGCCATCTGTTCGGCGGCTACGACCAGTTCGCACTGATGGCCGACAACAACGGCGTGATCGTGCTGGCGTCGCCGCCCGAACTGGTGCTCAAGCGCTTCGCGCCGGCGATCGACGATCCGATCGACGATGCCACCCTGAAGGCGCGCTTCGGCGTGGTACCGCCGGTGCTGCCGTGGCGCGGCGACGAAACCCGGCTCGGCGACGGCACGACGGCACATCTGCAGGTGGTGGACGGCCTGCGCCACCTGGTGCTCGGACGCGCGATGGACGACTCGCCCTACACCGTCTGGGTGCTGCTCCCGCTGCGCGAGGAGGCGGCCCTGTGGCGGCGCCACATCGCCGGTGGCCTCGTGGTCGGCCTGCTCGGGCTGGCGCTGATCGCGCTGTGGTTCCGGCGCGAGCGGCAGAACATCGATACCCATCGCGCACGCCGCGAACTGCTCGAACTGGCCAATGCGCTGCCGCTCACCGTATTCCGCTTCCACCGCCCGCTCGGCCGCAGCGGTCGCTTCGCCTTCCTCGGCCATGGCGTCGAGGCACTGTTCGGGCGGACGGCGGAGCAGGTTGCTGAAGACCCGGGCGCGCTGTGGCGCGCCTGCGGCATCGACGACTACAGCCCGCCGGTGCGTTCGACCGAACTGCAGGTGCGCACGCCGTCCGGCCCGCGCTGGCTGCGCGTGGACAGCACGCCTATGCCCGACGGCCGCGGCGGTACGATCTACAACGGCTACTGGCTCGACATCACCGAGCGCAAGCTCGGCGAAGCCAAGTTCCGCGCGCTGTTCGAGCACTCCTTCGACAGCTATTTCTTCTACGACGAGGACGATGGCGTCATCAGCTGCAACCCGGCCACGCTGGCGCTGTTCGGCCTGCCGTCGGAAGAGGCGCTGCGTGGCCGCGTGCCGTGGAACACGCCGCTGTCGCCGGAGCGCCAGCCTGACGGCGAATCGAGCGCCGTCGCCGCGCGCCGTCTGCTGTCGGACGCCAGCGAGGCGGGGCGGCCGCAGATGCGCGAATGGCAGTTTGCCGGCGCCGGCGAGCGCGCCTTTACGGTCGAACTGGCCGTCATCCCTATCCAGCAGGGCGCGCGCCGCCTGTACTGCCTGATTGCGCACGACGTGACACTGAAGAAGGAAGCCGAGGCGGCGATGCTGCGCGCGCGAGATGCCGCCGAGGCGGCGGCGCAGCTGAAGTCCAGCTTCCTCGCCAACATGTCGCACGAAATCCGCACGCCGATGAATGCCATCCTCGGCATGACGCATCTGGCGCTGCGCGACGACATGTCGCCGCGCCAGCGCAACTACATCGAGAAGGCTCACCGCTCGGCGCACGGTCTGCTGGCCATCCTGAACGACATCCTCGACCTGTCGAAGATCGAGTCCGGCCGCCTCGACATCGAGCACATCGACTTCCGGCTCGACACGGTGATCAACCACATGGTGGATGTGATCGGCGTCAGGGCGGAGGAGAAGGGGCTGGAGCTGCTGTTCAGCGCCGAACCCGGGCTGCCCACGGCGCTGATCGGCGACCCGGTGCGACTCGGTCAGGTGCTGATCAATCTCGGCAGCAACGCGATCAAGTTCACCGAGCACGGCGACGTGATCATCGGCGTCGAACTGAGGGCGCGCGACGAACGCGCGGTCGAACTGCACTTCACGGTGCGCGATTCCGGCATCGGCATGGACGAGGCGCAGATTGCGCGCCTGTTCCAGCCCTTCACCCAGGCCGACAGCTCGATCACCCGCCGTTACGGCGGCACCGGACTGGGCCTCACCATTTCGCGCCAGCTGGTCGAACTGATGGGCGGCCGCATCTGGGTGGACAGCGAACCCGGCCGCGGCTCGACCTTCCACTTCACCGCCCGCTTCGGCCTGCAGGCCGGCGCCGACGTCGTACCCGAGCGCCTGCCCGGTACGGTGCCCGGTTCGCGCGTGCTGGTGGTCGATGACCACCCGGGCGCACGCGAGGTGCTGGCGGCACTCTGTCGCGGCATCGGCCTCGACGTCGACACCGCCGCCGGTGGCGACGAGGCGCTGGACATGCTGGCCGCCGACGAAGGACGGCACGGTCTCATGCTGATCGACTGGAAGATGCCGGGCATGGACGGCGTACGCCTTGCCGAGGAACTGCGTCGCCGCTGGCCGCAGCGCAGCATGCGGCTCATCCTGGTCACCGCGCTGGGCCGCGACGACGTCGCCACGCAGTCGGCCGGCCGCCATTTCGAGGCGGTGCTGCATAAGCCGGTCACCCCGTCGGCGTTGCTCGACGCGGTGTCGCAGGCCTACGGCCGGCGCGCCGACGCACACGCCCCGACGCCCGGCGACGAACGGCTGGAAGCCAGCATGGCGGCGGTGGCCGGTGCCCGCGTGCTGCTGGTCGAGGACAACGAACTGAACCAGGAACTGGCGCACGACCTGCTCGAGCGCGCCGGCGTCGAGGTGGTGATCGCCGGCGACGGTCAGCAGGCGGTAGACCTGCTAGCGGGCGGCAGCCGTTTCGATGCGGTGCTGATGGATTGCCAGATGCCGGCGATGGACGGCTATACCGCCACCCGTACGCTGCGCGGCCTGCCCGGACTGCAGAACCTGCCGGTGATCGCGATGACGGCCAGCGTGCTGGAGGCGGACCGCGCGCGCATGTACGACTGCGGCATGAACGACTGCATTCCCAAGCCGCTCGACGTGCCGCAGATGTTCGCCACGCTGGCGCGCTGGGTCCATCCGCAGCCCGGTACCGACAGGCAGTCTGGCGCGGCGGCCCCGGCGACGCCCGACGACGTGGTGCCCGCGCTGCCCGGCATCGATACCGCGGCCGGGCTGGCGCATTGCATGGGCAAGCCGCAGCTGTACCGGCGCGTGTTGCGCGCCTTCCTGCGCGGTCAGCGCGATTTCGCCGCGCAGTTCGACGAGGCGCGCCGCGGACCGGACGCGCAGGCGGCGGCGCGGCTGGCGCACACGCTGCGCGGCCTGGCCGGCACCGTGGGCGCACACACGCTGCACGGTCTTGCGTCGGAACTGGAAGGACTGCTGACGCGCGAGTCGGCCGAGGCCGACATCGACGTCGCGGCGACGGCGCTCACGCGCGAGCTCGATGCGCTGATCGGCTCACTGCTGTCGCATCCCTGGGTGGCCGACGAGGTCGTCGCCGACGGTGCCCCCCCGGACCCTCGTCAGCTGGCTGAACCCCTGCGCGCACTGGCGCAACTGATCGCCGACAGCGACGCCGAAGCGGTGGCGCGTGCGCTCGAACTGCAGCACATGCTCGCCGGATCGTCGCTGGAGTCGCTGGCCGCCTCGCTCGGCGATGCATTGAAGCGCTACGACTTCGAACAGGCGAACGCCTGGCTGACCGCGCTGTACGAGCGCGCCGGCGTCCAGCCCTGAGGCCTCAGGCCGGCAGGGCGGCGCCCTCGCCGCTGTCGCCCGGTTCGGCCACCGGCACGTCGACGTCGGTCATCGGGCCGTGCGTGTCGGCGTAGGTGGCATTGATGCGCAGCATGTCCGGCAGTACCGACGGCAGCACCTCCATCAGGGCCGGGTCGAAATGCAGGCCGGTGTTGCGGCCCATCACCTGCAGCGTTTCGTCGATCGGCATCGCCGGCTTGTACGGTCGCGCGGTCATCAGCGCGTCGAACACATCGGCGATGGCGACGATGCGGCCGAACAGCGGAATGTCCTCACCGATCAGGCCGCGCGGGTAACCGCTGCCGTCGAAGCGCTCGTGGTGGGTGAGGGCGATGGTGCGCGCGGTCTGCAGCAGTTCGTCGTCGTGCTCGCCGATGATCTCGGCGCCGATCTCGGGGTGCTGTCGCATCACCGCCCACTCCGCCTTGCTCAGCGGGCCCGGCTTCAGCAGCACGGCGTCGGGAATGCCGATCTTGCCGATGTCGTGCATCGATGCCGTGTTGAACAGCAGTTCGGTCGCCTCCGGCCCGAGGCCGATGGCCTGCGCGATCAGCCGCGCGTAATAGCTCATGCGGATGACGTGATTGCCGGTTTCGTTGTCGCGGAATTCGGCGGCGCGGCCGAGGCGGCGGATGATCTGCTGGCGCGAGGCGAACAGTTCCGCTGTGCGCTCGCGTACGCGGTCTTCCAGTACCCGCGTCTGGTCATACAGCGCCAGATGGGTGCGCACGCGGGCGCTGACGATGGGCGGACTGATCGGCTTGGTGATGTAGTCGACCGCACCGACCTCCAGCCCGAGTCGCTCGTCCTCGATCGAGGTCATCGCGGTGACGAAGATGATGGGAATGCCGCGACGGTCAGGGTTGGCCTTGATGCGACGGCAGACGTCGTAACCGTTCATGCCGGGCATCATGATGTCGAGCAGGATGAGGTCGGGCGGCTCGGTCGAATTGACAATGGCCAGCGCCTTCTCGCCGCTGGTGGCCACCTTGACCCGGTAGTCCTGGCGCAGCAGGGCGCTCAGCAGGTCGATGTTTTCCGGCGTGTCGTCGGCAACCAGTATGGTCTGTCTGGTCGTCCGCCCCGCGCCCTGGTCTGCGTCCGTCACCATCGTCTCCTGTGATCAGGCCCCAAGGTCTGTTGCCATTGAATCACGGGCCGCGCGCGATTCCCGATTCAATGGCAACAAGCCCTAAGCCTTCGGCATGTTAATCACGGTTCGCTGATATCGGAACACCTGCGGACGATGCAGTTCCCGCCCCGCACGGGATGTACGGGCGAAAAAAAACGGCGGGAACGCCGCCGTTTTTTCCTGTTGCAGCCGCGTATCAGCGGTTGGCAACGTACATCGTGATTTCGAAGCCGAAACGCAGGTCGGTGGCCTTCGGGGTTTCCCAGTTCATATCTCTCTCCGTCATGTTGTACTTCTTGAAAAACACAGCGGTTGCCGTGTCTGGATCAGAGTATGGACAGGGAGCGAAGGTGCGACCTCCAGCCGCCGCTGAAAACCGGGTCATGATTTTCATGACCCGGCGGCGCCTCACTCCTTCGGCGCCGACTTCGGCTGGATGATGGCACGCACTCGCTTGGACTGGTCGCCGGCCGACGGCACCGACTTGGCATCGCCCGAATTGGTAACCGTGTAGTTCTCGCTGATCGAGTTGTACTCGATGTACTGGCCGCGCACTTCGTCGCCGCCGCTCTTCACGTGGGCGCGCACGAAGAAGCGGGTGATTTCGGTCTTGGCGTCGTGCTCGATGCGCTCCGCCTCGCCCTCCATCCACAGGTCCTGGCCCTCGCGCTTCTGGCGGAAGCGGGCGAGGCCGCCTTCGCCGCCAGTGGCCACACCCTTCTGGTAGCCGGTGGCGTCCTGGGTCACCACGACGCGGTTGGCCTTGATGGTCAGCGTGCCCTGCGTGAACACGACATTGCCTTCGAAGGTGTGCGTGCGGGTGCGGTCATCGACCGTCACCTTGTCCGCTTCGAGGTTGACCGGCTTGTCGCGGTCGGCACGCTCGGCGCGGGCGGGCGTGCTCAGGCCGGCGGCCAGCACGAGGTTGAGCAGGATCAGGCCGGTAAGGGCAGGGCGCAGAGTCATGGGCGGCGGGTTCTTTCGAGGGTGGCTTTGACGCGCGATTCGAGTATGTAGGTCTGTTTGACGCGGTCGGCGACCATGCCGACACCGTGTGCCACCGATTTGCCCTGCGTCAGCTTCACCGGCTTGTCGGTACGGGCAATCTCGTCGTCCGGGTAGACGTTCAGCACGCTGGTCTCCAGCGTCATTTCCGGGTTGCCGGGACTGGCTTCGCGCAGCACGCGCACATTGTCGCGCAGGATGGCTTCCTTGCCATCCTTCAGCAACTGCGCGCGGTCGGCGCTGATGCGGGTCGGCGACTGCTTGCCGCGGTAGAGCAGCAAGGGCTGGTCCAGTTCGGTGCTGTCGTCGTCCGGGTAGTGACGCAGCTGCTGCGCGGTCAGCGTGTGCTGCACCTGGCCGCTGGGGTCGAAGCGGCGCACGGTGAAGTTGTCGACGATCACGTCAGGGTCGTGCCTGAGCTTGCCCGAGGACGGGCGGTCATCGACGCGCGTGGCGCGCTCCAGCCACATGGTCAGGCCGACCAGCAGGATCAGGATCAGCAGCGGCAGTGCCTGCTGGACGTTGCGCTGAAGGTTCAACGCAGGCAGTCCTGCAGCAGCGCGTCGAGCGCGCCGCGGGCGTCGAGCAGGTATTCGCAGACTTCGCGCACGGCGCCGCGGCCGCCGTCGGCTTCAGCCACCCAGGCGACGTGCTGGCGCACGAAGAAGTGGGCGTTGGCCGGTGCGGCCGAGAAGCCGCAGGCGCGCAGCACCGGCAGGTCGACGATGTCGTCGCCCATGTAGCCGCAGTGTTCCATCGCGATGCCGCGTTCGGCGGCCAGTTCGCGCATCGCCTCGCGCTTGTTCTCGACGCCGAGCAGCGCGGTGGTGATGCCGAGGTTGGCGGCGCGGTGACGCACCGCGGGCGACGAACGGCCGGAAATGATGACCACCTCGACGCCGGCGCCGGCCAGCATCTTCAGGCCGTGACCGTCCAGCGTGTTGAAGCCCTTCAGCGAATCGCCGTCCGGGCCGAACCAGATGGTGCCGTCGGTCATCACGCCGTCGACGTCGAAGCCCATCAGGCGAACGTTGCGGGCGGCATCGAGTACGGAGGTTTCGCTCATATCACCTTGGCCTGCATCAGGTCGTGCATGGTCAGCGCGCCGGCCAGCGCGCCGTGTTCGTCGAGCACCAGCAGCTGGTTCACGCGCTGCGTCTCCATCAGGTCGGCCGCTTCGGCCGCCAGCCGGCCAGCCGGAATGGTGCGCGGGTGGCGGCTCATCACGTCGGCCACCGGCACGGTGCGCACGTCGCCCAGGCGGTCGATGGCGCGACGCAGGTCACCGTCGGTGAACACGCCGGCGACGGCGCCAGCGTCGTCGAGCACCACGGTCATGCCCATGCCGCCGCGGGTCACCTGCAGCAGCGCTTCGGTGACGGTGGCGCCGACACCGACGCTGGGCACCGCGTCGCGGGCGCGCATCACGTCGCGCACATGGGTGAGCAGGCGGCGGCCGAGCGCACCGCCCGGGTGGCTGCGCGCGAAATCGTCCTCGCGGAAGCCGCGTGCCTCCAGCAGCGCGACAGCCAGTGCGTCGCCCAGCGCCAGCGCGCAGGTGGTGCTGGCGGTCGGGGCGAGATTGAGCGGACAGGCTTCGATCGCCACGCCAGCGTCCAGATGCACGTCAGCCAGTGTGGCCAGCGTCGATGCGGGCTTGCCGGTCATCGCGATCGTGCGGCCGCCCTGGCGGCGCACCAGCGGCACGATGGCCAGCAGTTCGGCGGTTTCGCCGGAATTGGACAGCGCGATCAGCACGTCGTCGCGGTGGATCATGCCGAGGTCGCCGTGCAGCGCTTCCGCCGCATGGACGAAGTAGGCCGGCGTACCTGTACTGGCCATCGTGGCGGCGATCTTGCGTGCGATGTGGCCGGACTTGCCGAGGCCGCTGACGATGACGCGCCCCGGGCTGTCGAGAATCAGGCGCACCGCCGTCGCGAATTCGTCGCCGAGGCGCGCCGACAGCGCTTCGAGCGCGCTGCCTTCGATGGCGAGCACGCGGCGCGCGCAGGCCAGGATGTCTTCGTTCTTCGGTGGGGCAGGCTGTGTCATGCGCGGGGCGGGGTGGGCGAAGGCGTGTAATCGCCCGTACTACGGGCGCAGGAACGATCGGTTATGATCGGCGCGGATTATAACAACCTGCTCCGACAGGCGGCCGCTCCCGGAAAGCGCTGACGGCCGAACACATCGCCACCATGTCTGCCCTCGAGCTGGTTCTTCTGCTGCTCACCGCTTCGGTGCTGGTGGTCGGCCTCTTCCGCAGTATCGGCCTGCCGCCGATACTGGGCTATCTGCTGGTGGGGGCGCTGGCCGGCCCGCACGCACTGGCTTTAATTCCCGATACCGACGAAGCGCGCCACTTTGCCGAGTACGGCATCGTCTTCCTGATGTTCTCGATCGGGCTCGAATTCTCGCTGCCCAAGCTGTTCTCGATGAAGCGGCTGGTGTTCGGCCTGGGCGCTGCCCAGGTCGCGTTCAGCGTGCTCGGCGTGGTCAGCTTCGCCTGGCTGTTCGGTCTCGGATTCAAGGGTGCGATCGCGGTCGGCGGCGCCATCGCGATGTCGTCGACGGCGGTGCTGATCAAGCTGCTGGTCGAGCGGCTGGAGCTGGATTCGACGCACGGCCGGCAGGTGGTCGGCGTGCTGCTGTTCCAGGATCTGGCGGTGGTGCCCTTCCTGGTGGTCATTCCGGTGCTGGCGCTGGGCGCCGAGGAAAGCGTCGAGGCGCTGGGGCTGGCCGCGGTGAAAGCGGCGGTCGCGCTCACGCTCATCCTCTATCTCGGCCCGCGGCTGATGCAGCGCTGGTTCCACATCGTCGCGATGCGCAAGTCGCCCGAGCTGTTCATGCTCAATGTGCTGCTGGTGACGCTGGGCATGGCCTTCGCCACCGAGGTGGCCGGCCTGTCGCTGGCGCTGGGCGCCTTTCTCGCCGGCATGCTGATTTCGGAAACGCAGTACCGCTACCAGGTGGAGGAGGACATCAAGCCCTTCCGCGACGTGCTGCTCGGGCTGTTCTTCGTCACCATCGGCATGAAGCTCAACCTCGCGCTGGTGTTTTCCGAGCTGTTCTTCGTGCTGGTGACGGTGCTGTTCATCCTGGTCGGCAAGTTCGCGGTGGCGGCCGCGGCGTCGCGCTTCTTCGGCTCGTCGCCCGGCAACGCGCTGCGCGTCGGACTGTGGCTGTGCGCTGGTGGTGAATTCGGCTTCGTGCTGATGGCGCTGGCCGATTCCGCCCACCTGATTCCCGACCGCATCCTGCAGATCGTGCTCGCCTCGCTGCTGCTGACGCTGCTCGTCGCGCCGATACTGGCCCACTACGCCGACCGCATCGTGCTGCGGCTGGTGCCGTCCGAGTGGCTGCTGCGCTCGATGCAGCTCACCTCGATCGCCGCCCAGTCGCTGGCCACCGACGGCCACGCCATCGTCTGCGGCTACGGCCGCAACGGCCAGTACCTCGGCCGCTTCCTCGAAAACGAAGGCATTTCCTTCATCGCACTCGACCTCGACCCGGAGCGCGTGCGCGAGGCGGCGGCGGCCGGCGAGACGGTGGTGTTCGGTGACGCCGGCCGGCGCGAAACGCTGATCGCCGCCGGTATCGCGCGCGCGTCCATCGTCGTCGTCACCTTCGTCGATACCGACGCGGCGATGCGGGTGATCCGTCTGGCCAACGAGTTGCGCGCCGACGTGCCGGTGGTGGTGCGCACCTTCGACGAGCGCGACTACGACAAGCTGTCGGCCGCTGGCGCCACCGAAGTGGTGCCGGAATCGCTGGAGTCGTCACTGATGCTGGCCACACACGCGCTGGTGCTGCTGGGCGTGCCGCTGGCGCGGGTGCTCAAGCGTATCCGCCAGTTGCGTGGTGACCGCTATCACCTGCTGCGCGGCCTGTATCGCGGTGCCGAGCATCTGGCCGAAGAGGCGGTCAGCGAGGCGCAGCACAAGCGGCTGCACTCGGTCGCGCTGGCGCCCGGTGCCTGGGCCATCGGCCACCGCATCGACGAATTCCATTTCGAGGATGTGCGGGTCGAGGTGAGCGCAATACGCCGGCGCGGCATCCGCGCGCTCGAACCGAGTTCGGATCTGGCCTTCGAGAACGGCGACGTGGTGGTGCTGCTCGGTGAGCCGGCCGAACTGGCGCGGGCGGAATCGAAGCTGCTGAAGGGGTAGAGTCGGGCGGGAAACGGGCGGCGGACGCCGCCCGGCGGGACGGTCAGTAGGCGACGCAGACCGTGTACAGATCGCTGCTGGTGCGTTCGAGGTCCGGCGTGATTTCGATCGCGGTACCGGTGGCCGCCCCAGCGCCACTGACCTGGGCCATCGCGCGCACATTGCCGGTGTTGGTGGCGCCGTCGTCCATGGTCGAGTCGACCTGGCGGGCAAGTCGGGCGGAAATGCCGTCCGAGCAGATGAAGAAGGCGCCGGTCATTACTACCGAGGCGGAACTGGAGGAGGTCGCCGAGGTGGTGCCGACGGCGATGGGCACGGCGCCGGTGATGCCGATGCGGCCGTTGTCGGCGTTTCTCGGGTAGTAATTGCTGGTGGCACTGGTATCGCTGGTGTCGCTGGTGCCGGTCAGCAGATTGGCCCTGCGCAGGTGCTGCCAGACGAGGAAGGATTCGTCGGTCGCGGTGGTCGAGTTCCAGTTGCCGCCGATGCGGCCGTTGCCGCGGGCCTCGCCGGACGGGCTGCTGGCGTTCGCGCCGGCAACGTGCTGAGTGGCGGCCGGGTCGTCGCCCGGCATGAAGCGGAAGCGGTCCTGGTAGGCGTACACGGCGGTCGATATCGTGCGGAAATCATTGACCAGGCTTTTCGCCTTGGCGCTGTTGATCAGTTCCTGACCCTTGAGCACGCCGCCGAGCAGCAGACCGATAATGACCAGAACGATGGCGATTTCGACCAGTGTGAAACCGTTTTGCGTGGATCTCATGAAAGTCCTCCTTGATAGCCACACCACTGCACGATCCGTGCCCATTGCCGCCTTTCTGCTGCGGCGGTGTGCATCATGCTGAATCCGATACAGTTTTTTTCCTTGTCGGGGCGAACGGGCCGCGCAGACAAGCCAACCGAACCCGCGCGGCCGTTCCGAACTGACCGCTTCTCGACAGTTCCGTCACGTTCCGGTCACTTGCGTGGCGGCCCGGCCGGGCGCCGTCGCGCGGGCAGGGCGCAGCGGTGAGTCCGCGCGAAGCGGCGCCGCAGACGCCACGCCTGCTCGACTGGCTGACGCGCGTACGGCCCTGGCTGCTGCTGTGCGTGCTGGCCAGCCTGCACGGCCTGCTGTGGATAGGCGACGACGTGATGCTGGGGCGCGTCGCGCTGCTGTCGCATATCGGCCTGCTGCTGATGTGGCAGCCGCTGGTCGGCGCGCAGAGCAGGCTGAACGCCCGCGCGCTCATCCTGCTCGCGGTCGCGGTGCTGGCGATGGTCGTGTTCTACGGGCCGGCGGTGCTCAGCCTGTGGATGCTGCTGCTGGCCGGCTTGGTCGGCGGCAAGGTGTTCTTTTCGACCTCGCGCGGGCCGCGCATCTATTACCTCGGCGCGCTCGCCTACCTGATCACTGCGCTGTTTACCGTGGCCTTGCCGCGCGCGCTGCCGCCCGGGCTGTCGCTGCCGACCGGCATCGACACGCTGGGCCTGTGGCTGTCGCCGCTGGCGCTGACCGTCATGCTCGGTGTGCCCGGCCACGAACGCGCCGACCGCGACCGCGAAGTGCTGGATTTCGTGTCCGGCCTGTTCGTGCTGCTGCTGTTGGCGGTACTGGCGCTGGGCACGCTGGCCGCCATGCTGATCGCTGGCGTCGACTATCTGCGCGCCTTGCTCGGCACGCTGACCGTACTGGCCGCGATGCTGATGCTGCTCAGCTGGGCGTGGAATCCGCGCGGCGGTTTCGGCGGCCTGGGCGTGGCCTTCACCCGCTACGTGCTGTCGCTGGCGCTGCCCTATGAACGATGGCTGGAGAGCCTGGCCGCGCTGGCGGAGGAGGACGGCCGACCGGAGGATTTCGTCGCCCGTGCCGCCAATCGCCTGTCGGCACTGCCGCTGGTTGCCGGCGGCGAGTGGCGCACGCGCGGCGGCGGCCGTGTGCATGAAGGTCAGTTCGGTCGACGCGGTGCCCAGCGCTACGACTTCGAGCACCCGCTGCTCGAACTGGCCATCTTCACGCAGCGGCCGCTGTCCGGCGGGCTGGTGTGGCATTTCAATCTGCTGGTGCAACTGCTCGGCCAGTTCTATCAGGCCCGCCTGCGCGCCGAGGAACTGCGCCGCCTGAGCTACCTGTCGGCCATCCATGACACCGGTGCGCGCCTTACGCACGACGTGAAGAACCTGCTGCAGTCGCTGAACACGCTGTGCTACGCCGCGCGTGAAGCCGACGGCCCGGACGCGGCGGAGCGCGCCAACGCGCTGCTGGCGCGCCAGTTGCCGGTGATCACCGCGCGGCTCGAAGCGACGCTAGAGAAGCTGCGTCGGCCACAGCCGGCCGACGGCGAATGGATGCCGGCGCCGGAGTGGCTGCAGTCGATGTCGGCCCGTTTCGCCGGCGACGGCGTGGCGGTCGAGGGCGCGACCGAGCCCGATCTGTGGCTGCCCGGCGCGCTGTACACGACGGTTGCCGAAAACCTTATCGCCAACGCGCTGCACAAGCGGCAGACCGAGCCGGGCATCGCCATCGTGATGCGGCTGGGTGGCGAGCGCCTGTCGGTCGAGGACAGCGGCAGCGTGATTGCGCCGGCGCTCGCCGATTCGCTGCTGCGCGAGCCAGTGAGCTCGGCCGCCGGCCTGGGCGTCGGGCTCTACCAGGCGGCGAAGCAGGCGCAGGCGGCCGGCTTTGCGCTGCGGCTTGCGCTCAACCGTGACGGCTGCGTGTGCTTCACGCTCGAACCGGCGCCGCGCCGGCTCAGCGCGGCGGGCTGAGCGCGGCGCGCAGCGCGTCCATCCGCTCGCGGTTCACGCCGAAGTCGTAATGGCCGCTGCGTGCCCCGCTGCGATAGCGGATGACGCGCGCATCGGCATCGATGACGAATTCCGCGGCGTCGACGAAGCCGAACACGCGCGAGCGGAACTCGGCGGCGACGAAGCCCGGCTCGTCGCGCGTGATCGTGCTGCGCGGCTGTGCGGCGATCGCACGGCGCAGTGCGTCCTGTGCTTCGGCCACCGTGCCGGAAAACGGTATCGGTGCCATCTGCGCCTTGCCGGACGCCTCTGTCGACACGCAGTTCGGCTTGTCGGGGCAGGGCGTCAGCGCGGGTGGCGCGGCGAGCGCCGTGGCCGAAAGCAGCGCGAACACCAGGGCGGGCGTGACCTTCATGGCAGCCGCCGCGCGCGCAGCCAAGCAATCACCTCGGCCGCATTGCGGTCCGGCGGAAACACCGGGTAGAACACCTTGACGATGCGCGCCGCGTCGGCGATCAGCGTGAGCCGGCGGTACAGCAGGCGACCGTCGACCTCGAACACCGGCAGCGACAGTGCGTCGCGCAGCGCGAGGTCGCTGTCGCTGAGCAGCGGGAAGGGCAGATGCAGACGCGTGGCCGCCTCGCGCTGATAGTCGCTGTCCTGCGTGCTCAGGCCGAACACGCCGGCGCCGAGTGCGGCCAGTTCCGCGTGGTGATCGCGGAAGGCGCAGGACTGCGGCGTGCAGCCGCGTGCACCCGGAATCGCGTCCCAGCCCTCGGGCAGCGGCACGCCGGGGCGGCCGGTCATCGGGTAGATGTAGATCACCTGCAGGCCGGGCAGCGTCGACAGCTGCACCGTGCTGCCGTCGGTTGCCGGCAGCGCGAGCGCCGGCAGGTGCCGGCCTTCGAGGTGGGCCGCAGCGCCGTCATCGGTCGGCACCGGCAGGTCGGCGGGCAGTGTCGTCAGCGGGGCGGTCATTCCGGCAGTTCCCAGTGCGGGTTCCAGGCCACCTCCCACAGATGACCGTCGGGATCGGCGAAGTAACCCGCGTAGCCGCCCCAGAAGGTGTCGCGGGCCGGCTTGACGATGCGGCCACCGGCGGCCTTCGCTTCGGTCATCAGCACATCGACCTCGGCTTTCGATGCGACGTTGTGCGCCAGCGAAAAGCCGGC
Source organism: Methyloversatilis sp. NSM2 (assembly GCF_038066675.1). Classification (NCBI taxonomy): domain Bacteria; kingdom Pseudomonadati; phylum Pseudomonadota; class Betaproteobacteria; order Nitrosomonadales; family Sterolibacteriaceae; genus Methyloversatilis; species Methyloversatilis sp. NSM2. The sequence continues at coordinate 81,173 of NZ_JBBUKV010000001.1, forward strand.
CGGGTCGGCTGCACTGGCGGTGATGCCGGCGTCGTGAGCGAGGCTGGTGCGCGGCCACAGCGCGAGCTTCAGCCCGGGCTGCAGCTCGAAGAAGGCCACCGCGCCGTGTTCGTGCTCGGCGCCGACGATGCCTTCGGTGGGCCAGCCCAAACCGTCGCGGTAAAAGGCGACGGCGCGCGTCAGGTCGTCGGTGCCCAGCGTGATCAGCGTGATGCGCGGCTTCACAGCGCGCGGCCGTCGAAATGCCTGACCGGCAGCGACTCGATGTCGACGTCGTCGAGACAGCGCACATTGATTGCCGCGCTCTCGACGCCGTCCGGCCGCCTGCCCTCGCCGAACGGGTGGATGCCGCAATGCGGACAGAAGCGGTGCTTGATCACGTGCTTGTTGAAGGTGTAGCTCGCCATGTCGGACGCAGGCGTCCTGAGCCTCAGCGCCGCGCGCGGCACGAACCACATCAGCGCGCCCTTGCGCCGGCAGATCGAACAGTTGCAGGCGACGGCGCCCGTCAGTTCGCCAGCGAGTTCGCCATCGACCTCGAAGGCGATCCGCCCGCAGTGGCAGCTTCCGGTGTAGTTCATGCAGATCTCCTCGCGGTGCGGCCCGGTCTTCGCGACGGAAGCGCCGGGCCGATGAGCCTGAATGCCAGCAGACCTCAGAGCAATTCCTTCGGGATATTTCCGCCGTTCTCCGCCAGCTTCTGCAGCACGGTCTTGTGCAGCCACATATTCATCTGTGCCGAGTCGCCCATCTTGTCCTGCGGGCAACCGAGCTCGGTCGCCAGCGTCTTGCGCGCGTCGAGGCTGCTGTCCAGGCCGAGCAGCTTCATCAGGTCGACGATGGACACCTTCCAGTTCAGCTTCTGCGTACTGGCCGCGGCCAGCGCCTCCAGCTTCGATACGACATCGACCTGCGAAATGGCGACCGGTGCGGCGGGCGCACTTACGGGTGCCGGTGCGGGTGCGGGTGCAGCCGCCGCAGGTGCATCGTCCTTCTTGCCGAAACCGAGCTTTTCCAGAATGGTGTTGAACAGGCCCATGGCGGACTCCTCTCTTTGCGGGTGAGTGAGGCCCCCGGGGATGCACGTGAAACCCGGGCGAGAGCCCGGTGCTGCGCGTGGGGGCGGGCGATGCATCCGGCGTGAAGCCGGGTCAGGCGACTTCATGCTAACAGCCTTGCGCGTCGACCGTCACCCTGCGGCGCGCCGATGTTCTCCGGATTGGCGACGGCGACGCTGCACTGCTTCTCCGCCGGGCCATACTCCCCGCCAGTGCTGTGCAGTGTCGAAGCGGGGCCTGGTCGATGCTGGCGTACGAAGTTGTCATGACACAGGCAGTGCGGTCGGGCGCGCCCACGTCGCGTGCACCGTATCGCCCGCTGCACCAAGGGAGCGGACCGTGGATACACAGGACGATGTACTGATCGCCAATCGCGCGATGCTGGTGCATTTCGACAGCTACAGCGCGGCGCTGGTGTTCGCGAAGTGGGGTGACACCTTGCTGGCGCCGGCCCCGCTGCCTCCGTCGGCAGCCGCGCTTGCTCCAACCGGCGGGACGGCCGCGATCAAGGATGGCGATGCGGTAAAGGCGGCGCTTGTCGCCCGCCTTGGCTTGAACCCGGCCGAGCTGGAACTTGCCGTCGACTTCGATCACCAGGTATCGACCGACTCCGGTCCGGTCCGCGTGCATCTGCTGCGCTTCACCACCTTCGAGGCACCGAAGGCAGCACTCGAAGCTCACGGCGGCGTGTTCCGCCCGATCAGTGCCCTGCGCGGCGGCGCGCCGGTGGAACTGCTGCTGGCGCGCGAGGTGTTCAATCTGATCATTGGTGCGGGCGGCGGCAGGGCCTGAGCGGCGGTGAGAACGGCGACGCGACGACGACATCGCGATCGGCTGCACCCCGGTCCGGGCGCTCACGATGGCGACGGAGCGGGTTCTCTGTGGGAGCGGCCTTGGCCGCGACAGGGCCGATGCCGTCCGCCGGCTTCGCTGCAGGCCGCTGTCGGGGTCAGAAGACCCCTCCCACAGAATCCCGGCCCAGGCGCCGGGCGTGACTTGGGCGTCTTCCCTGTGGGAGCGGCCTTGGCCGCGACAGGGCCGATGCCGTCCGCCGGCTTCGCTGCAGGCCGCTGTCGGGGTCAAGACCCCTCCCACAGAACCCCGCCCTGACTCCAGTCACGAATCAGGCGCGATCCCTGTGGGAGCGGTCTTCTGACCGCGACGCGGCCGTGCTACCGCGAGAAGCCACCATCATGGCGCCATCGCCGCAACGAAGCGCACGATTTCCGCATTGACGACGTCCGGATGCGTCACCGGCGCCATATGCCCCAGCCCGGCGAACGCGACCACCTCCACCTTCGGCAGCCGCGGGGTCAGCACACGCGCCACCGCGTGCACCGACTCAGGCGACGAGGCGCCGAGCATGTAGAGCACCGGCATATCCAGCGCGGCGAAGGCCTCAAGCGGTGTCGGCTCGGTGGTCAGCGCGTGCGCCCAGCGTCGCATATTGCGCATCGATTCGGCGACCGGCTGTTGGCGCTGCTCGGGCATCGCCGCAAGGCTGCCGTCGCCCATCCAGTAGTCGATGAAATGGCGGGCCGCCTCGTGCAGGTCGCCGGCTTCCAGCGCAGCCACCGAAGCCGCTACTGCAGCGTGTATGCCCTCGGTGCCGTTCGGCTGCGGTTGCTGCGCGTCGACCACGGCGAACAGCGTGGGCTCGTAGATCGCCAGCGCGCGGACGCGCTCGGGGCAGGTCAGGGCGGCGATCAGCGCCACCGCGGCGCCGTAGGAGTGGCCGACCAGCACGAAGGATTCGCCCGCCTGATCGAACACCGGCGCGAGGAAATCGACTTCGTCGCGCAGCGCGATCCGGCTGTCCGAAGGCCAGTCCGGACTGCGGCCGGCGCCATACAGGTCCGGCGCGAGCACCCGGTGACGGGCGGACAGCGCGTCGCCCAGGTCGCGCCACTGCGACGACGTGCTCGCGTTCGCATGCAGGCAGATCACCGCCGGACCGGTGCCGGTCGTGCGGACATGCGGGGTGGCCGTGGTCATTGCGCGCTCCGCCGGGGGATCGCAGCCGTGGCTAGAAGGTCGCCGCCATCGCCCGGGCCCGTGCTGCTGCCTCGGCGCGCGAACCGGCGTCGACCTCCGGGCCGTACAGCGTCTTCTGCACGACGATGTGGCCGACCTCGGTGATGCCGACCATGCGCAGCCACAGGTCGAGATACTGGCGCTGCAGATCCCACTCCGACGACTTCAACGCATCCGGCGCATCACCCACCTCCACGCCGCGCGCCAGCACCAGCATCGCCTTGCAGTGGCCGAGCGTACCGAGCTGGCCGCGTTCGTCGAAGGTGAACAGCAGGTCTTTCTGCGACACCACGTCGATCAGCTGCTTCAGCTTGTACGGAATCGAGTAGTTCCACATCGGTGCGCTGATGACCAGCCGGTCCGCCTTCTGGAAGCGCGCCGCCAACGCCCGGATCTGCGCCCAGGCCGTTGCCTGTTCGTCGGTCAGCTCCGTACCGGTGAGGCCCGCGTACTTCGCATCCAGCGCGGCGCCGTCGAACTCCGGCATCGGCTCGGACCACACGTCCAGCACATCCACCGTGCCGTCGGGGTGCGTCACCTGCCAGGAGTCGATGAAGGCGCGGGCGACTTCGATGGACGCTGAGCGCTGCTTGCGCGGGGACGATTCGATGTGGAGGAGGTGGGGCATGCGGGGCTCCAGTGATGGATCGGGTTCAGCCGGCATTCTCGGCCGCGTGACGCCGGCGGCGCAACAGTGCGGCCACCATGATCGCCACGACTATAAGGTTGAGCGCCAGCGCGCCGACGCCGAGCGCATTCACGCCGTGCCACAGGCCGACGATCTCGAACGGGACGTAGATTGCGCCGCTGACGGCGGCCAGCACTTCGGCCCACGCCGCGTGGCGATAGAGACCCCAGGCCTCAGCGAAGCGCAGGGCGGCATAGCCCGCCGCACCGACCGCAAGCAGCGTGAGGTTCGTGTTGTCGAGATGGGTGGCCGCGTCGACGAAGATGTGCGGATAGGTGGAGGCCGGATTCAGGTGCAGATGCGCCAGAAGACGGAGGGCGGCGTCGTGCAGGCTCGCGTGGACCCACAGCAGCAGGCCCGACGCGCCGATCAGCGCCAGTACGCCCTTCAGGGCCTCGAAGGTGGCGACGACCGCGAGCGCCCGCCGGTCTCGCGAGGAGGGTGGGTGCATCGAGCCCGACTTACCCGGGCTGATGGCTGACGATACGGAACGTGATGCCATCGCGGTTACGGAAAGGCGCGCCGTCGCGGTGAGCGGGTTTCTCCGGGCGCAGGCCAGGCGGGACGTCGCCGCGGCTGCCCTGGCGCAGCGAATCGGTGACCGGTCGGTGGAAGATCATCGCTCGCTCGAAGTCGGACGTGCCGACCATGACATGGGAAAGCATCACGTCGCGCCTCAGCCGCCGCTGATCACCGCGTCCGGAATCCGGTAGTGCTCGTAGTCATTCACGTCGATCAGCCATGCATCGTCCTCCCTGCCGGTCTGCACGCGGGGGGCATCGCCGTCGGCGCTCACCGTGCCACCGACGAAGCGGAGCACGCGCCGGAAGCCGCCGGACGGTGTCACGTGCACTTCGGCGTTGCCGGGCGCGCCGCGGATCACGCCGAAGTCGCACTGGGCGGACGCGGCGGGCGCCGCGCCCATCGAACAGGGAAGCTGACCGGTGGCATGGTAGGGCGTGCCGGCGACCCGAGCATCGCTCGCTGGCGCACGGCCCAGCGAAGCTGCGCTCTGTCCGCTGACGGTGATGCCGACAGTCAGCGCGTAGCGTGCCGTCTCGTTGCGGCGCGCGGCACTGCGCATCAGATAGACCCGCACCGTGTACTCGCCATCGGACGCCAGCTGCCCGGTCCATTCCGTGCCTTGGGTGGAGCCGATGAAGATCGCCTCGTCGCGCGAACCCGGTGGCAGCACATTGAAGTAGTTCGCCGTGTGGCCGGTCTCGAGCCTGACGCTCAGCGTCTGTCCGGCGCGGGCCCGCAGGCGGTAGTCGACGATGCGGTCACCCTTGAGCGTTCCGGTCAGCGTGGCTGACGACGCACCCTTCGCGAAACGCACCGGAATGGATTCGATGGTGTCCGCAGCCCAGGCGCTGGCCGGGAGCAGGGCGCAGGCCATCACGAAGCGGACGAACAGACTCCACATCGCAAATTTCCTCCTCACTGCTGGAAATCGGACTGACCGGAACGGACACGAGGCGCTGACGGATGGACCGCCGCGACACCGATGAGCGCGCCGCAGCCGGTACGACGCGTCAGCAGTTGCCCTTCTTCGCCTGACCCGGCGGACAGAAGCCGCCGCCCGAGTCGCTGCGACCCGGATCGACGATGACGGCACCCGACGGCGTGTAGACCGCGCAGCCGACGAGGGACGACGTGAGCGCAAACAGGACGATCAGTGACTTCATGTGTTCAGTCTTTCGGGGTGTCGATGCGCGCCAGTGTAGCCGCGACGGGCAGTGCGCAGACGTCGGGTAGGAGGCGCCTGACACGGTGCCGTTCCAGGGCTGCCATCACTCCGGTTCGGTTTGTGAGAGGGTGACTGATCGCAGGCTAGCCGCCGCTTCGATCACCGGAAAGCGGCCGCGCATGAGCGCGTGAGCGCGGCCAGGATTCAGGGCGAGAAGGGAAACACGAGGCAACAAGAGATTGAGACGCCTGGAACGCGCATCTCGCGGAACGAAAGCGTGGTCCGTCCCCATATCTACAAATTGCGTAGAGCCATACGAAGTGCCGTCTGTCCCCTTCCATTTCAGTCAATAGGGGAACCCGAGTACGGCTGCTCCAGGAAGCGCTGGCCGCCGCCCTTTCCAGATGAAGCGGCATACCGCTTCGTCCAGAACAGGCAGGCCATTTGCCGGATTGGGGCTAGATCCGGCGCTGGCGTGAAGCGAGACGCGCGGCGATGACCAACAGGCCCGCAGTTCCGAGTACGAATGGCGCGGGCTCCGGAACCGGCGCTGCCGCGATCAGGTAGCCCGCCGTCAGCCTGCGTGATTTGCCCGGAGCAATGTCTTCACTCGCTGCTGTCCAGCATGACTCGTTCATGCAGAAGCTCTCGGCGCTGGCTGGAAACCACTGTGTGGAGATGGTCCCTGGGGACGCGTTGAAGTGAACGTAGATATCCATTCGGAACCAGCCTGCGTCCGTGAAATCCGGCCCTGTGCTGTCGCTGAAAGCCAAGGTTCCCTGGGGCGCATGCATGCCCCAGGTGCCTGCAGTGGACACATAGTGACGCCCTGCCTGTGTCGGGCCATCGGTCGTACGGATGTCGATGTCGTGAAAGGTTTCCGTGTCGCTGTCGTATGTGAACGACCCGTAGGCGGTAGCCGCGTCACTGAACTGGAAATCCACGAGTTCCCACCTGACCGGTGCTGCGCTCGCGCTGGATGAGGCCAGGAACAGGAGAGCGGCATAGAGGGCCTTTTTCATTCTCAATCCTTTCTGGGGCGTGACAGGAGGATGCTTGCGCCCGAACATCAAGGCGCGATGGAACGGATCAGGACTTCCGGATTCCTGCATCCGCACAAAGATCGTTCGGCAGGTATGCCGTATGAATCGCGCCGCATAATCGGCTATCGACAGGGCTGCCGCAATCAGCCATTTGTCGTGGTTGCAATGCTCAAGGCATCTATGCAGGTGTGGTCCGGCGCGGATGTCTGTGTGACCTCCAGGGCTGCCTGGAAGCCCGGCCCGCGCTTCCTGTGCTTCATGGGATGGGCGCCGCCTCCTGTCCCCGTCGGTCGTGCCCTGTGCGCATGGTCCGGGAGGTCGCGGAGTTGAACGTCCGGAGGCGGCTTACTCCGCCAGCGGCTCCAGCAGCGCCGCCAGATCGTTCTCGCCGAATTTCTCCAGCGCCGCTTCGTCGTTGCCGAGGATGCCTTCGGCCAGGGCGGCCTTCTTTTCCTGCAGCGCGACGATGCGTTCTTCGATGCTGCCGGCGACGATGAGCTTGTAGACGAAGACCGGCTTGTCCTGGCCGATGCGGTGGGCGCGGTCGCTGGCCTGGTTTTCGGCGGCGGGATTCCACCAGGGGTCGTAGTGGATCACCGTGTCGGCGGCGGTGAGGTTGAGGCCGACGCCGCCGGCTTTCAGGCTGATCAGGAAGACCGGCACGGTGCCTTCCTGGAAACGGCGGACGACCGCTTCGCGGTTCTGCGTGTCGCCGGTCAGCATGACGCAGCCGATGCCGGCTTCGACCAGCTGTTCGTGGATCAGGTCGAGCATGCCGGTGAATTGCGAGAACACCAGCACTTTGCGACCTTCGGCCAGCAGGTTTTCCAGCATGTCCATCAGCAGGTCGAGCTTGGCCCGCTCTTTCACGCGCGCGGCGGCGTCGGTCTTCAGCAGGCGCGGGTCGCAGCACACCTGGCGCAGCTTGAGCAGCGCGTCGAGGATGACGATGCGCGCGCGGGCGAAACCGCGGCTGGCGATCTCGTCGCGCACCCGCTTGTCCATCGCCACCCGCACGGTTTCGTAGAGGTCGCGCTGGCGACCGGTCAGTTCGACCGTGCGCAGCACTTCGGTTTTCGGCGGCAGGTCGGCGGCGACGTCGTCCTTGCGCCGGCGCAGGATGAAGGGCGCCACGCGGCGCGCCAGCAGTTCGCGGCGGATCGGGTCGCCGTGCTTCTCGATCGGCGTGCGCCAGGTGCGCGTGAAGTCCTTCTGTTCGCCGAGGAAGCCGGGCAGCAGAAAGTCGAACTGAGCCCACAGTTCGCCCAGATGGTTTTCCAGCGGCGTGCCGGTCAGGCACAGCCGGTGCCGCGCACGCAGCAGGCGCACAGCCTTCGCCGCCTGGCTGCCGGCGTTCTTCACCGTCTGCGCCTCGTCGAGGATGAGCAGGTGGTAGTCGTGCTCGGCCAGCTTTTCGTGGTCGCGCCACAGCAGCGGGTAGGTGGTGAGGCAGACGTCGTGCTCGGGCACCTGGGCGAAGCGTTCGCCGCGGTCCGGGCCGTGCAGCTTGAGCACGCGCAGTTCGGGTGCGAAACGGGCGGCTTCGCGTTGCCAGTTGAACACCAGCGAGGTCGGCAGCACGACCAGCGCCGGGCGGTCGAGCCGGCCGGCGCGCTTCTCCAGCAGCAGGTGGGCCAGCGTCTGCGCGGTTTTGCCCAGGCCCATGTCGTCGGCGAGGATGCCGCCGAGATCGTGCGCGCGCAGGTGCTGCAGCCAGGCCAGACCTTCGCGCTGGTAGGGGCGCAGTTCGATGCCGAAGCCCTCCGGCGCGTCGACCGGCGCGACGCCGTGCATGCCGCGCAGGCGTTCGACCCACTGTTCGAGCGACTTGAAGCCTTCGCGCGTCCACTTCGCATCGAGCGCTTCGGCCAGCCGCGGCGCGTCCATGCGCGACACCTGCAGCGCGCCGCCGGCCGGGCTGTCGAACAGATCGACCAGCGTGCGCGCCAGCGGCTTGATGCGGCCGGCTGGCACGATGATGCGTTCGCCTTCGGCGGTGAACAGATCGGTCGTGTCCTCGTCGCGCATGCGGTCGAGCGCGATCGGGTCCAACCAGCGGCCGTCGCGCTTGAACAGCGCGTGCAGCAGCGGCGCGAGGTCGAGCCGGCGGCCACCGACGTCGATGCCGAGCGACAGTTCGAGCCAGCCGTTCTCGTTCTCGTCCAGCTCGGCGTGCCACTCATCGACCACCAGCACGCGGTGGCGGAAGTCCGGCGGGCACTCGATCTGCCAGCCGGCGCGGGTGAGGCGGCCGGCGGCGTCGCCGAAGAAGCGCGCCCAGGCTTCTTCGCTCTCCAGGCCGAGCGCGCCGACCGGCAGCGATTCGTACATCTGCAGCCAGCGCGCCTGCACCGGCGCGAAACCGACTTCGCCGAGCAAGGCCAGCGCCGCCTGTTCGGCCGCGCTGTCGCGCTTCACGCGTACCGCGCGGCCGTTGGGCAGCGTCGCCAGGTCAGAACTGTCGGTGGCGGCGAACTTCGCCTGGCCGTAGCTGAGCGCGACGGTGGCGATGTCGTACAGCGCGTGGCCGAGCGCCTTGTCGTAGCGGCGGTGCGGCTTCACGTGCCACACCGGCAGGCTGGCGAACTTCAGCACCGGGCGCAGCGCCTCTTCGATCAGCGGCAGGCTGGCTGCGTCGCGCCCCAGCGGCGACGGCAGCGCGGGCGCGGCCTGGGCCAGCGCGTCGGCCACCAGCGGCAGTTCGGCGGTGGTGAGCAGCGGCAGTTCGAGCACCGCCTGCACCGCTTCGCGCGCCGGGTGGGTGATTTCGCCGGCCCGTCCGCGGGCGACGTCGAGATACCAGGGCGGGTCGGTCGGCAGCGTCCAGTCGGCCGGTGGCGTGCAGGCGAGCAGGGCGCGCACGCCGAGCTTTTCGGTCTGCCATTCGAGCTGACCGGCGCGCGCTTCACCCGGTTTCAGCGCGCGCGCGTCGTCGCTGCCCTCGTCGGCGCGCACGAAGCAGCGACCGGTGTCGAGCGCGGCGCGCAGCACGGCGAGGCCGTCGGCGCCGCGCAGTTCGAAGGGCACGAACACGCTGGTCGCGCGTTTGCGTATCGCGTCGCGCAGCGTGCGGAACACCGGCAGGTCGTTGTCCTGCACGAAGGAAGGCGGCTTCAGCAGCGCCTGCTCGAAGTTGAACCAGGGCTGACTGTCGGCGCCCGGCGTGCTGTCGCGGCCGGCGCGGTCAGTAAGTCTGGCCTTCAGCAGGCGCAGGTCGGCCGGCTGGCTGCCGCGCGGCGTGATCAGGTAGGCGATCGATTCCTTGGGTGCGGCGCGCTTGCGCGCGGCGCCCGTCGGTTCTTCGCTCAGGCGCTTCTGCAGCGTCTGCGCCCAGCGCAGCACCTCGGCGCGCGGGCGCTCGATGAGTTCGCCCTGCTTCTTCGCCGCCAGCAGCAGGCCGACCGCGTGCTTGCAGCGGTTGCCGACCGGGCAGGAACAGCGGGTGGCGATTTCCAGCGTGCGCTCGCCGAAGTACTCGCGCCGTTCCAGCCGCACCGTCACCTGGTAGGGCTGCGGCCGGGTGCCGCGCACCAGCGCGCGCAGCGTCGGTCCCTGCACGTCGATGTCGCCGACCCGCGTCACGTACTGGCTGCCGCGCACGATGGTGTCTTCGGAGAACATTTCTCCGAGCATCCGGTTGTCGAGCTGGGACAGCAGGCGGGTCAGTTCCATCGCGGGCGAGGCACGGCAGCCAAAAAAATGGACGCAGGATTGTAAACCCTGCGCCCCGTCGTGCCATGAAACTGCGGTGTCAGCTGCGCGGCCGGACACCCCGCTCATTCACCGTCAGCGCCGCGGAAGGCGCCCAGCTCACGTGCTGGTGCAGCATGCCGGCCGCCTCGCGCGCGAGGTCGGTGTCGCCGGCCACCACGGCGACCATGCCCTGGCCGCCTGCTTCGACATGCACCCCCATGCCGCGGTGGCTGGCGGTGATGGTGCGCACGCGCTCGTCCTTCTGCGGCAGCAGCAGCAGCGTGGCCGGGCCCTTAGGCGTGTCGAACACGATGTGCCAGCCGGTGCCGCCGGGCACCGGGCACAGCTTCACGTAGCGCACGGCGGTCATCGGCACCTTCACTTCGGCACCGAAACTTTCGAGCACCTGCGACACGCGCTGCGGCTCGATCAGCCGCGTGCTCATCAGTGCCTCCGGTTCGTGCATCACGTGCTCGACCGCCAGCGCGACGCGCTCGCGGTCGGGTGCGGTGTGCCAGTACTGCACGCCCAGCCCGAGGCTGAGCACCATGCTGGCGGCCAGCGCCCACAGCTTGAGCGGCGAGCGGGTGCGCGCCCGGCTGCCGACCAGGATGCGCTCGGCCAGACCGTCCGGCACGTCGATCGCCACCGTCTGCTGCAGCATGCGTTCGCCGGCGTTCACGCGGCGCGAGAAGGCCTGGCACGCGGGGCAGGCGATCAGGTGTTCCTCGGCCGCCTCGGTCAGGCGGCGCGGGTCGGCCAGCTTTTCGCGGCGGAAGTCGATGCAGTTGAAAGTCATGGTCTTGTCGTCGAGGCTGCTCACGATTCGGCCCTCCGCGCCGGCTGGCCGGTCAGTGCGCTGCGCAGTGCCTGACGGGCGCGGGTCAGGCGGGTCATCACCGCGCCTTCGGTGGTGTCCAGCATGTCGGCGATCTCTGCGCACGAAAAGCCGCCCAGCGCCTGCAGCACCAGCGGTTCGCGCAGCGTCAGCGGCAGGCTGCCGAGCAGGTTTTCCATTTCGAAGAGCTCTATCGGTTCGTGGTCGGCGGCGATCTGCAGGTCTTCCAGTTCGACGTCGACGTAGTCGAACTGCTTGCGCTCGTACAGCCGCGCGTGTTCGCGGCGCACGATGGTGATGAGCCAGCTCTTGGTGGCGGCGGAATCCTTGATGTCGTCCCACGATTTCCAGGCGCGGGCGAAGGTTTCCTGCACCAGGTCTTCGGCGACGAACTTGTCGCGACACAGCCACCAGGCGAAGCGGTACAGATCCGGGCTGAAGGCCCGCACCGCCTGTTCGAAGCTCTTGCGTTTGCTGAATCCGAGTATCACGACATCGTCCGTGTGTGCGCTGACAACCCTGAAGACCGGGAGGCAGGGGGCAACCTTACATGGCTTACAAAGGAATCGCGCGCGGTCGGTCGCGGGGGCGGGGTTTGTGGGAGGGGTCTTGACCCCGACAGGGGCGGTGGGCAGTACGCGGCGCCGGGATTCTGTGGGAGGGGTCTTCTGACCCCGACGGCGGCGGTGGTTGGCGCGTGGCGCGCCTATCCGGCCATCCGCTCCAGCCAGTCGACCACCGCGGTGTCGCCGCTGAAGTCGTCGACCGCGCGCACCGGCAACTCCGGCGCACGCTCGGCCAGCATGCGGGCGAGGGCGTTGCAGGGGCCGATCTCGAGCACGGCGTCGGGTGCGTATTCGAGCACGGTGTCCATGCAGGTGGACCAGTCTATGGTCTGTGCGACCTGGGCAGTCAGCGCGCGGACCGCATCGGCAGCGTCGCGCTGCGCGCGGCCGTCGATGCCAGCGATGACTGGCACGGACAGGCGACCGCTTGCCCACGGCGCCAGTGCTTCGGCCAGCGGCGCCTGCGCGGCGGCGAGCAGCGGTGTGTGCGACGGCGTGTGCACCGCGAGACGCACGCAGCGACGGGCGCCGCGCGTGGGCAGAGTGTGTTCCAGCTCGATCAGCGCAGTGCTTGCGCCGCCGACGACGAAGTGGGCGTCGCCGTTGCGGATGGCGATGCTGCAGCCGCTGCCGTCGAGCGCAGCGCGCAGTACTGCTTCGGTCAGGCCCTGCACGGCGAGCAGGCCGGACGGCTGCGCCGTGGCGGCGTCCATCAATGCGGCGCGCCGTGCAGCCAGTGCGAGCCAGTCCTTCAGCGGCAGACCGCGCGCCAGTGCAAACGCGCTCAACTCGCCCAGCGAGTAGCCGGCGAACAGCAGCGGGCGCGGCAGCCGCGGCGCGAGGCGGCGCCAGCGCAGCGCGTGCAGCGCGCTGATCAAGACCTGTGCGGTGACGTTGCTGGCCAGATCGTTGCTACGCAGCGCGTCGAGAGCCGGCAGCCAGGCGCGCGTCTCGGCGTCGGCACGCAGTTCGGACAGATGCTCTTCCGTCTGCCCACCCTGTCCGCTGAACAGCACGATCAGCCGCACGTCGCACCCTCCAGTTCGTGCAGGAACAGCGTCACCGCCAGCAGATCGGCCGCGCCGCCCGGACTGAGCCGGCGGGCGACGAAGGCCTCGTGCGTGGCCTGCGCCTGCGCCGCCCAGTCGTCGGCGAACACGCCGCCCGCCGCGATGAAGCTGCGCGCCGTGCCCTGCGCGTAGTCGAGACCGATGCGGCCGCCGCGCCACAGCAGATTGCTGTCGTCCAGCCGCGCGATCAGCACGAACAGCGCCTGCACCGCGGCGCGGTTCTGGCGGTCGTCACCGGGCGCGGCGAGTACCGCGCGCAGCGCCGGCAGTGCCGCGTCGACCACATCGGGAAAGCCGGCGGCCGCCTGTTCGCGCGCACCGCCGGTACCGTGGCGGCGGGCGACGCGCAGGCCGTGGCTGTCCGCATGTGGTGTGCCATCGGCGGGTCGTGCGGCGACGATGTCGGCGCCCCAGCAGGTGGCGACGGTGCGTGCGACGTGCGCGGCGTCGGCCGTTCCGCTCTGCGCCGCGACACGTCCGGCGGCGGCGCACAGCAGGCCGAGGTTGAAGATGGCACCGCGGTGCGTGTTGATGCCGCCGGTGGCGGCCAGCATCTGCGCTTCGGCGGCCAGTCCGAGCGACTGCAGCGTGGCGAAGCCGGCGCCGTCGGCACCGGCGCGGGCGATGTCGCGGAAATAGTGGCGCAGCGCGAACAGGCTGCGGAAGAAGGTCGACATGTCCATGTCGTCGTGGCTGCCGTTGTCGATCGGGTTGACCAGCCCCGGCTTGGGCGCCAGCGCGACCTCGCGGTAGAGGCTGCGCACGGCGAGCTGGCCGATGCGTTCGCAGTCGGCGACCGGGGCCGGAGTGATCCGGGCGGGCGCGTTCATGCGGCGCAGCTCCGTGCCGGCCACAGATCGCCGACGTCGATCAGCACGATGCCATCATCGGATTTCGCCAGCACGCGACGCGGGCTGCTGCCGTCGAGTGCAGCCGCCAGTTCGCGCCAGGCCACCGCGTGCACACCGCAGCGGATTTCGCCGTCGAGGCGCAGCGCGCCGTCGGCGTGCCGCAGCAGCGCGAGCAGCGCGGGCAGCGGTGCGGGGTCTTCGAGGTCGAACAGCAGGTCGAGGTCGCTGTCGTCACGCAGACAGGGTTTGCCGCTGAGCGACTGCCACAGCAGCGAACCGTAGACGCGCGGCGTGATGCCAAGCGCGGTGCAGCGCTCGGCGAACGCATGCAGCGACGGCCGGTGAGCGGCCGGCAGTGCGTCGAGCAACGACGCGAGCGGTGGCGGTGGCGTGCTGCGTTCGACGTCGGCGCGCGCCGCGGTCAGCGATACGCGACGGCGCACCCCAGTGCCGGGCAAGGTGAGACCGAGGCGCACGCGCTCGGTCGGCAGGGCGTCACTGCGTGCACAGACAAGCGGCCGGCCGGCCCTGCGCCAGGCTTCGACATCGGCGGCAGCTGCTGCGCTGCAGGCGGCGAGAGTCACCGCCGCGCCGGCGCGCAGCCAGACCAGGTCGTGACGGCGCAGGCGGCGCATGGTCAGGCGTCGAGCGGTACGCCGGCCACGCGTTCGGCCACCGGCTGCGCCAGCGTGCGGCCGCCGCGTTCGCGGCCGAGTGCGGCGCGGCGGTCCTCGCCGCCGGCTTCGGCGATGGCCTGCTGCAGCGCCTGCGGCCAGTCGTCGGTGTCGGACCACAGCGCGTGGATGGCGCCCATGCGCGCGTAGTTGCTGGCGCCCGGCGCGAACACCGGCGAGCTCTGCGCCAGCGCTTCCAGTCGCTCGGGCGCGATCTTGGTCACGCGCGCCATCGCACGCAGATCCATCACCTTCACCTGGGCATCCGGCAGCGCGCAGATGCGGTCGGCCAGCAGGCCGAAGGCAAGGAAGCCGCCGCTGACCGCTTCGCCGTGGATCAGCGTCACCAGCCGGTGACCGCTGCGGCGGGCGAGGTCGACGCAGCGCGCCATGTGGGCGAAATAGCCGTTCAGGCCCAGCAGTTCCTCATGGCGCGACAGTGCCTGGCCCTGGGTCGATGCGATGAACACGATGGGGCGCGGGTCGCCGCTCACGTGATCGGCGCGCACCGCGTCGAGCACTGCCTGCGACAGTTTCAGCGCCATGTCGGTGGTGAGCGCTGCGCGGTCGCGGGTGCCGATCACGTGCACGCGGCCGACTGCGGATTCGGCGTGGCCGGCGAGGTTGTGCCCGTCGAAGGCGACCGTGTGGCCGGCCGGGAACAGGCGGTCGAGCAGGGCGTTCATGCGGCCTCCGTCGGCGAAAGAGGAGCGAGCAGGCGGTTGAAATCGGCGGCGTCCAGCATCGGGATGACCGCGGGATCGGGCAGGCCGAGCGCGCGCCAGATATCCAGGCCGTCGCGCGCATCGGCGTGGCGTGCGGCGCGCAGCGTCAGCGCCCGCTGGTCGGCGTCGAGCGCGGCGAGGTCGCGCGTCGGCACCGGCCGCGCGAGCAGCGCGCGCGCGGCGTCGCGGAAGGCGGCGATGTCGTCGTCCACCAGCAGGGCGGCGTCGCCGAGGCTGCGCCTGAGCTTGCCGCCGGTTACCCGCCACACGAGAGCGCGGTCCTTCGAATCGAATTCATCGACGCCCTTCACCGTCTCGATCACCTCGGGGCCGGACAGGCCGAGACGGCCCTCTTCCGACATGACGAGCGCGTCGCACAGCCGGGCGACGATGCCCATGCCGCCGAAGGCGCCGCACGATCCGCCGATCAGGCCGTAGACCGGGATGCCGTCGGCGCGTGCGGCGAGCAGCGCGCGCATCAGTTCTGAAATCGCGATCAACCCGGCATTGGCTTCGTGCAGTCGCACGCCACCGGAGTCGATGGCCAGCAGCACTGCCGCCGGCCGTGTGTGGCGAGCGCGCTCGAACAGGCCGCGCAGCTTGGCACCGTGGATTTCGCCGACGGCGCCGCCGTTGAACTCGCCCTGCTGGGCGCCGACCAGCACCGGCCGGCCGTCGAGCATGGCTTCGCCGACCACGACGCCGTCGTCGAAGGCGACCGGCAGGTCGAGCGCCGCCAGATGCGGGCTGGTGAGCCTTTCGTGCGGACCGCACAGCTCGCGGAAGCTGCCGGCGTCGACCAGGCCGGCGATGCGGGCGCGGGCGTCGGCTTCGAACCAGGAATGTCGTTGCAGGCGGCTCATGCGCGGTCCTCCAGCGCTTCCAGCGCCTGGTCGAGGCGCAGGCTCACGACGGCCGGTGTCGCGCCGGCGTCGTTGATCGCGAGCGCGAGGCCGCCGGCGGCGTGACGGGCGACCGCGTCGGCGAGCACCGCCTCCCAGGTGTCGCGGAAGCCGTGCGCAGAGGTGTTCACTTCGATGTCGCAGCGGTCGGCCATGCTGCCGCGGTCGACCAGGATTTCCAGATTGCCGGAGGACACGACGCCGCACAGCGCGGCGGCCGCGTCGGCGCGCGCGCAGGGCGTGCTCGGCAGCGAGAGGGTGAAGCGTTCCATGTCGGGTCTCCGGTCACCAGTTGCGGAAGCGGCGCGGCGGGTCGTACAGGCCGCCGGAGGCGCGCACCAGATCCTTGATGCTGCGTGCGGCGAGCAGGTCGCGTGTGGCGTCGCGCTTGTCGATGCCGATGTCTTCGGGGCGGCGGATGACGCCGCGGTCGCGCAGGTTCTCGACCATGCGCGCATCGCGCGCGCGGCCCACCGGCGTGTAGCCGGCCACACCGCGTATCGCCTGTTCGCGTTCGGCGGCGCTGCGGCACAGCAGCAGGTTGGCGATGCCTTCTTCGGTCACGATGTGGGTCACGTCGTCGCCGTGGATCATGATGGGCGGCAGGTCCATGCCCATGTCCTCCATCAGCTGCCAGGCGTCCAGCCTGTCTACGAAGGCCGGCGCCATGTGTTCGCGGAAGGTTTCGACCGTCTGCACCACCAGCTTCTGGCCGCGCGTGGCGATGGCGTCGCCGGCGCGTTCGCGGCCGGCGCGCAGCCAGGCCGGACTGGCGTGGCGCCGCCCGCGTGCATCCGAACCCATGTTCGGCGCGCCGCCGAAGCCGGCGATGCGGCCCAGCGTGGCGGTCGAACTGTTGCCGGCGAGGTCGATCTGCAGCGTCGAGCCGATGAACATGTCGCAGGCGTAGAGGCCGGCGGTCTGGCAGAAGGCGCGGTTGGACCGCATGCTGCCGTCACGGCCGGTGAAGAACACGTCGGAGCGGGCGGCGACGTAGTTCTCCATGCCGACTTCGGAGCCGAAGCTGTGCACCGATTCGACGAAGCCCGCCTCGATCGCCGGGATCAGCGTCGGGTGCGGGTTCAGTGCCCAGTGGCTGCAGATCCTGCCGCGCAGGCCCAGCGATTCGGCGTAGGTGGGCAGCAGCAGTTCGATCGCCGCGGTGTCGAAGCCGATGCCGTGATTCAGGCGCTGCACGCCGTACTCGGCGTAGATGCCCTTGATCGCCATCATCGCCATCAGCACCTGGATTTCGGTGATCTGTGCCGGGTCGCGGGTGAACAGCGGCTCGATGTAGTTGGGCCGCGGCGCGACGACGAAGGCGTCGGTCCAGTCGGCCGGGATGTCGACGCGCGGCAGGCGATCCAGCTTTTCGTTCACCTGCGCGATGACGAGGCCGTGGCGGAAGGCGGTCGCCTCGACGATGGCCGGCGTGTCCTCGGTGTTCGGGCCGAGGTAGAGGTTGCCGTCGGCGTCCGCCGCCTGCGCGGCGATCAGGCACACGTCGGGGGTGAGATCGACGAAGTAGCGGCCGAACAGTTCGAGGTAGGTGTGGATGGCGCCGATGGCGATGCGCCGTTCCTCGACCAGCCGCGCCAGCCTGTTCGCCTGCGGGCCGGAGAACGAGAAGTCGAGCCGGTTGGCGATGCCGCGCTCGAATACGTCGATGTGCGCCGGCAGCGCCAGCACCGACTGCACCATGTGCAGATCGTGCAGGCGCTCGGGCGAGCAGTCGGCCAGCGATTCGGCGAGGAAGTCGGCCTGTTTCTGGTTGTTGCCTTCGAGGCAGACGCGGTCGCCCGGCTCGATCGCCGCTTCCAGCGCGGCGACGATGTCGGCCGCGGCGATCTGGCGGCCGCGGGTGAGCGGCGCCAGCCGTTCGAGCCGGCGCGCCCGGCGCGCCGCACGTTGATTCCAGGGCGCGCCCATCTTCAGCTCCCCTGGTAGTGGTCGGGCAGCCACATCGCGATGCCCGGCATCAGGCACAGCAGCAGCACCGCCAGCAGCATGAGCCAGATGAAGGGCAGCACGCCCTTCATGATGGCCTTGAGCGGGATATCGGGTGCGATGCCGTTGATGACGAACAGGTTGAGCCCGACCGGCGGCGTGACCAGACCGGCTTCCAGCATGATGGTCATGATGACGCCGAACCAGATCAGGTCGAAGCCGTGCGTATTCAGCGCCGGCAGGATGATGGGCGTCACCATCAGTATGATGGCCACCGGCGGCAGGAAAAAGCCGAGCACCAGCAGCAGCACGCACACCGCGAGGAAGAAGCCCCACTTGCCTATCGGCAGCGTCACCAGCCACTGTGCTGCTTCCTGGGTAATGTTCAGATTGCTCATCACCCAGGTGTAGAGGAAGGACATGCCGATGATCATCATGATCATGCAGCTTTCCTTCACCGTGCCGTTCAGGATGACCTTCAGGTCGGCCCAGCGGTAGCACTTGTAGATGGTCATCACCATCAGCAGCGAGAAGAAGGCGCCGATACCGGCCACTTCCGACGGCGTCGCCCAGCCGCCGTAGAGCGCGATCATGACGATGGCGATGACGGCGAGGAAGGGCGCGAAGCGCGGCAGCGATTCCAGACGTTCCGCCCAGCTGTAATGCTCCTCCTGCAGCAGCGCGTGCGAACCGTCGCCACCAGCGTCGGCCGACGCGCGCGCCTGCGCCTTTTCCTTCTTGTAGCGCCACATGACGTAGAGCGCGAATAGCAGCGTCAGCAGCAGGCCCGGGCCGACACCGGCCATGAACAGCTTGCCGATAGACTGTTCGGTGGCCAGGCCGTACAGGATGAGCGTCAGGCTGGGCGGGATCAGGATGCCCAGCGTGCCGCCGGCGGCGATCAGGCCGGTGGACAGGCCATCCGAGTAGCCGCGGCTGCGCATCTGCGGAATGCCCGAGCTGCCGATGGCCGAGCAGGTCGCCGGGCTGGAGCCGCACATCGCCGAGAACACCGAACAGGCCAGCGTGTTGGCGACACCGAGGCCGCCCGGTACGCGGTAGAGCCAGCGGTTCAGCGATGCGTAGAGGTCTTCGCCGGCGCGCGACTTGCCGATCGCCGCGCCCATCAGCACGAACAGCGGGATGGTGAGCAGCGTGAAGTTGTCGAGTTCGGCGTAGATGGTTTCGGTCACCAGCGCCAGCGACGACAGCGGCATGAAGAACAGCATGAACAGCAGGGCCACGCCACCGAGCGCGAAGGCGATCGGCATGCCCGAGAACAGGCCGACGAAGGTGGCGACGGCGAACAGCAGAGACAGCGTGAGCATGTCCATGTCAGGCCTCCTTGCGGCGCAGCGTCTGCAGCGCCAGTTCGAGTGTCAGCGTGGTCATGCCGAGCGCGACGAAGAGATACGGAATCCACAGCTTCGGGCCCCACAGCGAGGGACTGGTCTTGCCGTCGGCCCAGGCTTCGTGGAAGAACTCCCAGGCGTTGAAGGCAACGAAGCCGCAGAAGGCGAAGGTGAGTACGTCGGCCAGCTTCTGCCGCAGCCGGTTGATGCCGGCGGGCAGCATGGTGTCGAGCAGGTCGATCGCCACGTGGCCGCGTTCGGCCTGGGTGTGGGCCGCACTCATGAAGGTGGAAATGATGAGCAGCATGACGCACAGCTCGATTTCCCAGTCTGTGGGCCACTTGAGCCAGTAGCGCACCGCGACCTGCCACACCAGGATGCCGGCCGCCACGATGATGACGGCGCCCGACAGATAGGCGGCAAGCCGGTTGAACCGGCGCAGCGCGCCGGCAATCAGCGAGAACATGATGGAACCCTCCCCAGGCCGGTCGCGTTACTTGACCGAAGTGGCCATGTCCATCCAGGTCTTGCCGTCCTTCACTTTCTCGGCAAAGTCCTTCCACGAGGTCTTCTGGGCGAGCGCGCGCCACTGGTTGAACGCCGCCTCGTCCATGTCCACCACCTTGATGCCGGCCTTGGCGAACACTTCGGCGGCGCGCTCGTCGTCCTTCTTCGCCTCTTCCATCGCGAACTTCTCCAGGCTCAGGCCGACCTCGACCAGCACCTTCTGCTGTTCGGGCGTGAGCTTGTTGAAGGTGTTCATCGAAATGAGCAGCGGCTCGAACATGTACCAGAAGCTGTGGTCACGGCCGGTGGTGAAGGACTTCGACGTTTCGTACAGGCGGAAGCTGATGTGCGAGGTGGAGGAGGTCAGAGCGGCGTCGAGCACCTTGGACTGCATGCCGCTGTAGATCTCGTTCGACGGCACGTTGGTGATTGCGGCGCCGGCTTCCTTCAGCATCACGTCCATTTCGCGGCTGCCGCCACGGAACTTGCTGCCCTTCACGTCGGCCGGGGTGACCATGGGCTGGCCGGCCGAGGCGATGCCGCCGGCCTGCCACACCCAGGTCAGGATCTTCATGCCCTTCTCTTCCAGATGCTTTTCGAGCCGCTGGCCGATGGGCGAGGTGCGCCAGCGCAGGCCCTGCTCGTAGGAGGTGATCAGCGCCGGCATCAGCGTCAGGTTCACTTCCGGCACTTCGCCGCCGCCGTAGGCCAGCGGCAGCACCGACATGTCCAGCACGCCCTTGCGCAGCGCGCCGAACTGGGTGTTGGTCTTCATTAGCGAATTGCCGGGATAGACGGTGATCTTGACCTGACCCTGGGTGCGCTTCTCGACTTCGGCGGCAAACTGCTTGGCGAGCCGGTCGCGGAAGTCACCGTCGGGTGTGGTGGCGGCAGGGAACTGGTGCGACAGCTTCAGGGTGGTCTGGGCAAGCACAGGCTGGGCTGCGCCCAGGCCGACGGCCAGCAGGGATGCGGAAAGGGTGGTCGCGACAAAGCCGCGCAGGACGGAACGGCGCTGGGATTTCATGCAAGTCTCCTCCAGTCGATTGGATGCATGGTGGTGATGCCGCACCCCCTTGTTCTGTTCGCTGGGGGCTCATTCGCGGCGGATACGTCAGATCAGTTCATGTATGTAGAAAAGTCAAACGTGTATACACGATAGGATTCAGTGTATTCAGAGTCAAGCTTTGTCTATACTTTTTTGTAATGAGCAAGGAGCCCCACATGGATCACGCCCCGGCGCCACTGCGCCTGTCCGAACAGCTGTGCGAAAAGATCGAGGAACAGATCGTCACTGGCGCGCTGCGTCCCGGCGCCCGGCTCGACGAGCAGGAGCTGGCGGCGGAGTTCGGCGTGTCGCGCACGCCGATACGTGAGGCGCTGATCCAGCTGGCGTCGGCCGGGCTGGTCGACACGCGCCCGCGGCGCGGCGCCGTGGTGGCGGAGATCGAGCCACACCGCCTGTGCGAAATGTTCGACGTGATGGCCGAACTGGAAGCGATGTGCGCCCGGCTGGCGGCGCGCCGCATCACCGAGGACGAGATCGCGTCGCTGCGCGCGGCGCACCAGGCCTGCGAGGCGGCGCGCGACGCCGACAATCCGGACGCCTACTACTGGCTCAACGAGCAGTTCCACCGCAATATATATATGGCGAGCCACAACGGCTTCCTCGCCGAACAGGCGATCAGCCTGCACCGCCGGCTGCGTCCCTACCGCCGACTGCAGCTGCGCGTGCGCAACCGGATGAAGGTTTCCTATTCGGAGCACCAGTCCATCGTCGACGCCATCGTCGCCGGCGATGGCGACCTGGCCGCCGACCGCATCCGTGGTCACATCCAGGTGCAGGGCGAGCGCTTCACCGACCTGGTGGCGTCGGTCAGGCAGCTGGCGGCACAACCGGTGCAGTGAAACAGGGTGAGGCGGGCGTTTGTGTTTATGCGAATTCCGAGTTCGTTCAATAAAACAAGGGGTTGAATTGCATCTTCCGTTAAGGTAAAAACTTTTATATTAAGTTTTCGACCTTGGACATGAGCGTTCAGACGGCATGGTCGTTTTACGGGCGTCGAGCCGAGCTGCAGCAGATGCAGAGCATTCTCGAACGCCGCCGCTGGTTCTTCCTGCAGATTTCAGGGCGTCGTCGCATCGGCAAGACGGCTCTGATACAGGAAGCCTTGCGCGCCGCTGGCGTCGCACGGACGCTGTACATCCAGATTCCCGACTCGGACCCGGCTGGCGTGGTGGCCGCGTGCAACGGCTATCTCGAAACCTTCGGCATCGAAGGGCGGGTGACCAGCCTTGGCGAACTGGCCCTGCTGATCGGACGACTTGCGGAAGAGGGTTTCGTCGTCGCTCTCGACGAGTTTCAGTATTTCCATCGCAAGCAGCTCGCCGACCTCTGCTCGCTGCTGCAGGCTGAGGTCGACCGCCTGGCCGCGAAAGCGGCCGATGTGCCCGGCGGCCTGATCGTGCTCGGCTCCCTGCACGCAGAAATGACGGCCCTGCTCGAGGACAGGGACGCGCCCTTATTCAACCGGACGACGGACACACTGGAACTGGGGCACCTCGATATTGCATCGGTGCTGGAAATCCTGCGTGCACATGCCGATGACGACCCCTGGCGCCTGCTCTTCCTGTGGAATCTGTTCGAGGGCGTGCCGAAGTTCTATCGCGATGCGTTCGAGCAGGGCGTGCTGGGAGCGGACCGGAGGACAGTGCTGCGCAGCCTGTTCTTTTCCAGTTCATCGCCGTTGCGCAACGAGGCCGACAACTGGTTCCTGCGCGAGCTGCGCGGCCGTTACGACATGGTGCTGCAGTTCCTGGCGAAGCACCCCGGATGCACCAACGCCGACATCGAGGCGGCGATGGCGGATCTGTCCGGCCCCGGCGAGGTGCGTCAGGTCGGCGGCTATCTGAAGATACTGTCCGAGCGCTATCGCATGATAGAGCGGCGTCTGCCCATATTCGCCCCGCCGAGGGCGCGAAGCGGCCGCTACTACATCCGCGACAATTTCCTTCGCGCCTGGCTGTCGGCCCTGCAGCGCCCGGTGTCTGCCGTCGCATTCCGACCGGTCGAGGGCCTGATCGATCAGGCCGACGAGCGGCTCGCGGAGGTCGAAGGCCATGCGCTCGAAGATCTGGTCGGTCAGATATACGAAGAACGCAGCCGTCGTGGCATGGGCGATTTCCCGCTGAGCGAGCGTATCCAGGGCTACTGGGACCGATCGGACGTCGAAATCGATCTGGTCGCGATCAACGAGGATGAATGCCGTATCCGTTTTGGCTCGTGCAAACGCAACCCGCTACGCTTGCTCGCCTCGGTCGAGGGGCTACGGACCAGCGCCGGGCGGTTTCTGCAGGCGCACCCGCGTTTCGCTGGCTGGACGGTCGAGTACGTGGCGATCGCTCCCGAGGTCGATCCGGTGCTGAGCGCCAATCTGCAGGTTGCAGGCGTGACGGTCCAGAGCTTGCGCGATCTGACGGCGGACATGTAGGCGGGCGAAGCTGTGGCGCCGCCTTGTACAAGGCCACGCCGCACGCCATAATCCGCGGCATGCGCCCGACGATCATCATTCCTGCTCCGTATTCCGGCCTGCGCTGGCGCAAGCCTGCCGCCTGAACCGCCCTCCCGGCACGCCCTGCGTGCGCCCCAGCCCTCCCTTCACCATCCGCCCGTCGTCGCCGGCCGTGTCTGTCCGTGCGCCGGATGCCCCGAAGGTTGAGAATGCTCCGAAACACGGCCATCGGAAGAAGCCACCATGCTGTTGATGATCGACAATTACGACTCCTTCACCTACAACCTCGTGCAGTACTTCGGCGAACTCGGTGAGGACGTCCGCGTGTTCCGCAATGACGAGATCACGCTGGAACAGATAGACGCGCTGAAGCCGGACCACATCGTGGTGTCGCCCGGCCCTTGTTCGCCTAACGAGGCGGGGGTGTCGGTGCCACTGATCAAGGCCTTTGCCGGCAAGTACCCCATCCTCGGCGTCTGCCTCGGCCACCAGAGCATAGGCGCGGCCTTCGGCGGCGACGTGGTGCACGCCAAGGTGGTGATGCACGGCAAGACCGCCGCCATCCACCATCTGGACAAGGGCATGTTCCGCGGCCTGCCCAACCCCTTCACCGCCATCCGCTACCACTCGCTGGCGGTGTCGCGCGACACGCTGCCGGACTGCCTGGAAGTGACCGCCTGGACCGACGACGGCGAAATCATGGGCATGCGGCACAAGACGCTGGCGATCGAGGGCGTGCAGTTCCATCCGGAATCCATCCTGACCGAGCACGGTCACCAGATGCTGAAGAACTTCCTCGACGAGTGGAGGGCCGGCGCATGACGTTCACCCCGAAACAGGCGCTCGAACGCGTGATCGAGCACCGCGAAATCTTCCGCGACGAAATGACCGCGCTGATGCACCAGATCATGACCGGCGAGGTGTCGCCGACGCTAATCGCCGCCATCCTGATCGGTCTGCGCGTGAAGAAGGAAACGGTGGGCGAGATCGCTGCCGCGGCGATGGTGATGCGCGAACTGTCGATGAAGGTGCCGGTGGACAACACCCAGACTCTGGTCGACACCTGCGGCACCGGCGGCGACGGTGCGCACACCTTCAACATTTCCACCGCGTCGATGTTCGTCGCCGCAGCGGCCGGCGTACGCGTGGCCAAGCACGGCGGACGCGCCAGTTCGTCGCAGAGCGGTTCGGCCGACGTGCTGGAGGCTCTGGGCGTCAATCTGAACCTGACGCCGGCCCAGGTTTCGACCTGCATCGAACAGGTGGGCGTCGGTTTCATGTTCGCGCCCAACCACCACAGCGCGATGAAGCACGCCGCACCGGTGCGGCGCGAGCTGGGCGTGCGCACCATGTTCAACATCCTCGGTCCGCTGACCAATCCGGCCGGCGCGGCCAACCAGGTGATGGGCGTGTTCCACGCCGACCTGGTCGGCATCCTGGCGCGCGTGCTGAAGGAGCTGGGCTCGCGCAACGTGATGGTGGTGCATGGCCGCGACGGGCTGGACGAACTGTCGATCAGCGGCGACACCTTCGTCGGCGAACTGCGCGACGGCGAGGTGAAGGAATACACCGTGCATCCGTCGGACTTCGGGCTGGCGGTGCACGCGCTCGACACGCTGCGCGTAGCCGATGTGCAGGCCTCGCGCGACATGCTGCTGGCCGCACTTGATGGCACGCTCCCGCCGGCGCGCGACATCGTGCTGCTCAATGCCGGCGCGAGCCTCTACGTGTCGGGCGTGGCGGACAGCCTGCGCAACGGCGTCGATCGGGCGCGCGAAGCCATTGAATCCGGCGCGGCGCGGCAGCGTCTCGACAAGCTGGTCGAGCTGTCGCGCTCGTTCGCGAACTGAGGTCGCTGATGTCAGACATCCTGCAGAAGATCCTCGCCACCAAGCGCGAGGAAATCGCCGCCGGTCTTGCCACGGAAACGATGGCAGCGCTGCGCGCGCGCGCCGACGCTCAGGCACCGACGCGCGATTTCGTCGCGGCGCTGAACACGCGCGTGGCGGCAAAGAAGCCGGCGGTGATCGCCGAAGTGAAGAAGGCCAGCCCGTCCAAGGGCGTGCTGCGCGCCGACTTCCGGCCGGCCGACATCGCCCGGTCTTACGAGTCAGGCGGCGCGGCCTGCCTGTCGGTGCTGACCGACCGTCAGTACTTTCAGGGCAGTCCGGACTATCTGGTCGAGGCGCGTGCCGCCTGCAGCCTGCCGGTGCTGCGCAAGGATTTCATCATCGACCCGTATCAGGTGGTCGAGGCGCGGGCGATGGGCGCGGACTGCATCCTGCTCATCGTCGCCGCCTTCCTGCCGCCCTCGGGCGAAGCCGACGCGGCGCAGCGGGCCCGTGCGGTCGCCGACATGCGCGCACTCGAGTCGCTGGCGAAGGAACTGGGCATGGCGGTGCTGGTGGAAAGCCACGACGCCGGCGAGCTGGACCTCGCGCTGCAGCTCGATACGCCGCTGATGGGCATCAACAACCGCAGCCTGCGCACCTTCGAAGTGTCGCTGGATTTCACGCTGTCGCAGCTTGAGCGCATTCCGGCCGACCGCGTGGTCATCACCGAAAGCGGCATTCTCGCAACGGAACACGTCGCGGCCATGCGGGCCCGCGACGTGCACGCCTTCCTGGTCGGCGAAGCCTTCATGCGCGCCGCCGACCCGGGGGCCGAGCTGGCGCGCCTGTTCGGCACCGCCTGAGCGGACTTAGCCGCGCGTTGTTTCCGGCGGGCGCGGACCGTCGCCGTGGCGGTGCTTGCCGTGGTGGCCGTGGCGGCCGCCCATGGCGGCCAGCGACTTGGCTGCCTCCTTGCGTTGTGCCGGCGTCAGCACTTCGGCCAGATCGGCCATCGTGCGCGTCATCACCTTCGATGCTTCATCCATCTGCGCATGGCGGGCGGCGCGTTGCTGCTCGATCTGGCCGCGATCTATCGTGTCGGCCGACAGCAGTGCCAGCATCTGCTGACGGTCGTCGGCGCGGCCAGCGTGCAGCTTCTTCATTTCCTCGCCTGACGCCTTGACGATGTCACGGGCGCGCGCCTTCTGTTCCTCGCTGGCGCCGACCTTCGTGAACACGCGCTCAACCATCTGTTCCATCCGCTTGCCCATCGCTTCCGGGCCGTGGTGGCGCTCGCCGTGCTTGACCGGGTGGGCGCCGCCGTCGGCGCCCGGGTGCGCCTGTGCCGGCACATTCAAGGCAATCAATCCGGCCAGCGCACCGGCGCTGGCAAGACCGGCAAACCAGCGGCCGCGGACAGATGATTTTTCAGGGGTTTTCATGTTCGGTATCTCCATTCGCCGGAACGCTCCGGCATCGAAGCCAGCTTGTGCCGCTGCTGTGAACCCTGATTTCGAGTGGCGTAACCATTTGTAAAGGTTGACGCCCCGAACGCGATTCCGGCACCGGCGTTCGAGTTGCGGGCGAAATGGGCGACGTTGCTCTGCAACGACGCCGTGACCCACGCCGCATCCCAGTATTGGCGCGGGTTTCCGTCGATTCGCTGCGGTATGATCAATCGCAGATACCGTCTCAAGAACGGCCGATAAACCAAAGAGGTCAGCGCCGGGCTCAGGCCCGGCGTCCAATAACATCGTCCAGTCCGCATGACAGCCCCCGCCGCCCGCGCGATCGACTGTGCCATGCTGTCCGGTCTGCCTTCGCTGCCGCTTCTTGCGGACGTGGCACTCGGACTGCGTGCGCTGCCGGCCGGCGTTCCGTCCCTCAATGCGCTGCTGCGTCTCGATCCGGCCTGGGTGCTGCGTCTGCTGCGCGCGTCGCAGCTGATCGCCACGCCCGCCGGCGACGGCGGCGCAGGGCGGCGCATCGACGCGGTGATCGACGCCTGCGGAAATGCGCTGATACAGGTGGCGCTACTCGACGCGCGCGGGCGCGTTCAGCGCAGCGGTGTCGATCTTGCCGGGCATCACGCCTTCTGGGCGCACTCCATACTGAGCGCCGAAATCGCCCGTGAACTTGCTGCTGCGGGCGGTCGCTGCGACCCGGACGAGAGCTTCATCGCCGGCCTGCTGCTCGACGTCGCACTGCCGCTGCTGGCGGCGGCACCCGGTGGTGGCGAGCGGCACGCGCAGCGGCCGACCGAACACGAACTGGCCACGCTCGAGACCGCCTATGGTGGCGAACATCACGGCGAGGTCGGCGCAGCGCTGCTGTCTGCCGACTGGTCGGCCGGACTGGCCGATGCTCTGCGTTTCTCCCACGCCGACGGCGCGCTCTTCGTCGATGCGCCTGAGCATCTGCGCCTGGCGCGCGCTGTCGAAGAACTGGCCGGTGGCGGTGCTGCCGACACGACGCAGCAACGGGCGCTCGCACAACGCCTGACCGGGCTGTCGGCCGATGCGCTCGACAGCGCGCTGCAGGCGGCGCACAGCCGCGCACTCGAGCGCTGCCGGCTGATCGAGGTGGACGCTGCCGACACGCTGTTCCCGGCCGGTGCGCCCTATCGTCCGGTCTTCGGCGTCGCCGACGCGCAGCCGGACGACAGCGCCGCGCTGACCGGCTTTGCACGCGCCGGGCTGTTCGGTCAGGTGTATGCGCGCGGCGACGAATCCGCACTGTGGACCATGCTGAAGCTGGCGTCGGCATTGCTGCTCGACCTGCCGGCGCCGCAGATCTTGCGAGCCGGGCAGGGCGGCAGCGCCTTCGTGCCCATCGCGGAGCAGGGCGAAAACGCACCGTACATCGACCTCGCGCAGCCGGGGCTCGAGGGCGTCTGGCGCCAGCTTTCGTCGGGCGCGGCCTGGCTGTGCAGCGACGCGCGCGAGGCCGCTGCGCTGCCGGTCAGCCTGCAGCGCCTGCTGCGTGTGTCGCCCGGGCAGACCGGCCTGATCCAGCCGCTGCGCAGCGAAGCGGGTGTCGAGGCGCTCGCGCTCTACCACTTCCCGGCCAGTTTCACGCCCGCGCTGATGCGCCGCAGCGACGAACTGCACGCGCTGGCCGAAGGCGCGGCTCGCGCCCTGCACCAGCAGCAGCTGCGTCTGCGCGAACTGGGTGAACTGCGACAGGGTATGGTCGAGCAGTACGCCGTGCATGCGCGCCAGTTGCGCGGCGACCTGCATACGCCGCTCGGCCTGATGCGGCATCAGATCAAGTCGATGCGCCTGAAGATGGGTGCCGATGCGATGGTCGATTCCGAACTGACGGTGTTCGGCGACCAGATCGATCGCATCGACACCGTGCTGCGTCAGTTCGAGGGCCGTCCGCCCGACGTGTCGGCCGACGCCCAGCGCATCGACCTCAACCAGCTGATGGAACAGACGGTGGCCGAGGTCGAGGAGCGCGTGCTGCGCGCCCGCTCGATCTCGACCGAGCTGCATCTCGACGCGGCGCTGCCGCCGCTGCATCTGCCGCTGCGCGAACTGCGCGAACTGCTGCACGCGCTGCTGGCGATCAGCGCCGAACAGGTCGGCACCTCCGGTCGCATCGCGGTCAGCACGGCAGAGGGCCTCAACCTCAATGGCTCGCTGTTCGTCGAGGTCCGGGTGCGCGATTTCGGCCGCGGCATGGATGCCGCACGTGTGTCGGCGCTGTTTGCGCCGGATGGCAGTGGTGTCAACCGGGCGACGCCGGCGCACGCGCTGGCGCTGGCCCGCTCGCTCGGCGGTTCGCTGTCGTGCAAGAGCGCGGTCGGTCAGGGCACCGTGTTCCAGCTGCTGCTGCCGCGCACCACCCGTCGTCCGGCAGCGGCGGCGGTTCAGCTCTGACCGTCAGGCCGCCTTCCAGCGGCTGTTGGCGTTCACATGCTGGGCGAGGAAATCCATCTGGTCGGCCAGGATGTTGCGGTTGCTGAGGATGAGGTACTCGGCCTTGTTCGGCACGTAGGGCGCGTACATCAGCTGCATCCGCGCCTGCTCGGGCGTGCGGCCGCTCTTGCGCTGGTTGCAGGGCCGGCAGCAGGTCACGACGTTCATCCACAGGTCGCGCCCACCTTGCGACACCGGCACGATGTGGTCGCGCGTCAGCTTCTGGTATGAGAACTCGCCGCCGCAGTAGCCGCAGATCGAGCGGTCGCGGTGGAACAGCTCGCGGTTGTTCAGCGGCGGTACCGCCGTCTGCAGCTTGTGCGCGTGGCTGCGACCCTTGATCGCGATGATGCTGTTGGTGCGGATGAAGGACTGCTCGCCGGTGACGCGATTGATGCCGCCGCGGATCTCGAACTCGTGGCTGCCGGCCACCCAGGCCACCAGGTCCTTGGAGTGATAGAAAACGGCATGCTGCCAGCTGACCCAGCGGTGCGGTACGCCGTTGGCGTCGAGGGTCAGTATCCACGGGTGCGACGGGCGTCGCACTTCGTAAACTATGCTCCGGGGTGGGTGCTCCAGCATGATCGTCTTACGCGTCCTCGGTCTGAAATCGGTCAGTCGAAGTGAAACGTGTGTCGTCACGCATCCGCCCGGCGACGCGGGAAACGTTGCCGCGCAAGATGCTCGGACACTTTAGCAAAGGAAGATGAATTTGCAACCGCGTCAATCATTTGCGAAGCATCGTCCCATGGGCTGCGCACTGGCGCTGTCGGCCCTGCTGCATCTGCTGATTTTCTGGCCGCTGCCGTCCGTGGCACCGCAGCCCAGCCAGAGCGTGCTCCGGCTCGCACTGAAGCCGCACGACCGGAGCGCCGTGCCAGCGCAGGACAGCGCGACCGGGGGCCCGGGCGTGGTGGTGGGCGAACCGCGCCCGGCGCCGGTTTCGGCGACCGGAACGACCGTTGCGGCTGCACCGACGCCGCCTGCCGCCGCCGAGCCGGCGCTGCCGGCGCCGGGCGAGGACGCGCTGCGGGCGCTGCGCTATGCGCTGGCGCGGGTGGTCGTCGCCGATGGATGGGCGACCGATGGGCGCGCCGCGTCGATGTCGGTGCAGCTGCATGTGCTGGCGCGGCGGGTAGTCGGTGTCGACCTCGCGCGCAGCAGCGGCCGTGACGAGGTCGACGCGGCGGTGCTGGCCGCCTTCAAGGCAGCGGCCGGGCGGGCCGTAATACCGACGTCGCTTCCGGCGCACGGGTTTACCGTAGAACTCGAGCTGGAAGCGGGAGATGCCGCCCGTTCCGATGATGCCGAGCCACCGCTACCCGGTTGAACCCTCGACACCGTCAGCAGCGCACCTGCTGGCGGCAGAAGCTGTCCATCGCGACCACCCGCGTGGTTGCGCCGACCGGCTTCATCGCGCGGTCGCCACCGTGATCCAGTGCCAGCCGGAAGCCGAAGCTCTGGAAGAAGCGGTCGAATACGTCGGCGCCCAGCGTGGCGACGGCCACCAGTTCGTCGCGTTCGGCCATGTATTCGAGCACGATGCCGGCCAGCGGCTGCGGTGCCGGGCCTTCGAGTACGCGCGCGCCGGCGGCCGGATCGAACTGGCTGTGTTCGGAACAGCAGTGGATCACCCGCGCGCGGCGGCTGTGTGCAGTCGCTTCGTCACGGTAGGAGATGAAACTGATGTCCCGTGTCGGATGCGTGAGCTTGTGCGAGCATATGGCCGAGTAGGCGACGATGGACTGGGCGCGGCCGACGCCACCGGGCCAGTCGTACTGTCGCCCGTCAGCGGTACGCAGTTTCGTCGTGCCTTCGACCTTCCTGCCCAGATCCAGCAGGAAACAGGGCGTGGCCGGATACGGCCACTGGAATACATAATTGACGCCCGGCTTGAGCGAGGACGCCTTCAGCGGGCGACCTTCGCCGTCGGTCAGCACGCTGCGCGGGTATTCCCTCGCCACGGCGGCGCGTGCGGGCAGGTTCAGTCCGGCCAGTCCGCATGCTGCGCTGCACGCGGCGATAAAGCTGCGTCTTTCCATCATCACGCTCCACAGGAAACATTCGTGCGGCAGTCGTTGAAAACTAGAAAGTGCCGCCGCGGTAGTCAAGCCGGCCGGAGACAGAATTGAGCACGCCGCCGCAGTCGCTGCAGGCGCCGTCGGAGCAGGCTGATCCGTCGGCCGGGCGCGCCCGCGCGCCGGGCCAGGGTGTGGTCATCAATCTGCTGATCGCCGTCGCGTACTGCCTGCTTGCCGCACTCAGCTTCCGGCTGCGCGACGTCGTGTCGGGTCAGATGCCGATGTGGGCGCCGATGGGGCTCGCGCTGTTCGCGCTGCTGCAGGGCGGCACGCGCTGGCTGCCCGGCGTGGTCGTTGGCGTGCTTGCGTCGGCGGTGCTGGCGCGTCAGGGTGCGGCGATGATCGTGCTGTTCTCCGCCGGCCAGATCCTTGCGCCGTGGGCCGGTGCGGCGCTGTTGCGGCGCCTGACCGCGCGACCGACCGATCTGCTCGAACGCACCGACGGCGCGCTCAAGCTGATCGCCGTGATCTACCTGATGGCGGTGCCCAGCGCCGTGGCGACGCTGGCAGGCAGTGTGCTGGCGCACGGTGTTCCGCCCGATCGCTGGCTGGAGATCGGCTCCACCGCCTGGCTCGGTGACGCGCTCGGCGCCATCGTCACCGTGCTGCCGCTGCTGGCCTGGGGCGCGCGCCGGCCGCTGCAGCAGCTCAAGCGCCGCCTGCCAGAGCAGATCGTTGTTGTCGGTGCGCTGATGGGTCTGCTCAGCGTCACTTTCGCCGGCGTCGCGCTGCTGCCGGACCCGATGCTGCAGCTCTACGTCGCGCTGCCGCTGGTGGTGTGGGTGGCGCTGCGCTTCCCGCCGCGCGTCGGCTGGACCGCCTTCCTGATCACGTCGATGATGGCGCTGGCCGGCACCGCCAACGGCACGTCGCCGTTCAGTCCGCATCCGATGCAGGTGCAGCTGCTGGTGCTGCACGGCCTGATCATGCTGACCGCCGCCACGGCGCTGTTCATCGGCGCCGCGATGTCGGAGAAGCAGGCGGCGCGGCGCGCGCTGCGCGAGCGCGAATCGCATTTCCGCGCGCTGACCCTGCTGTCTGCCGACTGGCACTGGGAACTGGACGCCGAACTGCGCTACCACCGGCTGCCGGACGAACTGACCGGCGCGCACTTCGGCGATACCGAACTGGACGGCTGCGCGCCGTGGGAAATTCCCGGCGAGGAGGCGCTGACCCAGCCCTGGGGCCTGCTGCGGCAGACGCTGGAGAGGCACGAAGCCTTCCGCGATTTCCTGTCGCGTCGCCGCGACGGTTCGCGCTGGCGCTATCTCGCCTCGTCCGGTGAACCGGTATTCGATGCGTCCGGCGCATTCTCGGGCTATCGCGGCGTCAGCCGCGACATCACCGCCGAAATGCAGGCGCGCGAGGCGCTGCGCGAAGAGGAGTTCCGTCTGCGCGCGCTGGTCGATGCGCTGCCCGATCTCATCGTGCTGAAGGACAGGCACCTGCGCTGGCGCCTCGCCAACCGCGCGCTGCTCGATACGCGCTGCCTGAAGAAGACCGCCTGGCTGGGCGCGACCAGCGAGGAACTGGCGGCGCATCTGCCTTCGCTGTCCGAGGTGCTGCTGCACAACCATGCCATCGCGCAGGAGGTCGCCCGCACCTGCAAGCCGCACTTCGAGGAGCAGGTGGTCGACCTGGCGGGCAACGATCCGCGCGTCTACGACGTCTCCATCATTCCGCTGGTCGATGACGACGGCGCCTTCAATGGTCTGGTGTCGGTACGCCGCGACGTGACCGCGCAGCGCGAGGCGGCGCGCATACAGGCCGAACACGTGCAGAGCGTGCAGTCGCAGAACGACGAACTGGAACGACGCGTCGGCGCGCGCACCGCGGCGCTGGAAGCGGCGGTCAAGGAACTGGAGGCCTTCAGCTATTCGGTATCGCACGACCTGCGCGCACCGCTGCGTGCGCTCGACGGTTTCTCGCGACTGCTGGTCGAGGACTACGGCGATCTGCTGGACGAGCAGGGGCGCGAATACCTCGCGCGCATCCGACGCAACAGCCAGCGCATGGGCGAGCTGATCGACGATCTGCTCGAACTGTCGCGCGTATCGCGCGCCGAGGTGCGCCGCACGCTGACCAATCTGTCGGATGTCGCCCGCGACATCGCGCGCGAACTCGACGCCGAGGCACCGTCACGACAGGTGCAGTGGGTGATTCCGGAAGGCCTGTGGGTGGACGCCGATCCAGGCCTCGCCCGCATCGTGCTGGAAAACCTGCTGCGCAACGCGTGGAAGTTCACCCGGCTGCAACCGCAGCCGCGCATCGAGATCGGACAGTCCCGGCTGGGCGAACAGACGGCCTACTACGTGCGCGACAACGGCGCCGGCTTCGACATGGCGTACGTCGGGCGCCTGTTCGCGCCCTTCCAGCGCCTGCACAACAACCGCGAGTACGACGGCAGCGGCATCGGTCTGGCCATCGTGCAACGCATCATCCGGCTGCATGGCGGCCGCGTCGCGGCCGAGGGCGTGCCGGGGCAGGGGGCGACCTTCAGCTTCAGCTTCGGCGCCGCCGCCGAAGCGGTCGAGGCTTGAGCCGGCGCAGGCGCGCTCAGCCGGCCGCTGCGGGCAGCGTGAAGTGATGGACGCCGAAGCTGCCCTGCCGGCGCTCTTCGAAAAAGGTGCGCAAGGTGAGCGACACGCTGCGGAACGCCAGTTCGTCCCACGGGATGTCGGCCTCGCCGAACAGCTTCACCTCCAGTGATTCTGTACCCGGCGCGAAATCGAGATCGAGCAGCCGGGCGCGGAACAGCAGGTGGATCTGGTCGATGAAGGGCACGCTGACCATTGTGTAGGGCGCCAGCAGTTCGACCCGTGCGCAGGCCTCCTCACGCGTCTCGCGCATCGCGCCCTCGGCGGCGCTCTCACCGTTCTCCATGAAGCCGGCAGGCAGCGTCCAGTAGCCATGGCGCGGCTCGATCGCCCGCCGGCACAGCATCACCTTGTCTTCCCACACGGGCAGCGTGCCGACCACCATGCGCGGGTTCTGATAATGAATGCTGCCGCAGGCCGGGCAGACGTGGCGCGGGCGGTTGTCGCCGGCCGGAACGCGCAGTTCGACCTCGCTGCCGCAATGGGCGCAGTACTTCATGTTTCGGGTGGCAATGCCGGTTTGCTGAGCAGTTCGCGAGTGTAGCGCCGCGCCCGCCCGATGCGCAGGGGGCGCCGATTTTTGCCGCTGCCCTCAAGTCGGGAGACTCCCCGGCCGTAAGGAAAGCCAATGCCGATTGATTCGGGGTGGTGACGTGCGCGTCGCCTCGCCGGATGGATCGTCGCGCAGCCGGATTCACGAATGAATGACCTGATCGATACACGCCGCTTCCAGGAAATAAAGGCCGCGGGCGAATTGCCGTCGCCCAAGGGCATCGCCTTGTCGATCGCCCGCATGAGTCAGCGCGGTGACGCCTCGCTGGCTGAACTGGCCCGGCTGATTCAGGGCGATCCCGCACTGGTCGGGCGTCTTGTGCGAGCAGCCAACGGCACGCTGCCGCAGGGCTCGCGCCCGGTGGTCGCGTTGCGCGATGCGCTGGCGGTGCTCGGCATGGCAGCCGTACGCAATCTG
This sequence comes from Methyloversatilis sp. NSM2, assembly GCF_038066675.1. Taxonomy (NCBI): domain Bacteria; kingdom Pseudomonadati; phylum Pseudomonadota; class Betaproteobacteria; order Nitrosomonadales; family Sterolibacteriaceae; genus Methyloversatilis; species Methyloversatilis sp. NSM2. The sequence continues at coordinate 115,726 of NZ_JBBUKV010000001.1, forward strand.
GCGCTGGGCTTCTCGCTGATCTCGAGCAACGGCGAAGGTCTTTGCCGCAGTTTCCCCTACACGCGCTTCTGGACCGGTTCGGTCATCCGCGCCATCGCGATGCAGAAGATCGTCATGCGACTGCGCAGCGCGGGTGTCGAGGAGAGCTTCAGCGTCGGCCTGCTGTCAGGCGTCGGCGCCCTCGGTCTGGCCAGCGTGTTCCCGGTGCAGTATTCGCGCGTGCTCGACGAGGCGCGCGGTGACGCGGCCTGCCTGCTCGAACAGGAGCGCCAGGCGTTCGCGATGACCCACGTCGAACTGAGTGCGGCGATGCTGCTCGACTGGGGCATGCCGCGCTTCTTCGTTGCCGCGGTACTGGGTCACGAGTCAGCGCTGAGCATGCCGGTTGATCAGGGCTCGCGCGAATACGGACTGACGATGGCACTGGGCCTGGCCCGCGCCATCGAAAGCGCCTGCATGGCCGACGAAGCCAGCCGGGCGCAGAGCCTTGATGCCGCACGTGCCCTGGCGGCACGCATGGAGTGGGTGCCGGAGCAGGTGTCCGCGCTGTGCGAGGAAGTCGCCCTCGACTGGAAGGACTGGTCGCAGATGCTGCCGGTCGATGCCTACGCCTTGCCCAGCCTGGACGGACTGGCCGACACCCTGGCGCCGGCTCCGCCGCCCGTCCCCGCCGCTGCGCCAGCGCCGGCCGCGCAGCAGGCGGCCAACGACGCGCCGGGCAGCGAAGGCTTGCGGGTGCTGGTGGTCGAGGACGACATGTCCACCCGGCTGACGCTGCAGACCTTGCTGGTGCGCGGCGGCTATCAGGTCGCGGTGGCCGAGGACGGCGTGCGCGGCATGGACCTGGCGCTGGAATTCCAGCCGCAGATCATGGTGGTCGACTGGGTGATGCCGCAGATGAACGGCCTCGAACTGACGCGCACGCTGCGTCAGACCCGCATGGGCCGCAACATCTACATCATCCTGCTCACCAGTCACGAAGAGGATCAGCGCCTGATCGAGGCCTTCGAATCGGGCGTCGATGACTACATGGTGAAGCCGCTGCGGCCGCGCGTGCTCGAGGCGCGGCTGCGCGCCGGTCAGCGGCTGGTGCGCATGCAGCGCGAACTGGAGAGCGAGCGCGAGGAGATCCGCCGCTACGCTGCCGAACTGGGCGTGAGCAACCGCCGCCTGCAGGAGGTCGCGCTGACCGACGCGCTGACTGGCTTCCCGAACCGCCGCTACGCGATGAGCCGCATCGCTCAGGAATGGGCGATCGCGCAACGCAGCGAGCGCCCGCTGTCCTGCCTGCTGATCGACATCGATCACTTCCGCCAGATCAATGAAACCTACGGTCGGGACGTCGCCGACCAGGTGCTTGAACAGACCGCACGCGCGATCCGTGAATGCATGCGCGCGCAGGACGTGGTGTGCCGCACCGGCGGCGACGAATTCCTCATCATCTGCCCGGACACCGCTCTCGAACAGGCCATGGCCTGCGCGCAGCGCGTGTGCGCAGGCGTCGTCGCGGCGCCGGTGCAGGCCGGTCGACTGCGCCTCAGCAGTTCGATCAGCATCGGCGTGGCCGAGCGCCTGCCGGCCATGCCGGACGCCGATGCGCTGCTCACATTCGCCGACCAGGCGCTGGTCGCGGCCAAGAGTGCCGGACGCAACCGGGCACACGCGGCGGGCTAGGGTCTGTTGCCATTGAATCGCGCGCGGCCCCCGATTCAATGGCAACAGACCTTAGATCCAAATGGCGGAATGGACGGTGAACAGGTCCTAATCCCCCCTCAACCGAAAGGGTAAAGAGAGACTTTTGCCCGCATCCGGCAAAAGTCGTCACTCAAGTTTCGGCAGATATTGCCGTCCATTCATCCCGTTGATCGTGCTCACGACCCGGAATGAAGTGGATGGACCGTCACTCTGACAAGATGGGAGGGTTCAGAACCATCAAGGTATTGATGGTCGAGGACAATGAAGACGATGTCTTCCTGCTGAACGCTCAACTGAGCGCGCGCGGGCTCGACACGTATTCCGAGCGCGTCGACAGCGCCGGCGACCTTGCCCGTGCGCTGGAAGAGCGCGAATGGGATCTGGTCATTTCCGACCACGCCATGCCCGGCTTCGATTCGGCGTCTGCGCTCGAGGTCGTGCGCCGCAGCGGGCGCGACATTCCATTCATCATCTACTCCGGCAAGATTTCCGACCACATGGCCTTCTCGGCCATGCGCAACGGCGTTGCCGACTACGTCCAGAAGGGCAATATCGCCCGTCTGGTGCCGGTGATCGAACGCGAGCTGCGCGGCGTCGAGACGCGGCGCGCGGTGCAGACGGCGGATGCACGCATCCATGCGCTGGCCTTCTTCGACACGCTGTCGGCACTGCCCAACCAGACCCTGCTGCGCGCCCAGATCGACGACTGGCTCGACACCGCCCGCCGCAGCGTCGAAGCCAGCCACGCCACGCTGATGGTGGTGGATATCGACCGCTTCCTGCGCATCAACACCAGCTTCGGCTACGAAGCCGGCAATGCGGTGCTGCGTGAAGCGGTGCGCCGGCTGATAGAGCGCGCCGGCGATGGTGCGATGATCGCCCGCCTCAGCGGTGACCGCTTCTGCGTGTTCGCGCCGGCCTGCACCACGCGTGCGCTGGCATCGGCACTCGCGCAGCGGCTGATGGACGCCTTTTCCACACCGATCATCAAGGACGGCCTCGAACTGTTCCTGACCGCTTCGGTCGGCGTGGCGATGACGCCGGACGACGGCGACGATGCGCAGTCCCTGATCATGAATGCCGAAGCGGCGATGGCCAGCGCGAAGCGCTCCGGCGGCAACGGCATGAGTTTCTACGCGCGCGAGATGAGCGCCAGCTCGGCCGAGAAGCTGGTGCTGGAGACGCACCTGCGGCACGCCGTACAGCGCGGCGAACTGTTCCTGAACTACCAGCCGATCATGAATGGCCTGACTGGCCGTCCATCCGGCGTCGAGGCGCTGCTGCGCTGGAAGCATCCTCAGCGCGGCGTCGTGTCGCCGGACCGCTTCATTCCGCTGGCTGACGAATCCGGACTCATCGTCGAAATCGGCGCCTGGGTCATGCGCGAAGCGTGCAGCCAAGGGCGGCAGTGGCACGAGCAGGGCATGACCGACCTGTCCATGTCGGTCAATGTGTCTGCCGTGCAGTTCGCCCAGCCGCGGCTGCTCGAAACCGTGCGTACCACGCTGGAGGACACCGGTTTTCCGCCGGACAAGCTGGTGCTGGAAATCACCGAATCGGTGCTGATGAAGGACGCGGAAACCACCATCGGCATGCTGAAGGCGCTGAAGAACATGGGCGTTCGCATCTCGATGGACGACTTCGGCACCGGCTACTCCTCGCTGTCCTACCTGAAGCGCTTTCCGATCGACATCGTCAAGATCGACAAGTCCTTTGTCCGCGACATCAACGAGGACGAGGACGACGCCGCCATCATCCGCGTCATCATCGCGCTGGCCCGCAGCCTGCGCCTGACCACGGTGGCGGAGGGCGTGGAGACGCCGGAACAGCTGGGCTTCCTGATGCGCGAACAGTGTGACCGCTTCCAGGGCTACTTCTTCTCGCGACCGGTGGATGCCGAAGTGCTCCGCGCCCGCATCCTGGACGGCTCACTTTTGATTTAAGTTTTTCCCGGCGCTGCCGTTACCTGCCCTGTCCGCCGGATTTCCAGGGCGGCACTTCCCCGTACACGTCCGAAATGTAAGAATTTTTCTTACAGGATTCCGTTCGCCCCTTCGTACAGCAAGTTTCGCCAGCCCCTGATTGGGCATTGGCGCCCCTCTCGGCAGAATGCATCCCACACACAGGCGCACTCTGCACCTGCTCCAAGGAGGGATCGAGGCATGAAGACGACCGGCTTGCTCAACGAGATTCGCGAACTGAATCTCGCCTATCTGATGCTCGCTCAGCAGATGATCCGCGAGGATCGCGATGCTGCGATGTTCCGCCTCGGTGTCAGCGAGGAAGTCGCCGGCATGATCGAGTCGCTGTCCCCGGCACAGGTTCTGAAGATGGCCAGCGCCAACATGATGCTGTGCCGCCTGCGTTTCGACGACCGCGTCCTGCTCGGCCTGTTGTCCAGCCACGGTCGTGACGCATCGACCTCCCACCTGCACGCGACCATCCTGGCCTGCGCGCAGCCGGTCGAAGCGGTTTCCTGAGCCAGGGAGTCAAGGTCATGAAAAACAAGAGCATCGTTTCCGAAGGTCGCGAAATCGCGCTGGCGGTGAACCTGATCCAGCTGGGCGCCCGCCTGCAGCTGCTGGAAGCCGAAACCCATCTGTCGCGTGAGCGCCTGCTCAAGCTGTACAAGGAAGTGAAGGGCGTGTCGCCGCCGAAGGGCATGCTGCCTTTCTCGACCGACTGGTTCATGACCTGGCAGCCGAACATTCACGCTTCGCTGTTCATGTCCTTCTTCAGCTTCTTCAAGCAGAACACCGGTCTCAACCAGTTGGACTGCATCGTCAAGGCGTTCAAGCTCTACCAGGAACACGTGCAGACGCACGACATGGAAGAGGTGCTGAGTCTCACCCGCGCCTGGACGCTGGTGCGCTTCTTCGACGCCAAGCTGCTGCAGCACACCAAGTGCACCTGCTGCGGCGGTCACTTCGTGGCGCATGCCTACGACCCGAAGGCCAGCTATGTCTGCGGCCTGTGCAACATTCCCGCACGCGCCGGCAAGACGCGCCGTGCCCGCGAGGCGCTGATCGCCGCCTGATCCGTTTTCTCTCTCCTGTCTGACCTCCTCCTTGCGCGAGCAAGGAGCTCGCCGCTGCGGGGCAACCCGCAGCGGCATTTTTTTGTGCGTCGGGTGCTGTTCACCTGCGCAGCAGACTTGGTCAAGTTTCCTGAGGTGGTGCCGTTAGACCAACAGGCACGCATTGATTGATGCCCCGAACATCCGTCATACACAGGGAAATTCCATGTTTCTGATCATCGGTTACGTGATCATCCTTGCCGCTTCGGTTGGCACCTACGCTCTGCACGGCAGTCTTGCCGCGCTGTGGGTGCCCGCCGAATACGTCGCCATCTTCGGTCTGATGATCGGCGGCTTCGTGGCCGGCAACGGCATGGCCGCAATCAAGGCGACGGTGGCAGCGCTGCCGTCGGTGTTCAAGGGCTCGTCCTACAACAAGGCCTTCTACGTCGATGTGCTGGCCATGCTCTACGAGATCCTCGCCAAGGTGCGCAAGGAGGGGCTGATGTCGATCGAGGCTGATGTCGAGAATCCCGAATCCAGCCCGATCTTTTCCAAGTACCCCAACTTCCTCGCCGACCACCACGCGGTGGATTTCCTGACTGACTACCTGCGGATGATGGTGGGCGGCAACCTGAATGCCTTCGAGATCGCCGACCTGATGGACGCCGAGATCGAAACCCACCATTCCGAGCAGCATGTCGCCGTGCATTGCGTGTCGAAGATGGCCGACGGTGTGCCGGCCTTCGGCATCGTCGTCGCGGTGATGGGCGTGGTGAACGTGATGGGGTCCGTCGGCCAGCCGCCGGCGGTGCTCGGCAAGATGATCGGCGGCGCGCTGGTCGGTACCTTCCTCGGCATCCTGCTTTCCTACGGCTTCGTCGCGCCGATCGCGTCCCAGCTCGAACAGAAGATGGAAGAGGGCGGCAAGATCTACGAGTGCATGAAGGTGGTGCTGCTGGCCAGCATGAACGGCTACGCGCCGCAGGTGGCGATCGAGTTCGGCCGCAAGGTGCTGTACTCGCCGGACCGCCCCAGCTTCAAGGAGCTGGAGGACGAAGTGAAGAGCCGCAAGGGCAAGTGAGCGGGCCCAGCCCCTTTCTACTGACTCCCTCATTCACCGGTTGAATCATGTCCGACGATACCCAGCAGCCAATCATCGTCAAGAAGATCAAGAAGGGCGGCGGCGGTGCGCACGGTGGCGCATGGAAGATTGCCTACGCCGACTTCGTGACCGCGATGATGGCTTTCTTCCTGCTGATGTGGCTGCTCGGCTCGACCGCGCAGGGCGATCTCGAAGGGATCGCCGAGTACTTCGAGAACCCGCTGAAGGTGGCGCAGCAGGGCGGCTCCGGATCGGGCGACAGTTCGAGCGTCATCCAGGGTGGCGGGCGCGACCTGACGCGGCAGGCCGGTCAGGTGAAGTATGGCGCGGTCGAGACCAAGCAAAGGTCGATCAATCTCAGCGCCAGCAGCGAAGACCAGAAGTCCGAGGAGATGAAGCGCGAGCAGCAGCGCCAGGAACGCGTCAAGCTGATCGAGCTGAAGAGCCAGATCGAGGCGCGCATCGAAGCCAATCCCGACCTGCGCCCCTTCCGCAACCAGCTCATGCTGGACGTGACCTCCGAAGGCCTGCGCATCCAGATCGTCGATGAGCAGAACCGGCCGATGTTCGCCTCGGCCAGTGACCGGCTGCAGCCCTATACCCAGGTCATCCTGCGCGAGATCGGCCTCATCCTGAACCAGGTCGACAACCGCGTTTTCCTGTCCGGGCATACCGATGCCAAGCCTTTCGCCGGCGGCATCGGCGGATTCTCGAACTGGGAGCTGTCGTCCAACCGCGCCAACGCGTCGCGACGCGAACTCATCGCCGGCGGCATGGACCCGGACAAGGTGCTGCGGGTGGTCGGCATGAGTTCCATCATTCCATTCGACAAGGACGACCCTTTCAACCCGATCAACCGTCGCATCAGCATCATCGTGCTGAACCGCGACACCGAGCAGGCAATGCTGTCGGACGGACGTTCGGTCAACGTGGAGGACGTGGCCGGGGCGGCGGGCGCGGTGACGCCGCCCTGATCAAGTTTCGCCCCGTGCCGCCGTAATAATCGAAGTCAGTCCGTATCGTTGCCCATCGATGCCCGATGCCATGAAAATAAAACCGATCGCTCTTGTTGCCGCCTGGACCGGATCCGCAGTATGTGCGGGCACCGTCGCACTGCTGGCGCCGCAGTCCATGCTGCCCGTGCTGGCGGCCGTTGCCGCTGCCGCGATGCTGTGGACGCTGACGGTGCTGCTGTCCGGTCGTACGGGCCTGGAGGCGCCGGATGTGGCGAACAGCGTCAGGGCCGAACCCGACGCTGCGCACCAGCGTGTGGTGGGCAGCGCCGACTCGGTTCACGACCAGTGCAGCCGGATGAACGAGGAACTGACGCGCGTGCAGCAGCTGCTGTGTGAGGCGATCACCGGTCTCACCCAGAGCTTCCACAACATGCATGGTGAAACAACGAGCCAGCGCGAGACGGCGATGGCGCTGACCGGCGGCGACGGCAGTCAGCAGTTCGACTTCGCGCGCTTCGTCGATGAAACCTCCGGCACCATGCAGCGCGTCGTCGACAGCGTGGTCCACAACAGCAAGCTGGGCATGGAACTGGTCGAACTGACCGAGGGTATCGCCCGCGAAACCGAGGGCGTGCGCGCACTTCTCGGCGAGATCGGCGGCATTTCCAAACAGACCAATCTGCTCGCACTGAATGCGGCGATCGAAGCAGCGCGCGCCGGCGAGGCCGGTCGCGGCTTTGCGGTGGTGGCCGACGAAGTGCGCGACCTGTCTGCGCGCACCAGCGACTTCAGCCAGCAGATCGTCACCCTGGTCGATCGCGTGCAGGCCAACGTCAAGATGACCGAGTCCGCGCTGGCCCATATGGCCGCCCAGGACATGACCTTCGCGCTGGAGTCGAAGACGCGCGTCGAAACCGTCGTGCGCGGCCTCGAAATGCTGCACCAACGTCGCCAGCAGTCCATCGTCGACCTCGGCGCGTCGGTCGAGCGTGTGGATCAGGCGGTGGCGCACGCCGTGACCTCGCTGCAGTTCCAGGACATGACCGCGCAGCTGATCGGCCACGTGCAGAAGCGCATCGACGCGATCGACGGCGTATGCAGCAGCGTGCGCGAACTGTCACGTGCGGCGGCGCTGGGCCACGCATCACCCGAACTTGCACAGCGTGTCGATGACGCGCTGGCGCATCTGGCGGTTGTAGACAGCACGAATCCGGTGGCCCAGAAGGCCTACCAAGAAGGCGAAATAGAACTGTTCTGAAGGAGAAGTACCATGGCAAAAACCGTGCTTGCGATCGACGATTCCGCGTCGATCCGTCAGATGGTGGCATTCACGCTGAAGAGCTCGGGATACGAGGTGATCGAGGCCGTCGATGGTCAGGACGGTCTGGACAAGGCCAAGGCCAAGTCGGTCAACCTGGTGCTGACCGACCAGAACATGCCGCGCATGGACGGCCTGACGCTGATCCGCAATCTGCGCAGCATGGCGCAGTACAAGTCCACGCCCATCCTGATGCTCACCACCGAATCGTCCGACGCGATGAAGGCCCAGGGGCGTGCGGCCGGTGCGACCGGCTGGCTGGTCAAGCCCTTCGACCCGCAGAAGCTGGTCGAGGTGGTGAAGAAGGTCATCGGCTGATCCACCCATACCTGGCGCGGGGAGACAGTCCATGACGGTGGACATGAGCCAGTTCTATCAGGTGTTCTTCGAGGAAGCGGCGGAGCATCTGGCGAACATGGAGCAGATGCTGCTCGACATCGATCTGCAGAGCATCGATGACGAAGAAATGAACGCGATCTTCCGCGCCGCCCATTCGATCAAGGGCAGCGCGGGTACTTTCGGCTTTCACGACCTCGCTCAGGTCACGCACGAACTCGAAACTCTGCTCGACCGCGTGCGCAAGCACGAGGTCGTGATGACGGCGGCGATGGTCGACGCCTCGCTCGAAGCGGGCGACCTGCTGCGCGACCTGGTGGCGGCGCATCGTGGCGAGGGCGCGGCCGACATGGCACGCGTGGCCGAGGTGTGTGCGTCGATCAAGCGGCTGTATACCGATCCGGTATCGGTTGCTGACGAGGATCCGCAGCCGGTTCCGGCGTCGGCACTGCCGTCCAGTTTCCGTTTCAGTTTCCTGCTGCCGCAGAGCTGCGCCGATGCGGCCGGTGTGATGGAGAACATGCGCGCCGAGCTCGAGGCGCTCGGCAGCCGCGTCGTCGACGTGTCGATCGATGCCGCCGGTCGCTGGCAGTGCCTGCTGGGCGACAGCGTCGACGCCGCCGCAGTGCGCGACATCGTCGAGTTCATCGCCAGCCCGGGCAGCTACGCCGAAGGCGAAGTGGCGTCCGCACCGGCTGCTGCTGTCGATGACGCGTGGGGGCTGTTCGATGCGACGCCGGCCGCGGCAGGCGATGCCGGCGACGGCAGCTACGGCTTCTTCGATCCGCCGGCACCTGTTGCCGCGGATGCGCAGGACGACAGCTTCGGCTTCTTCGACGCCGCACCCGGTGTGCCGACCACGGCCGCGGCGGACGACAGTTTCGGACTGTTCGAACCGCTTCCGGCCGAATCCGCTGCGGTGCTGCCGCTGGCCGCGCATCCGGTGGCAAAGCCGGGCGCACCGGCTGTCGACAGGGCGCCCGAGCTGGCAAAGCCTGCAGCGGCCACGCGGACCGCCAAGGCAACGGGTGGCGACACCTCCATCCGCGTCGGCGTCGACAAGGTCGACCAGATCATCAATCTGGTCGGCGAACTGGTGATCACGCAGGCCATGCTGGCGTCGGCTGCAGCGAAGCTCGACCCGGTCGAGTTCGAGCGCCTGATGAATGGCGTGCAGCAACTCGAACGCAATACGCGCGACCTGCAGGAATCGGTCATGTCCATCCGCATGATGCCGATGTCCACTGTGTTCTCGCGCTTTCCGCGCGTGGTGCGCGACCTGTCGCAGAAGCTGGGCAAGCAGGTGCGTCTGGTGCTCGCCGGCGAATCGACCGAGCTGGACAAGGGGCTGATCGAGCGCATTGCCGATCCGCTCACCCATCTGGTGCGCAACAGCCTGGATCACGGTATCGAGACGCCGGACGTGCGTGAGGCGCGCGGCAAGCCGCGCGAGGGCACGATCACGCTGAAGGCTTCGCACCAGAGCGGCAACATCGTCATCGAAGTCGGTGACGACGGCGCCGGCCTGAACCGCGAGCGCATCCTGTCCAAGGCACGCGAGCGCGGCCTGCCGGTCAGCGACGGCATGAGCGACCAGGACGTCTGGGGGCTCATCTTCGAAGCAGGCTTCTCGACCGCCGACCAGGTGACCGAGGTGTCCGGTCGCGGCGTCGGCATGGACGTCGTGAAGAAGAACATCACCGCGATGGGTGGTCGCGTCGACATCGAGTCGATGACCGGCGTCGGCACCCGCATGACGGTGCGCCTGCCGCTGACGCTGGCCATCCTCGACGGCATGTCGGTCGCGGTCGGCGCTGACACGTATATCGTGCCGCTGAACTACGTGGTCGAATCGCTGCAGCCGACCGCGGCGATGATCAAGAGCGTCGGCGGCGAGCCGCGGCTGGTGCAGGTGCGTAACGAGTACCTGAACATCCTGACGCTGAAGGACGCGCTCGGCCTCGCCGGCGGCACCACCGATCTCGAACGCGGCATCCTGGTCGTGCTCGAGGCGGATGGCGACAAGATCGCGCTGTTCGTCGATGAACTGGTCGGTCAGCACCAGGTGGTGATCAAGAGCCTGGAAGCGAACTACCGCAAGGTGGTTGGCATTTCCGGCGCCACCATCATGGGCGACGGTCACGTCGGACTCATTCTCGACGTGCCGTCGCTGGTCGAATCGGCACGCGGGCGTCTGGCCGCTGCGGCCTGATCCGCGTCCCCCCCGATGCCCCGCCGGCCAGTGGTCGGGCGGGGGCGTCCTCGTCGTTCTCCCGCCTTGCGCACCGCAAAATTAGGTGCTTCCCAGCCTCAAGGCGCCAGTCTTGCATGCCGTTACAACTTCAGTAATCGCAGCGAGGGAGTTCACGATGATGCAAGCGGCGCAGGCGGTGTCGCACCGGCCGGACGACGGCACGGATGGTAGTTACGCCCAGGAGTACCTCACCTTCACGCTGGGTGAGGAAGAGTACGCAATCGATATCCTCAAGGTGCAGGAGATCCGCGGCTACGACGCGGTCACCGGCATCGCGCACGCCCCCCCCTTCATCAAGGGTGTGATCAATCTGCGCGGCACCATCGTTCCCATCGTCGACCTGCGCATCAAGTTCGGTGTCGGCGTCGTCGAGTACACCCCGTTCACGGTCACCATCATCCTCAACGTCGGCGGTCGCGTCGTCGGCATGGTGGTCGATTCGGTATCCGACGTGCTGGCGCTCGAATCGTCGAAGATCCTGCCGGCGCCGGAATTCTCGTCCAGCCTCGACACCCGCTACATCCACGGTCTCGGCTCCATCGACGAGCGCATGCTCATCGTCGTCGATATCGAAAAGCTCATGCTGTCGGCCGACATGGCGTTGGTCGACGATCAGGTTCACTGAAGGTGGCATACATGGATTCCCACTCCGCATCCCCCGCCGCCGCGCGCGGCCTGACCGTCCAGCAGCGACTGATGGTCATCGTTGCCGCCAGCCTGGCCGGCATCCTGCTGCTGGCCGCGGTACTGCTGGCCGGCATGCGCAGCACCATGATCGAGGACCGCAAGAATGCCGCGCGCTTCGCGGTCGAATCGGCCTGGGGCGTCGTCGATGCCTTCCACATGCGCGCGCAGTCCGGCGAACTGACGCAGGAGGAGGCGCGCAAGCAGGCGATGAACACGCTGCGCACGATGCGCTACAACGGCGAGGACTATTTCTGGATCAACGACTTCGGTCCGCGCATGGTCATGCACCCGACCAAGCCTGAACTCGACGGCAAGGATCTCAGCGGGTCGAAGGACCCGAACGGCAAGGCGCTGTTCGTCGAATTCGTCGCGGTGGCCAAGGCGGCTGGCGCCGGCTTCGTCGATTACCAGTGGCCGCGGCCGGGTGCCGACAAACCGGTGGACAAGGTGTCCTATGTGCGCCAGTTCGAGCCCTGGGGCTGGATCGTCGGCTCCGGCATCTATGTCGATGACGTGAATGCGCTGGTGCTGCAGGAAGCGCTCCGTGTCGCGCTGATCGCGCTGCTGATCGCCGCGGTGATCGGTGTGATCGGCGTGCGACTCGGCCGCAGCATCGCCGGCCGCCTGCGCATTGCAGGCAGTCACGCTAACGAGATCGCGTCAGGCGTGCTCGACCGCCATATCGACGCCGGCACGCAGGATGAAGTCGGTCAGCTGATGTCGGCGCTGGAGCGCATGCGCACCGATCTGCAGGCGCGCGCGGAGCGCGAGCGGGTCATCGCCGAGGAGAATCTGCGCGCGCGCACCGCGCTCGACTTCGTCACCACCAATGTGCGCATTGCCGACAACGACGGCAAGGTGCTGTACGCCAACCGCGCGATGCATGGAACGGTGACCCGCATCGCCGACGAACTGCGTCGTCACATCCCCGGCTTCTCTCTGGAGAACTTCATCGGCTGCAACATCACGGCCATCTGCACCAATCCCGAGTTCGTGCGCAGTTCGCGGACGACGGCGGGCGGTGGCTATCAGGCCGAGCTGGTGATCGGTCATCACGTATTCGACCTGGTGTCGACGCCGATCATCGGCGAAGGCGGCGAGCGCATCGGCACCGTCGGCGAATGGATAGACCGCACAGAAGAGGTGGCCATCGAGCGGCAGGTGACCGACGTGGTGGTGGCCGCAGGGCAGGGCGATTTCACGCAAAGGCTGTCGGTCGACGACAAGCGGGGCTTCTTCCGCCAGCTGGCCGAGGGCCTCAATGGTCTGGTGGAACAGGTGTCGGTCAGCCTGTCGGACGTGGCGGCGGTACTGAGCGGTGTATCGGGCGGCGACCTGACGCGGCGCATCGATCGCAACTACAGCGGCCTGTTCGGCCAGCTGAAGGACGACACGAACACGACGGTGGACAAGCTGCGCGAAGTGGTGGGCCGGATCAAGGATTCGACCGAAGCGATCAACACGGCGGCGCGGGAGATTGCGGCGGGCAATGCGGACCTGAGTTCGCGCACCGAAGAGCAGGCGAGCTCGCTGGAAGAGACGGCCAGTTCGATGGAAGAGCTGAACGCGACGGTGAAGCAGAACGCGGAAAGTGCGCAGAAGGCGAACCAGCTGGGCCATCAGAGCAACGAGGCGGTGATGCGCGGTGCGGAGACGGTGAAGCGGGTGGTGCTGACAATGTCGGACATCCAGGACTCGAGCCGGAAGATCGCGGACATCATCGGCGTGATCGACTCGATCGCGTTCCAGACCAACATCCTTGCGCTGAACGCGGCGGTGGAAGCGGCGCGAGCCGGCGAACAGGGTCGGGGCTTCGCGGTGGTGGCGAGCGAGGTGCGCAACCTTGCGCAGCGCAGCGCGCAGGCGGCGAAGGAGATCAAGGGTCTGATCGCCGACTCGGTGGAGCGTGTCGATGGCGGCGCGAAGCTGGTGGCCGAGGCGGGCGCGACGATGGAGCAGGTGGTCGACAGCTTCCGTCAGGTAACGGGTCTGGTGACGGACATCGCGTCGGCGAGCCAGGAACAGTCGTCGGGGATTGCGCAGGTGACGCAGGCGGTGAGCCAGATGGATGGCGTCACGCAGCAGAACGCGGCGCTGGTGGAACAGGCGGCGGCGGCGGCGGAAAGTCTGGAAGAGCAGGCGCGTTCGCTGATGCGCGCGGTGGGCCAGTTCAAGCTGGACGAAGGCGGTCGTGTGACCGCGTCGTTCGAGGCGGCGCGCGAGGCGGCGAACAGCGAGCCGGTGCTGCCGCGTTCGCGTGGCGGTGCGCTGGGCAAGGTCAAGCGCATTGCGCCGACGGCGCAGGCGGCCTTCGCCGAAGAGGAATGGGAAGAGTTCTGAACGCGCGGCCAGACCACGCGACACATCGATCAGCAGGGAGGCAGGAGAGTACGTCATGCGCAACAATTCGCCGGTGACCGGGCGTGAGGTCGAACTGACCGAGCGACACAATCTCGTGTCGCGTACCGATCTGCAGGGCCGGATCGTCTTCGCGAACCGTGATTTCGTCGAAGTGAGCGGCTTCGACGAGGCCGAACTGGTCGGCCAGCCGCACAACATCGTGCGCCACCCGGACATGCCGCGCGAAGCCTTCGACGACATGTGGCGCTGCCTCAAGGCGGAGCGCCCGTGGACCGGTCTGGTCAAGAACCGCTGCAAGAACGGCGATCACTACTGGGTGCTCGCCAACGCCACGCCGCTGCTGGAGAGCGGCGTCGTGACCGGCTACATATCGGTGCGCACACGCGCCTCGCGCGAGCAGATCGCCGCGGCCGAGAGCACCTACCGTGCTTTCCGCGAAGGTCAGGCAAAGGGGCTGGCAATCCGCGACGGCGTGGTGGTCCGGAGCGGTTTCTCGCCGACACGTCTTGTTGCCGATCTGAGCATCAAGGCGCGCATGTTCGCCATCGTCGGCATTCTCGGCCTGGCGATGGCCGGCATAGCCGCCACCGGCATGCGGGCGCTGCAGAACAACGAAGCGACCCTGAAGGTGGTCTACAACGATCGCGTGGTGCCGACCCAGCAACTCAAGGTGGTTGCCGACATGTACGCGGTGAATATCGTCGATACCGCGCACAAGGTGCGCAACGGCAACATCGACTTCGCCGCCGGCAGCAAGAATCTCGAGCAGGCGCGCGATGCCATCGGAAAGAACTGGGACAGCTACCGCGCCAGCCAGATGACGGCGGAGGAAAAGACGCTGGTCGATCAGGCCGTGCCGCTGATGAAGACCGCCGACGCGTCGATCGAGCGGCTGGCCGCCATCATGGCGAACAAGGACATGGCGGCGCTGACCGCCTACACGGTGCAGGACCTTTATCCGGTGATCGACCCGATCTCCGGCAAGATCAGCGAACTGGTCGATCTGCAGATCCGCGTCGCCGGAGAGGAAATCGAGCACGTGCGCAGCGAATCGTCGTCGGCCTTCGCCGTCATGGCGGCGCTGCTCGCCGTGGGCGTGCTGATCGCAGCGGTCGGCGCCTGGCTGCTGCTGCGCTCGATACTGCGGCCGATCGCCGACGTGAAAGCCATCGTCCGCCGCATGGCGGAGGGCCGGCTCGACGTCGATGTCGACACCACGCGCCGCGACGAGATGGTCGCCATCCTCGACGCGATGAAGACGATGAAGATCAAGCTCGGCGCCGACATGGCCGAGGAGCGCCGTGTGGCCGACGAGAACCTGCGCATCCGCGAGGCGCTCGATTCGGTCACCACCAATGTGCGCATCGCCGATCCGAATGGCAAGGTGCTGTATGCGAACAAGACGCTGATCGACACGCTGCGCCGCACCGAAGCGGACATCCGCAGGAAGCTGCCGCAGTTTTCGGCCGAGCGCTTCATCGGCAGCGACATCACCGTGTTCTACGACGATCCGGAAGCGGCGCGTCGCCGCCTCGCCTCGCTGTCCAGCACGGTGAGGAGCGAGATCGTCATCGGCGGTCGCCTCTACCAGCTCACCACCAGCCCGATCACCAATGCCGCAGGCCAGCGCCTCGGCTCGGTCGGTGAGTGGCTGGACCGTACCGACGAGGTGGCGATCGAGAAGGAGGTAACCGATCTGGTGCGCAGCGCCGGCGAAGGCGATTTCTCGCAGCGCCTGACGGTGGAGGGCAAGCAGGGCTTCTTCCGCCAGCTGGCCGAAGGTCTCAACGGACTGGTGCAGCAGGTTTCCGACGGTCTGAGCGATGTCGCCAATGTGCTCAACGCAATGGCCAGTGGCGACCTGAACCGCAAGATCGAGCGCGAATACGCCGGCACCTTCGCCCAGCTGAAGGACGACACGAACACGACGGTGGACAAGCTGCGCGAAGTGGTGGGCCGGATCAAGGATTCGACCGAAGCGATCAACACGGCGGCGCGGGAGATTGCGGCGGGCAATGCGGACCTGAGTTCGCGCACCGAAGAGCAGGCGAGCTCGCTGGAAGAGACGGCCAGTTCGATGGAAGAGCTGAACGCGACGGTGAAGCAGAACGCGGAAAGTGCGCAGAAGGCGAACCAGCTGGGCCATCAGAGCAACGAGGCGGTGATGCGCGGTGCGGAGACGGTGAAGCGGGTGGTGCTGACAATGTCGGACATCCAGGACTCGAGCCGGAAGATCGCGGACATCATCGGCGTGATCGACTCGATCGCATTCCAGACCAACATCCTTGCGCTGAACGCGGCGGTGGAAGCGGCGCGCGCGGGCGAACAGGGTCGGGGCTTCGCGGTGGTGGCGAGCGAGGTGCGCAACCTTGCGCAGCGCAGCGCGCAGGCGGCGAAGGAGATCAAGGGTCTGATCGCCGACTCGGTGGAGCGTGTCGATGGCGGCGCGAAGCTGGTGGCCGAGGCGGGCGCGACGATGGAGCAGGTGGTCGACAGCTTCCGTCAGGTAACGGGTCTGGTGACGGACATCGCGTCGGCGAGCCAGGAACAGTCGTCGGGGATTGCGCAGGTGACGCAGGCGGTGAGCCAGATGGATGGCGTCACGCAGCAGAACGCGGCGCTGGTGGAACAGGCGGCGGCGGCGGCGGAAAGTCTGGAAGAGCAGGCGCGTTCGCTGATGCGCGCGGTGGGCCAGTTCAAGCTGGACGAAGGCGGTCGTGTGACCGCGTCGTTCGAGGCGGCGCGCGAGGCGGCGAACAGCGAGCCGGTGCTGCCGCGTTCGCGTGGCGGTGCGCTGGGCAAGGTCAAGCGCATTGCGCCGACGGCGCAGGCGGCCCTCGCCGAAGAGGACTGGGAAGAGTTCTGAACGCAGGCAGTCACTGAATCGTCGTTCCACATGGAATCTGCATCGTGAACACAGGCAGCAAGGCAAGCACCACTACGCACAACGCGGCGCAGATCACGCGCCAGCTGTCCGAAGTGAAGACACTGACCGGCAGCACGCGCGAGTTCAGCTTCACGCGTGAGGACTTCGATCGCATCGCGAAGATGATTCACCAGTACGCCGGCATTTCGCTGTCGCCGATCAAGTTCGACATGGTGTACAGCCGGTTGGCCCGCCGGCTGCGCGCCACCGGCGATGCGACCTTTGCCGACTACATCCGCCGGCTGGAGCGCAACGACCGGACCGAATGGGAAACCTTCGTCAATTCGCTGACGACCAACCTCACCTCCTTCTTCCGTGAGGCCCACCACTTCGATCTGCTGAAGCAGCACCTGACCAAGCTGGGCAAGCCCAACGCGCGCATCTGGTGCAGCGCCGCCTCGACCGGCGAAGAACCGTATTCGATCGCCATCACCTGCTGCGAGCTGTACGGCTCGATGACGCCGCCAGTCGAAATCATCGCCTCCGACATCGACACCCAGGTGCTGGCGCAGGGCCAGGCGGGCGTCTATGGCGAAGAGCGCATCGAGAAGCTGTCACCGGAACTGGTGCGCAAATACTTCCTGCGCGGCACCGGCAGCCGTTCCGGCGAGGTGAGGGTGCGTCCGGAACTGCAGCGGCTGATCCGCTTCACCCGGGTGAACCTGCTCGAACCGAACTGGCCGGTGCGCGGGCCGCTGGAAGCCATCTTCTGCCGCAACGTCATGATCTATTTCGACAAGCCCACGCAGTACGGCATCCTCAAGCGTTACGTACCGCTGCTGCGACCCGACGGGCTGCTGTTTGCCGGCCACTCGGAGAGCTTCTCGCACGCGGTCGACCTGTTCCGCAATCTGGGTAGGACGGTATATGCGCGCGCTGACGGCGGTCGATAGCCATGGCCCCGGCCTGATCGAGCATCAGGCGGCGCAGCGCTACTACGACCGCAACTTCTCGCGCGAGGCGGTCAAGATCCTGCCGGGCGAGTTCTTCGTCACCACCCGTGACATGCTGCTGGTGACGGTGCTCGGCTCCTGCGTCGCCGCCTGCATCCGCGATCCAGAGCGCGGCATCGGCGGCATGAATCATTTCATGCTGCCGGACGCCGGCAGCGGCGTGATGAGCCGCTCGGCACGCTACGGCGCTTACGCGATGGAACTGCTGGTAAACGAACTGATCAAGGCCGGAGCACGTCGCTCGGCGCTGCAGGCCAAGGTGTTCGGTGGTGGGCGCGTGATGGCAACGCTGGCCAATGCCAACGTCGGCGAGCGCAATGCCGATTTCGTGCTCGACTATCTGGCCAACGAGGGTATTCCGGTGCTGGCGCAGGATCTGCTGGACAGTCATGCCCGGAAGATCTACTTCTTCCCGCACGCCGGGCGTGTGCTGATGAAGAAGCTTGCCCGCGTGAACAACGATACGCTGGCGCGCCGCGAACGCGAGTACCAGGAAAGACTCGCCCGCGACGACGCCTCGGGCGACATCGAGCTGTTCTCCTGATCGGGGGCACGGAGGAGCATGGAATGAAGATCAGGGTTCTGGTGGTCGACGATTCCGCGGTGATGCGGGCGGTGCTGACCGAGATCATCAATCAGGCGCCCGACATGGAAGTCGTCGGCACGGCGCCCGACGCGGCGGTGGCCCGGCAGAAGGTGAAGGAAACGTCGCCCGACGTGCTCACACTGGACGTCGAAATGCCGAACATGAACGGCCTGGAATTCCTCGACAAGGTGATGCGGCTGCGCCCGATGCCGGTCATCATGATTTCAAGCCAGACCGCGCAGGGATCGGAAACGACGCTGCAGGCGCTCGAACTGGGCGCCGTCGACTACGTGGCCAAACCGCGCGGATCGCTGGCCGGGCTGCCGGTCAGCTACGCGCAGGAAATACACGAAAAGATCCGCGCGGCCTACGGCGCGCGACTGAAAGTGCTGCGTGCCGCGCCGGCCGAGCCCGCGCCCGCTGCTGCTGCCCGGCCAGCGCCCGCCGCCGCCACGTCGGCCTGGGGCGACCGCATCGTCTGCATAGGCGCCTCCACCGGTGGCACCGAAGCGATCAAGGAAGTGCTGTGCCGCCTGCCGGCGAACATGCCGGGCATCGTGATGGTGCAGCACATGCCTGAAATGTTTACCGCGAGCTTCGCCCGCCGCCTCGATTCGCTGGCCCGTGTCCGCGTCAAGGAGGCGGAGCAGGGCGAGCGCATCCTGCCCGGCCATGCCTATCTGGCGCCCGGGCATTCGCATCTGGAAATCCGCCGCAGTGGCACCGGCTATGTCTGCGAACTGCTGCAGACGCCGCCCTACAACAGGCACCGGCCGGCGGTGGACGTGCTGTTCAATTCGGCTGCCCAGCACGCTCGCGGCAGTGCGGTCGCCGCCTTGCTGACCGGCATGGGCAAGGACGGCGCGCAGGGCATGCTGGCCATGCGCCGCGCTGGCGCATGGACCATAGGGCAGGACCAGGAAAGCTGCGTCGTATATGGCATGCCGCGCGAGGCAGCGCAGATCGGCGCCTGCTGCGAGGTGGCGCCACTGACCCAGGTGGCCGAGCGCATAGTCGCCGCATTGCAGGGCGGGCGCCGGCTCGCGGCTCACGGATGAGCCGTCGCCGCGTCGTTCATTCAACCACTCACTGATCAAGACCACGCATGGAAATCCGCACCTCCGTCATCGACCGACTTGCCCGCATCGCGCTGGGTGGCCGCTTCGACTTCTCTTCGCATCGCGCATTCCGTGAAACCACCGAGCGCATGATGGCGGGCGACGCCATCGACACGCTGGAAATCGACCTCTCTGCGGTGACCTATCTCGACAGCTCGGCCCTGGGCATGCTGCTGATGCTGCGCGACAAGGCACGCGCCGCCCATTGCGTGGTGCGGCTCGTGAACTGCAGTGCGCCGGTACGCCAGGTCATCGAGGTCGCCAATTTCCAGAAGCTGTTCACCATCACCTGAGGCTGGCCGGACCTTAGCCGAGGCCTTGCCACGCCAAGCGTCTCAAGTTCGGACGCTTCAGGTCGTAACTCTCTTCACCACGGACAGGCACACGATGCCCAGGGTCCGACCATGCCGCGCGGGCGATGGGGCTTGCGCGACGCGGAAAGACCCTTACCGGACAGGAGAGGAACGATGACAACAAGCAAGCGCGCAGCGACGCGCAGCATTTTGCCCTGGCTGGGCCTTTTTTCCGCACTGCTGATCACCCACCTCGGCCTTTACGCGTACAGCGCATCGGCCTTCACCCTGAGCGGCGCACTGATTGCCGCGGCCCTGGCCGCGACGGGGGCTTTCATTGCACGCACAACGGCCGTCCTGATGTTCGAGCGTCCGCTCGAAACCATGGTCGCCGGTCTCGAACAAGCCCGCATGTCGGGCGATCTCACCTATCGTCTCGACGCGCGTGGCGGCGGTGCGCTGCCGCGACTGGCAGAGAGCTACAACCGCCTGGTCACCGAGTTCAGCGCGGCGATGGCCAAGATGCTGTTCACCTCGCAGCGCCTGCAGGACACCTGCAGCGGCCTCGGCAAGGGGGCGGAGCGCGTCGCTGGCTCGGCCGAGCAGCAATGCGCTGCCTCGCAGGCCGCCAGCGGCGACGTCGGCAACATGAAGATGAGCATGGAGACGGCGACCGAAGCGGCCGCCGGCACCGTGGACGATGCCACCCGATCGCGCGAGCTGTCGCAGAAGGGCGCGCAGGTGGTCAGTCGCGTCGCCGAGGAGATGGCGCGCGTTGCCGGCAGCGTGTCCGAAAGCGCGCGCCAGATCGAACATCTGGGCAAGCGCTCGGAGGAGATCGGCTCGGTCGTGCAGGTGATCCGCGAGATCGCCGACCAGACCAATCTGCTGGCGCTGAACGCGGCCATCGAGGCGGCACGTGCCGGCGAACAGGGCCGCGGCTTCGCGGTCGTGGCCGACGAGGTGCGCAAGCTGGCCGAGCGGACGGCGGCGTCCACCGGTCAGATCCATTCGATGATTTCCGCCGTGCAGCGCGAAACCGCCGACGCCGCTTCGGTCATCCGCGCCAGCGCGGTCGAGGCGCGCACCGGCGCCGACCTGACCAGCGAGGCGGTGGCCACGCTGGAAAGCATCCGCGAATGTGCCGACGCGACGCTGGAGCGCGTGGGCGGTACGGTCGAAGCCATGCGTCAGAACCGGGCGCTGGGCGAACAGGTCGAGCAGCACGTGCAGCGCATTTTCGCGATGGCGGAATCGAATCGCGAGGTGTCCAGTTCGACCGCCGCCGAGGCGTCGCGGCTGGACGTGCTGTCGAGCAATCTGGCCGAGCTGTCGCAGGTGTTCCGTCTCGGCAGCTACGGCGAACAGGCTGTGGCTGCGCATGCCCGCATGCCGGACATCGTGGCCGATGCGGCGCAGCGGATCGGTGCCTGCCTGGAGGCGGCGGTCAAGCGCGGCGAAATCAGGATGGAAGACCTGTTCGACGAGAACTACCAGCCCATCGCCGGTACCAAGCCGACCAAGTACAGCACCAAGTTCGACGCGCTGACGGACCGACTCTTCCCGGCGATCCAGGAACCGCTGCTCGATCGGCACGCCGGCCTGATCTACGCCGGTGCGGTCGACCGCAAGGGCTATTTCCCGACGCACAACAAGCGCTTCTCGCAGCCGCTGACCGGCGACGAGAAGAAGGACATCGCCGGCAACCGCACCAAGCGCATCTTCGACGACCCGGTCGGACGTCGCTGCGGTGCGCACAGCCAGCCTTTCCTGATCCAGACCTATCGCCGCGACACCGGCGAGGTGGTGCACGACATTTCGGCACCGATCTTCGTCGGCGGTCGGCAATGGGGCGGCTTCCGCATCGGCTACGCGGCCTGAACCGCCGCCTGCACGCGGTAAGGACGACGGGGCGCCTGCGGGCGCCCCGTTGCATTTGATTCACGTCAAATGAATGCTGCATTGCAGAAAGTCTCCTCAACCCGGGTATCACGCTGCCGTAACTGACTCAGGCGGGTCGTGAAGGGGTGTCGACCCCGGGGAGCCCGCCTCGACACCGTATCCGGCCAATGCACGCAGTGCCGCGCGCCCCGGCCGACCGAGGAGAAACCATGAACGCCCTGCTTTTCCCCGCCCGCGCCCTGATGTCGCGCCTGCGGTTCGCTCCGAAGATGATGCTCGTGATGGGTATCCTGCTGGCCATGCTGGCGGCACTTGCCACCACCGTCGCCATGTCCCGTCTGGACAGTCTGCGCATGATGGAACGCGAGCACATCGGCGCCGAGTATCTGCGTGCGTTGCTGGTCACGATGACCGCCGTGCAGCAGCACCGCGGACTGTCGTCGGCAATGCTCAATGGCGACGCCTCGCAGGCACCCAAGGTTGACGCCAAGGCGGCCGAGGTCGCACGCGGCCTCGACACGCTGAAGGCGCTGAATGCCGCCCATCCGGAACTGCTCGTGCAGCAGGCGCAGATCGAACGCCTGTCCGGGGAGTGGACGGCGGTGCGGCAGCAAATGAGCGGCTCGACCGGCGCGGCCAACTTTGCCCGCCACTCGACGATGATCGACACGCTGCTGAACGACTTCCGCTCGGTGTCCGATCAGTCGGGCATGAGCTTCGATCCCTATCCCGATACCTTCACGCTGGTCGAGGCCGCGGTGAACGTCGCGCCCTTCACCGTCGAGAATCTGGCACGGCTGCGCGGCCGTGCCGCGTCGATCAGTGCGCGCGGCACGGTGACGCCCGACGAGGCGATCGAACTGGGCGCGCTGCTGCAGCTGGCCGCCCGCCGCGTCGCTGCGATGGATCGGGTGAATGAACGCGTACGCAGCTTCGCGCCCGAACACGCGCCGCGCGTTGCTGCCGAGATCGACAAGCTGCGTGCCGCCTTTGCTTCGACCGCCGAAATGCTGAATGCGTCGCTGAAGGCGCAGCGCTTCGATCTGCCGCCGGCCGAGGTGTTTGCCCGCGCTTCGGTGCCGGTCGAGGCGTCGGTCGGCACCATGACCGTACTGCTCGACACCGCCGACCTCGGCATCAAGGCGCATTCGGAGCGACTGATGGTCGATCTGACGCTGACCTGCGTGCTGCTCGCCGCCGGCCTGCTGCTGTCGGTCTATCTGGCGCTCGGCCTGTACGCGTCGCTGAAGGATGCGATCGGCCACACGATAGACGGTGGCCGTCGTCTGGCCGAAGGCGATCTGACGGCGCGCATCCGGGTCGCCAGCCAGGACGAGTTCGGCGACATCGCCAACAGTTTCAACAGCATGGCCGACAGCCTGTCCGGTCTGATCGCCCGCGTGAAGTCGTCGGCCGGTGAGGTCAGCCAGGTCACGATGGCGCTGGCCAGCGCAACCCAGCAGATCAGCGAGGCCTCGGCCGGCCAGAGCCAGTCGGCGTCGGCCATGGCGGCCACGATCGAGGAACTGTCGGTGTCGATCAACAGCGTGTCCGACAGTGCGGCGGAAATGCGCCGCCACGCCGAATCGAGCCGCGAAGAAGCGGCCCAGGGCCACCATGCGATCGATGCGGTGAGCCACGAACTGGATGCGGTCGGCCACGTGGTGGGCGAGATTTCGCAGGCGGCCGGCGCCTTCATCGAAAGCACCCGTGCCATCGGCGATATGACCCGCCAGGTCAAGGACATCGCCGAACAGACCAATCTGCTGGCGTTGAACGCGGCCATCGAGGCGGCGCGGGCCGGCGAGCAGGGCCGCGGCTTCGCGGTCGTGGCCGACGAGGTGCGCAAGCTGGCCGAGAAGTCGGCGGTGTCGGCACAGCAGATCGAAGAAGTGACGCGCGCGCTCGATGCCCGCGCCGGCGGCGTCGAGAGCGTGGTGCGCCGTGGCGTGCAGGCGATCGACAATTCACGCAACCAGCTGTCGCAGGTCGTCGGCGCGCTCGGTCGTGCGGCCGACGCGGCGGCCTCGACTTCGCAGGGCATTTCCGGCATCGCCGAATCGGTCAGCGAACAGACCATCGCCAGCCACGACGTGGCGCGCTCGGTCGAGCAGATCGCGCAGATGAGCGAAGAGAACAGCTCGGCCATCACCGCCATGGCCAGCGAGGCGCAGCACCTGCGCGCACTGGCGATGGGGCTGGAAGAGGCGGGCGCACGCTTCCGCGTCTGAGTGCATCGCAACATCGCGAAAAGCCCGTGCCGGCTTGCCGGTACGGGCTTTTCTGCTTTCCGAGGTGCGTGCCCGGCAGGTACCGTGAAATTTCCTTACTTCGAGCAGGGATATAACTTAAGTCTTACACCCTGAGGGCGTTATTCCCTTGCGATCGCAGCTCTGCGCCGACCGTGTCCGGTGAGCCCGGGCAACTTCATACGTCCAGCATGCTGGAGACGACAGGGGAGAAAAGAACATGTTCGGGAACAAAGGCAGGCAACTTGAAGCGCGTCTCGGTGAATGTGAAATACGGGCGGCTGCGGCGAAAGCACTGATCGATGCCATCGACCGCTCGATGGCCATCATCGAGTTCGAACCGGACGGCAAGGTGATCGGAGCGAACGCCAACTTCGCCCGTGTGATGGGCTATGCAGCGACCGAGCTTCCGGGCATGCACCACCGGAGCTTCTGTCAGCCCTCTTATGCCTCGTCGAAGTCCTATTCCGACATGTGGGCCCGCCTGGCGCGAGGTGATTTCGTGTCCGGCCGCTTTCCGCGGGTCGCCCGCGACGGTCGTGAAATCTGGCTGGAAGCCAGCTACAACCCCGTGCTGGGCGCCGACGGCCGGGTGGTGAAGGTGGTCAAGGTGGCCAGCGACATCACCGACAAGGTGCGGGCCGAGAGCGAAGCCACCGCCTTGCTCAACGCGATCAATCGTTCGATGGCCGTCATTTCCTTCACCCCCGACGGCACCATCCTCGACGCCAATGCCAACTTCCTCAAGACCGTCGGGTACACCAAGGAGGAGATTGTCGGCCGCCACCACCGCATTTTCTGCGCGGCAGAGCTGACGGAATCACCCGAGTACGCGGCCTTCTGGCAGCGTCTGAACGCCGGCGAGTTCGTCGCAGGCGACTTCAGGCGCGTCACGCGTGATGGTCGTGAAGTATGGCTGGAGGCCAGCTACAACCCGGTGTTCGATCCGAACGGCAAGCTTTACAAGGTGGTGAAATTCGCTGTCGACGTTACCGAAAAGAAGGTGCAGCAACTGGCGGAGCAGGAGAGCGCGCGCGTTGCCTGGCGTGTGTCCACCGAAACCGATGCCATCGCGACCGAGGGCGCGGCCATCATCGAGCGGGCATCCTCGGAAATGCAGGCCATTGCGGAAACTGTGCAGCTCACTTCGGAGCGGGTGGGGGAACTGGGCAAGCAATCGGACCAGATCACCAGCATCGTCAAGACCATCCGCGAGATCGCCGACCAGACCAATCTGCTGGCGCTCAACGCCGCCATCGAAGCGGCTCGCGCCGGCGAGCAGGGCCGCGGCTTTGCCGTGGTCGCTGACGAGGTGCGCAAGCTGGCCGAGCGGACCAGCCTGTCCACGGCCGAAATTGGCGGCATGGTGCAGCGCATACAGGATGGCACGCGCAGCGCCATCGTGAGCATGGAATCCAGCCTGGTGAAAGCCGGCAGCGGCGTCGAACTGGCCGGTAGCGCCGGACAGGCGATCAAACGCATCAGCAACGGTGCGCGTGAGGTCGTACAGGCGGTCAGCAAGTTCTCGTCGGTCGTCGATGGGTGAGGCAGGGCTGCGCGCCGACTGGGATTGACCGTCGGCGTGCCCGTCACCGCATCGTCACCTTGCGTTCAAGACTTTCCGACCCCTGCCGTAAACCCAGCATCACCCCCGCTTTTTTCGTGCCACTGACCAGACAGACGAGGCCGACATGTCAGAGTTGCTCAAGAATATCGATGCCCGCACCAAGCTCGCGGGCACCAACAAGCTCGAAATCCTGATGTTCTCGCTCGGCGTCGATACGCGAACGGGCAAGCGCGAAACCTTCGGCATCAATGTGTTCAAGGTGCGCGAGGTCATGCGTACGCCGGGGGTGACCGCGGCGCCTGAAATGCCGCCGGCCGTCGAAGGCATGGTGAGCCTGCGTGGCGCGCTGGTGCCGGTGGTCGATCTGGCCAAGTTCGCCCAGTTCCCCAGCGAAACGCCGCGCGACGTGATGATCGTGACCGAGTACAACGGTCACACCCAGGGCTTCCTGGTCGAGTCGGTCGATACCATCCTGCGCCTGGACTGGTCGCAGATGCGCGTGCCGCCGGCCATGCTGACCGCCAATCTCGGTGGCCTCGTGACCGCCGTCACCGAACTGGCCGACGGCCGTCTGGTGATGATGCTGGACGTCGAGAAGATCCTGTCGGAAACCGCGGACATCGACAACGACCTGGCGTTCAAGGACATCGAGCCGCTGGGCATCGAAGGCGCCACCGTTTTCTTCTGCGACGATTCGCCGGTCGCCCGCAACCAGATCACCCGCACGCTTGACCTGATGGGCGTGCGCTACGTCAGCGCGATCAACGGCGCGCAGATGTGGACCGAACTGAAGAAGATCGCCTCCTACGCCGATGCCAGCGGCCGCAAGGTCGGCGATCTGGTGAGCATGATCCTGACCGACGTCGAGATGCCGGAAATGGACGGCTACATCCTGACCAAGCACATCAAGGCCGATCCGCGCTTCGCCGGCATCCCGGTGGTGATGCATTCCTCGCTGTCCTCCGGTTCCAACCAGCAGCTGGGCCGCTCGGTCGGCGTCGACGAATACGTATCGAAGTTCGAGGCGCAGCGTCTGGCGGAAACGATCAGCCGCCTGATCCGCCGCGGCAACGGTGGCGACCGTGCCGCCGCCTGAACGAGACTGGAGACAGACGATGGACAGAACCGATCAGAACCTGCTCGAACAAGTCGATGCCCGCACCAAGCTGGCGGGGTCGAACAAGATGGAAATCCTGCTGTTCTCGCTCGGCACGCACGAGCTGTTCGGCATCAACGTGTTCAAGGTGCGTGAAGTCAGCCGTACCCCGACCGTAACGCCGACCCCCAATATGCCGGGCGGCGTCGAAGGCCTCATTTCGCTGCGTGGCAACGTGATTCCGGTGCTGTCGCTGGCGCGCATCATGAATCTGGACGGTGCGCCCGAAGGCATGGGCGGCGCCATGATGGTGACCGAGTACAGCAAGCGCACGCTGGGCTTCCTGGTGCACGAGGTCGATCGCATCATCCGCGTCGACTGGGACCGCGTACGCGCGCCTGAGTCCGTGGTGACCAGCGAACAGCTCTACATCACCGCCATCACCGAACTGGACGACGGCCGCCTGGTGTCCATCCTGGACGTCGAAAGCATCATGGCCGGCACCTTCGGAGAGGCCGCCATCACCGACATACCGCCGCTGGGCGGCAACTACGAGCCGAACGTGTTCTTCGTCGATGACTCGGCGGTTGCCCGCAAGAAGATCGCCGAAGTGCTGGACCGGCTGAGCATCAAACACAAGCACGCCACCAACGGCGCCGAGGCCTGGTCCCGGCTGCAGGGCATGGCGGCGCATTCGTCGGCCACCGGCGCTCCGCTGACCGACGAGATCGACCTCATCCTGGTCGACGCCGAAATGCCTGAGATGGACGGCTATGTGCTGACCCGCAATATCAAGAATGACCCTCGTTTTGCCGACATACCGGTAGTCATGCACTCGTCGCTGTCGTCGGAAGCCAACCGTGCGATGGGCAAGAGCGTCGGGGTGGACGCATACGTGGCGAAGTTCGATGCCGAAGTACTGGCCGACACGCTGCGTCCGCTGCTGGCAACACATAAAGCCTGAGAGAGGTAGGCCCCATGTCTGATCCCAAGATGAAATTTCTCGTTGTCGATGACTTCTCGACCATGCGCCGCATCGTGCGCAACCTGCTGAAGGAACTCGGGTTCACGAATGTCGACGAGGCCGAGGACGGCGTGATTGCGCTGCAGAAACTCAAGGCCAGCGAATTCGACTTCGTGGTGACCGACTGGAACATGCCGAACATGACCGGCATCGAGCTGCTGCGCGCCATCCGTGCCGATGCCGCGCTGAAAGCCCTGCCGGTGCTGATGATCACGGCCGAAGCGAAGAAGGAAAACATCATCGAGGCTGCCCAGGCCGGTGCGTCGGGCTACATCGTGAAGCCCTTCACCGCCGGCACGCTGAGCGAAAAGCTGAACAAGATTTTCGAGAAGATGAACCAGAAGGCCGCTTGAGCCTGCATCGGGAGAGGAAACCGTGAAGA
Source organism: Methyloversatilis sp. NSM2 (assembly GCF_038066675.1). Classification (NCBI taxonomy): domain Bacteria; kingdom Pseudomonadati; phylum Pseudomonadota; class Betaproteobacteria; order Nitrosomonadales; family Sterolibacteriaceae; genus Methyloversatilis; species Methyloversatilis sp. NSM2. The sequence goes on from NZ_JBBUKV010000001.1 coordinate 143,550, forward strand.
AGCTGAAGCTTGACGAAACTGGCGATTCCGACGATCTGCAGGCCCTGTTCGACAGCATTGCCAGCGAGACGCCGCAGAAGGTGCGTCTCGAAGTTGTACCCGAGGCGGTAAACAGCGTCGGCGGCGATTCCGCCGACCTGGAGGCGCTGTTCGACACCGTAGCGACCGAATACACCACGTCGCACGCCGTCGACGAGTCGCATGAACTCGAACACAGCTGCGAAAACGTGTTCAACAAGGTCGGACATCTCGCCCGCCAGCTGCACGACACGCTGCGCCAGCTCGGCTACGACCATGCGCTGGAGGATGTGGCGCAGCAGATGCCGGATGCCCGCAGCCGCCTGAACTACGTCGCCCAGATGACCGAGAACGCGGCGAGTCGCGTGCTCAACGCGACCGACGTGGCGATCCCGCTGCAGGACGACGTCGAGAAGCGCTCCAGTGCGCTGCACGACCGCTGGGAAAAGCTCTACCGCAACGAACTGTCGGTCGATGAGTTCAAGGCGCTGGCGACCGAAACGCGAGGCTTCCTCGGCGACGTGCCGGGCTTCGCCCGCGACACGCGTGCGCAGTTGAACGAAATCATGATGGCGCAGGATTTTCAGGATCTGACCGGTCAGGTCATCAAGAAAATCGTAGAAATGTCGCAACAGCTGGAGAGCGGCCTGCTGCAGGTGCTGATCGAAGCCATGCCGGCGGAGAAGCGCGCCGCAGCGCCGGAAGGGTTGCTCAACGGACCGGTCATCAATTCGGAAGGCCGCAGCGACGTGGTGACCAGCCAGGAACAGGTCGACGACCTGCTCGAAAGCCTCGGCTTCTGAGACTGGCGAAGGATGGACGCACAACAAGGTCGGTGAGGCAGAACGCCGTTTCTGCCGGACCGTGACAACAGGTGCAGTTGGGCGGACGGATCGATGATCCGGTCGCCACAGGAGCGAAAGATGAGTGACTTTCAGGGAATGGAAGATCTGCTGCAGGACTTTCTGGTCGAGGCAACCGACCTGCTGTCCGGCGTGGACAACAAGCTGGTCGATCTCGAAAAGACCCCGGGCGACCGCGGCCTGCTGAACGAGATCTTCCGCGGTTTCCACACCATCAAGGGCGGTGCCGGCTTCCTGAACGCCGCCGAACTGGTCGCCCTCTGTCACCTGACCGAGAATCTTTTCGACAAGCTGCGCAACGGCGAAATGAACGTGACGCCGGTGCTGATGGACGTCATTCTCGACGCCACCGGCATCGTGCGCGACATGTTCGGCGCGCTGGAGCGCGGCATGCAGCCCACCGCTGCCGATCCCGACCTGATGGCCCGCCTGCGCGCCGCGCTCGCCGGCGAACTGACTGCCGAGCCTGCCAAGGCTGCCGCACCGGCTGCCCCGGTGGCGAAGCCGGTCGCGACTGCCGCGCCGGCCCCGGTGGGCGCCGAACCCGACTGGGTGGCGCTGCATCAGGCCGTGACCGGCGTCGTGCCGTCTGCCCCGCAGGCGGTGCCCGAGCCGGCTGCAGCCCGTTCTGCCAACGACGGTGAAGTGGCTGCCGTGGTCAACGCCGCTTTCGGTCGCCGCGCTGGCGACCGTCCGGGCGCACCCGCCCCGAGCGGCCGTCGCGACGCCGAGAAGGGGCGCGACAATTCGATCCGCGTCGATACCTCGCGTCTGGACCAGGTGCTGAACCTGTCGGGCGAGATCGGCCTGACCAAGAACCGCCTGACCTCGCTGCGCGCGGACATCCTGGCCGGCAAGAGCGACAGCGACACGCTGCACGCACTCGATGCCGCGGTGAGCCAGCTCGACCTGCTGGTGTCGGACCTGCAGAACGCGGTGATGAAGACCCGCATGCAGCCGATCGGCCGCCTGTTCCAGAAGTACCCGCGTATCGCCCGCGACCTCGCCCGCAACCTGGGCAAGGACGTCGAGCTGGCGCTGGTCGGCGAAGAGACCGAAATCGACAAGACGATGATCGAGGATCTGTCCGATCCCATCATCCACCTGATCCGCAACGCGGTCGATCACGGCGTCGAGACGCCGGATGAGCGCATGGCCCAAGGCAAGCCGGGCAAGTCGGTCGTGCGCCTCGAAGCGCGCCAGGAGGGCGATCACATCGTCATCATGGTGGCCGACGACGGCCGCGGCATGAATGCCGAGCGTCTGCGTGCCAAGGCGCTTGAGAAGGGTCTCATCACCGATGAGGAAGCGAACACGCTGGACGAGCGTTCGAGCCTGAACCTCGTCTTCCTGCCCGGCTTCTCGACCGCCGCCACCGTGTCCGACGTGTCCGGCCGCGGTGTCGGCATGGACGTCGTGAAGACCAACATCCAGAAGCTGAACGGTTCGATCGAAATCCGCTCGGTGCAGGGCAAGGGAACGACCTTCGTCATCTCGCTGCCGCTGACGCTGGCCATCCTGCCGGTGCTGCTGGTGCGTCTGGCCGAACAGCACTTCGCGGTGCCGCTGTCGATGGTGCGCGAAATCCTGCCGATCCAGCACGAAGACATCCAGGAAGTCGGCGGTCGCGCCACCATGGTGGTGCGCGGCGAAGTGATGCCGGTGCTGCCGCTGGCCCGCCTGCTTGGCTGGCCGCAGAAGAATCACCCGCAGTACGGCGTATTGATGCAGTCTGCCGAGTCGTCCTTCATCCTGGCGATCGACAACTTCGCCGGCCGCGAGGACGCGGTGATCAAGAGTCTGGACGACTTCCGTCCGAAGGGCGTGGCAGGTGTGACCACGCTGTCGAACGGCCAGATCGTGCTGATCCTCGACATGAAGGAGCTGCTGGGCTCGATGGGCGATACGCGCGGTGTGTCGCGTTCCAGCCTGATCGGTCACGTCGCCCGCGCCGCCTGACGACCACTGTTTCAACGCTGTTTCAAGGAGCCCGCCCGGGCCTGGTCCGGGCGGGCTCTTTTCCTTTTCCAGCCTGGGTTTCAGGGCTGTCTGCCTCGCAATCTCTCTGCCCCTAAAGACTTCAGTTCGAGGGTCGATAAGAAAGCATACCCGGCACTTCGCCGATCGCTACCGAGGGAGTCAAACCATGGCCGAAGCTACCCTGATCCAGCCGATTTCGTCGCCGTTCCCCGCCGCCGCGATGCTGCCTGCGGCCAGCATCCAGGCCCATCACGCGGAAATCATGCGCTTGATGGATGCGATCGAAACGCTCGGCAACGAGGCGATGGTGACCGCGATGAATCTCGCCGGCGAGGCCGCCGAAGCCGACGCACGAGGCCTCTTCATGCGCGCGCAGGAAGTGCGCGCCTGGGTGCAGACCACGCTCGACATGGTCAATACCGACGCGCTGTGCCCGGACCTGTCGGGTCAGCTCGCCTATCAGGGCGTCGAGCAGGCGGCACGCCTGGTTGCGGCGCGTGAAACGCTGCCGCGCTGATATCGATCACTGTCTGTTCCAATCGCCGAAGCACGATTGATGCAGGCGAGGACACCGAGTGTCGAAAAATCCTGAGCAGGACTTCGATTTTGACGTCTGGAAGGAACTGGCTCATTCAGATCCCCAGACTTATTTCGCGGAGCGACGGCGCGTGATCGAACAATTCATCAATACCTGCCCGCCGGACAAGCAGGCGGTTCTGCGCGACCTGCAGGTGCGCATCGATGCCAGCCGGGCGATGGCGGGCTCACCCAATCAGTCGGTGCGCGAGCTGTCGCGCATGATGGAGGACTACCTGCTTGCGCTGTCCGAGCGCCTGATGGCGCTGCACCGAGAAACGTCGGCACTGCAGACCTCGCTGCGTCAGGGATTGCGCGGCTCGACCTGAGTCGGCCCCCTGCCGGCGGGTCTTCCAGCGGGCCCGGCGCGTACTGCAGGGCTGGCGACACAGGCTCCGGGCTGCCGCTTCGCGCCGCCCACTCCACACACATTCCTGTCACGACTGACCCGACCGCGGTCGCAGATGGGGTGATCTTCGGCCGCTGTTCCGCCGATTGCCGCTGGTCCCTCCGGCGCATCATCCTGCGCATTGGCGAACCGGGTCTGCGCACGTGGCAGAAGAAAGCGATCTCGAAAAGACAGAACCAGCGTCACAGCGACGACTGGAAAAGGCGCGCGAAGAAGGGCAGGTGCCCAACTCCCGCGAACTGGCTACCTTTCTCGTCACCATCACCGGTGTCGCCGGCATGTCTGCGCTCGCCGGCTGGATGTGGCCGCGCAGCGCCAATCTGCTGCGCGACGGCCTGACCATAGACCGGCGCGCGATCTTCGATCCGGCGGCGATGTTCGCGCTGCTGATCGAGCGCTCCACCGATGCCCTGCTGATGCTGGCGCCGCTGTTCATCGCGCTGATGCTGGCCGCCTTCATATCGCCCTTCCTGATGGCTGGCTGGAACTTTGCACCGAAGGCACTTGAACCGAAATTCTCGAAACTGAATCCGGCTGCCGGTCTGAAGCGCATGTTCTCGTCCACGGCGGCGGTCGAGCTGGGCAAGAGCATCGGCAAGGCGACATTGGTGGGTAGCGTCGCCGCCTGGGTGGTCATGCGCGACCACGAGAAGCTGTTCGCACTGTTCGGTGCGCCGGTCGACGTCGCGCTCAGCGCCACCGGCGACCTCATCATGACGGCCACCCTGCTGCTGGTCGCCGGCATGGCGCTCATCGTCGCCATCGACGTGCCCTTCCAGCTCTGGCACTACCACTCCGAACTGAAGATGACCAAGGAGGAGGCGCGCCAGGAATTCAAGGAGCAGGAAGGCGATCCTCACGTCAAGGGGCGCATTCGCCAGCAACAGCGCGAAATGGCGCGCAGCCGGATGATGGCCAATGTGCCGAAGGCCGACGTGGTGGTGACCAACCCGACCCACTACTCGGTTGCGCTGCGCTACGACGCGGCACGCGGCGGTGCGCCGCGCGTGGTCGCCAAGGGGGCGGGCGAGATGGCGCTGCGCATCCGTACCGTCGCCAGCGAGCACGGCGTGCCGCTGGTCGAGGCACCGCCGCTGGCGCGCGCGCTGCACAAGCACTGCGAACTTGAGCAGGAAGTGCCGGCGCGGCTTTTCCGCGCGGTGGCCGAGGTGCTGGCCTACGTGTACCAGCTCAACGACGCCTTTGCCCGCGGCGGCGACATTCCGAAGATGCCCGGCGACCTGCCGGTGCCGGAAGACATGGACCCGGGCAGCGACTGACCTGCAGTACAGGGGCTCTGCCCGACCGTATGTCGAATAGATGAATTCTCGCCTCAAGCGCTGTGTGCAGCAGCCGTTAAGTCATTGAGTTTCATGCACACAATCAGCTCCTGAGGGACTCTCCATGAAGAACCTGAGAATCTCCACCCGTCTTGCGCTCGGCTTCGGTCTGATCGCACTGATCTTCATTGCGGTGGCCGTTTTCATTGAAATCCAGTCGGTGCGCATGAGTGCCAGCGCGCACGAAATCCGCGCGCTGACCCAGCCCAAGGTCGATGCGATCGCCGATCTGAACGACGCGGTACAGCGGGTGCGCGTCTATTCGCGCAGCGCCATCATCGAAACCGAAGACGCCGCGATCCAGAAGGTGCGTGTCGAGCTGGAGGGCTACGTCGGCAAGGCCGACGAGGCGGTCAAGCGCCTCGGCGCACTGGTCGCCTTGCCTGGCAGCGAGGAGGCTGAGCGGGCTTTGTTTGCCCAGCTCGAACAGCGCCTGCAGGCCTTCCGCGGCATTTCGCAGGAGGTGCTGGCCCTGGGACTGGTCAATCGCAACACTGAGGCGAACGAACTGCTGCATTCAACGCATGGCCCGGCGGCGATTGCCCTGAATGAGGCGTCGATGGCGCTGCGCGAGCGCGTTCGACTGCGCAACGACAGTGCCATCGCGGCGCTCGAAGACTCGGCCAATGCACTGACGCGCGCCGTGCTGATCGCCGGTGCCCTGTTCATCGTGGCTGCAATCGTCGTTTCGCTCATCATCACGCGCAGCATTTCCAGCCAGCTCGGCCATACCTTGTCCGCGGTGCGGCGGATCGCCGACGGCGACCTGACCACCGATCTGCGACCGGAGGGCGAAAGCGAGCCCGCGCAGGTATTGCGCGCGGTCCAGTCGATGCAGCAGTCGCTGCGCGGCATGGTGCGCACGATAGGCGAGGCCACCGGCAAGCTCGGTGACTCGGCCGCCCACCTGTCCGGCGCCACCCAGCAGGTGCGGCTCGCCTCGGATTCGCAGGCGGAACTGGCGGCCGCGATGGCCGCCTCGCTGGAGGAGCTGTCGACCTCGATCACCCACGTCAGCGAGCTGAGCAACGAAGCACGCGACGCCTCGCACGTGGCCGGTGAGCACGCCTCGGACGGCGCTGGCGACATCGGCCGCATGGTGGGGCAGATCCGTGAGGTGACCGAGGGTATCGAGAGCAGCGCCCAGCGCGCGCTCGAACTGGGTAGCGAAGTGGCGCACATCACCCGCATCGTCCACGTGATCCGTGACGTCGCCGACCAGACCAATCTGCTGGCGCTGAATGCGGCGATCGAGGCCGCGCGCGCCGGTGAGATGGGGCGGGGTTTTGCGGTGGTCGCCGACGAAGTGCGCAAGCTGGCCGAACAGTCGGCGCGCTCGGCCACCGAGATCACCGATATGGTGACGCGCATCCAGAGCGGCGCGACCGAGGTGTCGAGCACCATGCAGAGCACGGTTCAGCGGGTGCATGCGGGTCTGGCGACGGCCGAGCAGGGACGGGCCAAGGTGCTGGACATCGATGCGCACGCACGGCGGGTCGCCGGCACAATAGGTGAGGTGTCTGGCGGCCTGCAGGAGCAGGCCGTAGCCAGCCAGGATCTGGCGCGGCGCGTCGAGCAGATCGTGCAGGTGGTCGAGGAGAACGCCAGTGCGGCGGCGTCGGTTGCCAGCTCGGCAAGCGAGCTGGCCGGCCTCTCCGAACAGCTGCAGGGCGAGGTGAGCCGCTTCCGCACGGCGGCCTGAGCCGGGCAGCACTCGGGCGAACAGGCAAAAAAACGGGCACCACGCGGGTGCCCGAAAGGGGTCCTCAGAGAGAGGAAGGAGGAAACCTGTGTTCAGTCGGCCATGACGAGCCGGTTGCCCTGCAGTCTGACCTTGTCGCCGGTGCGCCAGACCGGTTCCGCGTCCAGCGTGACCGTGCGGTACTCGCCGTTTTCCATGCGCACACCGACTTCCCAGCGTGAGGTCGTGCGCTGCGTCTTTTCGACCTGGTGGCCGGCATAGGCGCCACCGGCAATGCCGATCAGCGTCGCGATCGTGCGCCCGCTGCCCTTGCCGACCTGGTTGCCGAGCAGACCGCCCACCACGCCGCCGGCGGCAGCACCCAGACCGCTGGGGTCGGCCGCCGCCTTCACTTCGCGTACCGATTCGACCAGACCGCAGTCGGCGCAAACCGGCGCCGGAGCGCGGTAATCCCCTTCGCTGCGCGGCAGCGTCTGCTCGTAGGCAGTGCGCGGCTGCGCCGGAATGACATCGATGCCCGAGTCGTAGGTCCGATCCGCGACCTTGATCGCACCCGCCTCTCCAGCGTCGGCGACATGCACCTTCTTCGCTGCCACAGCCTTGACGACCGGCTTCTCGCTGCGCTTCTCGGCGGGTTTGTCAGCGGTGGCGGCGACCGGCTGAGCGGGTTCGGCGGCGGCGGCGACAGCCTGGATTGCCGGAGCCGGCGTCGTACCGGTCTGTGCGGCGGCCGCGACCACCGGTGCCGGCGTGGCCGGCTCGAACAAGCCGGACATCTTGGCGATGCCGACTGCGCTGAAGGCGGTGACCGAGACAGCGGCCACCCACAGAGCGGGGTGAAGCGAACTGGCTGAAGCGGCACGGGCCGGGGCGTTCATCTGTAGTCTCCTGGGACTGGGGTGCGACAGTGCAAGTAACGCACGACGGTGTGAACGGGAACGCCCCCGGTTTGTAAGGGCGTTTTGCGCTGCGTAACAATCCAGTCGACCCAATAGCCGGGGAAAACCCCTCTTCTTTCTCCGGTTTGATGGACGTCACCTGCGATGAAATGTCGTCATGGCTACGTCCCTCTCGTTCCGTCAGGTCATCGGTTCCCCGAACATCGCCCAGATGGCCGCGCCGCTGCTCATCGTCCTCATCCTGTCGATGATGGTGCTGCCGCTGCCCACCTTCGTGCTGGACGTGTTTTTCACCTTCAACATCGCGATGTCGGTGATGGTGATGCTGGTGGCGCTCTATACGACAAAGGCGCTTGATTTCTCGGTATTTCCGTCGGTCCTGCTGGTAACCACGCTGCTGCGCCTGTCGCTCAACGTGGCCTCCACCCGCGTCGTTCTGCTCGAAGGTCATACCGGCCCGGATGCGGCCGGCAAGGTGATCGAAGCCTTCGGCCACTTCCTGGTCGGCGGCAACTACGCGGTCGGCATCATCGTTTTCATCATCCTGACCGTCATCAACTTCGTCGTCGTTACAAAAGGCGCCGGCCGGATCGCCGAAGTGGGCGCCCGCTTCACGCTGGACGCGATGCCCGGCAAGCAGATGGCGATCGACGCCGACCTGAACGCCGGCCTGATCGGTGAGGACGAAGCGCGCCGGCGGCGCAAGGAAATCGCCGACGAGGCGGATTTCTACGGTTCGATGGACGGTGCGTCCAAGTTCGTGCGTGGCGACGCGATCGCCGGCATCCTCATTCTGCTCATCAATATGGTGGGCGGCATGCTGATCGGCGTGATGGAGCACGACATGACCGCCGGCGGCGCCGCCAAGGCCTACGTGATGCTCACCATCGGCGACGGTCTGGTCGCGCAGATCCCGGCGCTGGTCATTTCGATCGCCGCCGGTCTCGTGGTGTCGCGCGTCGGCAACGACGGCGATGTGGGCGGACAGGTGATCGGTCAGCTGTTCGGCGATCCGCGCGTGCTCGGCATTTCCGCCGGCATCATGGGCCTGATGGGCATGATCCCCGGCATGCCCAATTTCGTTTTCCTGCTGATCGCCGCCGGCCTCGGATACCTCGCCTGGCGCGGAGTGCAGAAGGCGGCGTCGCCCAAGGTGAAGGAGGCGGCGGAGAAAAAGGCGGCCGAGCAGGCAGCGGCGCAGTCGATCACGCCGCCCGAACAGCAGGAAGCGGCATGGACCGATGTCGTGCCGGTCGACACGCTGGGTCTCGAAGTCGGCTACCGCCTCATTCCGCTGGTCGATCGCGGCCAGGACGGCGAGCTGCTGAAGCGCATCCGCGGCCTGCGCAAGAAGTTTGCGGCGGAGATCGGCTTCCTGACCGCGCCGGTGCACATCCGCGACAACCTCGAACTGAAGCCCAACGGCTACCGCATCACGCTCAAGGGCGTCGATGTCGGCAGCGGCGAGGCCTATCCAGGCAGCCTGATGGCGATCAATCCGGGCCGCGTCGCCGGTTCGCTGCCGGGCCGCGAAGCGCGCGATCCGGCTTTCGGCCTGCCCGCGGTGTGGATCGAACAGGGCCTGCGCGAACAGGCGCACGCGCTTGGCTACACCGTGGTCGACGCGGCCACCGTGATCGCCACCCACCTGAACCATCTCATCCTGACCCACGCCGCCGAACTGTTCGGCCGTCAGGAAGCGCAGGCGCTGCTGGAACACGTCGGTCGCGAACAACCCAAGCTGGTCGAGGATCTGGTGCCGAAGGCGCTGCCGCTGGCGGTGGTGCAGCGCGTGCTGCAGAGCCTGCTGGAGGAGGGCGTGGCGATCCGCGACATGCGCTCCATCGTCGAGACGCTGGCCGAGTACGCGCCGCGTACGCAGGACCCGCTCGAACTGACCTCGCGCGTCCGCGTGGCCCTGGGCCGCGCCATCGTGCAGCAGCTGTTCCCGGGCAATACCGACGTCCAGGTCATGGTGCTCGACCCGGGTCTGGAGCGCCTGATCGGTCAGGCGCTCGGTGGCGGCAGCGACGGTTCGGTGATCGAACCGGGCCTCGCCGACACGCTGATGAACGAAGTGGCGCGTACCGCGCAGAACCAGGAAGAAATGGGTCTGCCCGCCGTGCTGCTGGTGCCGGCGCCGCTGCGCTGGCTGCTGTCGCGCTTCCTGCGCCGGGCGGTGCCCAGCCTGAAGGTGCTCGCCAATTCCGAAGTTCCTGAAACACGCACCATCAAGGTGACCTCTGTCATCGGAGTCAAATCATGACGCCTCGCAAATATCTCGCTGCCTCCGCCCGCGACGCCCTGCGCCGCATCAAGGAAGATCTCGGCCCCGACGCCATCGTGCTGTCGAACCGACCGGTCGAGGGCGGCGTGGAAATACTCGCGCTGCCGGCGAATGCGCTGGAGGCGATGACTGCACCGACGAAGAAGCCGGCCGCAGCGCCGGCACCAGCGCCGGCGGCACCGGTGGCGCGCGCTGCTGAGCAGCCCGCCGCGCGCGCCGAAGCGCAGTCCCCATTTCAGACCTCGTCCCGGCCCTACGGCGACGAGGATTTCGAGGTGACGCTGTCGAGCAGCCTGGCTGCGCGCAAGGTCGCACCGGCGCCGGCTCCGGCGCAGGAAGTGCGGGCGCCGAAGCCCTGGCAGCCGTACAAGCCGCGTCCGGCGACGCCGAGCGAACTGCGCGATCTGGCGCGCAGCCGTCAGCAGGCGCCGGCCAACGAACATCTCGAAGCACACGCCGAAGTGCCGCAGCGTCGTGCCGCACCGGCTGTCGAGACCGCACCGCGTCACACCGCGCAAGCGTCCGAGCCGGCGCCGCAGCTCGACGCCGCACTGCGCGAGGAACTGGGCAGCATCCGCCGCATGCTCGAACAGCAGCTGGCCGGTTTCGCCTGGGGCGAAATGTCGCGCAGCTCGCCGATCAAGACCACGCTGGCGGCCGAAATGCTCGAATCCGGCTTCAGCGCCGTGACCACCTACCGGCTGCTCGACCAGCTCAGCAGTTCCGACTCGCTGGCGGCCGCGCGCAACGAACTGCGCACGCTGATCGGCCGCGACCTGATCACGCTGAATTCCGACGCCGACATCATCGATCGCGGCGGCGTCTATGCGCTGGTCGGCCCGACCGGCGTCGGCAAGACCACCACGACGGCCAAGCTTGCCGCCCGCTGCGTCGTGCGCCACGGCGCCGACAAGGTGGCGCTGCTCACCACCGACGGCTACCGGATCGGTGCCCATGAACAGCTGCGCATCTATGGCCGCATCCTCGGCGTACCGGTGCATGCGGTGCGCGACGCCTCCGACCTGCGTCGCATGCTGGTCGAGCTGCGCGACAAGCACATGGTGCTGATCGACACCGTCGGCATGAGCCAGCGCGACCGCGCCGTCGCCGAGCAGATCGCCATGCTGTCGTCGAGCGGCGACGTGCGCCGTCTGCTGCTGCTGAATTCTGTCGCCCGCGCCGACGCGCTGGACGATGTGGTGCGCGCTTACTCTTCGCCGAATGGTGGCGCAGATCTGGCCGGCGCCATCATCAGCAAGGTCGATGAATCGGTCACGCTGGGCCCGGTGCTCGATGTGCTGATGCGCCACGAACTGCCGCTGTACTACGTCGCCAACGGCCAGCGCGTGCCGGAAGATCTGCACCTGCCCAATCGCGCCTACCTGATGCACCGCGCGCTGCGTGCAGCCGGCGAGGAATCGTCGCAACACCTTTCACCGCAGGACGCCGGCCTGTTGATGGCTGCCTCGCGTCGCGACATGCGCAGCGAGGTGAGCCGTGGCTGATTTCATGCACGACCAGGCGGCTGGCCTGCGCGCCATGTTCCGCCGTTACCCGACGCAGCGCGTCGCCTTCGCTGGCGCGATGGATGGCGTCGGCAGCACCTCGATCGCACTGGCGACCGCCATCGAAGCGGCCCGCAGCGGCCTGCGCGTGACGCTGATCGACGAACACCAAGGCGCCGGCTCGGCCACCGCGCGGCTGGGTCTGACCTCGCGCATCGATCTGCTGCAGGCGATCAACCGTGACGTCGCGCTCGCCTCGGTGCGCATCGCCTCGCAACACGGCGTCGCCGTGGTGCCGGCAGCCCGTCTCGCCGCCGCGTCGAAACAGCTGAACCGCCTGCAGACCGAGGCGCTGGACGAAGCGCTGGTCGAACTGACCCGAGATACCGAACTGCTGGTGATCGACTGCGCGCTCGACGACGGTCAGCTGTCGGCGCTGGCCCGTCGTGCGGACCGGCTGGCAGTGATCACCGCCGCCTCCGGCGTCAGCATTACCGCCGCCTACGCGCTGATCAAGCGTCACCTCGCCGGCAATGCGCCGGTGACCGGCGGCGCGGCCCGTCCGGTGCATGTCGGCGTCAGCCGCGCGCGCTCGGTGGCCGACGCCCGCCAGGCCTTTGCCAGCCTGAACGGCGTGGTGAGCGAACATCTGGGCAGTGCGCTGCACTGGCTGGGCTGCCTGCCGAGCGGCTACCAGCGCCCGGTTTTCGCCACGGCGGGTGACGATGCCCTCAAGATCGGGCGCGATCTTGCCGAAAAGCTTTTCGTGACCCGCGAGACGGAGAAAGCCGGTATGTTGTCGGCCCTGGACGAAGCGCTCGCGGGTGACCGCAGCGACCGGGGAGGGCGTGCAGACGGCTTTCCGGCCCAAGTGGCCTGACTGCACAAGCGACCCGCAGCAGAGGACGAAACATGTACACCGCATCCGGAACACTGGACCGTGATCAGCTTGCCAAGCACTACGCGCCGCTGGTCAAGCGCATTGCCTACCACCTGATGGCCAAGTTGCCGGCCAGCGTGCAGGTCGAGGACATCATCCAGAACGGCATGCTGGGCCTGCTCGACGCGATGAGCCGTTACGAGGAAGGGCTGGGCGCGCAGTTCGAAACCTATGCCGTGCAGCGCATCCGCGGCGCCATGCTCGACGGCCTGCGCGAGAACGACTGGCTGCCGCGCAGCCTGCGCCGCGACATGCGGCGCATCGAAACGGCCATCCACACGCTGGAGCAGCAGAAGGGCCGCCAGCCGACCGAGGGCGAACTGGCCGAATCGCTCGGCATGCCGCTGCCCGAGTACCAGAAGATGCTGCAGGAAGCGCGCGGCTATCAGCTGGTCTATTTCGAGGACTTCACCGACGGCGACGATGATGACTACCTCGACCGCCACAGCGTCGGCACGGAAGATCTCGATCCGCTCGAACGACTGCTCGACAAGAACATGCGCGACGTGCTGGTGCGCGCCATCGGCGATCTGCCCGACCGCGAAAAGACGGTGATGGGTCTCTACTACGAAGAAGACCTGAACCTGCGCGAGATCGGGGAAATCCTCGGCGTGTCCGAATCGCGCGTCTGCCAGCTGCACAGCCAGGCGATCGCCCGGCTGCGCAGCCGCATCGCGGCGCGCGGCTGAGCGGAGTACGCGTGCGCGTCGATCGCATCAGCATCGCCGGCCTGCTGCTCGGTCTGGCGGCCATCATGCTCGGGCAGGTGCTCGAGGGTGGCAGCCTGTCGTCGCTGTTCCAGCCGGCGGCTTTCGTCATCGTGCTCGGCGGCACGCTGGGCGCGACCATGCTGCAGACCCGTTTCCCCATCTTCATGCGCGGCATGCGCATGGGGCGCTGGGCCTTCGTCGCGCCGTCCCAGGTGCCGGACGACATGATCCGCAGACTGGTCGCCTGGGCTCAGCTGTCGCGGCGCGAGGGCATCCTGGCGCTGGAAAAGCAGGTCAGCAACGAATCCGACCCGTTTTTCCGCAAGGGCGTGCAGCTGCTGGTCGATGGCGCCGATGCAACCCGCCTGCGCGAGGTGATGGAAGTCGAGATCACCACTTACGAGAACACGCTGCGCCAGGCTGCGCGGGTGTGGGATTCGGCCGCCGGCTACTCGCCGACCATAGGCATCATGGGCGCCGTGCTGGGCCTGATCCACGTAATGGAAAACCTCGGTGACCCGACCCGGCTCGGCGCCGGCATCGCCACTGCCTTCGTCGCCACCATCTACGGCGTCGGTGCGGCCAATCTGGTGTTCCTGCCTATCGGTCGCAAGCTGCAGACCCACGTGTCTCAGCTGATCGCGGTGCGCGAAATCTTCGTCGATGGCCTGGTCGGCATCGCCAACGGCGACAACCCGCGCATCATCGAGGGCAGGCTGCTCGGCTACGTTGCCCAGGTGCCGGAGTGAGCGCGCCACGCAAGCGTCGCTACGTGCCGGAGTCGGACGAGAATCACGACCGCTGGCTGGTGTCGTACGCCGATCTGGTCACCTTGCTGTTCGCTTTCTTCGTCGTCATGTACGCGATTTCCCAGGTCAGCGAGAGCAAGTACCGTGTGCTGAGTGCGTCGCTGACCAGCGCGTTTTCGGCCCGCGACGGCGTACAGCTGATCGAACTGCCTGCGGTGGCCCCGCCGCGCAGCGCGCTGCAGATCGAGCTCGACCAGGTCCGTCAGGCGCGTGCCGCAGCGAAGGAAAAGGAGAGACGCGAGCGCGCGCAGCGCACGATGACCGAGCTGACGCAGGCGCTGTCCGCGCTGACGCGGGACGGCCAAGCGACAGTCACCGACGGCGCGCTCGGCATCACGGTCGATCTCGACGCGACCTTCCTGTTCGGCCGTGGCGATGCGACGCTGGAACCCGCTGCGCGCGACATCATCGCGGCGGTGGCCGGCGTGCTGCTGTACAGCGATTTTCCGCTGGTGATCGAAGGACACACGGACAACGTGCCGGCCACCGGGCGGGGCATGTCGAACTGGTCGCTGTCGGCGCTGCGCGCGGCGGCGGTGACCCAGGTGTTCGAGGAGCAGGGCATCATTCCGGCAAGGCTGACCGCGGCAGGCCTTGCCGACCAGCGGCCGATTGCCGGCAACGAAACCGAAGAGGGGCGGGCGAAGAACCGCCGCGTGTCCATCCGCATCGAGACGTACTCGACCGACCGGGCCGCGCTCAATGGTGCGCCGGCGAACGCGCCGGTCGAGGTGCCCGAGGGCAGCCTCGGCTCGAGCTTTCCCAAGCTCTGAACGCAGGGTTGCGGCTCTGCTGGCGGATACCGGCAAAGCAGGATGTTTTTTCTGTGTGAACTCAGCCCGGGCTGGCCGTCATGATGACGTTCGCCGACAGAGACGCGCCATCGCTCAGTCAAACCACGCCGTACAGGAAGCGGTGGTGACTGCGGCGCATCGACTTCAGGCGCTGCCGAAGGAACGCCGGCTGGTGCGTGCCATCGCCTGACCGTCCGGCCCGTAGGTCGACGCCTGCTCGGCGGCCGACATCAGCACAGCCAGCGCCTGCTGGCTGGACTTCATCTGCGCGCGGATCATCAACCCGTTTGCCAGATTCGCGTCGTGCGCTTCGCGGGCCAGTTCGAGCAGGTCGGCAAAAGGCTTGCGGCAGGCGCTCCATTCCGGTCCGCTGGCGAACAGTGCGTCGATGTCGGCCTTCGCCGGCTTCACGCCGGCACGCGCAAGCAGCGCCGTGCGCGCATCGCCCAACTGCGCGAGGCGGCCGTAGACCTCCGACTTGCGTGCGGCAAGAACGGGCAGGGTATCGACGTCACCGGATTCGAGCGCGCGGCGCTCGGCATCGAGATGGCCGATGGCGGTGCGCAAGGACGCGACCTCCTCGGTCATCAGTACGGACAGTCGCGCGGAAATCTGCGCGGCCAGTTCGTTCTGGGTCATCAGGTCGCCGGGCGCGTATTCAGCATCTGACGCACGCTTTCGATCAGGCTGTCGGCCACGCGATCGGCGTTGACCTTGAAGCGACCGTCGGCAATGGCCTGCTTGATTTCATCGACGCGAGCGCTGTCGACCACCGGCACATTGGCAATGGTCGATTCGAGCTCGCGCAGACGCGAGGAGGTGCTCGAAACATCGACCTGGGCACCCGCGGAAGGCGTGGCCGAAGTCGAATTGGTCGGGGTGTTGCCCGACGAGTTGCGCGTGGTCGAAGTTGAAGTCGGACCAAGCGGCTTTCCAGTTCCGTCGATTTTCACGATGAACCCTTTCAGAAGACGTTCGATCGGTATTACGACGACGACACGACAAAACTTTAGAACTTTTTGTAGGGAGCCGTCTTACACCGATGCCTGATTCGCACTATATCAAGCACCGAGGCGGCCCGCAGTTGAACAGTTCCCATAGGGTCTGTTGCCATTGAATCGCGTGCCGCGCGCGAATCCCGATGCGTCCGGATCAAGGCGGGCCGACGCCGGCTGACTGGCCGTCAGGCCAGGAGGCCCAACGCGGAGCTGGGCGCATCGGGACTCGCGCCCTTCGGGTTTGCAGCGTGCGAGGCACGGACCGCGTTGCGCTCCTTGTCGAGACGGCCAGTCTCGACTATGTCGCACGCCTTGCCCGTGCCTCGCGCGCTGCAAACGCGGTTCGCGATTCAATGGCAACAGACCCTAATAGATCACTTCGACAAGACCGCCCGGACGTGCTACGCCGCTCACCACCTGACCGCTGCCGGTGCGGATCTGCACTGTCTGACCTGACTGCGCGGTGGCCAGCGCACGGCCATCGTGACTGACCGAGAAGCCGTTGCCGCGTGCGAACAGTTTCACGATCTGCCCCTGTTGCACGGCGACCGGTGCGCGCAGCCAGTCGGCGCGCAGCGGCTGGCCGGCACCGATGGCGACATTCACCGACTGCCCGATGGCCTGCTGCGGATCGGTGATCATGTTCGGCGGCAGTTCGGTCAGGTCGCCGCGCATGAACGCGTAATCGCCGTCGGCCACCACCTGACCACGGCCCAGTGCGCGCGCCGCGACCAGATAGTCGCCCTCGATGCGCACGCGCGACGGGATGTAAACGGTCCAGCTGGCGCCGGCGACGCAGCGTACGCCGACGCTGACGCGGCCCCAGGGCCGGGCGCCCGGCGGCAGGAAGGGCTCGTGCGCCGTGCAGGCGGCCAACGCGATCCGCGCGTCCGGCTGACCGACTTCGACCACAGCCTTGCCCGGCATGCTTGCCGCCTGCGCCGTCAGGAACTGGCTCACGGTGGCGCGCAGCGCCTCCGCTGAGGTTTGTGCATGCGCGCTGGAGCACAGGGCAAGCAGCAGCATGAGAAGAGGACGACGGAACATGGGCGGATCTCCTGGCGATGGACGCATTCGATCACGCTGATTGCAAGGTCGATGCCGGAAATAGCGGGTGAAGCACGGTTCTGTTCCGCTGCGCAGTGCCCAGAGCGAGCCGCGCGCCCTCTGCCGCTGGGAAAATCCTTTTCCGGCAAGGGTTTGAAGGAGGGTTGCTCGGTTTCGCGCGGCAAACCTTGCCGCTTCGGGGCGGCAGAAGACGAGGAAAGGCGGGGTGCGAACAGTCCTTTTTTGCCGTTTCCGGCAGCACCTCGGCGCTTAAAGTCATTGGCACGATAGCTGCAATGGACTGCACATCATGCCGACACCTCTCGACCGACATCTCAACCTGCATCAAGCCGCCCTCGGCGTGCGTGCCGCGCGCCAGCAGCAGCTGGCGTCGAACATCGCCAACGCCGATACGCCGCACTACAAGGCGCGCGACATTGAGTTCCGGAGCGCGCTCGAAAGCGCGCTGGGCGGCAAGCTCGGCGGTCCGGTGGAACTGGCGCGTACCTCCAGCAAGCACATCGAAGCGAAGGGCGACGGTTCATTCGATCAGTCGATGAAGTACCGCACCGAAACGCAGTCCAGCGTCGATGGCAATACCGTCGATATGGACGTCGAGCGCGCGGCATTCGCCGAGAACTCGGTGCAGTACGAAGCGCTGCTTACCTTCATCAGTGGTCGCCTGCGCACGATGCAGCAGGCAATCCAGGGCCAGTAAGGAGGCTGAACCATGGCAGGAAACATGTTCAATGTGTTCGGGATTGCCGGCTCGGCGCTGACTGCGCAGTCGGTGCGACTGAATACGACGTCGAGCAATCTCGCCAACGCCGATTCGGTCACCACGGCCAACGGCCAGCCCTACCGCGCCAAGCAGGTGGTGTTCGAGATGAAGCCGATCGCCGACGGCAGCGAAGCCAGCGGTGTGCGCGTGACGCAGATCGTCGAGAGCGCGGCGCCGCTGCGCAGCACCTACGACCCGACCAACCCGGCGGCCAACGCCGACGGCTATGTGCAGATGCCCAACGTCAACGTGGTGGAGGAGATGGTGAACATGATCTCAGCCTCCCGCTCCTATCAGACCAACGCGGAAATGATGAATACCGCGAAGCAGCTGATGCTCAAGACCCTCACCATCGGACAGTAAGGACAACGCCATGGCCACCAATCCCGTCAATGGCAATTCTGCCGCCGACCTATACAGCTCGCTGAACACCACGCAGAAGCAGGCAACGTCCGAACTCGATGCGGCACAGAACCGCTTCCTGATGCTGCTTACCACGCAGCTGAGGATGCAGGATCCGCTCAGCCCGATGGACAACGCGCAGGTCACTTCGCAGCTGGCGCAGATCAGCACCGTCGATGGCATCACCAAGCTCAACAGCACGCTGGAAAAAATGATGGAGAGCACCAGCGATGCGCAGCACCTGCAGGCGACGGCGCTGGTCGGTCACGCCGTGCTGATCGAAGGTTCGGACCTGAAACTGGTCGAGGGGCAGTCGATGGGCGGGGTCGAGCTGACCACACCGGCCGACGACGTCGTCGTCACCATCAAGGGCGCTAACGGCGTGATCGTCCGCGAGATGGCGCTGGGCGATCAGGAAGCCGGCATCACGCAATTCGTCTGGGACGGCAAGGACAACTCTGGCACGGCAGTTGCTCAGGATGGCTCGTACTCCTTCTCCGTAAAAGCGGTGCAGGGGGGCAAGACGCTGACCAGCACGCCGCTCGAACTCGCGGTGGTCGGCAGCGTCGAGCGCACCGGCGGTGTCACCCGCCTGAATGTGGGCCAGCAAGGGCTGGTCACGATGAACGACATCAAGCAGATCTACTGATCGGGAGTTGAATCATGGCCTTCCAGCAAGGACTTTCCGGACTGAACATCGCCTCCAAGGCGCTCGACGCGATCAGCAACAACGTCGCGAACTCGACCACCGTGGGTTTCAAGCAGTCGCAGGCACAATTTGCCGACATCTACGCGACCACGCTGGGCGGCGGCGGTTCGGCCCAGATCGGTATCGGTGCAAGGGTGAATGGCGTTGCCCAGCAGTTCTCGCAGGGCAACATCACCGTCACCAGCAATCCGCTGGACATCGCCATCAACGGTGAGGGCTTCTTCCGGATGAGCGACAACGGCGACGTGCTCTACACGCGCAACGGTCAGTTCTCGGTCGACAAGCAGGGCTACATCGTCAATGGCTCCGGTTACCGGCTCACCGGCTACGGCACCGACGCCAACGACAACATCGTGGTGACGGCGCCGATCGATCTGCGCATCGACACCGCGCTGTCCGGCGCCGAGCCGACGTCGACCACGGCGGCGGACCTCGCGGTCAACCTCGATTCACGACTGTCGCCGCCGGTCACGGCGCCGTTCTCGACTGCCGACACATCGAGCTTCTCGTACTCCACCTCGATGACCACCTACGACTCGCTCGGCAATCCGCACGTGATGTCGATGTACTTCGTGAAGTCGGCCACGCCCAACGAGTGGGATCTCTACACCACACTGGACGGCGGCGCGCCGACGGCAGCGACCACCCTGACCTTCAATTCCAACGGCGGTCTGGTCGGCCCGTCCACGGTGGCCCAGTCCTTCGCCATCACGACTGGCGCCACCAGCCCGCTGACCTTCGATCTCAACCTCGGCAACTCGACCCAGTACGGCACCACGTTCAGCGTGAATGCCGTGGCGCAGGATGGCTACACCTCGGGCCGGCTGTCCGGCCTCAGCGTGTCGCCGGAAGGCATCATCCAGGGCCGCTATACCAACGGCCAGTCGCGCACGCTGGGTCAGGTCGTGCTCGCCTCGTTCCAGAACCCGGATGGCATGGTGCAGCTGGGCAGTAACGCCTGGGCGGAAACCTCCTTCTCCGGTCCGCCGGCCGTAGGTGAGCCCGGCACCGGCAATCGCGGCGGTCTGCAGCCGGGCGCGGTCGAGGATTCCAACGTCGATCTCACCGCAGAACTGGTGAACATGATTACGCAGCAGCGCGCCTATCAGGCGAACGCGCAGTCGATCAAGACGCAGGATCAGATCATGCAGACGCTGGTGAACCTGCGCTGACGCGCACTGAGGAGCTGCCATGGACCGCGTGATCTACACCGCGATGACCGGTGCGAAATGGACGATGGAGCGTCAGGCTTCGGTCGCCCACAATCTCGCCAATGCATCGACCACCGGCTATCGCGCGGAGGAGCATCGTCTGCGTGCCGTTCAGGTGCAGACCGAGGCGTTCGCGTCGCGCGCCTTCGTCATCGACGCCAGCGTCAAGAACGACTACACGCCGGGCGCGCTGCAGCAGACCGGGCGTTCGTACGACATGGCGATTCAGGGCAAGGGCTGGTTCACGCTGGCCATGCCCGACGGCACCGAGGCCTACACGCGCAACGGCCACTTCCAGATCAGTCCGACCGGCGTCCTGCAGAACCATGAGGGCATTCCTTTGCAGGGCGAGACCGGGCCGATCACCGTGCCGCCGGACACCGAGGTGACGCTGGGTGCCGACGGCACGCTGTCTGCCGTGCAGCGCACGGGCGGTGTGAACCAGGTCAATCCGATCGGCCGTCTGAAGCTGGTCGATCCGCCCGAGAACACACTCAAGCGCGGCGACGACGGCCTGTTCCGCTCGACTGCACCCGGACTGCAGCCGCAGGCACAGAACGTGCGTGTGGTCGGTGGCTACCTCGAAGGCAGCAATGTGAATGTGGTCGATCAGGTGGTGGCGATGATTTCGCTGGCCCGCCAGTTCGAGATGCAGACCAAGATGCTGCAGACCGCCGAACGCAACGACCAGGCTGCCTCGCAGGTTCTGGGCAACAACTGACAACCGGAGTAACCGACCATGATTCGCTCGCTGTGGATTGCCCGCACCGGCATGGATGCACATCAGACTCAGCTCGATGTCATCACCAACAACCTCGCGAACGTCAGTACCAACGGTTTCAAGCGTGCCCGCGCCGTGTTCGAGGACCTGCTGTACCAGACCATGCGACAGCCGGGCGCGCTGAACACGCAGCAGAACACCATTCCGTCGGGCCTGCAGATCGGTACCGGTGTGCGTCCGGTGGCGACCGAACGGATCCACACGCAAGGCAATATCCAGCAGACCGGCGGCACGCTGGACGTGGCCATCCAGGGCGAAGGCTTCTTTCAGATCCAGATGCCGGACGGCACGCTGTCTTATACCCGCGACGGCGCCTTCCAGAAGGACGCGCAGGGCGTCATGGTCACTTCGAGCGGCTTCCCGGTGCAGCCGCAGATCACCATTCCGGCCGATGCGGTGTCGGTCACCATCGGCCGTGATGGCGTGGTGAGCGTGCTGCAGGCTGGCCAGAACGCGCCGACCCAGATCGGCCAGCTGCAACTGGCGACCTTCGTGAATACCGGCGGCCTGCAGAGCGTCGGCGAGAACCTGTTCGTCGAAACCGCCTCCAGCGGCGTGCCGACGCCGAACACCCCGGGCACCAATGGTGCCGGCCTGCTCAACCAGGGCTTCGTCGAAACGTCGAACGTGAACGTGGTCGAGGAACTGGTGAACATGATCCAGACCCAGCGCGCCTACGAAATCAACTCGCGCGCCATCCAGACTTCGGACCAGATGCTGGCCCGACTGACCCAGCTGTAAGAGATCCGGCGGAGACCACCATGAATGCCCAACGCCTTCACCTTGCCGCCCGCTGCGCAGGTTTTGCCGTGGTGCTGGTCGTGGCGGCAATGCTTGCCGGCTGCGTCACGACGACGCCGCCGACCGCGGTGCATCAGCCGATGTCGGTGCGTCCGGAACCGCGTCCGCAGTATCAGACCAACGCCGGCGCGATCTTCCAGCCGGGCGCCGTGCGACCGCTGTTCGAGGATCGTCGCGCACGGATGGTCGGCGACACGCTGGTGATCAACCTGAGCGAGCGCACGCAGGCGGCGAAGAAGTCGTCGAGCTCGGCCGACCGCTCGCAGGACATCGAGGTCAGCGTACCGCGCATCGCCGGCGTGCCGCTCAAGGGCGCGCAGGGCATAGGCGTGCAGGCGAACAGCGAGAACGTGTTCGCCGGCAAGGGCGCGTCCTCGGCCGACAACAACTTCACTGGCACCATCACGGTCACCGTGATCGAGGTGCTGCCCAACGGCAACCTGCTGGTGTCCGGCGAAAAGAAGGTCGCGATCAACCAGGGCGACGAGTACATCCGCTTCTCCGGCGTCGTGAATCCGACCCAGGTGACCGCGGCGAACACGGTGCAGTCCACACAGGTGGCCGACGCGCGCATCGAGTACCGCGCCACCGGCTATATCGACGAGGCGCAGGTGATGGGCTGGCTGGGCCGCTTCTTCCTGAGCTTCCTGCCGCTGTGATGAGGAATCAGCCCTCTTTTCCGGCCATCGGGCTCCTGGTCGCCGGCGTATAAAAAGCACTGTACTGCCGCCCGGAAGGCGAACTGAAATGAAGCGCTTCATCACATTCCTCCTGCTTGCACTGCTGACCGCGATGCCGGTCAGCGCCGAGCGCATCAAGGACCTGGCGTCGCTGTCCGGCGTGCGCAACAACCAGCTTGTCGGCTACGGTCTGGTGGTCGGCCTCGACGGTTCGGGCGACCAGACGACGCAGACGCCATTCACCGTGCAGAGCGTGATCAACATGCTCGGCAATATGGGTGTGACTTTGCCGCCCGGGCAGAACCTGCAGTTGAAGAACGTCGCCGCGGTGATGGTGACCGCCAGCCTGCCCCCCTTCGCACGGCCCGGTCAGGCGATGGACGTGACGGTGTCGTCGATGGGCAACGCCAAGAGCCTGCGCGGCGGCACCCTCGTGATGACGCCGCTCAAGGGCGCGGACGGCCAGATCTACGGCATGGCCCAGGGCAATGTGGTGGTCGGCGGCGCTGGCGCCTCGGCCGGTGGCTCGTCCGTCACCATCAATCATCTGTCGGTCGGTCGCATCGCCGGTGGCGCCACGGTCGAACGTGCGGTGCCGACGGCCGTCGGCGAGGGCGATTTCATCAATCTCGAAACCCATACCTCCGATTTCGGCACCACGCAGCGCATGGTCGATGCGATCAACGGCAGCGCCGGCCCCGGCACCGCGGTGGCGGTCGACGCCCGGCGCATCCAGGTCCGCGCGCCGCTCGACCCGAACCAGCGCGTTGCTTTCATGAGCCGCATCGAGAATCTCGACGTCACGCCGGCGCAGCAGGCCGCCAAGGTGATCGTTAATTCGCGCACCGGTTCGGTGGTGATGAACCAGGCGGTCACGCTGGACAGCTGTGCGGTCGCACACGGCAACCTGTCGGTCACCGTCAGCTCCGAGCCGGTGATCAGCCAGCCGGCACCGCTGTCCGGCGGGCAGACCGTGGTGGCCGAACGCAACCAGATCGACATCCAGCAGGAAGGCAGCGCGCTGATCAATGTGAAGAAGGGCGCCAACCTGTCTGAAGTCGTCCGAGCGCTGAACGCGCTGGGCGCCAATCCGCAGGATCTCATCATCATCCTGCAGGCGATGAAGGCGGCCGGTGCGTTGCGCGCCGAACTGGAAGTGATCTGATGGAGAACGCCGCGCTCAACACGCTGGCCGCCGACGTGCGCGGCCTCGACGTGCTGCGCCGCGCGGCGCGCGACAACTCGCCCGAGGCGCTGAAGGCCGCGGCCAAGCAGTTCGAGGCGATGTTCCTGCAGGTGGTGATCAAGTCGATGCGCGAGGCCTCGCACGGCGACGAGCTGTTCGGCGGGCAGGAAAGCAAGATGTACCAGGACATGCTGGACCAGCAATGGGCCCAGGTCATGACCGAAGGCGGCGGTACCGGTCTGGCGCGCGTGCTCGAACGGCAGCTGTCGGCCAATGCGAACAGTGCCGATACCTCGGTGAAGCCCGAACTGAAGCCGCTGTCCGAAGCCGGGCTGTTCCAGGGCCTGCCGCGGATGCCGGCGGCGGCAAGCTCTGCCGCCCTGCGGCAGAGTCTGCAGCCGGGCGAGGCAGCCGCTGCCGCCGATCTCGAAGCGGCATTGGCCGAACTTGCGCCGGTCAGGACGCGCGATGTGCCGGAGCACGCACGCGCCTTCGTCGAGCGGGTGTGGCCGGCCGCGCTGTCGGCCAGTCGCGCGACGGGCATTCCGGCGCAGTTCCTGGTTGCCCAGGCCGCGCTCGAAACCGGCTGGGGCCGGGCCGAACTGACGTCGGCTGACGGTAAGCCGAGCCACAACCTTTTCAACATCAAGGCCGGCAGCAGCTGGCAGGGGCAGACCGTCACCGTTTCGGCCAGCGAGTTCATCGACGGCCGCTGGACCAAACAGACGGATGCCTTCCGCAGTTACGGCTCCTACGAAGAGAGCTTCGCCGACTACGCCCGTCTGTTGCAGAACCAGCCGCGCTACGCCCGCGTGCTCGGTGCGCAGGACGCCGGCAGTTTCGCCCGTGGCCTGCAGCAGGCGGGTTACGCCACCGACCCGGCCTACGCCGACAAGCTCGAACGCATCATTAAGGGGCCGCTGCTGCGCGCTGCCTTGTCCGGCTGAGCCTGCGGGCAGGGCGGCAGAGCCGGCTCGTGTTTCACGGCAGCAGTTCCAGACAGCGCGCGCGGATCAGGCTGGCCTGTCGGGCCGCTCCCGCATCCAGAAGCGCCTTCTCGCAGGCCAGCAACGCGCGGCGCACGCCCGCTTCGTCGGTAGCGTCGCGCAACAGCGGTTTCAGCGCGTCGGTCTGTCCGCGCAAGGCGCGCTCCACGCTTTCGATCAGGTAGAGGCGGGCCAGCGCCAGCGACTTCCGCCCGGCTGAGGCGACTTGCGCCGGTCGCTCGATGTCGAGCAGTCCGAGTTCGATCAGCCTGCTCAACGCGGCCGCCGCCTCCATGTCGCCGCTGGCCGCGCGGCCGAGAGCGGCAAGCAGGCCGGCAAAATCCTGCCGCCCGTCGGCGACGATCAGCACTGCGCGTTCGAGAGGTGTCAGCCGGTGCGCCCGCCGGACCACCTCGGCCCGTCCGGCCGATGTCTTGAAAGCCACGTCCGTGGCCGATATGCGATGAGCGGGGGTGACCATCCCCGACATTGTTCCAGCCCAGTGTGACGCCCATAAAACGGAGCTGGCAAAGCTCTTGCTTTGATGTGTCCCAAGCACTCTGACGAGACGGCACATCATGGGAACGCAGCTCTACAGCATCGGCATCTCCGGACTGAATGCGGCACAGGCCGCACTGGTCACGACCGGTCACAACATTTCGAATGCGGCGACCACCGGGTATACCCGGCAGGAAGTCATCTTCGGTACCAACGATCCGCAGCAGACCGGTGCCGGCTTCTTCGGCCAGGGCGCACGGATCGAGACCGTGCGCCGCATCTACAGCCAGTTCCTGACGGCCCAGGTGATGGAGGCGCGGACACAGAGCGCCGAGTACAACGCCTACGCCGACCAGATCGGCGCGCTCGACAACCTGCTTGCCGACACCGACGCGGGCATGTCGCCCGCGATGTCCGGCTTCTTCGACGCACTGCAGAGCGTGACCGCCTCACCCACGTCGCTCGCCGCCCGGCAGTCGGTCATTTCGGCCGCACAGGCCATGACCGCGCGCTTCAACGCGCTCGATCTGCGGCTGGACGAGGTCCGTACCGGTCTCAACGGCGAAATCTCGGGCACCGTCGAGGAAATCAATCAGCTCGCCACGCAGATCGCCCGCTACAACAACCAGATTGCCGTGGCGGAGGCGAGCACCGGTCCGACCCGTCTGGCCAACGACATGCTCGACATGCGCGAGCGGCTGATCAGCCAGCTGAATGACCTGGTACGGGTGACCCAACTGCAGCAGAGCGACGGTTCGATCAACCTGTTCATCGGCAACGGTCAGCCCGTGGTCGTTGGTGGCAGCGCCTTCCTGCTGACCGCCGGACCGTCGGTCGAGGACGCCAGCCGCACCGAAGTCACCTACACGGCGCCCGGCGGCACCGTGCTGCGCATGCAGGAGTCCTCGCTCAGCGGCGGCAAGCTCGGTGGCCTGCTGGCCTTCCGCCGCGAAACGCTGGACGAGGCGCAGAACGCACTCGGCCGCGTCGCCATCGGCATGGCGGAGCAGTTCAACGCGCAACACCTGCTCGGCCAGGACCTGAACGGGGCGCTGGGAACAGCCTTCTTCAATACGCTGTCGGGCAGCGCGCTGCCGGCGAGCACCAACGACACAGTCGCGGCGGCTCAGGTCAACGTGACGATCAACGACTCGTCTGAACTGACCACCAGCGACTATCGCCTGCGCTACGACGGCGCCAACTACACGCTCACCCGCCTGTCCGACAACGTGAGCTGGACTGCGGCGACGCTGGGCGGTCTGCCGCCTGCCGGCAGCCCGCAGGGCTTCACGCTGGATTCGGGCGCGACCACCCTGGCCGCCGGCGACAGCTTCCTGATCCAGCCGACGCGCAATGGCGCCTCGGACATCCGCACGCTGCTGTCGGACCCGCGCATGCTGGCAGTGGCGATGCCGATCAGCACCGCGGCCAGCCTGACCAACGCCGGCACCGGCGCCATCAGTGCCGGTACCGTCACCTCGACCACCGGCCTGCCGCTGGGCGGCCCGATCACGCTGACCTTTGACGCCGCGACCAACCAGTTCAACGTGACCGGCGGGCCGGGCGGCACCATCGCCTACAACCCGGCCACCGATTCCGCCGGCGCAAGCTTCACCTTCGCCGGCCAGGGCGGCTTCACCTTCCAGCTGTCGGGGATTCCGCGCGACGGTGACACCTTCACCATACAGGCCAATGCCAGCGGTCAGGGCGACAACCGCAACCTGCTGGCGCTGGCCGCGCTGCAGGACGCGGACACGCTGGCCGGCGGAACCACCGGCTTCCAGGGTGCCTACGCGCAGATGGTTGCCGAGATCGGTTCGCAGGCACGCGAAATCCAGGTGAACCAGAAAGCACAGGACGTGCTGCTGTCGCGTGTCACCGAGTCGCAGCAGTCACTGTCGGGCGTCAATCTCGATGAAGAAGCGGCCAATCTGCTCCGTTATCAACAGGCATACCAGGCGTCCGGCAAGATGATTGAAATCGCCAGTCGGCTGTTCGACACCGTGCTGCAACTGGGCGGCTGAGGAGAGTTGTAATGCGCGTTTCCACCAACACCATCTACGAAACCGGCACCTCGGGCCTCGTGCGTCAGAGCGGCGACCTGTTCAGGCTGCAGCAGCAGTTGTCCACCGGCCGCCGCGTGCTGGCGCCCTCCGACGATCCGGTGGCGTCCGCTCGGGCGCTCGAAGTCGAGCAATCGAAGTCGATGAACGACCAGTTCGCGGTGAACCGCCGCGACGCCAGCAGCGCGCTCGGCTTCGCCGAATCGCAGATCGCCACCGCTGGCGACATCCTGGCAACCATCCGCGAGCGCCTGATCCAGTCACGCAGCGCGACGCTGGCCGATTCCGACCGCAAGGCGATTGCTACCGACATCCGCGCGATGTTCTCCGAAATGATGGGCATCGCGAATTCGCGCGACGCGTTCGGCGACTATCTTTTCAGCGGCTACAAGAGCACGACCCAGCCTTTCTCCGGCAGTGTCGAGGCAGGTGTGAGCTACGCCGGCGACGACGGTCAGCGCGAAGCACAGGTGGGCAGCAATCGCCGCCTGGCGATCAGCGATTCCGGCGCCAACGTGTTCATGCGCGTGCCCTCGGGCAACGGCAACTTCTCGCTGACGCCTGATCCGGCAAACCGCGGCACCGCGGTGCTCGACGCCGGCAGTGTCACTGACATGAGCGCATGGAACGATCCGGCCAATTCGGGCGACTTCGAGGTCGTGTTCGCGGTGTCCGGCGGCGTGACCACCTACGACATCATCGACAACGCGAGCGGCAATTCGCTGCTGACCGGTGCCGCGCCCGGCGGCGCGCCGCTGCCGCGTACCTTCCTGCCGGGCGACGTGATCAACTTGCGCTCGAACGGCGGTTCCGAGCCGCCCTTCAACTTCGGCGCACGCTTCTCGATGACCGGCGCCCCCGCCGATGGCGATCGCGTGTCGATGCAGATCAGCACGTCGCAGAGCGTGTTCGAAACCATCGGTGACGTGATTCTCGCGCTCGAACAGCCGGCCTCCGGCGACGCGAACGCGCTGGCCAAGGTGAGCAATGCGATCGGCTCGGCCATTTCCAACATCGATCGGTCGACCGACAACCTGCTGACCACGCGAGCGCGCATCGGCGCTCGCAGCTCCGAGCTGGCGGCGCTCGATTCGCTGGGTGAAGAGGTGAATCTGCAGTTCGAGTCCTCGCTGTCCAACCTGCGCGACCTGAACTACACCGAGGCACTGAGCAAGCTCACGCAGCAGCAGGCATATCTGCAGGCGGCCCAGCAGTCCTTCCTGAAGGTGTCCGGCCTGTCGCTGTTCAACTTCATCGGAGCCTGATCATGACGGCACGCCTGTCCGCAGCCTTGCTTGCCGCCATGCTGGCGGCGGCCTGTTCGTCGCTCGATCGCTCGCTGCCGAGTGCGACCAGTTCCGTCATTCCGGACACCAAGCTGCGCTTGACGCCGGGCTACACGACGACGCCGGAAAAGCTCATCTACTTCGCCGGCGCTGCCTATCTCGCCTACGTCGTGCTCGATCCGATGGCGCCGAACTGGACCATCGAGGAGGCGCAGCTGTCCGAGGATACCTACTACCTCGGCATGAAGAAGATGCGTACGCGGCCGGGCGGCGAGGGTGAGGCGCGCATGGTGTTCCGCCGGCGTGCCGAGCAGCTGGCGCGCGCCGGCGGCTATGCCGGCTACGACATCGTCAGCTACAGCGAGGGCATTCAGTCCGAACTGGTCGCGCAGCGCGTCGGCGAAGGGGTGATTCAGCTGCGCCACGGCACGCGCTGAATCGCCGCCGGCCGCGCTGCCGGCTGCGGTACACTTCGCCCGATGCCGCTCCCCTACTGGCGACTGTCCGCCTATTACCTCTTCTACTTCGCCTTCGTCGGCGCTTTTTCCCCTTACTTCGGGCTCTACCTGTCCTCGATCGGCTTCTCCGCCGCCGACATCGCCATCGTCATGTCGCTGATGCAGGTGATGCGCATCGTCGCACCCGGCATGTGGGGCTGGCTGGCGGATCGCATCGGCGCGCGCACACCCATCATCCGTGGTGCAGGTGCGGCGAGTCTGGCCGGTTTCCTCATCTTCTTCAGCACCGAACAGTTCGTCGGCGTGTTCGTCGCGATGGCGCTGATGTCCTTCTTCTGGAGCGCGTCGCTGCCGCTGGTCGAGGCGCTGACGCTGGAGCATCTGAAATCCAAGGTGGCGCGCTACGGCGCGATCCGGGTCTGGGGCTCGATCGGCTTCGTCATCACCGTGCTGGCGCTGGGCGAAATGCTGGACCGCACCGGCCTGCGTGCCGTGCTGTGGGCCTGCAGCCTGATACTGGGCGGCATCTGCCTGTTCGCCTTCAGCCTGCCGGAGGCGCCGGAACACGCCGACCGTCCGCGCGCCACCGAGGGCCTGCGCGACATCCTGCGTCGCCGCCCGGTGGCGGGTCTGTTCGGCGCCGCCTTCTTCATGAGCTGCGCGCACGGCGCGCTCTACGTCTTCTACTCGATCCATCTGGACGAGCATGGCTACAGCAAGAGCCTGATCGGCGCGCTGTGGACGCTGGGCGTGCTGGCCGAGATCGCCGTCTTCCTGTGGATGCCCTCGCTGATGCGCCGCTTCACGCTGCGCGCCATGCTGCTGGCGGCACTGGCCGCCGCCGTGCTGCGCTTTGCGATGATAGGTTGGCTGGTCGACTCTCTTCCCTGGCTGCTGGCGGCCCAGCTGCTGCATGGTCTGACCTTCGGCGCCTTCCACGCCAGTTCGGTGGCGGCGCTGAACCAGTGGTTCGACGCCCGCCAGCAGGGGCGGGCGCAGGCGCTCTACGGCAGCGTGTCCTTCGGCGCCGGCGGCATGGTCGGCGGGCTGATCAGTGGCTGGATGTGGGCGCCGCTCGGCGGCGGCTGGGCCTTCGTGCTCAGTTCGGTGTTCGCGCTGGCTGGATGTCTGCTGCTGGCGCGCATGTGGCCGCCGGGTGAAGTGGTCCGCAGCGGCTGATCGCTGCCGGCTGGATGCTGCGCCGCAAGGTTATAATCCCCGGTTTCGCTGATCAGCCGGAATCGTTGCAATGGCGCAAACGCTTTACGACAAGCTGTGGTCCAGTCACGTGGTGCATACCGAGGATGACGGTACCGCACTGCTCTACATCGACCGTCACCTGGTACATGAAGTCACCAGCCCGCAGGCCTTCGAAGGTCTGCGACTGGCCAATCGCAAGCCCTGGCGCGTGGATTCCATCGTCGCCACCGCCGACCACAATGTGCCGACCGATCGCTCGGAGCAGGGCATTGCCGACCCGATTTCGCGTGCCCAGGTCGAAACGCTGGACGACAACATCCGCGCCTTCGGCGCCTTGGCCTATTTCCCCTTCCGTGACAAGCGCCAGGGCATCGTGCATGTGATCGGCCCGGAGAACGGCGCCACGCTGCCCGGAATGACCGTCGTCTGCGGCGATTCGCATACCTCGACTCACGGCGCCTTCGGCTGCCTGGCGCACGGCATCGGCACCTCCGAAGTCGAGCACGTCATGGCGACGCAGTGCCTGCTGCAGAAGAAGTCGAAGTCCATGCTCATCCGCGTCGAAGGCGAACTGGGCAAGGGCGTCAGCGCCAAGGACATCGCGCTTTACTTCATCGGCGTCATCGGCACGGCCGGTGGCACCGGCTACGCGATCGAATTCGGTGGTTCGGCCATCCGCGGTCTGTCGATGGAAGGTCGCATGACGCTGTGCAATATGGCGATCGAGGGCGGTGCCCGCGCCGGCATGGTGGCGGTCGACGACATCACGATCGACTACCTGCGCGGTCGGCCGTTCTCACCGCGCGCCGAACAGTGGGACCGCGCGGTGGAGTACTGGCGCACGCTGAAGTCGGACGAGGGCGCGCAGTTCGACCGCGTGGTCGATATCGACGCGCGCAAGATCCTGCCGCAGGTGACCTGGGGCACTTCGCCCGAAATGGTGACCGACGTGCGCGGCCAGGTGCCGGCCCCCGAGGATTTCGCCGATCCGGTCAAGCGTGAGGGCGTGGCCCGTGCGCTGCAGTACATGGGCCTCACGCCGCGTACGCCGATAGCCCAGATCCGCATCGACAAGGTGTTCATCGGCTCCTGTACCAATTCGCGCATCGAGGATCTGCGCGCCGCAGCGCGCGTGGTCGAGGGCCGCTGCGTGGCCGACAACGTGAAGCTGGCGCTGGTGGTGCCGGGTTCCGGTCTGGTCAAGGCGCAGGCCGAGGCGGAAGGGCTGGACAAGGTGTTCAAGGCGGCCGGTTTCGAATGGCGCGAGCCGGGCTGTTCGATGTGCCTGGCGATGAATGCCGACCGGCTGGAGCCGGGCGAGCGTTGCGCGTCGACCTCGAACCGCAATTTCGAAGGCCGCCAGGGTGCCGGCGGGCGCACCCATCTGGTCAGCCCGCAGATGGCGGCGGCTGCGGCGATCGCCGGTCGTTTCGCCGACGTCCGTGAAATTGTCTGAATGACTGTCTGATCGAGGAAAAGCAGAACATGAAGCTGATTGCCGTGATCCTGAGCGCGATGACCCTGATGCTGGCCGGCTGCAACACCGTCGAAGGCATCGGCAAGGACATCAAGAAGGGTGGCGAGGCCATCGAGAAGTCCGCGAAGTAAGCGGCGAACCAAGGACAGTCATGAAAGCATTCACCGTACTTGACGGCCTGGTCGCGCCGCTGGACCGCGCCAACGTCGATACCGACGCCATCATTCCGAAGCAGTACCTGAAGTCGATCAAGCGTTCGGGCTTCGGCCCGACGCTGTTCGACGAATGGCGCTATCTCGACGTCGGCCAGCCGGG
The DNA here is from genome assembly GCF_038066675.1 of Methyloversatilis sp. NSM2. Lineage (NCBI taxonomy): Bacteria > Pseudomonadati > Pseudomonadota > Betaproteobacteria > Nitrosomonadales > Sterolibacteriaceae > Methyloversatilis > Methyloversatilis sp. NSM2. The sequence goes on from NZ_JBBUKV010000001.1 coordinate 175,261, forward strand.
TCAGGACCACTCGAAGCGTCCGCTGAATCCGGACTTCGTACTGAACCAGCCGCGCTTCCAGGGTGCCAGCGTGCTGCTGGTGCGCGAGAACTTCGGCTGCGGTTCGTCGCGCGAGCACGCGCCGTGGGCGATCGAGGACTACGGCTTCCGCGCCATCATCGGCACCACCTTCGCCGACATCTTCTACAGCAACTGCTTCAAGAACGGCCTGCTGCCCATCCGCCTGCCGGAGAAGGAAGTCGAACAGCTGTTCCTGCAGTGCGCCGGCACGCCGGGCTACCGCCTGCACATCGACCTCGACAAGCAGGTGGTGGTGCGCCCGGACGGCCACGCCATCAAGTTCGACGTCGATGCCTTCCGCAAGTACTGCCTGATCAACGGTTTCGATGACATCGGCCTGACCCTGCGCCAGGCCGACAAGATCCGCGAGTTCGAAGCGCGTCGCCGCATCGAACAGCCCTGGCTGTTTGCCTGACCCCTACTGGAGCAATCCGTGAAAGTCTGTGTTCTCGCCGGCGACGGCATCGGTCCCGAAATCACCGCCGAAGCGCTGCGCGTGCTGGAGGCCCTGCGCAGTGACGGCCTGAAGATCGAATTCGAGCACGCGCTGCTCGGCGGCGGTGCGGTTGACGCCACCGGCGACCCCTATCCGGAAGCCACCTCGAAGCTGGCACGCGAAGCCGACGCCATCCTGCTCGGTGCAGTCGGCGGCCCGAAGTGGGACGCGCTTCCGCGCGAACAGCGCCCGGAGCGCGGTCTGCTGCGCATCCGCGCCGAACTGGGCGTGTTCGCCAACCTGCGTCCGGCCATCCTCTACCCGGAACTGGCCAATGCCTCGTCGCTGAAGCCGGAAATCGTGTCCGGCCTCGACATCCTGATCGTGCGCGAACTGACCGGCGACATCTATTTCGGCCAGCCGCGCGGCATCGAGGTGCGCAACACCCAGTGGGGCGAGCAGCGCGTGGGCTGGAACACCATGATCTACGCTGAAGAGGAGATCCGTCGCATCGGCCGTGTCGCCTTCGAGGCCGCCCGCAAGCGTGGCAAGAAGCTCTGCTCGGTCGACAAGATGAACGTGCTCGAGTGCACCCAGCTGTGGCGCGAGGTCATCACCGATATGGCCAAGGACTATCCGGACGTCGAGCTGAGCCACATGCTGGTCGACAACGCCGCGATGCAGCTGGTGAAGGCGCCCAAGCAGTTCGACGTGGTGGTGACCGGAAACATGTTCGGCGACATCCTGTCGGACGAAGCCTCGATGCTCACCGGCTCGATCGGCATGCTGCCCTCGGCCTCGCTGGACGCCAACAACAAGGGTCTGTACGAGCCCAGCCACGGCTCGGCGCCGGACATCGCCGGCAAGGGCGTGGCCAACCCGCTGGCCACCATCCTGTCGGCGGCGATGATGCTGCGCTACAGCTTCGGCAACGAAGCCGCGGCCGTGCGCATCGAGAGTGCGGTACGCAAGGTGCTGGCCCAGGGCTACCGCACCGGCGACATCTTCGAACCGGGCACGACCCGGGTCGGAACGAAGCAGATGGGCGACGCGGTACTCGCGGCCCTGTAACGGACGGACAAGGAAACGGACATGTTGAAGCTCGGTATGGTGGGTTGGCGCGGCATGGTGGGCTCGGTGCTCATGCAGCGCATGCGCGAGGAAAACGATTTCGCACTGGTCGAACCGGTGTTCTTCACGACCTCCAGCGTCGGCGCCGCCGGCCCGGACGTGGGGCAGGGCAGCGCGCCGCTGCTGGATGCGACCGACGTCGCCCAGCTGGCGAAGATGGACGCCATCATCACCTGCCAGGGCGGCGACTACACCAACGAGGTGTATCCGAAGCTGCGCGCCGCCGGCTGGAAGGGCTACTGGATTGACGCAGCCTCCGCTCTGCGCATGAAGGACGACGCCATCATCATCCTCGACCCGGTCAACATGGGCGTGATCAAGGACGGTCTGGCGCGCGGCGTGAAGGATTACATCGGCGGCAACTGCACGGTCAGCCTGATGCTGATGGGCGTCGGCGCGCTGTTCTCGGCCGGTCTGGTCGAGTGGATGAGCGCCATGACCTACCAGGCGGCGTCGGGCGCGGGTGCGCAGAACATGCGCGAACTGCTGAGCCAGATGGGCACCTTGCACAACGTAGCGGCACCGATGCTGAAGGACAACGCGTCGGCCATTCTCGATATCGATCGCGCGGTGACCGACAGCCTGCGCAGCGCGGACTTCCCGAAGGCGAACTTCGGTGTTCCGCTGGCCGGCTCGCTGATCCCCTATATCGACAAGGAACTGGACAGCGGCCAGAGCAAGGAAGAGTGGAAGGGCCAGGCCGAAACCAACAAGATCCTCGGCCGCAGCGGCGCCGAGCTGACGCCGATCGACGGCATCTGTGTCCGTGTTGGCGCGATGCGCTGCCATTCGCAGGCGCTCACCATCAAGTTGAAGCGCAATGTGCCGTTGGACGAGATCGAAAGCATGATCCGCGAAGCCAACGCCTGGGTGAAGTTCGTGCCCAACCATCGCGAGGACAGCATGCGCGACCTGACGCCGGCAGCGGTCAGCGGTTCGCTGACCATTCCGGTCGGTCGCGTACGCAAGCTCAACATGGGGCCGGACTATCTCGGTGCCTTCACCTGCGGCGACCAGCTGCTGTGGGGGGCGGCGGAACCGCTGCGCCGCATGCTGCGTATCCTGGTCGAAGCCTGATGTAGCACCCGACACGCTGCTTCACCGCAAGCAGCGTGTCGTAACAGACAGTTTCGCAACATAAAGCGACTGTTTAGCTTGCAGGGCTAAGACCATGATGTTATTTTGAGATTTGGGTTTTAGCGCGCGAGGAAAACGCGGTGCGTCATAGCGATAAAAAACATTCGATCCGCCTGCTGACCGCGCTGCTGTCGGCGTTGCCGCTGTCCGTCGGGGCAGCCGGTCTCGGCAAACTCACCGTCCAGTCTGCAATCGGCCAGCCGCTGCGCGCCGAAGTCGAACTCGCCGCCACCGCAGACGAACTTTCCTCGATGTCCGCCAAACTCGCCTCGCCGAGCGCCTTCAAGCAGGCCGGCGTCGAGTTTGCGTCCAGCCTCGCCGGTGTCAGGATCGCCGTCGACAAGCGCGGCAGCCGGCCGGTGCTGGTGGTGACCAGCGACCGCGTGGTCAACGAGCCCTACCTCGACATGCTGATCGAGTTGAACTGGGCTTTCGGTCGGCTCGTCCGCGAATACACCTTCCTGCTCGATCCGGCCGACATGCCGCGCCCGGCGCCGGTCGAACCGGTGGCCGTACCGGGCAGCAGCGCTCCACGGGCGGTTGCTGCCGCGCCGGCCGCTGCACCGGCTCGCGCACCGGCGGCGGACGGCACGTATGAAGTGCGCCGTGGCGACACGCTGCGCCGTATCGCCACCGAAAACGCACCGGCCGGCGTCAGTCTCGACCAGATGCTGGTAGCGCTGGTGCGCGCCAATCCGGACGCATTCGACGGCGGCAACATGAACCGCCTGCGCGCTGGCCGCATTCTCAGCATTCCCGATCAGTCGGCCGCCGAAGCCGTGTCGCCGCAGGAGGCGCGCAGCATCGTTGCCGCCCAGACCGCCGATTTCGCAGCCTACCGCGCCCGCCTGGCCGGCAGCGTCGCGACCCCGTCGTCGGCCGCCGATGCCGGTGGCCGCAGTTCCGGCGGCAAGATCGAGGCGCGTGTCGAAGACAAGGCGCCGGCCGCTGCTGCCGCCTCCGACCAGGTCCGGGTGTCGAAGTCCGCTGCCGACACCGGCAAGATCAGCGCGCTCGAAGAGGAAGTGATCGCCAAGGATCGTGCGCTGAAGGACGCCAACAGCCGTCTGGCCGACCTCGAGCGCAACGTTCGTGAATTGCAGAAGATGGTGGAGCTGAAGAGCACGCCGATGGCCGAAGCGCAGCAGAAGGCAGCGACGCCGCCTGCGGCAGCGCCCGCACCGGCACCCGCACCTGCGCCGGCACCGAAGGCCGAAGAGAAGCCGGTGCCCGACCTGATTGCCGGCGCCGACAGCAAGAAGCCGGAAGCTCCCGCTGAGAAGGCGGAGGACAAGCCGGTGCCCGACCTGATCGCGCTGGCGGACGAGAAGCCCGCCACCGAGGCGCCGAAGACCGAGCCTGCTCCGACCCCGGCCCCCGCTGCCGAGGCGCCGAAGGAAACGCCGGCCGCACCGCCGGCGGCGACCGACCAAGAACCGGAAGCGGCGATCGAGGAACCGGGCTTGCTGTCCGATCCGGGTACGCTCGCCGGCCTGGGTGGCATTCTCGTGCTGCTGCTCGGCTATCTCGGCTACCGCAAGTACAAGGCCAAGGCGCCCGCGCCCGATGTGTCGCCGCCGTCGACCACGGCCGGCATGGAAGCGGTGCCAGCGTCGACCTCCATCATCGGCGCGACCGGCGGTGGCCAGAGCGTCGATACCAGCGCCAGCTCCATCCAGACCGATTTCAGCCAGTCGTCGCTGTCGTCGATCGATGCCGATGAGGGCGTCGACCCGGTTGCCGAGGCCGACGTCTACATGGCCTATGGCCGCGATGCGCAGGCCGAGGAAATCCTGCTCGAAGCGCTGAAGAGCGAGCCCAGCCGGCACGCCATTCATCTGAAGCTGCTCGAGATCTATGCGCAGCGCAAGTCTGTGAAGCAGTTTGAAACGCTGGCCACCGAGCTGTACGCGCAGACCGGCGGCAAGGGCGCCGACTGGGAGAAAGCCGCGCAGATGGGTCGTGCGGTCGATCCGACGAATCCGCTCTATGGCGGTTCGCCGGAAGCCGAGCAGGCCAGCGATGCACAGGCGGCGATGGCCGCCACGGTGGTCGTCGCCGGTGCCGACAAGATGCGTGACACCTGGACTTTGCCGGGCGACATCGGCCAGCTGGTGTCGGGCGACGCGCCGGACGAAAATCAGGCAACCGTAGCGCTGGATGCGCCGCCGGTGCTGACCGATCTCGATGTCGACGTGCCGGCATCGCCGGCCGATGCCGGCCTCGACTTCGATCTCGATGTGCCGCCGGCGGAGCCGGCAGCGCCGCCGCCGACCGTCGGCGTGGCGACCACGCTGACCAAGCCGGGCGAGGAATCCGAAGGCGAATCGTCGCTGGACTTCGATCTCGGCCTCGACTTCACGTCCGACAAGCCGGAAGGCGAAGACGTGAGCACGCTGGTGCTGGAGAAGAACGTCGCCGACACCGCAGAGACGCTGGCCCAGCAGGATGCGCCCGCCTTCGATCTCGATCTGTCCCTGCCGAGCGAACCGGCGGCAGAGGGGAGTGAGGACGCTGCAGCGGTGGTCGATCTCGAACGCACCGACATCGGCAACCTGATCGATTTCAACTTCGACGCGGCCGACGCGCCGGTTCCGGCGCAGCCTGCCGAGCCGGTGATCGACCTGTCGGACATCAATCTCGACCTCGGCTCCGACCCCTCTACGCTCGCGACCGACGTGGTGGGCGATGCCGGCAAGGCCTTGGCCGAAGCGGCGCCGCCGGCCGACGAGCTGCCGCCGTCGGCGGTGTCGACGGTGATCAATCCGGAAGACATGCTGGGCGGCGAGGAGCCGCCGCAGACCGCGGCCGAGGAAGCGGAAACCAAGCTAGAACTGGCACGCGCCTACGAAGAGATGGGCGACAAGGAAGGTGCGCGTGAATTGCTGCAGGAGGTCGTGCGTGAAGGCACGGCCGAACAGCAGGCGCAGGCCAACGACATGCTCGGCCGTCTCGCCTGATCCGGACGGCCGGGCCGGGACGCGCTGCGTTCCGCCGGCCTTTCGTCGCGGAAAGCCGGCCTCGCGCCGGCTTTTTCATCTCACGCACGTATGGCGTCGCTCACGCTGATGCGCAGCCGCCGCCGGGCGCGGTATGCTCGGCGCCCTCTCTTCATTGGCGGTGTCCATGCAAAGGCCTCCGATGCCGCTGCGCGTTCCGGCGGCGAAGTTCCTGTCGCTGCACGGTGCCACGCTGCTCGCCATCTGGCTGGTGTGGCTGCTGGCCGGGCAGGGCACCGCATCGCCCCGTCACGGGATCTGGGTGACGTGCAGCCTGCTCGCCGCGAGCCTGCTCGCGCCGCGCCGCGCACTCCATCTGCTTCGTCGCCTGCGCTGGCTCTTCATCGCCATCGCCGTCACCTTTTCGCTCGGTACGCCCGGGCGTCTGCTGATCGACGACTTCACCGCCGGGCCGACCATCGAAGGTCTTCGCGCCGCTGCGCTGGCCGCGCTGCATCTCGCGGCAATGGCCGCCTGCGTGGCCGTGCTGCTCGAACGCATGACGCTGCCGCAACTGGCCGGTGCGATGCACCGGCTGCTGCATCCGCTGTCGTCCGAACGCCCGGGGCCGGACACCTTCGCGCTGCGCCTGCAACTGGTGCTGCGCGACCTGGAACAGCCGCCAGCGCGCGGCGCCTGGCGCAGCTGGCTGCGCCCGCCGGAGGCCGAACAGGCGCCGCTGCCGGTCGAGCCCTGTGCGCCGCTGCGTGCTGCGGACGCGCTGGCCATTGCGCTGGCGCTGGCTGTCTGCGTCACCTGGGTGAAGCTGGGGTGAGCCGATGAGGATTGCACTCGGGGTCGAGTACGACGGCTCGGGCTTTCGCGGCTGGCAGTCGCAGTCGGTCGGGCCGACCGTGCAGGACGCGCTGGAAGCGGCGCTCGGTGCCATCGCCGCCCACCCGGTGCGTGTGCAGGCCTCCGGCCGCACCGATACCGGCGTGCATGCGACGGCCCAGGTCGTGCATTTCGATGCCGCTGTCGAGCGGCCGGAAACGGCGTGGGTACGCGGCTGCAACGCGCTGCTGCCAAAGGGCGTCGCGGTGCGATGGGCGCAGCCGGTGGCCGACGATTTCAACGCGCGTTTTTCGGCGCATGCACGCAGCTACCGCTACTGTCTCTACAACAGCCCGGTGCGGCCGGCGATCGCCGCCTCGCTGGCTGGCTGGTTCCACCGCCCGCTGGACGCGGCGCGCATGGCCGAGGCCGCGATTGCGCTGGTCGGCGAGCACGACTTTTCCGCCTTCCGCTCGTCCGAATGCCAGGCGAAGAGCCCGGTGCGCACGATGACGGCACTCGATGTCCGGCGCCGCGGTGACTGGATCACCTTCGATCTGAGCGCCAATGCCTTCCTCCACCACATGGTGCGCAACATCGTCGGTGCGCTGGTCGAGATCGGCTGCGGCCGGCGCGAACCGGACTGGATGCCGTCATTGCTGGCGCAACGCGACCGCCGGCTGGCCGCGCCGACCTTTGCCGCCGCCGGCCTCTATCTGGTCGGTGTCGGCTACGATGCGCATTGGGGTCTGCCGGCAGACGGCCTGTTCCGCCTGCCGCCGGTCGGCCCGACTGACTGAATCAACGGGAAATCAACGTGCGCAGGACTCGCATCAAGGTGTGCGGCTTCACCCGCGAAGCCGATCTGGACGGCGCGCTGGCGCTGGGCGTGGACGCCGTCGGCTTCGTGCTCTACCCGCCGAGCCCGCGCGCGGTGACGGTCGCGCGGGCGGCCGAACTGGCGCGCCGTGTGCCGCCGTTCGTCGCCCGCGTAGGCCTGTTCGTCAATGAAGATGCTGCCGCGGTCGAGCGGGCGGCTCGCGAGGCCGCACTCGATCTGCTGCAGTTCCATGGTGACGAAAGCGCTGAATATTGCGAACGCTTCGGCCTGCCTTACATCAAAGCAGTCCGGGTGAGGCCGGAAACGGATTTGCTAGAATGCGCAGACCGTTTCCGCGGCGCGCGGGCATTGCTGCTCGACGCCTGGTCGGAAGCATGGGGCGGTTCGGGAAAGCGCTTTGACTGGAGCCTCATCCCGCCGTCGCTGCCGATGCCACTCATCCTGTCCGGCGGTCTCGATCCGGACAACGTGGCCGAGGCAGTGCGCAACATCCGGCCGGCAGCGGTCGATGTGAGCAGTGGCGTGGAATCGGCCAAGGGCATCAAGGACGTCGCCAGAGTGGCGGCGTTCATATCAGGAGTGGAGCATGGGGAAGCAAGATCTGCCGGCTGAGGTATCTGCCTCGGCCTACAACTATCCGGACGCTCTGGGTCATTTCGGTCCTTACGGTGGCGTGTTCGTCGCCGAAACCCTGATCGCCGCGCTCGACGAACTGCGCGTCGAGTACGACAAGCTGAAAGACGATCCGGCCTTCCGCGCCGAGTACGAATACGAGCTGAAGCACTACGTCGGACGCCCGAGCCCGGTCTATCACGCCCGCCGCCTGTCCGATCATTGCGGCGGCGCGCAGATCTACCTCAAGCGCGAAGACCTGAACCACACCGGCGCGCACAAGATCAACAACGTGATCGGCCAGGCCATGGTGGCCAAGCACATGGGCAAGCCGCGCGTGATCGCCGAAACCGGTGCCGGTCAGCACGGCGTCGCCACCGCGACCATCGCCGCCCGCCTGGGCATGGAGTGCGTGGTCTACATGGGCAGCGAGGACGTGAAGCGTCAGGCCGCCAACGTCTATCGCATGAAGCTGCTGGGCGCCACCGTGGTGCCGGTCGAATGCGGCTCGAAGACGCTGAAGGACGCGCTGAACGAGGCGATGCGCGACTGGGTCACCAATGTCGCCAACACCTTCTACATCATCGGCACGGTCGCCGGCCCGCATCCCTACCCGATGATGGTGCGCGACTTCCAGAAGATCATCGGCGAAGAGTGCCTGTGGCAGATGCCGGAAATGATCCAGCGTCAGCCGGACGCCGTGATCGCCTGCGTTGGTGGCGGCTCCAACGCGATGGGCATCTTCTATCCCTACATTCCCTATCCGGACGTGCGCCTGATCGGCGTCGAGGCCGGCGGCCACGGTCTGGCCAGCGGCCAGCACTCGGCCTCGCTCACCGCCGGTCGCCCGGGCGTGCTGCACGGCAACCGCACCTATCTGTTGCAGGACGAGAACGGCCAGATCATCGAAACGCATTCGGTGTCGGCCGGTCTGGATTACCCCGGTGTGGGTCCCGAGCACGCATGGCTGAAGGACACCGGCCGCGCCGAGTACGTCACCATCAACGACGACGAGGCGCTCGAAGCCTTCCATCGCATGTGCCGCACCGAAGGCATCATTCCGGCGCTGGAGTCGTCGCACGCGATCGCCTACTCGATGAAGCTTGCCGCCACGATGCCGAAGGATGCCGCCCTCCTGGTGAACCTGTCCGGTCGTGGCGACAAGGACATGCACACCGTGGCCGAGAAATCCGGCATCAAGTTCTGACGCGTTCCCGATCAACCTGTTGCCGGTCGGGGCGCGCAAGCGGTCCGGCCGGCGGTTTCAATACATGTCCCGAATCGCTTCCACCCTGTCCGCACTCGAATCGGCCGGCCGCAAGGCGCTGATTCCCTTCATCACCGCGGGTGATCCCGATCCTTCGCTAACCGTGCCGCTGATGCACACGCTGGTCGATGCCGGCGCCGACATCATCGAGCTCGGCGTGCCGTTTTCCGACCCGATGGCGGACGGCCCGACCATCCAGCGCTCTTCCGAGCGCGCGCTGCTGAAGAAGGTGTCGCTGCGCAACGTGATCGCGGCGGTGGCCGAGTTCCGCACCACCAACGCAAGTACGCCGGTGGTGCTGATGGGTTATGCGAACCCGATCGAGGCGATGGGTGTGGACGCCTTTGCCGAGGCGGCTGCGAAAGCGGGTGCCGACGGCGTGCTGGTGGTCGACTATCCGCCCGAGGAGTCGCACGACTTTGCCGCCAAGATACGTGCGCTGGGTCTGGACGTCATCTTCCTGGTTGCGCCGACATCGACCGAGAAGCGCATCCAGGCGGTGGGCGAGATCGGCAGCGGCTACATCTATTACGTGTCGCTGAAGGGCGTGACCGGCGCCGGTCACATCGACGTGAGCGAGGTCGCGAAGCGCATTCCGGCCATCCGCAAGTCGGTCGGCATGCCGGTGGGCGTGGGCTTCGGCATCCGCGACGGCGCGTCGGCAAAGGCTCTCTCGGCGGTGGCGGACGGTGTGGTCATCGGCAGCCGCATCATCGAGGAAATCGAAGGCAGCCCGGCGGACCAGGTTCTGCCGCGCGTCAAGGCGCTGGTGGGCAGCATCCGCCAGGCGATGGACAGCCAGGAGGTCACGGCATGAGCTGGTTGCAGAAACTTCTCCCCCCGAAGATCAACCGCAGCGAGGCCGCCGGCCGCAAGTCGGTGCCCGAGGGGCTGTGGTCGAAATGCCCGGCCTGTGAGGCCGTGCTGTACACCGCCGATCTGGCCGCCAACCAGAACGTCTGCCCGAAGTGCAATCACCACTCGCGCATGCGCGCGCGGGCACGTCTCGACGGCCTGCTCGACCGCGAAGGCAGGTTCGAGATCGGCAACGAGGTGATGCCGGTCGATCCGCTGAAGTTCCGCGACAGCAAGCGCTACGCCGACCGCCTGAACGCGGCGGCCGACGACACCGGCGAGGGTGATGCGCTGGTCGTCATGCAGGGCGCCATCAAGACGGTGCCGGTGGTCGTGGCGTGTTTCGAATTCGAATTCCTCGGCGGCTCGATGGGTTCCGTCGTCGGCGAGCGCTTCGTGCGCGGCGTGCGTCTGGCGGTCGAGCAGCGTCTGCCCTTCGTCTGCATCGCCGCCAGCGGCGGTGCGCGCATGCAGGAAGGCCTGTTCTCGCTGATGCAGATGGCCAAGACCACGGCCGCGCTGACCCAGCTGTCGCAGAACCGCCTGCCTTTCATTTCGGTGCTGACCGATCCGACCATGGGCGGTGTGTCCGCCAGCTTCGCCTTCATGGGCGACGTGGTGATCGCCGAGCCGGGCGCACTGATCGGCTTCGCCGGCCCGCGCGTGATCGAGCAGACGGTACGCGAGAAGCTGCCGGAAGGTTTCCAGCGCGCCGAGTTTCTGCTGGAGAAGGGCGCCGTCGACATGATCGTCGACCGCCGCGAGATGCCGGACCGCATCGCCGGGCTGCTGGCGGCACTGCAGCGCATGCCAGCGCTGGCGAGCTGAGCCGGCTTCGCCTAATATCCGCGTCCGCCCAGATTTCGGCCTGCCCAGCCCATTCATGTATTCGACCCTGCCCGAGTGGCTGCAGCATCTCGAAAGCCTGCACCCGAAGGTGATCCAGCTCGGACTGGATCGCGTGCTCAGCGTCAAGAAGGCGCTCGGCGTGGTGCAAAAGGTGCCGGTGTTCATCGTCGGTGGCACCAATGGCAAGGGTTCGACCTGCGCCATGCTGGAGCGCATCCTGCGCTGCGCTGGCTACCGCGTCGGCACCTATACCTCGCCGCACCTGCTGGCTTACAACGAGCGCGTGCGCATCAACGGTGAACCGGCCAGTGACGAAGCGCTTTGTCAGGGCTTCGCTGAAGTCGAGCGGGCGCGTGGCGACATCGCGCTGACCTATTTCGAGTTCGGCACGCTGGGCGCCTGGCAGGTGTTCGAGCGCGCCAATCTCGACGCCATCGTATTGGAAGTCGGTCTCGGCGGCCGGCTCGACGCGGTCAATGCCTTCGACGCCGACTGCGCCATCGTCACCAGCGTCGATCTGGACCACATGGAATACCTCGGCGATACGCGCGAACTGATCGGCCGCGAAAAGGCGGGCATCTTCCGCGCCGGTCGCCCGGCCATCGTCGGCGACCCGGTGCCGCCGCAGACCGTGATCGACTACGCCGAATCCATCGGCGCCGTGCTGAAGATTTCCGGCCGTGACTTCGGTTTTGGCGGTGACCGGCAGCAATGGGGCTACTGGCGGCGCGACCCCGACCGCCTGGTCAAGCGCGGCGGTCTGGGCTATCCGGCGCTGCGCGGCGCCAACCAGCTGCTGAACGCGTCGGCCGTCATCACGGCGCTCGATTCGATGTCGGACCGGCTGCCGGTCACCGTCGGCGACATCCGCCTCGGCCTGGCGACCGTCGAACTGCCCGGTCGCTTCCAGGTCATGCCCGGACGGCCGGCGGTCATCTTCGACGTCGCGCACAACCCGCACGCCGCGTCGGTGCTGAACGAGAACCTGTCCAGCATGGGTTTCTACCCGGAAACCTGGGCGGTGATGGGCATGTTGCGCGACAAGGACATCGCCGGCGTGCTCGACCGCCTGAAGGGGCGCATCGACCACTGGATGCTGTGCGATCTGGGCGGCCCGCGCGGTACTCCGGCCTCGGACATCGCCGCGATGATCGCGGAACGCGGCATCGCCGGCTCGGTCGATTGCTTTGCGTCGCCGGTCGAGGCCTGGCAGGCGACCCGGGAGCGCGTGGGGGGCGATGATAGAATCGTGGTTTTCGGATCCTTCCTGACCGTGGCCGAAGTGATGCGCGAGTACGCGCAGTCGCCGCGGCCGCCGCTGCCGGACGCCGCCACACCGCCCGCCAAGGGCTGATCCCCACCCGCAGGACTCGCCCCGAAGTGGCTTCCACCGATTCAGATCTGCAGACCGATCTTCGCAAGCGTGCGCGCCGCCGTCTTCTCGGCGCGATCGCGCTGGCACTGACCGCGGCCATCGTGCTGCCCATCGTGATGGACCACGAGCCGCGCCCGCCGGCGCAGGACATCGCGGTCCGCATCCCTACGCGTGACGCCGCACCACCGCTGGCGTCACCGGCGCGCGACGCGCAGCCCGATGCCGATACGGCTGAACCGGCGCCGCCGCCGGCACCGCCCGATTCCGAGCCGCTGCCGGCCAGCCGGAACGACGCGCCCAAACCGGCGCCGGTGGTGAAGCCCGAAGCGCCGAAGCCGCCGCCGGCCGAACCCGCCAAGCCCACGCCCAAACCGGAAGCGAAGCCGGAGCCGGTCAAACCGGCAGCGAAGCCCGAACCGACGCCGACCGAAGCCGCACGTGCGGCCGCCCTGCTCGACGGCCAGGGCGCCGCTTTTGCACTGCAGCTCGGCGTGTTCAGCGACGCCGCCAATGTGGCCAAGCTGCGCTCGCGTGCCAAGGAACTGGGCTTTGCCAGCTTTACCGAGGACGTGAAACTGGCCGACGGCCGGACGCGTACCCGCGTCAAGGTCGGCCCCTTCTCCAGCCGCACCGCTGCCGAGGCGGCGCAGCGCAAGCTCGAAGCGGCCGGCATGCGGTCGATGATCGCGCCGCGTTCATGACGATTCTGGATTACGGCCTGATCGGCATCGTGGTCTTCTCCACGGCGATCGGGCTGATGCGCGGACTGGTGAGCGAAGTGATCGCGCTGGCGGCCTGGGTGCTCGCCTTCATCGCCGCCCGTCAGTTCGGCGGCGACGTCGCCCAGTTGCTGACCGGCCTCATTTCTGACCCCGGCCTGCTTGCAGTCGCCGGTTTCGCCCTCACCTTCATAGCCGTACTGCTGCTGTGCGGCGTGCTGCGCTGGCTCATGCGCTCGCTGATTCATGCCACCGGTCTGGACATTCCGGACCGTGTGCTGGGCGGGCTGTTCGGGCTTGCGCGCGCGGGACTTATACTGATGCTCCTCGTCGTCGGCGCGGCCTACACCCCGGCACCTGAGCAGCCCTGGTGGAAGTCGGCCGCGCTGACGCCACCACTCGAGACGGCAGCCATCGCGTTGAAGCCCTGGCTGCCGGAATCCGTGGCGAAAAAGATTCGTTTTAAGGCCTGACCATCATGTGCGGAATACTCGGCGTCGTAGCCACCTCTCCCGTTAACCAGCTGCTGTACGACGGTCTGCTCGTGCTGCAGCACCGAGGCCAGGACGCGGCGGGCATCGCCACCGCGCAGGGGCCGAAGTTCCACATGCACAAGGGCTCGGGCCTGGTGCGCGACGCCTTCCGCACGCGCAACATGCGCAATCTGCAGGGCAACTGGGGCATCGCCCACGTGCGCTACCCGACCGCCGGTTCTGCCTACAACGCGGCCGAGGCGCAGCCCTTCTACGTGAATTCGCCGTTCGGCATCATGCTGGCGCACAACGGCAACCTGACCAATTCCGAAGAACTGAAGCTGGACATGTTCCGCACCGACCTGCGGCACATCAACACCACCAGCGATTCGGAAGTACTGCTCAACGTGCTGGCGCACGAAATGATGCAGGCGCTGCGCGAGCGCCCGACCTTCGACCACGAAACCATCTTCCGCGCGGTGGCCGGCGTGCACCGCCGCTGCCGCGGTGCCTACGCTGTGGTGGCGATGATTGCCGGCTTCGGCCTGCTCGCTTTCCGCGACCCTTACGGCATCCGTCCGCTGGTGATCGGCAACCATGAGACCGCCAACGGCACCGAATGGCTGGTGGCGTCGGAGAGCGTCGCTCTCGACACGCTGGGCTTCAAGCTGCTGCGCGACATCGCACCGGGTGAGGCAGTGCTCGTTTCGCCGGAAGGCGCGATCAGGACGCAGCAGTGCGCCGAGCGTCCGAACTACGCGCCCTGTCTGTTCGAGTACGTCTATCTGGCGCGGCCCGATTCGCTGATGGACGGCGTGTCGGTGTACGAGTCGCGGGTCAAGATGGGCGAGTTCCTCGCGCAGAAGATCCAGCGCGATCACGCCGACCTGCAGATCGACGCCGTCATCCCGATTCCCGATTCCAGCCGCCCGTCGGCGATGGAACTGGCGCGCGTGCTGAACGTGCCCTACCGCGAAGGTTTCGTGAAGAACCGCTACATCGGTCGCACCTTCATCATGCCGGGGCAGGCGGTGCGTCGTAAATCGGTACGCCAGAAGCTCAATGCGATCACCCAGGAATTCAAGGGCAAGAACGTACTGCTGGTCGACGATTCCATCGTGCGCGGCACCACCAGCCAGGAAATCGTGCTGATGGCGCGTGAAGCCGGCGCGCGCAAGGTGTACTTCGCTTCGGCCGCTCCCCCGGTCCGTTTCGCCAACGTCTACGGCATCGACATGCCGACCCGCGACGAACTGATCGCCTCCAACCGCACCGACGACGAAATCCGCGAAGCCATCGGCGCAGACGAACTGATCTACCAGACGCTAGACATGCTGAAGGCCTCGATCACCGCCTGCAATCCGTCGATCGACCAGTTCGAGACGTCCTGCTTCGACGGCTGCTACATCACCGGCGACGTGACCGCTGCCTATCTCGACGGCGTCGAGAGCCAGCGCAAGGGCGCGCCCAAGCAGACGGACGAGGACGGCGGCCAGCTCGACCTGAATCTGGTGGCGTCGGAAGAGAACGCCTGATGGCTGCAGGCGCTTGACGTCTGCAGCGGCCGGGCGCTAATGTCCCGACTACGCGCCGATTTGAATCCAGCTTGCGGGCGCGCGGGGCCGTCGTCGAAAGAGGGCGGCCCCGGACAAATACGGCTAAAGCGGCGAAACGAACGTATCTGCGGAAACCCGTTTTGCCTCCGAGGCGGAACGGGTTTTTTGTTTTTGCGTGCTCCGTTCCCGCCTCGCGCTTTGTTTTCGAACTTCCGCATGACCGGCCATGAGGCTGGATGGAGCACATCATGAGCAGCACAGACCGCGCGCCCTTCGACCCGGCGCAGTACGACCCCGAAACCGTCGCCGTGCGCGCCGGCATCGAGCGCAGCCAGTTCGGTGAACACGGCGAAGCCTTGTTCCTGACATCGAGCTTCGTGTTCGACACCGCGGCCGAGGCCGCCGCCCGCTTTTCCGGCAATGCACCGGGCAATGTCTACGCCCGCTTCACCAACCCGACGGTCACCATGTTCCAGGACCGCCTGGCCGCGCTCGAAGGCGCGGAAGCCTGCATCGCCACCAGTTCCGGCATGTCGGCCATCCTGTCGACGCTGATGGCGCTGCTGAAGAGCGGCGACCACATCATCGCGTCGCGCGGCATCTTCGGTTCGACCCAGCAACTGTTCGCGACCTATTTCGAGAAGTTCGGCGTCAGCACCACACTGGTCGAGGCGACCAATATCGCGGCCTACCGCGCCGCGGTGCAGCCGAACACCAAGCTCTTCTTCATCGAAACGCCGTCCAACCCGCTGACCGAAGTGATCGATATCGCCGCGGTGGCCGAGGTCGCGCACGCGGCCGGCGCGCTGCTGGCGGTCGACAACTGCTTCTGTTCGCCGGCGCTGCAGAAGCCGATCGAACTGGGTGCCGACATCGTCATCCACTCGGCGACCAAGTATCTCGACGGTCAGGGCCGCGTGCTCGGTGGCGCGGTATGCGGCCGCAAGGCGGAAATGGACGAGGTGCTGCGCTTCCTGCGCACCGCTGGCCCGACGCTGTCGCCGTTCAACGCCTGGGTCATCCTGAAGGGGCTGGAAACGCTGTCGATACGCATGCAGGCGCAGTCGGCCAATGCGCTCGAACTGGCGCGCTGGCTGGAGGCTCAGCCCTGGGTGGCGCGCGTGTTCTACCCCGGCCTGCCGTCGCACCCGCAGCACGAGATCGCGATGCGCCAGCAGAAGACCGGCGGCGCGGTGGTGGCCTTCGAGGTGAAGGGCGGTCGCGAAGAGGCGTGGAAGCTGATCGACTCGACCCGCATGCTGTCGATCACCGCCAACCTTGGCGACACCAAGACCACCATCACCCACCCGGCGACCACCACGCACGGCCGCATTTCGCAGGAAGCGCGCGACGCTTCGGGTATCCGCGACAGCCTGATCCGGCTGGCCATCGGGCTGGAGTCGGTCGAAGACATGAAGCGCGATCTCTGTCGCTGGTTGGCGTGATGCCCCCACGCTCACTTTGTTCGCACAGGGTCGGCTTTGCACAGCCGACCCGCTCGGCCTGCGCTGCGCGTGCGCAGCGAAACCCCGGCCTCACCCCCGCCAAGGGGGCGTCGCTCGCCCTTGGGGGGGGCCGGCGGGCGGCGAGCGGCTTCGAAACGCGTCAGTGCAGGAGTTGAGTCCCTATGCCGCGCCACATCGCCCTGGTTCCGGCCGCCGGTAGCGGCAGCCGCTTCGGCGCGCAGATGCCGAAGCAGTACCTGCCGCTGGCCGGCCAGCCGTTGATCCGCCATGCGCTGGCGACGCTGTGCGCCCACCCGCGCATCGACCGCGTGGTGGTCGTGCTGGCGCCGGAGGATCTGTACTGGCAGGGCTTCGACTGGTCCGCGCTCGGTCCCAAGCTGATGCCGGTGCATTGCGGCGGATCGAGCCGCGCGGTGTCGGTGCGCAATGGCTTGTGGGAAGTCGCCGGTTGGGCGCGGCCGGACGACTGGGTGCTGGTGCATGACGCGGCGCGCCCCTGTCTGTCCGCGGACATGCTGGATACGCTGATCGACACGCTGGCTGACGACCCGGTCGGCGGCCTGCTGGCGCAGAAGGTGGCCGACACGCTGAAGCGTGCTGACGCCACCGACCGGGTCGAGGCGACGGTGCCGCGCGACGCGATGTGGCAGGCGCAGACGCCGCAGATGTTCCGGCTGGCCACGCTGCACGACGCACTCGACCGCTGCACCGACGTGACCGACGAAGCGTCGGCCATCGAAGCCGTCGGCCTCAAGCCGCACCTGGTTGCCGCTGGCGCGGCCAATCTGAAAGTGACCTGGCCGGAAGACATGAAGCTGGCCGAACTGATCCTGCAGACACGGGGGAACGCCGCATGAATCCGCTGCTCGGCGCATCGCCGCTGCCTTTCCGCATCGGCCAGGGCTTCGACGTGCACAAGCTGGTCGAAGGCCGCAGATGCATCATCGGCGGTGTCGACATTCCGCACGAAAAAGGCCTGCTCGGTCATTCCGACGCCGACGTTCTGCTGCACGCCATCACCGACGCACTGCTCGGCGCGGCCGGTCTGGGTGACATCGGCCGCCTGTTTCCGGACACCGACGCCGCCTATGCCGGCGCTGACAGCCGCGTGCTGCTGCGCGAGGCGGTGAAGAAGGTGCAGGGCACCGGCTGGCTGATCGGCAACATCGACGCCACCGTCATCTGCGAGCGCCCGAAAATCACGCCGCACGCCGCGCAGATGGTGGCCAATATCGCGGCCGACTGCGGCATCCCGCCGCATGCGGTGAACGTGAAGGGCAAGACCTCGGAAAAGCTGGGTTACACCGGTCGCGGTGAAGGCATCGCGGCCCAGGCGGTGGCCATGCTGGTGCGGCCGCCCGAACCCGCCATGGGCTGAGCACTACCGATGTCGGCGGTTTTGACATCACGGCGCTAAATGCGTAGCGAATCCGATTCGAATCAATGGCTTGTTCGCGTGGTGCATGTCTTGCTTCAAGGTGGCCGACGCAATTCACCGATAAGGACATCCCGATGAAGTCCCTGCTTGTCGCCGCCTCCCTGCTGGCCGCATCTTCCGCCTGGGCCGCCGCCCCGATCACGCCGACCAACGCCTCCGCCACCGGCAGCTACTCGATCGACGGGGTCGACCTGTCCATCCTCGCCGATGGTTACGTCGCACCCGAGCTGACGCTCTACACCGTCGACGCCGTATCCTGGTCGGGCCAGGAAGGCGCATCCGGCGCCACCTTCACGCTCGATTTCGGCCAGCTCTACACGTTGACCGACGTGCTGCTCGGCGTCGATCACAATGACTTCTACCAGGTGCAGGTGTCGACCGACGGCCTGAACTGGAACACGCTGTTCACCAACCTCGCTTTCGAAGGTCAATCCAATTTCGGCAGCGAAATCATCTCCAGCGTTGCCGGCGACACCGAATACCAGGCCACCATCGACTTCCCGTCGGTGGCCGCCCGCTATGCGCGCATCTACGCCATGGGTGGCGACAGCGCCTACTCGGTATCGGAAATGAGCTTCAGCGGTGTGGCCGTCGTGCCGGAGCCGGAAGCCTATGCACTGATGCTGGCGGGTCTGGCGCTGGTCGGCTTTGCCGCACGCCGTCGTTAAGTTCCTTCGCGCGCAGTGAAAAGGCCGGCGTTCAGCCGGCCTTTTTCGTTATCGCGGGCACGCGCGTCGTGCCGCCTGAAGGCCTTCAGCGAGCCGTTGGCGGTGGAGCGGCTTCCACCACCTGCCATCCTTCCCGGCAGGTTCTGACATAGGGGTAGTACTCGCGTGCCGACGCGCAGTAGTACCAGTTGCCGCGCCCGGACTGCGCTGCGGCAGGCGGTGTCGACGCGGCGGGTGGCTGATGTCCTGGTGGTGGCGGTGGATAGGGCGCATTCGCCCGTCCCGGCAGCGCCGGCGCGGGCGCTGGTGCCGACGCGCCGGTGCCGCGGTCGGCGAAGCGGCCGGACGTCGGCACGCGCTGGCCCTTGGCGTACATGCACTGGATGTAGGCCTGGTCATAGCTGCGCTGCGTACCGCGGGCCGAACTCTGTGCCGCTTCGCTGCCGATGGCGCCGCCCATGATCAGGCCGGTGCCGGCTCCGACGCCGGCACCTTCACGACCTCCGATCAACGCACCGGCAGCGGCGCCGACCGCGGTACCGACTGCTGCGCTGCGCACGCCGGCGTCGCGGGCGGCTTCGCTGGCGTCGGTGCCACCGGTCTGTTCGCGCGCGTATTCGCGGCACAGCGCATCGTCGTGACGGAACTGGTCGAAGCTCTTGCCAGTGCCCGGCAGTGCCATCACGCTCGGACCGCTGGGCGTCGTCGCGCAGCCGGCGAGCAGGGTGAGCGTCAGTGCGGCAAGCGCTGCATGTTGAAACTTCCTCATCGCGCGCACCTCATCGCGGCGGCTGCGCCGCCACGCTCTGCCAGCCTTCCGGACATTCCGTGACGTAAGGGTAGTAGCCGTTGACCGATGCGCAGTAGTACCAGGTGCTCGGCGGCGGCGGGGGCGGCGACATCGAAGGCGCCGGGGCGACCGGTTGCGGATCGCGTTCGACATAGACCGGCGGCGCGCGCTCGATCACCACCGGCGGATAGTAGGCCGGACCGTAGTAGTAGGGCGGGGGATAGTAGAAGGGTGACGGGCCGTACCAGGGGCGGTAATGGCCCGACCCGAAGACAAAGCCCACGCCGATGTCGACGTGGGTGCGTCCGTGACGATGCCCGTGGCGGTGGCCGCGGTCCGCCCACGCGTTGCTGGTCGCGAGCAGTCCGAGTGCCAGTGCGGCGGCCGCTGCTCTCTGCGAATTCATGATCGATCACCTTTCCGGCACCGCGAGACGGTACGGTGCATTGCGGATCATCGCGCCGCCGTGTCAATCGTCTGTGCGACAGCCGTTGCGGCGTGTTGCAGTTGCAACAGAATGGTAATGGATGACGGCGCGGCTGGCTTCACCGGCCGCCCGTCGGTTGTTCCGACGGTGGGCTGGACCCCGCGAGCAGGCTTTCCAGCCGCTCGATGCGGTGACGGTGGGCGGTCGTGATGGCGTAGAAGTGCTCCCGCAGTTCGGCCGAGCGGCCCAGCATCACCAGGACGCCGGTGCGCAGTTCGTCCTGCACCACCACCTCGGGCAGCACGGTGAGCCAGCCACTGTCGCGGGCGATCAGGCGCAGCATGGCCATGTCGTCGACCTCGGCGCGCAGGCGAGGGCGGACGCCGGCCGACATGCACAGGGCGTCGAACTGCGCGCGCAGCGCGTGGCGCGGACCGGGCAGCGCGACGTCGACGCCGTCGAGATCGTCCGGCAGGCGCATCGCCTTGGTCCGGCCGCGGGCGGCGGGGCCGACCAGACAGATTTCCTGGCTGCCGAGGAAGCGGCAGTGGAGCGGGCGGTTCGCGTCGGCAGCGACCGCTTCGTTGGCCAGCACGACGTCGAGCTGATGCGTGATCAGCCGGTCGATCAGGCCGTCGATCTGGCCGGATTCCAGCGTCAGCACGACCGTCGGATCGGTCAGCAGCGGCCGTATCCAGTTCTCCTGGTAGTTGCGCGACAGCGTGGCCACGCTGCCGACCCGCAGCCGGATCATCCCGTCGGCGCGGCCCTGCAGCCGGCCCAGCATTTCCTGCCCCAGTCCGAATATGTCCTCGGCGTAGGACATCACCATCTGCCCGGTGTGGGTAAGTATCAGACTTCTTCCGCTGCGCTCGAACAGCGGCTCGCCGAGGCGCTCTTCGAGCTGCCGGATCTGCGCCGACAGTGCCGACTGCGACACGTGCAGTTCCTGTGCCGCGCGCGTCAGGTGGCCGGTCCGGGCGACGCGCCAGAAGTAGAGCAGGTGATGAAAGTTGAGCTGTTCGAGATTCATTGTTCTGATTAAAAGAACGAAATATTCTTTTCATTGTATTTTACAGAACGTTTGCTGCGCCACATCATCGATGCCAGTGCTATCGAGGAGATGTGGAATGGATCCATACAGTCTGAAGTCGGGGGCCGGCGCGCTGCTGCCCGCCCTGCTGATGTCCCTGCCGATGCTGCTGAGCCGGCTGCGCGGTCGCGACGATGCGCCACTTTGGCGCTGCTTCACGCAGCTGTCCGCGGTCGCGCTGCTGGCGGCGCTGGCCACGCCGCTGCTGCTGTGGCTGGCAAGCGATCTGCCCGGTCCGCGCCTCGACGGCTGGATCGCGCTCGGCCCGTTCACCGCAGCGATGGCCATCCTGGTGCAGGCGGTCGGTACCGTTATCGGCGTGTTCTCGTCGCGCTATCTGCAGGGCGAGGCAGGACAGCGCCGCTACGTGGCGGCGCTGTCGGGCGTGCTGGTCGCGGTGCACCTGATGCTGATCGCCGACCACTGGGTTCTGCTGATCGCCGCCTGGGCGCTGGTCGGCGTCGCGCTGCAGCGCCTGCTGTGCTTCTACGGCGACCGCCCGTTCGCGCTGCTTGCGGCGCACAAGAAGAGCCTGGCCGACCGTCTCGCCGATGTCCTGCTGATCATCGCTGCGGCGCTGGCCTGGAACGAGGTCGGCAGCGGCTCATTGTCGGAGCTGTGGCGCCATCTTGACGCGCACGGCGCATCGGTGGCACTGCAGGCGAGCGCGCTGTGCGTCGCTATCGCGGTCATCCTGCGCACCGCGCTGCTGCCGGCGCACGGCTGGATCATCCAGGTGATGGAGGCGCCGACCCCGGTGTCGGCCCTGCTGCACGCCGGCGTCGTCAATCTGGGTGGTGTCGTGCTGATCCGCTTCTCGCCGCTTCTCGATGCGGTGCCCGCTGCGCGCTGGCTGCTGGTGATCGCCGGTCTGGCGACCGCGCTGCTGGCCGGCATGGTCATGCTGACGCGGGTGAGCATCAAGGTCAGGCTGGCCTGGTCAACCGTGGCGCAGATGGGTTTCATGGTGCTTGAGTGCGGCCTTGGCCTGTACATGTTCGCCGCGTTGCACCTGATCGGCCACTCGCTGTACAAAGCGCACGCCTTCCTCGCCGCCTCCGGTGTGGTTCGGGATACGCGGCTGCGCAGGATGCTGGGCGAACAGCGTGCCGCGCTGCCCAGCCTGCTGCTGGCGCCGCTGATCACTGGCGCGGCCGTGCTGGCGACAGCGTGGCTGGCGGGTGCGCACTGGCCGCAGTGGTGGACGCTGGTTCTGGCGCTGGCCTGGGCGCCTCTGCTGTGGCTGCCGTCCGCTACCGAGCGCACGCGTGCTGCGCTCTGGCAGGGCGCTGCCGGTCTCGTTGCCGTGGCCGGATTGACGCTGGCCGCCGGTGTCGCGCATCGGCTGCCGCTCGGCCTCAACGACCGGCCCGACGAGGTTGCCGGCCTCGTCACGCTGGCCGGCATGACCTTGCTCTACGGCTGGATGGTCGTGCTGCAGACCCGGCCGCAGTGGCTGTCCGCCTGGCGACGTCTGAGTTACGCCGGCTTCTACGTCGATGAGTTCTACACCCGTCTCACGCTGACGCTGTGGCCTACCCGCTGGATTCCGCCCGTCGCCGCCGGCCGCACCGGCGACGCCGACCTCGCCCCCGCGCAGCCCTGATTCGATCGCCTGGAGATGATGATGCAGACCTCTGCCCCCGAAGCCGTCCGTACGCAGCCGCCCTGTGACTTCGTCGCGCCGATCGATGCGCCGCGTGACGACCTGCTGCAGCGCCGTATCGATGCCGCCTGTTCCACCGCCTGCGCCGCGATCGCGCCAGCCTGGCCGCTGGACCGGGCGATCGCCGTCAATCCACACTGGTCGCGCATCGGCCACAGCGTGCGCACGGTCGCCGCACGGATGGCGGTACTGGCTGGCATACCGGTGTTTCCGTCGCGCGACCTTCTGCAGCAGGCCTGGCGCAGCGGTCGCGTCACCGCGGCTGACCTGACGGCTGCACTGACCTCGCTGCCGCCGGGCACGACCGACGGACTGGATGCCGCCACCTGCGTCGCCGCCCTCGACCTGACACCCGAACTGCCCCGGCTGCCGCTGCTGATCGACGTGCTCGACGACGACCCGGCGCGCCACCAGCGGCTGTCCTGGCGACAGGCCATCACCCATCAGGTCAGCCAGACCTGCGCCGCCTATTTTGACGAGCACCAGGCCGACTGGCAGCCCGAGCGCGGCGGCGGTCTGTATGCCTTCTGGCGCGACACGCTGAGCCACGACCACGGCATCGGCGTGCTGATGGGTCTGCCCGATCTGAACCGGCGGCTGCATGCGCTGCCGGCCGACCGCGTCGAGGCCGAGCGCTGGGTGCTGCAGCGCCTGGGCCTGCCGGAGCAGGCATGGGCCGACTACCTCGAGGCGGTGCTGCTGACGGTGAACGGCTGGGCGTCGTGGTGCGCCTATCTCGGCTGGGAGGCCGCGCAGCGCGGCGGTGCGGACCCGCACCTGCGCGATCTGCTGGCCATCCGGCTGGCCTGGGGCGCGCTGCTGCTCGAAGGCCACTGCGACCAGTCGGCGGAACGTTCCTTTGCCGCGGTGCAGGCGGCCTGGGCCGAGGCACCGGCGACGCTCGCCCGCGCCGAGGACATGCTGCGCATCGACGAAATATGGCAGTCGGCGCTCGACACGGCCTACCAGCGGGATCTGGCGCTGCGACTGGCCTGCGCCAGCAGCCCGCAGGTACTGGACGCGCCGGCGACGCGGCCGGAGGTGCAGGCGGCCTTCTGCATCGACGTGCGCAGCGAACCGATGCGCCGGGCACTGGAGGCGGTGTGGCCGGGCATGCGCACGCTCGGTTTTGCCGGCTTCTTCGGCCTGCCCATCGCCTACACGCCCTTCGCCACCGACGCCCGCCGCCCGCAACTGCCCGGACTGCTGGCTCCGGCGATCGAGGTGACCGATCGCATCGACGGCGGCAGCGGCGGTGATCCGCTCGATGTCGCGGCGGCCACGGCGCGCCAGCGTCAGTTCGCCGGTCGGCGCTCGTGGCGGTCGGCGAGTCGTTGGCCGGGAGCGGCTTTCTCCTTCGTCGAAGCGGCCGGCGTCGGCTATGTTGGCAAGCTGGCGCGCTGGCTGCATCCGTCACGCGAGGCGCGTGCGCGCGACGATCTCGACGGCCTGCCGTCGCGCTATCGCGAACTGTGCCGCCCGACGCTGGACGGGCTGGATCTCGACGCACGGGTGGCGCTGGCCGAGCGCGTGCTGCGCGCGATGGGTCTGGAGCGCGAACTGGCGCCGCTGGTGCTGCTGATCGGTCACGGCAGCCAGAGCGCCAACAACGCGCATGCCGCCGCGCTCGACTGTGGCGCCTGCTGCGGACAGACCGGCGAGGTGAATGCCCGCGCGCTGGCACGCCTGCTCAACGATGCCGGAGTGCGTGCGGCGCTGGTGCAGCGTGGCATCGACATCCCCGCCGTGACGGTGTTCGTCGCCGGGCTGCACAACACGACGACCGATGAGATCGAAGGCTTCGATCTCGACCTGCTGCCGGCCGAGGCGCGCGCCCGCTGGGAGCGTCTGGAGCCGGTGTTCGCCCACGCCGGCGACCAGGTCAGGCGCGAGCGCGCCGCCAGCCTCGGCCTGGACCCGCGCGCCGGTCATGGCGCGCTGCTGTCACAGCTGCGCCGCCGCGCCAACGACGGTGCGCAGACGCGGCCGGAGTGGGGCCTGGCCGGCAACGCCGCCTTCATCATCGCGCCGCGTGCGCGCAGCGAATCGGCGGTGCTGAACGGGCGTACCTTCCTGCACGACTACGACAGCGCGCGCGATGCCGACGGCAGCCTGCTCGAACTGCTGATGACCGCGCCGATGCTGGTGACGCACTGGATCAACTGGCAGTACCACGCTTCGACCTGCGCACCGGCGCACTTCGGCAGCGGCAACAAGCTGCTGCACAACGTGGTCGGCGGGCGCATCGGCGTGTTCGAAGGCAACGGCGGCGATCTGCGCATCGGCCTGTCGCGGCAGTCGCTGCACGACGGCGAGCGCTGGGTGCACGAACCGGTGCGCCTGACCGTCGCGATCGACGCGACGGCGGCCGCCATCGAACGCGTGCTCGGCAAGCATGCCGTGGTGCGCCAGCTGGTCGACAACGGCTGGCTGCATCTGTGGCGCTTCGACGGCGCCCGGATGCTGCGCTACGCAGCCGGCCAGTGGCAGTCGCTGCCTTTCACCGGCGGCGCAGCGACCGAGGCGTCCGCGCCATCCGCTGTTCCCGTCCAGTGAGGTTCCTGTCATGAATGCACCCGTACCCACACTGCGCGACGACGCCAGCCTGTCGCATCTGGACTGGCTGGAGGCCGAGGCCATCCACATCATGCGCGAGGTGGCCGGCCAGTGCGCCCGCCCGGCGCTGCTGTTCTCCGGCGGCAAGGATTCGGTCTGCCTGCTGCGCATCGCCGAGAAGGCCTTCCGGCCCGGTCGCTTCCCCTTCCCTCTGCTGCACATCGACACCGGCCACAACTATCGCGAGGTGATCGAGTTCCGCGACCGCCGCGCCGCCGAACTGGGCGAGCGGCTCATCGTGCGTTCGGTCGAGGATTCGATCCGTCGCGGTTCGGTCGTACTCAAGCACGCCGACGAATCGCGAAACCGGCACCAGTCGGTCACGCTGCTTGAAGCGATCGAGGAGTTCGGCTTCGACGGCTGCATCGGCGGCGCCCGGCGTGACGAGGAGAAGGCGCGCGCCAAGGAACGCATCATGAGTTTCCGCGACGAATTCGGTCAGTGGGATCCGAAGAACCAGCGCCCCGAACTGTGGAACCTCTACAACGCCCGCACCCATGTGGGCGAAAACGTGCGCGCCTTTCCGATCTCGAACTGGACCGAACTCGACGTCTGGCAATACATAGAGCGCGAGCGGCTGGCCTTGCCGTCCATCTATTTCGCGCACGAGCGCGAGGTGGTGCTGCGCAACGGTCTGCCGGTGCCGGTGAACGTGCCGCTGGCCAGCGGCGAACTGACCAGCCTGCCGCGGCCTGGTGAGCAGGTCGTCTTACGGCGGGTGCGTTTCCGCACTGTCGGCGACATTTCCTGCACGGCGCCGGTCGAGTCGGATGCCGATACCGTCGCGCGCATCCTTATCGAAACCGCGAGCACCGACCTGACCGAACGTGGTGCCACGCGACTGGACGATCAGACCGGCGACGCGTCGATGGAACAGCGCAAGCGTGAAGGCTATTTCTGAGCACCGGCCGCGCTGCGACCGGTCATCGAGGACCGCATATGAGTACATCTGAAGACAAGGGCCTGCTGCGCTTCCTGACCTGCGGCAGCGTGGACGACGGCAAGAGCACGCTGATCGGCCGCCTGCTGCACGACAGCCGGGCCATCCTCGCCGACACGCTGCAGGCGATCGAGCGCACGTCGGCACGCCGCGGCATGGAAGCGATCGACCTGTCGCTGCTGACCGACGGTCTGCAGGCGGAGCGCGAACAGGGCATCACCATCGATGTCGCCTACCGCTATTTCTCGTCGGGCCGGCGCAAGTTCATCATCGCCGATGCGCCGGGGCACGAGCAGTACACGCGCAACATGGTCACCGCTGCGTCGACCGCCGATCTGGCCATCATCCTGATCGACGCGCGCCGCGGCGTGCTGACGCAGACCCGTCGCCATGCGCAGCTGGCGGCGATGCTCGGCATACCGCAGCTGGTGGTGGCGGTGAACAAGATGGATCTGGTCGACTTCGCGCAGCCGGTGTTCGAGCGCATCCGCGACGACTTCCTCGCGTTCGCGGCCGGCGTCGGCTTCGGGCAGGCGCGCTTCGTGCCGATGTCCGCCCTGCGCGGCGACATGGTGGTCGACCGTGGCGAACACCTCCACTGGTACGACGGGCCCACGCTGATGGAGATGCTGGAAAGCGCGCCGGCAGCGGTGGCACCGCACGCCCACCCGTTCCGCTTTCCGGTGCAGTGGGTCTGCCGTCCGCAGGACGCGGCGAATCCTGCGTTGCACGATTACCGCGGCTTCATGGGCCGGGTCGAGGCCGGACGCATCGCGGTCGGCGATACGGTGAGCGTGCTGCCCTCCGGCCTGAGCACCACGGTCCGCGCCATCGAGATCGGCGGCGAAGCGCTTGCGCACGCCGGCGCCGAACAGTCGGTCGCGCTGCTGCTCGATGACGACATCGACGTGTCGCGCGGCGACATGATCGTGGCGCCCGGGCAAGCGCCGCAGGTGCTGCGCCAGATCAGCGCAGACCTGTGCTGGCTGTCGGATCTGCCGATGGACCGCGCCCGCACCTACCTGATCCGCCATACGACGCGCGAGGTCAGGGCGAAGCTGGTGGCCATCGATCATCGGCTCGACGTGAATACACTGGAGCGTATGCCCGCCGAACGGCTGGTGATGAACGACATCGCCCGCGTGCGCTTCAAGCTGGCGCATCCGGTGTTCGCCGATCCTTATGTGCAGAACCGTTCGACCGGTGCTTTCGTCGTCATCGACGACAGTACCTACAACACGGTGGGCGCGGGCATGATCGTGGCGGACGCTGACGCCGCGGCGTGATGCGAGCGGCAGTGATCGGTCCGCGTTCAAGCCGGCGCGCTGCAGGTCGTTAAGACTGTCTGCGCGCCGGTCGTCGGCGCAGGAGAGATCACATGGACGTTTCCGCAATCGCCAGCGCCGCTACCTCGATGTCGCAGCAGAAGGTGGCCGACGCCGCCGGCACCCTGGTGCTCAGAAAGGCACTGGACATTCAGGCGTCGAACGCCGCGCAACTGCTGCAGGCACTGCCGACCCCTCAGCCTGCGCCGCCCGCCAGCAAGAACATCATCGATACCTACGCCTGAGACTGGGGTCCGAGCGGACCTCTCACTCTTTCCCGCGCCCGCCTTCCAGTGCCCGCCGCAGATAGGGCGCGGTGCGGCTGCCTTTCGCCTTTGCCACGTCGGCCGGCAGTCCCTCGGCGACGATGCGCCCGCCCTCGGCGCCGGCGCCCGGCCCCATGTCGATCACCCAGTCCGCGCGCGCCACCAGCCGCATGTCGTGTTCGACCAGCACCACGCTGTTGCCGGCGTCGACCAGTACTTCGAGCTGGACGAGCAGGCGTTCGACGTCGGCCGGATGCAGGCCGGTGGTCGGTTCGTCCAGCACGTAAAGCGTGCCGCCTCGTCCGCTGCGCTGAAGTTCGGTGGCGAGCTTGATGCGCTGCGCCTCGCCGCCCGACAGTTCGGTCGCCGGCTGGCCCAGCCGCAGATAGCCCAGGCCGAGCCGGCTCAGCAGCGTGAGCGGGGCGCGCACCCGGGGTTCGTCCGCAAACACCTCCACGGCCTGATCGACGGTGAGGTCCAGCACCTCGGCGATGTTGCGGCCCTGCCAGCACACGGCCAGCGTGGCCGGGTTGTAGCGGGTGCCGTGGCAGTCGGCGCAGGGCGCGTACACGCCGGGCATGAACAGCAGTTCGACGCTGACGAAGCCTTCGCCCTCGCAGGTCGGGCAGCGGCCCTTGGCCACGTTGAACGAGAAGCGCCCGGCGTCGTAGCCGCGCTTGCGGGCAGCCGGCGTCTGCGCGAACAGCTTGCGCACCTCGTCGAACAGTCCGGTATAGGTGGCGAGGTTGGAGCGCGGCGTGCGGCCGATCGGCTTCTGGTCTATGCGCACCAGCCGGCGGATCGCGTCCGCGCCTTCGCCCAGCCGGCCTTCGGTCGGCGCACTGTCGACCGGCGGCTGCTCGCCGTCGTCGTGTTCGGACTCCGCTTCGACCACGTGGCCCAGGTGTTCGGCCACCAGTTCGACAAGAGCCTGGCTGATCAGGCTGGACTTGCCGGAGCCGGACAGGCCGGTCACCGCGCACAGCACGCCGAGCGGAATGCGCGCGTCCAGCCGCAGCAGGTTGTTGCGGCTCACGTCGTGCAGCGCCAGCCAGCCTGATGGCGTTCGCGGTGTGCGCACCGGCGGCAGATCCGACTTCAGGAAGCGCGCAGTGGCTGACACTGCGACGCCGGCCAGACCGGCGGGCGGACCGCTGTATACGATGCGTCCGCCCTCGCTGCCCGCGCCCGGGCCGACATCGACCACCCAGTCGGCGCGGCGGATCATGTCGAGGTCGTGCTCGACCACGAACACGCTGTTGCCGGCCTGCTTCAACTGCAGCAGCGCGTCGAACAGCGCTTCGCCGTCTGCCGGGTGCAGGCCGGCGGAGGGTTCGTCCAGCACATAGACCACGCCGAACAGCTGCGAGCGCAGCTGGGTGGCCAGTCTGAGCCGCTGCAGTTCGCCCGGCGACAGCGTGGGCGTGCTGCGTTCCAGCGTCAGGTAACCCAGGCCCAGCCGCAGCAGCACCTCGATGCGGTCGACCACGTCGCCGGCCAGCCTCTGGGCGGCGAGGCGCTTTTCCTCCGGCAGCCGTGCATCCGCCTCGCCGGCGGCAGCCGGTGCCAGCAGGCGTGCCACCTCGGACAGCGGCTGGCGCGACAGTGCACCGATGTCCAGCCGGGCGAAGGTGACCGCCAGCGCTTCCCGCTTGAGCCGCTTGCCGTCGCAGGCCGGGCAGTCGCTCGCGCGCATGTAGCGCGACACTCGCTTTCTCATCAGCGTGCTCTGGGTGCTGGCGAAGGTGTGCAGCACGTAGCGACGTGCGCTGGTGAAGGTGCCCTGATAGCTCGGCTCCATCTTCCGCCGCAGCGCGAGACGCGTTTCCTCCGGCGTGAAGCCGGCATACACCGGTACCACCGGCTGTTCGTCGGTGAACAGGATCCAGTCGCGCACCTTGCGCGGCAGCTTCGCCCACGGCGTGTCGATGTCTATGCCCAGGCTGACCAGAATGTCGCGCAGGTTCTGGCCGTGCCAGGCCGGCGGCCAGGCGCTGACCGCACCGTCGCGTATGGTCAGCGACGGATCGAGCACCAGCGTGTCTTCGCTCACCTCGAACACGCGCCCCAGACCGTGGCAGTCCGGGCAAGCGCCCTGTGGCGTGTTGGGCGAGAAGTCCTCGGCCTGCAGCATGGGCTGGCGTGCCGGGTAGCGGCCGGCGCGCGAGTAGAGCAGGCGCAGCAGGCTGGACAGCGTGGTCACGCTGCCCACCGATGAGCGCGCGCCCGGTGTGCCGCGCTGCTGCTGCAGCGCCACCGCCGGCGGCAGGCCCTCGATGCTGTCGACATCCGGCACGCCGGCCTGATCGATCAGCCGGCGTGCGTACGGCGCCACCGATTCCAGATAGCGCCGCTGCGCCTCGACATACAGCGTGCCGAAGGCGAGCGAGGACTTGCCGGACCCGGATACGCCGGAAAACGCCACCAGCGCGTCGCGCGGCAGATCGACGTCGATGTCCTTCAGATTGTGTTCGCGGGCGCCGCGCACGCGGACGGTGGCGGCGGCGGGGAGTCGGTTGGAGAAGGAGGCCTTGCTCATGCGCGTGCGATGGAAATGGGACGGAAACGGACCCGCACAGGGTAGGTAAGGGCGGCCGACACCTGTGCGGCAGGCAGACCTTGCCTGGGCGAAGATGTTGCCATGTCGTCGCATTGTGCCCGGCCCTGTGCCGGACGCGTGCCGTTCCCTTCCGTCGCCGGCGGGCTCCGGCGCCCGACGCATCGCGTGTTCCGCTTTGATGCCTCCCGCTGGCGAGGAGGCCGGGCCGTTCAGGGGCGCCGGCGGCGGCTGGCGGTCAGCAGGCATCCGAGACCAGCCAGCCAGAGTGCGGCTGTCATCGGCTCGGGCACCGCTGTGACGTTGATGGTGATCGACTTGCCATCGAATGAGCCGTCGGTCGACGAGAAGTCGTCGTACTGCGGATAGCTGTACTGCCATGACGAGCAGCTCAGCCCGCCGCCCCCATCGCTCATGCAATCCCGGTAAGCGATCTCGCTGCCGGAAGAGATGGCGTTCGTGGCGCTCCATCCGCCGCCGACGACAATGTCGAAGGTGCCGGCGGTCGGGAACAGTACCGAGAAGGTCCAGCCGTTGGCATATGAGCTGCCGGGCGACCCAGCGGGATAGTCGTTGAAGTTCTGGCCGGCGGCCTGCAGGTAGACGGCCGTCACCGTTTCGGCCTCGTACCAGTACCAGTTCATCATCCATTCCTGGTAACCCTCGACCGGTGGGGGTTCGACCGGATCATTCCCGCCGTCGTTACGCGACGAGGTGTTCACGCTGAAGGACACGAAGAAATCCACCGTGCTGCCGGCCTGCACCGTGGTCTGGCTGGCGCCGAAGCTGTCGATCTGTCCGCTGGCGGACCATGCGCAGGGACTGGCGATCAGGCCGAGGCAAAGCAGTGCCGAAGTGGCTCTGTTCATGTTCCGCTCCTCTTTCAATGACACCGGTGCAGCCGCACGCTGCGGTGGGCCAGCCTGGGCGTCGGGTTGGATGAAGTTATGAGCCTAGCATCGGGACATGTGCTTCGATAGCGCATCCGACCGGCGGTGGCGATTCCGTTCGGCGACCGGCTGACCGGCAGACGATGCGTTCATCGGTGGGCGCGGCGCATGCCGGTGGCCCATGCTTCAATTAATATGCGGGGCCAGAAAATCGGGGCTTTCCTGTTTAGCAGCTCGCGGCCGTGTTGCCACCCGTCCTGCGTATCCGCCCGGGGAGGCACCCCCACATGAGACCCGACAATGCCGTCACCTGATCTTCGTGATCGCCTTTTCGTGCTGGCCCAGCACGGCATGCCCAAGCAGGCACTGACGCGTTTCGCCGAATTCGTGGCGAATTCGCGGGCACCCTGGACCCGCGGCATCATTCCCTGGTTCATCCGCAAGTACGGCGTGGACATGAGCGAGGCCGCTCGGCCTGACCCCGCGGACTACGCCTGCTTCAACGATTTCTTCACCCGCGCGCTGCGCGAAGGCGCCCGTCCGCTGGCCGACGCGCCCTTCGTCAGCCCGGTCGATGGCACCGTGATCGACTGCGTGCAGCTCGATGGCGACACCTTGCTGCAGGTGAAGGGGCACCCCTACAGCGCACGTGCGCTGGTGGGCGGAGACGCGGCGCTGGTCGATCTTTTCGACGGCGGCGAAGCGATCTCGATCTACCTGAGCCCGAAGGACTACCACCGCATCCACATGCCCTGTGCCGGGCGGCTCCGGCGCATGGTCCATGTACCGGGCAGCCTCTACTCGGTGAACCCGGCGACGGTGGCGGGCGTGCCCGGCCTGTTCGCGCGCAATGAACGCGTGGTCTGCCTGTTCGATTCGGACTTCGGCCCCTTCGTGCTGACACTGGTCGGCGCCATGGTGGTCGGCAGCATGCAGACCGTGTGGCATGGGCTGATCAATCCGCCGCGCAGCGGAACCCTGCGCGAGTGGCGTTACGACGATCAGGACATCCGGCTCGCCCGCGGCGAGGAGATGGGCCGCTTCCTGCTCGGCTCGACCGTCGTCATGCTGTTCCCGAAGGGCGTGCTGCGCGCCCGCGCCGACTGGTTGCCGGGCCGTTCGGTGCGCATGGGCGAGGCGATGGCCGAGGCCTTGCGCTGAAGCAACTGCGTGGGCGCTGTTCCTGAATGTTTGTTTCCATGGGAACAAATATCGTGTGAATCGAAACAAATGGGCTATGCTTCAGCTTGATTCTGAATCACGGAGGACAGCCGTCATGGGCGCCATCGCAGACAAGGGAATCAGCGCTTCGGAAGACCGGGGCGCACTGGCCCGCATGATCATGACCCTGCTCGATCACTGGAAGCTCGGCACCGAAGACCAGGCCGCGCTGCTTGGCATCGCCGCCAGCAACCGGGCGGCGCTGGCGCGCTACCGGCGCGGCGAGCCGATCGGCACCAGCCGCGACCAGTACGAGCGGGTCGGTCATCTGCTGGGCATCCACAAGAACCTGCGCCTGCTGTTCCCGCAGAACCGCGACCTCGCCTATCGCTGGATGAGTACGCGCAACCGCGCTTTCGACAACCTCACCCCGGTCGAGGTGGTGAAGGAGTGGGGCTTTGCCGGGCTGCTGATGGTGCGCGCCTATCTGGATCGGGCGCGCGGCCAGTGAGTCTCGGCGATCTGTTCGCCCGCCTCGCGCTGGCCGAGGTGCAGCGCGACGTGTTCCGCAACATCGTGTCGCTGCGCAGTTCGCAGGACCTGTTCGATGACCTGACCGAGGATCCGGCCGAGTGGCTGCTGGCGCAGAAGGTGGAGGGCGACGCCAAGCCGCCGCCTTACCGCTCGGCTACGCCGGTGCTGCACCGTCCGTTCGAGGACGCCGAGTGGTTCAACGCCATTGCCTGGCCTTTCCAGAACTGGCAGGCCAGCCGCTTTTCCGACGGCCGTCACGGCGTCTGGTACGGCTCGGAGTCGGTCGAGACCACGGTCTATGAGTCCGCCTGGCACTGGCGCAACGGTCTGCTGGCCGACGCCGGTTTCGAGCGCGAATCGGTGGCGGCCGAGCGCAAGGTCTATGTCGTGGGCTGCGCCGCTGCATTGCTGGATTTCCGGCCGCTCACGGCCGACTGGCCGGATCTGCTGCATCCGCTCGATTACAGCTTCCCGCAGTCGGTCGGCGCGCGCATCCACCGCGAAGGCCATCCCGGCCTGGTTGTGCAGTCGGTGCGCCGGCCCGAGGGCGAGAACTTTGCGGTATTCAATCCGGCGGTGCTGTCCAGCCCGCGTCACCACCTGCAACTGACTTACCGGCTCGACGGCGAATGCATCGTCGTCGAGAAGACGCCGGGCGTCGCGTGGTTCGGCATCGACGCGGCCGATTTCGGGCGGCGCGCTGCGGCTTGAGTTCAGACCGTCCTGCGGGGCGAAGGCAGGCGTCGCATCAGCGACTTCGATTCCGCCGCGCGCAGGATGCGGCGGAAGGTCGGACATTCCAGATGGCTGGGCGCAGGACAGGCCGCGGCGTGCCGGAGGCCGTCGCGCAGCGCGCTCAGCCTGCGTATCGTGTGTTCGATTTCGTCCGCGCGTTCGGCCAGCAGCCCACGGTCGATATCCAGCGTGCCGCCGGGCGAAAACATGCGGCCGATCTCGTCCAGCGAGAAACCGGCGGCGCGGCCCAGCGAAATCAGGGCCAGTCTTTCCAGCACGCCCTCGCCGAATACGCGGCGCAGACCGCGCCGGCCGATCGAACGTATCAGCCCCTTTTCCTCGTAGAAACGCAGGGTCGCCGCGGTGACGCCGGCGCGTTGCGCCACTTCGGCGATATCCAGATCGCTCATGGGCTTGACCTCAAGTCGACTTGAATTTGCATAGTGCTCACACCGCACATCGCGGGCAAGTCAGGAGAGAAACGATGGATGCTTCAACGACGCACGGCGACGCGCAGTCAGCTTTGTGGAACGGTCCGGCCGGAGACGCCTGGGTGCAGGCACAGCCGCTGCTCGATGCGCTGTTCGCGTCTTTCTCCGAACGGCTGGTCGCGGGGGCACGGACGAGGTCCGCGCGCAGCGTGATCGACGTCGGCTGCGGTACCGGCGCCACCACGCTGGCGCTGGCCGAGGCACTGGACAGCGGAGCGCACTGCGTCGGTGTCGATGTGTCGGCGCCGATGATCGCCGCGGCCCGTGCCCGCGCGCTGGCCAGCGCTTCGGCCGCGTGCTTCGTCTGCGCCGATGCCGCACGGCATGACTTCGCCCCCGGCGCCGCCGACCTCATCGTGTCGCGCTTCGGCGTCATGTTCTTCGAGCGCCCGGTCGATGCGTTTGCCCACCTGCGCGCGGCGCTGCGCGGCGGCGGTGCGCTGCACGCCATCGCCTGGCGCGGCGGCGACGAGAACGCCTTCATGACCACCGCCGAGCGCGCGGCCGCACCGCTGCTGCCCGACTTGCCCGCGCGTCGCCCGGGCGCGCCGGGCCAGTTCGCCTTCGCCGACCGGACTTTCGTACGCGAGGTGCTGGTGCGCAGCAGCTGGCAGGATGTCGACATCCATCCGCTCGACATCGAATGCGCGCTGCCCGCCGCCGAGCTCGAACGCTACTTCACGCTGCTCGGCCCGGTCGGGGTCGCGCTGCAGCAGGCCGACGCAGACACCCGCGCACGCGTGATCGACGTGCTGCACGAAGCTTTCCGGCCCTACAAAGACGACGGAATGGTGCGCTTCACGGCGGCGTGCTGGGAGATATCGGCTCGCGCATGAGCGCAGCACTTCAGCGACCGGAGAAGCGCAGCCTGGACAGCATCTTCAGATTGCCCCTGCGGTAATAGGCGTCGGCCCAGCTGTCATCCGGCGACAGCGGCTTCGCCTCCTTCAGTTTCAGCAGCTTCGCGTAGTAGCGGAAGCGGTAGTGCTCGTAGAAGCGCAGCACTTCCAGACCGTAGCGGTCGGCAAGGTCGGTGTCGCCGCGGATGACGAGGACGTTCTCGTCGTTGCCGCTGCTGGCCGAGGCGCTGAGGTTGTGGCTGCCACTGAGGATGACCGGATGGTCGGTGGTGAAGTCGGTGACGATGGCTTTCAGGTGCACCAGCAGGTTGCCGCGCTGGCCGCGCAGACCTTCCTTGACCCAGCCTTCCAGACCGCTGTTGAGGAGCGCCGGCGTCGTGAATTCGGCGGTGCGATCGGCGTGGAAGCCGGTAATCCGGCTGGCGCTGTTCTGGATGCCGTAGCGCAGCACCTGGTCGTTGGCCTTGCCGAGCAGGGCGTCGAGTATCGGTTCCGGCAGCGCGAAGGCGGTGGCGAACAGCAGGTCGCTTTTGGCGCCGTTTATCAGGTCGGCGAAGGCGGCAAGGTCGCCGCCGCCGGAGCGCGGCGAGAAGCCGGTCCAGATGCGGCCGGCCGGCGCGACCGGGTTGTGTTCGTTGATCCACGCGCGGGTGGCGGCAACGTCGCCGGGCGCGGCCCAGATCTGTTCGAACAGCGCCAGATAGTCGGCCGCCACCGCCTTGTCGTCGGCGGTGTGCACCACATTGGCCTGCCGGTACACGCCGTTCTCGGTGAAATTGGTGCTGCCGCACAATACGGCGCGCGGCGTGCGGGTGCCGCCGCGGCCGAGCTTGCTCAGCACGATGTACTTGTGGTGAAAGATTTTCGAAGTGAGGCGCGCCCGCTTCTTCGCCTTCGGAATCGATTTCAGCGCCGCCTCGTTCTGCACCGTCTGTTCGTCGCCGGCCTTGCCGTGATAGAGCACGCGCACCTGCGCGCCGCGCCGGTGCGCCGCCCGCACGGCGCTGGCGATGGCCTTCAGTTCGTATTCGTAGATCGCGATGTCCAGCGCCCAGGTTGAATCCTTGGCGCGGGCGATGAAGGCGAGCAACCGGTCGAGCAGGCCGTTCTGCAGCCAGTCGCGCGGCGCGGCCGGCCATTTCTCGATCGGCAGGTCCTTGTTCTCCGGGCGACTCAGCAGCGCGTCGAGCTCGGGAAACTTGCGGCCGAAGGCCTGGCTGGCGGCGACCGCCCGGTTGAACACGACGCCATGACCCCTGGGCTTGCCGTCGTCGGTGGTGACGGCCAGCTCCAGTGACTCGCCCAGTTCAGGCCGCTCGGCGCTGCCGTACACCAGATGTACGCGGTAGCGGCAGCGGGTGCCAGGCGCGATGCTGTAATCGGCCCAGCGGAATTTCTGTATCGGCGCCAGATTGCTCGGGGTGGCCGCCCATTTTTCCAGCGTGTGCGCGCGGCCGGGGAAGGTGAGACTGTTCAGCAGCCACTGCCACTCCTTCGTGCCTTCCTTCTGCTCGATCGCGAAGCCGAGCAGGCCGGCGCGTCGCGATGCGTCGACGTCCATCGCCAGCAGCACGCCGCTGGTGCCGGCGTAGGCCTTGACGCGGAAGTCGTCGCCGGCGTTGGTGACCAGTACACGCATGGGAATTCCCCGGGCGATGCGATGACGTCATCTTGCGACCGGGGCGCGAAAGCTGCAACGATGACGAGCTGCGATGTCGAAATGCCGGTGCGTGCTTCGTCGACCGGGTAGTCCCGCGGCACAGTGCTGCGCCGCGGCCCCTCACGGAACAAGGAGGAAAGCCCATGTCATCCCCATCTGCAGTTACCCTGCTGGTCGCCACCCGCAAGGGCGCCTGGCTCTATCACGGCGACGCCGAACGCAAGACCTGGCGGGTCGATGGCCCGCATTTTCTCGGTCACATCATCAGCCACCTGGTACTCGATCCGCGTGACGGCCGCACGCTGCTGGCGGCAGCCAAGACCGGCCACCTCGGGCCGACCATGTTCCGCTCGACCGACTTCGGCCAGACATGGAGCGAGGCCGCGCGGCCGCCGGCCTTCGCGAAGGTCGATGGCGGCGTGGGCCGCAGTGTCGATCACACCTTCTGGCTCACGCCGGGGCACCCCAGCCAGCCCGGCGTCTGGTACGCCGGCACCAGTCCGCAGGGCCTGTTCCGCTCCGACGATGGCGGCGATACGTGGGCGCCGTGCTCATCGATCAACGACGACCCGCGATATCTGGAGTGGATGGGTACGGCGCAGGACGGTACGCCGGACGGTCCCAAGCTGCACTCCATCATCGTCGACCCGCGCGACCCGATGCATATGTATATGGCGATGTCGGGCGGCGGCGTGCACGAGTCCTTCGACGCCGGTCGCAGCTTCGCGCCGCTGATCGAGGGTCTCGAAGTGGTGGAGGGTTTCGACGTGACGCAGCCGACCTTTCACGACCCGCACTGCATTCGCCTGTGCCCGGCCAACCCGGACCGGCTCTACCAGCAGAACCACTGCGGCATCTACCGGCTCGACCGGCCGGCCACGCGCTGGCGGCGCATCGGCGGTGGCATGCCGGCCGAGGTCGGCGATATCGGTTTCCCTATGGTGGTGCACCCGCGCAATCCGGACACCGCCTGGGTGTTCCCGATGGACGGCACCGCGGTGTGGCCGCGCACCAGCCCGGGCGGGAAGCCGGCTGTATTCGTCACCCGCGATGGTGGTGAGCAATGGCAGCGTCAGGACGCCGGCCTGCCGGCTGAACAGGCCTGGTGGACGGTGAAGCGGCAGGCGATGACGGCAGATGCTCAGCCCTCGGTCGGACTCTACTTCGGCACCACCAGCGGCGAACTGTGGGCGAGCAGCGACGAGGGCGCGCACTGGCACTGCATCGCGCGCCACCTGCCCGACATCTACGCCGTCGAGGTGGCGGAGCGGCCGCGCACATGAAGGTGCTGATACCGAGTGCGCTGCGTTCCTACACCGAAAGTGCGCACGCCGAAGCCGACGGCGCCACGCTGGCCGACGTGGTGGCCGCGCTCGACCTGCAGTATCCGGGCATCGCCTTCCGCATGATCGACGAACAGGGGCGGATACGCCGCCACATCCGCTTCTTCGTCGACGGACAGCAGGTGCGCGATCTGGCACAGGCGGCCGATGCCGCCGGTGAACTGGTCATCGTGCAGGCACTCAGCGGCGGCTGAACGCCGGCGTCACGCGACTCGCCTACACTGCTCCGGAACCCCGGCGGCGACGTCGCGTCGACCGGGGGTGTGCCAATTCGGAGAATCCAGTGTTCCTGCCCAGACTGTGCGCCCTCGCGTTCGCGGCGCTGTTGCCGCTTTCTCCCCCGGCTCGCGCCGAAGACGTGTCGACGCTGTCTTACGACGCTCGGCTCGGCGGCTATGCCTATGCCTTCGACGTGAAGTTCTTCCCGCTGTCGTCGCAGGGGCAATCGCTCGAAATGGCCTACATCCATCTTCCGGGCGAAGCCGGCAAGCCGGTGGTCACCTTGCTGCATGGCAAGAACTTCAACGCCGATTACTGGGCGGGCACCGCGCGTCATCTGCAGAAGCTGGGCTACGGCGTGCTCATTCCGGACCAGATCGGTTTCGGCAAGTCGTCCAAACCGGTCCAGTACCAGTATTCCTTTCCGACGCTGGCGCGCCACACCCGCGCGTTGATGGCCTCGCTCGGCATCGAGCGCTCCATCGTCGTCGGCCATTCGATGGGCGGCATGCTGGCCAGCCGTTTCGCGCTGATGTACCCGCAGGCGGTGCAGCGCCTGGTGCTGGTGAATCCGATCGGGTTGGAGAACTACCTGAAGTATGTCGAGCACAAGGACACCGACTTCTTTTACGGCGTCGAACAGAAGCAGACGGCCGACAGCATCGCGAAGTATCAGCGCGACAACTATTACGACGGTCAGTGGAACGCGCGCTACGCGGCGCTCACCCGTTTCATGATCGGCCAGATGCAGGGACCGGACAGGAATCAGGTCGCATGGGTCAATGCCTTGACCTACGACATGATCTTCACCCAGCCTGTTGTGACAGAGTTCGGGGATCTGTCGGTGCCGGTCAGTCTGATCATCGGCACGCGTGACCGTACCGGACCGGGCCGCAACTGGATGCGTCCTGGCGTCGAGTACGAACTGGGGCGCTACGACCGGCTGGGCCGGACGGCGGCGGCGCTGATTCCGGGCGCCGTGCTGTTCGAACTGCCGGGCCTGGGCCATATGCCGCACATCGAGAATTTCGAGGCGTTCAGCAAGGTATTCGACCAGGCGATCGGCGTACAGTGACCGCGAGGTCGATGTCATCAGGAGTCCGCACCATGAACCACACCTCCCGCAGCCCGTACGAGAACGACGCCGAAAACGGGGCCACCACGGCCGGGCCGGTCGAACTGTGGCACCAGACCTTTCACGAACTGCTCGACGGCATTGCGCGATCGACCGACCCCTTCGGCATGACGGCGCCCATCGTGCATGCGCAGCTTGCGTGGGCAGCGCATCCGAAGGAACTGAGCGATCGGCTGGTCAGCCTGTCGTCCGATCTGTGGCGACTGCAGCAGCACACGATGAACCGGCTGCTCGGCCTGCCCGACACCGATCCGATTCCGGTCACCGAGGGTGATGCGCGCTTCGCCGATCCGGCGTGGACCGACCTGCCCACCTTCGACCTGATGAAGGAGTGGTATCTGGCCTTCACCCGTCACACCCAGGACATGCTGTACGACACGCCGGGCATGTCCGAGAAGGACCGCGAGCGCGCGGCGTTCTGGTGGCGCAACTGGCTCAATGCGGTGGCGCCGACCAACTACCTGTTCACCAATCCGGTGGCGCTGCGCAAGGCGATGGAAACCCGCGGCGAAAGCCTGGCCCGCGGTTTCCGCAACTTCCTCGACGACCTGAAGGCTGGCGACGTGCGCATGACCGACCCGGACGACTTCAAGGTCGGCGAGAACCTGGCGACTACGCCGGGTGCGGTGGTGATGCGCAACCGTCTGCTCGAACTGATCCACTACGCGCCAACGCAGGCGAAGGTGCATACGCAACCGGTCGTCATCGTGACGCCGTGGATCAACAAGTTCTACGTGCTCGATCTGGCGCCGAAGAAAAGCATGATCCGCTACCTGCTCGACCAGGGGCTGGACGTGTTCATCACCAGCTGGAAGAACCCTGACGCCTCGATGCGTGACGTCACTTTCGACGATTACCTTCTCGAAGGCGTACATGCGGCGATCGAAACCGCACGCGCACTGACCGGCGCGCCGAAGGTGCACGCGGTCGGCTACTGCATCGGCGGCACGGCGCTCGCGATGTACATGGCCTGGGCCAATCGCCGCTTTTCGCCCGAAGAGGTGCCGGTCGCCGACTGGACGCTGCTCACCACACTGATCGACTTCCGCGCGCCGGGCGAGATCGAGGTGTTCATCGACGAATCCAGCGTGCGTTCGCTGTGCGACGCGATGGCGCAGAAGGGCTATCTCGATGGCAAGGAAATGGCCGCCTCCTTCCGCCTGCTGCGCTCCAACAGCCTGATCTGGAACTACGTCGTCAATGGCTGGCTGTACGGCGAAACGCCGCCACCCTTCGACGTGCTGTACTGGAACATGGACGCCACGCGCATGCCGCAGACCATGCACGGCTGGTATCTGCGCGAGCTCTATCTGCACAACAGGCTGATCAAGCCGGACGCGCTGACCGTGGCCGGCGAACCGCTCGATCTGCACCGCATCACCCAGCCGCTGTACGCGGTGGCGGCCGAGGACGATCACATCGCGCCGTGGCAGCAGGCCTTCCGCATCCACCGTCATCTGGCGGGCGAAAAGCGCTTCGTGCTGTCGAGTTCAGGCCACATCCTCGGCATCGTCAATCCGGTCGTGACGCCGCCGAAGCGCAGTTACCGTGCGGCGGAGGTCCACCGTGCGGACCGCGCCGACGCCTGGCACGCGCACAACGACGCGCAGCCGGGCAGCTGGTGGGAAGACTGGATGGCCTGGCTCAAGCCGCGTGCCGGAAAGCTGGTGAAGGCCCGCCCGGCTGCTACCGCCGATTTCCCCGAACTGACCCCGGCGCCGGGCGCTTATGTGATGGAGCGCTGAGCCGATCGCTGCCGCGTCGGCTGGGCGTGTGCAGATGCAGATTGAAATCCATGTCGTCGCCGTGTGATGATGCCGCCCACCCGATCAACAACAATAGCGGACATGGTCATCTCGCCCAGCCTGGCCACGCTCAACGGAGGCTCCATGGATAACGTTCTGCTTTTTGCGGCAGGCGAATTGTTCATCGTGATCGTCATGATGGCGCTGATCGCGCGTCTCAACGGCAAGGATCAGGAAAGCCGTCACCTCTACTTCGGTTCCATCGTGCTGACCGCGCTGGCGCTGGTATTCATGCTCGCGATGGCGATGTACTACTGGGCCGACGCCGGCAGCGCCGACCGGGCGCAGAAACTGTTCGAAGCCTGCCAGCAGATCATTCCTCCGCTGCTCACGCTGGTGATCGGCTTCTACTTCGGGCAGAAGCGCTGAGCGTGCAGCGCCTGCTCCATTGGGCGCTGCGACGCAGGACCTGCCGATGAGCGGTATCCGCTTCGTTGCAGCGACGCCGGTGCTGGCGTCGCTCGACATCCTGCAGACCGTCGATTTCTACGTGCAGCGCCTGGGTGCGACAGCGGTGCACGTGGACCAGGGCGTCTACGGCATCGTGGCGCTGGGCGGCATTCATATCCATTTCTGGGCCTGCGGCGACCGGCGCATCGCCGAAGCGACCGGCTGCCGCATCGCCGTCGAAGGCGTGGATGCACTGTTCGCTCGCTGCACGCGGGAGGGCATCGTCCATCCCAATGCACCGCTGCATGAAACGCCCTGGGGCACTCGGGAGTTCGCCGTGCTTGATGGCGACGGCAATCTGATCACCTTTCACGAACGCACCGCGACCTGAGGTGGCGATCACGGCGCTTGCGTCGAATTACTGACTTCCGCCGGTCGCAGCGGGGAGGCTGAGCGTGCCTCTTTCGCTGAAGCGCTGCACGCCGAAAGGACCGCCGCCGAGCTTGCCACTCAGCGTGTAGGGCAGGCGGTCGAGATCGGCGTCGCTGCCCAGTTCCAGCACTTGACGGAAGGCCCACAAGGCGGACACCGTGACCGGCACGCTCACCACTGCCTCGCCGAAACGCGGCACGCTGCCGCGCGCATCGCTGACGCCGGTGGCGAAGGTCCGGTCGTTCACATCGAGCTGCAGTGCCAGGCCGTCGTAGTCGATCGGATGGTCGTTCGGGTTCTGCACCCGCAGCTTCAGTGCGAAGCGCAATTCGAATCCTTCACCCTGCAGCGGTTCCAGCCCGACCAGATTGACCCGCACCGGGTCGCGCGTGGTCAGGCCGGCACAGCCTGACAGCGCGAGCAGGGCACACAGAACGAGGAGCAGGCGTGCGGCATTCCGGTACATGATCACCTCTGTGGTCGTCGGGCCCGGCAACGCGTGCCGCCCGGCCTTCCTTCATCGGTCGGGACTTACTTGCCCGGTTCGCCAACGAAGATCTCGACGCGCCGGTTCTTGGCACGGCCGGCTTCGCTGCCGTTGTCGGCCAGCGGTTCGTGCGAGCCGCGGCCGTCGATCACGATACGCGACGACGCCACGCCGCGGTCGGCCAGATAGTTGCGTGCGCTGGCGGCGCGGTTGACCGACAGCGGATCGTTCACCGCGTCGCTGCCGGTGCTGTCGGTGTGACCGATGATGCGCACCGAGGTGGTCGGATTGGCGTTCAGCGTCTGCGCGAAGCGGTCGAGCACGGGGCGGAAGTTCGGCTTGATGTCGGCGCGGCCGACGTCGAATGAAATGTCGCTCGGGATCTCGAGCTTCAGCTGGTTGTCGGCGGTCTGCACCACATCGACGCCGGTGCCAGCGGTAGCCTGTTCCATCGCCCGCTTCTGTTCCTCCATCTTCTGTGACCAGATATAGGTGCCGATGCCGCCAACCGCGGCGCCGATCAGCGCACCGCTGCGCGTGGCGCCGCCGCTGCGGCCGACCGCGCTGCCCAGTGCTGCGCCGGCAGCCGCACCGACGCCTGTACCTATCGTGGTCCGCTTCTGTGTTTCGGTCATGTTCGCGCAGCCGGTGGCGACGAGGGCGCCGGCAGTCAGCAGGATGAGTGTCTTTTTCATGATGTGTGCTCTCCGGTATGCGGGCCGCGTTCGACGCGGCGCCGAGTTGTTCGTGCGCGCTGCGCGGCGCATTGCTGACGCCTTATGTCGCAGCGGCACCTTTGAAGTCTCGGCGATTCCCCGATGTACTCCTGTCAGACAACGCGTACGCCCGATGTACGCACGCGCCGACGTCGGGTCGCGCTTCAGCGTCCTTCGTCGAAATGCGGTCCTGCGCCTTCGCCGGCCAGTGTGTCCTGCGCGTTGCGCAGCGGGCAGGCCTTCAGCGACAGGCAACCGCAGCCGATGCAGCCGTCGAGCTGGTCGCGCAACTGCGTGAGCGTGCGGATGCGTGCGTCCAGCTCCTGCTGCCAGCGCGCCGACAGGCGGCGCCAGTCGGCAACGGTGGGCGTGCGCCGGTTCGGCAATGCCTGCAGTGCTTCAGCAATCGCGGCCAGCGGAATGCCCATGCGCTGCGCCACCTTGATCACCGCGACGCGGCGCAGCACCGAACGCGGATAGCGCCGCTGGTTGCCGGCGTTGCGCGTGCTGTGTATCAGCCCGCGGCTTTCATAGAAGTGCAATGCCGATACGGCGACGCCGCTGCGTGCGGCGACTTCACCGACCGACAGGCTGACCGTAACGGACTTGTTGCCTTTGGCGAGTTCTGACATTCGATCTCCGGGGGTTGACCTCAACCTTGCTTGAGGTCCGATGCTACGCGTCCTTCCATCGAATGGAGCACACCATGTCCTTG
This sequence comes from Methyloversatilis sp. NSM2, assembly GCF_038066675.1. Lineage (NCBI taxonomy): Bacteria > Pseudomonadati > Pseudomonadota > Betaproteobacteria > Nitrosomonadales > Sterolibacteriaceae > Methyloversatilis > Methyloversatilis sp. NSM2. Next base: position 219,170 of record NZ_JBBUKV010000001.1, read on the forward strand.
CCTTCCACCGCCGCCCCGAACGGCCGACGCACCCGCTTCATCCAGCCGCAGGGCCTTTACGACGCGACGGCCAATGGCTACTCGCACCTGGTGATCGCCGAAGCTCCGGCGCGCCATATATATATTGCAGGGCAGGGCGGCGAGAATGCGCGCGGTGAGCTGTCGCCCGACTTCGCGCAGCAGGTTGCGCAGGCACTGCGCAACCTCGCCACGGCCCTGGATGCGGCGCAGGCAGCGCCGTCCGACGTGGTCAAGCTCACGGTGCTGGTGGTCGATCACACGCAGGACCGGCTCGTTGTATTCGTGCAGGCCCTGCGTGCGATGTGGGGCGAGGCGTCGCCGCCGGCCTGCACGCTGATACCGGTGCCGCGGCTGGCGCTCGACGGCATGCTGTTCGAGATCGAGGCGACGGCGGTCATCCACGGCTGAGCTGCCCATCGACCTGCACCGCCGCGCGGCGGACGACTACACCTTCCGGATCCAGGATTCCATGCATCGATCGAGCGCTTCTTCGCAGTCCGCAGCACGCGACACCTTGTCGACGCCGGTACTGCTGCTGATGGCCGTGGCCGCGGGCCTGTGTGCCGGCGGCAACTACTTCAACCAGCCTTTGCTGTCGGCCATCGCGCGCGACCTGCACGCGAACGAGGCATCGGTGGCATTCACCGTGACCATCGCACAGGTCGCCTACGCCTGCGGACTGCTGCTGCTCGTGCCGCTGGGCGACATGCTCGAGCGGCGGGCACTGGCGGTGGGACTCATGCTGCTCGCTGCACTGGGCCAGTTCATCAGCGGCTTCGCCGATTCGCTTTCGCTGCTGTCGACGGGCATCGCGGTGGCCGGCCTGTTCTCGGTGGCGGCGCAGATACTGGTGCCGATGGCGGCGACGCTGGCCGAACCGCAGCGCAGGGGGCAGGCGGTCGGTGTCGTCATGAGCGGTCTGCTGACCGGCATCCTCGCGGCGCGCAGCGTGGCCGGATTGCTCGCGCCGCTCGGCGGCTGGTCGACCGTGTACCGGGTCGCCGGCTTCGCCATGCTCGTCGTTGCCTTGCTGCTGTGGAGGGTGCTGCCGCAATCGCGCAATCCGTCGCCGCGGCCCTACCTGCAGACGCTGGCATCGCTCGGCACACTGTTCCGCAGCCTGCCGCGTCTGCGCAGTCGTGCGCTGCTCGGGGCGCTGTCCTTCGCCTCGGTCAGCGTGCTGTTCTCGACGATGGCGCTGTTGCTGGCCGGACCGGGGCACGGCATGGACGAGGTTTCCATCGGCCTGGTCGGACTGGCTGGGGCGGCCGGCGCGCTGATGGCCAACGTCGTCGGCCGCGCAGCGGATCGTGGTGGCGCAATGCGTGCAAGCGCGATCGCGGTGCTGCTGCTGATCGCGAGCTGGGTGGCACTGCTGTGGGGTGCGGACAGCCTGGCTTGCTTCCTCGGCGGTTTCGTCGTGATCGACATGGCGCTGCAGGGCGTGCACATCAGCAACCAGCACATCGTGTTCCGGCTCGCACCGGAGGCTCGGGCGCGACTCAACGCGGTGTACATGACCTGCTATTTCGCCGGTGCCGCAAGCGGCTCGGCCCTCGGCTCATTCGCCTGGCAACACGGCGGCTGGCCGGCCACCTGCGCGGTCGGTGGCGGGCTCGGCCTGCTCACTGCCGTCGCGCTCGCGCACGACAGGCGCCTCGCGCGGCGAGGCTGACCGGCCGCCGCTTTGTTTGATGTACTGTATATGGATACAGCTATCGAAAGTGTTCCGCCGTGTCCGAATCCAGCACCGTCAGTCGCCCCGATTACCTCTCCTCCCTGAACGACGCGCAACGCGAAGCCGCCACCTTCGGCGTTGCGCCCGACGCCCTTGCCGGGCCGCTGCTGGTGATCGCCGGCGCCGGCACAGGCAAGACGAATACGCTGGCGCATCGCGTTGCCCATCTGCTGGTCAATGGCGCGCAGCCGGAGTCCGTCATGCTGCTCACCTTCTCGCGACGCGCGGCCGACGAAATGACGCGCCGGGTGCAGCGCATCGTCGCGCAGGTGTCGCCGCGTTTCGCCACGCTGGCCAGTGCCGGCTTCCCGTGGTCGGGCACCTTTCACGGTGTCGGTGCGCGGCTGCTGCGCGAGTACGCCGGACGCATCGGGCTCGATCCCGCCTTCACCATCCACGATCGCGAAGACTCTGCCGATCTGATGAATCTGGTGCGGCACGACATCGGCCTGTCCAGCAAGGCCAAGCGCTTTCCGCTGAAGGGTACCTGCCTGGCGATCTATTCGGCGGCGGTGAACACGCAGTCGCCGCTGGCCGATGTGCTGCAGTCGTCCTTCCCCTGGTGTGCCGAGTGGGAGGCCGATCTGAAAACGCTGTTCCGCGCCTATGTCGAGGCCAAGCAGGCGCAGCAGGTGCTCGACTACGACGACCTGCTGCTGTACTGGGCACAGATGGCGGCCGAGCCGGTCATCGCGCGCGAACTCGGCGCGCGCTTCGCGCATGTGCTGGTCGACGAGTACCAGGACACCAACCGCCTGCAGTCGAGCATCCTGCTGTCGATCAAACCCGACGGCCGGGGCCTCACCGTGGTCGGTGACGACGCGCAGTCCATCTACAGCTTCCGTGGTGCCACGGTACGCAACATCCTCGACTTCCCGCAGCAGTTCGATCCGCCGGCGCGGCGCATCACGCTGGAGCAGAACTACCGCTCGACACCGCCGCTGCTCGACGCGGCAAATGCGGTGATCGGCGAAGCCGACGAGCGTTTCGTCAAGCAGCTGTGGAGTGTGCGCACCGGCACGCAGAAGCCGCTGCTGGTATCGGTGCGCGACGACGCTGCTCAGGCGGAGTTCGTCGTCACGCAGATACTCGCGCGGCGCGAAGGCGGCATTAAGCTGAAGTCGCAGGCGGTGCTGTTCCGCACCTCCAGCCACAGCATGCGGCTGGAGATCGAACTGACACGGCGGAACATTCCCTTCGTGAAGTTCGGCGGCCTGAAGTTTCTCGAAGCGGCGCACGTGAAGGATCTGCTGTCGGTGCTGCGCTGGGCGCAGAACCTGCGCGACCGCGTTGCCGGATTCCGCGCGATCCAGTTGCTGGCCGGCATCGGTCCGAAGACTGCGGCACGCATCCTCGACAACATCCAGGCTGCGCCGCCGGGTGCCGCGCTGCTTGCCGAACAGCCGGTGCCCGAGGGCGTGCGCGCCTGCTGGTCCGAGTTCAGTGCGCTGGTCGAAGCGGCCGGTGCCGAGCGCGCCGAATGGCCGGCCAGTGCCGAACAGGTGGCGCGCTGGTACGAAGCGCAGATGGATCGTCTGTACGAGGATGCCGTCGTGCGCGCTGCGGACATCCAGCAACTCGCACGGCTGGCGTCGACCTATCCGAGTCGCGAGCGCTTCCTTACCGAGCTCACGCTGGACCCTCCCGAAGTGACCAGCGACGAGCCGGGCGCGCCGCTGCTCGACGAGGACTACCTCATCCTGTCGACCATCCACTCCGCCAAGGGGCGCGAGTGGAACGCGGTGTCGGTGCTCAACGCGGTCGACGGCGGCATTCCGTCGGAAATGTCGACCGGCAGCCAGGCCGAGATCGAGGAGGAAAGACGCCTGCTCTACGTTGCGATGACGCGCGCGAAGGAGCAGCTCGAGCTGGTGGTGCCGCAGCGCTTCTACATCACCGGTCAGGCGTCGACCGGTGATCGTCATGTCTACGCAGGGCGCACCCGCTTCGTTCCGAATCGACTGCTCCCGCTGTTCGAACAGACGAGCTGGCCACGCGTCGACATGGACGGCGTGCCGGCGATGACGGTGGCGGAAGCGCGGGTCGATATCGCCGCGAAGATGCGTGCGATGTGGCAGTGACCGATAGAGGTTTTTCGGCGGTTCGCAGTGTCGCGCACGGCACACTGCATCTAGTAGCGGACCCGGGATCGGACACTACGGGTGCCGTTGACGCGTAAGAAGGTGTTTGCGCGGCGCAACACTCCGACCTCGAGCCAGCTGACGATGTGGACGTCTTTTCGTGCAGGTGTCATTGTTCAGAAAGTGGCGTCGTATAACGGTTTCAGCGCGCTCGGTGTTGTTTCGTTGCTGAATTAAATATTCCAAAACAATAAGTTGCGCGGCGCTGAGGCTGAAAATATTTCTGGACTTTTGTGCTGTTTGTTGCTTTAACGGCTCATGGTTGTGCAATACTTTCGGCCCATGAATCAGTCCGTTGCGACGTCATCTTCAAGCCTCACCTCTGCTGCCGATTTCGTCGGCGCGTCGGAAGTCCTTTCCCCCGAAAAATCGTCTGCGTTTCTCATGCGTCGCGACACGCTGCGCGCATGGAATCCACTCGACCTCGCGAGTCGCCGTCGGCGCTCTGCGGGTCAGTGCATCCATCATTCCGGAGTGGTCGGCACATTGATGGCCGGTACGACCTCTCCCTGTTTCGAATGCTCGCGTGTGCTGTCGGCGGTCAGGCCAGCCGACAGCGACGGATGTCACGGTATGGGGCGAGCGAGCCTTCATTAGTCCTGTTGAATGTCGTAAGCGTCCATCGATGGCTTGCGAGTGTGAATCCGGCATCCGGGCGGCATGCGTCGCCCGTGTGTCGTTCGGGTCGTTGACCCGGAGGTGTGCGTGGGAGCAGGTCGCCCGCGCATGTCGTGCGGTGTTCCTGACCGGGCGCACATCGGTGCGTCGTCTCGAACAGACCTTCCGCCACCGGAGGGGCTGAGGTGCTGTCCAATCCTGTTATCCGAGAGGAGAGAAGTCATGGCTGAAGCTGAAGCTAAGAAGGGGGCGAAGAAGGCGAGTGCCCCGGCGAAACCTGCTGCGAAGAAAGCCGCACCGGCCAAGGCCGCTGCCAAGCCCGTAGCGAAGAAGGCTGCACCGGCGAAGGCTGCTGCAAAGCCGGCGGCGAAGAAGGCTGCACCGGCGAAGGCCGCTGCAAAGCCGGCAGCGAAGAAGGCTGCACCGGCGAAGGCTGCTGCAAAGCCGGCCGCGAAGAAGGCTGCACCGGCGAAGGCTGCTGCAAAGCCGGCAGCGAAGAAGGCTGCACCGGCGAAGGCCGCTGCGAAGCCGGCAGCGAAGAAGGCTGCACCGGCGAAGGCCGCTGCGAAGCCGGCTGCCAAGCCTGCCGCAAAGCCGGCTGCCAAGCCTGCTGCGAAGAAGGTGGCGGCACCTGCAGTGACCAAGGCTGTTACCAAGGCACCGGAAACCGCGCCGGCCGCGGCCGCAAAGTCGGAAGCGCCCGCTGCTCCCGCGCCGGCAACGCCGTCGACGGCTGCCACGCCGGGTATCAAGTCGTCGCTGAATCCGGCTGCTGCATGGCCCTTCCCGACAGGTTCGCGTCCGTCCTGATCGCGCGTCCTGCGTCATCGAAAGCGGCATGGAGATCGTTGTCTCCATGCCGCTTTTTTCTTTGACGAGGAGCCCATCCTGATCCGGTGTTACGAAGCTTTACTTGACCTGTCCCTTGTAAATCAGGAAGATGCGCGCGTCGTTGCTTGATCGCTCCCTCCGGCACACGTAACAGATACGTCGCCACCAGCAGTTTCAGTTTGACCCGGGCCCCAGCCCTGTCCGTCCGGGTTTCCAGAATGTTCCGACCGCCACTGCGGTCCGCGAACGCCGCGATTCAAGCTTTTCCGTACGCTTCGCCACGCTGCGAGGCACGGCAACAGCCCGTTAGCACGGGCTCCTCAGGCGTGCTGCGTCCATCGCTTCGGCGATGTCCGTCAGAACGCGCGAAAGGAGTGCTGCATGAACAAGGTTTTCTCCGTCCTCAAGGGCACCGCAGCAGTAGTGCTGCACTTTGCGCACGGTGGTCTGCTCGCCGTCGGTCTCATGGTCAGTGTGTTCGTCGTACTGCGTGTGGCCGAAGCGGGTCTGACGCCGCGCATGCTGCCCTCACTGCCCGAGTTCTCGTTGCTCGGCAGCGCGCAACAGGTTTCGGCAGACACCGATCTGCAGATGCCCGATCTGCCGGCCACCGGCTCGGGTGTCGAACTGACCGCGCAGCAGAAGACGGTTGCCGATCATGTGTCGCGTCGTCACCGTGTGGCGCGTGCCGCGGTCGAGCAGTACGTGACCGACGTCTATGCCGCCGCATCCCGCTACAAGCTCGATCCGCTGTTGCTGATCGCGCTGATTTCGGTGGAGTCCGCCTTCAACCCGACGGCGGAGAGCGCCTGGGGTGCGCAGGGGCTGACCCAGGTCATCCCGAAATATCATCCGGAAAAGCTGGCGCTGTTCGGCCCCGATGCTTCGCTGCTCGACCCGACAACCAGCATCTTCGTCGGTGCACAGGTGCTGCGCGAATACATTCGCCTGTCCGGCTCGGTCGAGGGCGGTCTGCAGCGCTATGTCGGATCGATCGAGGATCCCGATCAGGTCTATTCGAACAAGGTGCTGGCGGAATACCGGCGTCTTTCCGCGACTTTCGGTCCGCGTCTGCAGACGGCGGAAGTGGCGCTCTGACGCCTATCCTGGTCGGCCGCACGGCCGAATGGCGCGATACAACGGTTATCCACAGCCCGCTGGGCGCGCCGAACGGCTAAAATCTCTGGTTTTCGCACTGCACCATGTTTCGCCCATCAGGCGCGGCATCGGGTGCAGGGCGATGCAACTCGACCGGAGGAGTCGCCGTTCACCATGGATGAGCACTTTCGAAACGCTGCACTCGAATACCACCGCAAGCCCACCCCGGGCAAGATTTCCGTTGTTCCCACCAAGGCGCTGACCAACCAGCAGGATCTGTCGCTGGCCTACTCGCCGGGCGTCGCCGCCGCCTGCGAGGAAATCGTCGCCGATCCGCTGCAGGTCAGCCAGATGACCGCCCGCGGCAACCTGATCGGTGTCGTCACCAACGGCACCGCCGTGCTCGGCCTCGGTCCGATCGGCCCGTTGGCCGCCAAGCCGGTGATGGAAGGCAAGGGCGTGCTGTTCAAGAAGTTCGCCAACATCGACGTGTTCGACATCGAACTGGACGAGCGCGACCCCGACAAGCTGGTCGACATCATCGCGGCGATGGAACCGACCTTCGGTGGCATCAACCTCGAGGACATCAAGGCGCCGGAGTGCTTCTACATCGAGCGCAAGCTGCGCGAGCGGATGAAGATCCCGGTCTTCCACGACGACCAGCACGGCACCGCAATCGTTGTCGGTGCCGCCGTGCTCAATGGTCTGAAAGCGGTCGGCAAGGACATCAAGGAGGTCAAGCTGGTCACTTCGGGCGCCGGTGCAGCCGCGCTGGCCTGCCTCGACCTGCTGGTGCTGCTCGGCATGCCGATCGAGAACATCTGGGTGACCGACATCAAGGGCGTGGTGTACGAAGGTCGCATCGAGGACATGGAGCCGCTGAAGGCGCGCTACGCGAAGGTGACTGACGCGCGCACGCTGGGCGAGGTGATCCACGACGCCGACGTGTTCCTCGGCCTGTCGGCGGGCGGCGTGCTGAAGGCCGACATGGTCAAGCGCATGGCGCCGAAGCCGCTCATCCTGGCGCTGGCCAATCCGAATCCGGAAATCATGCCGGACGAGGTGAAGGCGGTACGCGACGACGCCGTGATCGCGACCGGTCGTTCGGACTATCCGAACCAGGTCAACAACGTGCTGTGCTTCCCCTTCATCTTCCGCGGTGCGCTCGATGTCGGCGCGACCACGATCACCGAAGAGATGAAGCTCGCCGCGGTGCGTGCCATTGCCGACCTGGCCCAGGTCGAGCAGAGTGAAATCGTGCGTGCCGCCTACGGTGAGCAGCCGATGTCTTTCGGTCCGGAATACCTGATTCCCAAGCCTTTCGATCCGCGCCTCATCGTCAAGATTGCGCCGGCGGTTGCACAGGCAGCGATGGATTCGGGCGTGGCGACGCGTCCGATCGAGGACTTCGAGGCTTACCGCCAGCAGCTGAACAACCTCGTGTGGATTTCCGGCCTCGTGATGAAGCCGGTGTTCGCCGAAGCGAAGCGCAATCCGAAGCGCATCATCTACGCCGAGGGCGAAGACGAACGCGTGCTCAGCGCGGTGCGCAACGTGGTCGACGAGGGCATGGCCCGACCCATCCTGATCGGCCGACGCGACGTCGTGCTGGGTCGCATCCAGAAGCTGGGCCTGCGCCTGCGTCCGGAGATCGACTTCGAACTGGTGACGCCGGAAAACGACCCGCGCTACAAGGAGCTGTGGACCACCTACCACGCACTGACCGAGCGCAAGGGCATTTCGGTCGATTACGCGAAGATGGAAGCGCGTCGCCGCACCACGCTGATCGGCGCGCTGATGGTGCGCCTCGGTTACGCCGATGGTCTGATCTGCGGCACCTTCGGCAACTTCGCGCGCCACCTGCATTTCGTGCGCAACGTGCTCGGCCTGAAGGAAGGGCTGCGCAACTTCTACGCGATGAATCTGCTGAACCTGCCGGGCCGTACGCTGATGCTGTGCGACACCTACGTCAATTACGACCCGACGGCGGAACAGGTGGTCGAGATGACCGTGCTGGCAGCGGAAGAGGCGCGCCGTTTCGGCATCGAACCGAGGATCGCGCTGCTGTCGCATTCGAACTTCGGCTCCGACAATACGGTGACGTCGGACAAGATGCGTCGCGCCCTGGAAATCCTGCATTCCGATTACCCCGAACTGGAGGTCGAAGGCGAAATGCACGGTGACGCGGCGCTGGACATCGACATCCGCACGCGCATCTTCCCCAACTCCAGATTGCGGGACGAGGCGAATCTGCTTATCTTCCCGACGCTTGATGCAGCCAACATTTCCTACAATCTGCTGAAGACCGCCGCAGGCGAGGGCATGACCATCGGCCCCATCCTGCTCGGCGCAAAGCAGCCGGTGCACATCCTTACGCCGACGGCGACGGTGAGGCGCATCGTGAACATGACTGCACTGACCGTGGTGGAGGCAAGTCAGATTCGCTGACCCACGGCCCGTGCCCGAAAGGGGGAGGGCGTGGAGCAGCATGGAAGGACGGCGCTGGTGTTGTCCGGGGGCGGCGCTCGAGCCGCCTACCAGGTCGGCGTGCTGTCGGCGGTGCGCGAGCTGCTGCCCGACAAGCGGGTCAATCCGTTTCCCATCCTGTGCGGCACCTCGGCCGGCGCGATCAACGCCGCCGCACTGGGTGTCTACAGCGAGGACTTCGGCGACGCCGTCGACAACCTGCTGTACATCTGGCGCAATTTCGAAGCCGGCCAGGTCTATCGCGCCGACCCCTGGGGCATAGGCAAGACCGGCGCGCGCTGGCTGATGGCGCTGATGTTCGGCTGGGCGGTGGACCGCTATCCGAAATCGCTGCTCGACAACACGCCGCTGCGCGAACTGCTGGCTGCCCGGCTCGACTTCTCGCGTATTGACCGGGCCATCCAGCGCGGTGCGCTGTACGCGCTGTCGATCACCGCCTCCGGCTATACCTCGGGCGACAGCGTCGCCTTCTTCGAGGGCGGCGACGGCATCGAGCCGTGGAAGCGCATGCAGCGCGCCGCCTCGCGCACGCCGCTCAAGGTCGAGCACCTGCTGGCCAGCAGTGCGTTGCCTTTCATCTTTCCGGCGGTACACATCAACCGCGAGTATTTCGGCGACGGCTCGATGCGCCAGCTGGCGCCGGTCAGTCCGGCGGTGCATCTGGGCGCCGAACGCATCTTCATCGTCGGCGTGGGGCGCATGAGCGAGAAGGACCCGCGCCGTCGCGGCCACGGCTACCCGTCGCTGGCGCAGGTTGCCGGCCACGCGCTGGCCAGCATCTTTCTCGATCAGCTGATGATAGACATCGAGCAGTTGCAGCGCGTCAACGACATCCTCGGCCGCATTCCGCCACACGTGATGGAGCAGATGGGCGTGCCCTTGCGGCCGATCGAAACGCTGGTGATCGCGCCATCGGAGCGGCTCGACGACATCGCCGCCCGCCACGTCGATGCGCTGCCGATAGGCGTGCGCACATTGCTTGGCGGCATCGGCGGCACCCGGCGCGCCGGCGGCGGTCTGGCCAGCTATCTGCTGTTCGAAAAGCCCTTCACCCGGGCACTGATAGACCTCGGTTACCGTGACACGATGGCGCGCGCGGACGACGTGGTGAGCTTTCTTGGCCTGAAGTTTGCTGCGGAAATGCCGTCAAGTACTACTTCACGATCGTGAATTCGCCGTAAGAATACTTTCCAGGCTCTTATTTTCGTTTGAGAATTTGACATCGGGGGGTAAACTTCGGCCTCAATCGAACCGCCAGCAGGGGTCACACGCATGTTCCTGAAGTACCTGATGGTCAGCTGCACCGCGATGGCGCTGAGTTTCGTCGTCGCACCCACCGTCGAAGCCGCTTCCGGCAAGACGACCACCCAGGCCAAGGCCGGCAAGAAATCGGTCAAGGTCGCCAAATCCTCCAAGTCTGCGCGCATCAAGCAGGCGAGCATCAAGAAAACCTCCCGCAAGTCCGTCGCGGCGGTGCCGCGCGAGGCCGCCATGCCCGACATGGACGCACTCGGTCTGCCGAATGTGAAGTCGACCGCCGTGCTGGTGCAGGACCAGTACACGGGCGAAGTGCTGTTCGAGCGCAATTCGTCGGCCATCGTGCCGATCGCCTCGATCACCAAGCTGATGACCGCGATGGTGGCGCTGGACGCCAAGCCGGCGCTGGACGAGGTGCTTGAGGTGAGCGAGGAGGACATCGACCAGCTCAAGGGCACCCGTTCGCGTCTGGCGATCGGTACCCGGCTGACGCGCGAGGAAATGCTGCATCTGGCGCTGATGTCGTCGGAAAACCGCGCCTCGTCGGCGCTGTCGCGCTACTACCCGGGCGGCCACGCGGCCTTCATCGCAGCGATGAACCGCAAGGCGCACGACCTCGGTCTGGCCGACACGCAATTCTTCGACAGCACCGGTCTGAATCCGCGCAATGTGTCGTCGGCGCGCGATCTGGCGAAGATGGTGGCGGCGTCGGCCAGCTATCCGCTGATCCGCGAGTTCTCGACCACGCGCGACGGCTACTTCGCCGTCAATGGCCGCATGGTGCATTTCAACAACACCAACGCGCTGGTATCGAACCCGGAGTGGGAAATCGGTCTGCAGAAGACCGGCTTCACCAACGAGGCGGGCAAGTGCCTGGTGATGCAGGCGTGGATGAACCAGAAGCCGGTGGTGATCGTGCTGCTCGATTCCTGGGGCAGGCTGACCCGCATCGGCGACGCCAACCGCATCCGCCGCTGGGTCGAGCAGGTGGCCCAGCAGGGCGCCCGTCAGGGCTGAGCTCATGGTCGCTCCGGGCAGTCGCGGCGAGGTCGCTCTCTTCGTCACCTGCCTGGTCGACCTGATGCGGCCGTCCATCGCCTTCTCGGCACTTAAGCTGATCGAGGCGGCCGGTTACGTCGCCGTCGTGCCGGACGCGCAGACCTGTTGCGGCCAGCCCGGCTACAACTCGGGCGACACCGCGGCGGCGCGCGCGCTGGCGCGCAAATTCATCGCCGAGTTCGAACGCTTCCCCTATATCGTCGCGCCGTCCGGCTCCTGTGCCGGCACGGTGCGCACGCACTATCCCGATATGTTCGCCGACGAGCCCGCGTGGCGGGCACGTGCAGAGGCGCTGGCGGCGAAAACCTTCGAACTGACGCAATTCCTGGTCGATGTCGCTGGCGTGACCGAGGTGCCGGGCGATTTCAACGGTTCGGTCACCTATCACGACAGCTGTTCCGGCCTGCGCGAACTGGGTGTGAAGCAGCAGCCGCGCGCGCTGCTCGACCGCATGCCGGGCGTCAAGCGGATCGAAATGCGCGAATGCGAGGAGTGCTGCGGCTTCGGTGGCCTGTTCGCGGTCAAGTATCCGGACATTTCCGGCGCCATCGTGCAGCGCAAGTGCGAAGCGATACGTGGCACTGGCGCCTACGCAGTGGCGCTCGGCGACCTCGGCTGCATGATGAATATCGAAGGCCGGCTGCGCCGCAACGGCGACGAACTGACGCAGGTGATCCACATCGCCGAACTGCTCGCCGGCGACGCCGGGGGCCGGGACTGACATGGAAATCCGCTCGATGCACTTCGTGTCGCGGGTGCGCCAGCGGCTCGACGACCCGGAACTGCAACGCAACCTGAGGCGCACGCGCGGCCGCAATGCCGCATCGCGTGCCTCGGCAGTGGCCGCCTTCCCCGATTTCGACGCGGTGCGCGCACGCGCCACTGAAATCCGCGCCTCGGTGCTGCGCGATCTCGACGTCTGGCTGGAGCGTTTCGAGCAGAAGGCCATCGAGCGCGGCGCCACCGTGCTGTGGGCGCGCGACGGCGACCACGCCTGCGAACTGATCATCGACATCGCGCGTCGTCACGGCGTGCGCACGGTGGTGAAATCCAAGTCCATGGTGTCGGAGGAGGCCGGGCTGAACGCCGCGCTGGAGGCCGCCGGCATCCGCCCGGTCGAAACCGACCTCGGCGAGTACATCCTGCAGATCAACGACAACGAGCCACCGTCGCACATCATCATGCCGGTGATTCACAAGTCGAAGGAGCAGGTGTCCGAACTGTTCGCGCGCGTGCATGGCACGGCGCCCAAGACCGATATCGAGGAACTGACGCACGAGGCGCGGGCGGTGCTGCGGCCGGAATTCCTCGGCGCCGACATGGGCCTGTCCGGCGGCAACTTTCTGGTCGCCGAAACCGGCTCGGTCGCCATCGTCACCAACGAGGGCAACGGCCGGCTGTGCACGACGCTGCCGCGCGTGCATGTCGCGCTGACCGGCATCGAGAAGGTGATTCCGACGCTGGAGGATCTGGCCACGCTGCTGCGCATCCTGCCGCGTTCGGCCACCGGCCAGGCCATCACCAATTACGTGTCGATGCTGACCGGCCCGAAGCAGGCCGGCGATGCGGATGGCCCGGAGCACATGTATTTCGTGCTGGTCGATGGCGGTCGCGCCGATCTGCTGGGCAGCGAATTCGAAGCCATGCTGCGCTGCATACGCTGCGGCGCCTGCATGAACCACTGCCCCGTGTACCAGACGATAGGCGGTCACTCCTACGGCTGGGTCTATCCGGGCCCGATGGGGTCGGTACTGACGCCGCTCTATCAGGGACTGGACAAGGCGATGGACCTGCCGCACGCGGCGACGCTGTGCAATCAGTGCGGCGTCGTCTGCCCGGTGTCGATTCCGCTGCCCGAACTGATGCGCACGCTGCGTGAGAAGCAGGTCGAGCGCGGCCTGAGGCCCTGGTCGGAGCGCATCGCCACCAGGCTGTGGGCCTGGGTCGCGGCACGCCCGAAGCTGTATGCGCTGGGCACCCGCGTCGCCGTGCGCTATCTGCGCTGGCTGGCCGACGGGCGCGACCGCATTCAGGTCATGGGTGTCGCGCCAGGCTGGACCGCCCAGCGCGATTTTCCGGCGCCAGCGGCGAAGACCTTCCGCGAGCTCTATGCTGAGCGCCAGCGCGGAGGCGGGAAATGAGCGTGCGTGACGACATCCTCGGTCGCCTGCGTCGCCAGCTGGGCCGCACCGACAGCACAAGCGCCGCCGCACGCGCGCGCGTCGAGGCGACGATAGCGCAGCCACAAACCGGGCCGCGCGCTGCCGCCGACGGCTTGCTCGACCGTTTCATCGAACGCGCGCTGGCAATGATTTCAACCGTCGACCGCTGCGCCACCGAAGCGGAAGTGCCTGCGCACTGTGCCGACTGGCTGCGCGGGCAGGGGCTGCCGACGACGCTGGTCGTCGCCCCGGCGCTCGCCACGCTGGACTGGGCCGGCGCCGGTCTGGATGCACGCATCGGGGCGGCGACCGGCGACGATCTGGTCGGCGTCACCGGCTGCTTCCGCGCCATCGCCGAAACCGGCACGCTGATGCTCTGTTCCGGGCCGCAGTCGCCGGCCGTCAACAGCCTGCTGCCGGAGACGCATATCGCGGTGGTTCCGCGCCAGCACATCGTCGCCGACATGGAAGCCGCCTGGGCCGATGCCCGGCGCGAACTCGCACCTTGGCCACGGGCGGTCAATTTCGTTTCAGGACCGTCGCGCACGGCCGATATCGAACAGACCATCGTGCTTGGCGCCCATGGCCCCTACCGCGTGCATCTGCTGATCGTCGGCTGAGCACGACAGTCCCGGAGGCTGTCGGCCGAAGCGGTTTGCACGGATAATCCGCGCCAAGCGAGGCTTGGCCCGCCAAGAAATCACCGAACAAGAACCGCCTGTCCAGCCGCATATGTCCGCACAGCCAAAAGGCCGTTACGTCCGCCGCCATCTCGTCCTCTGCCTGTTTCCGCTCGCGTCGGCGATGCACGACGCGCAGGCGCAGGACGAGCCGGAATCGCCCTTCCTCGACGACGACCTGCCGGTCGTGCTGTCGATGACCCGCATGCCGCAGCGCATCGACGACGCGCCGGGCGCGGTCACGCTGTTCACCCGCGAGGACATCGAGCGCCTCGGCTACCGTCGCCTGCCGCAACTGCTGCGCCTGGTGCCCGGCATGAACGTGATGAGCGACACCGGGCATTCGCCGGCGCTGTTCTATCACGGCCTCGGCACGCTGAACCCGAACCGGATGCAGGTGCTGATCGACGGCCGCTCGGTCTATTCGCCCTATCTTTTCGGCTACGTCGACTGGGACGCGTTGCCGCTGACGATGGACGAGATCGAGCGCATCGAGGTGGTGCGTGGCTCGAATGCGGCCACCTATGGATCGAACGCGGTGGCGGGGGTAGTAAACATCGTCACTCGCACAAGCAACGATGGTCCAGCCGCAACCGTTTCCGTGACCGGTGGTAGCCCGGAGCTTGCCGACGCGTCAGCCCGATTCCGCCGCAGCTTCGGACCTCTGAGTATTGCGCTGAACGCCCGAACGGGAGGCGACGCGGGATTTGCCCATCGCTACGATTCGTCTCGCCTCAATGCATCTACCCTCAGGGCGGATCTCGCACTGGACGGTTCGGACGAAATCAATTTCATGGCCGGCCAGAGTTCCGGTACGCGAGGCGTCGGCTATCCACTAGGGGTAACAGGCAACCTCGATAACGGTAATGGCTTTCGCAATATCCAGACGGACAACTGGTTTGCTCATTTGCGTTTTCGTCGTCTCGTGTCTACGGACAACGAGTGGTCTATCGGGATCTACCAGAACGAAGACCAAGGCCGCGAGGCTTGGGCTGCTGATGTCGCGCCGGTGATCAACCAGGAACTTGCCGATCTGGGCATCCCCTTTAGCGTTGGTCCTTTGTCCGTGCCTATTGATTACAACCGCACCGCGACGCGTCGTAATCTGGATTTCCAGCACCTTTTCTCGGTTGGTTCGCAGGTCCGTGTCGCGTGGGGGGCGGAACTGCGACACGAGGAGCTCAAGTCGCGGCGGATGTTTTACGACGCTGGTCGTGCATCGACCAATCTATTTCGTATGTCGGCAAACGTCGAATGGAAGCTCTCGGAGTTGTGGACGCTCAATTTCGGCAATATGGTGGAGAGTTTCCGCAGCTATGCGACCAAGGCGTCCCCCCGCGTGTTTGCAACTCTTCACGTGACACCGGAGCACGCCGTGAGAGGGGGCTTTAGCCGCGCCTACCGGCAACCTTCGCTGATCGAGGCGCAAGGTGATTCGCGGTTCATCTATCCCGAGATCGCGGCCGCGCTGACCGCTCTTGATCCTGTTCAGGGTCCGCTGCTGGCAGCCGGTTTCAAGCAGGGGCGGGCGACCCGTACCTTTGTCGGAACGCCATCGTTGCGGCCGGAACGTCTGGATTCGCTGGAGCTGGGCTATGTCGGGCAGTTCGGACGTTCCAGTCTTGAAATACGTGCGTTTCATGAGCGCTATTCTCAATTGGTGACAGAGGCCCGTTATGTCGACGCGGACTACCTGAATACTGGCATTACCTTTGTTGCGGGAGCCGACGTCGATATCGATGGTTTCGAGTACCAATACCGCTATCGCGGCGATGGTCGTGAGATCTGGTTCTCGCATGCATTGCCTCGTATTGCGTCGAACGCTACCTGCCGTCCGCGGCGCACCTGTTACGAGGACACCGTTCCATCCTCCACGTGGTCGCTCACGTGGATGGAGGCCTTGCCGCAGGATTGGTCAGTGTCGGCGACACTGTTCGGCGTCAATTCCGCTCGCTGGTTCAACGGCAGCGAGCGCATCGACGCCTATCAGACGCTGGACGCCCGGATTGCGAAGAAATTCCGTAGTGGTCCGACCACTTGGGAGGCGGCTCTTGCGGTGACAGATATTGGACCGCGTTATGAAACATTCAATGACGACCAGGGTACCCGTACACCCTTCAACCGCGTCGCCCGGCAGACCATGCTGACGCTGCGCGCAAGCTGGTTCTGAAGCGAGCGCTGCGATCCCGTATCATGATCGCCGGATAAACAGGCGGTCTACGCAAGGAGGCGGGGTGCGGAGTCGGTTCGGACTCAATCGACTCGGATTCCGCAGCCGTGTGCTGGTGGCGGCCCTGCTGCCATCGGTGGCGATCGCGCTGGCGCTGGCTGTCCATTTCACGTCCACCCGCATCGCCGACATCGAGCGCGCGCTGATCGACCGCGCCATGCTGCTCACTGCCAGCCTGGCGCCGGCTTCCGAGTACGGCCTGTTTGCCGGCAACATCGACATCCTGCAATCGATTGCCGATGCCTCGCTGCGCGAGCGCGATGTCGATGGGCTGGTCGTGTTCGACCGCGATCACGTGGTGCTGGCCCGGGCAGGGCGTACGCGCATGCCGGAACGCAGCGTGACCGATGGCCTCGGCGCGCCGACGCTGCTCGAAAGCACCGACGATTACCATCTGTTCGCCGCACCCGTGTTCAGCGTGCAGGCGCGAGCCGACCCGCTGTTCGACGACGGTGACGAGACACCCGCGGTCAGCCGGCTTGGCGTGGTCGTGGTGCAGGTGTCGCGCCTGGGCAGTGCGCAGGCGCGACGCGAACTGATCGTCAGTGCAGCGCTGATTACCGCCGGTGGCCTGCTGCTGGCGGGACTGTTCGCACGCATCCTGTCCGACGGCGCCACCGCGCCGGTGCGCGCGCTGGCCGACACCGTGCGCCGCATCGAACAGGGCGACTTCTCGGCGCGCGCGCGCACCGGTGCGCGCGGCATCATGCAGGTGCTGGAGGACGGCATCAACCGGATGGCCGTCACGCTCAGCGGGGCGCGGGCCGACCTCGAACAGCGGGTGCTCGACGCGACCGCTCAGCTGCAGCAACAGAAGGAGAGGGCCGAGCAGGCGAGCCGGGCCAAGACCCAGTTCGTCGACGCGCTGCTGCACGACCTGAGCCAGCCGCTGATGGCGATGGGTCTCGACATCCGCACGCTGAAACTGCGCCTGCGCGACGACGAAAGCAGCGGTCTGCTGACCCGGCTGGAGCGCTCGTCGATGAAGCTGGAGAACATGCGCGACGTGCTGCTCGACGTCGCACGACTGGAATCCGGCGCCACCCAGCCGCGTATCACCGACTTTCCGCTCGGGCGCGTGTTCGAAAGTCTGCGCCTCACCTTCGAGGCACAGGCGGCGGAGAAGGGCCTGCGCTTCGAACTGTATCCGACGCGCGCCTGGTGCCGTTCCGACCCGCTGCTGCTCGAACGCGTACTCGCCAACCTGGTGTCGAACGCGCTGCGCTATACCGCACAGGGTGCCGTGTTCGTCGGCGTCCGCTGGCTCGGCGACGAGGTGCTGCGCATCGAGGTGCGCGACAGCGGCCAGGGCATTCCGCCGGAGCGCATCGACGACGTGTTCGACGAATTCGTGCGCCTGCCCGGAACCGACCCCGGCAGCGGTGGCCGCGGCATGGGACTGGGGCTCGCCATCGTGCGCCGGTTGTGCACGCTGCTCGGTCATGCGCTGGCCGTGCGTTCACGCCCCGGGCGCGGTTCGAACTTCAGCGTGACGGTGCCGCGCGTGCATGCCTTCGTGCCGGCGCCGGTCGAGGACGAACTGCAGGGCCTGCGGCGGCTGGCCAAGCGTCGCGTCGCACTGATCGACGACGATCCGGCCATCCTGCAGTCGCTGCAGTCGCTGCTGGCGTCGGTGGGCATCGATGTGGTGTCCGGCACTTCCCCCGATTTCGTGCTGCGCCAGCTGCGCCAGGCGGGCGCGCCCGACTTCATCATCAGCGATTACCAGCTCGGTGACGGTGTGGATGGCCTGTCGGCGGTGCGCTCACTGCGGCGGGAACTGGGCGAGCACATTCCGGCGCTGATCATGACCGGACTGGCGGCCACGCGCGAGCTGGAGATCGAACTGGAGACACACGGCATTCCGCTGGTCGCCAAACCGGTGCGACCAGTGGTGCTCGACGCGGTGATCGGCGGCCTGCTCGACGCCGCAGAGGAGGGCTGACCGCCTATGCGCCGCCCTTCGGCGGCCGTCGCGGCAGGCGTATGCCCATCTGCGACAGCGCGAACACCGCCTGCGTGCGGTTCTTCACCGCGAGCAGACGCAGGATGGTCGAAATGTGGGTCTTGGCCGTGCCGTCCGAAATGCCCAGTTCGCGGCAGATCAGCTTGTTCGGCATGCCTTCGATCATCAGGCCGAGCACCTGTATCTGGCGCGGTGTCAGGCCGATGTCGGCGAGGTCCTGTATCGTCGGCCGCGGCGGCTGCGGGTGGATGGCGTCGTCGAGCACCTGCTGCGGCACGTAGATGCCGCCCTTCAGCACCAGCTGGAGCGCGCTCACCAGCACCGAAGTGGTCGAACTTTTGGAGATGAAACCCATCGCACCCTGGTCGATGGCGTCGGTGATCGTGTGTCGGTCGTCCTGTGCCGAAATGACCACCACCGGCACGTCCGGGAATTCGCTGCGCAGTTGCGTCAGCAAGGTCGTGCCCTCGGCGTCCGGCAGGTTGAGGTCGAGCATGACCAGATCGGGGCGCAGGCCGCCGCGCAGCATGGTCAGCGCGCGCGAGGCGAGCAGGGCGCAGCGGATGTCCGGCTCGCTGTCGATTTCGGTCAGCACGCTGCGCAGGCCTTCCACGACGAGCGGCTGGTCTTCGACGATCATTACCTGCATGGGCGTTTCTCGCAATCGGGCGACGGACGGATTTTATATGCTGCAGTGTTTGCAATTCTGCCGCAGCGCAATGGAGAACATGTCTTGAATCACGGCCTCATCCTGTTTGGACACGGATCGCGCGATCCGGAATGGGCGCGCCCGCTGCGCGAAGTGGCGGCGCAGGTGGCGGCGGGCGGCGGCGCACCGCAGGTCGAGCTGGCCTTTCTCGAATTCCTCGAACCGACGCTGGAACAGGCATGCGACCGGCTCGCCGCGGCCGGCGTCACGCGCATTGCCGTGCTGCCGATGTTCATCGCGCAGAGCGGTCATGTGCGGCGCGACCTGCCGGCGCAGCTCGACGCGGCGCGCGCACGTCACCCGTCGCTGCGCATCGACCTCGCTACCGCGGTCGGCGAAGACCCGCGCGTGCAGGCGGTAATGGCCGAGGTCGCGCGTTCGGCGCTGGCCGGCTGAGCGCGCTCAAGCCGTCGGTTACGCTGCCGTTACAGCTTGCGATGAGCGGGGGGCGACGGACTCCAAGGCCCGCCGCTCGCCTACAACGCGGAGCACTTCCTTATGGTGAGCATGTCGGCCCCGGTCAGACTTCTGATCGTCGATGACGAGCCCTTCAACCTCGAAATCATTGGCGAGTACCTCGACGGGCAGGGTTACGAGCTGACCATGGCGCGCGACGGCGTCGAGGCATGGGAATACCTCGAGAACGCCGAGATCGATTTCGACCTGCTGGTGCTGGACCGCATGATGCCGCGCCTGGACGGCATGGAACTGCTGCGGCGCGTGCGTCGCACCGCGCGCCTGAGCGGTCTGCCGGTCATCATGCAGACTGCCGCTGCGACGCCCGATCAGGTGCGCGAGGGACTGCAGGCCGGCGCCCGCTACTACCTCACCAAGCCCTACGAACCGGATGCGCTGCTGGCGATCGTCAGATCGGCGCTGGAAGAGGCGCACCGCACCCGCGAAATCCAGTTGCAGGCCGAGGGCATGCGCCGCGCCATGGCTGCGCTGCGCCGTGCCGAGTTCGAGTTCAGCACGCTGGGTCAGGCGACCGAACTGGCCTCGCTGGCCTCGCTGGTATCGCCCGAGCCCGAGAACATCGTGATGGGCCTGAGCGAACTGATGATCAACGCCGTCGAGCACGGCAACCTCGGCATCAGCTATGCCGAGAAATCGCGGCTGCGGCTGGAGGATTGCTGGCAGGAAGAGGTCGAGCGACGTCTGCTGCTGCCGGAGTACGCCGATCGCCGTGCTCGACTGCTGATCGAATGCGGCGACGAGGCCGTGCGCTACACGGTCAGCGACGACGGCGCCGGATTCGATTTCGCGCGCTATCTCGATTTCGATCCCGGGCGCGCCTTCGATCCGAACGGTCGCGGCATCGCGATGGCACGGCAGCTGTGCTTCCGCAGCCTCGAATACAAGGGCTGCGGCAACGTGGTCACGGCAACGGTGGAACTGCCATGAGCAGTGCAGTCGGCATGGCGCAGGCGGCGCCGGCACAGCAGGCTGCACCGCTGCGGCAGATGACGGTGCTGGTGGTCGACGACACCCTGGTCGGCCGCGCGACCGTCAGCGCGCTGGTGCGCCGGCTCGGCCATCGCTGTATCGAGGCGTCCGACGGTGCCGGTGCGGTGCAGGCCTACCGCGCCTACCGCCCCGACGTCGTGCTGATGGACGTCGTGATGCCCGGCATGGACGGGCTGGAGGCGACGCGCGAGCTGCGCCGTCTGGCGGCCGAAACCTTCCTGCCGATACTGCTGCTGTCCGCCCGCTCCGACGACGCCGACATGATTGCCGGTCTTGAAGCTGGCGCCGACGACTACCTGACCAAGCCGATCAACTTCGCCATCCTGACCGCCAAGCTCGCCAACTGCGCGCGCCAGATCGTCATGCATGCCAGCATGGCGAACTACCGCGCCGAGCAGGAGGAGGAAATCGAGTTCGCGCGGCACGTGATCGAGCGCCAGGTGCAGGGCAAGGCGGCCGACGATCCTCGCGTGCACTACTCGGTCACGCCGACCGCGCAGTTCTCCGGCGACATCGTCGCCGTGGCGCATTCGCCGTCCGGTGCTCTTTATGCGCTGCTGGCCGACGCGACCGGCCACGGTCTGGCGGCCGCGATCAGCGTGCTGCCGGTGCTGCAGGTGTTTTTCGGCATGGCCAAGAAGAACCTGTCGCTCGGCCTGATGGCCAGCGAAATCAATCGTCACCTGATGTCCACGCTGCCGGTCGGCCGTTTCGTTGCGGCCACCATGGTGCGTCTGGACGCAGGCGAGGGCGAGGTCTGGGTGGGCGGCACGCCCGAGGCGCTGTGGCTGGATCGCAGCGGCGCGGTGATCGAGCGCTTCGCGTCGGCCAATCTGCCCCTGGGCATCGACGGTGACGACGCGATGGACGTGCCGCCGCAGCGCTTCACCTGGACGCCCGGCGACCAGCTGGTGCTGTGTTCGGACGGACTGGTCGAGGCTCTGGGCATCCGCGGTGACGCCTTCGGCCAGCAGCGCTTCGAACAGGTGCTGCACGACGCAGTGCCGGCGCAGCGCCACGATGCGGTGCGCGCCGCACTCTCCATGCATCTGGACGGGGCGCTGGCGCACGACGACGTGTCGCTGATGGTGATCGACCTCGACTGAGGCCTTCGCGCAAGTCCTTGTCACAGCTTGGTTTGGCGGCTTCCGGACAGTGCTTGGCACGGCGATTGCATCGAGCAGGTCCGGAATCCCTTTCCCGACTGAACAATGGCCGTTCTGAATGTCCTGGTGGTAGACGAATCGCGCAAGCGCGCCGCTGAAATCTGCGCCGGGCTCGCCTGCGCCGGTTACCAGGTGGCCGCGGTACTGTCGAGCGCCTACGACCTGCACATGAAGGTCGAGGAAATAAAACCGGACGTCATCCTGATCCAGACCGATTCGCCGTCGCGCGACACGCTGGAGAACATGGCGGCGATGGACCGCGAAATGCCGCGCCCGGTCGTGGTGTTCGCCAACGATTCCGACAGCAAGACCATACGCCGCGCGATGAAGGCCGGCGTTTCGGCCTATGTCGTCGACGGCCTGGAGCCCAAGCGCATCAAGCCGGTGATCGATGTCGCGCTGGCGCGCTTCGAGGAGCACCAGGAACTGCGCCGCTCGCGCGACGAGGCGCGGCAGAAGCTGAGCGAGCGCATCTCGATCGATCGCGCCAAGGGCATCCTGATGAAGCTGCGTGGCATCGACGAGGACGCGGCCTATCACACGCTGCGCAAACTCGCGATGGAGCGCGGCAAGACCATTGCCGCGGTGTCCGAGGACTTCATCGCCACCGCGCGTCTGCTCGGCTGACCGGCCGAGTCTTCACTTCTCCCCCGTTCCACACCTTGCCGTCGGCGCCGCAGCACTGCTGCGTGGTGCGTGGCCATCCGCGATTGCCGCACACGCTTGCAAGGAAGCCGACGGCGGCCGGCGTCACGCCTTCGACATGCATACGCCGGTTCGACATGGTGCGTACGCACGCTGCTGTCGCACCGCACAAGTGCGGCCGTGTCGAACCGTATCCTCGTGTTCAGTTTCTGGTTGTGGCTTCAAGTTGTTGAAGTAAAAAAGGTTTCGCGTTGTGTTTCGGGGTTGGCACGGCCCGTGCTAATCACCGTTCAAGGCGCAACAACGTGGTTGCGGCCAGCGAGGCGAGAAGCCTCCATAAGGGACAAGGGTGTCCATCCGGTCGGCTTCTCAGCCGCGGATGCACACCCTTTTTTCATTCTGGAATCGATCATGAAACTACGGAGAACACGATGGCTGAGCATCCGAAGCAGGCAGACAGCGTCATTGACACCAGTGCAACACGCCGCAGCTTTCTCAAGCAGGGCGCCGCACTCGGCGTGGGAGCCTCGCTGATGAGCATGGTGCCCCCCGGCGTGCGTTCGGCGGCCTGGGCCGCCGGTTCAGACGCCCCCGAGAAGAAGGAAGTACGCATCGGTTTCATCCCGCTGACCGACTGTTCCAGCGTCGTCATGGCGGCGGTCGAGAAATTCGACGAGAAGTACGGCATCAAGATCATCCCGTCGAAAGAAGCGTCGTGGGCTGCGGTACGCGACAAGCTGGTCAATGGCGAACTGGATGCCGCGCACGTGCTATACGGCCTGATCTACGGCGTGCATCTGGGCGTTGGCGGTCCGAAGAAGGACATGGCCAACCTGATGACGCTGAACAACAACGGCCAGGCCATCACGCTCGCCAACAAGCTGAAGGACCAGGGCGTGACCGACGGTGCCAGCCTGCAGAAGCTGATCGCCAGCAAGCCGGGCGAATACACCTTCGCCCAGACCTTCCCGACCGGCACCCACGCGATGTGGCTGTACTACTGGCTGGCGGCCAACGGCATCAACCCGATGAAGGACGTCAAGGTGATTACCGTGCCGCCGCCGCAGATGGTGGCGAACATGCGGGTGGGCAACATGGACGGCTTCTGCGTCGGCGAGCCGTGGAACAACCGCGCCATCATCGACAAGATCGGCTTCACCGCGGTCACCACCCAGGACATCTGGGTCGATCACCCCGAAAAGGTGCTGGGCACGACGGCGGAGTGGGTGAGCAAGTACCCCAACACCGCACGTGCGATGACCTCGGCCGTGCTCGAAGCCTCGCGCTGGATCGACGCCTCGCTCGCCAACCGTCGCAAGACCGCCGAAACGGTGGCCGCCAAGTCCTATATCAACACCGATATGGACGTCATCCTGGAACGCATGCTGGGCCGCTATTCCAATGGTCTGGGCAAGAGCTGGGACGACAAGAACGCGATGAAATTCTTCAACGACGGCGCGGTGAACTTCCCCTACCTGTCGGACGGCATGTGGTTCCTGACCCAGCACAAGCGCTGGGGCCTGATCAAGACCGATCCGGACTACCTGGCCGTCGCCAAGGCGATCAACCGCACCGACATCTACAAGCAGGCGGCCACCGCGGTCGGCGTGTCGCTGCCGAAGAGCGACATGCGTTCGCACAAGCTGATCGACGGCGTCGTGTGGGACGGCAAGGACCCGAAGAAGTACGCCGGCAGCTTCAAGATCAACGCCGCGTAATGTTCCCGGCGCGGGGCCTGCCCCGCGCCGACCGGTACTGAAAGGAATACGCCATGAGTGCAGCAACCCTCACATCAGACAAGGTCGTGTCCATGCATGCCACCCCGTCCGCGGTGCCGGCCCCGGCCGCCAACGAGCCGGCCGCGCCGGTCGCGAAGGCCGCGCCGCGCGAGCCGCGCACGCCGATCTCCGAAATCCTGCTCGCGGTGTTCAAGGCGGTGTTCCCTCCGATCGCCGGTATGGCGCTGCTGGTTGCCGTGTGGGCGCTGCTGGCGGCCAAGGGCGGCAGCATTCCGGGTCCGCTGGCGGTCTGGGACGCGGCGAAGGTGCTGTTCGCCGACCCCTTCTACAACAATGGCCCCAATGACATGGGGATCGGCTGGAACGTGCTGTCGTCGCTGCAGAGGGTGGGCGTGGGCTTCGGTTTCGCCGCGCTGGTGGGCATTCCGCTCGGCTTCATCATCGGCCGCTTCGCCTTCATGAACGCGATGTTCGATCCGGTCATTTCGCTGCTGCGCCCGGTCAGCCCGCTGGCCTGGCTGCCGATCGGTCTGCTGGTGTTCAAGCAGGCGGATCCGGCGGCGACCTGGACCATCTTCATCTGCTCGATCTGGCCGATGATCATCAACACCGCGGTCGGCGTGCAGCGCGTGCCCCAGGACTACATGAACGTGGCCCGCGTGCTCGACCTCGATGAATGGAAGATCGTCACCAAGATTCTGTTCCCGTCGGTGCTGCCCTACATGCTGACCGGTATCCGCCTGTCCATCGGCACCGCCTGGCTGGTCATCGTTGCCGCGGAAATGCTGACCGGCGGCGTGGGCATCGGTTTCTGGGTGTGGGACGAGTGGAACAACCTGAAGGTGGAGCACATCATCATCGCCATCTTCGTCATCGGCATCGTCGGCCTGCTGCTCGAACAGGCGCTGCTGCTGCTGGCCCGCCGCTTCTCGTACGGCAACAGCTGATCCCATCGAACTGCATTGAACTGAGGTGGCCGGCGCAGCGCGTCGGCCCCGCGAGGAGACCACCATGAGCAAGACCATCGTGAAAGTCGAGAACGCAGGCATGACCTTCGATACCAAGAAGGGCAAGTTCGTCGCGTTGCGCGACATCGACCTCACCATCGCCGAAGGCGAGTTCGTCACGCTGATCGGCCACTCCGGCTGCGGCAAGTCCACGCTGCTTAACCTGATCGCCGGCCTGACCCTGCCCACCTCCGGCAACCTGATCTGCGACGGCCGCGAGATCGCCGGCCCGGGCCCGGAGCGCGCAGTGGTGTTCCAGAATCACTCGCTGCTGCCCTGGCTCACCTGTTTCGAGAACGTGCTGCTGGCGGTCGAGCGCGTATTCGGCAAGAAGGAAGGCAAGACCAAGCTGAAGGCGCGCGCCGAGGCGGCGCTCGACATGGTGCACATGACCCACGCGCTGCATAAGTACCCGCACGAGATTTCCGGCGGCATGAAGCAGCGCGTCGGCATCGCCCGTGCCTTCGCGATGGAACCGAAGATCCTGCTGATGGACGAGCCCTTCGGCGCGCTCGACGCGCTGACCCGCGCCAGCCTGCAGGACGAACTGAATGGCGTGATGGAAAAGACCGGCGCCACCGTGGTGATGGTGACGCACGACGTCGATGAGGCGGTGCTGCTGTCTGACCGCATCGTCATGATGACCAACGGTCCGGCCGCCACCATAGGCGAAATCCTCGACGTGAAGCTGGCGCGCCCGCGCGACCGGCTGAAGCTGGCGCACGACGCCGATTTCGTCGAGTACCGCGCCGCGCTGCTCGAGTTCCTGTACCAGAAGCAGGTGAAGAAGGCGGCCTGATGGCCTGAGTAACATGTCGTCGGGAAGGGCGGGCCGCGGCCCGCCTTTTCCATTTGTGCCACCGCTTCGCGTCCGGCGCGGAAATGAACCGTGGCGCGGGCGGTATCCCGCCCATCACGGCAGTCTCCCGCGCTTATCATCGCCGTCATCGAATACAGCTGAGGCATGCCGATGACGGCCGACGCAAACAGGGTTCTGCTGATCGACGACGACGCCGAGCTCAGTGCGATGCTTGGCGAGTACATCGCCAATGAAGGGTACGCGGTCGAGCGCGCGGCCGATGGAGAGAGCGGTCTGACGCTGCTGCGCCAGGGCGACTTCGCCATCGTCGTGCTCGACGTGATGATGCCGCGCGTGTCCGGCATCGAAGTGCTGCGCCGGCTGCGCGCCTTCTCCGGCGTGCCGGTGCTGATGCTCACCGCGCGTGGCGACGATATCGACTGCGTGCTCGCGCTCGAACTGGGAGCCGACGACTACGTGCAGAAGCCATGCACGCCGCGCGAACTGGTGGCGCGGCTGCGTGCGATCCTGCGGCGCATCGGCGGCGCGCGCGCGCAGGCGGCAAGCGACGACGCCATCGTCGTCGGCGCGCTGGCCGTGTGGCCGCAGCGGCGCTGCGCCGAGTACGGCAGTACGCCGCTCACGCTGACCAGTTCCGAGTACGGCCTGCTCGAAGTGCTGGCGCGCAACGCCGGCAGCGTGGTGTCCAAGGCCGAGCTGTCGCTGCAGGCGCTGGGCCGGCCGATGGGCCCTTACGACCGCAACATCGACGTGCACGTGAGCGCCATCCGGCAGAAGCTCGCGCCGCTCAGCGGCGGTCGCCCGCTGATACAGACGGTGCGGGGCGTCGGCTACCAGTTGGTGCGCGCCTAGTGGGCCGGTTGTTCTGGAAGCTGTTCTTCGCCTTCGTCGCCGCGCTGGCGGTGGCGGCGCTGCTGGTGGCGCTGGCGCTGTCGCTGATCTGGCCGCGGGAGGGCCGCGGGCCACGGCCACAATCGGTGCTCATGGCCGACACGGTCGAGGTGCTGCTGCGCGAGCAGGGGCCGCCGGCGACCGTGGCGCTGCTTGAGATCTGGCGCGCGCAGCAGGTGCCGCTGCCGCTGCTGGTGCGGCCCGACGGCAGTGAGCAGTTCGGGCGTACGGTGAGCGCCGAACGACTGGAAGGCGCGCGGGTCGTGTCCATCGAAGGCGCGCAGTGGAAAGTGCTGGCGGCCGCGCGCGGTGATCGACCGCCGTCGGCGGCCGGTGTGCCACTGCCGCCGCCGCCCTTTCTCGAAGTGGTCGCGCTGCTGATCGGCGCGCTCACCTTCAGCGCCGCATTGGCCTGGTATCTGTCGCGCCCGGTGCGTCACCTCAGCCAGGCGTTCGACGCGCTGGCCGGTGGCGATCTGGGCGTACGTACGGCGGCACGGATCGGCCGCCGGCGCGACGAGATCGCCGATCTCGGCCGGGGCTTCGACCGCATGGCGGCACGCATCGAACAGCTGGTCGACGCGCAGCGCCGGCTGCTGCACGACGTATCGCACGAACTGCGTTCGCCACTCGCGCGGATGAGTGCCGCCATCGGTCTGGCGCGGCAGGATCCGTCGCGGATCGAAGCGATGCTGGAGCGCGTCGAACGCGAGACGGCCCGGCTGGACACCCTGGTCGGCGAACTGCTGGGTCTGGCGAGACTGGAGCACGACGCCGCGCACACGCTGCCGCAGCCGGTGGCGCTCGACGCCCTGCTGCACGATGTCGCCGGTGATGCGCGGTTCGAGGCGGCTGCGCGCGACGTCGAGGTCATGCTGTCGACCGACGGCGCGGGGCCGGTCGTCAAGGGTCAGGTCGAACTGCTGCGCCGCACCTTCGACAACGTGCTGCGCAACGCGGTGAAGTACGCGCCGGCCGGTTCGGTGGTGCACATCGCGCTGGGCCGGGCCGATGGGCGTGCTTGCGTCAGCATCAGCGACGGCGGTTGCGGCGTCGCCGACGGCGAGCTGGAGCGCATCTTCGATCCCTTCTTCCGCGGCGAGCGCAGCGACGGTAGCCACGGCGCCGGCCTCGGCCTGTCGATCGCGCGGCGCGCGGTCGAGGCGCATGGCGGCGACATCCGCGCGTCGAACGCCGAAGGCGGTGGCCTGCGCGTCGACATCCGGCTGCCGGCCGAGGGCTGACGCGTCTTTACACAGTCGCGCGGCGGCAGTGCTTGCCGCTGCACCGGTCGACCGCTGCGTCGGTGAGGGCCATCGGTGCTTCCGCACGATGCGGACGGCGGCGAAACTTGCCGGCGCATGACGCAGGGGTCGCTGCGGCACGCGACGCGGTGTCGCCGTGTAAAGAGTACGGCGCAACGCATCCCGCTTCCTTTACGTACGCTCACGCGCTTTTACCCGAAACGGCCGGTTGGCGCGCCCTTTCGGGCCGATAACTTGCCCTGTGACCGGTGGCTGCCGATGCCGGCGGCCGCATTTCTCATTCACACAGGAGCATGAACATGAGCATATCGGGCGTGGGCAGCAGCATGGCTTCGGCGATGCAGTCGGCAATGCAGGCCAACCGGCCGCAGAAACCGGATGCGTCGGCGATGGCGGCGGACGTCTTTGCGCTGCTGGACAGCGGCGGCAAGGGCTATATCGACAGCAGCGATCTGGCCGGGGCGCTGGAATCGACCGGCAGCAGTGCCTCCGCCGAGGACCTGCTCGGCGCGATGGACAGCGACGGCGACGGCAAGGTGACCGAGCAGGAACTGGGCAGCCTGCTGCAGAAGGTGGCCGACCAACTGGAGGACAGTTTCGGCGCGGCGCGCGTCGGCCAGGCGATGGGCAACCGTCCGCCGCCGCCCCCGCCGCCGGCGGGCGAGGACGAAGGCATGAGCGTCGAGCAGCTGGGCGCGATGGCGGAAGAGGCCGAGGCATCGGGCAGCGCCGGGGCGAGCGAACTGGCGGCGCTGGTCGAGTCCTTCGACGAGGCGGACACCGATGGCGACGGCAAGGTGAGCTTCCAGGAGGCGATGGCTTTCCGCGAGTCGGAAGCGGCCGCCTCTGGCGAGTCGACCGACAGCCGTCCGCCGCCGCCGGACGAGGCCGCGCGCGACGAGCGCATGCTGGCGCGCGTGCTGCAGATGCTGCAGGAATACGCGGGCGACCGCAGCACGGCGACTACCGGATCGACGCTGTCGGTCAGCGCCTGAGCAGGGCATGTCCGTTCCGGCCCCCGCGCCGGAACGGGACATGCCGGCCGATCGACGACAGGCTTGACGACGGGCAGTTGTTATATAGAATGAGAAGCGTTCTCATCAAAGCGCGGGCACGGCCCGGGTGTTGACGGGAATCCACTCTGGCATCCGGCGGCAGGTCCGGTCCGGAGCCAGTACCTCGAATTGCCTCCCAGCGAAGACAGAAGGCCAGGCCGGGCAAACACCTTCGTTCATCGGGAGATAGATTCAATGAAGCATTCAGTCCTCGTCCGTTCCGTCGTCAGCGTTGCCCTGATTTCGGCTTCCGCCTTCGCCCACGCCAACGGCACCCATGAGCAGTTCGTCGATCCGGCGGCTTCGCTGTCCTTCGATGGCTGGAACGAGCTCAACCGCAACCGCACCGGCGGCGCGCTGACGGTCGAAGAACTGGTTGCCGGCAGCGGCTCGAATGTCGCCGGCTCGGGCGACGCGGTGTTCACCCGCGTCAGCGGCGACCACTACCCGGCCGGTTTCGGCCTGTACGGCGGCGCCTCCACGTTCACCTTCACCGACACCACCGTCGATGCCGGCGCGACCGCGCTGGTGTTCCAGGGCATCATCAACGACTTCGACGGCCAGTTTGGCGGCACGCCCTTCAGCCTGACGCTGAGCTACAACGGCGGCAGCCAGGCCATCGCCGGCACGCTGGTCGACAGCGCGCTGAACGGTGGCGTCAGCGACTACTTCCGCTACACATGGGATCTGAGCGCGCTGGGCACGCCGGTCGGCGCCTACACGCTGACGCTGAATGCCGGCTTCTCGCAGATGCTGGCCTTCCAGATCGATCAGGTCGCTGCCGTGCCGGAGCCGGAAACCTATGCGCTGATGCTGTCCGGCCTCGGCCTGATCGCGCTGTCGGTGCGTCGGCGGATGCGCGGCGTCTGATCGTCGGTCCGCCAGCCGCCGTGTCGACGGCGGTCGCGGCAAAGCAAAGGGCGCCGCATGCGGCGCCCTTTTTTTACCTCCAGCGATCCGCCTCAGCGCAGGTTGCCGCGCAGTCTCTGCACGTCGAGCGAACTGACCGGTGCGGCGGTGTTGCCCCAGCTGCCGCGGATGTGCGACACCACCAGCGCCACTTCGTCGTCGCTGAGTGCGGCGGCGAAGGGCGGCATGCCGTAGGGGCGCGGGTTGCCACGCGTGGCCGGCGCGTAGCCGCCGCCCAGCACGATGCGCACGGTGTTCGCCGGCGGGTCCATCGTCACTGCGCGGTTGCCGGCCAGCGCCGGCCAGATGCCCGGCTTGCCCTCGCCGCGTTCGCCGTGACAGTCGGCGCAGTGCTCGCCGTAGAGCTGAGTACCGCGCTCGCGTCGCAGTTCGTCCAGTACGCCGATCGACTCCGCCTTCACCGACTGCGTCACCGGCAGCGACTTCAGATAGACCGCCATCGCGTCGAGATCGGCCGCCGACAGGTATTGCGTGCTGCCGAACACCACCTCGGCCATCGGCCCGGCGGCGGTCGCGTTGCCGCTCACGCCGTCGCGCAGCAGCGCCACGATGTCGTCCTTTGCCCAGTCGGCGACGCCAGCTTCGTGCGGCGAGGTGAGCGATGGCGCGTACCAGTTCTGCACCGGCATCAGTCCGCCGGCCAGCGCGTCCGGATCGCTGCTCGCACCGAGTGCGTTGCGCGGCGCGTGGCAGGCGCTGCAGTGACCCAGACCCTGCAACAGATAGGCGCCGCGGTTCCAGTCCTCGGACTTCGTCGCGTCGGCCACGAACACGCCCGGCTTGAAATAGAGCGCCCGCCACGCCAGCAGCGCCGCCTGCGTGTCGTAGGGGAAGCGCAGCGCGTGCGGCCGGTTCGGCTGTTCGACCGGCGGCAGCGTCTGCAGCCAGGCCCAGATCGCGTCGGCATCGGCGCGCGTGACGCGGGTGTAGCTGGTGTAGGGGAAGGCCGGATAGAGCAGGCGACCGTCGCGTGCGCGACCTTCGTGCAGCGCCTTCCAGAAGTCGTCGGCCGTCCATTGTCCGAGCCCGGTTGTCGGGTCCGGCGTCAGGTTGCTGGTGTAGATCGTGCCGAAGGGCGTGTCCATCGCCCGGCCGCCGGCCCAGGGCGTGCCGCCGGGCGCGGTGTGGCAGGCCATGCAGTTGCCGGCGCGCGCGAGGTATTCACCGCGCGCGACCTGTGCAGCGCGGTCTTCACCCGCGGCGTCGGTGGCCGGCTGATCCGCTGCCGGTTGCAGCGCGAGATAGACGCCTGCCGAAGCGGCGAGCAGCAGCGCTGCGATCAGGAGGCGCTTCATCGCGCGCCCTCCTGTACACCGCCACAGCGTATCGGCAGCGGCTTGTCGAGACGGGCGGCTGGCTTGCCGCCCCCGGTGACCGCTTGCGACGACAGCCAGTGGGCAACCGCCTGGATGTCGTCGGCGCTCATGCGCTGGGCGATCTGCGCCATGCAGTCCGGCGCGTGCGCCTGACGGATGCCGCTCTTCCAGCCGGCGAGCTGGGCCGCCAGATAGTCGCGCGGCAGACCGAGCAGGCCGGGTATCGCCGGGGCGACGCCGGTCAGTGCGTTGCCGTGGCAGCTCTCGCAGGCGGGAATGTCGCGCGTCGCGTCGCCGCGGCGCACCAGTGCCTCGCCGCGGGCCAGTGTCGCGGCCTTCGGCGTGCTGCGCGCCGGCGGCGGGTAGGGCAGTTCGAGCGCCGCGAAGTGGCCGGCCATTTCACGCAGGTAGTCGTCGCTGAGCGTCTGCAGCAGACCGGTCATCAGCGGGTACTGACGACGGCCGTCGCGGAAGTTCAGCAGCTGGTTGTACAGATAGCCGGCCGGCTTGCCGGCGATGCGTGGGTAGTAGCCGTCGGCGGCGGCGCGGCCCTCGGCGCCGTGGCAGCCGGTACAGGCGAGTACGCGCTGTTCGATATCGGTCGTGGTGTCCGGTGCGGCGTGAGCCGCGGTGCAGATCAGTGCGGCGCCGATCAGCAGGGCAGGGAGGGCGGTGAATCGAATCATGACCAGGCGGGAAGCAGTGCGACGATGCGTCCCGATGATAAGCGCAGTCTCGGCAAGCGCCGGGTTATGACCAGATGCACCGTAACGGTGCAGTCACAGGCTGCGTATCTTACGGAGCAGCGCGGTGGTCGAACGCTCGTGTTCGAAGGCGATCGATTCGACCCGGCCGCCGCGCGCCAGCACCTCAGCGGCGCCGACGATGCGCTCGACCGGCCAGTCGCCGCCCTTGACCAGCACGTCCGGCGTGCAGGCCTTGATCAGGTCGAGCGGCGTGTCGGCATCGAACCAGGTGACCAGGCTGACCGATTCCAGCGCGGCGATCACCGCCGCGCGGTCTTCCAGCGCATTGACCGGACGGTCCTCGCCCTTGCCCTGGCGCTTCACCGACGCGTCGGTGTTCAGCGCAACGATCAGCGAGCCGCCGAGCGCACGCGCCTGCGCCAGGCAGGTGACGTGGCCGCGGTGCAGGATGTCGAAACAGCCGTTGGTGAACACCACCGGACCCGGCAGTGCATGGCGGCGCGCCGTGAGCTCGTCCGGCGGGCAGATCTTGGCTTCGAAGGCCGGTGTGCCGCCCTGCATCAGGCGGCGCCGGCGTACTGCTTGCGGAAGCGGTTCAGGTCGCCGACCGTCTTGAAGCTTTCGCCGAACAGCGAACTGAGGTTGCGCAGGATGCCGCCGATCACGCGTGCCTCGCAGTCTTTGTCGAAGCGGATCTGCTCGTCCAGCCAGCGCTCGAGCCACTCCGGATCGGGCAGGCGCGACTGCACGGTGTCGCGCGGGAAGTGCGCCTTGCTCACGTGCAGATTGGTCGGGTGCATCGGCTTGCCGGCGCGGCCGCTGGCGGCCATCAGCATGCCGATCTTCGAGAACGCGGCGCGCGCGGCGTCGCCCGCCTGATCGATCGCCCGCTTCATGTACTTCAGATAGGCGCCGCCATGACGCGCCTCGTCGCGCGACAGCAGGTCGTAGATGTGCTTGATCACCGGCTCGGTATGCCACTCGGAGGCGCGGCGGTACCACTGGGTCAGGCGCACCTCGCCGCAGAAGTGCAGCATCAGCGTTTCCAGCGCTGGCGCCGGGTCGAACTCGAAGCGCACCTCGTGCAGTTCCTCTTCGGTCGGCGCCAGTTCGGGGCGGAAGCGGCGCAGGTATTCGATCAGCACCAGCGAGTGCTTCTGTTCCTCGTAGAACCAGATCGACATGAAGGCCGAGAAGTCGGAATCGTCGCGGTTGTCACGCAGGAACATTTCGGTGGCCGGCAGCGCCGACCATTCGGTGATGGCGTTCATCTTGATCGTCATCGCCTGTTCGTCGGACAGCAGCGAGGCATCGAAACTGTCCCAGGGCACGTCTTTCGCCATGTCCCAGCGGGCGGATTCGAGTGACTTGAACAGTTCGGGATAGAGCATGCAGGGCTCCTGAAGAAAAAGGCATTTTACGCGAGCAGAAGTCAGCCCGATGACAGCTCTCCGCGTGGCGAAGTCCGTGCATGCGCGGGCCGGCCGCAACGCAGCTGCCTATTCAATCATGGATGGACGTCGGCGGATCGCCGGAAAAGCGCGTGTTTCCCGTCGCCCCGGTTCAGTGATTGGCGTGGGCGTCACGCCAGGCACGGACAGCGGGACCGACGTCGCCGATGCCGCTGATCACGCGCACGCCGGCTTCGTTGCGCAACTTGTCGCGCGCACCGGCGCCGCCGACCCACAGTTCCACCGTCGGCGGCAGGGCTTCGCGCAGCGTGCGGATGCCGGCAATCGCCTGGCGTACCGGGAAGGCGGAACTGAAGGACAGCGCCACGATGTCGGCGCTGGCAGTGAGGGCAGAGGTGCGGATGTCGGCCAGCGGCATGCGTGGCCCGAGCGAACAGCACTGCGCACCTTCGGCGGTCAGCATCACCTCGACCATCAGCAGACCCAGCGCGTGTTCCTCCTCCGGCAGTGTGGTCAGCAGCACGCGCGGCGGCTTGCCGGTGCGCGCGTAACTGGCCAGCGTTCCGCGCAGGAAGGACTGCGTCTGTTCGGTATAGAAATGCTCGTCCGGCACGCCGATGTCGCCGCGCATCCACGCTTCGCCGATGTCTACATTGAGCGGCGCGACCAGATCGGTGACCAGCCCCTGCAGGCCCTTTTCCAGCAGCGTCTGCTGGAACACCCGGCGCAGTGCCTCGACGTCATGGCTGCGGATGGCGTCGAGTATTTCACCGGCCAACAAGGCCGGCACGCGTGAAGCCTGTTCGGCCTCGATGATGAGCTGCAATTCGGCCGCACTGGCCGCAAGCAGCTTGCCCGGACGCCAGCCCTGGTCCATCAGGCGGCGTATCAGGCGCAGCTTGCCAACGTCTTCGAGCGAGTACAGCCGCTCGCCGGCCTCGTCGCGGATGGGTTTGGGGAAACCGTAACGCCGTTCCCATACGCGCAGCGTGTCTTTCAGAAGGCCGGTCTCCCGCTCCACCGCGCTGATGGTCAGCAGGGACAGCCCTGATGCGTGAGCACTCATTTTGTCCTGGACAAATCGTTGACATGGCGACTCATGAGTCCTAGATTACGGCTTGAGTCTTGTTTTGTCCAGGACAAAAAGGGGGCGGTATGAAGACGATCAAGAGTGCAGGAAGCGCGGTGGCGGTGCTGTTCAGCGTGTCCGCGTGGGCCGTCATGCCGTCGGCGGGCGAGCCGGTCGTGCAGGAGCGTGCGGCGGCGCCGGCAGCAAAGACGTCTGCGACGACGCAGCCGGCGTCGAGCCAGACCGACGCGCTTGTTCATCTGCACCGCGCGGCGACCGGTGCCTACTTCCCGGCGCACCTCGTCGTCGATGCTTCGGCGCGCTGCTGCGAGTCGGCCCGTGCTGCGCGCTGACGTGCTGCGCATCGTCTTCGCGCTGGTGACGACCTTGACTTCGATGACTGCGGCTGCAGCCGACGCCTGCCCGACGCTGCTCGATCGTTCGATTCCCGGCCTGCTCGACGGCAAGCCGCGCTCGCTGTGCGAGTACAGCGGCCGCGTGCTGCTGGTGGTCAATACCGCCAGCCGCTGTGGCTACACCGGCCAGTACGCCGGGCTGGAAAAGCTGCAGGACAGTTACGGCAAACGCGGCCTGACCGTGCTCGGCTTCCCGTCGAACGACTTCGGCAACCAGGAACCGGGCAGCGACAAGGACATCGCCGAATTCTGCAGCATGACCTATGGCGTCAAGTTTCCGATGTTCTCGAAGACCTCGGTCAGGGGTGCCCAGCGCCACCCTTTCTACGCCGATCTTGCGAAGGCCTCGGGTTCGGAGCCGGCGTGGAACTTCCATAAGTACCTGATCGGGCGCGATGGCCGGACGGTGACCGCTTTCCCCAGCAACGTGGCCCCCGATTCGAACGTGCTGCTGCGCGAGATCGAAGCGGCTCTGGGCAGATGACGCAGATCGGCGGATCGCACACGCGAATTCGAGCAGGTGAATCCATAACGCCCGTTCGCGTGTAGCGAAGGGCTGGAGGCAGAAAAGAATGAAGATTGCGGTCGTGGGGGCAGGCATTTCGGGCCTGTCGGCAGCCTGGTTGCTGTCGCGCCGACACGAGGTGACGCTGTACGAGCAGGAGGGCCGCCTGGGCGGTCACTCGAACACGGTGGATGTCGAGATCGACGGCGTGAGCCATCCGGTCGACACCGGCTTCATCGTGTTCAATCGCGACACCTATCCGCACTTGTGCGGCCTGTTCTCGCTGCTCGGCGTGTCGATCGCCGACAGCGACATGTCCTTCGGCGTGTCGCTGCGCGAGCCGGACATCGAGTGGGCTGGTACCAATCTGGCCAGCGTTTTCGCGCAGCCAGCGAACCTGGCGCGCCCGCGCTTCTGGGGCATGCTGCAGGACATCCTGCGCTTCAATTCGTCAGTCACCGAGAGGGCGGCCAATGGCACCGCCGAACACATTTCGCTCGGCGAGTTCCTGGTGCGCAACCGTTACGGCGACGCTTTCCGCGACTGGTATCTGCTGCCGATGGCGGCGGCCATCTGGTCCTGTCCGACGCAGACCATGATGAGCTATCCGCTCGCCACCTTTGCGCGCTTCTGTCACAACCACGGTCTGCTGCGCGTAAACGACCGGCCGCAATGGCTCACCGTGCGCGGCGGGTCGCGCGAGTATGTGAAGCGCCTGGCGGCCTCGCTGCAGGACGTGCGCCGTGCGTCGGCCGTAAAGGGTCTGCAGCGCGTATCCGATGGCGTGCTGGTGCAGGCGGCTGGCGTGCTCGAACGCTACGACCAGGTGGTGCTGGCCTGTCATTCCGACGAGGCGCTGGCGCTGCTCGGCGATACGGCGACGGCGTCCGAGCGGCGTCTGCTGGGCGCCATCCGCTACCAGCCCAATCATGCGGTGCTGCACACCGACACGGCGTTGCTGCCGCGCAACCGCCGCGTCTGGTCGTCGTGGAACTACATGGCAGGCGTCGGCGCGCCGGACAGCCGGCCGGTCAGCGTGTCCTACCTGATGAACCGGCTGCAGCCGCTGCCTTTCGAGCAGCCGGTGGTGGTGTCGCTGAACCCGTTCATCGAGCCGGACCCCGCCCGCGTGATCGCCCGCATCGATTACGCGCATCCGCTGTTCGATGGTCCGGCCATCGACGCGCAGGCGCGGCTGCCGGAAATCCAGGGGCGCGATCGCCTGTGGTACTGCGGCGCGTGGACCGGCTACGGCTTCCACGAAGACGGCCTCGCCTCGGCGGTGCGCGTCGCCCGTCACCTGGGCGCAGACATTCCGTGGCAGCGCAGCGGCGAGGTGCTGGCCGCATGAGCGATGTGGTGGCGGTCAGCCTCTGTCGCGGCGCGGTCATGCACGCCCGCGCGACGCCGGTGCGCACCCGCTTCGCCTACCGCCTGTTCTTCCTGCGCTTCGCGCTGAGCCGTCTTGGCCGGCAGCCGGTGCCGATGCTGGCGCTGAACCGCTGGGCGCCGCTGTCCTTTCACTACCGCGACCACGGCGCGCGCGACGGCTCACACCCGCTGCTCTGGATACGCGCGCTGCTGGCACGTGAAGGTCTGGGCTGCGCCGATGGCGAGGTGGTGCTGCAGACCATGCCGCGACTGTTCGGCTACGTGTTCAACCCGGTCAGCTTCTGGTTCTGCCATGACCGTGCCGGTGCGCTGCGCGCCGTGCTGTGCGAGGTGAACAACACCTTTGGCGAACGTCACGACTATCTCGTCGCGCACGCCGACGGTCGGCCGATCGGCGACGGCGAGTGGATGGAAACGCGCAAGGTGTTTCACGTATCGCCCTTCTTCCCGGTCAGCGGCAGCTACCGCTTCCGCTTCGACCGGCGGGGCGATCTGCACGCGGTGGCCATCGACTACCACGACGGCGGGGAACGCCGGCTGCGCACACGCGTGTCCGGTCGTGCCGAAACCATGAGCCGGGCTGCCGCCTGGCGCGCACTGGCCGCGCACCCGCTGATGACGCTGGCGGTGATCGCGCGCATCCACGTGCAGGCCTTCCATCTGTGGCGCGCGCGCGTGCCCTTCTTCAGCAAACCGCAACCTCCCGTACAGGAAATGACCCGATGAATCAGCCCGACGTCCTGATTTCGCTCGAGCGCCGGAATGCGCTGCCGTTCGCCGCACGCCAGGTGTGCCGGCTGCTGGAGCGCATCGAACACGGCTGGCTGCTGATGACGCTGCCGAACGGCGAACTGCTGTCCTTCGGCCACCACGGCGAGCCGGTGGAGATGCGGGTGAAGGACTGGGCCACCTTCGATCACGTGATCGCGCGCGGCGACATCGGCCTCGGCGAAGCCTGGTTCGACGGGCTGTGGGACAGCGATCACCTGGCGCGCGTGCTCACGCTGTTCGCGCTGAACCGGGAGGCCCTCGGGCGCGCCATACACGGCAACCTGCTGGCGCTGGCGATGGCCCGCATCCGTCACCTCTGCCGCGCCAACACGCGCAGCGGAAGCCGCCGCAACATCATGGCGCACTACGATCTGGGCAACGATTTCTACGCGCTGTGGCTGGACCGCAGCATGACGTACTCAAGCGCCTTGTTCGAAGGCGACGCCCAGCGCGATCTGGCGGCCGCCCAACACGCCAAGTACGCGCGCATCGCCCGCGTGCTGCGCCTGCAGCGCGATCAGCCGGTGATCGAGATCGGTTGCGGCTGGGGCGGCTTCGCCGAGGTGGCGGCGCAGCAGAACGGTGCCTTCGTGCACGGCGTGACGCTGTCGCCGGCGCAACTGGCGTGGGCGCGCGAACGGGCCCAGCGCGGCGGCTTCGCCGACCGGGCCAGCTTCGAACTGTGCGACTACCGCGACCTGCGTGGCCAGGTCAGCCGCATCGTGTCGATCGAAATGCTGGAGGCGGTCGGCGAGCGCTGGTGGCCGACCTATTTCGCCAAGCTGAACGGCCTGCTCACGGTCGGCGGCGAGGCGGTGGTGCAGACCATCAGCATCGCCGACGATCTGTTCCCGCGCTACCGCAAGGGCACCGACTTCATCCAGCAGTACGTGTTCCCGGGCGGCATGCTGCCGTCGCCGTCGGTGTTCGTGGACCGGGCACAGCGCGCAGGTCTGCAGCTGCGTGACGACTACCGCTTCGGCATCGACTACGCGATCACGCTGGCACGCTGGCGCGAAACCTTCGAACAGCACACCGACGCCTTGCGCGCGCTCGGCTTCGATACCCGCTTCCAGCGGCTGTGGCGCTTCTACCTCGCCTACTGCGAGGCGGGCTTCCGCGCCGGGTCGATCGACGTACACCAGTTCCACCTGGTGAAGCCGTGATCAGGCGTCTGCTCTGCGCGCTGCTGTTCGCTTCGGCCTGCGCATTCGCACAGCCGCCGGCGGGCGTGGTCGATCTGCTTGACGATCCGAAGCCGCTGGGCAGCGGCGAGATGCGCTGGTTCGGTCTCAAGCTGTACGACGCGACGCTGTGGGCGAGTGGCGGCCGTTACCAGCCGGACGGCGGCTTCGCGCTGAGCCTGCGCTACGCCCGCGACTTCGACGGAGTGCGGCTGGCGCGCGCCAGCATCGACGAAATCCGCCGCCTGGGCGAGCGCGACGAGGCGAAGATCGCGCGCTGGCATGAGGTGCTGGCCCGCGTCTTTCCGGACGTGAAGGCGGGCGAGGTGATCACCGGCGTCAAGCTGGCCGACGGCAGCGCACGCTTCTTTCACCAGGGGCGGGCGCTGCCGGCGGTCGACGATCGCGCGCTGTCGGACGCCTTCTTCGCCATCTGGCTCGATCCGCGCACGCGCGAGCCGGCGCTGCGCGCGAAGCTGCTGGCCGAGGCCGGGCAGGCGCGGTGAACACCGCGCGGGTATTTGCCTACGGCCTGCTCGGTGCGCCACTGGCGGCCGCCGCGCTGCCGATCTACATCCATATTCCGAAGCTGTATGCCGAACATTACGGCGTGTCGCTGACACTGCTGGGCGTCGTGCTGTTCGCCGCACGTCTGGTCGATGCGCTGGCCGACCCGCTGATCGGCGCCGCCGGTGACCGCGCGCGCGGGCGTCGCGTCATCGTGCTGCTCGGGCTGCTGCCGCTGGCGGTCGGACTGCTCGCACTGGTGCAACCGCTGGCCGGCATCGACCCGCTGCTCTGGCTGG
The DNA here is from genome assembly GCF_038066675.1 of Methyloversatilis sp. NSM2. NCBI lineage: Bacteria > Pseudomonadati > Pseudomonadota > Betaproteobacteria > Nitrosomonadales > Sterolibacteriaceae > Methyloversatilis > Methyloversatilis sp. NSM2. The sequence continues at coordinate 258,730 of NZ_JBBUKV010000001.1, forward strand.
TCGGCGCGCTGCTGCTGGTCTATGCCGGCTACAGCATCGCCACCATCAATTACGCGGCCTGGGGCGCCGAGCTGTCGACCACGCCCGCGCTGGGTACGCGCCTGGTGGCCTCGCGCGAGGGCTGGGCACTGGTCGGCGTCGTCGCGGCGTCGGTCGCCCCCGGCCTGCTGGCCGACGACGCGCCGACCGGCCTGTGGCGCGCAGTGCTGTACTGGCTGCCCTGGCTGGCGCTGGCCGCGCTGCTGACCACGACCACGGTACCCGATCTGCGGCCGCAGGCTGTCGCGCAGCCGCTGCTGGTGACGCTGCGCGAGGTGATGCGGCACGCGCGCTTCCGCCGCCTGCTCGCGGTGTTCGCGCTCAATGGCATCGCGGCGGCGGTGCCCGGCACGCTGGTGCTCTTCTTCATCGCCGACGTGCTGCAGGCGCCGGAGCGCGAAGGTCTTTTCCTGGCGCTCTACTTCGTCGCCGGCGTGCTGGCGCTGCCGCTGTGGACGCGGCTGGCCGACCGCATCGGCCGCGCCCGCAGCTGGGCGGCGTCGATGCTGCTGGCGATCGCCGTGTTCGGCTGGGCATGGACGCTGGGGCCGGGCGACGCCACCGCCTTCATGCTCATCTGCGTCGGCTCGGGCATCGCGCTGGGCGCCGACCTCGCGCTGCCGCCGGCGCTGCTGGCCGGTCTGATTGCGCGGCGCGAGGAGCCGCTGCCGGCCGGCGGCAGCTTCGGCGTATGGACCTTCGTCACCAAGCTCAACCTTGCGCTGGCCGCCGGCGTTGCCTTGCCTGCGCTGGCGCTGCTCGGCTACCGGCCGGGCGAGCAGGGCGACGAGGCGCGCGCCGCGCTGACCGCCGTCTATGCGCTGCTGCCGCTGCTGCTGAAGGCGGCTGCGCTCTGTCTGCTGTGGGCCGGCACGCGCCGGCTCGAACCCGAACTGCAAGGAGCTTCATCATGAAGAAAATGCTGTGCCGGCTGCTGTCGGTACTCGGGCTGGCCGCGCTGGCCGGCTGCGGCGGTGTGCCGGTGGAGAAGTACGCGGCGCAGAAGCCGGTGCTCGATCTGAAGCAGTATTTCAACGGCCCGGTGACCGGCTGGGGCATGTTCCAGGATCGCAGTGGCGAGGTGATCAAGCGCTTTGTCGTCCACATCGACGCCCGCTGGCAGGGCGACACCGGCACGCTGGACGAGCGCTTCGAGTGGAGCGACGGTACGCAGACGCGGCGGGTGTGGACGCTGCGCCATCTGGGTGACGGCCGCTACAGCGGTCGGGCCGACGACGTGGTCGGCGAAGCGACCGGCGAGGCGCGCGGCAATGCGCTGCGCTGGCGCTACGTGCTCGCGCTGCCGGTGGACGACACGGTCTACAACGTCGACTTCGACGACTGGATGTATCTGATCGACGACAAGGTGATGCTGAACCGCTCGGCGATGAGCAAGTTCGGCGTCCATCTGGGCGAGGTGACGCTGTCCTTCACCCGCGGCGCGCCGTGATGTTCGCGCCGCTGAATCCGCCCTTGAAGGATTGGGCCGGCAAGCGCGTCTGGCTGATCGGCGCGTCGAGCGGCATTGGCGCCGCACTGGCGCGCCGGCTGATCGACGCCGGCGCGCGCGTCGCGCTCACCGCGCGCGACGCGGCGCGACTGGCCGAGGTGGCCGGTCGCGCGCCGAACGTGCTGCAGCTTCCGATGGATGTGAGCGAGCCGGGGGCGCTGGCCCGAGGCGCCGCCGAATTGTGGGCGTGCTGGGGCGGCATCGACGCGGTGTTCTTCGTCGCAGCGCGCTACCGTCCGGTACGCGCCTGGGAACTGGACGACGACGATGTCGACGCCACGCTGCGCACCAACGTCGCCGCCGTCATGCACGGCTGCGCCGCGGTGCTGCCCGGCATGCTGGTGCAGCAGTCCGGTGCGCTGATCATCGTGTCCAGCGTCGCTGGCTACCGCGGATTGCCGAAGGCGCTGGTCTACGGCGCGAGCAAGGCGGCGCTGATCAACTTCGCCGAGGCGCTGTACATGGACGTGCGTCCACGCGGGCTGGGCGTGCATCTGGTGTGCCCGGGCTTCGTCGAAACGCCGCTGACCGCGCAGAATGACTTCACGATGCCGGCGCTGATCAGCGCCGACGAGGCCGCCGGCCACATCCTCGGCGGCCTGGCGCACGGCGATTTCCACATCCATTTTCCGAAGCGCTTCACGGGCTGGCTGCGCGTGCTGCGGCTGCTGCCCTACCGGCTGTACTTCGCCGCGGTCAGGCGAATGACCGGCCTGTGAGCGCGGCGTCCGCCGTTCAGCGATTGGCGCGGGGCCGCGTCAGGCGCCGGGCGGCGATCACTACGGCGCTGACCGACAGCGTGAGGCCGGCCAGCGCGGCCAGCCACAGCAGCGTGTAACGCAGGGCCGGGCGCCCGGACAGCGCCGGCAGTTCGAAGCTGTGCGGCGCGTTGAACAGCCAGCGGCGCAGGCGGGCGTCGCGGTCCAGCGTGCCGAGCAGGCGACCGTCGAGCGCGTCGATATGCACCCAGGTCTCCGCGTCGTCCTCAAGTTTCACGCGCCACACCGGCAGCTCCTTCGCGTCGCGTCGGGCGTACCACCAGGCGTCCTCGTGGATCAGGCGTTCGATCGCCGCCAGCCGCGCGTCCGGGATCAGCGCGCGCGCCACCGCCTCGGCGTGGTGTTCGGTCACGTCGGGGTGGCCGAGGTCGGGCATGTCCACGCTGCGCCGGAAGCCGTTGCCGGCGGTGAGTGTCATGCGTGCCTGACCGCGCACCCAGTAGAGCTGCACCTCTTTCCAGTCCGCCTCGGCGAACAGCGGCACCAGCGCCTGTGCATCGTGCGGCCACGGAAACGCGGCGGCCACGCTGCCGGTGTAGCGTGCCATCGCCGCGTTGCCCGGCGGCGTGTTGCGCAGCCAGTCGCCAGGCGACATCGACAGCCAACCGCTGACCATCCAGGCGAGGACGAACAGGCCGCCGCCCAGACCGACCAGATGGTGCAGCTTCATCCAGCCGGAGAAGGGGCTGAGCGGCGCTCGCCGGCGCAGCCGCAGCACGCCCAGCAGCAGCCCGCTCAGTGCCGAAATGCAGCAGATGCCGGACACCCACAGCAGCGTCTGCCGCCACAGCCCCGACTGTTCGCGCAGCGGCGTGAAGTAGAACCAGTGCGGCACGGCGCCGACCCAGTTCCAGAAACGCTCGTGCTGGGTGCTGTCGCGCACCACCTCGCCACTGCGTGCCGACACGTAGAGCTCGGTGCCGGCTTCATCGTCCAGCACGATGCGGTGGAAGGGGCGCTGGCGGTCCAGCGTCGCCAGCACCGTCCATTGGTCGCGTTCGACGATGCCCACGTGGCGCGCGCCCGGCTGGCCGGAGAAGGCACGTGCGATGGCTTCGGCCCGGGCGACGTCGATGGCGGTGACGCGTGCGCCGCTGCGCGCGCTGATGGCATGTCGGCCGCCGTCGGCCATGGTCATGCGCCACACCGGCTCGCTGCTGCCGTCCTCGCGCGGCAGCGCTTCCAGCCACAGACGGCGCGGGAAGCTGTGAACACCGGCGGCTTGCAGCGCCGCGGTGGGCGACACCCTGATCTGCGCCGCGTCGAGCACGCCCAGGCCCTGCAGGCGTTCGGCGTCGCTCAGCGCGGGGAAGCCGACCACGCTCATCACCAGTCCTGAGCCGAACCACATGACGAACAGCAGGCAGCCGGCGATGCCCAGCCAGCGGTGCACCGAGGCCAGGGCGCCCGGCAGGCGGCGGGCGAGGGCAGGCAGGGAGGCGCTGAGCGGCGGGAACATGCGTGAAGGATCAACCGGCGCGCGAGGCGTCGGCAAGCGGGGCGGTGCGTGTTCCGGCGCGGCGCGCATACAGACCGGTCAGCCAGTCGAGTGCGCAGTAGAAGGCGCCGGCCGCCAGCGGCGGGTTGGCGGCCGTCAGCGGCAGGCCAGGGACTTCGGGCCGCCAGATCCAGCAGCCGAGCGCGGTGCCGTACAGCTCCATCGCCAGCGCCAGCACGAACATGGTTGAGTAAAGGCGCGGCGACGGACCGAAGCGCAGCGCGAGCAGGTAGAGCGCGAACAGCGGCAGGCTGATGCCGTCGGCCCCGAACAGCGCACAGGCCGCCACCAGGCCGAGCGCAAGCGGCGGCACGGCGTCTGTCACACCGTGCGGCAGGCGTTCGCTCAGCCACACGCCCAGCGCGAACAGCAGCACGTGGCCCGGCGGCACGAACAGCGGCAGATTGCCGAGGCGGTAGTCGTACAGCCCCCACCACAGCGACAGCACGATTTCGCCGAAGGTGGCCCAGGCGAGGCAGATCATCCACTGCGCGCGCTGCCCGGGCGCGGCGCGCAGACAGAGCGCGCCGAGCAGTGCCCAGGTCCACAGTGCGACGACGTGCGGCGCCCACGCGGCGCCATGCGCGTCCAGCCAGAGGCCGCCGACGATGGTCAGCACGATGGCGAGGGCGAAGGGCTTGGTCATCTATATATATGCGGTCGGGCCGGGCGGGAGGTCGGCCGGGCCTGCATGGTAGACTCTGCGCCTCGAAAAATCGCGGGTTTTCCCATGTCCGGCAATACTTTGGGCACGCTTTTCTGTGTCACCTCCTTTGGTGAGTCGCATGGCCCGGCCATCGGCTGCGTGGTCGACGGCTGTCCGCCGGGGCTGGCGCTGAGCGCCGCCGACATCCAGGCCGAACTGGACCGGCGCAAGCCCGGCACCTCGCGCCACGTGACGCAGCGGCGCGAGCCGGACGAAGTGGAAATCCTGTCCGGCGTGTTCGAAGGTGTCACCACCGGCACGCCGATCGCGCTGCTTATCCGCAACCAGGACCAGCGCTCGAAGGACTACGGCAACATCGCCGAAACCTTCCGCCCGGGACACGCCGACTACGGCTACTGGCAGAAGTACGGCATCCGCGACCACCGTGGCGGCGGCCGCTCGTCGGCGCGTGAGACCGCGGTGCGCGTGGCGGCCGGCGCGATCGCCCGCAAGTGGCTGCGCGAGCGCTACGGCATCGAAATCCACGGCTGGATGAGCCAGCTCGGCCCGATCCGCATCGAATACCGCGACCGCGACGCGATCGCCAGCAACCCCTTCTTCGCGCCGGACGCCACCATCGTCCCCGAACTCGAACTGTTCATGGACCAGCTGCGCAAGTCGGGCGACTCCTGCGGTGCCCGCATCGACGTGGTTGCCAGTGGCGTGCCCGTGGGCTGGGGCGAACCGGTGTATGACCGGCTGGACGCCGACATCGCGCACGCGATGATGGGCATCAACGCGGTCAAGGGTGTCGAGATCGGCGCCGGTTTCGCCAGCGTCGAACAGCGCGGCACCGAGCACTCGGACGAAATGTCGCCGCAGGGCTTCCTGTCGAACAACGCCGGCGGCGTGCTGGGCGGCATTTCGACCGGGCAGGACGTGCGCGTGTCGATCGCCATCAAGCCCACCTCCAGCATCCGGCTGGACCGTCACTCGATCGACAAGGCCGGCAATCCGGTCATCGTCAATACGCACGGCCGGCACGACCCCTGCGTCGGCATCCGTGCCACGCCAGTGGCTGAAGCCATGCTGGCGCTGGTGCTGATGGACCACGCGTTGCGCCACCGCGCACAGTGCGGCGACGTCGACTGCCCGACGCCGCGCATTCCGGCGGCCGCCCCGGCCGACGTGATCGAACGGCTGCGCGCGCAACGCGACGCCGCCGTGGATGACCCGGAGCCGGACGAGGCCTGAGCGACACCGTCCGCCGATGCGCCCTGGCTGGCGCACCGGCGGCCCGGCAGCGGTGCGCGGCCTTGCTCGCCGTGAATTCGCCGGCCCCGCCTCCGGTTCTTCCCCGGGCCTGACCTCAGCGCCCGGCTGCAGCACCTTCCTCCCGATCTTCCCGACTGTCCGATCCCGTCGCCGACACCGGTCCGCGTGACCCGTGTCAGGCGGAATCGCCGTTGCTGCCAAGCAGTAAATCGTCACCTTTTCGGAAATGTTCCCGTCAATACCGGGGCTCGGTCCCGGCCGGAGGGCAACAGCCGGTGTTCGGCCACAGACCGGGCCCGTCGGCCGATCCCGCCTACCCGTGCGGCATGCGCGCATTCCTCGGGAATGAAATTGGCGCCCGGGAAGTTTTCCCCGCGTTATCTGCACGGGATGTTTTCCCTGTTTCCACGTGACGCGCCTCGGTACAAGACGGGAAACAAATAGCCCGTGGCGTTGTAGGAGTCCGTCCTACATCGAGGTCGATGACAAGGCATACAAGAAGAGGAGGGGCGAGGTCGCTGGCGGCACTCGCTCTGGCCGCTGGGCCATACACCGGTACCGCAATCGCGCAGGAGGAGGGGGTGATCGAGCTGGCACCGGTCGAGATTCGCGCGCCGCGTCTCATCACGCCCTTACCGGGCGTGGTGATTGATCGCGATCAGGCGACAACAAACGTGCAGCGTGCGACCGCCTCGGAAATTGAGCGTGCGCAGTCGATCAGCATCACCGATTTCATGAACGGACAGATGCAATCGGTCAGCGTCAATGACTACCAGGGCAATCCGTTTCAGCAGGATCTCGTATTCCGGGGGTTCTCCGCGTCCCCACAGATCGGCACGCCTCAGGGCCTTTCGGTTTATCTGGATGGAGTGCGTATCAATGAGGCATTCGGTGAAGTAGTGAACTGGGACATGCTGCCGATGAATGCCATCGCAAGCATGGACGTTCTTCCCGGTTCCAACCCGCTGTTCGGCCTGAATACACTGGGCGGTGCGATCGCGATCCGGACCAAAAATGGCTTCGACGACACAGGAGTCCAGGTTGAAGGACTGACCGGCTCTTGGGGGCGCCGCCAGTACCAGGGATCATTCGGTGCAAACAATGGCACCGTCGGCCTGTTCGCGGCTGCGAACATTTTTGACGAGGATGGGTGGCGCATCAACTCTCCATCCGAAGTTCGCCAGTTCTTCAGTGCCTTGACCGTTCGGGGTCGGAATGTCGAACTGAATCTCAGTGGCATCAAGGCAGACAATCGGCTGGTTGGCAACGGCCTCGTGCCGATTGACGATTTCAGGCGCGATACAGGCTCCGTATTCACATCGCCGGACAAGGTCCGGAACGACCTTTCGCACCTGAATCTTAACGGCCGTCTGGATCTCGATCAGCAAACGAGTATTTCACTGCTTGCCTACCACCGCACCCTACGCCAGAACGCCATGGGTGCCGACTTCTACGACGAGTTTCCGGCGTTGGCCGACCGGGGGTTTTCCTGTCCCAACGGTAGCGCCGTGGACGGCGCGATTGATGGAGGTAGCGGCTGCGCCGGCGTGCTGCCGAACGGGCTGTTCAATTTTTCGTCGCTGAGCGGAAAATCCAACGGCCTGGCCATGCAGTTGAGCGTTGTGACGGAGCGCCACCAGCTGGTTGTGGGGGCAAGCTACGACCGCAATCGGCTGCGCTTCTCGCAGTCGCAGCTACTCGGAGAGATATCGGCGAGCCGAGAGGTGGTGGCTAATCCCGACAAGTTCTATGACGACTGTCTGGATGATCCGGCGAGTTGCGATCCGCTCAATCCGTACATTCCCGCCGCACGTTTTCCGGTTGTTCGCAACGAACTGACCGGTGGCAGCACGACCCGCGCGCTGTTCTTTTCGGACATATGGGCGCCTGTCGACAATCTGAACGTGAGCTTCGGAGCTCGTTTAAGCAAGACGCGCGTGCTTAACAACTTGAGTTCGGATGTCGGCAAAGCGCTCTACAACTTCGATCCGCAGGAACTGGATCCTAAGGATCCCGCGCATTCGCCGGAGAGTCGCTTCGTCGCCAGCGCTGGCGACTACACCTACAAGAGTCTGAATCCGGCAATCGGTGTGTCCTGGCTGCCGTCGTCGGACCTCAGCCTGTTCGCCAGCGTCAGTCGCGGGGCGCGTGCCCCGTCGGCGATCGAGTTGGGCTGTGCGATCGATCGCACGCAGATTATCAATAGCACGAACTATCAGTACGGGTGTTCGATCCCGACAGCGCTGACCTCTGACCCCTATCTGAGGCAGGTACGTTCGTTGAGCACGGAGATTGGCGCGCGTGGCCGTTACAGCGGCTTCGACTGGAATGTGGGCCTGTTCCGGACCGCGCTGACGGACGACATCCTTTTCGTCCCGCTCGGGCGCAAGAACCGGGGGGTGTTCGACAACTTCGGCAAGACGCGTCGTGAGGGGCTGGAATCCGGATTCTCCGGACCGATCGGCAAGGCGCATCTGCGCATGAACTACACCTACCTCCGTGCAACCTATGAATCACCGGCCCGCATCATCAACCCGAACAACAGCAGCAACGAGGTCTCGCTGACCGACCTGCAGAACTACGTAAGCATCTCGCCGGGCGACTCGATGGCCGGTATTCCTCGGCATATCTTCCAGGCCAGTCTTGGCTATTCGCCGAGTGATCGCTGGGACATGACGCTCGGCATGGTCATGCACTCCTCTGCTTATGTACGCGGTAATGAAAACAACGAACACGCTCCGCGGCCGGCGTCGAACGAAGTCGTCGCGGGGGGAAACCGTGATCCCTACGACTATGTCGGCCCCGGAAAAACGCCGGGTTATGCGGTGTTCAATCTCCGTCTGCAGTACCGCATCGTGCCCGACATCACGCTTTTTGCCCGCATCGACAACCTCTTCGACCGCCGATATCTGACAGCCGGCGATCTTGGCCGCACACCTTTCACGGGGGGAAGCGGCTTCATCGATCCCAGCGGCTTCAATTTCAACTCGAGCCAGTGGCTCAACACGACATTCGTCGGGCCCGGTGCGCCGCGTGCGTTCTGGATAGGCATCAAGGTGGCCCTTGGTAGTCGTTCGGAGCGTCTCGCCGCTGTTGATCCCGACGGTAGCTAGCGTTCTTTCGAACTTTCATTTCAACAGCAAGGAGGCGGTCATGAATACGCGCATACGCGCAACCTTCGCAGTTTTTGCGACGACGCTCGCTCCGGTGGCTTTCGCCGGCGGTTTTGTCGATCTTCCGAATGGCGCGCTGGGTACCGCTGCGCCGTGCCTGAATAGCGTGCGCTGCAATGGCGTGAACAACGTTGCCGTCGATCCCTTCTACATTGCACCGGGTGCCATCCAGGGTACCGCGACGGTAACAGTCGGCGTCGGTGGCGCTGCGACGACGAGAACGGTCAATGTTCACGACTTCCCGACACAGTTCACGCTGCTTGACTCCAAGGTCACGTCGTTTTCTGTTGCATCGGCGGGTGGCCCCTATTCAGGCACCTTCTTCGATTACGTCTTCATCGATACGACGACGGATACGCTGGTGTTCGGATCCCGCCTGGAGATGATCGGGTTGTCCGAAGCGAACGACATATTTCGTCGTGGTTTTAGCGACTATGAAACCGAGGTGGCCTGGACGCGCATCTACTCATCCTCGTCCGGGAATGATCTGCGCCTTTACTCCGCTGCTCGATCCGAGGTCGGCCTGAAAGGCGGCGCCGATCCGCTTCCCGGTTCGGCCAACTACACCAACGATGTGGTTGACCTGCGCTCGGACGTCAATCAGGCCGAGCGCAATCCATTCAGCGGTCTGTACCTTATCCGTACCGATGCCACGCTTGCCAACGGCTATTCGCTGGTTGCTGATGCGGCCGCGATCAGACAAGCCGGCGAGGAAGGGCAGGCTGTACTCACGCTGAATTTCCAGGCTTTTGCGCCGAATCCGATAGCGGCGATTCCGGAACCATCCGCCTACGTGATGCTTGCGTCCGGTCTGTTGCTGATCGGTGTTCACGCGCGGCGCCGTTCAACGTCCTCTCACCCTGTTTGATCCCCCCATGTACACAAGGAGAACACCATGCTGAACGCCAGAAGGACATTGCTCGCCCTCGGACTTGCCGCGTCGGTCGGCACGCCAGCCTGGGCCGGCGACTTCGTGACCCTGCCCACCAGTGGAAATCTGCGGGTCGAGGACTACGAACAGTTCCAGATTGACTCGGGACCGCTTGTTGGCCCGAATACCTACGCCTTCCCGTCGTTCCTGACGCTGGTGGAAGAACGCTCGTCATCGTTCGGGCTGGACGGAGAAGTGCTTGGAAACTTTGTCGACTACGTATTCTCGGATGCTGCCGGCAGTCTCTACTTCGGTTCGCGTCTGGTTCTTGCGGAACCCGACGGTGACGACTACTTCGAGATCAACGATCTTTTCCGCACCGGCTATGCCACGGCGGGGGATGTTGCAGTTGGCTGGAGTTACGTGACCGACTACGACCTCTACATCTATGCCGCCGGCCGCACGTCCGCCGGGTTCGGAGAGACCGACACGCTTGATCTGGACAGCGTGGGTTTCCGCTCCGACATCAACTTCGAAGAAGGCAATCCGCAGACGGCGCTCTATCTGATCAAGACTCAGGCTACCGGCTACCAGTGGCTCGACAACGCCGTGCGGCTGCGTCAGGGGGGGGAGGAGGGAGATGACGGCGTTATCAACATCTCGTTCGCCGGCTTCGCCCCCGTGACCGCGCCGGTTCCCGAGCCCTCCAGCTACGCGATGCTGCTCGGCGGTCTTGCCCTGACTGCATGGGCGGCGCGCAATCGCCGCAGGGCCTGACAGGACGTGTTTCCCCGGGCCGAAGACTGATCACCTTCGGCCGTCTCGACAGCTCGCGCGTGGGCTGGGCAATACCGTCATTCATCAATCAAGAACGAAAAAAGGAACAACATGGCTACGATCAAACATCTCGTTGCGTGCTCCGCGCTTTCCCTCCTGGCCTGTTCCGTTCAGGCCGGCGGATTCGTCGACGTGCTGAATACTGGAGAACGTACTCCTGGCTCCGTCAACAACATCGAGACTGATCCCTTCTACATCTCGGGTATTCCGGCGAACTGGAGTTTGCTGGACACCCGCACTACCGCTGTCAGTTTCGATGTCTACAATGCTGGCCGCACGGCGCTGCTAGGTAACTTCACTGTTGGCACGTTCATCGACAGCGTGTGGAGCGACGCTTCCACGAACTCTCTGGTGTTCGGTAGCTATTTCAAGCTCGACGATGCCAGCCATGGCATTACCGAAATCAATGCGCTGGTGCGCTCGGGCTTCGGAGATTTCGATACCGTTTCGGCTGCGTGGACCCGAGCAGCTGGCATCTATGCAGGCGCCGCAAATGGCTATCGACTCAGGGATCCCGCCCGTTCGGACTACGTTGCGATCTATGACGCAGCAAACGCAGCGGCGGGGGGCTACCGCGATCTCGACAAGATCGCGATCCGTACTGATGTGAGCCTCGCCGAAACCAATCCGAATTCAGGCATCTACTTTCTGAGTGTGGATGCGACGGGCTACACCTACGAATGGAGCGATGACGTCATTCGGATCGTTCAGGGCGCTTCCAGCAGCGAGGGCGGTCGCATCTTCCAGGACACTCATCTGGCCGGCTTCCGCGCTGTGGCTGCGGTACCGGAACCGTCCGAGTACGCGATGTTCCTCGCCGGTCTGGGCATGGTCGGCTTCGTCGCCCGCCGCCGCATGAACCGCATCTGAGTTTCACGCCTCGACCCGGGCAACCGGGCGTTTCTTTGAGCCAGGCCTCGTGCCTGGCTTTTTTCATCCGAACAGCCTGGCGACCTCACGCGGTGCGCAGCGCAGATACTGTGGCGCCACCTTGATCTGCGCGCCGAGCTTGGCTGCGGCATGCCAGGGCCAGCGCGGGTCGTACAGCATCGCGCGGGCGACGCCGATCAGGTCGGCCTGGCCGGCGGCGAGTATGGCTTCGGCGTGCTCCGGCTCGGTGATCAGGCCGACCGCGATGGTCGGCAGTCCTGTTTCGGCGCGGATGCGTTCGGCGAAGGCGACCTGATAGCCCGGCGTGAGCGGAATCTGCTGCGCGGTCGATACGCCGCCGCTCGATACGTGGATGAAGCTCGCGCCGCGCGCCTTGAGCGCCTGCGCGAGGACCACGCTCTGTTCGATGTCCCAGCCGCCGTCCACCCAGTCGCTGGCGGAAATGCGCATGCCGACCGGCCGGTCGTGCGGGAAGGCTTCGCGCACCGCGTCGAACACCTCGAGCGGAAAGCGCAGCCGGTTCTCGAGCGTGCCGCCGTAGGCGTCATCACGTGCATTGGCCAGCGGTGACAGGAACTGGTGCAGCAGGTAGCCGTGTGCGCCGTGCACCTCGATGGCGTCCAGTTCGAGCCGCGCCGCGCGCTTTGCCGCGTCGGCAAAGGCGGTGCGCACCCGGCGCAGGCCGTCGGCGTCGAGTGAATGTGGCGGGTTCTCGTGCGCGGCGTGCGGGATCGAGGAGGGCGCCACGGTCTGCCAGCCGCCGGCGGTCGGCGCGATCTGCGCGCCGCCCTCCCAAGGTCGTGCCACCGAAGCCTTGCGGCCGGCATGGCCGAGCTGGATCGCGATCGGCATGCTGGAGTGGGCACGCACACCGTCGAGCACGCGACGCAATGCGGCTTCGTTGTCATCGTTCCACAGGCCGAGGTCGGCGGCAGAAATGCGACCGTCGGCTTCGACCGCAGTCGCTTCGATCACGAACAGGCCGGCGCCCGACAGCGCCATCTGGCCGATGTGCATCAGGTGCCAGTCGGTCGCGTTGCCGTCGCTGGCCGAGTACTGGCACATCGGCGCGATGACGATGCGGTTGGACAGCCTGAGGCCGCCGAGGTCGTAGGGCTGGAAGAGCGGGCTGGACATGAATGGGATCTCGCGGTCGTTGAAGGGCGGGCGGCGCGGCCGCAGCGCCCTGCAATCTACCGCCGACCGCCGGCCCGCGTCGACTTTCGCGACACCGGCGGCTGCATCGTCAGAGCCCCAGTTCGGACAGGCCGGGATGATCGTCGGGACGCCGTCCCTGCGGCCAGCGGAACAGGCGTTCCGACTCGCTGATCGCCAGGTCGTTGATGCTGGCGTGGCGGTGCGCCATCAGGCCCTTATCGTCGAATTCCCAGTTTTCGTTGCCGTAGGAGCGGAACCAGTTGCCGGCGTCGTCCTGCCATTCGTAGGCGAAGCGCACGGCGATGCGGTTGCCGGCGGTGCACCACAGTTCCTTGATCAGCCGGTACTCGCGCTCCTTCGCCCACTTGCGGGTCAGGAAGTCGACGATCTCGGCGCGGCCGCGCAGGAACTCCGAGCGGTTGCGCCAGCGGCTGTCGGCGGTGTAGGCGAGCGATACGCGTTGCGGGTCGCGGCTGTTCCAGCCGTCTTCGGCGGCGCGCACCTTCTGCGCAGCGGTTTCGGACGTGAAGGGCGGCAGGGGCGGGCGGGGGGCGTCGGTCATGGCAAAGGCTCCGGGGGTTGAAAATAGACAGGTCTGTCTACATACTTGAACAAGACAGGTCTGTCTGTCAACATGAATGGATGTTCACATCTCTCGACGATCTCGCCGGACCCGGTCCGCTGCCCGAACAGGATGCGCGGACCCGCGTACTCGAATGCGCCTACCGGTTGTTCTACCGCCACGGCCTGCGCGCCACCGGCATTGACCGCATCATTGCCGAGTCGGGTGTCGCCAAGGCGTCGTTCTACCGCCACTTTCCGACCAAGCAGGCGCTGGTCGAGGCCTATCTGGACCTGCGCCACGCGCGCTGGATGGGCTGGCTGGAAAGCCGGCTTGCTGCTGCGCCGGATGCCCGCGCCTGGTTGGCTGCGCTGCCCGATGCGCTGGACGACTGGTTCCGCGCGCCCGGCTTTCGCGGCTGTGCCTTCATCAATGGTCATGCCGAAGCCGGTACGGACGCGCCGCCGATGACGGTGACGCACAAGCGGGAACTGGCGGCGCGGATCGAAGCGGCCTGTCGCGAGGCAGGTTTCGTTCGACCGGACGAGGTTGCCGCCGATCTGCTGCTGCTCATCGAGGGCGCCATCGTGCGCGCGCAGATGGAAGGCGCGGACGCGGCCCGCGCGCCGCTGGCACGGGTGTTTGCGCGGGTGCTCGCCGGGGCGGAGCGCGCATGCGTCTGACACCTGATTCGTGGCCGGAGTCAGGGCCGGGGTTCTGTGGGAGGGGTCTTGACCCCGACAGCAGCCCGCATCGAAGTCCGCAAAGGCCCTGTCGCTGCCAAGGCGGCTCTCACTGGGAGAGGTGGTGTGCGGTAAGTACAGCGACGGGGCTTGTCGTCAGCGGCCGGCGTTACCGCTGCGCCACCACGCCTGCATCGTTCGGCCGGTCGGCTCGATGGTTTCGCCGGCAGGGTTCAGTGGCCAGTGCCAGCGGGGACCGGCAGCCCAGCCGTCGGCGACGAGGCGCTCCGGCAGACCCGGCAGCAGCACTTCGTCCGGCGCATTCGCTCGAGTCTGCGCGTACTCGATGATCAGGCAGGCGTGCGGCACGCGGCCGAGTGCATCGATGTGCGCCTGCTGTATCGCCGCGCCGTAGCGCTCGACGGCCGACTCGGCCTCGCCGCGCTCCAGAAGCGTCGCGCACGGCAGCAGCGGCAGTTGCGACAGCAGGTTCACCGAGGCGCACCAGGCGTCGGCCGGCATCGCGGGTGCGGCGTGCAACGGATCGCGCGACAGGTCCTCTAGCACGCCGCTCACGTCCTGCCGTACACAGCGCACCCGCCCTGAGTGCTTGCGAATGGCAGCACGCGCAGCCGGGCCGAAGCACACGTCTACGAGGTCTATGGTTTCGAACAGGTCGAGCAGTTCGCGCAGTGGCACGTCCTGCAGCAGACCTGCGCCCTTGATCCACGCGCGCCGCGGTGCATCAGGTGCTGCGGCGGAAAGGCGGGCGGCGGCGAGCAAGGCGGCGCGCGTCTGCGCGATGTGCTCTGCCCAGTGCGTGCGCAGCCGGCGGTGGCGCACGGCGAGCGCGGCCGCCTCACGGCGCAGACCAAGGCGCTGCGCCGCCGGCAGACAGTCCAGGCCTGCCCAGGCAATCAGTTCCTCGATCATGCGGCGTCCGGCGGGAACAGCGCGCGGGCGCGTGGTGCCGGGTCGAGCCGGTAGAAGCGGGCCAACTGCTCGTACAGATCCGGCCAGGCCTGCTGTATCAGGTCAGGGATTTCGAAGAAGCACTCCGACATGACGGCGAAGAACTCGGCCGGGCTTTCCGCGGCGTATTCGTCGATGCCGGTGTCCACGCCGGCGTCGACGTCGGCACAGAAGCGCTCGTAGGCGGTCGACCACACGCTGGCCCAGCGCTGCACGCTCATGCCGGCATGCAGCGGCGGCAGACCGTCAGGCTCGCCGTTGCGCATGTCCAGCTTGTGCGCGAATTCGTGGATGACCACATTGATGCCGTCGGCCGCCAGCGATTCCGGCTGCCAGGACAGCAGTACCGGGCCGCCTTCCCACGCCTCGCCGACCAGCGTGTCCTCGTATTCGTGCACGACGCCGGCGTCGTCGGTGACCCGGCGCGGCACGACGAAGTCGCCCGGGTAGACCACCACGCCGACCCAGTCGTCGTACCAGTCCAGCCCGAGGTTGAGCACCGGCACGCAGGCCTGCAGCGCGATCTCGAGCAGCATGTCGTCGGTCAGCACGGTGTCGTGGGCGCCGTGGAATTCCTTGCTGGCGATGAACTGCCGCGCCAGTTCACGCAGGCGCGGCCGGTCGGCGGGGTCGAGGAAATCGAGCCAGGGCAGCCGGGCCTCGATGCGGGCCCACTGTTCGTCGGGTACGTCGGGCAGTTCGGGTTCGACGGCGGAAACGAGTCGGCGCAGCCAGTGCAACATCCGGAAGTAATCCTCTCTTGCGCGGGGTGGGGGCAGCGCCTATTGTGAAGGCTCTGCAACCACGAAAGGAGGTGATCCGTGATGAAACGTCTCGCGATCCTGCTGGGGCTGGCGATGTTTGCGTCGTCCAGTGCCGTTCTTGCATGCCCGGGCGAAAAGCACGGCGACGCCAAACCCCAGAGCTCCCAGCCGGAGAAGCCAAAGACCTGATTCCGCGCAACTGTCGTGAGACAGGTGTGCGAGGGGCGACCGCGAAAGCGGTCGCCCTTTTTCGTTGACCTGGTGCGTCGGGAACTCACCCTGCGGGGGTGGTGAATGACGTGTGGGCGTCTGTGGCGGTCATCGGGCGAAGACTGCGCCGTGAATCGAATACCGCGGGCCTGCAGCGGCTGCGTCGCGGCCAAGGCCGATCCCAAAGGAATCGCGCCCAATCGGTGATCGGAGCCGGAGTTCTGTGGGAGGGGTCTTCCGACCACGACAGCAGCCTGTATCGAAGCCGGTAGCCTGCAACCGCCGCGTCGCGGTCAGAAGACCGCTCCCACAGGGGAATGCGCCAGACCCGCGGCCCGAGCCCGGGCGGGCCCTCTGTGGGAGGGGTCTTCCGACCCCGACAGCGGCCTGTATCGAAGCCGGTAGCCTGCAACCGCCGCGTCGCGGTCAGAAGACCTCTGCCACAACGACAGCGCTCACTGTCGCCCGCTTCAGAAAGTCCCGTTCAGCGCCCGCCGCAGCGTACTGGACGGCAGTTCGCCGAACAGTTCGCGGTAGTCGTGCGAGAAGTGGCCGAGGTGCCAGAAGCCCCATTGCATCGCGATGTCGTGCACGCTGCGCGCCGGGTCGCTGCCGTGCTGCAGCGCGCGCCGCACGGCGTTCAGCCGCACGCGTTTCAGGTAATCCTTCGGTGCCATGCCGAGCACGCTGTTGAAGTGGTTCTGCAGCGTGCGGCGCGTGACGTGCAGGCGTTCGCACAGTTCGTCTACGCCGTCGACCGAGCTTTCCGGCTTCAGCGCGATGCGCCGCGCCTGCATCACGATGTCGAAGCGGCGCTGTTCGAGTGCTGTGCGCGACGGCGGCGCCGGGTCGTCGCCCAGGCTGTCGAGCAGCAGATCGACCAGATCGGCGCACAGATCGCCGGACGGGGTGGTGGCACCGACCGGTTCCAGCAGGCCTTCGATCAGGAAACACAGTTCGCTGTGCCGCGATGGACTGAGCGCGCGGCTGGCGACCGAGCCGTGCAGCAGCAGCTGTTCGAGCTTGTGTCCGTGGCGGCCGGTCAGGCGCGAGGCGAGCCAGCCTTCGTCGGCGACGATGCCGTAGATGCCGAAGTCGCGCGGCGTGCGCAGCGTGAAGCCGCTGCTGGCGCGCGCCATCATCAGATGCACCCCATCGCTGTGCGGCCGGCCGCAGAAGCGCACTTCACCGGTGCGCGACAGATCGGGCAGGCCCATCCACACCGAGCCCGACCACGGGCCGCACTGCTGGCTGGTTTCCTGTTCGGTGTATTCGTGGAACACCTGCAAGCGCGGGCCGTTCTCGACCAGCATTTCGCGGATGCAGCCGCTGAACACGCCACCCGACAACTGCTCGTATTCCTGATGCCAGCGCGAAATATTGTCCGCGTGCTCCGCGACGTCGTCGCTGCGGCACACGCGGATCCCGTCCTTCGGGGCGCTTCTGGTGGCGTCCTCCGCGGTCGGGGCTGGCGCGATGTCATGTCCCATGTTCTGCCTCTCCTCCTGTCGCTCGCGCGAACAGGAATGTACCGTGATTGCAGGGACTTAGCATTCCCCGTGCCAACTGCCGCAAACAGCTTTTCCGATTCGGGATAGTGCACTGCCGCGACTTTTCCGATTCCGGATAGTGGGGACGCCTTCCCGGTGATCGAATGAAAAAGAGGTTCCGCGCCGGGCGGAACAGATCCGGGAGAGGAAAACATGTCGTCAACACTGAATGCGACCGGGGCGGGCGGCCCGCAGTCGCTGAAGAAGGTGCTGGGTCCGCTGCAGCTGTGGGGCATCGCGGTCGGACTGGTCATTTCGGGCGAGTACTTCGGCTGGAGCTATGGCTGGAACTCGGCCGGCACGCTGGGCTTCCTGTGCGCGACCGTGCTGGTTGCGGCCATGTACGCGACCTTCATCTTCAGCTTCACCGAACTGTCTACCGCCATCCCGCACGCCGGCGGTCCCTTCGCCTACGCGCGGCGCGCCTTCGGACCCTTCGGCGGCTTCATCGCCGGTTTCGCCACGCTGGTCGAATTCGTGTTCGCGCCGCCGGCGATCTCGCTGGCCATTGGCGCCTACCTGAACGTGCAGTTCCCCAGCGTCGATCCGAAGATGATCGCGCTCGGCGCCTACGTCGTGTTCATCGCGCTGAACTGGGTGGGGGTGAGCATCGCCGCTACCTTCGAACTGTTCGTGACGCTGCTCGCCATCTTCGAACTGCTGCTGTTCATGGGCATCGTCGCGCCCGGCTGGAGCATGGCGAACTTCGTCGCCAATGGCTGGGCCGGCCAGAACGAGTTCTCCGGCGTCGCGCTGGCGGGCATCTTCGCGTCCATCCCGTTCGCCATCTGGTTCTTCCTGGCGATCGAGGGCGCGGCGATGGCGGCCGAGGAGGCACGCGACCCGAAGCGCACGATTCCGGTCGCCTACGTGGCCGGCATCCTTACCCTGCTGGTGCTCGCCTTCGGCGTCATGATCTTCGCCGGCGGCGTCGGCGACTGGCGCCAGATCGCCAACATCAACGATCCGCTGCCGCAGGCGATGAAGGCGGTGGTGGGCGAGAACAGCGGCTGGCTGCACATGCTGGTGTGGATCGGCCTGTTCGGCCTGATCGCCTCCTTCCACGGCATCATCATGGGCTACTCGCGGCAGATATTCGCGCTCGCCCGTGCCGGCTACCTGCCGCGCTACTTCGCCGCACTCAGCCCGCGTTTCCAGACGCCGCACCGCGCACTGCTGGCGGGGGGCGTGATCGGCGTGGTCGCCATCTTCAGCGACTCGTGGATCAGCTTCGGCGGACAGACGCTGACCGCCAACATCGTCACGATGTCGGTATTCGGTGCCATCGTCATGTACATCATGTCCATGGCCTCGCTGTTCAAGCTGCGCAAGAGCGAGCCGCTGCTGGAACGTCCGTACCGCGCGCCGTTCTATCCGGTATTCCCGGCCATTGCGCTGGCGCTGGGCGTGTTCTGCCTCGGCGCGATGGTGTGGTTCAACACGCTGCTGGCCGGCGTCTTCCTCGGCCTGTTCGCGCTCGCCTCGGCCTACTTCTTCCTGACCGGCCAGCAGCGCGCCGACGCGCCGGAAGACGTGATGCTGGCCGGCAGCCGCTGAGGAGAGCGCCATGGCTTATCGCGTGACGGTGGGCGGGGAGGCGTTCAGCTTCCCCGACCTGAAGACGGTGATGGCCTGCGCCAGCCCGGCCCGCTCGGGCGACGTGCTGGCCGGCGTGGCAGCAGGCTCCGCGCTGCGCCGTGTGGCGGCGCGGCACGCGCTGGCCGACATCCCGCTGGCCACCTTCCTGAACGAGGCGCTGGTGCCGTACGAGGAGGACGAGATCACCCGCCTCATCATCGACAGCCACGACCGCGAAGCCTTCGCACCGATCGCCCATCTGACGGTGGGCGGTTTCCGCGAATGGCTGCTCGACGACGCGGCCGACGCCGATACGCTGGCCGCAGTGTCGCCGGGACTGACGCCGGAAATGGTGGCGGCGGTGAGCAAGCTCATGCGCAACCAGGACCTGATCGCGGTGGCGCGCAAATGCCGCGTGGTGACGCAGTTCCGCAACACGATAGGCCTGCCCGGCCATCTGGCGGTGCGGCTGCAGCCGAACCACCCGACCGACGATCTGCGCGGCGTGGCGGCCTCGACGCTGGACGGTCTGCTGTGCGGCGCCGGCGATGCGGTGATCGGCATCAATCCGGCCTCCGACAGCCTGCCGGCCATCGCCAGCCTGCTGCACATGCTGGACGAGCTGATCGAACGCTTCGACATTCCGACCCAGAGCTGCGTGCTGACGCACGTGACCAACACGGTGAAGCTGATCGAGCAGGGCGCGCCGGTCGATCTGGTGTTCCAGTCGGTCGGCGGCACCGAAAAGACGAACGCCTCGTTCGGCGTCAGTCTGGCGGTACTCGACGAGGCGTATGACGCGGCGCTGTCGCTCGGCCGCGGCACGCTCGGCGACAACGTCATGTATTTCGAGACCGGGCAGGGCAGTGCGCTGTCGGCCAACGCCCACCACGGCGTGGACCAGCAGACCTGCGAGGCGCGCGCCTACGCGGTGGCGCGCCGCTACAAGCCGCTGCTGATCAATACCGTGGTCGGCTTCATCGGCCCGGAGTACCTGTACGACGGCAAGCAGATCATCCGCGCCGGGCTGGAGGATCACTTCTGCGGCAAGCTGCTCGGCCTGCCGCTGGGCTGCGACGTCTGCTACACCAATCACGCCGAAGCCGACCAGGACGACATGGACACGCTGCTGGTGCTGCTCGGCGCCGCCGGCATTCCGTTCGTGATCGGCGTGCCGGGGGCGGACGACATCATGCTCAACTACCAGAGCACCTCCTTCCACGACGCGCTGTTCGTTCGCCGCACGCTGGGCCTGAAGCGCGCGCCCGAATTCGAGCGCTGGCTGCAGTCCATCGGCCTCACCGATCCGAACGGCGAACTGCTGCGCGGCAGCGGCCGCGCGCTGGTCGACGGCATCACCTCGCTGGCTGCGTTGCCCTCGCCGCGCGCCGCATGAAATCCACATCCATTTCAAACAGACCGGGAGCTTTCTTCATGACTTCGATCCGCCACACCACGCTGCTCTGTGCAGCCCTGTTCGCCGCCGCACCGCTGGCACACGCCGAAGAGGCCGCGCCGGCCTCCGACTGGACGGTGCCGATGAGCGTCACGCTGGTCAGCGACTACATCTTCCGCGGCCAGTCGCAGACCTGGGGCGGACCGGCGCTGCAGTTCAGCATCGAGGCGGTGCACAGTTCGGGCTTCTACGCCGGCTTCTTCGCGTCGAACGTATCCGATCACTGGCTGCCGGGCGCAGCGGTCGAAACCGACCTCTACGGTGGCTACCGCACCAAGGTGGCGGACACCGTAGGCGTCGATGTAGGCGCCGTCTATTACATGTACCCCGGCGCCAACTGGGACGATTCGCCCTTCACCGGCTTCAACGCGCGCAACCGTCTCGACACTGCCGAAGCCTATGTCGCGCTGAACTGGGAATGGCTCACCTTCAAGACCGGTCGCACGCTGAACGAATACTTCGGCTGGAGCACCAACAATTCGCCGGTCAATGGTGGCTTCTTCGGTGACCTGTCGGCCGGCGTTACCGGCAATACGCGCGGTTCGCATTACTTCGAACTGAACGCGGCCTACGACGTGGCCGAAGGGTGGAACGTCAGCGGTCAGATCGGCCGCCAGATCGTGCGCAATTCGACCGGACTGGACATTACCTACTACAAGGTCGGCGTCACCCGCGCGCTGCCGGATGGCTGGTCGGCCGGCGTGTTCTACTCGGCATCGAGCGAGCCGAACGCGTACAAGGACTTCGTCAGCCTGGACAACGGGCGGTCGGATTCCGACATTGCGAAGGACAAGCTGTTCGTCAGCGTGACCAAGGCCTTCTGAGATGGCGTCGGCCCCGGGCAGCGACGGCCGGGGCCGGCGCGAGGAACGTGAAGAGATGTGCGATGAAGGATGAAGACAAGGACGGCGCGCTGAGCGACAGCACGGATGCCTGGGCGCTCTGGCGAAGTTTCACGTCGGCGCGCATCGGCCTGGGCCGCGTCGGCAACGCCGTGCCCACCGCGGAAGCCCTGGGCTTCGGTCTGGCCCACGCGCTGGCCCGCGATGCCATCCACACGCCGCTCGATGTGGCGGCGCTGGCCTCCGAACTGAACGCGCAGGACTGGCCGGCACTGCCGGTGAAAAGCCGTGCGCCCGACCGCGAAACCTATCTGCGCCGGCCTGACCTCGGCCGCCGGCTCGACGCCGATGACCGCGTACGGCTGGATGGCATGCGCGGCGAGGGCTGCGATCTGGCGGTGGTGATCGGCGACGGCCTGTCGTCGGCGGCGGTGGCGCGGCACGCGGTGCCGCTGCTCGCGGCGCTGTATCCGCTGCTGCCAGAGGACTGGTGCATCGCGCCGGTGGTGATCGCCACCCAGGCGCGCGTGGCGCTGGCCGACGAGGTCGGCGAGGCGCTGGGCGCACGCATGGTGGCCATGCTGATCGGCGAGCGGCCGGGGCTCAGTTCGCCGGACAGCCTGGGTGTCTATCTCACCTGGGCGCCACGCGTCGGCAGGTCGGACGCCGAGCGCAACTGCATATCGAATGTGCGGCCCGAGGGCCAGCCCTATGGTGCTGCCGCCTATCGCCTGAACTGGCTGATGCAGCAGGCGAGTGCGCTGCGCCTGACCGGTGTCGGGCTGAAGGACGAGAGCGACCACACGCTGCCGCTGATCGACCGGGCGGGCACGCCGCGGCTGGACTGAGCGGAAAGGCGCGGTGGCAAAGAAAAAGGGCGACGCATCTGCGTCGCCCTGAAACCCGATTCAATCTGGTCGAATCAGGAGGAGGTTCGTGGGCTTCAGCGCTTGAGCTTCTTCATGCGCTCCGCCGGGGTGATGATGTCGGTGAGGCGGATGCCGAACTTGTCGTTCACCACCACCACCTCGCCCTGCGCAATCAGCGTGCCATTGACCAGCACGTCCATCGGCTCGCCCGCCATGCCGTCGAGCTCGACCACCGAGCCGTGGCCCAGTTGCAGCAGATTGCGGATGGAAATCTTGGTACGGCCCAGTTCCACGGTCAGCTGCACCGGGATGTCGAGGATCATTTCGAAGTCGCGCAGGCCTTCGGCAGGCTTGTTCGCGCTTTCCCCGAACTGCTGAAATATGTTTGCCGGCTGCGCCTCCACCGTTGCGTGGTCGGCGTCCAGTGCGGCGAGTGCTTCGTCTGCGGTGGTCTGTTCCGCCATCGCGGCGGCCCAGTCATCGTCGCTGACTTGTTCTTCGGCTTCGGCCAGATCGCTCATGGTTTTTCCTCACCTGTCTTCTTGCCCTGGGCGTTCAGGGCGTGCTCGATCAACTCTTCCTCGCCGGCCATGAAACGCTCGATGCGCAATGCGTAGTGCCCGTTCTGAACGCCATACTTGCACCGCAACACGTCTATGCCATCGACCGAGGCCGTCACCGTCTCTGGAATAGTTATCGGAATGATGTCGCCAACCTTTAGGTTGTTGAGGCCGCCCAGCGTGAGTGAGCCGTCTCCGAGGTTCACTGACAGTTCAACTGCGGCGTCCTGCACCTGACGTGTCAGCAGCTTGATCCAGCGGTTGTCCGAACTGACGCTGTCGCTCTGCATCGACGAATTCAGGATGTCGCGCAGCGGCTCGACCATCGAGTAGGGCAGGCAGATGTGCATCTCTGCCGATACGCCGCCCAGTTCGACGGTGAAGGTCGACGCGACCACGATTTCCGACGGCGTGGCGATATTGGCGAACTGCGAGTTCATCTCCGAGCGCATGTACTCGAACTTGATCTTGTGCACCGGCTCCCACGAGCGCTCGTACTCGGCGAAGAACACGTCGAGCAGGCCGTGGATGATGCGCTGTTCGGTCGCCGTGAAATCGCGCCCTTCGACCCGCGTATGGAAGCGTCCGTCGCCGCCGAACATGTTGTCGATGACCAGGAACACCAGATTCGGGTCGAACACGACGAGACCGGTACCGCGCAGCGGCTTCACCTGGACCAGGTTCAGGTTGGTCGGTACCACCAGATTGCGGATGAATTCCGAGTACTTCTGCAGGCGGATCGGGCCGAGCGAAATCTCGGCGCTGCGCTGCATGAAATTGAACAGGCCGATGCGCAGGTAACGGGCGAAACGCTCGTGGATCAGCTCCAGCGTGGGCATGCGCCCGCGGACGATTCTTTCCTGGGTGCCGAGGTTGTACGGGCGAATGCCGCCGGTGTCGTCCTCCTGGACGGCTTCGTCGGTTTCGCCGGTGACACCCTTCAGCAGGGCATCGACCTCTTCCTGGGAAAGAAAGTCGGACATGATCTTCCTCGCTGTTCTCTTCCGCGCTACTGCACGATGAAGGAGGTGAAGAGCACCGATTCGACCGGACCTATCGGCTCTTCGGGCTCGCCCTTGCGGTTCCGCGGTACCTCGCCGACGATGGCATTGACTGCGTGCTTGATGTCTTCCGCCAGTTGCTCGCGGCCTTCCGTGGTACCCAGATCGGAGGCCTTCTTGCCGGACAGCAGCATCAGCACACGGTGGCGAATCTCCGGCATGTAGGCCTTCAGGTTGTCGGCTGCAGGTTGTTCATCGACGCGCAGTGTCGCCTTGACCTGCAGGTACTGGTCGACCGCGGTTTCCGGTTGCAGGTTGACGGTGAAGGGGTCGAGTTCGACGAAGACCGGCGGCAGGCCCTTGGCTTCCGCGTCCTTCTTCTTCTTCAGCTTGGCCTTCTTCGCTTCCTTGGCCGCAGCGTCATGATCGTCCTCGGCAACGACTTCTTCGCCGTCCTCGCCTTCGTCGGCATGATTGCCACCCATCATGAAGAAGGCCGCGGCGCCGCCCAGTATCACCACCACCAGCAAGGCGATGATGATGACGAGCATCTTGTTGCCCTTCTTCTTTGGTGCGTCTGCTCCGGCTTCGTCCGGGGTGGCGGCTGCTTTGGCCATATTCGATGCTCCTGTCTGATTCGGAATTGTCGGCGGGCACACATGCCTTTCAATGTCCGAATAACGGCTGATTGATCCGTTTTTTTAGTGCCGGAGCGGTTTTTTGCTCGACAGGTGCATCCCGACCTTTGCGGCTGCCACAGATTCCGGAGGTGCGTCAGGCGAACAGATCGACCAGTCCGGTGCCGCGCCGCGCGGTCTGGCTGACCGCAAGCTCGCCGCTGTCGCGACCGCGCTGGCCGCGCTGTTCTCCGCCCTGGCCCTCGCGCGAGGGCTGGTCGCTGCTCACGTTGGCCTCGCCCAGCGAAATACCGCCTTCGGCCAGCATTTCACGCAGTCGGGGCATGGCCTGTTCGAGTGCTTCGCGCACCATCGGACTGGCCGATACGAATTGTGCGGTACTCAGGTCGGAGCCGATCTCCAGCGTGATTTCGATGCGCCCCAGGTGCGGCGGCGTCAGCACCAGTTCGGCTTTGCTCATGCCCTGATCGGCCAGCCAGCTGATCTGGTGGCCGACATCGTCGGCCCAGCCCGGCTGGCTCACCGGCGTGGCGACCGTCATCTCGGTCTTCGGCTGCTGGGCTGCCGCCATATGGGCGCGGAAGTCGGCGTGCTGTGCCTGCTGCATCGTGCCGGTGGTGTTGTCGGCGAAGGCGTCGGGCAGCACGTCGGCAGCGAGGTCGAAGTCCGGCAGCGTTTTGCCGTCCACCTCCACGTCGCTGCCGGCCTGGGCGGCAATCCCTGCCGCCAGCGGGTCGGTATTGCCCTTTGCCGCTTTGCCGCCGGTGAGGTCGGACAACGCCGTCGTGGCTTCGCTTTCGCTGGAAGCGGCCGTTTTCAGCGCATCGGCCAGCTGCAGCACAGGTGTCAGCAGCAGGCCGGCGGCGAGCATGTCGGCGCCGCTTTGCGGGGATTCGGTGGTGATCAGTTCCTGCGCGTCCTCGTCGGGCTTGATGGCGTCGGCCATCAGGTCGGCCAGCAGCTCGGGCGGAAGTTCGCGCCCCTGTCCGCTGGCCAGCAGGTTGTCCTTGAGCAGGTTGGCGAAGGCGGCGGCGTCTTCGCCGCTCAGTTCGCCAGCAATGCCGCGGATCTCTCCGACCGGGCCGGACGTGGCGAGCGGATTCGATGAAGTAGGAAGGTTAAGCGTCGGTGCCGGCATGGTGATCTCTCCTGTGACGGAGGGACCACAGCACTATCCGTGCCAGTTGCCGGGAAGGGTGGAGCAGTTCAGTCGTCGTTGACCTGACGGCCCGAACGGTCGTCGTTCACCCGCTGCTCGGCACGCGCCTGTTTGCGGGCGACGCCTGCGTGGTGGCGGTCGGACAGCGTTTCGAACGCCTTGACCCGGGTACGCGTGTCCAGCCACTCGCGCTGGCCTGCCTGGGCGAGATCGCGTGAGCGCTCGACCTGACGCTGCTGGTGACAGATGGCGTCGTCGATGCGGGCAAGGAAGGCGCGGTAATTGGACCACTGGTTGGGCGTCAGGCCGCTGCGTGCAGCCGCCATGAACTGGCCCTGGTACTCGTTGCGGTACTGCTCGAGCATGTCGAGCTTGCGCGTGTTGTCCTGTTCGCTGGCCATCAGCGCAGCCAGCGCGCGGGCGGCTTCGTCCATGCGCGTGACGCTGAGATCCAGGATGGATTGGAGTCGGAATTGTTCAGCCATGACTTGAAAGCATCGTTCCGATCATCGGGGCCGGGCGTGATCCAGATCACGCATTTTCGGCCAGTGACGGATTTTTGCAATCATGGCGTCTGACCGAAGATCTGGTGCAGCTTCATGACCGCATCCTCGTAGCCTTCGCGTTCGTCCATGCGCTGCTGCAGGAAGGCCTCCAGCGTCGGGAACATGTTCACTGCCTGGTCCAGTTGCGGGTCGGAGCCGGGGGCATAGGCGCCGACGGCGATCAGGTCGCGCGCACGCTGATAGCGCGACCAGTAGCCCTTGAAGCGGCGCACCAGATCGAAATGACTGGGTTTGACCAGGCCGTGCATGGCGCGCGATACCGACTGTTCGATATCGATCGCCGGGTAGTGGCCGGAGTCGGCCAGCTGGCGCGTGAGCACGAAGTGGCCGTCGAGGATGGCGCGTGCCGAGTCGGCGATCGGGTCCTGCTGGTCGTCGCCTTCGGCCAGCACGGTGTAGAAGGCGGTGATCGAACCACCACCTTCCGGGCCGTTGCCGGCGCGCTCGACCAGCTGTGGCAGCCGCGCGAACACGCTCGGCGGGTAACCGCGGGTGACGGGCGGCTCGCCGATGGCCAGCGCGATTTCGCGTTGCGCCATCGCATAGCGGGTCAGCGAATCCATGATGAGCAGCACGTGCCGCCCCTGGTCGCGGAACCATTCCGCCACCGTCGTCGCATAGGCGGCACCTTGCAGCCGCATCAGCGGGCTGGTGTCGGCAGGTGCTGCGACCACCACCGAACGCTTCAGTCCGGCGGCGCCGAGAATCTGTTCGATGAATTCCTTCACCTCGCGGCCCCGTTCGCCGATCAGCCCGACCACCACGACCTCGGCGGAAGTGAAGCGCGCCATCATGCCCAGCAGCACCGACTTGCCGACGCCGGAGCCGGCGAACAGGCCGACGCGCTGGCCGCGGCCGACGGTGAGCAGCGAATTGATCGAGCGGATGCCGGTGTCCATCGTGCGCTTGATCGGCTCGCGCAGCAGCGGGTTGACCGCGCGGCTGGCGACCGAGCGCGAATGGCGGGTGACGATGGGCCCCATGCCGTCGAGCGGACGGCCAGCGCCGTCGACCACGCGGCCGAGCAGGGCATCGCCGACCGGCAGGTGCTTGGCGCGGTCGGAGGCGCGACGTCGCGGCTCCAGCCGCTCGGTCGGTGTCGGTCGTTGCGGAGCGGTTTCGAGCGGGATGACCTGGGCACCCGGTGCGAGGCCGACCACGTCGTCGGTTGGCATCATGAACAGCTTTTCGCCGTTGAAGCCGACCACTTCCGCTTCGCAGCTGTTGCCGCCCGGCACCATGATGCGGCAGCCCGAACCCAGCGGCAGTTTGAGGCCGGCCGCTTCCATCACCAGACCGTTGATGCGGGTCAGGCGACCGGCGTGCTGATACGGATTGACACGTCCGGCGAGCGTGCCGCAGTCGGTCAGGAAGCCGGACCACTTGCGCACATGCACATTCGGTTTGCCGGCCGCCTCCGGTTGCTCGTCCGTGCTGTCCGCGCTGTCCGGCTCCAACGTCGATTCAGTCATGTTCAAGCCACTCCGCGCCATCGACCAGCGATTCGACGATGCGGTCCCAGCGAGTCGGGACCGTGGCGTCGATCTGGCTGCCGCCGGATTCGACCTTGCAGCCGCCACGCGCGATGGCGCCGTCCTCGAAGATGCGGTGGCCGGCGTGCGTGAGCTGGTCGCCGATATGGCTGCGCACGACCGACGCGTCTTCCGGGTTCAGATAGATGGCGGTGTGCTGGTGCGGCAACTGGTTGATCGCTTCGCGCACGACGGCGACCACCACCTCGGGATTCACACGTATGGTCTGGCGCACGACGTTGCGCGCGATTTCGACGCCGAGGTTAAGCACCTCGCGGGCGATCGAATTGTCCAGTGCGGCGAGCGCCTCTTCCAGCTGCTCGACCACGCTGTGCAGGCGCATCGCTTCCATGCGCACGCGCGCCGTGCCCTCCTCGTAGCCGGCGGCATAACCCTCGCGGTGCGCCTCCTGCTGCAGCTTCTCGATGTCGTCCGCGGTGGGAAAGCGGAAGGGCGCCGGCGTCTCGTCGTCCGTGTCGGCCGCAGCCGCCTCCTCCGGCGCCATCGCGGGGGGAGGCGCTGGGTCGGCGTCGACAGCCGGTTCGGGTGCCGGCGCAGGTGCCGACTCCGGCGTATCGAACACCGGCATCTGCCAGGCAGTGAAGGATTCGCTGTTCATCGTGCGCAGCCTGCCTCAGAGCGGGCCATCGTCAAAGCATTTCCTCGCCACCCTTGCCGCCCATGACGATCTGGCCTTCCTCGGCCAGACGGCGCGCGATCTTCAGGATTTCCTTCTGTTCGGCCTCGACTTCCGACAGCTTCACCGGACCGCGACCTTCGAGGTCTTCGCGCAGCGCCTCGGCGGCGCGCGAGGACATGTTCTTGAATATCTTCTCGCGCAACTCCGGCGAGGCACCCTTGAGCGACAGCACCAGCTGATCGCCGCTGACTTCGCGCAGCAGCGTCTGGATGCCGCGGTCGTCGATGTCCAGCAGGTTCTCGAACACGAACATTTCGTCGACGATCTTCTGCGCCAGATCGGCGTCGTATTCCTTCACCGCGTCGAGGATGGCCGATTCGTTGGCGCTGCCGACGAAGCCAAGGATTTCCGCGGTGGCCTTGATGCCGCCCAGCGTCGTCTTCTTCATCTTGGCCGAGCCGGACAGCACGCGCGACATCGCCTCGTTCAGTTCGCGCAACGCCACCGGCTGCACGCCGTCGAGCGTGGCGATGCGCAGCACCACGTCGTTGCGCAGCCGTTCGACGAAGAGCTTGAGCACTTCGGCCGCCTGGTCGAATTCCAGATGGGTCAGGATGGTGGCAATGATCTGCGGGTGCTCGTTCTTGATAAGGTTGGCGATGGTGGCGGCATCGAGCCACTTCAGGCCCTCGATGCCGGCGGTGTCGGAGTCGTTCAGGATGCGCGACAGCAGGTGGCCGGCGCGCTCCTCGCCCAGTGCCTTGGTGAGCATGTTGCGGATCAGCGTCTCGTCGGCCGACACGCGGCTGCCGGCAGCGGTCGCCTCGTCGAACAGGTCGAGCACCGCCTGCACCTTCTCGCGCGGCACATTCTTCAGTCCGGCCATCGCGGTACCGATCTTCTGCACCTCTCGCGGGCCGAGGTGGCGCAGCACCTCGGCGGCGGCGTCCTCGCCCAGCGTCACCAGCAGCAGCGCGCTGCGTTCGATTCCTTCGTCATTCATCGCCGCTCACCCAGTGCTTGATCACCTCGGCCACCGCCTTCGGATCGTTCTTCGCGAATTCGCGCGCCGATTCGAGTTTCGTTTCGAAGTCGAGCTGGGCCCGTGCTTCCGGCGACATCTCGAGCTGCGCAGCCGAGCCGCCGGCCAGAGCGCCCGGGATGGGCTGGCCGTTCTCGTCGAGCGTCACGTCGCGCACTTCGGGCTCGTTCTCGTCCGCTTCTGCCGGCGTGGTGAGATTGCGCACCAGCGGGCGCAGCACGCCGAGCAGCAGGTAGGCGGCGACGCCAGCGACCAGCAGATACTTCAGCAGTTCGCGTGCAAAGCCCATGGTTTCCGGGTCTTTCCACAGCGGCGTTTCGGGCGCTGCATCGACCACTTCGGTGAAAGGCGCGGAGGCAACATTGATCGTGTCGCCACGACCTTCGTTGAAGCCCATCGCCTCGCGCGTCAGCGCGGTGATGCGCTGGATCTCTTCCTCGTTCAACGGCACCTGAACCACCTTGCCGTCCTTGTCGGTCTCGGTCTTGTGGTTCACCAGCACCGCCACCGACAGCCGCTTGATCTGGCCAACCGACTGGCGCACGTGCTGCACCGTCTTGTCGAGTTCGTAGTTGGTGGTCGAGTCCTTGCGCGTGTTGATCGGCAGCATCGCCGGCTGGCCGTTGGCGCCTTCGACCGCCGGCGTACCCGGGGCCGGCGGCGTGGTAACCGGAGCGGTAGCCGGCGTCGGCGGCTGGTTGGTCAGTGCGCCCGGCACGCCGGCGGCGTTCGGCTGATTGGTTTCCGACTCGCTGAGCTGCTGGCTGCGGATGGCCGCGTTCGGCGTCGGGTTCGGCTTGTAGGTTTCGGCCGTCTGTTCGGCCTGGTTGAAGTCGATGTCGGCCGCCGTCTGCACGCGGTAATTGCCGCGGCCGACCAGCGGTTCGAGGATGCCTTCGATGCGCCGTATCGTGGCCGCCTCGATCTCGCCCACGTACTTCAGCTGGGTCGGGTTCAGCGACGCGTTGTCCTTGGCATCGCGGTTGTTCGACAGCAGATTGCCGTTCTGGTCCAGTACCGACACGCTGGTCGGCTGCAGCTGCGGCACGCTGGAAGCGACCAGATGCACGATGCCGCCAACCTGTTCCGGCG
The DNA here is from genome assembly GCF_038066675.1 of Methyloversatilis sp. NSM2. Classification (NCBI taxonomy): domain Bacteria; kingdom Pseudomonadati; phylum Pseudomonadota; class Betaproteobacteria; order Nitrosomonadales; family Sterolibacteriaceae; genus Methyloversatilis; species Methyloversatilis sp. NSM2. The sequence goes on from NZ_JBBUKV010000001.1 coordinate 289,123, forward strand.
TCAGCGTGCGGCCGCCCAGAAGACTGACCACGACCGATGCCGACGGCTTCTGATCGTCGCGCAGGAAGGCGCTCTGTTTCGGGATGGCGAGATGCACGCGTGCGCCATCGACCGCAGCCAGCGTACCGATGGTGCGCGCCAGCTCGCCTTCGAGTGCGCGCTGGTAGGTCACCTGTTCGGAAAACTGCGACTGGCCCAGCTTCTGGCTTTCCATCAGCTCGAAACCGACCGAACCGCCGCGCGGCAGACCCTGCGCGGCCAGCTTCAGGCGGGTGTCGTGGACGAACTGCGACGGCACCAGGATGGCGTGGCCACCCTCGGAGAACTTGTAGGGCACGTTGCCCTGCTGCAGCGCGGCGACGATGGCGCCGCCGTCCTTGTCGTTGATATTGGAGAACAGCACCTCGTAGTCGGGCGTGCGGCTCCACAGCATCAGCCCGACCAGCAGCGCGATGGCCATCGCCAGCCCGCCGGCCAGCGCCATCTTCTTCTGCATCGGCATTTCGGCCAGCCGTTGCTGGGCCAGTGCCAGCGGCGTAGCCGGCGAGGCGGGGGCGGCGTTCGGATCGAGTACGGCGTCGGCCATGGTTCGTCTCTTGCAAGTTGCTCGAATGCCGGGTGTCGACGTACCGACACACCATCGAGGATGGGACGGATTCTCTGCCCCCCTCGCGCGTGGCGTTCCATGAATAAGGCGGGTTTTTGGCCGGCTGATTCCGGCCAATCCGTGGCTTGACGCTTGCTACGCTGGCACCGTCGATCAATCCACTGTCTACGACACGCATGTCCGAGCCGTCCGCCAGCGCTGCCGAACCGGCCCGCATCGCCCCCGAGGAGGCGGCGCGGCTGGCGGAAGCTTTCCGTCTGTTCAATGCCGCTTCGGCCGAACTGACCGAGGCCTATGGCGCGCTGGAAAAGCAGGTGGCCAGCCTGACCGAGGAGCTGGCGCAGGCCAACGGCGAACTGCGCCGTCAGTACGAGGAAAAGGCGCGTCTGACCGATCGGCTGAGTACGTTGCTGAACCAGCTGCCGGCCGGCGTGGTCGTGGTGGATGGTGCGGGTGCGATCGAACAGGCCAATCCGGCCGCACTGGACATGGTGGGCGCGCGCGCCGGAGCCGGCTGGGACAGCAGTGCCGCCCGGCTGCAGCCGTCGGACGCACCGGCCGAATGGGATTGCACCGGCGCCGACGGACAGGCTCGTCGGCTGTCGATGAGCGAGGCGCGGCTGGCGGGCGAGGATGCGCGCATCGTGCTGCTGCACGACATGACGCGCCAGCACGCGCTGAAGATCGCAGCCGCGCGTAACGAGCGGCTGGCGGCGATGGGCGAGATGGCCGCCTCTCTGGCGCACCAGTTGCGTACGCCGCTGGCGGCGGCGACTTTGTACGTGGGTACGCTGATTTCGCGCGACATGGCGCCGGACGACGTCAAGTCGATCGCCTCGCGCGCGCAGGGCCGGCTGCGTCACCTGGAGCGCCTGATCCGCGACACGCTGATGTTCGCGCGTGGCGAGGTGCTCGGCCGCGAAGCGATCGATGTGGCAGCGCTGGTCGACGAACTGCAGCACACGGTCGAGCCGGTGGCGCGCCAGGCCGGTGTGCGGCTGACGGTGGAGACGGCGTCAGGCAGCGTGTCCGGCGACCGCAAGGCGGTGGCCAGTGCGCTGGTGAGCCTGCTCGAGAACGCGGTGCAGGCTTGCGCCGACGGCGGCGAGGTGGCGCTGGCGGTCGAGGCGACCGAAGGCAGCGTCAGTTTCGTCGTGCGTGACAACGGTCGCGGCATCCCGCGCGAGATACAGGAAAGATTGTTCGAACCCTTCTTCACCACGCGGGAAGAGGGGACCGGGCTGGGGCTGGCGATCGCACGCGGCGTGGCGCGCGTGCACGGCGGCGACATCGAATGCGAGTCCGCGCCGGGCGCGGGCAGCCGTTTCACCTTGCGCCTGCCTGCGCAGACGCCTGAAGACGTAGTGCTGGAGAACGGGCAATGAGCGAGAAGCTGAACATCCTGGTGGTCGAGGACGAACCCAATCTGCGCGATGCGCTGTGCCTGGCGATCGAGTGCGCCGGTCACCGCGTCATCGGTGCGGCCGACGGCCCGCAGGCGCTGCGCATGCTGGAGCGCAACACCGGCGAGCACGCGCTGAACCTGGTCATCACCGACCTGAAGATGCAGCCGATGGACGGTCTCACGCTGCTGCGCGAAATCCGCGCCCGCGAGCCGGTACTGCCGGTGCTGCTGATGACCGCCTTCGGCGACGTCGAGAAGGCGGTGGCGGCGATGCGCGCCGGCGCCTGCGACTTCCTGCTCAAGCCGTTCGAGCCGGACGTGCTGCTTGCCCACATCGATCGCTACGCCGCGCCGGTGGTGGCACCGACCGACATGGTGGCGGAGGACGCGCGCACCCGCCAGGTGCTGGGCCTTGCGTCGCGCGTGGCGAAGTCCGAGGCGACCGTGCTGCTGACCGGCGAATCCGGCACCGGCAAGGAAGTGTTCGCGCGCTACATCCACCAGCAGTCGGCGCGCGCCGGCAAGCCCTTCATCGCGATCAACTGCGCGGCCATCCCGGACAACCTGCTCGAAGCGACTTTGTTCGGCTACGAAAAGGGCGCCTTCACCGGCGCCACGACTGCACAGGCCGGCAAGTTCGAACAGGCCGACGGCGGCACGCTGCTGCTCGATGAAATTTCCGAAATGCCGCTTTCGCTGCAGGCCAAGCTGCTGCGCGTGCTGCAGGAGCGCGAGGTCGAACGCGTCGGCGGCAAGAAGCCGGTGCCGCTGGACATCCGCGTACTGGCCACCAGCAACCGCGACATGGAAGCAGAGGCGCGCGCCGGCCGCTTCCGCGAGGATCTGTACTACCGGCTGAACGTGTTCCCGATCGCCATTCCGTCGCTGCGCGAACGGCCGGGCGACATCGTGCCGCTGGCACGCCACTTTCTCGCGGCCTGCGCCAAGGCGCAGGGCAGGGCACTGAAGCTGGGCGAATCGGCTGCGGCAATCCTTGCCGGCCATGACTGGCCCGGCAATGTGCGCGAACTGGAAAACACGATGCAGCGCGCTGCCATCCTGGCGCCGGGTGATGCGGTCGAGGCGGAGCACATCGTGCTCGGCAGCCAGCGTGTCGCGCCGCGTCCGGTGAGCGAACCGGCACCGACCGTTGCTGCTGCGGCGCCGGTGCCCGCCGCGAACGATGCGCCGCCGAATGCCACGCCGGACGCGCCGGTCAAGGTGAAATCGGTGCGCGACATGGAACGCGACCTCATCCTCGAAACGCTGGCCGCAGTCGGTGGTTCGCGCAAGAAGGCGATCGAGAAACTCGGCATTTCGGAACGCACGCTGCGGTATAAACTTGCACGCTACAAGGCGGATGGTTTGCTGCGCGAGGGGTAAGTGGCGCTCTTCACCTGCTTGGCCCGGTTATTGCAAGGAAACGGCTGAACAGGTCATGAACGCCGGAATCGCCCCGGCGGGCAGTCCGTAACCGGCATTTTTTGCCGGCGGGCACAGGAGAAATTGCATGAACACCAGCCTCAACCAGATGATTACCGAGCTGCGCTCGACCGCGCAGACCGCGGCGAACAAGCCGGTCGGCAAGGTCGACGCGGCGTCCGGCGGCGCCGACTTCGGCGAAGCGCTGAAGAACGCCATCGAACAGGTCAATGCCGCGCAGCAGGAAGCGCAGAAGATGTCGGAGGGCTTCATCACCGGCAGCAATACCGAAGCCAATCTGCAGGACGTGATGATCGCGTCGCAGAAGGCCAGCCTGTCCTTCCAGCAGATGGTGCAGGTGCGCAACAAGCTGGTGAATGCCTACCAGGACATCATGAATATGAGCGTCTGAGCGCCGACGCGCACGAGCTCGACGGGAACCGGCCGCAAGGCCGGTTTTTTTTCGTCAGGCTCGCGCCGGTAGCATCCTTCAATTGACAATAATTCTCGTTTGAACGAAGCTCACCGAACCTGAGAGCCGGTCCTTCGCGGCCCGCCGGGTATTCCGGAACGGCACATCCACGTTGCCGCTCCGACCGCAGTTCCGCCAGCCTGTCGGCGTCCGCCGCCCCGCAAGCCTCCGCTTCCATCCGTCGCCAGCCGCGCCCGCCCCGGAGCCGCGTTGCCAGCCTCTTCGTCCTTCGTCGGCGGTGCATGTACCGCCGATCCGACTGCAGAGGTCTCCGATGTCAGTACCGATAGACCTGACGCTCCGCGTTGTTCGCGCCCTGCGGCATGCCACCGCGTGCAGCCTGATTGCGCTGTGCATGGCGGCACCGGCATCCGCCGGCCACTTTCCGATGTACGCCGCCTGGGCACAGCCGGACGGTCCAGGCAGCGCGATCACGCTGACCTACAGTTTCAGCAATCTGCTCGATGGCAGCCTGTTCGACGCTGCGACCGGCGCGCCGCTGCCCGTGTCGCTGTTGCGCAGCGCGTTCGAACTTGCGCTGTGGGACTACGCCGCGGTGCTGCCCATCCATTTCATAGAGGTGACCGACGGCGGACCGCTGCCGGAAACCGGCGAGTACGACCCGACCGGCCTGGCCGACATCCGCGTGGGGCAGGTGGCGCATATCGCCGACGCGAACGCCTATGCCTATTTCCCGTTCTCGCCCGACAGCGGTCTGGCCGGTGACATCGTGTTCAATGCCGGGCGCTTCGGAAACGACTGGACGCCGCTCTGGTTCTACGCGGTCGCCCAGCACGAGCTGGGTCATTCGCTGGGCATGGGGCATTACGTCAACGACGATACGGTCACTGTCGGACCGGCTGCGTTGCTGTCCTACGAAGGGCCGGTGTTCCCGCTCGACGAGGCCACTCGGGCCGCGCTGCAGGGCGTGTATGGTGCAGGCGTCGGTTCAGTGACGCCGCTGTCGCCGGTGCCGGAGCCCGGCGCTGCGGCGCTGTTGCTCGCGGGCCTGGCTGTGTTGTGCGCGAGGACGCAGGGTCGCGCATCGCGGGGGAGCGGGCGTCATGACTGAGCGTGCATGCAGATTTCACCGGCGGAGCGCCCGCGCGGCGCTCGCCCTGGCGCTGTTTGCCGGCGTTCCGAATGCGGTGTCGGCGCTGCAGATCGAGTTTGACTACCGCTACGACACGCGCGGCTTCTTCACCGATCTGGCGACTGGCGAGCCGCTGGCCGAACGTCGCGCGCTGCTCGATCTTGCCGCGTCGTTCTACGGTGGTTTCACCGACACGCTGACCGCCATCGCGCCCGGAGCGGACGACAACTGGTCGGTGTCCTTCGTGCATCCCAGCCTCGGCGGCCCGGGCGTGACGCTGGTGAACGAAACGATCGCCGCCGACACGCTGCGCATCTACGTCGGCGGCTCGCCGAGTGCGCCGGGCGTGCTTGGTTTCGCCGGCACCGGATCAAACCTGCAGGCCAGCGGCGACGCGGCTTTCGTCGATGCAGTGATGACGCGTGGGCAGGCCGGCGTGGCGCAGGGGACCGACTACGCCACCTGGGGCGGCTACATCTGGTTCAACGCCAGCAACGACTGGTACTTTGGCGCGGACGCCGGCGGTCTGACTGCCGGTCGACCCGATTTCCTGACCACTGCGACGCACGAGATCGGACACATCCTCGGCTTTGGCGAGGCTGACTCCTGGTACGCCAATGTCGATCCGGACAGCGGACTGTTCGTCGGTGCGAACGCGGTCGTGGCCTACGGCGGTGGCGTGCCGCTGGACCGCTACGGCAGCCATTGGGCCGAAGGTACGTACAGCCTGCGCGACGGCCTGCTGCAGGAAGCGATGATGGATCCGAGCACGCCTGCCGGTGAGCGCCAGCTGCCGACTGCGCTCGACTACGCCGGTTTCGCCGACATCGGCTGGCAGGTGTCGGCGGTGCCGGAGCCGGCCGGCTGGGCGCTGCTGCTGAGCGGTGTCGGCATCGTCGCGGTCGTGCGGCGACGTCGGCCTGCCTGAAGCCGGGTGCAGCTGAACGGACGCGGGCTTCGCTCTGATCCGGCGTGCAGGTGCGGCGTTACACTGACCGCCGGAGGAAACGTTCATCATGAAAATCCGCTTTCTCGGTGCGGCCGGTACGGTCACCGGTTCGCGTTACCTGCTGACGCATGGCGGTCATCGCCTGCTCGTCGATTGCGGCCTGTTCCAGGGTGTGAAAAACATCCGAAGTCGCAACTGGAAACCCTTTCCGATCGCGCCGCGCGATATCGAGGCGGTGGTGCTGACGCATGCCCACCTCGATCACTCCGGCTTCCTGCCGCGGCTGATGCGCGAGGGCTTTCACGGCCCGGTGTGGTCGACCTCGGCCACCCGAGAACTGGTCGACATCCTGCTCGAAGACAGTGCCCATTTGCAGGAGGAGGACGCCCGCCACGCCAATCGCTACGGCTACAGCAAGCACCATCCGGCCGAACCGCTCTACACCACGGAAGACGCGCGGCAGGTGATGAAGCAGTTCCGCAGCACCGGTTTCGACGAGCCGGTGGAGATCGGGCCCTTCCGCGTCACCTTCACGCGCGCCGGCCACATCCTCGGTGCGGCCAGCGTGCGCGTCGACTGCGCGGGGCGCAGCATCACCTTCAGTGGCGATCTCGGACGGCCGGAGGATCCGGTCATGCATGCGCCGGACCGTCTCGCCGCCACCGACTGGCTGGTGCTCGAATCGACCTATGGCGACCGCCTGCACCCGGACGAAGATCCGTACGAAACGCTGGCCGGCGTCGTGAACCGCACCGCGGCGCGCGGTGGCACCGTGCTGCTGCCGTCGTTCGCGGTCGGTCGTTCGCAGGCGCTGATGTATCTGCTGTCGCGCCTGATGGACGAACACCGCATCCCCGAACTGCCGGTTTTTCTCGACAGCCCGATGGCGATCGACGTGACCGGCGTGTTCCGTCACTTCCGCAGCGAGCACCGGCTGACCCAGGATGCCTGCGACCGGCTGCATGCCATGGTCACCTACACGCGCTCGCCGGAGGACTCGGAGGCGCTTGCCTCCAACCGCTACCCGAAGATCATCATCGCCGGCGCCGGCATGCTCAATGGCGGCCGCATCCTGCACCACCTGATCGCCTTCGGAGCCGACCCGCGAAACGCGGTGGTGATCGCCGGTTACCAGGCCGAAGGCACGCGTGGCGATGCGCTGCTCAAGGGCAAGCGCAGCCTGCGCATCTTCGGTCGCGATGTACCGATAGCGTGCGAGGTGGCGCAGGTCGAAGGCCTGTCGGCGCATGCCGACTGGAAGGAAATACTGGACTGGCTGCGTCCAGTCGATCGCGCCCCGCAGCGCGTGTTCGTCACGCACGGCGAGCCGGTCGCCGCCGACAGCTTGCGGCAGAAGCTCGAGCACGAGCTCGCGTGGTCGGCGCAGGTGCCGGAGCAGGACGAGGAGTTCGACCTTGACTGAACCGATGCCCGTCGACCGCGACGACAGCTTCGCTGCGGTGCTCAGAGCAGAGGCGGCGGCTCGTTGATCAGCGCCCAGAACACGCCCATCTGCGTCACCGTGCGCGAGAACTGGTCGAAATCGACGGGTTTCACAACGTAGGCGTTGATGCCCAGGCCGTAGCAGCGACGCAGGTCCGGGTCTTCTTTCGATGAGCTCATGATGATGACGGGCAGCGCGCGCATGTTCTCGTCGGCGCGCAGTTCGGCCAGCATTTCGATGCCGTCCATGCGCGGCATGTGCAGGTCGAGCAGCACGAAAAGCGGCGCGTCACCTCTGCGGCCGGCGAAGCTGCCACGCTTGTAAAGGTAGTCCAGCCCTTCTGCACCATCGCGTACGACGACGATTTCGTTTGCCAGATTCAGCACGCGCAGGCCGAGCAGCATCAGTTCGACGTCGTTGTCGTTGTCATCGACGACGAGGATTTCACGCAAGTGCAGCGACATCAGTGGCTCCCGTTGAGTGGGCGGCGTCGGCCGGGGGTAGGTCGGATGGGTTGGGAAGGGTGAAGTGAAAGCTGGCGCCGTGACCGGGCGAGGCTTCGGCCCAGATGCGGCCGCCGTGCCGGTCGACGATGCGCTTCACGTTTGCCAGGCCGATGCCGGTGCCTTCGAACTCGGACGCGTGATGCAGCCGCTGGAATACGCCGAACAGCTTGGATGCGTATTTCATGTCGAAACCGGCGCCGTTGTCGCGCACGTGGAAGGTGTATTCGCCATCGTCGCCGCGCTCGCATTCAATGCGGATGCGGGCTGGGTTGCAGCCTCGCGTGTACTTCACGGCATTGGCGATCAGGTTGTAGAAGACCTGGAACATCAAGGTCCGGTCGGCGCGGATGCGCGGCAGCTCACCGATGCTGATATCGAGTTCGCGTCCGTCGAGCTCGGGCGCCAGCTCTTCGAGCACGTCGTCGACCAGGGCGCGCGCATCGCAACGTTCCAGATGCATCTCGGCGCGGCTGGCGCGGGAGAAAGCAAGCAGCCCCTCGACGATGTCGCTCAGATGCCGCACCGAGGCGCGGATGCGCTGCAGATAGCTCAGTGAGGCGGGTTCGGTGTCGGCGACGCCGAGGCGATCGCCCAGTACCCGCGCGAAACCGTCGATGTGGCGCAGCGGGCCGCGCACGTCGTGCGCGATGGCGTAGGACATCGCTTCCAGTTCGTCGATCTGCAGGCGCATTCGCTCGTTCATCGCCTGCAACTGTGCTTCGTACTGCTGCCGGCGGTCGATCTCGGCGCGCAGTTCCTCGTTGGCGCGGCGCAGGCTGTCAGGTGAGGGCAGGGCGAGCGCCAACGGAATCAGTCGCCACAGCAATACCGCGGTGGCCAGCGATACCACCGCGGTGAAGGCGCGTATCCAGCCGTCCAGCCAGAAGTCGGGGTTCCACAGCGTCCACACGTCCATCACATGGGTAACGCCACAGGCCATGATGAATACGCCGAACATGACGAAGGCCGAGCGGAAACCGAGATCGGCACGTCTTCGCACGAACACCCAGAGCGTAATCGGTATCGTGAAGTAGGCCAGCGCGATCAGCGTGTCCGACAACACATGCAATAGCAGCAGGTCGCGTTGCCACGAAAAGCAGTAGCCGTGTGGAAGGAGGGTGTTCAGTTCCGTCATGGTGCTGCCGCTCCAAAGACGTCGCGCATAGCCCGAACGCTCGCGTTGACGAGCGCACTATAGCCCGCGCATTACCCGAGGCGTGCGCGTTCACCCATCAGTGTGGTCGGTCGCTGTGACAGCGCGATGCTGCACCGGGTTTCCAGGTGGCTGTCGCGGGAGAAGTGTCACGTGCAGGTCATGGCGTGCCCGGGGCGGAACCGCCCGGGCACGCCATGCCTGCTCAAGTCGGAGCGTGTCGTTGTATTGGAGCGCCAGGCGATGTGCTGCCTGTCTCGCGCCGCTCAGCCGTGTGCGGACGTGAGACGGAGGTGCTCTTCATGCCTCCGCAACGCCGCTTACGGGCGAGCGATGCGGCGGCGCGCGGCGGCACCGATCAGACCGAGACCGGCCAGCAACATCGCGTAGGTTTCAGGCTCGGGTACCGGCGCCATGAACGGCGCCGAGGTCAGGCCACGCAGGTTCGCGTTGAGCGCTCCGTTGAAGGTGGCGAGCCCGGTCATCAGGTTGATCGAGTACAGACCGCTGTCGCCATTGTCCAGCGTCAGTGCGGCCCAGCCCATGCCCATCGCGTCGATCTCGAAGCCGTTGGCGCCGATCACGTTACCGGCAACGCCCAGCGACCCGACCTGACTGATGGTGGGTGCATTGAAGGCGCCGGGTGCGAAATGCAGCGTGTCGGTTGCCGTGTCGATGTAATACAGCGCCGTGCCCGCCGGGCCGCTGGACTGTGACGCATCCGAGTTGGTGTAGGCGACTGCCGTGATGCCGCCGGGGATGACGCTGGCGGCGTTGCCGACCACGCCGGTGTTCGCGTTGATGGCCAGATTGCTGCCGGTCTGGCTCACCAGGCGCAGCGAGGCTGCGCCGGCGAAGTCGGCCACCGGGTTGAAGTCGATGCCGTAGGACAGCGACGGATTCACCAGCGGAATGTCGAGCGCCGACACGAAGCTGGCGGCTCCGGTCGAGACGTCAAGCGTATAGATGCGATTCAGGCTGCTGACGCCGTAGATCGTGTTGTCGCTCGGGCGCAGGTCGATGCCGAGGATGCGTTCGCCGCTGCCCAGCCCGGTGATGGACATGAAGGTGGCGCTGGCGGTATTGCCGCTGCTGAACATGCCGATCTGGTTGCCGGTGGTGAGACCGACGAAATCGGCCGCGTGGGCGGCGGTGCCGGACAGAGTGAGAGCGGCGGCGAGGACGGTGAGGGTGCGTGCTGACATGTCTGACCTTTCCTGAAAAAAGTAGGGGGAGGACGCGTCACCAGAGTGAGTCGTCACCCGCTCTACACAGGAGAGGGCCGCATGGATGCAGCTGTCACCGAAAATTCATCCAGCCGCGCCGGTCAGACTTCGCGCGCGTTGCGCTCTCTTTCCATGCGCAGGATGTAGCGCTGGATCAGCGCGTCGGCGGCGCCGGGCAGGCCGATGAACTGGCAGCCCGCACGCAGTTCGCTGCCGCCGCGTTCGGTCACGCGGAACATGTTGCGCACCTGCAGCGTTGCGGTGATGGTGCCGATCTCGGGCAGCGTGATCTGGCAGTTGTCGATCACGCTGTCGACCTTCAGCTCGATGCCGCTCGGCGGTGCGACCACGGCGAGACCGCCGCCGGAAATATCCACCACCATGGCTTCGACCATGCGCCCCTCGCCTTCGCCGGCCGGCAGCAGGCAGCGCAGAGGCGGGTTCGGCGGCAGGATGAGGCGGTAGTAGTCGCGTCGCTGCAGGCGCAGCATGCGCGTCGGGAAGGGGATTTCCAACGCCGGATGGCCTTCGTGCTCGATCGCGGCGCACTGGCCGACCATGAACTGCACCTTCACCTTCTCGAGCGAGGTCAGGAACACCAGTGGCGACGCCTTCACCGCCTGCTCGAGCTGTGCCGGGTCACGCGGTGCGTCGAGTACGACCATGCCGCGTGCGTCGTCGACGGCCAGTACGGCGGTCAGAAAGGGGTCGGGCGCGCGGCCGGCATAGACGGACAGATTGACGCGGCGATCCCGCATTGCCCGCAGGTAAAAGGCGATATCGGTCTGGCCGTCGAGCACGTAGCGTGCGAAATCGTCTGCTTCCAGCAGATCGAACCGGATGTTCTCGGTCATTGGGTGCATCCCTGTCTATGGGCAATTACCCGGTGCGGCGGCGCACCAGGCACGAATTCATTCAGATGGCAGTTTAACGGTTGGCGCCGGAACGTCAGTCATTCCCTTCTCGATGCGGTAGATCCAGGCCAGCAGCTCGGCGACCGCGACATACAGTTCGGGCGGAATGCGCTGGTCCAGATCCAGTCCCATCAGCAGCGACACCATTTCGCGCGATTCATGCACGAAAACGCCTGCTTCGCGCGCGCGACGGATGATTTCGTCGGCCACCATGCCGCGCCCCTTGGCGACGACACGCGGCGCGGCGTCGCCGGCACCGTAGGCGAGCGCAACGGCCTGGGCGCGCGGCGAGGTGTTCATCAGACGCTGCCCGTGCCGTCGTCGGGCGCGGCCGCAAGCGCCTCGTCCAGCTGGCTGAAGTTCACGCTGCCCAGGCGCAGACCGGCATCGGTCATGCGCTGCTGCAGGTCGAGCAGAGCGGTGCCCATGCGCAGGCGGGCATCATCGTCGGCGGATATGCCCAGCGTCAGTCCGTGGTCCTTCCACAGCGTGAGCGAAGTTTCGACCTCGCCCAGGCCCGGCAGGACCAGCCGCACGCGTGATGTCCACGGGACTTCCGGCGCGCTGTCACCTTCGCTGCCCGGTTCGCCGTGACGCTGAGGCTCAGGGTCGTCGATCTCGATCTTCATCGTCTGCCCCGGCCAAGCCAGACCTTCCCAGGCCAGCGTGTGCTGGGACAGGCCGAGCAGCTGGTTCTGCACCAGCGGTCGCAGTTCGGCGGGCGGGCCGGTATCGGCCTTGGCCGCTTCGGCGCGTTCGCGCACGCCGGTGTCGCTGCGCAGGGTGCCGGTGTCCGGCATCGATTCGTCATCGGCGCGAGCGCTGATGGTGCTGTTTGCGACCTGTCCGGGTTCCGGCGTGTCGTCGGTCGCTGCCGATTGCGCGACTGGCAGGCTGGCGCGCGGCGCTGGCTTCTCGGGGTCGAAGGCGCGCTGCGGCTCGGCTGCGGTCGATTCGAGCGGCCGTTCGCCACTGACCCACTGCGCCTGATGCGCTTCGTAGAACAGCCCGCTGGTCCCGATCGCCTGCGCCAGACGGCTGGCGATCTGGGGCGTGGCGTCGTTTTCGAGCGTGCCAGTGGCGGCGTTCAGCATGGCGGCCGGATCTATCATCGGCTTTCCACTGGCGAGTCGGGTCGGCTGCGGCTCGGGACCGTCGAGCAGTCCGGCGATGGTGCGGGCCGGCACGCTCAGGCGTACCGGGCTGCCGGCATTGTCGGCCGGCGCATCGCCGTCGGTCGGCGCCGCATTGTCACCGTCGAGCGTGGCCACCAACGTCTGCGCGCTGCGACTCACGTGCGTGAGTGCAACGGTGCGACCTTCGGGAATGGTCTGCGGCAGGCGCAGGGTGACGGTCTGTCCGCCCACGTCGGCGCGGGCGAGGCCGTCGCGCAGGTTCTGCAGGATGCGTGCGGTGTAGCGTTCGCCCGGCTCGAACTCGGGCAACTGGTCGGAAAGCGCTGCGATCGGGCCGGTGGTCTGGACCGATTCGCGCGTCAGCGCCGCCAGACGCTGTGCGAGCCCTGGCAGCAGGTTGTTCATGGTGTGCTCAGCCGTTGTCCGCCGTGCCCGCCGGCAGCTTGCCCAGATAGCTGGTGACCTGCTGCATCCACGGTTCGACGTGACGGCGCACTTCGGCGTCGTCGGCGAGAATCTGCTTCATCAGGTCGAACTTGCGCGCACGCTCGGCCGGTGAGGATACCGGCTCGTCGTTGTCGGCGAGTCGGCTGCGCATCGACGCGACGGCCTGTTCGAGATTGACCAGACGGTCCCAGTCGTTCGCGCGCGCGGCCTCCACCATGTCGCTGGAGATCTGACGCATGTTTTCGAGCAGTGACAGAGAGTTCATGTGATCAGGCCGTTTTGCGTAAGTGTCGCCGCGGCAATTCCGTCGTTCGGCCGGCGGTGAATGGTGTGTAAAGACTACAGCGGACCCCGTGCTCCGAGGCGTGCATGTAGACGCCTTTTACCTTTCTATTTTCCCGGTTTGCCGGTCAGACCGGCGCCCCTTGGACCAGTTTTTGCCGGATGTCCTCCCAGGCGCCCTTCAGCTCGCCCAGCAGGTGGGCCACTTCATCGAGCGCGGCCTTGTCGTTCTGTGAGTTGGCATGCAGCAGGCGCACGCACATGTAGTCGTACAGCGCGTACAGGCGCTGCGCGAGTTCGCCGCCAGCTTCGAGATCCAGGCTGACCTTGAGGCCGTTGCCGACGATGTCGATCGCACGCGAGATCGACTGACCCTTGCCCGCCGTGTCGCCCATGTCGATCTGGTGGCTGGCGGTCGATACCGACATCATCGCGCCGTCGAACAGCATCAGGATGAGCTGGTGCGGATCGGCGCTGGCCACGCGTGCCTCGACGCCGACCTGGTTGTAGGCCATGCGCGGGTTGGAAAGTGATGCAAACATGATGTTCTGGTCCCGTTAGAGGATGGCTGTATCGTCCGCTGCTCTGTCAGCTCGAATAGGTCGGCAGGCTGGCGAGTTGTTGTGTGAGGAAGGTACTGGTCGTGTTCATGCTGCTGATCAGCGAATCGAGCGCGGTGAACTGTCGGCGGTAGCGGGCCTCGATCTGTTCCATGCGGACGTTCAGCGCGTCGCGCTGGCGGTTCATCGCCTTCTTCGTCTCTTCCATGCCTTCGAGACGGTTGCCGATCAGGCCGTCCTCGTCGATCACGGACGAGATCATCGAGTCGATCTTGGAGGCCAGACCGGTCACGCCGGTACTGCCCATGAACAGCGACTTTGCGGCACCGCTCTCCAGCGCCGTCGTGAGCTTGTCGGAGTCGATCTTCAGCGAGCCGTCCTTCTGCACCGACACACCGATGCTGGCGAGCGAAACACCCGGCGCGATCTCTTCGGTGACGGCCGAAGCGAGACGCGAGCGCAGGCTGAGCACGGTGCTCTCGCCGTTCAGTGCCGCACCGGTCTGGGTGGTCGTGTTGTACGACGTCTGGTTCTTGATGGTCAGGATGGCGTCGTTGTAGCTCTTGACCAGCTTTTCGATGGCGCTCTTCGCGCCGGTGTAATCGGCACCGACCGTCAGCGTCGTCGGGTTGCCGACGTTGGTGCTCTTCAGTGTCAGCGTGACGCCTTCGATGGTGTCCGTCAGCGTGTTGCTGCTCGAGGTGACGTCAATGCCATTGATCTTGAGCACGGCATCCGAAGCGGTCACCTTCTCCGAAAGATTGGAGGTGCCGCCGGTCGAGGCGTCATAGATCAGCCGCGACAGGCCTGCGTTGTCTGTGTTGTTGCCGTCGCCATCGGCGGCGGTGATGCGCACGGTATTCGCGGTGCCGCCATCCTGCGAGGTCAGCACGAGGCGGGTGCCGGTGCCGTCGTTGAGCAGGGATGCCGTCACGCCGGCGTCGGCCGCGTTGATCGCGTCACGCACGTCGGCAAGTGTCGCAGCGCCGCTGGAAATGTTGATGTTGACCGCTGTCTTGTCGGGGTTCGCGGTGAATGCGCCGCCGCTGTAGCTGCCCAGTTCTATGGTCAGCGTGCCGCTGCCGACGTTCGCGGTGCTGCCGCCGGCGAAAGCTGCCGACGCCGTGACCTGCGCGCGGGCCAGGCTGCTCACCTCGATTGAATAGTTGCCGGGCGTCGCCGTCGTCGAGGCGGCAACCGTTGCCACCGCGCTGTCGGCAATCGTTGCCTTGCGGGAGGCAAAGATTTCCGCCTTGCCGAGTGCTTCCGCTGCCGTCTGCAGCGTGGACATCGCGCCCTTGATCATGCCGTAGCTGGAAATCTTCGTTTCGAGCTTGGCCTGCTTTTCCGAGAGCAGCGTGAGCGGACGCTTCTCGACCGTCATCAGCTGCGTGACGATGGAGTTGATGTCCAGGTTGGTACCGAATGCGAGCGACGATGCCATGGCAGTCTCCTCAGGCCTTGCGTTCGATCAGTCCACTCTGGCTCTTGCCGAGCGACCGCGCAATCGCAATCAGTTCTTCGGAAGGAATCTGCCGCAGTACTTCCTTGGTGGTCGAGTCGATCAGCCGCACGATGGTTTTCCCTGTGTCTTTGTCGATCGTGAAGAGCAGGTTCTGTGCCACCGGTTCGATCTTGCGACGAATCTCGTCCACCGTCTGTTCGATCTGTTCGTTGCTGAGCGCGGCCTCGCTGGGCGGCGCTTCCGCCTTCTTGCTCTCGGGCATAACGGGCTTTGCCCCGGTGGTCGCCTGGACGCCCGGGGCAGAGATCGTTGCGCTGTTCGGGATAGGCTGTACGGCCATGATGTTCTCCCTATGCTGGGTGGGGAGCGCGGTCGCCCGCGCCCCCTCATTGCTGCCTTACGCGATCAGCCGCGGAGCAGGCTCAGCACGTTCTGCGGCAGCGAGTTGGCTTGCGCCAGCATCGCGGTACCGGCCTGCTGCAGGATCTGCGCGCGGGTCAGGTTGGCGGTTTCGGCAGCGAAGTCCGCGTCGGTGATGCGGCTCTTCGAGGCGGAGATGTTTTCCGCTTGCGTCTGTAGGTTGGCCACGGTGTAGTCGAGGCGGTTCTGCTGGGCACCGAGGGCGGCACGCTGTTCCGACACGTAGGTCAGTGCGTCTTCGACCGAGGTCAGCAGCGCCTGCGAGTTGGCCGCAGTCGTCGCGCCCGAGAACGCGGTGATGTCGGTGTCCAGGGCAACCATGCGGGCATCCGAGTTGGCGCCGTTGATCTGCGTGTCACCGAAGGTCAGCGTCAGACGGTTGTCGGCGGCATCGTCGGCACCGACCTGGATTTCAGCGCCGGTGGCTGCGGTGGTGATGACAGTACCGGTGTTCAGGTCGGTAGCGATGTTCGCGCCGGTCTTGGCGGCAGCGGCTGCAGCCACAGTCACCTTCACGCCCAGCTCGTTGTAGTTCAATTCGAAGCTGCCACCTGCGGCGACCGTGACGGCGGTCAGGTCGATCGCCTGCGAGTTGGTGCCGTCGCTGAGGGTGAGCACGCCGGCTGCGTTCGAGAAAGTGAAGGTCGTACCAGCCTGGGCACCCGTGATGTCGACCTTGGTCACCGCGGCTGCGGTGCCGGTCGCGAGGTTGCGGCCAGCCTGCACGGTCGAGGTCGTGTCCAGTGCCTTGCCGAAGGAACCGTTCAGCAGTTGCTGGCCGTTGAACTTGGTACGGGTCGAGATGTTGTTGATCTCGTCGCGCAGCTGGGTCATTTCGTCGGCGATGAAGGAGCGCTCTGCGTCAGCCAGCGTCGAGTTCGAACCCTGGGTGGCCAGTTCCTTCATGCGGATGAGCATGTCCTGGATCTGCGACATGCCGCCTTCAGCGGTCTGGATCATCGAGATACCGTCGCTGGCGTTACGGGCAGCCTGGTTCAGCGACTTGACCTGGGCGTTCATGCGCTGCGAGATCGCCAGACCAGCGGCATCGTCACGGGCGCTGTTGATGCGCAGACCGGACGACAGGCGCTGCAGCGAAGTGGCGAGCGAGCTCTGCGAAGAATTGAGGTTGCGCTGAGCGGTGAGCGAGGCAACGTTGGTGTTGATGATTTGCGGCATTTTCTTTCTCCTGTCACGAAGTGGTGTAGTTACGGCGCCCTGGGTTGCATGACCCGATGTTGATGTCGCCGATGATTCAAGTAACGGAGAGGGGAGAGAAAACTTTAGCCCGCTATCTCAATGAAAGCCTTTGTGCTCCTGGCTTTCAGGCGCAGGCATCGCGAAATGGCTTGCCGCTGCGGTGTAGGTTCGAGGGGCAAAAACTTTAGGGTTGCCCCGAAGAGTGCCTTGTGCTTTGGGGATGGCGTGAAATTCGCCCGGAAAGCCGCCTCAGCGCTTGATTTCAACTGTTACCAATTGTGATTGCCGCTGCGCAGGTGACACAGCGGCGCTCACGCAGCGATGGCGGTGCCCGGTGCGACGACGACGCGGTTCTTGCCGGTCGCCTTGGCCTGATACATCGCGACGTCGGCACGTTCGATGGCCGAACTCTGGGCTTCGTCCTGCTGCACGACGGTGACACCTGCGCTGAAGGTGATCAGCAGCTTGTCATTGTTTGCGAGGAAGTAGCGCTTGGTCAGTTCGCGCTGCAGTCGCTGCAGCACGACGACGGAGTCATCGACCGAAGTTTCCGGCAGCAGTATGACGAACTCCTCGCCGCCATAGCGCGACAGCGTGTCGTGCGGACGCAGGCAGTCGCGCACGGTGGCCACCAGATGCAGCAGCGCGTCGTCACCGGTGTTGTGGCCGTAGGTGTCGTTCAGGCGCTTGAAATTGTCGATGTCGAGCACGGCCAGGCAGAGCTGGGTGCCGCGGCGCGATGCGCGCGACACCTCTTTCGCATAGGACTCTTCCAGACCCTTGCGGTTGAGTGCGCCGGTCAGCGGGTCGTGGCGCATCTTCTCGCTGGTCTGTTCGAGTTCGATCTGCAGACGTTCGATTTCGGCTTCGGCCGCACGCACGCGATCGCGCATGGTGTCGACCTCGTTGCGAGAGCGTTCCGTGGTGGCGCGCATTTCGTGCGTTGCCGTGATCACGTCGGCGATCACGCCCTGCAGCGCGCCGATGTCGTCGGCTTCCGCGATGGTGCGCGCATAGCCTTCCATCTTGTCGCCGAAGCCCGACGTGGCGTCGGTGAAGCTGCTCAGCTGCTCGACGAAGCCGGCCAGCATCAGCTTGATCTGGTGCTTGGCGTCGTCGATATTGCCGCGCAGCGAGCCCTGGCGTTCGATCACCTCGCGCAGGCGGCGCTCGACTTCGTCGAGCTCGCGCGCACTGATCGGGTGATCGCACAGGCCGCGCAACGCATCGATCTGGCCGCGCATCCAGCGGTCGTCGATGACCAGATCGCTGATATTGCGCAGCAGCAGGTCGAGCAGCGAAAGCAGACCGGTGCGGATTTCCGCCTGATCATCCACCACCCAGTTCAGGCGGTAGATCAGGTTGCGCAGCTTTGATGCGAGGTCATCCACGCCACGCATGTCGCGCACTTCACGCAGCACCTGACCCAGTTCGATCGCTTCGTCGCGCAGTTCAGGTGCGGTAATGAGCAGGCTGGATACGACGCCTTCGAGCGTGCGCGCGAACAGATCGCGCAGTGCCGCGTCGCTGTTGTCGGTCGGTGCGGCGCTGTCGGTGACCAGCTGCACCGCAGGGACGGCCTTGCCGTCCTCCGCCGATTCCCACTTGTCGGCCAGTGCGCTCATGCGCGAGTACAGCGCATCCAGTTCGCCGTTCGAGGAATCCAGCACCTGCTGCAATGCCTGGTGTTTCTGCGCGAAGGTCAGCGCCGCGTGGTTGCGTTCGAGCTGCTTGAACACGTCCTTCAGCAGGGCCGTCCATTTGCGCTGAGGCGCTGCCTGGGCGCGCAGCAGGCCGACCAGCGACCCGCTGATCGCCGACCAGCTGCGACTGGTGACTGCGCTTTCGAGGCGCTGCACGAACTCGATCTGCGCCTGGTTGAGCCGCGGCAGCGTGCTGCAGACCAGTTTCAGCGCACGCTCGGGGAAGAGGTCTTCCGGCTTGGTGCCTGCGATCTCGTGGTACAGCGCGCGATAGTTCTCCGGCGTCGGCTGCAGCTGACGCATGGCGAGCCGCCGCAGGGCTTCACGAGCGATTTCGAGCGGCTGCATGGCGTCTGACATGTGCGGACTATTTACGGTTTGTAACGAATGCAAACTACGGCAATCGCCCTGCGGCCTTTAGGGGAAAGCCGTGCGAAATTTGTCACCGGGCGCTGCAACGCTGGCGCAGCCCATATTCAGTCGACCAGACCATGCTTCAGCCCGTAGTGGGTCAGTTCGGCGTTGTTCTTCATGCGCATCTTCTCCAGCAACCGGGCGCGATAGACGCTGACCGTCTTGACGCTCAGATTCAGTTCTTCGCCGATCTGCGTCAGCGTCTTGCCCGACGCGATCATCACCAGCGTCTGGTACTCGCGGTCAGACAGCTTTTCGTGCGGCGGGCGCTCGCTGTCGTCGGTGATGGCGTTGGCCAGCTCCATCGCCAGTGTCGGCGACACGTACTTCTTGCCGCTGGCGACCTGACGGATGGCGGTCACCAGCTGCTCCGGCGCACTCTGCTTGGTCAGGTAGCCGGAGGCGCCGGCCTTCAGCGCGCGGATGGCGTACTGGTCTTCCGGATGCATCGACAGCACCAGCACCGGCAGCTTGGGAAACTCCTTGCGCACGAGTTTCAGGGTGTCGATGCCGTTGCGGTCGGGCATGGACACGTCCATCAGCACCATGTCGAAGCTGCCGTCGCGCAGCTTGTGCATGGCCTCGACGCCGTTCTCGGCCTCGCCGGTGACCACCAGGTCGGGGCTGTCGGACAGGATCTGGCGCAGACCCGAACGCACGATGGCGTGGTCGTCGGCGATCAGGATGCGGATGCTGCTCATCGTGCGAACTCCAGTACGGTGCGGCGGCAGGCCGGTACACGCAGCAGCAGCCGGGTGCCGCCGCCGTCGCGGCCGCTCGCCTCGAAGCGGCCGTTCAGGTGGGCGACCCGCTCGCGTATGCCGCGCAGGCCGAATGATTTGGGCTTGTTCAGATCGGCGGGCGCAAGACCGCGACCATCGTCGGCGATTTCCAGCACGATGTCGTCGTCTTCCTGCGTCAACCTGACTTCGACCTTGTGCGCCTGAGCGTGCTTGGACACATTGGTCAGCGCCTCCTGGAATACGCGGAACAGCGCGATCGCCGTCTCCTCGTCCGGCGCGATGTCGTGATCGATGCACAACAGTTCGCACTGCAGGCCGGTGCGTGCGGAAAAATCCTCGGCATGGCTCTCGATCGCCGGGGCCAGTCCGAACTCCTTCAGGATGCCCGGACGCAGTTCGCGCGCGATGCGGCCGACCGTGGTGATCGCGTCATCCACCAGCTTGCCCATGCTCTGCGAACGCGCGCGGATGGCTTCCGGGTCGGCGGCAGTCTTGTTCGCCAGCAGCGACACCTCGAATTTCAGCGCCACCAGCAGGCCGCCCAGTTCGTCGTGGATGTCGCGCGCGATCCGTTCGCGTTCCTCCTCTTTCGCGATCTGCAGGTGCGACGACAGCTCGGCCAGCTGGCCGCGCGACTGACGCAATTCGCGCTCGGTCAGCTTGCTCTGCGTGATGTTGGAAACGATGCCTTCCCAGATCGGTACGCCGGAGGCGAGCAGCCGCGGCGACGAGCGCAGGTTCACCCATTTCACGTCGCCGTCCGGCAGCCGGATGCGGCCTTCCCAGTTCACCGTGGACTGCGACTGCGCCGACTGCTTCATTGCGCGGTTCAGTTCCGGCATGTCCTCCGGCAGCACCATTTCGAGGAAGCGGCCGGGTTGGGCGATCAGTTCCGACGGCTTCAGCGCGAGCAGGGCGAGACAACCGTCACTGACGAACAGGAAGCGCCAGCCGCCGTCGTCGTGGCGCAGCAGCTGGAACACCATGCCGGGGATGTTGGCCGCCAGCGCACGGAAGCGTGCTTCGCTGTCGCGCACGGCGTCGAGCGCGCTGTGCCGCTCGGCGCGGTTGCGCGCTTCGCGCATTTCGCGCTCGACCGCCGGCACCAGGCGGTCGAGATTGGTCTTGCTCAGGTAATCGTGGGCGCCGGCGCGCATCGCCGACACGGCGATGTCTTCCTCGATCACGCCGGACACGATGATGAAGGGCAGATCCAGCCCCAGTTCCTGCAGGATGCCCAGCGCCGCCATGGCCGAGAACTGCGGCATGTTGTGGTCGGACAGCACGACATCCCAGGAAGCCGAGCGCAACGCGGCGCGCAGCCCCTTCTCGTCCTCGACACGGATCGAGCGCACGGTGTAGCCGGCCTGACGGAAGCGATGCAGCAGCAGCACCGCGTCGTCTTCGGAGTCCTCGATCAGCAGGACATCGAGCGTGCGCTGGGCGGTCAGAACAGGCGTGACGGGATCGGGCATCGGATCAGGGCCTTCGTCCGCGGCGAACGGCTCGCCACGCTGACGCGCGAAGGCATTGTTGTAGTGTCCTGCAGTTTAATCCATGCACATTGCGCAGCGACAGCGCCGCGACAGGCGACGGCAGCGATATAATCCGCGACTCGCCGCTTTAGCTCAGTTGGTAGAGCAACCGCCTTGTAAGCGGTAGGTCGTCAGTTCGATTCCGACAAGCGGCACCAATAAAGAAAAGGCCGATTCCTTCGAATCGGCCTTTTTCACATGCGTCGCCGCTGCGTTCAGCTGGGCGCTCAGTTCTTCTGTTCCGGTCCGCGCGCGATCAGCATGTCGGCGACCGTGCGGATCGACGGCCAGTCCTTCATTGCCTCGACGGCCGGTCCGAAGCCGGCGGCGGCCGACTGCTGCAGCGCCTGTTCGGCCATGGCCAGCATGTTGGCCGAGTAGTTCTTCATCGCTTCGCTCTGCAGCGCGACGAAGTTCTGGTACAGCGCGTCCGGGCTGCTCGGGTCGGCGGCTGCTGGGGTGTCTGCGTCGGCCGCAGGCGTGACGCCCTGCAGCACGGCGAACACGAAGCGGCCGAGTGCGCGCTGGGCCTCGGCCGACTCGGGATTGCCGAAGAAGTCCGGGTCCAGCGTGATCGCCGGCGCCGCATCGCCCTTGCGGCACTCGATGCGGCCGTCGGCAGCCAGGCGGATGCGCAGTTCGGAAGTGCTCATCTGAGGTCTCCTCAAGCGGTGTAGCGGGCGTCCGGCAACGGCGCGCCCGCATCGTCGGTGGTGAAGGCGCGCAGGCCGCTGCCGTCGGCCTCGAACCAGCAGGCGCGGTCGCGCCAGTCGGCCAGCACGTGGCGCACGCAGGCGCCGCCATCGACTTCGTGCAGATGACGGGCCGGCCGGTGTGTGTGGCCGTGGATCATCCGCGCGACGTCGTGGTGGCGGAACATCGATGCGATCGCGTCGGCGTTGGCGTCCATCAGGTATTCGCCCTTGCCGGCCGTGGCTTCCTTGCTGCGCCGGCGCATGTCCTCGGCGATCGCGTGGCGCTCGGCCAGCGGCTTGGCGAGGAAGGCGGTCTGCCATTGCGGGTTGCGCACCATGGCGCGGAACTGCATGTAGGGCAGGTCGTCGGTGCACAGCGTGTCGCCGTGCAGCAGCAGCGTCGGTTCGTCGCCGATGTCGGCAATCAGCCAGTCGCCGTGGATGCGCGCACCGGTGGCCGCGGTGAAGCCCGCGCCGAGCAGGAAGTCGCGATTGCCAGGCAGCACGTGCAGTTCGATGCCGCGCTCGTGCAGCGCCCGCAGAGCACGGATCACCGGACGCACAGCGGGGTCGTCGACGTCCTCGTCGCCGGCCCAGGCCTCGAACAGATCGCCGAGCAGGAACACGCGCTGCGCGTCGCGCGCGCGGCCTTCGAGCAAGGCCACGAAGGCCGCGTTCAGTGCAGGCGTGGCGGCGGACAGATGAAGATCGGAACAGAGCAGGTCCATGCCACGCACGCGGTGTTACGCCACTTCGGCGCGTTCGATCACCACGTCTTCCTTCGGCACGTCCTGGTGGAAGCCGGAGCGGCCGGTGGCCACGCCCTTGATCTTGTTTACCACGTCCATGCCTTCGGTAACGCGGCCGAACACGCAGTAGCCCCAGCCGTCCTGCGACTGTTCCTTGTCGAGAAACAGGTTGTCGCCGACGTTGATGAAGAACTGGGCAGTCGCGGAATGCGGGTCGGAAGTGCGCGCCATGGCGATGGTGCCGACCGTGTTCGAAAGGCCGTTGCCGGCTTCGTTCTTGATCGGGGCCTGGGTGTCCTTCTGCTTCATGCCGGGCTCGAAGCCGCCGCCCTGGATCATGAAATTGCCGATCACGCGGTGGAAGATGGTGTTGTTGTAGTGGCCGGCCTCGACGTAGGCGAGGAAGTTGGCCACCGTCTGCGGGGCCTTTTCGGCGTCCAGTTCGAGCGTGATGACGCCGTGATTGGTGTGCAGTTTGACCATGTTGTGTTCTCCGGTTGGGGCCGCTGGCGCGGCGGTCAGGGTTTGGCTTCGAGGACGCGGACGGACTGGATGACCACCGGCGTCAGCGGCACGTCCTGGTGCATGCCGGCGTTGCCGGTGCGCACCGTGGCGATGTTGTTCACGACTTCCATGCCCTTGATCACCTTGGCGAATGCGGTATAGCCATAGCCGTCGCGTGACGGGTAGTCGAGCATGCGGTTATCGACCAGATTGATGAAGAACTGCGCCGTCGCCGAGTGCGGGTCGTTGGTGCGTGCCATCGCCAGCGTGCCCGGCGCATTGCGCACGCCCTTGTCGAGCGCCCGTTGCGCCTCGTTCTTCACCGGCGCCCGGGTGGCCTTCTGGTTCATCTGCGGATCGAAACCGCCGCCCTGAATCATGAAGCCGTTGATCACGCGATGGAAGATCAGACCGTCGTAGAAACCAGCTTTGACATATTCGACGAAATTGTCGACCGTGGCCGGGGCGGCTTCCGGGAACAGCTCGATCACGATGGTGCCCTGGCTGGTCTTCATTTCGACCTGCGGGTTGGCGGCGAGGGCGAACAGCGGCAGCAGGCCGGCCAGCAGGCCGAACAGGAACTTCTTCATGCGGGTGACTCCGTGTGGGTGGGAAGCGTGAAAGACAGGTGGAGCGGCGGCCGGTTCAGGCCGAGCCCTCGAAGACGATGCGCCAGCGGCCGTTTTCCTTCTGCCAGTACTGCTGCTTGCGCATCACGTTGCTCAGATTGTCGCTGCGGTAGTCCTGTTCGAAGGTGACGACCACCAGGTGGTCCCGGCCGGGATTGCGGAAGGTGCTCAGATTGCGCACGCCGACCTTGATCCATTTCTTCGCCGCATTCACCTCGCGCTTGTTCTTCGCGAAGGCGTCGAAGTTCTTGCCGTCGGCGCTGAACTGCGGCGAGTAGTGCGACAGCAGGCGGTCGGTGTCGCGGCTTTCCCAGTCGACGCGCCACTGTTCCAGCGCGCGGTTGAACTCGGCCCGCTCCGCCTGCCAGTCGTCCAGCGTCAGCCATTCGACCTGATCGCTGATGACCACCGGTACCGGCGCGCCCTGTACATACTTGTTCAGCGCCTGGAAATCGGGATTGGCCAGCACGACACAGCCGTCCGAGGCACGCGGCGGACGCGAGAAGGTGTCCGACGGCACACCATGCAGCCAGATGCCGTGGCCGTTGCGGCCCTGCTTGCGGTCCCAGGCGTTCGGATAGTTGATCGGCAATGCGCCCGCGCCATAGAAATCGGTCAGCTTCTCCGGCGGCAGGAAGCCGGTCACCTGATAGACGCCCAGCGGCGTCTTCTTGTCGCCCTCGCGCATTTTCTCGATGCCGAGGCGACCGTGCGATACATACCAGTCGGCCACGAAGCGCGGCTTGCCGTCGACGTTCTCGTACAGGTAGAGGCGCGAACGGCGCGCATCGACCACCAGCGCGTGGCGCTGGTCTGCCGGCAATTGCATCAGGTAGCGCGGTACGCGATCGACCGGCGGCTTGTCGCGGTAGGCGCGGATGCGCGCGATCGCCTCGTCGCGCAGGTCGGCCAGGCGCTCGGCCGGCGCATTCGGCGCATTGCCTATCGTCGTCAGCGCGCTGGCGCGCGCCATCAGCAGATCGCCGCGTATCAGGTGGGCGAGACGGAAGTTCGGCCAGATGTGGAGCAGGGCATCGACCTGTTCCAGCGCGAGGTCGAGCCGCTTGCTCTCGATCTGTCGGAACACCTGTTCGAGCATCGGTTCGGGACCGCTGTCGGAATAGCGGACAGCATTTCCCGACTGGCCGGAGCCGATGGCCAGCGGCACGCACAGCGAGGACAGGAAAAGGGCGTTGCGCAGTACGCGTGTGAGCGCGCGGCTGCGGGCGACCGGGGCCGTGCTCATCCGCCGACCCGCTCCTGCTGGATCAGCCAGCGGCCGTCGCGGCGCACCAGCGTCAGCGTCTTGGTCGTGCTTGTCTTCAGGCCGACCGCCTTGTAGTGCTGGCGGAACGTGGCGTCGGCACGGTCTGCGGCGACCGACTTCACCTTCACGTTCTCGACGCGGACCTCGATTGCGCCCGGCTTGGCGATGCGCGACCGGCGCTCGGTTTCCCAGGCACCGCGGGGTTTGCCGTCCGGTACCTTGAAGTCGGCCGCGTAATAGCCAAGGTAGCTCTTCACATCCTTGCGCGACCAAGCGGCCGCCCAGTCCTGCACGGTGCGGGTGAGTTCCGCGACCGGCGGCACAGTGGCCGCCCGAACGTCCGCCTTTGGCGCGGGTGCCGGCACTGCGGCGGCGGGTGCCGGTACGGGCGCGGGTGCGGCAGCGGTCGGTGCCGGCGGTTTCGGTGCTTCGGCGGGTTTGGCCGCCTCGGGCTGCTTCGCCGGAGCTGCCGGAGCTGCCGGCGTGCTCGGCGCGGGCGGAGCAGCCGGTGCCGGCGTGGCGGTCGGTGTCGACGGCGCGGCGGCGATCGGCGCAATGGCGCGTGGCTTCTGGTTGCCACGACTGCCGTTGCCGACCATTTCGCGGATCAGGTTCAGCTTGCTCTGTGCCGCCTTGTTCGACGAATCGAGCTGCAGCGCGCGGTCGTAGGCCTGCGTCGCCATGCGGGCGTAGATGTCGCCGAGGTTCTCGTGCGCCACCGCGTAGCTCGGATGGGTGCGGATCGCCATTTCGAGCGCGGTCTTGGCCTTGTCGTACTGCTTCTGCTGCGCGTACAGCACAGCCAGGTTGTTGTAGGGCTCGGGCAGCTCCGGGTAGTCCTCGGTCAGCTTCTGGAATACCAGGGTCGCCTCCGGGATCTTGCCCAGTTCGGTCAGGATGAGGCCCTTGAAGAAACGGCCCTGCGGATCGCGCGGTCGCTGCGCAAGGTAGATGTCGATCTTTTCAAGCGCCTGTTGCGGCTGCTTCAGGCGCAATAGCTGTTCCGCTTCCTGGATGCTGTCGGCGAAGACCGGTGAGACCGATGCGCACAGCATCATCAGGCCGGCGATCAGGCTGGAAACGAGGCGGGAGGCGGAGCGGTGCGTAAAGGCCATGTGTTAGACTTTTTGGCGTGAATGCGTCGTTTGACAACCCCGGATCTTATCAAGAAGGCGTGCCGGCGTCCTGTCGTTGCGTCTGATTCGAGTACTTGCCCGCAGAGCGGGTCTTCCTCTTCGCAGCCCTCCCGATTTACGGCCAGCCATGCTCAAGATTTACAACACCCTCACCCGCGAGAAGCAGGATTTCGTTCCGATCGAACCCGGCCGGGTGCGCATGTACGTGTGCGGCATGACTGTGTACGACTACTGCCACCTCGGCCACGCCCGCGTGATGGTCGTGTTCGACATGGTGACGCGCTGGCTGCGCGCAGCGGATTATCAGGTCACCTACGTCCGCAACATCACCGACATCGACGACAAGATCATCAAGCGGGCGGCCGAGAACGGTGAAACGATGCGCGCGCTGACCGACCGCTTCATCGCCGCGATGCACGAGGACGCGGATGCGCTGGGCGTGCTGCGACCGGATCACGAGCCGCGCGCCACCGAATTCGTGCCGCAGATGCAGTCGCTGATCCAGCGCCTGGAGCAGAAGGGCCTGGCCTATCGCGCGGCCAGCGGCGACGTGAACTACAGCGTCCGCAAGTTCGACGGCTACGGCAAGCTGTCGGGCAAGTCGCTCGACGACCTGCGTGCCGGCGAGCGCGTCGATGTGATCGACGACAAGCAGGACCCGCTCGATTTCGTGCTTTGGAAGCACGCCAAGCCGGCCGAGCCGGCCGAGGCGAAGTGGGCGTCACCGTGGGGCGACGGCCGCCCGGGCTGGCACATCGAGTGCTCGGCCATGAGTTCGCAGCTGCTCGGCGACCAGTTCGACATCCACGGCGGTGGCGCCGACCTGCAGTTCCCGCACCACGAGAACGAGATCGCCCAGAGCGAGGGCGCGCACGGCCACACCTTCGTCAACTACTGGATGCACAACGGTTTCGTCCGCGTCGACGACGAGAAGATGTCGAAGTCGCTGGGCAACTTCTTCACCATCCGCGAGGTGCTGCAGAAGTACGACGCCGAGGTGGTGCGCTTCTTCATTCTGCGCGCCCATTACCGCAGCCCGCTCAATTACTCCGACGCCCATCTCGACGACGCGCGCGGCGCACTGACCCGACTTTATACGACACTGAAGAACGTGCCGCCCGTCAGCCGTGCGCCTGACTGGTCGACGCCGGCAGGCAGCCGCTTCCGCACAGCGATGGACGACGATTTCAACACGCCCGAAGCGATGGCGGTGCTGTTCGACCTGTCGGCCGAAGCCAACCGCAGCGGCGACGCAGGGGTGGCGGGCGAACTGCGCGCGCTGGCCGGGGTGCTCGGTCTGCTGGAACGTTCTCCCGAAGACTTCCTCAAAGGCCGTG
Source organism: Methyloversatilis sp. NSM2 (assembly GCF_038066675.1). Taxonomy (NCBI): domain Bacteria; kingdom Pseudomonadati; phylum Pseudomonadota; class Betaproteobacteria; order Nitrosomonadales; family Sterolibacteriaceae; genus Methyloversatilis; species Methyloversatilis sp. NSM2. Next base: position 316,536 of record NZ_JBBUKV010000001.1, read on the forward strand.
CACAGGCTGGCGGTCTGGATGACGCGCAGATCGAGGCATTGATCGCGCAACGGGTGGCGGCCAAGAAGGCACGCGACTTCGCGACCGCCGACCGCGTGCGCGACGAACTGAAGCAGCAGGGCGTCATCCTCGAAGATTCGGCCGCTGGAACGACCTGGCGCCGTGCGTAACATGGAGTTTTGCAGTCGGGCATGCGTGCGATCACGATCAAATCGGCGTGGAACGGCCACAGTGACTGCGAAGGCTGCAGCATCCGCCAGTCGGTGCTGTTCGCCGACCTGGTGGAGGCCGATTTCGCGCTTCTGCATGAGCAGATAGACGACCTGGATTACCCCTCCAGCGCCGTCATCTATCACGCCGGCGCCCATGGCGACTGGCTGTTCACGTTGCGCGCCGGCGCGATCAAGCTGGTGCGCTACAGCAACGACGGCAACCAGCGCATCCTGCGCGTGCTGCGGCCGGGCGACGTGTGCGGCCTCGAAGCGCTGGTACGGCCCGGCTACGATCACACGGCGATCACGCTGGCGCCGACCAAGATCTGCCGCATCCCGCGCACGCTGGTTGAACGCCTCAATCGGGAAACGCCGCGACTGCAGAAGCCGCTGTTCGAGCACTGGTACGCCGCACTGGCCGAAGCGGACGCCTGGCTGGCCGAACTGGCCGCCGGACACGCCGACGTGAAGACGCGGGTGGCGCGCCTGCTGCTGCGACTGCGCACCGAAGAGGCGCCTGGCAGGGCGATCCGCCTCAGTCTGGAAGACATCGGCGCCATCCTCGGCGTCGCCCCGGAATCGGCCAGTCGTGCGCTCGGATTGTTGCGACGCAGCAACCTGCTCACTGACGCGGACAGCCGCTACCACTGGCGCATCGACGCTTCAGGTCTCGCCGCACTTCTTGCGGCGCACGATCAAGAAAACTGATCCAACGTTGCCGAATGCAATGCCTTTCTTAGGCAGGACCTGCTGCGCCTGAACAAATCGCATCATTCGTGACTCTTATAGCAGACATAAGACCCCGTTATGGTTAAAGTGCGACCTCCGTAAGGATGACCGCAGGCGCAGTCGGCGGTCAGCAGGGTCCGACGCATACACCTACCCGGTGGATGCCGAGTCTGTTTCAACCGTCGAACCGGGACGGCAATGGTTACCACCCTTGTCCGATTCCGGTGGATTTTGGAGAGCGTCGCAATGAAAGTCGTCCTGTCGCCGGAGCAGCTGAACTCCGGAGAGATCCCCGTTCCGGCCTGGGTCAAAAACCGCAAGCTGGTGAAATGGGTTGCCGAGATCGCTGCGCTGACCAAGCCCGCCGCGATCCACTGGTGTGATGGTTCGCAGGAGGAGTACGACCGCCTGTGCGCCGACATGGTCGCCGTCGGCACCATGCGCCGCCTGAACCCCGAGAAGCGCCCGAATTCCTATCTCGCCTGGTCCGACCCGTCCGACGTGGCGCGCGTCGAAGACCGCACCTTCATCTGTTCCGAACGCCAGGAAGACGCCGGCCCGACCAACAACTGGATGGCCCCGGCCGAAATGCGGCAGACGCTGAACGGCCTGTTCGACGGCTGCATGCGCGGCCGCACGATGTACGTCGTGCCGTTCTCGATGGGTCCGCTCGGTTCGCACATTTCGCAGATCGGCATCGAGCTGTCCGATTCGCCCTATGTCGCCGTCAACATGCGCATCATGACCCGCATGGGCAAGGCCGTTTACGACGTGCTGGGCGAGGACGGCGAGTACGTGCCCTGCGTGCACACCGTCGGCAAGCCGCTGGCCGCCGGCGAGCAGGACGTGCCGTGGCCGTGCAACGCGACCAAGTACATCGTGCATTACCCGGAAACCCGCGAAATCTGGAGTTTCGGTTCCGGCTACGGCGGCAACGCACTGCTCGGCAAGAAGTGCTTCGCGCTGCGCATCGCCTCGACCATGGGCCGCGACGAAGGCTGGCTGGCCGAACACATGCTCATCCTCGGCGTGCAGAACCCGCAGGGCGAGAAGCACTACGTCGCGGCCGCCTTCCCGTCGGCCTGCGGCAAGACCAATTTCGCGATGCTCATCCCGCCCAAGGGTTTCGAGGGCTGGAAGGTGACCACCATCGGCGACGACATCGCCTGGATCAAGCCGGGCAAGGACGGCCGCCTGTACGCGATCAACCCGGAAGCCGGCTACTTCGGCGTCGCCCCCGGCACCAACGACAGCACCAATGCCAACTGCATGGCTTCGCTGCGTTCCGACACCATCTTCACCAATGTCGCGTTGACCGACGACGGCGACGTCTGGTGGGAAGGCATGACGAAAACGCCGCCGGCGCATCTGACCGACTGGCAGGGCAAGGACTGGACGCCTGAAATCGCCAAGCAGACCGGCGCCAAGGCCGCTCACCCGAACGCCCGCTTCACCGTGGCCGCCACCCAGAACCCGGTCATCGACCCGGCCTGGGACGATCCGGCCGGCGTGCCGATCTCGGCCTTCATCTTCGGCGGTCGTCGTTCGACCACGGTGCCGCTGGTGACCGAGGCGCGCAACTGGATCGAAGGCGTCTACATGGCTGCAACCATGGGTTCGGAAACCACCGCTGCGGCCGCTGGCCAGCAGGGCGTGGTGCGCCGCGACCCGTTCGCCATGCTGCCCTTCTGCGGCTACAACATGAGCGACTACTTTGCGCACTGGCTCAAGCTCGGCCAGAACCTGTCCGCGCAGGGCGGCGCGCTGCCGCGCATCTTCTGCGTGAACTGGTTCCGCACCGACGACAACGGCAAGTTCGTGTGGCCGGGCTTCGGCGAGAACATGCGCGTGCTGAAGTGGATGCTGGACCGCGTGGCCGGTGGCGCCGACGGTGCCGAACACCTGTTCGGTACCAGCCCGCGCTACGACGACCTGAGCTGGGCCGGCACCGAGTTCAGCCGCGAACTGTTCGAGCGCATCACCTCGATCGACGTGGCCGCCTGGCAGCAGGAGATCGCGCTGCACGACGAACTGTTCGATCGCCTGCAGCACCGCCTGCCTGAGGCGCTGGCCGCAGTGAAAGCGCAGATCGCGAAAAAGCTGGCTGCCTGATCAGGTGCTTACCGACCGCGGGGGTGCCGCGGTCGGCAGTTGCCGGCTTCGCCAATGAAAAAGCCCGCTTGTGCGGGCTTTTTCATTGGGCGTGCTGCCTGCGTCAGCCGGCGAAGAAATCCTTCATCTTGTCCATCCACGACTTGGCTCGCGGGCTGTGGCTCGCCTCGTCGCTGCGGTTGATGTCGTCGAATTCCTTCAGCAGTTCGCGCTGACGTGCCGTCAGGTTCACCGGCGTCTCGACCACGACGTGGCACATCAGGTCGCCCGGATAGCTGCTGCGCACGCCCTTGATGCCTTTTCCGCGCAGGCGGAACACCTTGCCCGACTGGGTTTCGGCCGGGATCTTGATCTTGGCTGCGCCATCCAGCGTCGGGATTTCGATCTCGCCGCCCAGCGCGGCCGTGGCGAAGCCGATCGGCATTTCGCAGTGCAGGTCGTCGCCTTCGCGCTGGAACACGGTGTGCGGCTTGATGTGGATCTGCACGTACAGGTCGCCGGCCGGACCGCCGCCCTGGCCGCGCTCGCCTTCGCCGGCCAGGCGGATGCGGTCGCCCTCGTCGATGCCGGCCGGAATCTTCACCTGCAGCGTCTTGCTGCCCTTGACGCGCCCGGCGCCGTGGCAGTCATTGCACGGATCCTTCACCATCTTGCCGGTGCCGTGGCACTTCGGGCAGGTCTGCTGGATAGAGAAGAAGCCCTGCTGCATGCGCACCTGTCCGACACCGTTGCAGGTAGTGCAGGTGACCGGCTTGGTGCCCGGCTTGGCGCCGGTGCCGCCGCAGGTGCCGCAGTCGTCCATGGTCGGGATGCGGATGCGCGTGTCGGTGCCGCGCGCCGCCTCTTCGAGCGACACTTCGAGGTTGTAGCGCAGGTCGGCGCCGCGATAGACGCCGCTGCGGCCGCCGCCGCGTCCGCCCTGGTTGCCGAAGATTTCGCCGAAGATGTCGCCGAAGGCGTCGCCGAAACCGCCGAAGCCCTGGCCACCGCCTGCACCGCCACCCATGTTCGGGTCGACGCCGGCGTGTCCATACTGGTCGTAGGCCGCACGTTTCTGTCCGTCGGACAGGATTTCGTAGGCTTCCTTCGCTTCCTTGAACTTGTCCTCGGCTTCCTTGCTGTCCGGATTGCGGTCCGGGTGGTACTTCATCGCCAGCTTGCGGTAAGCCTTCTTGATCTCGTCATCGGAGGCGTCGCGGTTGACGCCCAGGATGTCGTAAAAATCTTTCTTCGCCATTCGTTTTCACCACAGATGCGCCAAAGGCACAGCGCGTCAGGAAGGGCTCCTGCCGCGCTGTGCCTCGGTCGTTGAACTGCTCGCTGTCAGCGTCGGGAGCGCAGCTTACTTCTTGTCCTTCACCTCGGTGAATTCCGCATCGACCACGTCGCCGTCGTCGTCCTTGCGGCTGCCGGGTGCAGCGCCGCCGGCAGCTTCACCGGCCGCGGCCTGCTGTTCGGCGTACATCGCTTCACCCAGCTTCTGCGCGGCGGTCGCCAGCGCGGCGCTCTTGGCGTCGATCGCTTCCTTGTCGCCGGAGCGGATGGCTTCTTCCACTTCCTTCAGCGCGGCTTCGATCTTTTCCTTCTCGCCGGCGTCGACCTTGTCGCCGTGCTCGGCCAGGGCCTTGCGCGTCGAATGGACCAGCGCGTCGGCCTGGTTGCGGGCGTCGGCCATCTCGTGCGCGCGCTTGTCTTCTTCGGCGTGCAGTTCGGCGTCCTTCACCATGCGCTGGATCTCTTCTTCCGACAGACCCGAGTTCGCCTTGATGGTGATCTTGTTTTCCTTGCCCGTGCCCTTGTCCTTGGCCGACACGTGTAGGATGCCGTTGGCGTCGATGTCGAAGGTGACCTCGATCTGCGGCATGCCGCGCGGCGCCGGGGCGATGCCTTCCAGGTTGAATTCGCCGAGCGACTTGTTGCCCGATGCCATCTCGCGCTCGCCCTGGTAGACCTTGATGGTCACGGCCGGCTGGTTGTCGTCGGCGGTCGAGAAGGTCTGGCTGAACTTGGTCGGCACCGTCGTGTTCTTCTGGATCATCTTGGTCATGACGCCGCCCAGCGTCTCGATGCCCAGCGACAGCGGGGTCACGTCGAGCAGCAGCACGTCCTTGACGTCGCCCTGCAGCACGCCGCCCTGGATGGACGCGCCGACAGCGACCGCCTCATCCGGGTTCACGTCCTTGCGCGGCTCCTTGCCGAAGAATTCGCGCACCTTTTCCTGCACCTTGGGCATGCGGGTCATGCCGCCTACCAGGATGACGTCGTCGATGTCGCCGATCTTGACGCCCGAATCCTTCAGCGCGATGCGGCAGGGCTCGATCGAGCGCTCGATCAGCTCTTCCACCAGCGACTCGAATTTGGCGCGGGTGATCTTGATCGCCAGGTGCTTCGGGCCGGACGCGTCGGCAGTGATGTAGGGCAGGTTGATTTCGGTCTGCGCGCTGGACGACAGTTCGATCTTGGCCTTTTCGGCGGCTTCCTTCAGGCGTTGCAGCGCGAGGATGTCCTTCTTCAGGTCGACGCCCTGGTCCTTCTTGAACTCGTCGATCACGTAATCGATGATGCGCTGGTCGAAGTCCTCGCCGCCGAGGAAGGTGTCGCCGTTGGTGGCCAGCACTTCGAACTGGTGTTCGCCATCGACGTCAGCGATTTCGATGATGGACACGTCGAAGGTGCCGCCGCCGAGGTCATACACGGCGATCTTGGAGTCGCCCGGCTTCTTGTCCATGCCGAAGGCGAGCGCGGCAGCGGTCGGCTCGTTGATGATGCGCTTCACGTCCAGACCGGCGATGCGGCCGGCGTCCTTGGTGGCCTGACGCTGGCTGTCGTTGAAGTAGGCTGGCACCGTGATGACGGCTTCGGTCACTTCCTCGCCCAGGTAGTCCTCGGCGGTTTTCTTCATCTTGCGCAGCACTTCGGCCGACACCTGCGGCGGCGCGATCTTCTTGCCGCGCACCTCGACCCAGGCGTCGCCGTTGTCGGCCTTGGAGATCTTGTAGGGCATCAGCGCGATGTCCTTCTGCACTTCCTTCTCTTCGAAGCGGCGGCCGATCAGGCGCTTGACGGCGAACAGCGTGTTGGCGGCGTTGGTGACGGCCTGGCGCTTGGCCGAGGCGCCAACGAGGATTTCGCCGTCGTCGGTGTAGGCGACGATGGACGGCGTCGTGCGCGCGCCTTCGGAGTTCTCGATCACCTTGGGCTTGCCGCCTTCCATCACGGAAACGCAGCTATTGGTGGTGCCCAGGTCGATACCGATGATTTTTCCCATGTTCGGGGTCCTCTATATATATGCGGTTGGAGGAGAGAGCTTGTCTGAGGTCGAAGTGGGGCGTTTGCCCCTGCATTTCAAGGGGCTTTTCAGCCCGCAGCCTTCGAAACGATGACCAGGGCGGGGCGCAGCACGCGGTCGTGCAGCAGATAACCCTTCTGCAGCACCTGCACCACGTGATTCGGCTCGCCCGGCGCCTCGATCTGGCTGATCGCCTGGTGCTTGTGCGGGTCGAACTTCTCGCCCAGCGGGTTCACTTCCTCGACGCTGGCGCCCGAAAAAGCCTGCACCAGCTGCTTCAGCGTCAGTTCAACGCCTTCGCGGATCTTGGCGACGTCGTTCGAGGTGTCGGCCAGCGCCGCTTCCAGGCTGTCCTTGACCGGCACCATGGCGGAAGCGAACTTCTCGCCGGCGAACTTGCCCGCCTTGATCACGTCCTCGGCGGCGCGACGGCGCATGTTTTCGGTTTCGGCCTTGGCGCGCAGCAGCGCGTCCTGCAGTTCGGCCACCTTCTGCTCGGCGGCGGCCAGCGCCTCGGGCGTCACGGCAGCGGCCGGCGTAGCGGCTTCGGTGTTGGGGGCGGCCTGCTGTTCTTCGGGCACCGGTTGCGGGGTCTGCTCGGTCATGCGGGAAATCCTCTGAATCTGAGACCCGCCGGAAATGGGGGCGTCCGGACACATTTCAAGCCCGGAAAGTCGACTTTCCATCAGCCTTTTGACCCATTCTTTGTCCGGCGCTTGGCGATGGCCTATCATTCGCGGTTCATGACGCGTCCATCGCTCCACACGACATGCTCGAACGCATTGGCAAATACAGGGTAATCCGCGAGATCGGCAAGGGCGCCACCGCGACTGTCTACCTGTGCAAGTGCGACGACATCGAGGAAATGGTCGCCGTCAAGCTGGTCGATTTCGGCGACAAGAACCGCGATCAGGGCAAGTGGTCGCGGCGCATGCGCAAACTTTTCCTGACCGAGGCGGCGATCGCCGCCAAGCTCGACCATCCGAACATCATCCGCATCTACGATGCGCAGGTCGAAGAGAACCGGGCCTACCTGGTCATGGAGTTCATCGACGGCCAGCCGCTCGACCACTACTGCGAATTCAACACGATGCTGCCGCTGCCGCGCGCGGTGAGCATCGTGTTCAAGTGCGCAATGGCACTCGATTACGCTTTCCGCCACGGCGTCGTGCACCGCGACATCAAGCCGGCCAACATCCTGATCGGCGCCAACGACCTGGTGAAGGTGACCGATTTCGGTCTGGCGCTGAACGTCGCGAAGGAAAACGACAAGGATTCGACCTTCATCATGGGCGTCGGCTCGCCGGCCTACATGAGCCCGGAACAGGTGAAGGGCTATCCGCTGAACCAGAAGACCGACCTTTATTCACTGGGGGTCGTGCTGTTCCACCTGCTGACCGGGCGGCTGCCCTTCCGCGCCAAGCATCCGGCCCAGCTCATCTACAAGATCATCAACGCCGACCCGCCGTCGGCGTCGCAACTGAACCCGGAAGTGCCGGAAGCGATGGATCGGGTGATCCGCAAGGCGCTGGAGAAGGACCTCTACTCGCGCTACAAGAACGGCGCCGAGTTCGCGAAGGACCTGTCGACGGTGCGGTTCAAGATCCTCGACGACAAGTACGTTCCGCCGGACACCACGCGCTTCTCCATCCTGCGCAAGATGACCTTCTTCACCGAGTTCGACGACGTCGAGGTGTGGGAGGTGCTGCGCTTCTCGAACTGGCGGCAATACACCGAGGGTACGGTGCTGATGCGCGAGGGCGACAGCGATAACCGCTTCGGGCTGATCGTGTCCGGCCATGTCCGGGTGGTGGTCGGTGGCCGGCTGCTGGCCGAACTGGGCCCGGGCGAGGTGGTTGGCGAAATGGGCTATCTCGACCCCAACCACCTCCGCCGCTCGGCGACCGTGATCGCGTCCTCGCCAGTGGCCTTTCTCGAAGTCAGTCCGTCGGCGCTGGCGCTCGCGTCGGAAGAGTGTCTGGAACACTTCCGCGCCCAGCTCATCAGCACCGTGGTGCAACGGCTGGCCCGCGCCAATTCCGCCCTTGCCGCCCAGGGCGAGCAGGTGGTGCTGGCAACCGAATCGGGTTTTTCCGTCATCGGCGGCGGCATCGATCTCGAACTGCTGCCCGATACGCCGGCCCGACGCTGAGCGTGCCCGCAACCCCTGCGGCGTGAAGAACGCCCGCCGGCCCGGCTAAAGTTTCGACACGGCAGGCCGAAACTCTCCTCACAAGCACATGGCGACGCCTGTGCTATCGGAAGGAGACCGACCTTGAGCCGCAATTCAGTTTATGGCATCAGCCGCGTGGACAACGAAGCCAGCCGCACGCATGGCTGGCTCGTGACCATACAGCGACGCGGAGTGATACACCGGAAGCACTTCAGCGATGGTGTCTTCGGTGGCAAGCAGAAGGCCTTTGCCGCCGCGAAGCAGTTTCGCGACGACATCATTTCGAAATTCCCGCCCTTCTCGCTGCGCGAGTATTCGAGCATCGTCAAGAAGAACAACCGTTCCGGCGTGGTCGGCGTGTGCCGCTATTGCGCCTCCGAAACCCGTGACATGCCGGAGGACAAGCAGCGCTGGTTCTGGGTGGCGTCGTGGCCGCTGCCGTCCGGGCGTCGCAAGCGGGTCAAGTTCTCGGTGAACAAGTACGGCGAGGAAGGTGCGTTCAAGATGGCGCTGAAGGCGCGCAAGGATGCGCTGAAGAAGCTCGACGGCCAGTTCGATCCGGGTGCTTCGCGTCGTGGTCGTCCGCGCAAGGCGAAGAACGACGAGAACATCGTGCCGACGCGCGCTGCGGCCTGAACAGGACTGCATTGCGCAACAGAAAGGCGACCGCGAGGTCGCCTTTTTTATTGCTTCGCGCCCATCGCCGTCGCGTTGCGCGCCTGCAGCGCCAGATCGGCCGGCGGCTGGCCGGCTTCGTCCCACCAGTGGCCCAGTTCGCGGCGCACGATGCCGCCCAGCGCGGCGATCCAGTCCGGCCGCTCGTTCAGGCAGGGGATGTAGCTGAACTGCTTGCCGCCGCGACCGATGAAGGCGTCGCGGTTCTCGACCGCGATTTCCTCCAGCGTTTCAAGACAGTCAGCGACGAAGCCCGGACACATCACCTCGACACTGCGCAGGCCGCCTTCGGCCAGCTTCTCCAGCGTCGGCTGCGTGTACGGTTCGAGCCAGCGGGCGCGGCCGAAGCGCGACTGGAAGGTGACCAGATAGTCCTCCTTTGCCAGACCGAGCGCCTCGGCAATCAGCCGGCCGGTCTTGTGGCATTCGCAGTGGTAGGGATCGCCCTTTTCCAGGTGGAAGTGCGGCACGCCATGGAAGGACATGACCAGCTTGTCGGCGCGGCCGTTCTTCTGCCAGTGCTCGCGCACGCTGGCGGCCAGCGCGTCGATATAGCCGCGGTCACCGGCGAAGGCGCGGACGTAGCGCATCTCCGGCAGGTTGCGCCAGCGCAGCAGCGCGCGCGCCATCTCGTCCACCACCGAACCTGTGGTGCTTGAGGCGCCCTGCGGGTACATCGGCACCATCAGGATGCGCGTGAAGCCGTCGGCCTTCATCTGCTGCAGTACGTCGGCAATCGACGGGCTGCCGTAGCGCATCGCGTGTCGCACCTCGATCTCGCGCTGCCCTGCCGCCACCATCCAGCCGCGCAGCAGCTTGGCCTGCCTTTCGGTGTGCACGCGCAGCGGCGAGCCCTCGTCGGTCCACACGGTGGCGTACTTCTCGGCCGACTGCTTCGGCCGGACGTTCAGGATGATGCCGTTCAGGATCAGCCACCACAGCGGCTTCGGCACCTCGACCACGCGGTCGTCGGACAGGAATTCCTTCAGGTAGCGGCGCAGCGAAGGCGCATCGGCCTGGTCCGGCGTGCCCAGATTGACCAGCAGCACGCCGGTGCGCGGCATCTGGCCGTGTGAATAAGACGGTTCTTCGACGAAGCGGGACATATCCGGTTTTCTTGTTGTGATCCGTCCCGGTGGAGACGGGTTTTCAGGTCTGGCTCAGCGCGCTCGACAGCAGTTTGGCGGTGACGTCGACGATCGGAATCACGCGCTCGTAGGCCATGCGCGTCGGTCCGATCACGCCGACCGTGCCGACCACCTGGCCCTGCACCTCGTACGGCGCGGTCACCACGCTGCATTCGTCGAGCGGGGCCAGACCGGACTCGCCGCCGATGAAGATCTGCACGCCATCGGCCCGTTGCGACAGGTCGAGCAGACTGGCCAGCTGCGTGCGCTGATCGAACAGCGAGAACAGCTCGCGCAGCCGCGACATGTTGGACGCGAGATCGTCGACCTCGAGCAGGTTGCGCTCACCGGTGATGACGTACTGTCCCTTGTCGTCGGAGAAGGCCTCGTTGCCGGCCTGCAGCGCGGCCGACATCAGCGTGGTCAGATCGCCGTGCAACTGCTTCAGTTCCGCCTGCAGCCGGCCGCGGATCTCGTCGAAATCGAAGCCGACGTAGTGCTGGTTCAGGTAGTTGGCCGCACTGACCAGCTCCGACGGCGAAAAGTTGCGTTCGGTCAGCAGGATGCGGTTCTGCACCTCGCCGGTGTCGGTCACGATGATGAGCAGGATGCGTTTGTCCGACAGGCTCAGGAATTCGATCTGGCGGATGCGCGGCAACTGGCGGCGCGGCGCGACGACGATGCCGGCGAAGCGGGTGAGCTGCGACAGCAGCTGCGACGCCTGATTGACCAGCAGCCGCGGATCGGCCGGGCGCAGTTCCCCTTTCAGTTCGCTGATCTGGCCTGGCTCCAGCGGTTGCACCGACAGCAGCGTGTCGACGAAGAAGCGGTAGCCGCGCGGCGTCGGGATGCGGCCGGCCGAGGTGTGCGGGCTGGCGATGTAGCCCATGTCCTCAAGGTCGGACATGACATTGCGGATGGTCGCCGGCGACAGGTCGAGGCCGGAGTACTTCGACAGCGTGCGCGAACCCACCGGCTGGCCGTCGGCGATGTAGCGCTCGACCAGGGTCTTGAGCAGCAGTCTCGATCGATCTTCAAGCATGGCGCGGGTGGCGGGATACGGATCCTGATGCGGTTGCGGAGACTGATTCTAGAGCAGCGCCGGCGTGTTGGCGCCGTCAGCGCACCGATATTGACACAGCCGCCGTCACACCGCCGTGCCGTCGATGACGGCTCGGGGCTTTGTGGTTTAATTCGCCGATGAAAAACGAATCCCCGGCCTTTGGCTGCGTCGCGCTGATCGGCAAGTACCAGAGCGCCGAAGTGGCCGAGTCGCTGCGCGCACTGGCGCACTGGCTGAGCGAGTCCGGGCGCGAGGTGCTGATCGAGCAGGCATCGGCCGAAGTGCTGCCGGACGATCGCTTCGAGGCGGCCGATTTCGATACCTTGGGCCGCCGCGCAAAGCTCGCAGTGGTCGTGGGCGGCGATGGCTCGCTGATCAGTGCCGCACGCAAGCTGGCGCCGCACGACGTGCCGCTGGTCGGCATCAATCAGGGCCGTCTCGGCTTCCTGACCGACGTCGCCCGCTCCAACATGCTGGCCGCGATGGAATCGCTGATGCACGGCCAGTTCCGTCCGGAGCGGCGCGCGCTGATGCAGGCATCGGTGCTGCGCGACGGGGCCGAGGTGTTCTCCGCTTTCGCCTTCAACGACGTGGTCATTTCGAAAGGCGACCTCGGCCGCATGATCGAGTTCGAAATGCGGGTCGACGACGAATTCGTCTACAGCCAGCGCTCCGACGGGCTCATCGTATCGACGCCGACCGGCTCGACCGCCTACTCGCTGTCGGCCAACGGACCCATCCTGCATCCGTCGCTCGGCGGCATGCTCATCGTGCCGCTGTGCCCGCACGCGCTGTCGTCGCGCCCCATCGTGCTGGGCGACTCGGCCGTGCTGAAGGTACGCCTGTTCTCGCGGCACGACGCGCGGGCGCACTTCGACGGCCAGGAACACTGCAATCTGCAGGGCGACGACGTGCTGCGCATCGAGCGTTCGCCGTATAGCGTTACCTTGCTGCACCCGCCCGGCTACAGCTACTTCTCGATGCTGCGCGAAAAGCTGCGCTGGAGCGAGGCGCCCAAGGAAGTCTGAACCTCACGTCTGAGTCCCTTTCGTTTCATGCTCGAACGTCTTTTCATCCGCGACTTCATCCTGGTCGACCGGCTCGAACTCGATTTTGCGTCCGGCTTCGGCGCGCTGACTGGCGAGACCGGCGCCGGCAAATCCATCCTGGTCGATGCGCTGGGGCTGCTGCTCGGTGGCCGCGCCGACGCCTCGGTCGTGCGCGCCGGCTGTGACCGGGCGGAACTGTCGGCCGAATTTTCCTGTGCCGCCGACAGCGCTGTCGCCAGCTGGCTGAAGGAGCAGGATTTCGAGCTGGAAGAGGGCTTGGTGATCGCCCGTCGGGTCATCGACGCCGGCGGTCGTTCGCGCGCCTACATAAATGGTGCGCCGGCCAGCGTGAGCCAGCTGCGCGACCTCGGCGGCCAGCTGGTCGACATCCACGGCCAGCACGCCCATCAGGCGCTGATGCGTGAGACGGCGCAGCGCGCGCTGTTCGACCAGCACGCCGGTCTGACTGCGCAGGTGGCGACCGTCGGGCGGCTGCATCGCGAATGGCAGCAGCGCGAACAGGCGCTGGCCCGCGCGCTGCAGGACCGCGACGCCGCCGAGCGCGAGCGCGAGCGGCTGCAATGGCAGGTCGAGGAGCTGACCGCACTGGCCTTCGAGCCGCAGGCCTGGGCCGAACTGCAACAGGATCACGGCCGACTGGCGCACGCCACACAATTGCTCGAAGGCTCGGCCGAGGCGCTGGCGCTGATCGAGGAGGGCGAGGCGGCGCTCGACGGGCAACTGGCGCACATCGCGTCGCTGCTTGGCCGGCTGGAAGCATTCGATGCTTCGCTCGGCGAATGTCGTGGCCTGATCGAATCGGCCGCCACACAGGTCGACGAGGCGGCGCGTGCGCTGCGCGCCTACGCGCATCGCATCGATGCCGACCCGGCCGCGCTGGCGCGTGCCGACGAGCGGATCGCGACGGTGCTGGCCTGCGCACGCAAGTATCGTGTCGATCCGGATGAACTGCCGCAGCTGCTGGCCGACAGCCAGGAAGGGCTGCAGCGGCTGGAGGCCGAATCCGACCCGGCCGCGCTCGAAGCGGCGCGCGATGCCGCGCGGGCGGCCTGTGTCGAGGCGGCCAAGGAACTGTCCAATGCGCGCCGGCCGGCCGCAAAGCAGCTGTCACAGGCGGTGACCGCGGCAATGTCCGAGCTGGCGATGCAGGGCGGGCGCTTCGAAGTGGTGCTGAAGCCGCTCGATCAGCCGTCGGCCACTGGCCTCGAAGAGGTCGAATTCCATGTTGCTGCCAACCCGGGCCAGCCGCTTGCACCGCTGGCCAAGGTGGCTTCGGGCGGCGAGCTGTCACGCATCGGACTGGCCATCCAGGTCATCGCCAGCGCGCGCAGCGGCACGCCGACGCTGGTGTTCGACGAGGTCGATGTCGGCATTGGCGGTCGCGTCGCCGAGGTGGTCGGGCGCCAGCTCGCCCGTCTGGGCGAGGCACGTCAGGTGCTGTGCGTGACCCATCTGCCGCAGGTGGCGGCGCGGGCGGACTGGCAGTGGTCGATTGCCAAGCGCAGCGAGGGCGGGCAGACGCGCAGTTCGGTCACGCCGCTGGATGCGCCGGCGCGCGTCGACGAAATCGCCCGCATGCTGGGCGGCGAGGTGATCACCGACACCACCCGCGCGCACGCGCGCGAAATGCTCGGCGCCTGATCAGTTCAGTCCGACGTAGAGCGTGATGATGCCGGTGGCGACGAACAGACCGGCGGCGATGCGCCGTATCCAGTTCACCGGCAGCCGCTGCGCCAGTTTCTGGCCGATATACACCGCCGGTACGTTCGCGATCATCATGCCCAGCGTCGTGCCGGCGACCACCCAGACATAGGCGTCCTCGAAGCGGGCGCCCAGCGCCACTGTCGCCAGCTGTGTCTTGTCGCCCATTTCGGCCATGAAGAACAGCAGGGTCGAGGTCAGGAACACGCCGTGCGCGCTGCCGACTTCGGTTTCCTCCAGCTTGTCCGGCACCAGCGCCCACAGCCCGCAGCCGATGAAGGCGAGGCCGACGATCCAGCGCAGCACCTCCGGCGACAGGACGGAAGCGACCAGCGCGCCGAGCCAGGCGGCCAGCGCGTGGTTCAGCACGGTGGCCACCAGTATGCCGAGGCAGATGGCACGTGGCCGGCGCATGCGCGCCGCCAGCACGAAGGACAGCAGCTGTGTCTTGTCGCCGATTTCGGCGAGCGCGACCAGCGCGGTGGAGGCGATCAGGGCATCCATGGGCAAGCCGCCGGACGGCGGCGAGGGTGAGCGCGGCTGGACTCAGCCGCGGGGTGTGGTCTTGCGCTTGTTCGGGCAGGCTTCGGTCGAGCAGTCGGCGAAGATGGTCAGCGCGTGGTCGTGTACGGTAAAGCCGCGTTCCTTGGCCACCTTGATCTGACGGCGCTCGATCTCGGCGTCGTAAAACTCCTCGACCTTGCCACACTGGATGCACACGAGGTGATCATGGTGGTGGCCTTCGTTCAGCTCGAACACCGCCTTGCCAGATTCGAAGAAATGGCGTTCGAGCAGGCCGGCCTGCTCGAACTGGGTCAGCACGCGGTAGACCGTGGCGAGGCCGATGTCCATGTCCTCCTGCAGCAGGGCCTTGTAGACGTCCTCGGCGCTCATGTGGCGCACGTCTGCACGCTGGAAAAGCTCGAGTATCTTCAGTCGCGGCAGTGTGGCCTTGAGGCCGATGTTCTTCAGGTTCTGGGAATTTGCGCTCATCCGGGTCGTCTGGAGGCTATGGCAAGGTCGCTATAATATAGACTTTCGCGCCCGGCCCGGCGTTCCGCCTGCGGTCGCCCGATCATCACCCGAGTCCTGCCCGCGATGTCCCTCGCTCCCTTTGCCACCCTGAGCCGCGTCTGTCTAGCGCTTGTTCCGTTGATTGCCGGCTGCAGCAGCTTCGAGGTGCCCGATGCGCTCGACGTCACCAGCAAGCTCAATCCCTACCGTATCGACATCCGTCAGGGCAATCTGGTCACCCAGGACATGGTGGGTCAGCTCAAGGCGGGCATGAGCCGCGAGCAGGTCCGCTTCGTGCTCGGTTCGCCGATGCTGGCCGACGTGTTCCACCCGGACCGCTGGGATTACGTCTATTACTTCAAGCCGGGCAACAAACCGGAAGACACGCAGCAGCGCCGGCTCATCGTCTATTTCGAGGACGACAAGCTGGTCAGCGTGGGCGGCGACGTGGTCGCTGCGGAAGATGGCGAGATCCAGCCACCGGAGCCGCGCACGCGCACGCTCGATCTGGGCGAGATTGCGGCACCCGAGAAGAAGTGAAACCGGGCGCTGCGAGCGTCCGCACACAGCGAACTGAAAGGATTTCATGTCACCGATGCGCATAGCGATCGCGGGGGCATCCGGCCGCATGGGCCGCATGCTGATCGAAGCCACCACGCGTGACGAGGGGGCGACGCTGGTCGCAGCCCTCGATCGTCCGGACTCGCCTGCGATCGGCGAGGACGCCTGCGCCTTTCTCGGTATCCGGAGCGGCGTGCTGATCCGCGGCGATGTCGAGGCGGCGCTCGCCGGCGCCGACTTCCTGATCGACTTCACCCGCCCCGAAGCCACGCTCGCTCACCTCGACGCGTGCAAGCGCCTGGGCGTCAAGATGATCATCGGCACCACCGGCTTCAGCGACGCTCAGCGTGCGCAACTGACCGAGGCGTCGAAGGAACTGGCCATCGTGTTCGCGCCGAACATGGCGGTCGGCGTCAACGCCGTGTTCAAGCTGCTCGACGTCGCGGCGCGCATCCTGAACAGCGGCTACGACATCGAGGTGATCGAGGCGCACCATCGGATGAAGGTCGATGCGCCGTCGGGTACCGCGCTGCGCATGGGCGAGGTGGTGGCCGATGCGCTGGGCCGCTCGCTTGCCGACTGCGCGATCTACGGTCGCGAAGGACATACCGGCGAGCGCGATGCGAACACCATAGGATTTGCTACCGTGCGCGGCGGCGACATCGTCGGCGACCACACGGTGCTGTTCGCCGGCATCGGCGAGCGGGTCGAGATCACGCACAAGGCGGCCAGCCGCATGCCCTACGCGCTGGGCAGCCTGCGCGCTGCGCGCTGGCTGGTCGAGCGCAGCAGCGGTCTGTACGACATGCAGGACGTGCTCGGACTGCGCTGAATCGCAACGGCTGCAGTGGCGCTTCAGTGCTGCGGGTGTGTGTCGTTAATTCTGCAGGATCCGGTTCAGGTCATTCATGCATCCAGCGCTGAATACACTGCTGCAACAGCTCGGTCTGTCGTCGCTTGACGACAGGACTGTCGGCGCCTGGCTGGCGGCTCAGTCCGAACCTTCGGCGCTGGCCGGAGCGCTGCGCGAGATCGATCGCCTGCTCGAATCGGCAGGCGGAACGGACGCATCGCGCCACGCCTGGCAATGGATACCTTCCAGCGCACACTTCGTCGTGTCGGCCGAATGTCGGCAGTCGCTGGGCTACAGCCAGGCCGAGCTGCCGGACCTGTTGGCGGTGTGGCGCGACATCCTGCACGAAGACGATCTCGGCAGCTTCGACGCCTGGCTGGAGGACCGTCTGGCGGGAGCGTCGGGTCAGCCGGCGATCGATGTCCGGATGCGGCGTGTCGATGGCGGCATGGTGTGGATGCGCATCGAGGCGACCGCCACGGAGCGCGACGAGCGCGGCCGTGTGGGCAGCGTGTCCGGCCTGATAGGTCAGCTCGATGCGCGCCGTCAGGCCGAGGTCGAGCTGTTGCGTGCCAAGGAGAAGGCGGAGGCGGCCAGCCGCGCCAAGAGCGATTTCCTGGCCAATATGAGCCACGAAATCCGCACACCGATGAACGGCATCATGGGCATGTCGGCGCTGATGCTCGACACCACGCTGGACAGCGAACAGCGCGAATACGTCAATGCGATCAAGACCTCGGCCGATGCGCTGCTGGTCATCATCAACGACATCCTTGATTTCTCGAAGATCGAGGCCGGCAAGCTGGCGATCGAGGAAGTCGAGTGCTCGCCCGGCGAGCTGGTCGGCGAGGCCGCCCGCGGGCTGGCCATCGGTGCCCAGCAGAAGGGGCTGGAGCTGTACTGCCGCATCGCGCCGGATCTGCCGGTACGCGTGCTCGGCGACCCGGGCCGGCTGCGGCAGATCCTGGTCAACCTGATCGGTAACGCGGTCAAGTTCACCCAGCGCGGCGAGATCGAGGTCGGTTGCGAGGCGGTCGGCATTCCGGCTGCGACCGGTGCCGAAGCCGAGCTGCACCTGTGGGTGCGCGATACCGGCATCGGCATCGACGCGACCAAACAGGCGCTGGTGTTCGAAGCCTTCGCGCAGGCCGATACCTCGACCACGCGCCGCTTCGGCGGCACCGGCCTCGGACTGGCCATCTGCAATCGCCTGGCCACGCTGATGGGCGGCCGCCTGTGGCTGGAAAGCACGCCGGGGCAGGGGTCTACCTTCCATTTCACGATGCGCTGCCGGGTGGTCGAGCAGGCCGGGCTGTCGCCGAACTTCCAGCGATTCAACGGTCTGCGCGTGCTGCTGATCGAGGATCATCCACCCAGCCGCGGCGTGGTCGCCGCGATGCTGGGCGACATGGGCGCGTCGGCGCTGGCGGTCGGCACCGTGCAGGCGGCGAGGCAGGCGCTCAAGCAGGCGCACGAGAGCGGCCGGCCCTTCGACATCCTGCTGGTCGATCGCACGCTGCCCGACGCCGACGCCTTCGATTTCGTGTCCGGCTTCTGCGAAGGCCCGAACCGGCTGAACCGGGTGGTGATGATGTTCAGTGGTGCCAATCAGGCCGCCGACAACGCGCACGCACGCACGCTGGGCGTGCGCGGGCGCCTGCACAAGCCGTTCTCGGCCCACGAGCTGGCGTCGGCGCTGGGCGAGGCACTGAGCAGCCGGCCGGACGAGGTGCACGAACTGGACGATTTCGCGCTGGCCATCGGTGACCTGGACATCGAGCGCTCGCTGGCGCACGAGGGCTTGGGCGAAAGTCCGAGCCGGCGCGTGCTGCTGGCCGAGGACAATCCGGTCAACCAGCTGGTGGCCGTGCGCACGCTGGAGCGTGCCGGCTACAAGGTAACCGTCGCCAACAACGGGCAGGAAGCGCTGGACCTGCTCGAGCGCGAGAGCTTCGATGTCGTGCTGATGGACGTGCAGATGCCGGTCATGGGTGGCATCGAAGCGACGCGTGCGATACGAGCGCGCGAGCAGCGCCGCTCCTGGGTCATCGACACCGACCACGTCGAGCATCTGCCCATCATCGCGATGACCGCCAATGCGATGAAGGGCGACCGCGAACTGTGCCTGGACGAAGGCATGGACGACTACGTGAGCAAGCCGGTCAAGGCCGACGATCTGCTGGCGGCGCTCGAACGGGTGCTGGCGCGACCGGACGACAGCATGTCGCAGACCGCGATCACCGACGTGAATGGCCTGATGCGCGAACGCCCGGATGCGGCCGATCCGGTGATGGATCTCGAACATACGCTGGCCACGCTGGAAGGCGACCGTGCCATGGTGTTGCGCGTGATCGACGTGTTCCTCGGCGAATTGCCCGAATTGCGTCGCGGACTTGGCGTCTGCGTGCAGGCGCAGGACGGCGGCGGGGCGGCGCGTATCTGTCATCGGCTGCGCGGTTCGCTGTCGGTTTTCGGCGCTGCTGGTGCCGAGGTGAGCGTGACCCGTCTCGAAGATGCCGCACGCGGCGGCGATCTTTCCGATCTGGCAACGCTGCACAAGGACGCAGACCAGCAACTGGCCCGTCTGGGCGACGCGCTTTCCGGTGGTCGGACGAGTGTGGCCGCAATGGTCTGACCGGCTGCGGCGCGCCTCTGCGCACCAAAATTGCGCGCCGCACCACCCCGAGGTATAATTCGCACACTCAGCGGGAGACGCCTCGAACGGCGCCTCCCGCTTCGCATATGTGGCGCACGCGCGCGCCGCCGTCCCCCGATCAGAAATTCAGGAGTTACTACGTGTCCGCCCATGCGCCCGCGCTGCTCGCACTCGCCGATGGATCGGTCTTTCACGGCAAAAGCATAGGGGCGGAAACGGTCACGACCGGCGAAGTGGTGTTCAACACCGCGCTCACCGGCTATCAGGAAATCCTGACCGATCCGAGCTATACCCGCCAGATCGTCACGCTGACCTATCCGCACATCGGCAATACCGGCGTCAATGTCGAGGACGTCGAAGCCGGCCGCGTGTTCGCTGCCGGCCTCGTCATCCGCGACCTGCCGCTGCGCTCGTCCAATTTCCGCAGTCACCAGACGCTGGACGGCTACCTGCGCGAGCAGGGCATTCCCGGCATCGCCAATATAGATACCCGCAAGCTCACCCGCCTGCTGCGCGAAAAGGGTGCGCAGAGCGCCTGTCTGATGGCCGGCAAGGTCGACGCCGCCGAGGCGGTCGCCAAGGCGCGCGAATTCGCCGGCCTGGCAGGCATGGACCTGGCCAAGGTGGTCAGCGCGACCGCGCCCTACGAATGGACCGAGGGCGAATGGCAACTCGGCCGCGGCTTCGTCAAGCCCGACGCGACGCCTTTCCATGTTGTCGCCTACGATTTCGGCGTCAAGCGCAACATCCTGCGCATGCTGGCCAGCCGCGGCTGCCGCCTGACCGTGGTGCCGGCGCAGACGCCGGCCGACAAGGTGCTGGCGATGAATCCGGACGGCGTGTTCCTGTCCAACGGCCCGGGTGATCCGGAACCCTGCGACTACGCGATTGCCGCGATCCGCACCTTCCTCGACCGCAAGATTCCGACCTTCGGCATCTGTCTCGGCCACCAGCTGATGGGTCTGGCTGCGGGCGCGAAGACGCTGAAGATGAAGTTCGGCCACCACGGCGCCAACCACCCGGTCAAGGACAACGATTCCGGCCGTGTGCTGATCACCAGCCAGAACCACGGCTTCGCGGTCGATCCGGCCACGCTGCCGGCCAATGTGCGGGTCACCCACGTGTCGCTGTTCGACGGCAGCCTGCAGGGCATGGCCTGGACCGACCGGCCGGCCTTCTGCTTCCAGGGCCACCCGGAAGCCAGCCCCGGCCCGCACGACGTGGCCTATCTGTTCGATCGATTCGTGAAGATGATGGAGGAGGGGCTGGGGAAGAGGGGCTAGAGGCTGGAGAGCATGCGGCGGCGAAGCCGCCGTGATGTGTCCCCTGGTCCCTGATCCCTAGTCCCTGACCCCTCAAAGACAAATGCCCAAACGTACAGACATCCAATCCATCCTGATCATCGGCGCCGGTCCCATCGTGATCGGCCAGGCCTGCGAGTTCGACTACTCCGGCGCCCAGGCCTGCAAGGCGCTGCGTGAAGAGGGTTACCGCGTCGTGCTGGTGAATTCCAACCCGGCCACGATCATGACCGACCCCGGCATGGCCGACGTGACCTATATCGAGCCGATCACCTGGCAGATGGTCGAGAAGATCATCGAGAAGGAGCGTCCGGACGCGCTGCTGCCGACCATGGGCGGCCAGACCGCACTGAACTGCGCGCTCGATCTCGCCCGCCACGGCGTGCTCGACAAGTACAAGGTCGAGCTGATCGGCGCCAAGCAGGAGGCGATCGACAAGGCCGAGGACCGTGAGAAGTTCAAGCAGGCGATGACCAAGATCGGCCTCGGTTCGGCCCGCTCCGGCATCGCCCACTCGATGGAAGAGGCGCTGCAGGTGCAGGCCAGCATCGGCTTCCCGGCCATCATCCGCCCGTCCTTCACGATGGGCGGCAGCGGCGGCGGTATCGCCTACAACCACGAGGAATTCGTCGAGATCTGCAAGCGCGGTCTCGAAGCCTCGCCGACCAACGAGCTGCTGATCGAGGAATCGCTGCTCGGCTGGAAGGAATACGAGATGGAAGTCGTGCGCGACAGCGCCGACAACTGCATCATCGTCTGTTCGATCGAAAACCTCGACCCGATGGGCGTGCACACCGGTGACTCGATCACCGTTGCGCCGGCGCAGACGCTGACCGATCGCGAGTACCAGATCATGCGCAACGCGTCGATTGCGGTGCTGCGCGAGATCGGCGTCGATACCGGCGGTTCCAACGTGCAGTTCTCGATCAACCCGGCCGATGGCCGCATGATCGTGATCGAAATGAATCCGCGCGTGTCGCGTTCGTCGGCGCTGGCGTCCAAGGCGACCGGCTTCCCGATCGCCAAGATCGCCGCCAAGCTGGCGGTCGGCTTCACGCTCGACGAGCTGAAGAACGACATCACCGGTGGTGCCACACCGGCGTCCTTCGAGCCGTCGATCGACTACGTGGTCACCAAGATTCCGCGTTTCGCGTTCGAGAAGTTCCCGCAGGCCAACGACCGCCTGACCACGCAGATGAAGTCGGTCGGCGAAGTGATGGCCATGGGCCGCAGCTTCCAGGAATCGATGCAGAAGGCGCTGCGCGGTCTCGAAGTCGGCGTCTATGGTTTCGACGAGATCGAGACCGATCAGGACGAGATGGAACGCGAACTGGCGCTGCCCGGTCCGCAGCGCATCTGGTATGTCGGTCAGGCCTTCCGCAACGGCATGAGCCTGGACGAAGTGCATCAGCTGACCAAGATCGATCCGTGGTTCCTGGCGCAGATCGAGGACATCATCCTGACCGAGCGCGCCTTCTTCGGCCGCAGCCTGAAGAGCGTCGATGCCGCGACGATGCGCGATCTGAAGCGTAAGGGCTTCGCCGACCGTCGCCTGGCGCGGCTGTTCCAGTGCGACGAAACCGCGCTGCGCCTGCACCGCCAGACCCTGGGCGTGCGCCCGGTGTTCAAGCGGGTCGATACCTGCGCCGCCGAGTTCGCGACCGACACCGCCTACATGTACTCCAGCTATGAAGAGGAGTGCGAAGCCAACCCGAGCTCGGCGCGCAAGATCATGGTGCTGGGCGGTGGCCCGAACCGCATCGGCCAGGGCATCGAATTCGACTACTGCTGCGTGCACGCGGCCCTCGCGCTGCGCGAGGACGGGTTCGAAACCATCATGGTCAACTGCAACCCGGAAACCGTATCGACCGACTACGACACCTCCGACCGTCTCTATTTCGAGCCGCTGACGCTGGAAGACGTGCTGGAGATCGTCGCCATCGAGAAGCCGGAAGGCGTGATCGTCCAGTTCGGCGGCCAGACGCCGCTGAAGCTGGCACGTGACCTGGAAGCCAATGGCGTACCCATCATCGGTACCACGCCGGACATGATCGACGCCGCGGAAGACCGCGAGCGCTTCCAGAAGCTGCTCAACGACCTCGGCCTCAAGCAGCCGCCCAACCGCACCGCTCGTGCGGAAGACCAGGCGGTGCGTCTGGCGGCCGAAATCGGCTATCCGCTGGTGGTGCGCCCGAGCTATGTGCTGGGCGGCCGGGCGATGGAAATCGTGCATCAGCAGTCCGACCTCGAGCGCTACATGCGCGAGGCGGTCAAGGTGAGCAACGACTCGCCAGTGCTGCTGGACCGCTTCCTGAACGACGCCACCGAGGTGGACGTGGATGCCTTCTCTGACGGCCAGCAGGTCATCATCGGCGGCATCATGGAACACATCGAACAGGCCGGCGTGCATTCGGGCGACTCCGCCTGCTCGCTGCCGCCGTTCTCGCTGACGCCGGAACTGTGCGACGAGCTGCGTCGCCAGACCGAACTGATGGCGCGCGGTCTGAACGTGGTCGGCCTGATGAACGTGCAGTTCGCGATCCAGCGCGACGCCTCCGGCGACACGGTCTATGTGCTCGAAGTGAACCCGCGTGCCTCGCGCACCGTGCCCTTCGTGTCCAAGGCCTGCGGCCTGCCGCTGGCCAAGATCGCCGCGCGCTGCATGGCCGGCCGCTCGCTGGTCGACCAGGGTGTCACGCACGAAGTCGTGCCGCCTTACTTCTCGGTCAAGGAAGCGGTATTCCCCTTCGTGAAATTCCCGGGCGTGGACACCATCCTCGGCCCGGAAATGAAGTCCACCGGCGAAGTGATGGGCGTCGGTCGCACCTTTGGCGAGGCCTTCGTGAAGAGCCAGCTCGCGGCTGGCGTGCGTCTGCCGACCGGCGGTCGCGCCTTCATTTCGGTCAAGCCGGCCGACAAGGCCAAGGCGATCGAGGTCGCGCGCGAGCTGCACGAACTGGGCTTCACGCTGGTCGCCACCCGCGGCACCGCAGCAGCCATCGCCGCAGCCGGTCTGCCGGTCACCCCGGTGAACAAGGTGAATGAAGGCCGTCCGCACATCGTGGACATGATCAAGAACGATGAAATCACCTTCATCGTCAATACGGTGGATGAAAAGCGCAGCGCCATCAACGATTCGCGCTCGATCCGCACCAGCGCACTCGCCAGCCGCGTGACGCTGTTCACCACCGTCGAAGGCGCGCGTGCCGCGTGTGCAGGCATGCGCATTTCCGAACTCGAAACCTATGCGCTGCAGGCCCTGCACGCGCAGATCGACTGAACGATATGAGCGTACCTCTTACCGTCAATGGTGCCGAAAAGCTCAAGGCTGAGCTGCACCGACTGAAAACCGTGGATCGTCCCAACGTCATCGCGGCGATCGCCGAAGCGCGCTCGCACGGCGACCTGTCCGAAAACGCCGAGTACGACGCGGCGAAGGAGCGTCAGGGCTTCATCGAAGGCCGGATTGCCGAAGTCGAAGGCAAGCTGTCGAACGCCCAGATCATCGATCCGAAGGCGCTCGACGCCGACGGGCGTATTGTGTTCGGTGCGACAGTCGATCTGGAAGACGTGGAAGCCGGCAAGCCGGTGACTTACCAGATCGTCGGGGACGACGAGGCAGATCTGAAGGCGGGCATGATTTCGGTGAATTCACCGATCGCGCGCGCGCTGATCGGCAAGTACGCCGGTGACGTGGCCGAAGTGCAGGCCCCGGGCGGCATCCGCGAATACGAAATAGTGGACGTGCGCTACGTCTGAGCGCAGCGCCGAGGCTCAGCGCGTCGGACGGGCGCGCGGCCTGAGCGGCTTCGTGCTGTTGCGGGCGACGCCGCGGCGATTGGCCACCGGCTTGGCCGGCGCACTGCGCGTCGGGACCGGCTTGCCGGGCTTGGCGGCAGACGTCTTGGCGGCGCTCTTGCGCGCCGGCTTGACCGGCTCGGCCGGCACGTGCAGCTCGGGGTTGGGGCGGTACAGCACCAGGATGTTGCCGATGCGCTGTACCGGCGCGGCACCCAGCGTTTCGCAGGTTTCCGCCAGCCAGGCGTCGCGCTGTTCGCGGTCCGCGTCGAACAC
Source organism: Methyloversatilis sp. NSM2 (assembly GCF_038066675.1). Classification (NCBI taxonomy): domain Bacteria; kingdom Pseudomonadati; phylum Pseudomonadota; class Betaproteobacteria; order Nitrosomonadales; family Sterolibacteriaceae; genus Methyloversatilis; species Methyloversatilis sp. NSM2. The sequence continues at coordinate 341,146 of NZ_JBBUKV010000001.1, forward strand.
GCGTACCTTGATCAGCTCGTGCGACTTGAGCGCCAGTTCGATTTCCTTCAGTACCGCAGCGGTCAAGCCGTTCTGCGCGATCATCACGACCGGCTTCAGCGGGTGGGCTTGCGCGCGCAGCGCGCGGCGTTCATCGGGAGTCAGGGTCAACATGGCGTTCTTCCAGAAAGGCGCGCAAGTCTAAGCTAAGTCATGGCCAAGAACAAAACCAGCCGCCAGTGGGTACACGACCACATCAACGACCCCTATGTAAAGCAGGCGCAGGCGCAGGGCTTTCGCTCGCGCGCCGCGTTCAAGCTGATGCAGATCGACGACAAGGACCGTCTGCTGGCCCCGGGCAAGGTGGTGGTGGACCTCGGCAGCACGCCCGGCGGCTGGTCGCAGGTGGCGTCGAAAAAGGTCGGCGCGGCCGGCAGGGTGGTGGCGATCGACCTGTTGCCGATGGAGCCGGTGCACGGCGTGCACTTCATCCTCGGCGATTTCCGTGAGGATGAGGCGCTGGCCGAACTGGTGGAAGCGCTGGAGGGTCGTCGCGTGGACCTTGTTTTGTCCGATATGGCCCCCAACCTGTCCGGAATCGCGGTCACCGATCAGGCGAGATCCATTCATCTGCTCGAACTGGCGCTCGAATTCGCACGCGAACACCTCAAGAGCGGCGGTGACATGCTCGTAAAAGTGTTTCAGGGCTCGGGTTTCGACGAGCTCAGACGCGAAATGGAACAACTTTTCACGTCGGTGGCCGTGCGCAAACCCGACAGTTCCCGCGACCGCAGTTCAGAGGTGTATCTTCTGTGTCGTGGCAGGCGTGGAGAGCCTGGTGCGTGACATGCAGGTGCGGGCGCGGAACATACGCGGCCGATTCCGGTCTGTCGGTGGTCGATTCGTGATGTTGCATTGATCGGACCGGTCAATCCGGTTCCGGGAATACAGAGGAAATGCCTTGAACAACATGTTCAAAAATCTTGCGATCTGGCTTGTGATCGGCATCGTGCTGATGACGGTTTTCAACCAGTTCAATCAGCGCCAGGCCACGCAAGGCATGGTCGAGTATTCGGAATTCCTCGAAGAGGTGAAGGCCGGCCGGATCACCAAGGTCGAAATCCAGGGCCGTTCGCTGAACGCCCAGACCGCTGACGGCAAGCGCATCACCTCCTACGCACCGCCGCAGGACATCTGGCTGATCAGCGACCTGCTGAAGAGCAATGTCAAGGTGGTCGCCAAGCCGGAAGAGGAACAGAGCTTCCTGATGAGCATCTTCGTGTCGTGGTTCCCGATGTTGCTGCTGATCGGCGTCTGGATCTTCTTCATGCGCCAGATGCAGGGCGGCGGCCGCGGTGGTGCCTTCTCCTTCGGCAAGTCCAAGGCACGCATGCTGGACGAGTCCACCAATACCGTCACTTTCGCCGACGTCGCCGGTTGCGACGAAGCGAAGGAAGAAGTGGGTGAACTGGTCGAGTTCCTGCGCGATCCGTCCAAGTTCCAGAAGCTGGGCGGTCGCATCCCGAAGGGCGTTCTGATGGTCGGTTCGCCGGGTACCGGCAAGACGCTGCTGGCCAAGGCCATCGCCGGCGAAGCCAAGGTGCCGTTCTTCTCGATTTCGGGTTCCGATTTCGTTGAAATGTTCGTCGGCGTCGGCGCGGCCCGCGTGCGCGACATGTTCGAACAGGCCAAGAAGCAGGCGCCGTGCATCATCTTCATCGATGAAATCGACGCGGTCGGCCGCCAGCGCGGTGCCGGCCTCGGCGGTGGCAACGACGAGCGCGAACAGACGCTGAACCAGCTGCTGGTCGAAATGGACGGCTTCGAAGGCCAGACCGGCATCATCGTCATCGCCGCGACCAACCGTCCGGACGTGCTCGACCCGGCGCTGCTGCGCCCGGGCCGCTTCGACCGTCAGGTCGTGGTGCCGCTGCCGGACATCCGCGGTCGCGAACAGATCCTCGCCGTGCACATGCGCAAGGTGCCGCTGGCGCCCGACGTCAAGGCGGAAATCATCGCCCGCGGCACGCCCGGCTTCTCCGGCGCCGACCTCGCCAACCTGGTGAACGAAGCGGCGCTATTCGCTGCACGCGGCAACAAGCGTGTCGTGGACATGGAGGACTTCGAGCGCGCCAAGGACAAGATCATCATGGGCGCTGAACGCCGCACCATGGTGATGGACGAGGAAGAGAAGAAGAACACCGCCTATCACGAGTCCGGCCACGCCATCGTCGGCATGCTGCTGCCCAAGTGCGATCCGGTGCACAAGGTCACCATCATCCCGCGCGGTCGCGCGCTGGGTGTGACCATGTCGCTGCCCGAGAAGGACCGCTACAGCTACGACAAGGATTACTGCCTGCAGCTCATTTCGATGATGCTGTCCGGCCGCATCGCCGAAGAGATCTTCATGAACCAGATGACCAACGGCGCTGCCAACGACTTCCAGCGCGCGACCGACCTTGCGCGCCGCATGGTGACCCAGTGGGGCATGTCCGATGCGATGGGCCCGATGGTCTATGGCGAGGAGGAGGGCGAGGTGTTCCTCGGCCGCTCGGTCGCCACCCACCGCAACATGTCGGAAACGACGATGCAGCACGTCGATGCGGAAATCCGCAGCATCATCGACGAGCGCTACGCCGTTGCCCGCAAGCTGCTGGAGGACAACCGCGACAAGGTCGAGGCGATGACCCGGGCTCTGCTCGACTTCGAAACCATCGATGCCGACCAGATCGACGACATCATGAACGATCGGCCGGTGCGCCCGCCGAAGCCGACCTCGCGTCCGCCCAAGGCATCGTCCGACGGCGGTGCTCCGGGAGCGGCAGCGAACGCCGCAGCGCCGGCCTGACACCTGCTGCACTTCAACCCACGACCGGAGGCGCTGCCTCCGGTTTTCATTTGTGACGACCATGAACACGACCTTGCACTGCGGCCCTTACCGCCTCTCGCTCGATCGCCCGCTCGTGATGGGCATCATCAACGCCACGCCCGACTCCTTCTCCGGTGACGGCATTGCCTTCGACGTCGCCCGGGCCGTCGCCCAGGCCGAGAAATTCATCGCTGACGGCGCCGACATGCTCGACATCGGTGGCGAATCGACGCGTCCCGGCTCCGATCCGGTGCCGGCGGAGGAAGAAATCCGCCGCGTCGTGCCGGTGATCGAGGCACTGTCCGGCCTCGGCGTGCCGCTGTCCATCGATACCTGGAAGCCGGAGGTGATGCGCGCGGCGCTGGCGGCCGGCGCCACGCTGGTCAACGACATCAACGGCCTGCGCGCACCCGGTGCTGTCGAGGCGGTGGCGGCCACCGATGCCGGCGTCTGCATCATGCACATGCAGGGCACGCCGCAGACCATGCAGAACGATCCCCGTTATGCCGATGTGTGCGCGGAAGTGACTGATTTCCTTCTGCAACAGGCCCGCGCCGCGGAAGATGCCGGCATCGCGCGCGAACGCATCATGCTCGACCCGGGGTTCGGCTTCGGAAAAACCTCCGAACACAACCTGACCCTGCTCAAGGGACTGCGTGCGCTGGCCGATTATGGTTATCCATTGCTCGTCGGTCTGTCGCGCAAGTCGGTGCTGGGACGGCTGACCGGGCGACCGGTGACCGATCGGGTGGCGGCCAGCGTGGCGGCCGCGCTGGCGTCGGTCGCGTGGGGCGCGCACATGGTGCGCGTGCACGACGTCGCAGCCACCCGCGACGCGATCTCGGTCTGGCAGGTGGCGGGCATTTTCGAACACGGAAGATAGAACAGGAGACGGTGCAGATGTCGAGACGCTATTTCGGTACGGACGGCGTACGCGGTCGGGTCGGTCAGGCCCCGATCACGCCGGATTTCGTGATGCGCCTCGGCTACGCGGCCGGCCGCGCGCTGGTGGCCACCGAACATCTGCCCGCGGGCGAACACCCGGCGGTGCTGATCGGCAAGGACACCCGGGTGTCCGGCTACATGCTCGAAGCCGCGCTGGAAGCCGGTTTTGCCGCCGCCGGTGTCGACACCGTGCTGGCCAAGGTGGTGCCGACGCCGGCCGTCGCCTATCTCACCCGCGCGTTGCGCCTGCAGGCGGGGGTGGTGATCAGCGCCTCGCACAACCCCTTCGAAGACAACGGAATCAAGTTCTTCTCCGCTCGCGGCACCAAGCTGCCGGACGAGGTCGAACTGCAGATCGAGGCACTGCTCGATGAGCCGATGGGCTGCATGGAGTCGTCCCGCCTCGGCAAGGCGCGACGGATCGAGGATGCGCCCGGTCGCTACATCGAGTTCTGCAAGAGCACCTTCCCGACCGAACTGGACCTGCGCGGCCTGAAGATCGCGCTCGACTGCGCGCACGGCGCCGCCTACAGCATCGCGCCCAAGGTGTTCCACGAACTGGGCGCCGAGGTGGTGACCGTCGGCTGCAGCCCGAACGGCATGAACATCAACGACGGCGTCGGCGCCACGGTGCCGAAGTCGCTGTCCGAGGCGGTGCGTGCGACCGGCGCCGATATCGGCATCGCCCTCGACGGCGACGCCGACCGCCTGATGATGTGCGACGCTTCCGGCCGCATCTACGACGGCGACGAACTGCTCTACGTCATCGCCGCCCAGCGCCTGCGCGAAGGCCGGCTGAACGGCGTGGTCGGCACGCTGATGACCAATCTGGCGCTCGAACACGCGCTGAACGAAATGGGGGTCGGTCTGGCGCGCGCCAAGGTGGGCGACCGCTACGTGCTGGAAACCTTGCACCAGCAGGGCTGGCGCCTCGGCGGCGAGAACTCGGGTCACATCATCGACCTCGACCGCCACACGACGGGCGACGGCATCGTCGCGGCGCTGCAGGTGCTGGCCGCGCTGCGTGCGCAGGACATCAGCCTGGAGCAGGCCTGTTCCGGTCTCAAGCTCTACCCGCAGAAGCTGGTGAACGTGAAGCTGCGCCCCGGTTTCGACTGGAAGAAGGCGCCCATCATCGACCAGACCCGCATCGAGGTCGAAAGCGAACTGGCGCAGCGCGGCCGCGTGCTGCTGCGTCCGTCGGGCACCGAGCCGCTGCTGCGCGTGATGGTCGAAGGACAGGACGCCGCCGAAGTCGGCCGGCTGGCTCAGCGCCTGGCGCAGGTGGTCGAGTCGGCAATGGCCGCCTGAGCGGCAGACGCTTCTCCCCGAAATGCCGCCACCGCATTCGCGGGGCGGCATTTTTGTTTGCTGCACCGCTTTTGTGCGTGATGCCGTCCGCGTGTAGATTTCGGCCCTCAACCAGAGGGAGGACATGAACATGCGTTTCGACACGCTTGCCATTCACGCCGGCTATTCGCCCGATCCGACCACCAAGGCGGTCGCGGTGCCGATCTACCAGACCACCAGCTACGCCTTCGACGATACGCAGCACGGGGCCGACCTGTTCGACCTCAAGGTCAAGGGCAACATCTACACCCGCATCATGAACCCGACCAGCGACGTGCTGGAACAGCGCGTCGCCGCGCTGGAGGGCGGTATCGCGGCGCTGGCGCTGGCGTCCGGCCAGGCGGCGATCACCTACGCGATCATGACCATCGCCGAGGCGGGCGACAACATCGTCGCCACGTCGGCGCTGTACGGCGGCACCTACAATCTGTTCGCGCACACGCTGCCGCAGTACGGCATCGAGGTGCGCTTCGTCGATGCGGCCGATCCGGCCGCCGCTGCGGCGAAGATCGACGCACGTACCAAGGGGGTGTTCTGCGAGTCGATCGGCAACCCGCTCGGCAACGTGGTCGATTTCGCCGCGTTCGCCAAGGTGGCGCACGAGGGCGGCGTGCCGCTGATCGTGGACAACACCGTGCCGTCGCCCTATCTGACGCGGCCGATCGAGCACGGCGCCGACATCGTCGTGCATTCGCTGACCAAGTACATGGGTGGTCACGGCACCAGCATCGGCGGCATCATCGTCGATGGCGGCCGCTTCCCGTGGGCCGAACACAAGACCCGCTTCCGCCGGCTGAACGAGCCGGAAGTGAGCTACCACGGCGTGATCTACACCGAAGCGCTCGGGCCGGCCGCCTACATCGGTCGCGCGCGTACGGTACCGCTGCGCAATATGGGCGCGGCGATCTCGCCGTTCAACAGCTTCCTGATCATGCAGGGGCTGGAGACGCTGGCGCTGCGCATGGACCGGCACTGCGAAAACGCGACCGCAGTCGCCCGCCACCTCAGCTCGCATCCGAAGGTCGAATGGGTCAATTACGCCGGCCTGCCGGACCACCCCAGCCACGGGCTGGTGCAGCGCTATTTCGGCGGCAAGGCCTCCGGCCTGCTCACCTTCGGCGTCAAGGGCGGGCGCGAAGCCGGGGCGCGCTTCCAGGATGCGCTGAAGCTGATCACCCGGCTGGTCAATATCGGTGACGCCAAATCGCTGGCCTGCCATCCGGCCTCGACCACCCATCGCCAGCTCTCGCCGGACGAGCTGAAGCGGGCGGGCGTGTCGGAAGACATGGTCAGACTGTCGATCGGCATCGAGCACATCGACGACATCATCGAGGACCTGGATCAGGCTCTGCAGGCGGTTTGACCACGGTCATGGGGTGGCTGGATGAATTGTTTCACCTTCACATGGGTGTAACAAAGCATTCATAAACTGCGCTTCGTCGCATCGCAACACGACGCAACCTTACGGAGAGTCCTGATGAACGTACGCAAGATCGCCACCCTGACCGCCGCTGTCGGCGCCCTGTTTGCTTCCGCATCCGCCCTGGCAGCCCCGACGCTGGTCAAGATCGACGGTTCGAGCACTGTTTTCCCGATCACCGAGGCGGTGGCGGAAGAATTCCAGAAGGCAAAGAAGGGCACTGTCCAGGTCACAGTGGGCATTTCCGGTACCGGCGGCGGTTTCAAGAAGTTCTGCCGCGGCGAGATCGACGTGTCGAACGCCTCGCGTCCCATCCTCGACAAGGAAATGGCTGACTGCAAGGCTGCCGGCATCAAGTACATCGAACTGCCGGTCGCCTTCGATGCGCTGACGCTGGTGATGAACCCGAAGAACAGCTTCCTGAAGCAGATTACCGCTGCCGAGCTGAAGACCATGTGGGAACCGGCCGCTCAGGGCAAGATCCTGAAGTGGAATCAGGTCAACGCTGCCTGGCCCGACTCCGGTCTGAAGCTGTTCGGCCCGGGCGCCGATTCCGGCACCTTCGACTACTTCACCGAAGCCATCGTCGGCAAGTCCAAGTCCAGCCGTGGCGATTTCACCGCGTCGGAAGACGACAACGTGCTTGTGCAGGGCGTGTCGCGTGACACCGGCGCACTCGGCTACTTCGGCTTCGCCTACTACGTCGAGAACAAGGACAAGCTGAAGGCCGTGCCGGTGGTCAATCCGAAGACTGGCAAGGCGGTCGAGCCGTCGCTGGAAGCGGTGATCTCGGGCGACTACCAGCCGCTGTCGCGCCCGATCTTCATCTACGTGAATGCCGCTTCGGTCGACAAGCCGGAAGTGAAGGAATTCGTCGAGTTCTACCTGAAGAACGCCGCCGCGCTGACCAAGGAAGTGAAGTACGTGCCGCTGACCGACGCGGACTACAAGCACGCGCTGGAGAACTTCACGAAGAAGAAGACCGGTACGGCCTTCGGCGGTCATTCGGAAGTGGGCGTCAAGGTGTCCGACCTGCTCAAGCGCGATCCGAAGGAATAAGGATTCCGCTGCAAGGGCCCCGGGTTCATCCCGGGGCTTTTTGTCATCTTCCGCACGGCGGTGGATGGCGACCCGTAAAATGAGCGCCCCAACATGACCGCCCACGCCCAGACCATGTCAGCTCCTCCGTCGACTGCGCCCGATGCGGTCAGCGATCGCCTGCGCAAGCGCGCGTCCCGCCACGTGAAGGAAAGGGTGATCGAATTCATCCTGTTCACTGCGGCGTCGATCTCCGTCCTGACGACGATAGCCATCGTCTACATCCTGGTCAGCGAATCGCTGACGCTGTTCGAGCACGTGTCGCTGTGGGACTTCCTGACCGACACGCAATGGACCCCGCTGTTCGACGATGCGCACTACGGCATCATGGTGCTGCTGTCGGGCACGCTCACCAGTTCCTTCGTCGCGCTGGCTGTCGCGCTGCCGCTGGGCACCATCATCGCGATCTACCTGTCGGAGTTCGCTTCGTTCAAGACGCGTGAGATCGCCAAGCCCATTCTCGAACTGCTCGGTGGTGTGCCGACCATCATCTACGGTTACTTCGCGCTGATGGTGGTGACGCCGGCGCTGCAGTACCTGTTCCCCGAACTGCCCGGTTTCAGCCTGCTGTCGGCCGGTCTGGTGATGGGCATCATGATCATCCCCTACGTCAGTTCGCTGTCCGAGGACGCGATGCGCGCGGTGCCGATGAGCCTGCGCGAAGGTTCCTACGCGATGGGTGCGACGCGCCTGCAGACAGCGCTGCGCACCGTGGTGCCGGCAGCGACCTCGGGCATCGCCTCGGCCTACATCCTGGGCATTTCGCGTGCGGTCGGCGAGACGATGATTCTCGCGGTCGCGGCCGGCATGCAGCCCAACCTGACCTTCAATCCGGCCGAGCCGGGCGCAACCATCACCTCCTACATCGTGCAGGTGGCCCTCGGTGACCTGCCGCACGGCTCCATCGGTTACCAGACCATCTTCGCCGCCGGTCTGACGCTGATGCTGATGACCCTGGGCTTCAACCTGCTCGGCTACTACCTGCGCAAGCGCTTCCGCGAGGTCTATTGATCCATGAACCAACAGGACATCCAGGCCATCCGGGCCATCATCGCGCGCCACAAGCGCTGGGACATGCTGTTCGGCCTGCTCGGGCTGCTCGCGCTGATGGTCGGCGTGCTCACGCTGACCGTGCTGTTCGCCGACATGGCGATCAAGGGGGCGGCCCGCATCGACTATGACTTCCTGACCAATTTCCCGTCGCGTCGTGCCGGCAGCGCCGGCATCCTGTCGGCCTGGGTCGGCACCATACTGGTGATGCTGGTGACCGCCTTCTCGGCGGTGCCGCTGGGCGTGGCAGCCGGCATCTATCTGGAAGAGTACGCGCCGAAGAACTGGGTCACCGACATCATCGAAATCAACGTGACCAACCTCGCCGGCGTGCCGTCCATCGTGTATGGCCTGCTGGCGCTGGGCCTGTTCGTGTACAAGTTCGGCTTCGGTCAGTCCATCCTGTCGGCCGGCCTGACGCTCGGCCTGCTCATCCTGCCGGTGGTCATCGTGGCGACGCGCGAATCGATACGCGCGATTCCGCAGATGGTGCGCGAAGGCGCGTACGCCTGCGGTGCAACGACCTGGCAGACGGTGCGCGATCACATCGTGCCGTATTCGAGCGCGGGCATCCTGACCGGCGTCATCATCGGCATGGCGCGAGCGATCGGCGAAACGGCGCCCATCATCACCATCGGCGCGCTCACCTTCATCGCCTTCCTGCCGCCGGCGCCGGTGACCGACGTGTTCCCGTTCATCAACTTCGAGTGGCTGACCGCGCCCTTCACCGTGATGCCGATCCAGATGTTCAACTGGACCTCGCGTCCGGAAGCGGCCTTCCAGGTCAATGCCGCCGCGGCCGGCTTCATCCTGGTCTTCATGACGCTGGCGATGAATGGCGTCGCGATCTGGCTGCGCTACCGCCTGCGCCGCAACATCAAGTGGTAAGCCGATCATCCGCACCGCATACAACCTTCAAGAGAATCCGACCATGACCACTGCGACCGATGTGCGCTCCGCTGCCAAGGCCGAAGTCAAGAACCTGAATTTCCACTACGGTGCCTTCCATGCGCTGAAGGGCATCAACATGCCGGTGCATGAGAAGAAGGTGACCGCGCTGATCGGCCCGTCCGGTTGCGGCAAGTCGACGCTGCTGCGTTGTTTCAACCGCATGCACGATCTGTATCCGGGCAACCGCTACGACGGCAAGATCCTGCTGCACCCGGACAACACCAATCTGCTCGACGACGACGTCGATCCGATCGAGGTGCGCATGCGCATCAGCATGGTGTTCCAGAAGCCCAATCCCTTCCCCAAGTCGATCTACGAGAACGTGGCCTACGGTCTGCGCGTGCGCGGCGAGAAGCGTCGCTCGGTGATCGACGAGCGGGTGGAGCAGGCGCTGCGCGGTGCGGCGCTGTGGGACGAAGTGAAGAACCGCCTGAACGAACTAGGCGCCAATCTGTCCGGCGGCCAGCAGCAGCGCCTGTGCATCGCGCGCGCGCTGGCGACCGATCCGGAAATCATCCTGTTCGACGAGCCGACTTCGGCGCTCGACCCGATCGCCACCGCCAGCATCGAAGAACTGGTGACCGAGCTGAAGGACAAGGTGACCATCCTGATCGTCACCCACAACATGCAGCAGGCGGCGCGGGTGTCCGACTACACCGCCTACATGTACATGGGCGAGCTGGTCGAGTTCGGCCTGACCGATCAGATCTTCATCAAGCCGCAGAAGAAGGAAACCGAGGACTACATCACCGGCCGCTTCGGCTGATCCTGGGCAAGGAGCGCAACGCGGCCCGCGATTCAATATCAACAGACCCTAGCCCCGCCATCTGCCGAGCCCCGGATTTTTGCGCTGCGATGCGCTAGAATCCGGGGTTTTGCTTTTGGCGCGCGAGCGTTTTGGCGATGCGAAAACTGGTCGTAGGCAACTGGAAGATGCATGGCGGGCTGGACGCCAATGCTGCACTGCTCGGTGCGCTGCGCGAGGCAGGCGGGCAGGGATGTCCGTCGGCGGTGTGCGTGCCCTTCCCCTATCTGCAGCAGGCGAAGTCGCTGCTCGAGGGATCGGCCATTGCGTGGGGCGCACAGGATCTGAGTGAGCACGCGGTCGGTGCCTATACCGGCGAGGTGTCCGGTGCGATGCTGAACGACTTCGGATGTCGCTACGTCATCGTCGGTCACTCTGAACGGCGCGCGCTGTTCGGCGACACTGACGAGCGTGTCGCCGCCAAGGTGGATGCCGCGCTCGCCGTCAAGCTACAGCCCATCCTGTGTGTCGGCGAAACGCTGGACGAACGCGAGGGCGGGGTGACCGAAGCCGTGGTCGAACGTCAGCTCAAGGCGGTATTCGAGCGCGGTGGCGCAGCGGCACTGGCTGCCTGCGTGATCGCCTACGAACCGGTGTGGGCCATCGGCACCGGCAAGACGGCGACGCCGGCGCAGGCGCAGGCGGTGCATGCCTTCATCCGCGGGCGACTCGCTGCATGGTGCGGTGCCGACGTCGCCGCGCGCACGACGATTCTTTATGGCGGCAGTGTCAAGCCGCAGAACGCCGCCGAGCTTTTCGGTCAGGCGGATATCGATGGTGGACTTATTGGCGGTGCGTCGCTGGTGGCCGGGGATTTCCTCGCCATCGTGGCCGCTGCAGCATCCTGAGGTGATTTGATGGGTATCGTTTTTTCGCTTGTGCTGTCGGTCCATGTGCTGGTCGGCATCGGTGTCATCGTTCTCGTGCTGCTGCAGCATGGCAAGGGTGCCGACATGGGTGCCGCCTTCGGCAGCGGTGCGTCGGGCAGCCTGTTCGGTTCGTCCGGTTCGGCGAACTTCCTCAGCCGCACGACCGCTGCACTGGCCGCCGTGTTCTTCTGCACCAGCCTTGCGCTGAGCTATATGGCGACCAATCAGCCGAAATCGGGTGCCAGTTCGGTCATCGATGCGGCCAAGACTGTCACCGTTCCCGCTACACCTGATGCACCGCAACAACCGGCTGCAACGCCCGCCCAGCCTGATTCCAAGGCGGCGGATATTCCCAAGTAAGTCCGCATTGATCGTGAAACGCGCTATACTCCGCGCGTTTCACGCTGCAGTGCAACGTGGTGCGCAGCCGATCGGTGGTGCGCCGTGAGCCGGCCCCGGATTACTCCCCGTGCCGCCGGAAATGATTTCACGCATGAATAACCCGTCATGTTGATCGAATACTTTCCGATCCTTCTGTTCATTCTCATCGGCATCGGTTTCGGTTTCGTGCCGATGATCGCCGGCAAGCTGGTCGGCCCCAGCCGCCCGGACCCCGACAAGCTCTCCCCCTACGAGTGCGGCTTCGAAGCGTTCGAAGACACGCGCATGAAGTTCGACGTGCGCTACTACCTCGTGGCCATCCTGTTCATCCTGTTCGACCTGGAAATCGCCTTCCTCTTCCCGTGGGCCATCGTGCTCGAAGAGATCGGCATGTTCGGTTTTGTCGCGATGATGATTTTCCTCGGCATTCTGGTCGTGGGTTTCGTCTACGAATGGAAGAAGGGCGCGCTGGACTGGGAGTAATCCTGCCAGGCGGTCGGGCGTCTGCCCAATTAAGTTATTACGACGGATTGATCGATGAGCATTGAAGGCGTTCTTCAGGAAGGCTTCGTCACGACTCAGCTCGACAAGCTGATCAACTGGACCCGCACCGGCTCGCTGTGGCCGATGACCTTCGGTCTGGCTTGCTGTGCTGTCGAGATGATGCAGGCGGGTGCTTCGCGTTACGACCTCGACCGCTTCGGCATCGTGTTTCGCCCGAGCCCCCGGCAGTCCGATCTGATGATCGTGGCCGGCACGCTGTGCAACAAGATGGCGCCGGCGCTGCGTCGCGTCTATGACCAGATGCCCGAGCCGCGCTGGGTGCTGTCGATGGGCTCCTGTGCCAACGGCGGTGGTTACTACCATTACTCCTATTCGGTGGTGCGCGGCTGCGACCGCATCGTGCCGGTCGACGTCTATGTGCCGGGCTGTCCGCCGACGGCCGAGGCGCTGATCTACGGCCTGATGCAGCTGCAGAACAAGATCCGCCGTACCAGCACCATCGCCCGCTGAACGTCATGAGCACACGCATTGAATCCCTGCGCGACGCGCTGACGGCGCAGTTCGGCGACAAGATCCGCACTGCCTCCGTCGAACTGGGCGAGCTGACCATCGAGGTCGGCGCCGACGATTACCACGACATCGCGCTCGCACTGCGCGATCATGCCGACACACCGTTCGAGCAGCTGATCGACCTGTGCGGCCTCGATCTGTCGACGCACGCGACCCGCTCTTCGGGCGCTCGCTACGCGGTCGTGGTGCATCTGATGTCGATCGCCGCCAACCTGCGGCTGCGCCTGCGCGCCTTCGTGGCGGACGAGGACTTTCCGGTCATCGCCTCGGTGAACGACGTATGGCCTGCGGCCAACTGGTTCGAGCGCGAAGCCTTCGACCTGTTCGGCATCATGTTCGCCGGACACGGCGACCTGCGTCGCCTGCTGACCGATTACGGTTTCGTCGGTCACCCGTTCCGCAAGGACTTCCCGATTTCCGGTCACGTCGAAATGCGCTACGACCCGGAAACCAAGCGCGTCATCTACCAGCCGGTCACCATCGCACCGCGCGAAGTCACACCGCGCGTCGTGCGCGAAGAAAACTACGGGGACGTCGGCCATGGCTGAAATCCGCAACTACACGATGAACTTCGGGCCGCAGCACCCGGCGGCTCACGGCGTGCTGCGTCTGGTGCTCGAACTGGACGGCGAAGTCGTCCAGCGTGCCGACCCGCACATCGGTCTGCTGCATCGCGCGACCGAGAAGCTAGCCGAGACCCGCACCTGGGTGCAAAGCGTGCCCTACATGGACCGTCTCGACTACGTGTCGATGATGTGCAACGAGCACGCCTACTGCATGGCGATCGAGAAGCTGCTGCAGATCGACGTGCCGGAGCGCGCGCAGTACATCCGCGTCATGTTCGACGAGATCACGCGCATCCTGAATCACCTGCTGTGGCTCGGCGCGCATGCGCTCGACGTCGGCGCGATGACCGTGTTCCTGTACGCCTTCCGCGAGCGCGAAGACCTGATGGACGCCTACGAGGCGGTGTCGGGTGCGCGCATGCACGCGGCCTACTACCGTCCGGGCGGCGTCTATCGTGACCTGCCGGACACGATGCCGCAGTACCAGGCGAACAAGTTCAAGAACGCCGAAGCGATCAAGCGCCTGAACGAGAACCGCAGCGGTTCGATGCTCGACTTCCTCGAGGACTTCACCAACCGCTTCCCGCGCTATGTCGATGAGTACGAAACCCTGCTCACCGACAATCGCATCTGGAAGCAGCGTCTGGTCGACATCGGCATCGTGACGCCGGAACGTGCCAAGGCGCTGGGCTTCACCGGCCCGATGCTGCGTGGTTCGGGCATTGCCTGGGACCTGCGCAAGAAGCAGCCCTACGAAGTGTACGACCGCATGGATTTCGACATCCCGGTCGGCACCAACGGCGACAGTTACGACCGCTATCTGGTCCGCATCGAAGAGATGCGCCAGTCCAACCGCATCATCCGTCAGTGCATCGACTGGCTGCGCAAGAACCCGGGTCCGGTCATCAGCCCCAACCACAAGGTTGCACCGCCGTCGCGCGAAGCGATGAAGGGCAATATGGAAGAGCTGATCCACCACTTCAAGCTGTTCACCGAAGGCATCCACGTGCCGGAAGGCGAGTGCTATGCCGCGGTGGAGCACCCGAAGGGCGAGTTCGGCATCTACGCGATGTCGGACGGTGCCAACAAGCCCTACCGCCTGAAGATCCGCGCGCCCGGTTTCGCACACCTGGCGGCGATGGATGAAATGTCCCGCGGACACATGATTTCCGACGTCGTCGCCATCATCGGCACGATGGACATCGTGTTCGGCGAGATTGACCGTTGAGCGACCGCTCAGTGACCGCGAGTAACCGGTGAGCATGGACAGAATGAGTTTTGCGCTGAGTGACGCTTCGCGCGCGGCGATCGACCGCGAAGTCGCGAAGTACCCCGAAGGCCAGGCGGTCTCCGCCGTGATGGCCGGCCTGCGCATCGCGCAGGAACAGAACGGTTGGCTTTCGCCCGAGGCGATCGAAGCCGTGGCCCTGCATCTGAACATCCCGCCGATGGCGGCGATGGAAGTGGCCACCTTCTACAACATGTACGACGTGAAGCCGGTCGGTCGCTGGAAGATCACCGTCTGCACCAATCTGCCCTGTGCGCTGTCCGGCGGCGAGCAGGCGGCCGAGTACGTGAAGGAGAAGCTGGGCATCGGTTTCAACGAAACCACGGCCGACGGCCGCTTCACGCTGAAGGAAGGCGAGTGCATGGGCGTGTGCGGCGACGCGCCGGCCATCATCGTCAACAACACGCGTCTGTGCAGCTGGATGAGCCGCGAAAAGATCGACGCACTGCTGGACGAACTGAAATGAACGCCCCCGAGAACCCGCAAGCCATCCTGCTCGCCGGCCTCGACGGCGACAACACCTGGGGCATCGAGCACTACATCAAGCGCGGCGGCTATTCGGCGCTGCGCAAGATTCTCGAATCCGGCATGACGGCGGACCAGATCATCGCCGAGGTGAAGAAATCCGACCTGCGCGGCCGTGGCGGCGCAGGTTTCCCGACTGGCCTGAAGTGGAGCTTCATGCCGCGCCAGTTTCCGATGGACAAGTACGTCGTCTGCAACTCGGACGAAGGCGAACCGGGCACCTTCAAGGACCGCGACCTGCTGCGCTACAACCCGCATCTGGTCATCGAGGGCATGGCCATCGCCGGCTTCGTGATGGGTTGCACCCGCGGCTACAACTACATCCACGGCGAGGTGTTCTCGCTGTACCAGCGCTTCGAGGAAGCGCTGGCCGAAGCGCGCGCCGCCGGCTTCATCGGCAAGAACATCCTGGGCAAGGGCTTCGATTTCGACCTGTTCGCGCACCACGGCTGGGGCGCCTACATCTGCGGCGAAGAAACCGCGCTGCTCGAATCGATCGAAGGCAAGAAGGGTCAGCCGCGCTTCAAGCCGCCTTTCCCGGCCAGTCACGGCCTGTACGGCAAGCCGACCACGATCAACAACACGGAAACCTTCGCGGCCATTCCGTGGATCATCAACAACGGTGGTGAGGCCTTCCAGGCGCTGGGCAAGCCGAACAACGGCGGCACCAAGATCTTCTCGGTGTCCGGCCACGTCAATCGCCCGGGCGTCTATGAAATTCCGCTCGGCACGCCGTTCGCGGCGCTGCTCGAAATGTGCGGCGGCATGCGCGGCGGCCGCAAGCTGAAGGCGGTCATTCCCGGCGGCTCGTCGGCACCGGTGCTGCCGGCCGACATCATGATGGACTGCACGATGGACTATGACTCCATCTCCAAGGCCGGCTCGATGCTGGGCTCGGGCGCGGTCATCGTGATGGACGAAACCACCTGCATGGTGAAGTCGCTGGAGCGTCTGTCCTATTTCTATCACGAGGAATCCTGCGGCCAGTGCACGCCCTGCCGCGAAGGTACCGGCTGGCTGTACCGCATGGTGCATCGCATCGAGCACGGCCAGGGCCGCCCGGACGACCTCGACACGCTGGACAACGTCGCCAGCAATATCGCCGGCCGCACCATCTGCGCGCTGGGCGACGCCGCTGCTTTCCCGGTGAAGAGCTTCATCAAGCACTTCCGGTCCGAATTTGAGTATCACGTCGAGCACAAGCACTGCCTCGTCCCGGTGGACGTGCAGCGCGAAGGCAGCCGCATTTACGTGGAACACGCAGCATGCTAGAGATCGAAATCGACGGCCAGAAGCTGGAAGTGCCGGACGGCAGCACCGTGATGGATGCGGCCAACCGTCTGGGCCTGCACATTCCGCACTTCTGCTATCACAAGAAGCTGTCCATCGCCGCCAACTGCCGCATGTGTCTGGTGCAGGTCGAGCGCGCGCCGAAGCCGCTGCCGGCGTGTGCCACGCCGGTCACCAACGGCATGAAGGTGCAGACGCACTCCGATCAGGCCATCACCGCGCAGAAGGGCGTGATGGAGTTCCTGCTGATCAATCACCCGTTGGACTGCCCGATCTGCGATCAGGGCGGCGAGTGCCAGCTGCAGGATCTGGCCGTGGGTTACGGCGCGTCGTCCTCCCGCTACCAGGAAGAGAAGCGGGTGGTGATGAACAAGAATCTCGGTCCGCTGATTTCGACCGACATGACCCGCTGCATCCACTGCACCCGCTGCGTGCGCTTCGGCCAGGAAATCGCCGGCGTCATGGAACTGGGCATGGCCAACCGCGGCGAGCATTCGGAAATCATGACCTTCGTCGGTCACACCGTCGATTCCGAACTGTCGGGCAATATGATCGACCTGTGCCCGGTCGGTGCGCTCACCTCCAAGCCGTTCCGCTATTCGGCACGTACCTGGGAACTGTCGCGCCGCAAGACCGTAAGTCCGCACGACAGCCTGGGCACCAACCTCGTCGTCCAGGTCAAGCACGACGAAGTGAAGCGCGTGCTGCCGCTCGAGAACGAAGAGGTCAACGAGTGCTGGATTTCCGACCGTGACCGCTTCTCCTACGAAGCGCTGAACGGTGAAGACCGTCTGACCACGCCGATGATCAAGCAGGACGGCAAGTGGATCGAGGTCGATTGGCAGACCGCGCTCGAATACGCCGCCAACAGTCTGAAGCGCGTCGCCGACGAACACGGTGCGGCGAAGATCGGCATGCTGGCTGCGCCGTACTCGACGACCGAAGAGCTTTATCTGGGCGCGCAACTGATGCGCGGCCTCGGTGGCGGCAGCATCGATCACCGCCTGCGCCAGACCGATTTCGGGCTGGACGGCAAGCTGGCCGGCATCCCCTGGCTGGGCATGAAGGTTGCCGACGTATCGAAGCTGTCCGCAGCGCTGGTTGTCGGCAGCTTCCTGCGCAAGGATCACCCGCTGATGGCGCAGCGCCTGCGTCAGGCAGCCCGTCGTGGCACCCGCGTCAGCGCGCTCGGCGTCAGCAACGAAGATTGGCTGATGACCACCTTCGCCCGCGTCACCGTCGCGCCGTCGGCGCTGGCCGGCGAACTGGCCGCGCTGGTGAAGGCCGCCGCCGAGATCCGCGGCGTCGCCGTGCCCGCCGGTGCCGAATCGGCCGAGGTGTCGGATGCGGCCCGGCGCACTGCACAGAGCCTGTGTGACGACGGCGAATGCGCCATCTTCCTCGGTTCCGTCGTCCAGCAGCATCCGGACGCCGCCGGCCTGCACGCACTGGCGCAGGAACTGGCGCGCCTGACCGGCGCCACGCTGGGTTATCTGGGCGAAGCCGCGAACAGCGTCGGCGCCGCCGCGGTCGGTGCGCAATCCGGCCTGAACGCGCAGCAGATGCTGCTCGGCGGCCTGCGCGCCTACGTGCTGCTGCACACCGAACCCGAACTAGACGCGGCCAACGCGCCGATGGCGGTCGAAGCGCTGAAGGGTGCCGACACGGTCATCGTCATGTCGCCGTTCAAGACCGGTCTCGACTACGCCGACTGCCTGCTGCCGGTGTCGCCCTTCACCGAAACGTCCGGCACCTACGTGAGCTGCGAAGGCCGCATCCAGAGCTTCCACGCGGTGGTGCGTCCGAAGGGCGAAACCCGTCCGGCGTGGAAGGTGCTGCGCGTGCTCGGCAGCATGCTCGAACTGGGCGGCTTCAAGTTCGATTCGTCGGAAGCGGTGCGCGACGAAGCGCTGGCCGGAGCCAATGGCTGGCTGCCCGAATACAAGCTGGACAACACGGCGAGCGACGTATCGTTCGCGCGCGCAACTGCCGTGAGCGGCCTGCAGCGCATCGCCGATTTCCCGATCTACCGCAACGACGCACTGGTGCGTCGCGCGCCGGCGCTAGCCGCCGCACGCGACTCCGCCGCGCCGACGGCCCGCCTGAATGCGGCCACGGCCGCGGCGCAGGGCCTGACCGAGGCGAAGCGCGTGCGGGTGCGTGGCTCGGCCTGGTCGAGCGAACTCGATCTTGCGCTGGATGACACGGTGCCCGCGGGCTGCGTGCGCGTGTCGGCCGGTTGGCCGCAGACCGCGCCGCTGGGCACGCTGTCCGGCATCCTGAACGTGGAGGCCCTGTAATGGACGCGCTGCTGCAACCCGTGCAGGACCTGCTCGGCGCCGCCTGGGTGCCGGTATGGACCCTGGTCAAGATCTTCGCGATCATCCTGCCGCTGATGGGCTGTGTCGCCTACCTGACGCTGGCCGAGCGCAAGATCATCGGCTGGATGCAGGTGCGCAACGGTCCGAACCGCGTCACCTTCTTCGGCATCAAGGCGCTGGGCGGTCTGGCGCAGCCGATCGCCGACGGCCTGAAGCTGCTGTTCAAGGAAATCGTGCTGCCGTCGGCGTCGAGCAAGACGCTGTTCGTGCTGGCTCCGGTGCTGGCGCTGGCGCCGTCGCTGGCCGCCTGGGCAGTCATCCCGTTCAACGACGGTCTGGTGCTGGCCGACATCAACGCCGGTCTGCTCTACATCATGGCCATCACGTCGATGGGTGTGTACGGCGTCATCATCGCCGGCTGGGCGTCGAACTCGAAGTACGCCTTCCTCGGCAGCCTGCGCTCGGCGGCGCAGATCGTCGCCTACGAAATCGCCATGGGCTTCGCGCTGGTGACCGTGCTGATGGTGTCGCAGAGCCTGAACCTGTCGGACATCGTGCGCGGGCAGGGCGAGGGCATGTTCGCCAACATGGGTCTGGGCGTGCTGTCGTGGAACTGGCTGCCGCTGTTCCCGATGTTCATCGTCTACTTCATCGCCGGCGTGGCCGAAACCAACCGCTCGCCGTTCGACGTGGTGGAAGGCGAATCGGAAATCGTGGCCGGTCACATGATCGAGTACTCGGGCATGGCGTTCGCGCTGTTCTTCTTGGCCGAGTACGCCAACATGATCCTGATCGCGACGCTGACCTCGATCATGTTCCTCGGGGGCTGGCTGTCGCCGGTCGGTTTCCTGCCGGACGGTTTCCACTGGCTGGCAGTGAAGAGCGCTTTCTGCCTGTTCTTCTTCCTGTGGCTGCGCGCGACTTTCCCGCGCTACCGCTATGACCAGATCATGCGTCTGGGCTGGAAGGTTTTCATCCCGGTCACCATCGTGTGGCTCGTGTTCATCGGCGGCTGGATGATGTCTCCGCTGTCGATCTGGAAGTAAGGGACGCGTTATGGGTTCGATGAGAGATTTGTTCGGCGGGCTGATGCTGACCGAACTGGTGAAGGGCATGGCGCTGACCGGCCGTCACCTGTTCGCGCGCAAGATCACCCTGCAGTTTCCGGAAGAAAAGACGCCGCAGTCGCCGCGTTTCCGCGGCCTGCACGCGCTGCGCCGCTATCCGAACGGCGAGGAACGCTGCATCGCCTGCAAGCTGTGCGAGGCGGTGTGCCCGGCGATGGCCATCACCATCGAGTCGGACCAGCGTGACGACGGCACCCGCCGTACCACGCGTTACGACATCGATCTGACCAAGTGCATCTTCTGCGGTTTCTGCGAGGAAGCCTGTCCGGTCGATGCCATCGTCGAAACGCGGGTGCTCGAGTACCACGGTGAAAAGCGCGGTGACCTGTACTACACCAAGCAGATGCTGCTGGCCGTCGGCGACCGCTATGAAACGCAGATCGCCAAGGACAGGGAAGCGGACTCGAAGTACCGCTGATGGCCGGGCCCGCGAGAGCGGGCAGGGCTCAAGGGAACGGACAAGAACGAACCGATGATGGATTTCCAGACCGCAGTTTTCTTTTTCCTCAGCGCCATCCTGGTCGCTGCATCGCTGCGCGTCATCACTGCGCGCAACCCGGTGCACGCGGCACTTTACCTGGTGCTGTCCTTCTTCACCGCCGGTGGCATCTGGATGCTGTTGCAGGCCGAGTTCCTCGCGATCGCGCTGGTGCTGGTCTATGTCGGCGCGGTGATGGTGCTCTTCCTGTTCGTCGTGATGATGCTGGACATCAATATCGAACGGATGCGCGAGGGCTTCTGGGCGAATCTGGTACCGGGGCTCATCGTCGCCGGCCTGATGCTGGCCGAGATGTTCGCCGTGCTGGGCGCGAAGTACTTCTCGGCGGATCGCATGCCGGCACCCGAGGCCGCCGCCGCCGGCTACAGCAACACCAAGGAACTGGGGCGCCTGATCTACACCGAGTACGTGTATCCGTTCGAACTGGCTTCGGTCATCCTGCTGGTCGCCATCATCGCGGCGATCGCGCTGACCATGCGCAAGCGCAAGGACACCAAGTTCCAGGAACCGGCCAAGCAGATCGCGGTGCGCCGTGAGGACCGCGTGCGCCTGGTGTCGATGCCGGCCGAGAAAGACTGAGAAAAGAAGCGCACGACATGACCTCCTTGCCCCTTTCCTACTTCCTGATGCTGGGCGCCGTGCTGTTCGCGATCAGCGTGGTCGGCATCTTCCTGAACCGGAAGAACCTCATCGTTCTGCTGATGGCGATCGAACTGATGCTGCTGGCGGTGAACATGAATTTCGTCGCCTTCTCGCACTACCTCGGCGACCCGTCCGGCCAGATCTTCGTTTTCTTCATCCTTACCGTAGCCGCCGCGGAATCCGCGATCGGGCTGGCCATCCTCGTGGTGCTGTTCCGCAACCTGAACACCATCCACGTCGATGATCTGGACAGCCTGAAAGGTTGAGCGACATGACATCGATGCAAAAGCTCTATCTGCTCGTCCCGCTCGCGCCGCTGTTCGGCGCCATCATCGCCGGCCTGTTCTGCCGCGTCATTCCGCGCTGGGTCGCGCACAGCGTCACCATCCTCGGCGTCGCCGTGGCACTGGTCGCGTCCTGGGTCATCTTTCAGGACGTGCAGGCCGGCAACAGCTTCAACGGCGCGCTCTACACCTGGGCGACCAGCGGCGATCTGAAGATGGAAATCGGTTTCCAGATCGACAAGCTCACCGTGATGATGATGCTGGTCGTCACCTCGGTGTCGCTGATGGTGCACCTCTACACCATCGGCTACATGGCCGAAGACCCGGGCTACAACCGCTTCTTCTCCTACATTTCGCTGTTCACCTTCTCGATGCTGATGCTCGTCATGAGCAACAACTTCGTGCAGCTGTTCTTCGGCTGGGAAGCGGTGGGTCTGGTGTCCTATCTGCTGATCGGCTTCTGGTTCAAGCGCCCGACCGCGGTGTACGCCAACCTGAAGGCCTTCCTGGTGAACCGCGTCGGTGACTTCGGCTTCCTGCTCGGCATCGGCCTGATCGCGGCCTACGCCGGCACGCTGAATTACGCCGAGGTGTTCGCCAAGCGCGAGGAACTGGTCGGCATGACGGTCGCCGGTACCGACTGGCCGCTGCTGACCGCGGTGTGTATCGGCCTGTTCATCGGCGCGATGGGCAAGTCGGCCCAGGTGCCGCTGCACGTTTGGCTGCCGGATTCGATGGAAGGCCCGACTCCGATCTCGGCGCTGATCCACGCGGCGACGATGGTGACGGCCGGCATCTTCATGGTCACCCGCATGTCGCCGCTGTTCGAACTGTCGGAAACCGCACTGTCCTTCGTGCTGGTGATCGGCGCGACGACCGCGCTGTTCATGGGCTTCCTCGGCATCATCCAGAACGACATCAAGCGCGTCGTCGCCTATTCGACGCTGTCGCAGCTCGGCTACATGACCGTGGCGCTGGGCGTGTCGGCCTACTCGGCCGCGGTGTTTCACCTGATGACCCACGCCTTCTTCAAGGCGCTGCTCTTCCTGGGTGCCGGTTCGGTCATCATGGGCATGCACCACGACCAGGACATGCGCAATATGGGCGGCCTGTGGAAATACATGCCCATCACCTGGTTCACGTCGCTGCTCGGTTCGCTGGCGCTGATCGGTGTGCCTTTCCTGTCCGGCTTCTACTCGAAGGACTCGATCATCGAGGCGGTGCATTTCTCGACGATACCGGGTGCCGGTTACGCCTACTTCTGCGTGGTTGCCGGTGTGTTCATCACCGCCTTCTACTCCTTCCGCATGTATTTCCGCGTGTTCCACGGCCCGGAGAACTTCGGCAAGGCGCACGACGATTACCATGCGCACGGCGACGATCATCACGACGATGACCACCACGACGAGCACCATGGCCTCGCCCCGGGCGAGAAGCCGCACGAGTCGCCGTGGGTGGTGTGGGTGCCGCTGGCGCTGCTGGCCATCCCGTCGGTGTTCATTGGCTACTTCACCGTGCAGCCCATGCTGTTCGGCGACTGGTTCGACGGCGTCGTGACCGTGCTGCCGGAGCACGACGTGCTGGCTAAGGTTGGTGAGCACTTCCACTCGGCCGCCGGCATGGCGATGCACGGTTTCACCGCGCTGCCGTTCTGGCTCGCGCTGGGTGGTGTCGTGCTGGCCTGGGTCATGTACATCGCGATGCCCTCCCTGCCGGCCCGCATCGCGCCGATCTTCCGCCCGATCAATGTGCTGCTCGAGAACAAGTACTACTTCGACCGCTTCAACGAGATCGTCTTCGCCGGTGGCGCCCGTTTGCTGGGTCGCGGCCTGTGGGCTGCGGGCGACCGCACGATCATCGACGGTGTGCTGATCAACGGTTCCGCCTCGGCTGTCGGCGCGTTTGCGCGCCTCGCCCGCGGCATACAGACCGGGTACATCTACCGCTACGCGTTTGCAATGGTGATCGGTGTCTGTCTCCTGCTGCTGTGGAGACTGGGCTTCAAGTGATGTGGTGCGGGCGGTGAGGCTGCCGCCCGTGGCGTGAATTCAGAGGGAGTGCCAGACGCGGTTGCCCTGAACGGTGAACGTGTCGGCTGAACAAACAAAGAAATGACCGATATTCCCCTTCTCAGTCTTGCCGTATGGCTGCCGATTGCCGGTGGTCTGCTCGTGCTCGCCAGTGGCGACGGCCGCAATGTGGCCTTCTCGAAACTGATTGCGCTGGTCACGGCCATCTTCGGCTTCCTGGTCACGATTCCGCTCTACACCGGCTTCGATACCGCGAGCGCCGGCATGCAGTTCGTCGAGCTGATGCCCTGGGTGCGCGACTACAACATCAACTACCACCTGGGTGTCGATGGCATCTCGATGCCCTTCGTCATCCTGAACAGCTTCATCACTGTGCTGGTGGTGATGGCCGGCTGGACGGTGATCGAGTACAAGCCCTCGCAGTACTTCGCTGCCTTCCTGATCATGTCGGGCCTGCTGAACGGCATCTTCTCGGCGCTCGACGGCATCCTGTTCTACGTGTTCTTCGAAGCGTCGCTGATCCCGCTGTATCTGGTCATCGGCGTCTGGGGCGGCAAGAACCGCGTCTATGCGGCCTTCAAGTTCTTCCTCTACACCCTGCTCGGCTCGCTGCTGATGCTGGTCGCGCTGCTCTACCTGTTCCACAAGAGCGGCAGTTTCGCCATCCTCGACTGGCACCGCGAGCCGCTCGCGATGACCGCGCAATCGCTGATCTTCTGGGCCTTCTTCGCCAGCTTCGCGGTGAAGGTGCCGATGTGGCCGGTGCATACCTGGCTGCCGGACGCCCACGTCGAGGCGCCGACCGGCGGTTCGGCCGTGCTGGCGGCGATCGGCCTGAAGCTCGGTGCATACGGTTTCCTCCGGTTTTCGCTGCCCATCGTGCCGGACGCAGCACAGCACTTCGCGCCGGTGGTGATCGGCCTGTCGCTGATCGCGGTGATCTACATCGGTCTGGTCGCGCTGGCGCAGACAGACATGAAGAAGCTGGTCGCCTATTCGTCGATCTCGCACATGGGTTTCGTCACGCTGGGCTTCTTCATCTTCAATCCGCTGGGCGTCGAGGGCGCCCTGGTGCAGATGATTTCGCACGGCTTCGTGTCGGCCGCGATGTTCCTCTGCATCGGCGTGCTGTACGACCGCATGCACACCCGCAACATCGCCGACTACGGTGGCGTCGTGAATACGATGCCGAAGTTCGCCGCGCTGTTCCTGCTGTTCGCGATGGCCAACGCCGGCCTGCCGGCGACCTCCGGTTTCATCGGCGAATTCATGGTCGTGCTCGGCGCCATCCAGTTCAACTTCTGGACCGGTTTCGCCGCCGCCACCACGCTGATCCTCGGCGCGGCCTACACCTTGTGGATGTACAAGCGCGTGGTGTTCGGCGACGTCGCCAACAGCCACGTCGCCGAACTGAGCGACATCAATGCGCGCGAAATGCTCATCCTCGGCGTGCTGGCGATCTGCACGCTGGCCATGGGCATCTGGCCGCAGCCGGTGACCGAAATCATGCATGCGACCGTGAACCAGCTGCTCGACCATGTCGCAGCCGGCAAGCTCTGACGGACCAAAAGAATGAACTTCCCTCTGCCTGACTTCTTCCCCGCATCGGCCGAAATCTTCGTGCTGGTGATGGCCTGCGTCGTGCTGCTCGCAGACCTCTTCAAGTCCGAACGCCAGGGCTGGCTGCCTTACCTGCTCACGCTGGCGACGCTGGCGGGCGCCTTCGCCATCCAGGTCGGCACCGCCGGACCGGATACCACGCTCACCTTCAGCGGCATGTTCGTGGATGATCGCCTCGCCGACGTGCTGAAGAGCTGCCTCTACATCACGGTGTTCACGGTCGTCGTCTACAGCCGCGACTACCTGATGGCGCGCGGTCTGGAACGCGGCGAGTACTACCTGCTGGTGCTGTTTGCCACGCTGGGCATGCAGGTGATGATTTCGGCCAACCACTTCCTGACGCTCTATCTGGGTCTGGAACTGCTGTCGCTGGCGATCTACGCGCTGGTTGCGCTGGACCGTGAATCGGCGCGCTCGACCGAAGCGGCGATGAAGTACTTCGTGCTGGGCGCGCTGGCTTCCGGCCTGCTGCTGTACGGCATGTCGATGATCTATGGCGCCACCGGCACGCTGGAAATTTCGGCCATCGCACGCAAGCTGTCCGATCCCTCCACGAACATGGACGTGCTGCGTTTCGGTCTGGTCTTCCTGGTGGCCGGCCTCGCCTTCAAGATCGGCGTCGTGCCTTTCCACATGTGGATTCCCGACGTCTATCACGGCGCGCCGACAGCGATCACGCTGCTGATCGGCTCGGCACCCAAGCTGGCCGGTTTCGCAATGGCGATCCGCCTGCTGGTCGACGGCCTGCCCACGCTGGCGGTCGAGTGGCAGCAGATGCTGATGCTGCTCGCCATCCTGTCGATTGCGCTCGGCAACGTGGTCGCCATCGCGCAGACCAACGTCAAGCGCATGCTGGCCTACTCGACCATTTCGCACATGGGCTTCATGCTGCTCGGACTGGTCAGCGGGGTGATCGAACTGCGCGCGTCGGGTGACATCCACCTTTCCTATGCCTTCGGCAGCGCGATGTTCTACACCATCGCCTACGTGCTGATGAGCGCCGCCGCCTTCGGCACGCTGCTGGTGCTGACGCGTGCTGGCGTCGAGGCGGAAACGCTGGACGACCTGAAGGGCCTGAACCGCCGCA
This sequence comes from Methyloversatilis sp. NSM2, assembly GCF_038066675.1. NCBI lineage: Bacteria > Pseudomonadati > Pseudomonadota > Betaproteobacteria > Nitrosomonadales > Sterolibacteriaceae > Methyloversatilis > Methyloversatilis sp. NSM2. Next base: position 367,216 of record NZ_JBBUKV010000001.1, read on the forward strand.
GCCCGTGGTTCGCCGCGGTGCTGATGATGGTCATGTTCTCGATGGCCGGCATTCCGTTCTTCATCGGCTTCTTCGCCAAGCTTGCCGTGCTGCAGGCAGTCGTCGCGGCCGGCTACATCTACACCGCCGTGTTCGCGGTGCTGCTGTCGCTGATCGGCGCCTTCTTCTACCTGCGCGTGGTCAAGCTGATGTACTTCGACGAACCGCTCGACAACAGCCCGCTGGTCGCCTCGACCGAAATGCGCGCGCTGCTGTCGGTCAATGCGCTGGCGATCGCGCTGATCGGCCTGATGCCGCAGTCGCTGCTCGCGCTGTGTGCGTCGGCCCTCGGTCAGGCGCTGAAGTAAGCGACGGATGGCGGAAGACCTGACGGAAAGCACGCTGGACAGCCGTCAGGTCTACGACGGCGTTCTGCTCAAGGTCTATCAGGATCAGGTCCGGCTGCCGGACGGCAAGCCGGCGATCCGCGAGTACGTCAAGCATCCGGGCGCCGTCGTCATCATCGCCATCCTGCCGGACGGGCGCATGGTGTTCGAGCGTCAGTTCCGTTACGGCCCGCGCCGTGTCTTCCTCGAATTTCCGGCTGGCAAGATCGATCCGGGCGAGCCGATCGAACAGACGGCCATCCGCGAACTGCGCGAGGAAACCGGCCACGAGGCCGACAGCTGGGAACACCTCGGCACGATGCACCCCTGCATCGGCTATTCCGACGAACGCATCGAAATCTTCCTCGCCCGCGGGCTGCGCCACGTCGGCGCTTCGCTCGACGAAGGTGAATTCCTCGAAGTCACCGCGCTGTCGCTGGAAGCCGCGATGTCGGCAGTGTGGCGCGGCGAGCTGACCGACGCCAAGACGCTGGCCGCCCTGATCTGGGCGCAGCGCGTGTGCGCCCAGGGCTTCTGAGCCCCTGCATCTGAGTTGCTGATCCGGCGGCCCGCCGGGCGGCAATCGGTTGCGGCAGCACGAATAATCGAGATTGCACCGTTGGAGCGGGCGCCGCAGTCCGCTGGCTTTGGCACAGGCCGCTGTCGGGGTCAGAAGACCCCTCCCACAGAACCGTCCCTCGGACTCCGGCCGCTGCTCGGGCGCCTATCCCTGTGGGAGCGGTCTTGGCCGCGACTGCGGCGGTCCGACAGGGGCACCACTGACGGCGGCGTCCGACTTACTCGGCGATGCGCTGGATGGGCTGGTCCTGACAGTGGGCGAGCCAGGCGCTCGCCGGTCCGATGCCCGGAATCACAACGTCCGGCGACACCTCCAGCAGCGGCAGCAGCACGAAGGCGCGCAGATGCGCGCGTGGGTGCGGCACGTTCAGCGTGTCGGTGTTGATCACGCGGTCCTCGTACAACAGCACGTCGAGATCCAGCGTACGCGGCGCGTTCAGGAATTCGCGCACCCGGCCGTGCGTGCGCTCGATGTCGAGCAGGGCGTCGAGCAGGGCCTGCGGTTCCAGCGTCGTGCGGACGCGCGCAACGGCGTTGATGAAATCGGGCTGGTTATCGTACCCGATCGGCGCCGTGCGGTAGAGCGACGATTTCCGTTCGAGCACGATGCCCGGCGTAGCGGCCAGTTCGTCGAGCGCTGCGCGTACCTGCTTTTCCGGATCCGCCAGGTTGGCGCCGAGCCCGATGTGGGCGATGTGGGTGGGGGCTTCTTGGCTCATGTCGTGTTCTCGTGATCTGGCCGCACTTTAGCACCGCCGGCCGCGGCGCTTCCGCGCCGCGGCGCCATTGTGGCGGCCGCGACACGGCGCAAACCTAATCTGGATCAAGGTGCACCGTCCGCCCGGCGGGCACAGTGCGCGCCATCCACAAAAGGAGCCGCCATGTCCGCACTCGAACTGAAGCAGGAACACGTACTCGGCCTGGCGCCGATGGACGACATCCACCGCGAATTCATGCAACTGCTGGCCCGTCTTGACGATGCGACGGCCCCCGCTGCGCTGCCGGTACTCGATGAACTGGTGGCGCACACCGAAGCGCATTTCGCGCAGGAGGATGTGTGGATGGAGGCTTCCGACTTTCCGCCGCTGCACTGTCATCGCGGCGAACACGAGCGCGTGCTCGAGGTGCTGCGCGAGGTCAGACGCCTGGCGGCGGCTGGCGACGCGGGCATCGTGCGCACACTGGTGCGCGAACTGCCGGTGTGGTTCGAGCACCACGCCTCGACCATGGACACCATGCTGGCTGAGCACATCGCCCGCATCGGCTACGACGCGCGGACGACGCTTCCGGAACTGGCGGAAGCCTGATCGTTCCGCTCAGACGCGGTCGCGCATCAGGCGCGCCTTTTCGCGCTCCCAGTCGCGTTTCTTCTCGGTCTCGCGTTTGTCGAACTGCTTCTTGCCCTTGGCCAGACCGATCTCCAGCTTGATGCGACCACGGGTGTAGTGCAGGTTCAGCGGCACCAGCGTGTAGCCGGCGCGCTCGACCAGACCGATCAGCTTGCTGATCTCGTTCGCGTGCAGCAGCAGCTTGCGGCTGCGCGTCGGGTCGGGCTTGATGTGGGTGGAGGCGGTCGGCAGCGGCGATACGTGCATGCCGATCACGTACACCTCTTCGCCCTTGAGCACCACGTACGCTTCCTTCAGCTGCGTGCGGCCGGCGCGGATCGCCTTCACCTCCCAGCCTTCGAGCACGAGGCCCGCTTCGAAGCGTTCCTCGATGAAGTAGTCGTGAAAGGCCTTCTTGTTGTCGGCAATGCTCATGAAGTGAAACCGGTGAGGGGCGTGCTGAAATGAAATCGGGGCTGCGTCGGGTGCGCCGCCGCGGATAGAATTGCGATTTTACCTTCTGATGACATGGCCGAAGTCCGAAAAACCGTGCTCATCGAGCGCAGTGCCGAACAGATGTTCCGCCTCGTCGATGACGTGGAACACTATCCGCAGTTTCTGCCCTGGTGCGGCGGCAGCCAGCTGATCGAGCGCACCGAGGTGCTGACGCGCGCGCGTATCGACATCAACTACCACGGCGTCAAGGCTCACTTCGTCACCGCCAACGACAAGGTGTTCCCGCGCAGCATGACCATCCGCCTGGTCGAAGGACCGTTCAACAGGCTGGACGGCACCTGGCTGTTTACGCCGCTGGGCGAGGTCGCCTGCAAGGTCGAGTTCAACCTGCATTACGAGTTTTCGAGCCGGCTGATCGAGAAGGTGGTCGGGCCGGTGTTCAGCCATATCGCCAACACCTTTGTCGACGCCTTCGTGAAGCAGGCGGATCGCCAGTACGGACAGGGAACGCAGTGATGAGCGACAAGATCCACGTGCAGGTTGCCTATGCGCTGCCCGAGCGGCAGGACATCGTGACGATGGAACTGGCCGCAGGTGCTACCGCACAGCAGGCAGTCGAGGCGTCCGGGCTGCTGCAGAAGTATCCGGACATCGATCTGGCGAAGAACAAGCTCGGTGTATTTTCCAAGCTGGTCAAGGCCGACCAGGTGCTGCGCGATCGCGACCGCGTGGAAATCTATCGCGCGTTGATCGCCGACCCGAAGGAAGTGCGGCGACAGCGCGCCGCCGAGGGCAAGGTGCTCAAGAAGGGTGGCGGCGAGGCCGAACCGGCGGCCTGACCTTCGCCTTTACTTGCACCACTCCGACACCGACTTCTGCGCTTCTTCCATTTCCTTTGCGCGCCCGGCGTCGTCGAGGAACTCGCGTTCGCCCTGGGTGTTGAAGCGCACGATGCGCTGGCCCGACTGCAGCGCGGCGAGCTTGCTGCGCGCCCGTGTGCAGTTTTCGGCCATCCGGTCTTTCTCGGCCTGTTCCTTGGCCTGTTTGGCTTCCGATTCCAGACGCTCGTCGCGGCGTTTCTGGAACTCCTGCAGCTTCTCCTTGACCGAGCCCGAACTGTCGCCGGACGGCGGCGGCGGATTGATGTTCTTCTTCGTCGCGTTGGCGCCCGGCGGTGGAGTGTCGGAAAAAACGGTGCGTCCCTGGGCGTCCTTGTACTGGTAGACCTGGGCGGCGCAGGCGAGCGGAACACTGAGCAGCACGGCTGCGGCGATACGGACGAGCACTTCACAACTCCTCGATTGAGCGCCTTCTGGCGCGGCTTTCAGGGCCGGGTGCAGACGGCTGCGTCGACCGGCGTATAATACGTTTTTGCTAGTTGGGAAAGTAGTCATGCGTGTTATCCAGAAGGCGCTGACCTTCGACGACGTGCTCCTCGTGCCGGCGCACTCCAATGTGCTGCCGCGCGACGTCAGTCTCAGTACCCGTATCTCCCGCAACATCCGCGTCAATCTTCCGCTGCTGTCCGCCGCAATGGACACCGTCAGCGAAGCCCGGCTGGCCATCGCGCTGGCCCAGGAAGGCGGCCTCGCGATCATCCACAAGAACCTCACCGCCAAGCAGCAGGCCGCCGAAGTGGCCAAGGTGAAGCGTTTCGAGGCCGGCGTCCTGAAGGACCCGATCACCATCTCTCCCGACATGACGGTTCGCGAGCTGCACGGGTTGACGCGCAGCCATCGCATTTCCGGTTTCCCGGTGCTCGATGGCGAGCGCGTGGTCGGCATCGTGACCAACCGCGACCTGCGTTTTGAAACCAATCTCGACCAGCCGGTCTCGCGCATCATGACGCCGCGCGAGCGCGTCGTGTTCGTGCGCGAAGGCGCGTCGCTCGACGAAGCGCGTTCGCTGATGCACAAGAACCGCCTCGAACGCGTGCTGGTGCTGGGCGAGAACGATACGCTGCGCGGGCTGATCACGGTCAAGGACATGCTGAAGTCGACCGAACACCCGCTCGCCGCCAAGGACGCGCACGGCCGACTGCGTGTCGGCGCTGCGATCGGTGTCGGCGAAGGCACCGAAGACCGCGCCGCAGCGCTGGCCGAAGCAGGCGTTGACGTCATCGTCGTCGACACTGCGCACGGCCATTCTCAGGGCGTGCTCGACCGCGTGAGCTGGGTCAAGCGCACCTTCCCGCACATCGACGTGATCGGCGGCAACATCGCCACCGCCGACGCTGCGCGCGCGCTGGTCGATGCCGGCGCCGACGGCGTCAAGGTCGGCATCGGTCCCGGTTCGATCTGCACCACCCGCATCGTCGCCGGTGTCGGCGTGCCGCAGATCACCGCCATCGACAACGTCGCCACCGCGCTCGCCTCGACCGACGTGCCGATGATCGCCGACGGCGGCATCCGCTACTCGGGAGACATCGCCAAGGCGGTCGCCGCCGGCGCCAACGCGGTCATGCTGGGCGGTCTGCTGGCCGGTACCGAAGAGGCCCCGGGCGAGATCGAACTGTTCCAGGGCCGTTCATACAAGTCCTACCGCGGCATGGGTTCGCTCGGCGCGATGCAGCAGGGCGCCGCCGACCGCTACTTCCAGGACCCGGCGTCCAACGCCGACAAGCTGGTGCCGGAAGGCGTCGAAGGCCGCGTGCCCTATAAGGGCCCGGTGGTGAACGTGATCACCCAGCTGATGGGCGGCCTGCGCGCATCGATGGGCTACTGCGGCTGCGCCACGGTGGACGAAATGCGCTCGAAGGCGCAGTTCGTCGAGATCACCTCGGCCGGCATCCGCGAGTCGCATGTGCACGACGTGCAGATCACCAAGGAAGCGCCGAACTATCACGTTGATTGAGGGGCTGGGGAACAGGGGCCAGGGGCTGGAGGGGCTGGGGCTGGATGAGCGAGGTGCGCAGCTATCGCGATTTGCTGGTCTGGCAACGAGCAATGGATCTTGCCCTTGCTGTCTATTCCCTGAGCCGGAGTTTCCCCGAAGGCGAGCGCTTCGCGCTGGTGAGCCAGTTGCGACGTGCCGCCGTTTCGGTCCCCTCGAATATCGCAGAAGGCCATGCAAGAAGCTCCACGCGTGACTTCCTGCGTTTTCTGTCGATCGCTGCCGGCTCTCTTGCCGAGATCGAAACCCAGCTCCTTCTTTCGCATCGTCCTGATTACGTGGATGCGCAACGAATGAACGTCACGCTGAAGGACGCCGATGAACTCGGCCGGATGATCAGAGGTTTGCAAGCCTCCCTCTCGTCGCGCCTCGCGGACTCCCCCTAGTCCCCAGCCCCTGTCCCCTGATTCCTGAATACCCCATGCACAACAAGATCCTCATCCTCGATTTCGGCTCCCAGGTCACCCAGCTCATCGCGCGCCGCGTGCGCGAGGCCCATGTGTATTGCGAAATCCATCCGTGTGACGTTAGTGACGATTTCGTGCGCGGCTTCGGCGCGCAGGGCGTCATCCTGTCCGGCAGCCACATGTCGGCCTACGAGGAGTCGACCGACCGTGCGCCGCAGGCGGTGTTCGATCTGGGCGTGCCGGTGCTGGGCATCTGCTACGGCATGCAGACCATGGCGCAGCAGCTGGGCGGCAAGGTGGAGGCGGGCACGGTGCGTGAGTTCGGGTATGCCGAAGTGCGCGCCCGCGGCCATACGAAGCTGCTCGACGGCATCGAGGATTTCCGCACCGAGCAGGGCCACGGCATGCTCAAGGTGTGGATGAGCCATGGTGACAAGGTGACCGAACTGCCGCCGGGCTTCGTCGTGATGGCGTCGACCGACAGCTGTCCGATCGCCGGCATGGCGGACGAGGCGCGCCGTTTCTACGGCGTGCAGTTCCACCCGGAAGTCACCCATACCGCGCGCGGCGCCGACCTGCTGCGCCGCTTCGTGCTCGACGTGTGCGGCTGCAAGGGCGACTGGATCATGGGCGACTACATCGCCGAAGCGGTCGAGCGCATCCGCGAACAGGTCGGTGACGAAGAGGTCATTCTCGGCCTGTCCGGTGGCGTCGATTCGTCGGTGGCGGCGGCGCTGATTCACCGCGCCATCGGTGACCAGCTCACCTGCGTCTTCGTCGATCACGGTCTGCTGCGTCTGAACGAAGGCAAGATGGTGATGGACATGTTCGCCGGTCGCCTGCACGCGCGGGTGATCCACGTCGATGCGGCCGACCAGTTCCTCGGCCACCTGAAGGGCGTGTCCGACCCGGAAGCCAAGCGCAAGATTATCGGCCGCGAGTTCGTCGAGGTATTCAAGGCGGAAGCGGCCAAGCTGAAGGCAGGCGACGGTGGCCACAAGGGCGCCACCTTCCTCGCCCAGGGCACCATCTACCCGGACGTGATCGAATCCGGCGGCGCCAAGAGCAAGAAGGCCACGACGATCAAGAGCCACCACAATGTGGGCGGCCTGCCGGAACAGCTGGGCCTCAAGCTGCTGGAGCCGCTGCGCGAACTGTTCAAGGACGAGGTGCGCGAACTGGGTGTGGCGCTCGGTCTGCCGCGCGACATGGTGTACCGCCACCCCTTCCCGGGGCCGGGTCTGGGGGTGCGCATCCTCGGCGAGATCCACCGCGAGTATGCGGATCTGCTGCGCCGCGCGGACGCCATCTTCATCGAGGAACTGCGCGCCACCATCGACCCGCAGACCGGCAAGAGCTGGTACGACCTCACCAGCCAGGCCTTTGCCGTCTTCCTGCCGGTGAAGTCGGTCGGCGTCATGGGCGACGGTCGAACCTACGAATGGGTCGTCGCGCTGCGCGCGGTGCAGACCCAGGACTTCATGACCGCCCACTGGGCCGAACTGCCGCACAGCCTGCTCGGCCGCGTCAGCAATCGCATCATCAACGAGGTGCGGGGCATCAACCGCGTCGTGTACGACATCTCGGGCAAGCCGCCAGCGACGATCGAGTGGGAGTGATGCACCGCCCTGCGGGCGCGTGAAGTGACAGATAACCCCGGACCTGCTCCGGGGTTTTTCTTTTCCGGTCGCCGTTCTCTGTCGCCGATTGCCGCCCGCGCCCTCCCTCTCTACAATGCGAACAATTATCAATTGCATTGATGCCTGCCCGCAGCAGCGGACCAGGCGCGAGGGGAGTGCGCTGTGCGGACTGTCGAATGTGAGCTGCAGCGGGAGGCGGAGGATCTCTACCGGGGTCATCACGGCTGGCTGCAGGGCTGGCTGCGCCGCAAGCTGGGTGATGCGATGGAGGCGGCGGACATTGCGCAGGACGTGTTTATCCGCGTGCTGACGCGGCAACAGCCTGTGCGTGCGCATGAGCCGCGCGCCTATCTGTCGACCATCGCGCGCGGCCTGGTGATCGACCACTGGCGCCGACGTGCTCTCGAACGCGCCTGGCTCGATACGCTGGCCGTGCTGCCGGAAGCCGAAGCGCCGTCGCCGGAAAGCCGCGCGCTGGTGCTGGAGGCGCTGATCGAGATCGATCGCATGCTCGACAGCCTGAAGCCGCAGGTGCGCACCGCCTTCCTGTGGGCGCAGCTCGAAGGCCTCAGTTGCCCGCAGATCGCCAGCCGGCTCGGTGTGTCGCTGGCCACCGCCGAGCGCTACGTCGCCCGCGCGCTGCGTCACTGCTATGCGCTGCGTTTCGAATCGTGAGCGGCGGACTGTCTGCCGCGGCCGGCGAGCGCCTGCCGGACGACATCGTCGATGCGGCGATCGCGTGGTCGGTGCGGCTCGACTACAACGCTGCGACGCCGGCGGCGAAGCAGGCCTTCGCGCGCTGGCTCGACGCCGACCCGCGCCACGCGCAGGCGTGGGGCAGGGTGGCGGCGCTGCGCAGCGACTTCTCCGGCCTGCCGGCAAGGTTGGCGCACGACGTGCTGCAGGCCGCCGAGGCCGGGCGCCGCGGGGCCGCTGCCGGCAGACGACGCGCCCTGCGCGTGCTGTCGCTGTCCGGCGTGGCGCTGGCGAGCGGATGGGCGGTGCGCGAGACCACGCCCTGGCAGCGTCTGTTGGCTGACGCGAGCACGAGAGTCGGCGAACAGCGCACGCTGCGTCTGGCCGACGGCAGCGTCGTCATGCTGAACACGGACAGCGCGATCAGCGCCGATTTCTCCACTGAACGCCGTGTGCTGGTGCTGCGCCGTGGCGAAATAATGATCACCACCGGCGACGATGCAGGCGCTGCTGCGAAGCGCCCGTTCTGGGTCAGTACGCCCTTTGGCTCGTTGCGCGCGCTGGGCACCCGTTTCGTCGTGCGGCTGGAGCGCTCCGGGGCGCGGGTGAGCGTGCAGGAGGGCGCGGTCGAGGTGCATCCGGCCGACGGCGGCGCGCCCGTCGTGATCCACAGCGGCGAGCGCAGCGCGCTCGGCCCGGCAGGCACCTCGCCGCCGGTCATGGCGGATGCGGATGACGATGCGTGGACGGACGGCGTCATCACCGGCCGCGACATGCGGCTGGCCGACCTGCTGGCCGAACTGTCGCGCTATCGCAGCGGCCGCATCGTCTGCGATCCGCAGATCGCGGACTGGCGCGTGTCCGGCGTATTCCATGTGCGCGACACCGACCGTGCGCTGCGCTTCCTGGCGCAAGTGCAGCCGGTGGTCGTGCGCTACCGCACCCGCTACTGGGTCATCGTCGAGGCGGACCGGGCAGGCTGAACACGGCCGCGCAGGAAATTTTCGACTGAAGTGAGGGGATGCGCGGTCTCGTCCGGCCTCTGCAGTGAAGGCGCCCGTTTGGGTGGCGCTTCTTCCAACCGGACTCGAACACCGTCATGAATGCTCCTCTTTCCGCTTACGCGTCGCCGGCACGCGCGCATCCCCCGTTGAAGACGCTCGCTGCCGCGTTGCGTATCGCCCTGCTGGGCCTGACCCTGACGGCGGCCGCACTGCCGCATGCTGTCCGTGCGCAGGAGGCTGCCGCGCCGTCGGCCGCCGGCGTGCTGCATTTCAGCCTGCCTGCCGGACCGCTGGCCACGACGCTCGACCGATACGCGCGCATCGCCGGCGTCAACGTGTCCTACGAGGCGGCACAGCTGGCCGGCGTGCGTTCGCGCGGGCTGGAGGGCGACTACACGGTCGAGGGCGCGCTGCAGGCGCTGCTGGCCGATACCGGGTTCGAGGCCGTCGCACGCGGGGGCGGCTACGCCGTCCGCCGGGGGGCCGCGCGTCCGTCGGCGGCCGGTGGCGAAGTGCCGGTGCTGGACGCGGTGCGCGTGCGCGCCGACGCCGAATCCCTCCATCCGCTGCCGCCTTTGCAGGCGGGCGGCCAGATGGCGCGCGGCGGACGCCTGGGCATGCTGGGCAACGCCGACGTGATGGACGCCCCCTTCAGCGTCACGAGCTACAGCGTCGGCATGATCGAAGACAGGCAGGCGGTCAGCGTGGCCGACGTCGTTGGCAACGACCCGTCGATCCGCGTTTCCGGCCATCCGGGCGACATCCTCGACACCTTCTTCATCCGCGGCTTTCCGGTCGGCGACCAGAACTCGGGCGAGATCGCCTTCGACGGTGTCTACGGCGTGGCGCCGAACTACCGCGTGCTGGTCGACTACGCCGAGCGCATCGAGGTGATCAAGGGGCCGACCGCGCTGCTCTACGGCATGTCGCCGGCCAGCAGCGTGGGCGGCACCATCAACATCGTGCCCAAGCGCGCCGGCGCCGATGACCTCACGCGCTTCACCGCGAGCGCGTCGCCGAACGCGCAGTATGGCGGCCACCTCGACCTGAGCCGCCGCTTCGGGCCTGATCGTCGCGTCGGCATCCGTTTCAACGGCAGCGTGCACGACGGCGACACCGGCATCGACAAGCAGTCGCGCGCGGCAACCGTCGGCGCGCTGGCGCTCGACTACAGCGGCGACAGACTGCGCGCCACGCTGGACATCGTCGATCAGCGGGAAGACATCGACGCGCCGTCGCGCCGTCCTTTCCTCGGCGCCGGTGTGGCCGTGCCGTCGGCGCCCGACGGACGGCGCAACGTGTCGCAGCGCTGGGAGCGTTTCGAAACCGAGGACCAGTCGGTGCTGGCCCGCGTCGAGTACGCGGCGAGCGAGCAGCTCACGCTGTTCGCCGGCGTCGGTGCCGGGCGCACCCGGGTCGATCGCCTGTTCGGCAACCCGACCGTACTGAATGCGGCCGGCGATACCAGCACGGTGCCGCAGCGTTTCCGCTTCGACGTTGACCGCAGCACCGCCGAAGCGGGCCTGCGCGCGCGTTTCGAGACCGGTCCGCTGCGTCACGTGGTGAGCGCACAGGTCAGCACCTACCGCGACCGCCTCGGCCGCATTTCGGCCAATGGCACCGCGGTGCTGTCGAATCTGTACGCGCCCTTCGACAGCCCGGCGCAGGACGTGCAGCTGGCGGGCGACGTGCCGCGCGTGTCGGACACCGAACTGAGCGGCTTCGCGCTGTCCGACACGCTGTCGATGTACGACGAGCGCCTGCAGCTGACGCTGGGCGTGCGCCGCCAGCGGGTGGAAACCGACAACTTCAATCCGCTGACCGGTGCGCTGACGACGGCGTACGACGAGCACGCGCTGACGCCGCTGGTCGGCATTGTCGTCAAGCCATGGCAGGGAGTGGCGCTGTACGCCAATCACATCCAGGGTCTGAGCCGCGGTGACACCGCGCCGCCGTCGGCCAGCAACGCCGGCGAGGTGTTCGCACCTTACAAGGCGCGGCAGAACGAGGTCGGCGTGAAGGCCGAGATCGGCGCCGTCATCGCTACGCTGAGCGCCTTCCAGATCACCAAGCCGAGCGGCCAGCTGACCGGCACCGTGTTCGCGGTCGATGGCGAACAGCGCAACCGCGGCGTCGAACTGGCGCTGGCCGGCGAAGCGGCGCCGGGCCTGCGCCTGCTTGGCGGCCTGACCTTGCTCGACGCCGATCTGACGCAGACCAATTCCGCCGCCACGCTGGGCCGCACGGCGGTCGGCGTGCCGTCCTTCATGGCCAACCTCGGCGCCGAGTGGGACGCCACCTTCCTGCCCGGCGTGACGCTGACCGGCAACGTGGTGCACACCGGCAGCCAGTACGTCGATCGTGCCAACACGCTACGCGTGTCGGACTGGACCACCGTCGATGTCGGCGCGCGCTATCGCACGACGGTCGCCGGCCGCGCCACCGTCTTCCGCGCCCAGCTGCGCAATGCCTTCGACCGCAATTACTGGGCCGGCGTATCGCAGTACGGCAGCCTGGTGCAGGGCGCGCCGCGCACGCTGCTGCTGTCGGCTAGCGTCGATTTCTGAGCGCGGGGTGAGCGCGATGAACGCATACCGCATGATGGCGGCGCTGCTGCTGCTGACGATGGCAACGCCCGGCTGGGCGCACGGCATCTGGTTCGCCCAGCGCGCCGGCCGGCTGGCGCTGGTCTATGGCGAGGGCGCCGAGGACGTCGAGGTGTTCAGCCGACGTGACCGCATCACGGCGCTGCAGGCCTTCGACGCGGCCGGTCGGCCGCTGCCGGTGCACACCGTGCCGGTCGAGCCCATGGTGTTCGTCAGCGCCGATGCCGCGGCAGTCGTGCTGGCGACGACGATGGACAACGGCTACTGGTCGCGCCTGCCGTCGGGCAAGTGGATGGCCGGCACGAAGGAAAGCGTGCCCACGGCGACCACTACCGGTCGCTACCTGAAGTACGGCACGCATCTTCTGATGGCGCCGGTCGGCGAGATGCAGCCGGTGACCGGCATGGCTCTCCAGATCGTGTCTGTGGGCGGTCGCTTTCCGCAGCGCAGTGGTGATCCGATTACCGTACGCGTACTGCATGAAGGCCGGCCGGTGTCCGGCGTCGAGGTGTGGCCGGACCTGGTCAATGACCCGGACGGCGCCTCGGTGCGGACCGACGCCAACGGGCTGGCGACCATCACGGTGCGCAACCAGGGCCTCAACGTGATCCGCGCCGAGTACACCGAACGCGCCGTACGCGGCGATGCCGATGGCAAGGTCGATCTGGTCGAACATTTCGCCACCCTCAGTTTCACGCTGAAGCCGCCCGCCGACTGATCGCGACGGTCTGCCCGCCAGCGGCCGCCTGGGCGGGCAGACTGTAAAAATTTCTGCGTTTCCGATCTGTTTGCGCACACAGATGTTGTCGGCCGCCCCCGAACCGGTGCAGTCTCCGCCTGTCACAAAGCGCACGCGGAAATCACTACCTTGCACCGAAGACTGGACCCAGCGAGCACGACGATACTGATCGTCGACGACATGTCGGAAAACCTCGAGGTGCTCGACGGCCTGCTGCGCAGCGCTGGTTATCGCGTGAAAGCGGCGAAGAACGGTGCCGCAGCACTGCGCCTGGCAAGCGACCGCGATGCGCCGTCGCTCGTCCTGCTTGATGTAATGATGCCCGGCATGGACGGTTATACGGTTCTCGAGAGGCTGCAGAAGGACCCCGCGACCAGCGGGATTCCGGTCATCTTCGTCACGGCGCTGACCGAAGCCGGCGACGAGGAAGCGGGGCTGGCGATGGGCGCGGCGGACTACATCTCCAAGCCGATCAAGCCCGCGGTGCTGCTGGCGCGCGTGCGTACCCATCTGCAGGCCAAGCTGGCGCGCGACCTGATGCGCGACCAGAACGCCTGGCTGGAGGCCGAAGTCAGCCGGCGCATGGAAGAGAACGAGCAGATCCAGGCGGTGAGCATCCGCGCGCTGGCCAATCTGGCCGAGACGCGCGACCACGAGACCGGACGTCACATCCGCCGCACGCAGGCCTACGTTCGCGTGCTGGCCGAGGCGCTGGCGGACGATCCGCGCTTCGCACCGGTGCTGACGCCGGCCTGGATCGACCTGCTCACCCGGTCGGCGCCGCTGCACGACATCGGCAAGGTCGGCATTCCGGACCACATCCTGCAGAAGCGCGGCAAGCTCGACGCCGACGAGTGGGCCGTAATGAAGACCCACGCCGAAATGGGCGCGCGTGCCATCGAGTTTGCCGAGCGCGACGAGGTCAAGCCGGCCGCCTTCCTCGCACTGGCGCGCGACATCGCGCACTGGCATCACGAACACTGGGATGGCAGCGGCTATCCGGACGGGCTGGCCGGCGACGCGATCCCGCTGGCGGCACGGCTGATGACGGTGGCCGACGTGTTCGACGCGATGATGTCGCGCCGCGTCTACAAGTCGCCGTTCCCGGCCGACGAGGTGCGCGCCTACATTGTCGAGCGACGGGGCTCGCATTTCGATCCGGACGTCGTCGACGTGTTCATCGAGCGTTATCCCGATTTCATCGACATCGCGAGGCGACATGCCGACCCGACCTGAGTGGTCTGCCGCGTCGCCGTCGGCGCAGGCGCGCAGCGACGCAATCTGGGGCATGCGGATGACGGTGCTCGCCTACACCGGCATCGCGTCGCTGTGGATACTGCTGTCGGACGAACTGCTGCTGGCGCTGACCGACGATCCGAAGCGGTTCGCGCTGGCCAGCACCTTCAAAGGCTGGGCCTTCGTCGCCGTCACCGCCGGTGCGCTCTATCTGTTGATGCGCCGCCTGACCGGGCGTGCCCTCGACGCGCTCGAACGCGAGAACGTGTCGTTGACGGCGCGGGCGCGCGCCGAATCGCTGCTCGACGCCATCATTCGCAGCGCCTCCGATCCGGTGTTCGCCAAGGACAGCGAAGGGCGCTACCTGGTCAGCAATCCGGAAGTCGTGCGCCTGCTCGGCATTCCGGAGCAGGCCATGCTCGGCCGCACCGACGCCGACCTGCTGCCGCCGGAGGTGGCGCGCCGGGTAATGGACAACGACCGCATCGTCATGGCGGGCGGTCAGGTGGTGCGCTTCGAGGAGCACCTGCCGACCGCCGACGGCGAACGCATCTTTCTCAGTACCAAGGGCCCGCTGCGCGACGCCGGTGGGCATGTGATTGGTCTGTACGGCGTAGCGCGCGACATCACCGAACGGCTGACCGCCGAGCGCGCGCTGCGCGACAGCGAGGAGCGGTTCCGCACCCTGTTCGAGCATTTCCCGGTGGCCTACCAGTCGCTCGATGCGCAGGGGCGTTTCATCCACGTCAATCCGATGCTTTGCGCCTTGCTCGGCTATCGCGAGGGCGAACTGCTGGGCCGCGCCTTCGGCGACTTCTGGATGCCCGCCGAGCGCGCGGAATTCGCGGCCACCTTCGAGCGCTTCAAGCGCGACGAGCGCATACAGGCCGAACTGCGGCTGCAGCATCGCGACGGCCACGCCGTGGTTGTCTGGCTGGTCGGGCGCGTACAACTCGATGCGCGGGGGAACTTCGAGCGCACGCATTGCGTGCTTGCCGATCTGAACGAGCGGGTGGCGGCGGTGCAGGCGCAGGAAGAGCGCGAGACGCTGTTGCGCCAGATCGGCGAGCTGGCGCACATCGGCGCCTGGGCGGTCGATCTCGAAAGCGGTCGACTGAGCGCCACCGACGAGGTGGCGCGCATCCATGAAGCCGATCCGGCGTCGGTCGATACGCTGGCCAGCGCGCTGCAGTTCTTCTGCGAGCAGGACAGGGTGCGCATCGAGGCGGTCATCGAAGGCGCGGTCGAGCGGGGCGAACCGTGGGATATCGAGGCGCAGATGTCCACCCGGGCCGGGCGCCAGAAGTGGGTGCGCGTGCTCGGCACGCCGGTGACCGAGCACGGTCGCGTGGTGCGCCTGCGCGGAACCGTGCAGGACATCACCGAACGCCGGCGGATGGAACTCGAACTGAGCCGCCACCGCACGCATCTGGAGGAGCAGGTGCAGTCGCGCACCGCCGAACTGGCTGTCGCCAAGGAGGCGGCCGAAGCGGCGAACCGGTCGAAGAGCCTGTTTCTCGCCAATATGAGTCATGAGATGCGGACACCGATGAACGCCATCATCGGCTTGACGCACCTGTTGTGGAAATCGCCGCTCGACGCCTCGCAGCGCGAGCACGCGCAGAAGATCGGCGCGGCAGCCAAACATCTGCGGCACATCATCGACGACGTGCTCGACCTGTCGCGCGTCGAAGCGGAGAAGCTGGTTCTCGAATCGGCCGCCTTCCGCCTCGACGGGCTGCTCGACCAGGTGCGCTCGATGATGATAGAGCGCGCCGAGGAACGTGGCCTGGCGTTGCGCGTGCAGACGGACGACGGCGTGCCGGCGACGCTGCGTGGCGACGTCACCCGCTTGCGCCAGGCGCTGCTCAACTACCTCAGCAATGCGGTCAAGTTCACCGAGCAGGGCAGCGTCACGCTGAGCGTCGCCGTGGTCGAGCGTGGCGACGACAGTGTGCTGCTGCGCTTAGAGGTCAGCGACACCGGTATCGGCATCGAGGCGCACGATCTCGCCCGCCTGTTCAGCGCCTTCGAGCAGGCCGATGCATCGACCACGCGCAAGTACGGCGGCAGCGGACTGGGGCTGTCGATCACACGCCGACTGGCGCACCTGATGGGCGGCGATGCCGGCGTCAGCAGCGAGCCGGGGCGCGGCAGCCGTTTCTGGTTCACCGCCCGGCTCGGCGTGGTGGCCGACATGGTCGACCCGGCGGCGCCGTTCGTGGTCGACGCGCGGGCGCGTCTGGAGCGGGATTTCGGCCGCAAACGCATCCTGCTGGTCGAAGACCACGATATCAACCGCGAGGTGCTGCTGGCGCTGCTGCGTGATGCCGGCCTGCAGGCCGACGTCGCCGCCGACGGTGTCGAGGCGCTGGAGCGCGCGGCCGGCGAGCGCTACGACCTGGTGCTGATGGATCTGCAGATGCCGCGCCTGAACGGCATCGACGCCACGCGCCAGCTGCGTGCGCTGCCCGGCTGGGAGGCGGTGCCGGTCGTCGCCGTCACTGCCAACGCCTTCGCTGACGACCGTGCCGCCTGTGCGGCGGCGGGACTGGACGACTTCATCGCCAAGCCGGTCGAGCCGGAAGCCTTCTACACGCTGCTGCTGCGCTGGCTCGGCGCCGGCGACGCGGCTTCGGAGCAGTCGCCGCAGCCGTGTATCGGCGAGGCCAGGGCGGTGGTCGAGCGCCTGCTACCGCTGCTCGAAGCAGGAGACACCCGTGCCGGTGAGCTGGCGCGCGAGTCGGCGGCCGTCCTGCACGCGCTGGGGCCGGATGGCGCAAACCTGCTGCGCTGCATTGCCGCCTTTGACTACGATGCCGCCCTGGCGGTGGCGCGCGCATTGCTGGCGGCGACCTGACGCCAGACCGTCCGCACTAAAGATTGATCTGGGGCAGCCGTTGCACCCTGCAGGTCATGGTAGGGTCTGTTGATCATCGATTCGTGCGTCCGGCAGCGGGCACGCGCTTGCGCCGGGACGGCGCGACGGGCGTGCAGAATTGCCGACGCGCGAGCGATGCCGCCCTGCCGAGTTGCCGCCAACATTCCTGCCGCCCGGAACCTGCTGCATGACAGAACAACCGATTGCGGGCCGTCTGCCCGGCCGTGTCGTGTCCGCCTTGCGCGCGCTCGTCGCCGGCCTGGCGCTGACTCTGCTGGCCGGCTGTGGCGAGGCGCCGCAACTGCCGCTGCGCGTCGGTCTCAATCCCTGGGTGGGCTACGATCCGCTGGTGCTGGCGCGCGAGCGTGGCCTGTTCGATCCGTCCGATCTGCGTGTGGTCGAGCTCGAAACGAGCAGTGAAAGCGCGCGCCAGTTGCGCAACGGCCTGATCGAGGCCGCCGGGCTGACGCTGCCGGAAGCGGTCGAACTGGCGGCGGCGGGCATCGACGTGCGGGTGGTGGCGGTGCTCAGCCTGTCCAGGGGCGCCGACGCGGTGCTTGCGCGCCCCGGCATCGGTTCGGCCGATCGCCTGCGAGGTGGGCGCATCGGCCTCGAAGACACCGCGCTGGCAGCCATCATGCTGCAGCGCCTGCTCGAAACAGGCAGCCTGCGGCGTGACGAGGTGAGCCTGGTCATGCTGCCGGTGGTCGAGCACGAATCGGCGCTGAAGGCGGGCCGTGTCGATGCGGTGATCACCTTCGAGCCGGTCATTTCCAGACTGTCGTCGGACGGCTTCGTCGTCGTGCTCGACAGCGCCAACATGATGGGCGAGGTCGTCGATGTGCTGGTGGTGCGCGCCGACGCGCTGCAGGCGCGACCGCATCAGGTGCAGGTGCTGCTCGATGCGTTCGAAGCCGGCCGACGCGAAATGCTGGCACGTCCGGCCGAGGCGGCGAATTCGCTGGCGGCCGGCGCCGACCTCAGCGTCGATGAGTACGCGCTGGCCCTGTCCCGCCTGAACATATACAGCGACGCGCAGAGCCGGGCTCTGCTCGCCGCACCGACCGATGCGCCGGCGCTGGGTCTGGCGCGGCTGTCGAGCGACCTCAAGGCCAGCGGCCGCATGATGGCCGACCCCGACTGGTCGCGCCTGTTCGTGCCCGGCCTGGTACCGGCCCGTGACGGGAAGGGCGCGCAATGAAGCTGCCCTCGCGCACGCTGGTGCCGTTGCTGCTGACCGTGTTTGCGCTGCTGCTGGCCGTGTTGAACAACATTTTGCAGGTGCGCGAATACCGGCAACTGGTGGAGTACGAACAGTCGCAGTCGCTGACCGAGCGCCTCGGTGTCGAGCAGTCGGTGCTCGATCTGCACATCGCCAACGACAACCTTCCGCAGTTGCGCCGCATGGTGGCCGAACTCGGCCTGCGCCCGAACCTGACGCACGCCTACCTGATCGCGCCCGGCGGACGCGTCGTCGGTTCGCTGGCGCGCGCCGACGTCGGGCAGCCGCTGGTCGACAAGGTGATGGACCCGGCCGGCAACCCGCTGCTTGCGTTGAACACGTCCCCTGACCGCTCCTTGCGCATCGAACGTTCGGCCGACGGCCGGGCTCTGCTGGCCGTGCTGACGCTGGCCGCCGGTCACCGCCTGCTGGTGCGTACCGACCTCGAACTGCCACTGGCGCAGCGGCTGCACGCGAGCCGGCTCGAACTGTGGCGCCATGCGGCGACCATCCTGCTGTCCGCGCTGCTGCTGGCGCTGTTCCTGCACCTGATCTGGTTCCGTCGCACACAGCGGCTGGTCGATGCGGTGCGCGAGGTCGGCCGCGGGCGGCTCGACACCCGCGTCAGCATCGACGGCCGCGACGAACTGGCGCAGATCGGCAGTGCGATCAACGACATGGCGCTGAAGCTGCAGGCGCAGCACACGGCGCTGCGCGACAGCGAGACGCGCATGCGCGCCGTGTTCGAGCAGGCCGGCGTCGGTGTCGCCCGCATCGACAGCCGGCTGGGACGCTTCGTCGACGTGAACGCGAAGTATTGCGCCATCGTCGGCTACAGCCGCGACGAAATGCTGGCGCTCGATTTCATGCGCATCACCTACCGCGACGATCTGGCGGTCGACCTGCAGCACATGGAGGCGCTCAAGCGCGGCGACATCCGTGAGTTCTCGATGGACAAGCGCCTGGTCCACAAGGACGGTCACATCGTCTGGGTGAACTTCAGCGTGACGCCGCTGTGGGCGCCCGGTGAGGCGCCGGACTACCACATCGCGGTCGTGCAGGACATCACGTCGCGGCACGAGGCGGAGCAGGCGCTCAAGCTGGAGCGCAATCGTCTGCAGGCGGCGGAGCGCATCGCCCGCCTCGGCAGCTGGGAGTTCTATCCGGCGCTCGGGCGCGGCTGGTGGTCTGAGCAGATGTACGAGTTCTTCGGGCTCGATCCGGCTGCCGGCATCCCGCCGATCGACGACTACCTCGCCTGCATTCACCCGGACGACCGGCCGAGCGTGGCGCAGGCCATGCGGCAGATGGCCGAGGCGGCGCCCCACCTTACGCCGACGATCTACCGCACGGCCCCTGAGCGCGGACCGGTCCGCCACCTGCAGCCGTCGGCCGAATGCGTCACCGACGCCGCCGGCCGGGTGATCAAGTACACCGGCATGCTGCTCGACGTGAGCGCCTCGGTCGAGGCCGAACAGGCGCTGCGCGCCTCGGAGGAACGCCTGCGCGCGACGCTGGAATACGCGCCGAACGTGGCGGTGCAGTGGTTCGATCGCGACGGTCGCGTGCTGTACTGGAATCACGCCTCGGCAACGCTGTACGGATGGAGCATGGACGAGGCACTGGGGCGCGGCGTCGACGAACTGATGTTCGGCAGCGACGAAGCTCGCGATTTCGTCGAACTGCTGGCGCGCGTCGAGCGCGACAAGGTGCGCATCGGACCGCTCGAATACACGGTGCGCCACCGCAGTGGTGCGTTGCGCCAGGTCGAGGCCAGCACCTTTGCCATTCCGGGCCTGCAGGGCGAACCGATCTTCGTCTGCATGGACGTCGACGTGACGGCGCGGCGCAGCGCGGAAAAGGCGGTCGAAAAGGAACGCACCTACCTGCGCACGCTGTTTTCGGCGCTGCCGGATTTCGTCTGGGTGAAGGACATCGAAGGCCGCTACCTGTCGTGCAACCGCATGGTCGAACAGTTCTTCGGCCTGCCGGAGGCCGATCTCGCCGGCAAGACCGACCACGACTTCTTCCCGACCGAGGTGGCGGACCTTTTCCGCGCGCAGGACGAGGAAACCGTGCGCACCGGGCTGCGCAGCATCCATGAATCCACGGTCAGTTCGGACGTGACCGGCGAATGCCTGCGCGTGCAGACGATCAAGGTACCGATGCGCAGCGAGGACGGCACGCTGATCGGCGTGCTCGGCATGGCGCGCAACATCACCGAACTGCGCGACGCGCAGGACGAACTGCGCGCGCTCAACCGCGACCTCGAACAGCGGGTGAGCGAGCGCACGCAGGCGCTCACCGCGGCGATGAAGGAGCTCGAATCCTTTTCCTACGCCGTGTCGCACGACCTGAAGGCGCCGCTGCGCGGCATCGACGGCTACAGCCGCATCCTGATCGAGGACTACGGTGACCGGCTCGACGAGCAGGGGCAACGTTTTCTCGGCAATATCCGCAACGGTGCGTCACAGATGCACGCCCTGATCGAGGACCTGCTGGCCTATTCGCGCATGGAGCGGCGCGCGCTGGAGGCGAGCCGCGTCGATCTGGGCGAGCTGATGCGCAGCGTGCTGACCCGTCGCGCCGACGAGATCGCGGCAGCGTCGGCGCAGATCGTCGGCGAGGTGCCGTCGCTCATCGTGCGCGCCGACCGGCAGGGGCTGGACCTGGTGTTGCGCAATCTGATCGACAACGCGCTGAAGTTCAGCCGCGATGCGAAGCCGCCGACCATCACGCTGAGTGCGCGAAGCGAAGGGGAGCGCATCGTGCTGTCGATACGCGACAATGGCATCGGATTCGACATGAAGTACCACGAGCGGATTTTTGAGATATTCCAGCGCCTGCACCGCAGCGAAGAGTTCGCCGGTACCGGCGTGGGCCTGGCGCTGGTGCGCAAGGCGATGCAGCGCATGGGCGGTCGCGTGTGGGCGGAAAGTGCGCCCGGCGAAGGCGCCTGTTTCAATCTGGAGTTTCCTGCATGATCACTGCGGTCAACCAGCAGCAACCCTTCACGCTGCCCATACTGCTGGTCGAGGACAATCCGGTCGACATCGACCTCACCTGTCGCGCCTTTGCGCGCAGCCACCTGCACAACCCGATCAGCATCGCCCGTGACGGCGAGGAGGCGATCGGCCTGATCGACCGCTGGGAGGCGGGCGACACGCCGCCGTCGCTGATCCTGCTCGACATCAACCTGCCGCGCGTGAATGGCATCGAGGTGCTGCGCCACCTGAAGGCGCATCCGAAGTACCGGCGCATTCCGGTGGTCGTGCTCAGTTCGTCGTCGGAAGACCGCGACCTGCACGACGCCTACGCGCTGGGCGTCAATTCCTTCATCGTCAAACCGGTGGATTTCGATCGTTTCGTCGAGGCGGCGGGACAGATCGAACGCTACTGGTGCGAACTCAACCAGCGCCCGGTGTGATGCGCGTCCTCTATACCGAAGATTCGGAGTTCGACGCCGATCTCACGCAGCGGGCGCTGGCACGCTGCGGGCGCGACATCGAGCTGCAGATCGCGACCACGCTGGCGCGTTCGCGCAGCCTGCTCGAATCCGGGCAGTTCGACCTGCTGCTGACCGACCTCAAGCTGCCGGACGGCACCGGGCTGGAACTGCTCGCCCACGTGCGCGAACAGGGCTGGCCGCTCGCCGTCGTCGTACTGACCGGCTCGGGCGACGGCGACGCGGCGATCGCCGCGTTGAAGGCGGGTGCCGACGACTACCTGATCAAGCGCGACCAGTATCTGGAACGCCTGCCGCGCGTGATGGAAGCGGCCGTACTGCGCCAGCGCTCGATGAAGGCGCGGCGCGACCGGCCGATACGCGTACTGTCGGCTGCTGCCAGCGGAAACGAACTGGAGCGCATGCGCCGGCACTTGCTGAAGCATGCACCGCACATCCGGCTCGATGCGGTCGTCCGCGTCGACGACGTTGCGCCCCGCTTGCCGGCCACCGGCGAAGAAGCCGAATTCGACGTGCTGCTGCTCGATGCCGGTCCGCATCCGGCGGACGCGCTTGAACTGGTCCGACGCATCCGGCTGGAGCGCCTGCTGCAGCTGCCCGTGGTCATGATGGCCGGCCGCGAAAGCGAAGAACTCGCGTCCAGCGCACTGCATCTGGGCGTCGATGACTACCTCGTGCAGCACGAGGGCTATCTGTACGAACTGCCGTCCACGCTGGAGAAGGTGCATCGCCGTGCCGAACTGGCGCGCGAGGAGCGGCGCCTGCGCGACACCAACCAGCGCATGGCGCAACTGCTGGCGTCCAGTCCGACCATCGTCTATAGCCTGCGTGTGCTCGATGGGACGGCGCACGCGACCTGGGTGAGCGAGAACGTCAGCCGCATTCTCGGCTACTCGATCGCCGAGGCGATGCAGCCGGGCTGGTGGATCGATCATCTGCATCCGCAGGATCGCGACCGCGCACTCGCCGGCATGGCGACGCTGATGCGCGACGGTCATCTGAGCCACGAATACCGCTTCCGCTGCGGCGACGGCCGCGAGATCTGGGTGCGCGACGAACTGCGGCGGGTCAGCGAGGCAGGCGCACCGGTGGTCGACATCGTCGGCTCGTGGACCGACATCACGGCGAACAAGCGCGCCGCGCTGGTGAACGAGGCGCGCGTCGACGTGCTCGACCGCGTGGTGCAGGTGGCACCGCTGGAATCCGTGCTCGAAACGATCGCGCTGCGCATGCAGGCGATCGAGGCCGACATGCGCGTGTCCATCGTGCTGCTCGACGAAGCCAGCGGTCATCTGCGCAACGGGGCGGCGCCCAGTCTGCCCGATTACTACAACCAGGCACTCGAGGCGCTGCAGCCGGGCGAAGGCGTCGGCTCATGCGGCACGGCGATCTGGAGCGGCGAGCCGGTGCTGGTGGCCGACGTGATGGACCACCCGTACTGGGCGCCCTATGTCGATCTCGCGCGTCGCGTCGGTTTCCGCTCCTGCTGGTCGGTGCCGTTCAAGGACGAGGCCGGTCGCGTGCTCGGCTCCTTCGCCGTCTATCACGACGCCCCCGGCCTGCCCGATGACGAACAGTTCAAGCTCATCGTCGAATTCAGCCGCATCACTGCGCTGGCCGTGCAGAAGGTACGCGCCGGTCGCGCGCTGCGGCAGGCGGCGGCGGTATTCGAGAGCACGCGCGACGGCGTGTTCATCACCGATCTGGACGCCAGCATCGTCGCCGTCAATCGTGCCTTCACCGACATCACCGGCTACAGCGAATTCGAGGTGCTGGGAAATAATCCGCGCATCCTGCAGTCGGGTCGTCACGAACCGGCCTTCTACAAGGCGATGTGGCGCGCCGTTCTGGACAGCGGCTTCTGGCAGGGCGAGGTGTGGAACCGGCGCAAGAACGGCGAGCTGTATCAGCAGTTGCTGAACATCAGCACGGTGCGTGACGAATCGGGGCAGGCCAGTCATTACGTCGCGGTGATGACCGACATCAGCCAGCTCAAGCGCTCCGAAGCCAAGCTCGATCACCTCGCGCATCACGACCCGCTGACCGATCTGCCGAACCGCCTGCTGCTGCAGTCGCGTGTGCAGCACGCGATCGAGCGTGCCGAACGGCAGCACGAGCACGTCGGGCTGCTGTTCATCGACCTCGACCGCTTCAAGAACGTCAACGACAGCCTGGGCCACCCGGTTGGCGACGAACTGCTGAGCGCCATCGCGCAGCGCCTGCGCGCGCGCCTGCGCGAGGCCGACACGCTGGCACGTCTGGGCGGCGACGAATTCGTGCTGCTGATCGAGAGCATGACCGCGCCCGAGGATGCCGCCCACGTGGCCCATTCGCTGCTCGAACTGATGCAGGCACCGTTCCGCCTCGCCCAGGGGCGCGACATCTACATCGGCGCCAGCATCGGCATCGCCGTCTATCCGGAAGACGGCACCACGGTGACCGAACTGATCCAGCATTCCGACGTCGCGATGTATCAGGCGAAGGAGGCCGGCCGCGGCGCCTTCCGCTTCTACACCGAGGCGATGAGCCGGGCCGCGCAGGACAGACTGCATCTGGATACGCGACTGCGCCGCGCGCTCGAACGTGGCGAATTCCGTCTGCATTACCAGCCGCAGATCGACATGGCGAGCGGCCGCGTCGTCGGGGCCGAGGCGCTGATCCGCTGGATCGATCCGGACGAGGGCATGGTGTCGCCGGCCCGTTTCATTCCGGTGGCCGAGGAAAGCGGCCTCATCGTGCCGATCGGCGAGTGGGTGCTGCGCACCGCCTGTGCCCAGGCGCGTGCCTGGCAGGAGGCCGGCCATGCGCTCAGCATCGCCGTCAACCTGTCAGCGCGCCAGTTGCAGCACGCCGACATGGCGCACTACCTGTCGGCGCTGATGGCCGAGTCCGGTCTGCAGGCCGGACGGCTCGAATTCGAACTGACCGAATCGATGCTGGCTGACGATCTTCAGCAGACCGAAGAGCGCCTGCGCGCGCTGAAGGCGCTCGGCGTTGCGCTGTCGATCGACGACTTCGGCACCGGCTACTCGTCTCTGGCCTACCTCAAGCGCTTCCCGATCGACGTGCTGAAGATCGACCAGAGCTTCGTGCGCGACATCCCGCAGGACCGCAACGACATGGAGATTGCCGCCACCATCATCGCGATGGCGCACACACTGAAGATGCGCGTGGTCGCCGAAGGCGTCGAAACCGAGGAGCAGCTCGCCTTCCTGAAGGACCGCGAATGCGACGCCTGGCAGGGCTATCTGTGCAGCAAGCCGGTGCCGGCTGAGGAGTTCGAGGCTCGCTTCCTGCGCACCTGAGGCGCTGTGGCCCTGGCCGCGTCGCGGCCGAGGCCGCTTGTATGTTCTGCCCTGGCAAGCGTAGGAATAGCTTGTCGGGCGGAGGGACCCAGTCCGGATCTGACGGCAAGCACGTACAGACAGAGGGAGAGATGTCCCGCCCTCACCCCAAGCACCGATCAGGAATCCATCGGACCGTGACCGCGGTACCGTCCATACCCTGCAAGCCAGTGCTGTGGTGAATCCCGACAAGCCTTTTGAACCTTAGTCGGGAGGGCCCCATCGTGACAAGTCAGAACGAGGCAGTGTGCTTTGGCATCGATATCTCCAAGCATTGGCTGGACATCGCCGAGTACCCCAGCGCGCAGGTGACGCGCATCGACAACACCGCTGCGGCCATCCGCGGCTGGTTGCGCACGCTGCCGAGAGGTGCCCAGCGCATCGCCTGCGAATCGACCGGCAGCTATCACTGCACGCTCGTCGAGTTGCTCATCAAGGCCGGACATCAGGTGTTTCTGATCGACGGCTTCAAGCTGTCCAGGTACCGCGACACCGTGGGCCAGCGCGCCAAGACCGATCGGCACGACGCACGCCTGATCGCCCGCTACCTCGCGCACGAGGGCACGGATCTGCGCCCGTTCTCGCTCCCGGCGCCCGCGGTCACCGAACTGCGCAGCCTGCTGCGTCGTCGCGCAACCGTGGTACGCAGCCTGGGTCGCATCCGTCAGAGCATGGAAGATCTGCCCGGCTTTGGTCGCGAAGTGCGTGTGGCTCTCGCGCGGCTCACCGCCTTGATCAAACGGTTCGAACAGCGCATCGCCTCGCTGATCAACGAGAGCAGATGGACTGAACCGTACCGGCGCATCCTGAAGATCGAAGGCGTCGGCGCGCTCACCGCCGCTGGCCTGTGCGCGGCGTTCCATCGCGCTCCCTTCAGCGGTGCGGACGCCTTCATCGCCTTCCTTGGCATGGACGTCAGCGTGCGCGACTCGGGCAAGAAGACCTGACGCCGTGCGCTGAGCAAGAAGGGTGACTCGGAGATGCGCCGCCTGCTCTACAACGCCGCCATGGCGGCCAGCAGATCCACGACCTGGCAGCCGTTCTACCAGCGCATGCTCCAGCGCGGATTCAGCCGCACCCAGGCGCTGGTTGCGCTGGCAAGAAAACTCGCTCGCGTTGCCTTCTCTCTGATGAAGAACGCGGCCGACTATGTCCCGAAACAACACGAAAACGCTTGCGGCGGAACATAGAATCTCCCACAGGAGACCTGAGCCAGATCTGTGGATCGAGCCAGGACCAAGTTCCGTGGGAGGGGTCTTGACCCCGACAGCAGCCTGCATCGAAGCCTGCGGACTACCAAGGCCCTGTCGCGGCCAAGGCCGCTCCCACAGGGATCGCACCCGATTCGCGGGTGGAGCCAGCGCGGGGTTCTGTGGGAGGGGTCTTGACCCCGACGGCAGCGTGCATCGAAGCCCGCGGACTGCGGCGACGGCGTCGAGCTTGAGGCTGCTCCGACCGGATGGGCGCCTGGCCCGCGCTGCGCAGGGCGTGCTCAGAACGGCAGCGCGAGCTGGCCTTCGTCGTGGCCGGTGGGCGCGTCAGCGAGATCTTCCGCCGACAGCAGGTGCCCCGCGCGTACGCCGAGCAGTCTGAACCGACGTTCAAGCGGCATCCGTTTCAGACACAGGCCGGCGTGGCGGCGGATCACCGTTGCATCCGCGGTGTAGGCATCCATCGTGATTTCGCGCGTGACGATGCGGAAGTCGTCCTGCCGCAGTTTCACACCCACCGATTTCGCGACGACACCTTTGCGTCTGAGGTCGTCGGCCAGCCGCTCGCACAGCCATGTGAAGATGCCACCCAGTTCCTCGCGGTCGTGTTTCGCGTGCAGGTCGCGTTCGAAGGTGGTTTCGCGGCTGATCGATTTCGGGTCGCGGCTGTAGCTGAGCGGGCGCTCGTCCTGCCCACGTGCGGCGGCGGCGAGCCAGGCGCCGTAGCTGCGGCCGAACTGTTCGATCAGCCAGTGTGGCTCGGCGGCCGCCAGCTCGCCGATGGTGCGTATGCCCAGCGATTCGAGCTTCGCGCTCGCCTTGGGGCCGATGCCGTTGATGCGCTTGGCCGGCAGCGGCCAGATGCGGGTGGCGATGTCGGCTTCGGTGATGACCGTCAGGCCGCGCGGCTTTTCGAGGTCGGAACAGATCTTGGACAGCAGCTTGTTCGGCGACAGTCCGATCGAGCAGCTGAGGCCGGTCGCCGCATTCACCGCCTGCTGGATGCGGCTCGCGATCGCGCGCACGCCGCCGTGCGGGTCGTCGCCGACGGCGTCCTGCGCGCCCGGCAGATCGGTCAGTTCGAAATAGATTTCGTCGATGCCGCGGTCCTCGATCACCGGCACCTGCGCCAGCACCGTCTGCTTGAACAGCCGCGACATGCGCTTGTATTCGTCGAAATCGGTCGGCAGCAGCACGGCGTCCGGGGCCAGCGCAGCGGCCTTCATCAGACCGATGCCCGAATGCACGCCGAAGGCGCGCGCCTCGTAGGTGGCGGTGGTGGCAACGCCGCGGCCGACGTAGTCGCGCAGCCGGGCGAAGCGGCGCGTGCCGTCGGCCTGCAGTTCCGGCTGATGCCGGGCACCGCCGCCGACCACCATGGGCTGGCCGCGCAGTTCGGGGTAGCGCAGCAGTTCGACCGACGCGAAGAAGGCGTCCATGTCGAGGTGGGCGATCCAGCGGCGCGGCACGGCGGGGTCCGGATGATCAGCGGGCCGGGGCGGGGCGACTTGCGGCGGGCGGTCGCTCGCCGGCGCGGCTGGCCGCTTCGAGCGCATCGCGCACGGCGTCCATGTCGTGCGCGCGCAGGCCCTCGACCAGCGCGCGCGAGGCATCGCGGCGAGCTTCCGCGTACTGGCGCAGTTCGCGCAAGGTAGCCGCCGACGGCGCGGCGGGGCTCAGGTGCAGTTCGCTCAGGTCCTCGAAGCTCTGCTGGTAGGGTTGCGCAACCTCGCTTTCGATCTGCCCGGCAAGGTCGTCGAAGCTGGCGCCATTGCGCTGGGCGTCGCCGATCAGCGTGTTCCAGCGGTGGGCGATGCGGCGGTCGGCGCCGATGAAGTCGCGGATTTCGTCGCGCGCCATCACCTCTTCGCTCCAGCGGTAACGCGGCGCCGGTATCGCGATCACCAGCACGATGACCATCAGCGCCAGCCCGAGGCCGGCCAGCCATTGCCCGGCCGAGGCCACCGGCTGGCGGTAGCGGCCAAGTACGGCGCTGTCGTCCAGTGGGCGCACCAGCGCCGCGCCGGCCAGCAGGCCGGCGACGAAGCCGCCGATGTGGGCGCCGTTGTCGATGCCGGCAATGTTCAGCCCGAGCACGATGGTGACGGCGGCGAACAGGCAGGCGCCCCAGAACAGGCGTACGAATTCGCGCCGGTCCAGCGTGGCGCGCTGCTGCCACAGGAAGGAGAGCAGCGCGCCATAGACGCCGAAGATCGCGCCCGATGCGCCGCCCGATACGGCGCGGTCGCCCTGCACGATCAGCGACAGCAGGTTGCCGGTGAGACCGCTGACGAAATAGATCGCGACGAAACGGACCGGCCCGAACATGCGCTCGACCAGGCGACCGCCGTCGAGCAGCGACAGCATGTTCATGCCCAGGTGCAGCAGGCCGAAGTGCAGGAACAGCGCACTGCCCAGCCGCCACCATTCGCCGTCCTTGGTCGCTGGCCCGAAGTTGGCGCCCCAGGCGAGCTGGATGCCGTTGGCCGAATGCCACAGCCCGGCACCGGACAGCAGCATGGCGGCGAACACTGCCAGGTTGGCGACGATGAGCGCCGTCGTCACCGGGATGCGGCGGCGGCGGGCGATCAGCTGGTCGATCAGGGGGAGCGGTGCGACGGTCACGAAAGGCGGGCGTGGTGGTGTTCGATGTGCAACGTATGCGAGGTTAGCACCGGCAGCCGACGGCAACCGTTACCGGCCGGTAACGCTTTCATCTGCGCCGGGCCGGAAATCGGCGAAGCGCTCGGCAAGGAAGTCGACGAAGGCACGTACACGCGCCGACAGCTGGTGGTGCGGCGGCCAGATGGCGTGGATGTCGGCCGCAGTGCCGGCCCAGGGTTCGAGCAGGCGCACGAGCTGGCCGTCGCGCAGCTGCGGTGCGATGTCCCATTCCGAGCGCAGCAGGATGCCGTGGCCGTCCAGCGCCCAGTCGACCGCGATTTCGCCGTGGTTGGTACCGAGCGGTCCGGCCACCTTCACCTTCACTTCGCGCGTGCCGTCGGACAGTACCCAGGTGTTGAAGGCGTCGTCGTTCTCGCGGATGACGATGCAGCGGTGCGCGCGCAGCGCCTGTGGCGTATCCGGTGCGCCGAACGCGGCCACATAGGACGGCGCCGCGCACAGCAGCCGGCGGTTGCGGGCGATGCGCCGCGCATGCACGTGGGTGTCGGGCGGCGGACCGAAGCGGATCGCCAGATCCATGCCGTGGCTTTCGAGGTCGAGCGGGCGGTCGGTCAGGTGCAGCACGACCTCGACTTCGGGCCAGAGCCGCGCGAACTCGGACACCGCTGGCGCCAGATGGCGGCGACCGAAACCGAAGGTGGCATTGATGCGCAGCAGGCCGCTCGGCACCGCCCGGCTGGCGGCGAGCGAGCGTTCGAGCGCGTCGATGTCGCGCAGGATGCGTTCGCCCTCTTCGAGATAGCGCTCGCCCTCGGCGGTCAGGCTGACCCGGCGCGTCGTGCGGTTGAGCAGGCGCACACCGAGCCGCGCTTCCAGCGCCGCCAGCCGCCGGCTCACCGCGGGCGGCGTCACGCCCAGCTGCTGGGCGGCTGCGGCGAGGCTGGGCTGGCGGGCCAGCGCGCTGAAGAAGAGCAGATCGGCGGCGTCTTTCATTGATGACTTCAAAAGCAATGATCGTTTGAATTTCTGATCATTGTAGTTATGGATGGCTTGAATAGCATGGTTGCCATCGATCTCTCCCTGCTCAGTGATGGCTTTCCAAGACCTTCTGATCACGCTTCCGCTCGGCGCCGCGCTGGGTTTCTTTGGCGGCCTGTTCGGCATCGGCGGCGGTGTCATCGCCATTCCGCTGCTGGCGCTCGCCTTCGGCATGGACCAGGCGCTGGCTCAGGGCACGGCGCTGGTGATGATGGTGCCCAATCTGCTCGTCGGCTGGTGGCGCTACCAGCGCCGGCACCCGGTGCCTGTTTCGCGCGTGCTGGCGATTGCCGCCGTCGCCACCGCCACCACCGCCGTGACCGCCCATTTCGCGGCGCGGCTGGACCCGACCCTGCTGCGCATGCTGTTCGGTGGCTTCATGGCGGCGCTGTCGGTGTCGCTGCTGTGGCGCTCGGCGCCGTCGGCACAGAGCGCTGCACCGCGGCCGCGCGACACGCTGATTCCGCTGGTCGGCGTGGTCGGCGGCAGCAGCATGGGTCTGCTCGGCGTCGGCGGCGGGCTGGTCGCGACGCCGCTGTTCGTGCGTCTGTTCGGCCAGCGGCAGACGGTGGCGCAGAGCCTCGCACTGGCGCTGGTGACGCCGAGCGCCGTCGTCGCGCTGGCCAGCTACGCACAGGCGCACAAGGTCGACTGGAGCATGGGGCTGCCGCTGGCCGCGGGCGGCCTGTTCACGGTGGCGGCCGGCGTTGCGCTCGCTCACAGGTTGCCGGAGCGTCGCATGCAGAGGCTGTTCGCTGTGCTGCTCGCCCTGAGTGCGTTGCCCATGCTGCCTTGGCGCGTGCTGCCGTGGCAGGTGCAGGTGTATTGATTCTCTGCAACAGAAATTCACGATTGCTCGAAAAGCGCCGTGCCTGTTAGCGTCCCGACTCCACCCAGAGGCGGGTATTCCACCCGAATTCCCTGTCATAGGCTTTTCATACCCTTGCGACATCATTGATACTCGGCGTCAGGGGCAGTCCAAACAGGAGAAAACAGGATGCTGCGAAAGACCGTGTGCTTGACTTTGTGGATCGGGATGACATCGCTGGCACAGGCCGCGCCAGCGTATTCGGTGAACGTGCTGGGTATGGCGGACGACTACGCCAACCTGACGCTTGGCGCCGCAGGACAGATCGTGGCCGATTTCTCATTGCTCGATCCGGTGGCGGGAGCGTGGATTCACCGCTCCGTTCTTTTCGCGAACGGCAGCCAGACAGCATTGAGCGGACCAGATGGTGGCAGTTTCCATGCGGTAAGTATTGCCGACAACGGTGCTGTGTTCGGTAACGTCGGCGCCCACATTGGCGGGAGCAGGCCCGCGGTGTGGCATGACGGCGTAGCAAGTTACATCGATCTTCCGGCAGGTGCCGATTCAGGATGGATCACGGGAGGAAACGCCTTCGGCGATGCCGTCGGTTTCGTGACATCCGGCTCAGGTGATCGCGTCGAGGTGCTGTGGGGGCGCGACGGCTCTGTGACCACGCTCGATTCCGGCGGTCAGTACGCGTGGTTTCATGCATACGGTGTTTCTGATTCCGGCGTGGTGATTGGTCATGGCGCCACGATGGCGGATGAAGACGACGACGGCTTCTACGACGACGAGCGCATCCTGTCATGGAGCGAAGGTTCGTTCCATGACCTTGGCCCCCGTCTCAATGACATTGATCCGAGAAGGATCAATGCGGCGGGGCAGGTCATCGGAATTGGCGTCGCAAACGAGGACGGCAGCTTGACGGCAGGCTTCCGCATCGATGCCGACGGCTCAGTGCATATGTTGTCGGCGCCCGGTGCGGAGAGCGCTGCCGTCGAGGACATCAACGAGGCCGGGTGGAGTGTGGGTTCCGGCTGGAAGAACGGCGAGCAGTCTTTTGCCGTGCTATGGCGCGACGGTGACGGCGTCGATCTGAATGACCTCATCGATCCGGCTTCCGGTCTGACTGTCATTGACGCGCGCGCCATCAACGACGCCGACCAGATTGCCGCGCTCGCGGTGGATGCGGATGGTGCAACCCGTGTGGTGCTGCTGACCCCGGTACCCGAACCTCATGCCTGGGCGCTGCTGCTGGGTGGCACGCTCGTTCTTTTCCGCCGGGTGCGCCGTCAGGTTGGCGCGGCGTGAGATCGCTCACCGCAGCGGCTGGACCCTGACGGCCACGTGTCGTCCGGTCGAATACGTCGCCAACTCGTATTCGGAAGACGGTCATTCCCCGCGATTGCGGGCTCAGCCCTCGAAACTGCTGCGGTCGAGCACGTCGCCGACCAGTTCGAGCCGCAGCAGCGGGTCGCGCATTTCCATCAGCCGCTGTTTGTCGTCCGGCTGCAGCGGCAGTAGTTCGCACCAGCGGTTGGCGACCCAGCCCGCGTCGTCGAAATGCTTCGGTGTATCCGACGGCGTGAATTCGGATGCGGTCAGCGCGTCGAGCACGCGTACCAGAGCGGCCGCGACGTAGGTGAGGTCGGGCGGCACGGCGCAGGGCGGGTCGGCCGGAATGTCCTCGACGTCGGCCATCCACAGTCCGTGCGGCGTCTGCGTACTGGCGGTGACGCGAAAGCGCGTGCTGCCGCGGGTGAATATTTCGTACAGCCCGGGCTGCGGTTGCGCGAAGTGGGTGATCACCGCTCGCGTGCCGACGGCGTGAAAGCGCTCGGGCGCCGGCGCGCCAGCGCGCATCACTTCGTTGCCCTGGATCAGCGACACGACGCCGAAGGGCGTGCCGGCGCGGTGGCACTTCTTGATCATGTCGAGGTAGCGCACCTCGAAGATGCGCAGCGGCAGCAGGCCGTCCGGAAACAGCACGGTGCCCAGCGGGAACAGCGGAATGGCTTGGTCGGTCAGCGTGGTCGTCATGAGCGGGCCTGCTGGGTGGTCGGCGTGCGGCAGGTGATGCCATCGAGTTCGGCGGCGAAGCTGGAAACTTCGCGCTGCAGGTGCCGGCGCTGCGTGTCGGTCAGCGAAGCCGACAGTTCGCTCAGCGCCTGCGCGGCGCGCGCGCGGTTGTCGCGGAAGGCCTGGGCGTAGCCCGCCGTCCAGTGTCTTTCGGGTGCGACGAACATGGCCTCGAGTTCGCGCCTGAACGCATCCGGCGCGAGGTCGGTACGCGCCAGCAGATCGGCCATCGCAGCCTGCCAGCGGCGCCGGCTTTCCAGACTGTCGTCGCTGCGACTGCGCACCTCGCGCGCCCAGCGGTCGACGATGTCGCGCTGTGCCGGCGTGAGCCGGCCGATCCAGTTCTCGATGCGTTCGCGCAGCCGCGTGCTGCGCTCGCGCACGATGTCTTCCGCGGACGGTTCGACCCAGTCCTTCACGTATTCGCGGGTATTGCGTTCGAAGCGGCGCTTCAGTGCGGCGATCTGCTCCGGCTTCGCGCCGGCGACCAGCGGCCCGATTTCGCGCGCGGCTTCGCTGGCGGCGGTGCGGGCGAAGCCGAGCACGGTGTCGATGTGAGCGTCGATGCGCGCCACGTCGGCACCGGCGCGCAGATCGGCATCGACCTGCCTGAGCCAGCCGGCGTAACCCGGCAGCTGGCTGCTGCAGTGCCAGTCCACCCAGCGCGTCAGCGCCGGCTGCACGGCGGCGCGCTGCGTGCTGTCCAGCGGCAGGTAGTCGTCCAGTCGCCAGGCAATCAGCCGGTCGAGCTGGTTATAGCCGACCTGCACCATGCTGCAGGCGGCCAGCAGCACGGTGGTCAGAAAAAGCAGCAGGAGGCGTCGCCAGTCGGCCATTGCAATGTCGGGATGAGGGTTGCGCGATCGGGCACAGGATGGACTCTAGACCCGTATCGCGGCCACGGGTTCGTGCGAAACCTTTTTCCGCCGGCCTGCTCACAGAGCGAACGCCGCCGCCTACAATCGCGCCCATGACCCGACCGCGCCTGTCGATCCGCTCCCTGCGCCGCCTGCTGGCCTTGTCGTCGACGCTGCTGCTGGCGGCCTGCGGCGAGGTGTGGAACGACCCCTACCCGGCGGCCGAGAGCGGACAGAACATCCTCTACACCGCTTTTACCGACCGGCCGAAGCACCTCGATCCGGTGCAGTCGTACAGCGAGAACGAAATCACCTTCACGGCGCAGATCTACGAAGCACCGCTGCAGTATCACTACCTGAAGCGCCCGTTCGAACTGGTTACCGCGACCGCCGAGGCGATGCCGTTGCCGCGCTTCTACGACGCATCGGGCCGCGAACTGCCGGCCGACGCGCCGGCCGCCGATATCGCCGAGTCGGTGTATGAGATCCGCATCAAGCCGGGCATCCGCTACCAGCCGCACCCGGCACTGGCGCGCGACGACGCTGGCAACTACCTGTATCACGAGGGCGGCCCCGGAGAGCGGCGCACGCTGTACGACTTCGAGCGGACCGGCACGCGCGAACTGGAAGCGGCCGACTACATCTACCAGATCAAGCGCCTGGCGCACCCGGGCCTGCATTCGCCGGTGTTCGGGCTGATGAGCGACTACATCGTCGGCCTGAAGGAATACGGCGACACGCTGAAGGCGGCGGCGAAGTCGCTGCCGCCGGGCGGCTGGCTGGATCTGCGCAAGCACGAGCTCGCCGGGGTCGAACTGGTGGACCGCCACACCTACCGCATACGACTCAAGGGCAAGTACCCGCAGTTCCTGTACTGGCTGGCCATGCCCTTCTTCGCGCCGGTGCCGTGGGAAGCCGACCGCTTCCATGCGCAGCCGGGCATGGCGGAGCGCAACCTGACGCTGGACTGGTATCCGATAGGCACCGGCCCCTACATGCTGAGCCAGAACGACCCGAACGCGCGCATGGTGCTGACGCGCAATCCGAACTTCCGCGACGAAACCTATCCCTGCGAAGGGGAGGAGGGCGATCGCGAGGCCGGACTGCTGGCCGACTGCGGCAAGCGTCTGCCGCTGGTCGATCAGGTCGTGTTCACGCGCGAGAAGGAACAGATTCCGTACTGGAACAAGTTCCTGCAGGGCTATTACGACGCCTCCGGCATCAGTTCCGATTCCTTCGATCAGGCGGTGCAGTTCGGCCAGACCGGCGAGGTGAACCTGAGCGACGACATGAAGGCGCAGGGCATACGGCTGCAGACCTCGGTGTCCACCTCGACCATGTATATGGGCTTCAACATGCTGGACCCGGTGGTCGGCGGCATGGGCGAGCGCGGGCGCAAGCTGCGTCAGGCCATCGGCATCGCACTCGACCAGGAGGAGTTCATTTCCATCTTCCAGAACGGCCGCGGACTGCCGGCGCAGTCGCCGCTGCCGCCCGGCATCTTCGGTTACCGCGACGGCCGCGAAGGCATGAACGCCTTCATGTACAACTGGGTGGACGGCGAGCCGCGGCGCAAGCCGATCGAGGCGGCGAAGACCTTGCTGGCCGAAGCGGGCTGGCCGGGCGGGCGCGATGCGAAGACCGGCGAGCCGCTGGTGATCAATCTAGACACCACCGGCACCGGCCTCGGCAGCAAGGCGCGCATCGACTGGCTCACCAAGCAGTTCGACAAGCTGGGCGTGCAGCTGGTGGTGCGCAGCACCGACTACAACCGCTTCCAGGACAAGATACGCAAGGGCGCTGCCCAACTCTTCTTCTGGGGCTGGAACGCTGACTACCCGGATCCGGAGAACTTCCTCTTCCTGCTCTACGGCCCGCAGTCCAAGGTGAAGGTGCAGGGCGAGAACGCGGCCAATTACGAGAGCGCCGAATTCGACCGCCTGTTCGAGCGGATGAAGGCGATGGACAACGGCCCGGAGCGCCAGGCCATCCTCGACCGCATGCTCGAAGTGCTGCGCCACGACGCGCCCTGGGTGTGGGGTTACCACCCGAAGAGCTACGGGCTGGAACACAGCTGGGTGTTCAACCGCAAACCATCGACCGTGGCCAACAACACGATGAAGTACACCCGCATCGATCCGGCGCTGCGTGAGGCGAAACGCGCCGAATGGAACCGTCCGGTGCGCTGGCCGCTGTTCGCCTTCGCCGCGCTGCTGCTCGCGCTGGTTTGGCCCGCCTGGCGCCACTGGAAGCGCTCGGAACAGGCGCGTGCGGTGGGAGCGGGCACATGATCGCCTACATCATCCGCCGCCTGCTCTATGCCATCCCGATTCTTATAGGGGTGAACCTGATCACCTTCGTGCTGTTCTTCGTCGTCAATTCGCCGGACGACATGGCGCGCATGCAGCTCGGCGCCAAGCGGGTGACGCCGGAGGCGATCGAGAAATGGAAGGCCGAGCGCGGCTACGACCGGCCGCTGGTGTGGAACGCCGATGCGGCCGGACTGGCTAAGGCCACCGACACGATACTGTTCGACAAATCGATGCGCATGTTCGTGTTCGACTTCGGTCGCGCCGACGACGGCCGCGACATCGCGCTGGAGATCGGCAACCGCATGGGGCCCAGCCTCGCCATCGCGATACCGACCTTCCTGCTCGGTCTGTTCGTCACGGTGAGCTTCGCGCTGCTGCTGGTGTTCTTCCGCAACACCGCGCTCGACGTCGGCGGCGTCGTGCTGTGCGTCGCGGCGATGTCGATCTCCGGCCTGTTCTACATCATCGGCGGCCAGTATCTGGTCAGCAAGGTGTGGAACCTGGTGCCGATTTCCGGCTACGCGCCCGGGCTGGACGCCGGCAAGTTCCTGATACTGCCGGTGCTGATCAGCGTGGTCGGCGGCATCGGTTCGTCGGCGCGCTGGTACCGCACGCTGTTTCTAGAAGAGATCAACAAGGACTACGTCCGCACCGCCCGCGCCAAGGGGCTGTCGGAGCTGCGCGTGCTGTTCCGCCACGTGCTGAAGAACGCGATGATCCCCATCCTGACCGGTGTGGTCGTCGTGATCCCGCTGCTGTTCATGGGCTCGCTGCTGTTGGAGAGCTTCTTCGGCATCCCGGGCCTGGGCAGCTACACGATAGACGCGATCAACTCCCAGGACTTCGCGGTCGTGCGCTCGATGGTGTTCATCGGCTCGGTGCTCTACATCGTCGGCCTGCTGCTGACCGATATTTCGTACACGCTGGTCGATCCACGGGTGAGACTGCAATGACGGCCCCCACGCTCACTTCGTTCGCTCGGGAGGGCCGGCTTTGCATAGCGGGCCCGTTCGGCCGGCGCGGCGCCGTGCGCCGCGCAACCCCGGCTTCACCCCCCCGAGGGAGCTGCGCTTGGCCGCGGTCGGCTTTGCATAGCCGACCGGTTGTGCGGGCGGCGAGCAGTGCTCGCCGAATCCCCCGCTCCACCCCTTGGGGCGGCCCGGCGGGCGGCGCGATGGCGTGGCTGTCGGTGGGGGACGCATGATCTTCAAACCCGTACTCCTCTGGTCCGACCTCCTGCTGTGGGCGCTGGTCGCCGGCGCCGTGCTGCTGGCCATGTACTGCCGCAGTCAGGACTACCTGCGACGCGCCTGGCGGCGGGTCGGCGAATCGGCGGCGGCGATTGCCTCGGTCACGGTACTGGCGGTATTCGTCGCGGTCGGCCTGCTCGATTCGCTGCACTACCAGCCGCGCCTGCCGGCGCAGCAGGGCAGCAGCGAAATCCAGTACGCGCCGGAAGTGCTGTCGGCCCTCGACGCGCTGTTCGCCGACCTCAGGCTGAACAAGGAAAAGACCTATTCGGCGCCACTGGCTACGCACGGTTTCGCCAAGGAGACGATGGAGCGCGACGGCGTGCAGACGCGCGACTATCCGCGCCTGCTGTTCGGCGGCGCCCACCTCGACGATCTGTCGCAGCATGAGGCCGATCTGCGCAGTCGCGCATTGTCGGGCGCGCTCAAGGGCGCCTTGCTGTGGGCGGCGTTCACCGGCCTCGTCGTCGGCCTGCTTGCGCTCGCGCAGCGGCGCAGCTACGCCGACACCTGTCGCGCGGTATGGCGACCTCAGCTGTCGTCCGAGCGGCCGATCGCCTGGCGGGCGGTTTTCGTCACGGCCGCCGTGCTCTGTCTGCTCGGCGGCGTCATCGCCGCCTGGGCCGACGGCTACCACGTGTTCGGCACCGACAAGGTGGGGCAGGACGTGCTCTATCTGTCGCTGAAATCGGTGCGCACCGCGCTGCTGATCGGCACGCTGACCACGCTGGTGACCTTGCCGCTGGCGATCGCGCTTGGCCTGATCGCCGGCTTCCGCGGCGGCTGGTGGGACGACGCGATCCAGTACCTGTACACGGTGCTGAACTCCATCCCGGGCGTGCTGCTGATCGCTGCCATGGTGCTGATGATGCAGGTGATCATCGACACCCACCCGGAGTGGTTCGAAACCGCCGCCGAACGTGCCGACGCACGGCTGCTGGCGCTGTGCTTCATCCTCGGCCTGACCTCGTGGACCGGCCTGTGCCGCCTGCTGCGCGCCGAGACGCTGAAGCTGCGCGAACTCGATTACGTGCAGGCGGCGCGCGCCTTCGGTGTCAGCGATGCGCGCATCATGGCGCGCCACGTGCTGCCCAACCTGATGCACATCGTGCTGATCGCGCTGGTGATGGATTTCTCTGGTCTGGTGCTGTCGGAGGCGGTGCTGTCCTACATCGGCATCGGCGTCGACAGCTCGATGAACAGCTTCGGCACGATGATCAACGCCGCGCGGCTGGAGCTGTCGCGCGAGCCGGTCGTGTGGTGGTCGCTGGCCGCTGCCTTCGTGCTGATGCTGGCACTGGTGCTGGCCGCCAACCTGTTCGCTGACGCGGTGCGCGATGCCTTCGATCCGCGCTTCCAGTGGCGGGCGCGCCGCACGTTGAAGAGGGCCGCAGCATGAACATGCCCTTGCTCGAAGTGCGCGGCCTCACTGCCGAACTCGACACGCCGGCCGGCATCGCGCGCGCCGTCGATGCGCTCGACTTCGACGTGCGCGCCGGCGAAACGATGGCGCTGCTGGGGGAGTCCGGCTGCGGCAAGTCGATGACGGCGAACGCGCTGATGCGGCTGCTGCCCGACGTCGGCTATATCGCCGGTGGCAGCGTCCGACTGTCCGGCCGCGAACTGACGGCGCTGACCGAGGCCGACATGCGCGAGGCGCGCGGCCGCGACATGGCGATGATTTTCCAGGAGCCGGGCACCAGCCTGAATCCGGTGCTCACCGTGATGCAGCAGATTGGCGAGGTACTGTCGCTGCACCGCGGGCTGCGCGGCGCGGCGGCGCGCGCGCGCGCGCTCGAACTGATGGCCGCGGTCGGCATTCCGGACGCGGCGCGCCGGCTCGACGAATATCCTTTCCAGTTCTCCGGCGGCATGAAGCAGCGCGTCATGATCGCGATGGCGCTGGCCGGCGAGCCGAAGCTGCTGATCGCCGACGAGCCGACCACCGCGCTCGACGTGACGATACAGGCGCAGGTGCTCGATCTGCTGGCGAAGCTGCAACGCGAACAGGGGATGGCGTTGCTGCTGATCACGCACGACCTCGGCGTGGTCGCGCGCATGGCGCAGCAGGTGGGTGTCATGTACGCCGGCCAGCTGATCGAACGCGCGCCGCGCGCAGCCTTCTTCGCGCAGCCTGCGCACCCGTATTCGCAGCTGCTGTTCGCCGCCTTGCCCGATACGGCGCGGCGCGGCGAGCTCGCCACCATCCGCGGCTCGGTGCCGCCGCTGACCTCCGATTTCCGCGGTTGCCGCTTCGCCGAGCGCTGCCCGCAGGCGTGGGCCCGTTGCCATGATGAGGCGCCGGCCTGGCAGACGGCGGGCGACGGGCAGCAGGTGCGTTGCCACCTGTACGACCCGGCCGAGGCGGGCCGCAGTGCGCAGCACGTCGCACCGTCCGCGGGTGCCGCCGAAGCCGCGCAGTCGGGCGAGACGCAGCCGCTGCTGAGCGTGCGCGAGCTGAAGGTGCACTTCCCGATCCGCCGCGGCATCCTGCAGCGCACGGTGGGCCACGTGCGCGCGGTCGATGGCGTTTCGCTGGATATCCGTGCCGGGCGCACGCTGGCGCTGGTCGGCGAATCCGGCTGTGGCAAGACCACCGCCGGCAAGGCCGTGCTGCGACTGATCGAGCCGACCGCCGGCAGCGTGACGCTGGGCGGTCAGGATGTCGGCGCCGCGTCGGGTGCGGCATTGCGCGAACTGCGCGCGCAGATGCAGATGGTGTTCCAGGACCCGTACGGCTCGCTGAACCCGCGCATGCGGGTCGGCGAAATCATCTCCGAGGGCATGTCGGCGCTGAAGCGCGCGGGTGGCGACGAGGCGGTGCGCGCACTGCTCGAACAGGTCGGCCTGCGACCGGACATGGCCGACCGCTACCCGCACGAATTCTCCGGTGGCCAGCGGCAGCGCATCGCCATCGCGCGCGCGCTCGCGGTGCAGCCGCGACTCATCGTGTGCGACGAACCGACGTCGGCACTCGATGTGTCGGTGCAGGCGCAGATACTGAATCTGCTGCGCCGGCTGCAGCGCGAGCTCGGACTGGCCTATCTGTTCATCACGCACAACATCGCGGTGGTCGAGCACCTGGCGCACGACGTCGCGGTGATGTATCTGGGCCGGATAGTCGAGAGCGGTCCGGTCGATCGCGTGCTGCGCGCGCCGCGTCATCCCTACACGCAGGCGCTGCTGTCGGCGGTACCGCGCATCGATGGCGCGCAGCAGCCGCAGAAGCTGGCGGGCGATCTGCCGTCGCCGGCCAGTCCGCCGTCCGGCTGTGCCTTTCACCCGCGCTGTCCGCGTGCGCAGGCGCGATGTTCGACCGAGCTGCCGCCGCTGGCGGGCGAGGGCGACCGTCACGCCGTGGCCTGCTGGTATCCGGACTGAGCGCGGTCGACGCAAGGAGGAAACGATGACATTTCCGGCTATCGCAGGCCTGCGCC
Source organism: Methyloversatilis sp. NSM2 (assembly GCF_038066675.1). NCBI lineage: Bacteria > Pseudomonadati > Pseudomonadota > Betaproteobacteria > Nitrosomonadales > Sterolibacteriaceae > Methyloversatilis > Methyloversatilis sp. NSM2. Next base: position 407,694 of record NZ_JBBUKV010000001.1, read on the forward strand.
TGCCACTGATCCAGGCGCCGATGGCCGGTGTGCAGGATCACCGGCTTGCAGCGGCCGTGTCGAACGCAGGCGGTCTCGGTTCGCTGCCGGCCGCCATGCTGGGTGCGGACGCCTTGCACGACCAGCTGAGCGCGTTGCAGGCGCTCACCGACCGGCCGATCAACGTCAATTTCTTCTGTCATGTGCAGCCGTCGCCGGACGCGGCGCGCGAGGCTCGCTGGCGCGCTGCGCTTGCGCCGTATTACGCCGAGTTCGATGTCGATCCGGCGCAAGTGTCGGCCGGGCCGGGGCGCATGCCTTTCAGTGCCGACATGGCCGATGTGCTCGAAGCCTTTCGTCCGGCGGTCGTCAGTTTCCACTTCGGGCTGCCGGCGGCCGATCTGCTGGCGCGGGTCAAGGCCTGGGGCGCGTGCGTGCTGGGCTCCGCCACCACGGTGGCCGAGGCGCGCTGGCTGGAAGCGCACGGCGCCGATGCGATCATCGCGCAGGGGCTGGAGGCGGGCGGTCACCGCGGAAATTTCCTGTCCGACGATCTGAGCGAACAGCTCGGCACCTTTGCGCTGCTGCCGCAGGTGGTGCGCGCGGTGTCGCGCCCCGTCATCGCCGCCGGCGGCATTGCCGACGCCCGGGGCGTGGCGGCCGCGATGGCGCTGGGGGCGAGTGCGGTGCAGGTCGGTACCGCCTATCTGTGCTGTCCCGAGGCGACGACCTCGGCCGTGCATCGCGCGGCGCTGGGCAGCGAGGCGGCACGTCACACCGCGCTGACCAATGTGTTTTCCGGGCGACCGGCGCGTGGCATCGTCAATCGAGCGATGCGCGAACTGGGGCCGATCAGCGCCGACGCGCCTCCGTTTCCGCTCGCCACGGCGGCGATGGCGCCGCTGCGTGCGCGCGCCGAAGCGGCCGGAAGCAGTGATTTCTCGCCGCTGTGGTGCGGCCAGAATGCCGCCGGCTGCCAGCCGGTGCCCGCGGCCGAACTGACGCGGCTGCTGTCGGCAGGCTTCGCGCTCTGAGCGTGCGTCGGGCGGCCGGGCGTACGCAGCTGGGGGCTGCTATTTCTTCGGTGTCGGCTTCTTTGCCGCAGGTTTCTTCACCGGAATGACGGCCTTCTTCTTGGCCGCAGGCGCGGCAGTTTTCTTCTGCACTGCCGGTTTCACCGCCTTGTTGCCGGATGGCGGCGTGATCGGCACGTTCACCCAGCGCCCATTCCGCTTGACCCGCTTGTACTTCGGCTTGGTCACGCCCAGACGCGGCGCCTCTTCGGCGTTGCCGGCACCGTCAAGCGACAGGCTGCTGTTCTCGTCGGGCACCAGCAGCGTGGTGCCCGGACCGATCTTCACTGTCGGTGACAGTCCGTTGAAGCGGCGCAGCCGCCACTCGGTCACCCCGAAGCGGCGGATGACGGTGGCCAGCGTTTCCTTCGGACCCAGCGTATAGGTGCGCCACGGCGCACCGGCTGCCGGTGCGGCATCGGCGTCACGGTTGCTGAGGTTGGACATGAAGGTGTCGACTGCGTGCGATGGCAGCACCAGCTGCGCGCCGCCTTCGCCAGCGCGGATGACCGGCCGCTTGTGCTGCGGGTTGAGCGCCTTGATCTCGGCTACCGGCACATCGGCCAGTCGCGCCGCAGTGGCCAGATCCATGGTCGGCGCTTCGGCCACCAGCGTGAAGTAGGGCTTGTTCTCGACCGTATCGAGTTCGATGCCGAACAGTTCCGGCTGGGCAATGATGTTCTTCAGCGCCTGCAGCTTGGGCACGTAGTGCCGCGTTTCGTTCGGCATGTTCAGCGACGCGTAGTCGGTCGGCAGGCCGGCCGCCTGATTGCGCATGACCGCGCGACCGACCGCGCCTTCACCCCAGTTGTACGAGGCGAGCGCCAGGTGCCAGTCGCCGTGCATTTCGTAGATACGCTGCAGATATTCGAGCGCCGCCGCTGTCGAGGCGACGATGTCGCGACGGTCGTCGCGCTGCGCGTTCTGTTCCAGGCCGTAGAGCTTGCCGGTCGACGGGATGAACTGCCACAGCCCGGACGCCTTGGCGACCGACAGCGCCTCCGGGTTGTAGGCGCTTTCCACCATGGGCAGCAGCGCCAGTTCGGTCGGCAGGCCGCGTTTCTCGATTTCCTCGACGATGTGGAACATGTAGCGGCGGCCGCGCTCGGTCATCCGCCGGAAGTAGTCCGGGCGGTTCAGGTACCAGGCCTGGTGCTCCGCCACCAGCGGGTGGTCCAGATCGGCCATGCCGAAACCCTTGCGGATGCGTTCCCACAGGTCGTCCGGCGGCACGGTGAGGTCGATCGGCCTGATCGCTTCTTCTTCATTGGCGATCACTTCGGTCGGTTGCGGAAAGGGAATCGGCTCCGCCTTGCCCGGCTTGATGCCAGGCGTGGTACGGGCGGGGGCCTCCGGGGTTCGACGTGCTGCCGGGCGTTCGACCGTGCGGGCACCAGCCGAAGCGCCCGGGGGCTCGGCCGGTTCTTCGGGCACGACGCCCGTGGCCGCGCAGCCGGCGAGCGTTGCGGCCGCCAGCACGAGCAGCGAACGGCGCAGCAGGGAAACGATGAAATGCGGCATTGCGGCGAAAGAGCCAAACCCCGAATGCTAGCCAGCCTGAGCGGCCAGCGTCAAACCTTGCTGTCGGGGCGGGGTTGAAGGAGTGCGGATTGACCGCACGTCGCGGACGGGGTTCGTCGGTATTGTCCTATGGCTTTGTAAGGTTATGATGGCGAATAAAAAAAGGGTGTGTCCATGAAAGCGCTGGTCATCGAAGATTCCCAGACAGGGCTCGCTGTCGTCAGCCAGCATCTGGAGCGGATGGGGATACTGCCTATTGCCGCCACCGACGGAGAGAGTGGTGTGGCGGCGTTCCGCCAGCACAATCCGGACATCGTGCTGCTCGACGTGGTGCTGCCGGGCATGGACGGCTACGAAGTCGCGCGCCGCATCCGCGCCATCGAGCAGTCGGGCGAATGGACACCCATCATCTTCCTGACCGCGCGCACGGCCGATACCGATCTCGTGCAGGGCATCACTGCCGGCGGCGACGACTATCTTTTCAAGCCGATCAGCGAAGTGGTGCTCGCCGCCAAGGTGCGTGCGATGCAGCGCATCCTGCAGATGCGTTACTCGCTGGTGGTGCTGACGCGCAAGCTCGACGCTGCCAACCAGGAACTCACCCGCCTCACCTCGCTCGACGGCCTGACCGGCCTCTCCAACCGTCGCCATTTCGACGAAACGATGCTGCGCGAGTGGCGCCGTGCGGCGCGCTACAAGCGTCCGCTGTCGCTGGTGCTGGTCGATGTCGATCATTTCAAGCAGTACAACGACACCTACGGCCATCTGGCAGGCGACGAGTGTCTGAAGACGGTGGCCAGTGCATTGCAGGCGGTGTCGCGCCGGCCGAGCGATCTGGTGGCGCGCTATGGTGGCGAGGAATTCGCGCTGGTGCTGCCGGAAACCGATCTGTCCGGCGCGCGCAGCGTGGCCGAAGGCCTGTGCGACGCGATCCGTGCGCTGCAGCTGCCGCACGCGGCGGCGGCGTCGGGCCACGTGACGATCAGCGTCGGCGTGGCCAGCCTGATGCCGGGCAACGGCGCCGGCGGCCCGCAGAACCTGATCGCCGAAGCCGACCTCGCGCTCTACGCGGCGAAGTCGGGTGGGCGCGATCGCGTGGGTTTCAGACAGGTCGAGACCGTCGCGGGCTGATGCCCGCGCAGGCCGGCGATTTCAGAACACGTTCTTCCATTCACGCAATACCGCGAACACCTCGACCGGGCTGTCCAGTCTGCGGCCTGCGCGCGCTTCCGCCGCGCGGATGACCGCCGGCTCGCGAGCACGCAGGAAGGGGTTGGTCGCCAGTTCGTCAGCCAGAGCGCTCGGCACGCTTGGCAGACCGGCCTCGCGCTGCTTCGCCACGCGGCGGATGCGCGCCAGCAACGCCTGATTGTCCGGTTCGACCGCCAGCGCAAAGCGCAGATTGGCCTGCGTGTATTCGTGCGCGCAGTACACACGGGTGTGCAGCGGCAGCGAGGCAAGCCGCGACAGCGAGTGCCACATCTGTTCCGCGCTGCCCTCGAACAGCCGCCCACAGCCGGCGGCGAACAACGTGTCGCCGCAGAACAGCAGGTCGCCGCCGACGTAGGCGATGTGGCTGCGCGTGTGACCGGGCACTTCCAGCACGGCGAAGGTGGCCGCGAGCGCGGGCAGGACGACGCGCGATCCTTCGCGCACCACCTCGTCGATGTGCTCGATGCGCTCGTCGGCCGGGCCGAACACGCGGGCGCTGGTGCGCCGTTTCAGTTCGCCGAGGCCGCCGATGTGGTCGGCGTGGTGATGGGTGATCAGGATGGTGTCCAGGCGCAGCGAATGTTCGTCGAGTGCGGCCAGCACCGGGGCGGCATCGCCCGGATCGACCACCAGCGCCCGGTCACCTGCGGCGGCGAGCCAAAGATAGTTGTCGCCAAATGCGGGGATCGGATATATCTTCATCCGCCCGATTCTGGCGGCTGGGCTCTGCGTTGACAATGCACCGGCCACGATCCGCCCGCCCCACGCCTCTTGCCCATGTCGATTCCCGGTCTGCACGAATGGTTGGACACGCCGCAGGGACAGTATGTCCAGCGCTGGGAGCACGCGCGGGTCGACCAGATCGTGGCCGACGTGTTCGGCTACAACGCGGTGCAGATCGGGCTGCTGGAACACGACTACCTGCGCGCCAACCGGATGCCGTTCAAGCTCTATTGCGAGGACGCGAAGCCGGGCCCGCCGCGGGCGCTGATCTGCGATCCGGTGCAGTTGCCGTTTGCGGCGACCAGTGTCGATCTGGTCGTGCTGCCGCACGTGCTCGAATTCGCCAGCGATCCGCACGCGGTGCTGCGCGAGGTCGAACGCGTGCTGGTGCCGGAGGGGCAGGTGCTGGTGACCGGCTTCAATCCGTTCAGCCTGTGGGGGGCGCGACGGCGCCTGCGCGAGCGCGACCCTTTCCCGTGGAATGGCGACTGGCTGTCGGTGCCGCGCCTGCGCGACTGGTTCAAGCTGCTCAGCCTGGACACCCAGGCCGGCTGCTTCGGCTGTTACTGCCCGCCGGTACTCAGCGAGAAATGGCTGGCGCGCTGGCACTTCATGGAAACTGCCGGCGATCGCTGGTGGCCCTTTCTCGGTGGCACCTACGTGCTGCAGGGAATCAAGCGCGTGCGCGGCATGCGTCTCATCATGCCGACCTGGCGCGACCGCCGGGCGGCCGCGCGCGCGCTGGCAACCGTCAGCCCGCGTGCGCAGAAGGACAAGGCGGCGGGGCAGTGACGCACCGCCACCTCGAATACGGAGCATTCATTGGAAGAAGTCATCATCTATACCGACGGCGCCTGCAGCGGCAATCCGGGCCCGGGCGGCTGGGGCGCGCTGCTGAAGAGCGGCGCGCACGAGAAGGAAATGTCGGGCGGCGAACTGTCGACCACCAACAACCGAATGGAACTGATGGCGGTGATCGAGGCACTGAACGCACTGAAGAAACCGGTGCGCGCGGTGGTCTATACCGACTCGCAGTACGTGCAGAAGGGCATCAGCGAGTGGATACACGGCTGGAAGCGCAAGGGCTGGAAGACGGCCGGCGGCGATCCGGTCAAGAACGTGGACCTGTGGAAGGCGCTCGACGCCGCGGCCGGCGTGCATCAGGTCGAATGGAAATGGGTGAGGGGTCACGCCGGTCACCCGGAGAACGAACGCGCCGACCGGCTGGCGCGGGACGCCATCCCGGCCCGTCGTTGATCGCTGTCAGCGAACTGCAAGTTCTGGCCGGTACAATCCGGCCCGCCTCAAGGAGCCGCCTTTCCCCATGATTCGCCAGATCATCCTCGATACCGAAACCACCGGACTGGAGTGGCAGAACGGCGACCGGCTGATCGAAATCGGCTGCGTCGAACTGGTCGGGCGCAAGCGCACCGGCCGTCGGCTGCACATGTACGTGAATCCGGAGCGCGAGGTGCCGGAGGGCGCGGTGGCGGTGCACGGCATCACCACCGACTTCCTCGCCGACAAACCGAAATTCCGCGACGTGGTCGATGAGTTCGTCGATTTCGTGCGCGACGCGGAACTGGTCATCCACAACGCAGCCTTCGACGTCGGCTTCCTCGACAACGAACTGAATATCGTCGGCCGGCCGCCGTTGCGCGAAACCTGCGCGTGGCCGGCGATCGATACCGTGCGCATGGCGCGCGACATGTTCCCGGGCAAGCGCGCCAACCTCGACGCGCTGTGCGAGCGCTTCGGCATCGAGAACTCGCACCGTGAGTTCCACGGCGCGCTGCTCGACGCGGAACTGCTGGTCGAGGTCTATCTGGCGATGACCCGGGGTCAGGAAAGCCTGATCATCGACCTCGAACCGGAGACCTCCGCGGTGCGTGCTGCCGCGGCGGCGCGCCCGCGTGGTGCATTGCGCCGGGTGCAGGCAAGCGAGGCTGAACGGGCCGAACACGAACGCGTGCTGGCCGAGATCGACAAGGCCAGCGGCGGCGCCACGGTCTGGCGCAAGCTCGAACCGGTGCAAGCCGGATGAATACAGGGTCGGCCGGCAGACCCGAAGCCGAGGCAGGTTTCTTGCTTCAGCGGCCGGACATTTCCGGATGCGTCGCCAACCCGGTGACGCGGTCCGGGGACAATGAACCATTACAGGAGACCCCCGAATGAGCGCGCAGAAAATCCCCGCCACACTGATCCCCGGTGACGGCATCGGACCGGAAATCATGGAAGCCGCGCTGGCGGCGCTCGAAGCGGTGGGGGCTCCGTTCGAGTGGGAAGAGATGCCTGCCGGCATGGGGGCGCTGAAGAACGAGGGCGACCCGCTGCCGGCCAAGACGCTGGACAGCATCCGCCGTACCCGGCTGGCACTGAAGGGGCCGCTGGAAACCCCGGTCGGCGGCGGTTTCCGCTCGATCAACGTGCGCCTGCGCGAGGAGTTCAAGCTGTACGCCAACATCCGCCCGGCGCGCACGCTGATCCCGGGTGGCCGTTACGACAACATCGACCTCATCGTCTGCCGCGAGAACCTCGAAGGCCTGTACATGGGCTACGAGCACTTCATCCCGATCGAGGGCGACCCGCACGCGGTGGCGATGTCGACCGGCGTGAACACCCGCCAGGGCGCACGTCACATCCTTGAATACGCCTTCGAACACGCGATCGCGCTCGGCCGCAAGAAAGTGACCGTGGTGCACAAGGCCAACATCATGAAGGCGCTGACCGGCATCTTCCTGGAGACGGCCGAGCAGATGTACGAGGAGCGCTACAAGGGCAAGATCCAGTTCGAACAGGTCATCGTCGACGCCTGCTGCATGAAGCTGGTGATGAACCCCTGGCAGTTCGACGTGCTGGTCACCACCAACCTGTTCGGCGACATCCTGTCCGACCTGACCGCCGGCCTGGTCGGCGGCCTGGGCATGGCGCCCGGTTCCAACATCGGTGCCGACGCGGCCATCTTCGAAGCGGTGCACGGCTCGGCACCGGACATCGCCGGCAAGGGCATCGCCAATCCGACCGCGCTGGTGCTGGCCGCCGCGCTGATGCTCGACCACGTGAACATGCAGGACAAGGGCGACCGCATCCGCAAGGCGGTGTCGGAAACGCTGAACATCGACAACGTCCGCACCGGCGATCTGGGCGGCCGCGCCAGCACCAAGGAGTACACCGCCGCACTGGTTGCCCGCATCCGCAACAACGGCTGAACCGCCGGCTGAGCGGTCTGCGCCACGACCGTTCCATCCGGCCGGCGGCGTCCGGAGATCGACCTCCTCAGGTCCGGTTTCCGGACGTGGTCCGCCAGCCCGGCCCGCTTCCGGGCGATAATCGCGTTTTTCCCGCGCCCGCCCACCCCATGAAAGTTTTCGGATTTGCCGGCTACAGCGGTTCCGGCAAGACCACGCTGATCGAGCAGCTGATTCCTCACTTCGTGCTGGAGGGGCTGACCGTGTCGCTGATAAAGCACGCGCACGCTGGCTTCGACATCGACAAGCCGGGTAAGGATTCGCACCGCCTGCGCGAAGCCGGCTGCACCGAAGTGATGCTGGTGTCGAACAACCGCTGGGTGCTGATGCACGAGTTGCGCGGCCGTCCCGAACCGACACTGGACGAGCAGATCGCCGCGATGGGCGACTGCGATCTGCTGCTGGTCGAGGGCTACAAGGCCTCGCCGATCCCGAAGCTGGAAATCCACCGCCCGTCCTACGGCCGGCCGCTGATGTATCCGGACAATCCGCATGTGGTGGCGGTCGCCACCGACGAGTCGATGGAACTTCCGCTGCCCCGGCTCGACCTGAATGACGTGGAAGCCATCGCCGGCTTCATCCTTCGCCACCAGGGATTCAGATGAACGAAATGCTCTCGCTGGACGCTGCGGTCGATCGTTTGCTGTCCGCAGCGCGCCCGATATCCGATACCGAGACCGTATCGACCTTCGCCGCCGCCGGCCGTGTGCTGGCCGCCGACCAGCGGTCGACGCTCACCGTGCCGCCGCACGACAACTCCAGCATGGACGGCTACGCCGTGCGTCTGGCCGATCTGGATGCGGCCGGCTGCTGCCTGCCGGTGAGCCAGCGCATTCCGGCCGGTCATGTCGGTGCGCCGCTGGCCGCCGGCACCTGCGCGCGCATCTTTACCGGCGCGCCGGTGCCGCCGGGCGCCGACGCCATCGTGATGCAGGAGTCGACACGTACGACGGAGGCCGGCGTCTGCTTCGACGAGATACCGAAGGCCGGTGCGTGGATACGCCGCGCCGGCGAGGACATCCGTGAGGGTGATGTGGTGCTCGCCGCCGGTACCCGGCTGCGCGCGCAGGAAGTCGGACTGGCCGCGTCGATCGGACTGGCCGACGTGCCGGTGGTACGCCGGCCGCGCGTCGCGCTGTTCTCGACCGGCGACGAACTGGTCATGCCGGGCGAGCCGCTGCCGCCGGGTGGCATCTACAACTCCAACCGTTACACGCTGCGCGCGCTGTGCGAAACGCTGGGGTGCGAAGTGCTCGACCTGGGCATCGTGCCGGACCGGCTCGACGCCACCCGTGCCGCGCTCCGCGAGGCCGCGGCGAACTGCGACCTGATCCTGACCAGCGGCGGCGTCGGCGTCGGCGAGGAAGACCACATCAAGCCGGCGCTGACCGCCGAAGGTGGACTGGACAGCTGGAAGATCGCGATGAAGCCGGGCAAGCCGCTGGCGCACGGCCATGTGAAGCGCGCCGACGGTGGTCATGCCGATTTCCTCGGCCTGCCCGGCAATCCGGTGTCCAGCTTCGTCACCTTCCTGCTGCTGGTGCGCCCCTTCATCCTGCGTCGCATGGGCGTGGCCGACGTTGCCGCGCAGCCATTCATGGTGCGCGCCGATTTCGACTGGCCGCGCCCCGACCGCCGGCGCGAATTCCTGCGCGTGCGCCGCAACGCCGACGGCGGGCTGGAACTGTTTCCGAACCAGAGTTCGGGCGTGCTGACCTCCACCGTGTGGGGCAGCGGGCTTGCCGATATCGCCGCCGGCCAGGTGGTGAAGCGGGGCGACACCGTGCCCTTCCTGTCCTTCGAATCCCTGCTTTATTGAAAACCATGAAGATCAAGGTGCTCTATTTCGCCGCACTGCGCGAAGCGCTGGGTTCGCCCGGCGAAACGATCGAACTGTCCGAGAGCGCGACCACGCTGACCGCGGTCCGTGCGCTGATCGCCGGCCGCGGCGGCGACTGGGACAAGCTCGCGCAGATGAAGAACCTGCGCGCAGCAGTGAACCAGCGCATGGCCGAGCCGGATGCCGTGGTCGCCGACGGCGACGAAGTGGCCTTCTTCCCGCCGGTCACCGGCGGCTGAGTCGGCACTGAGGAGACGAGCATGAGTGTGAGCGTGCAGCAGGCCGATTTCGACATCGGCGCCGAGATCGACGCGCTGCTGGCCGGCCGTACCGACGTCGGCGCGGTGGCCACCTTCACGGGTCTGGTGCGTGACGTGAACGATGGTTCCGGCGTGCATGCGATGACGCTGGAGCACTACCCGGGCATGACCGAAGCGGCGCTGGAGGACATCGTCGCGCAGGCGAAATCACGCTGGGACATCCTCGCCGTGCGGGTGATCCACCGCGTCGGCACGCTGCAGCCGGCCGATCGCATCGTGCTGGTCGTCGTTGCCGGCAGTCACCGCGGCGAAGCTTTCGCCGCCTGCGAATTCATCATGGATTACCTGAAGACCCGCGCGCCGTTCTGGAAGCGCGAGGACACGCCGGAAGGCAGCCGCTGGGTCGATGCGCGCGAATCCGACGACAGCGCCGCCGAGCGCTGGAAGCAGGGCGGCTGAACGCTCAGTTCGTGACGTCCGCCGCCCGCACCGGAACGGGGAACGGCGTCACCGTGCGCCCCTTCTTCGCATACAGCAGCACCGGTGCGCAGCGCTGCGGGTCGGCGTGGATGCCGACGCAGTCCAGGCACTGGAAACAGTCGTCGTAGCGGATGTCGCCGCTGCGCTCGATCGCGTCGTACTGGCAGCGGTGGCGACAGGTCTGACAGGGCTTGCCGCATTCGGCGCGGCGCACCAGCCAGTCCAGGCGACGCAGCTTGCCGCCCAGCGTCATCGCCGCCCCGAGCGGGCACAGGTAGCGGCAGAAGAACTTGTAGCTGAAGGCGCCTGCCAGCAGCAGCCCGACCGCCCAGGCGACGTAAGGCCACGAACGGTCGAAGCCGACCGTGATCGCGGTCTTGAACGGTTCGACCTCGACCATGCTCTCCGCCAGCCGCGGCGCCAGCGCCGCTGACAGCACCAGTGCGAGCAGCAGCGCATAACGGCCGCGGTCGAGCGCACGTGCCAGTGGCCGCGGCAACCGGATCTGCGGGACGCGCAGTGTCTGCGCAGCGATCGCGACGAATTCCTGCAGCGCGCCGAAGGGGCAGAGCCAGCCGCAGAAGGTGCCGCGACCCCAGATGAAGAAGCTCGCGACGGTGAAGGCGATCAGCAGCAGCGACACCGGGTCGTACAGGAAGCTCGACAGATCGGCGCCGGCGACCAGCGTCTTGATCGCGCCGGTGATTTGCACGATGGACAGCTGGCCCTGCGCGTGCCAGCCGATGAACACCAGCGTAAACAGCAGGAAGGCGTTGCGGAACAGCGCGAGCCGCCGTGCGTCGCGCGCCATCCAGTCCGGTTTCGCCAGCACCACGCAGAGCAGGGCGAGCGCGACGCCTATCGCTGCGAGGTCGGGCCACCGGCCCTGCCATGCGACCAGCCACTCCGGCAGCGGTTGCGGCGGATAGACGAACAGATCGGCGTCCGGCGTGTAGTCGAAGGACACGGTCTGGTGCGTGATGCGCGGCAGCATCATGCCCTTGGCGCGGGTCAGCGTCAGCGTGAGCTGCATCGGCCGCGCCGGGTCCAGCCCGGCCTGGGCGTAGATGCGGAACACGCCGGAGGCATTGAAGGCCGGCGCGCCTGCGGGAGCCGGGTGCTCGAACACCAGATCGCGCATTTCGACCGGCAGCCCGCCCTGGGTCAGCGACAGACTGGGCGGCGGCGTACCCGGTACGAAGTGCTCGTCCAGCATCGCGATGCGGCCGGCGCTGGCGATCCACAGCGCGTGCTGGCCGTCTTCCAGCTTCTTCATCAGGTCGGCGTAACGGGCGTCGCCGAGCACGGCGCGGCCCACGGTCGGCGCATTCAGGTAGCCGACGTAGAGGTCGACCAGCGTGGCGTCCGGTTCGGCCAGCGCGACGTCGTCTGCGCCTTCGCCGTCGGTGCCGGCGAACAGCTTTTCGGCCTCAGCGTTGCTGACGCGCAGGTGGCCGATCAGCCCGCGCTTGACCAGCGTGACGAAGTCCAGCCTGTCGAAGACGTCGGCGCGCGCCTGCGCGGCAGGGCCCCGCGCGCCGGGGTCGGCGAAGCCGAGCTTCTCGCGCGCCACCGCGAGGCCGGCCGCCAGTACCGTCTGGTTCACGATGCGTACCGAGGCGGTCGCCTTGGTCACGCCATCGAGCACGACGCGGCTGTCGCTGCCGCCGGCGCGCGTATTGCCGTAGGCCGACGAAACGGTGATTTCCTGCTTCAGATTGCGGCCGGCGTACTGCTGCACGAATTCCTTCAGCGGCGCTTCGCCCAGACCGCTGAGGAAGACCGGTTCGTGCTGGCGCAGCACCTCGACGTCGATGAAGCCACCCTTGCGGTCGATGGCGACCAGCAGGTTCATCGGCGTGCCTTCGAAGCCGGGTATCGGTGCCAGGTCGATCGACTCGAACACATAGCCAACCGGCCCGGCCTCCGGTTCGAGTTCGCTGGTGATCGGCCAGACCGGCAGGTCGGCCAGCTTGGGCTGTACGTGCAGCGGCGGCTGGAAGCGGCGGGCGAGATCGTCGTGGCCGAGTTCGCCGGCCAGCGCCGTGCCGCAAAGACAGCACGCGAGCAACAGGGCGCGGCGGGCACGCGCGCCGAAGGACGCACAGGAGATCAGGGACATGAAGTCGGTCCGTGTGGGACGACGGGGCAAACGGTCTGCACGCTGTTCTGGCGCGCCCCGCAGACGCGCATGCTAATCGGACGCAGCTCGACGCCCGCCATGGAAAATGCCCGAAGAGGTGGCCTTCATGAGTGCGCGATGTAACTTAGACTGCGCCGCGCCTGTCACAGGCACGCCCTGCAGAACGGGCGCTTCCGCCCTGGAGAACCGATATGTCCGCATTCCCCCTTGCCCGCCCGCTGCGCCGCCTGTGCGTGACGCTGCTTGCCGGCCTGCTGCCGCTGAGCGCGTGGGCCATCACCGACGACGACATCGCCGAGGCGGTGCAGAAGCCGTCCTGGGGGCTGTACAAGGGTTACGCCGAATTCAAGATGGCGCACTACGCCGACGCGAAACGCATCTGGGCCGCGCTGGCCGAGCGTGGCAACGGCGAGGCCTGGTTCAATCTGGGCATCCTCGCCGAGGACGGTCTGGGCGAACCGCAGAATCCGCACGAGGCGCGTCGCCTGTACGAGAACGGCGCCCAGGCGGGCAGCCGCAATTCGGCGCTGCGCCTCGGTCTTCTGCTACAGGGCGGCAAGCTCGGCCAGCGTGACATCGACGGCGCGCGCCACTGGCTCAAGGTGGCGGCCGACGCAGGTGATCAGGAAGCAGCCACCCACCTTGCCGCGCTGAACGACCCGCAGGGCGGCAGCATCCGTGATCGCGAACTGGCCGAGGCGCGCCGTTTCGAGGCTGAGGGCCGGCACGCCGACGCGGCGGCGATGTACCGCAAGCTGGCCGACTTCGGTGACGTGCGCGGCGTGACGCGGCTGGCCTGGGCCTATGAAGCCGGCCGCGGCGTGCAGCGCAATCTGGCGGAGGCGGCGCGGCTGTTCCGCGTCGCGGCAGAGCAGGGCGAGGCGGAGGCGCAGTACGCGCTGTCGGTCATGCTGGACACCGGCGCCGGGCAGACGCGCAACGCGGACGAGGCGCTGCGCTGGCTGCGCGCTTCGGCCGGGCAGAACTATCCGCCGGCGGTACAGGCGCTGCAGGCGAGGAACTGAGCGGAGCGCGTCTTGCGGTGGGATGAGCGACGGAATTCCGCGCGCGATCGTTGAGGGCGCTGTCGCGGTCAGCCGGCCGCGCGCACAGGAAATGCGATCGACCCGTCACCGCCGGCCGGTTTAACCGGCCGGCTTCCGGCCCTGCAAGGGCAGCGCGACGCGCGCCCGCAGGCCGCCCTCGGCGCGGCGCGACAGCGTTACCTCGCCACCCTGGGCGCGGATGACGGCGCGCGAAATGGCCAGCCCCAGTCCGCTGCCGCCGGTGTGGCGGGCGCGCGATGCTTCGAGGCGCACATAGGGTTCGAATACGTGCTCGAGTTCGGCTTCGGGTATGCCCGGTCCGTCATCGTCGATGTCTATCCGCGCTTCTCCGTCGGCCGACGACAGCGTCACGCGGACGCGGCCACCACCGTAGCGGCGTGCGTTGTCCATCAGGTTGGCGAGTGCGCGGCGGGTCAGCGCCGGGCGCAGCAAGACTGGCTGCGCCAGGCTGCCGCTCACCTCGATGTCCGCACCCAGCGCAGCGATATCGTCGGCCACACCCTCGACCAGCGCGTCGAGCCGGGTCGGCGCGGCGCTTTCCGAGCTGTCGCCGGCGCGCAGGAAGGCCAGCGTATCGTCGATCAGCGTTTCCATCTCGGCCAGGTCACGCTCGATCGCTTCGCGTACCGGGCTGTCCGGCAACTGCTCAAGACGCAGCCGCACGCGGGTGATCGGCAGTCGCAGGTCGTGCGACACGCCGGCCAGTGCCTGGGCACGCGTCTGTATCAGCGCGCGCAGCGCGCCCTGCATGCGGTTGAAGGCCTGGGCCGCACCGGCCACCTCGCGCGGTCCGCCGGTATCGAGCGGCGCCTGATCGAGATCGCGCGCCAGTCCGTCGGCGGCGCGGGCGAACATCGCCAGCGGACGGGTCAGGCGGCGCACCACCCACACCGACAGCACGCTCACCACGATGGCAACCAGCAGCAGGCCGACGATGATGCGCAACGGGCGGTCTACCGGCGGGGGCGGCGGTGAGTAGCGGAAGGTGAGCACACTGCCGTCGCTCAGCCTGGCCTGCGTCGACACGTCGATCGCCGGTGGCGCTGGCAGCAGTCGCGCCAGTTTGGGCGGGGGCGGGGGTGGCGGGCGCAGCGGGTGTGCGTCGCCTCGCGGGGTGAGCATGGGCTGTTCGCGCCTCACCACCTGATGTTCGAAGCGCCTGTCCAGCCGATCGCCGACGCGTTGTGCAAAGGCGTCGAAATCGTCCGGCACCGCCTTCGCGTCGTCATACCAGGGCTCATCGAGAGAGAGCCGCGTGCTCGGGCTTTCGAGCATGCGCAGCAGCCGCTCGCGGCCGGCCGCCGGCGTCTCGTCGACCAGGGCGACCGACTCGGCCAGCCGCGTCGCGGCGTAGTCGCTGCGCATCTGCCGCGACAGGCGCACGCGGTCCTCGACCACCAGCCACAGTCCGAGCGCGTTGGCGAGCAGCAGGCCACCCAGCAGCACGCACAGAATCTGCCCGAACAGCGTGCGCGGCAGCAGCCGCGACGCCCATGTCAAAGCAGCTTCTCCACCGGGCCGTTCAGCACATAGCCCTCGTTGCGCAGTGTGCGGATGATGCGCGGTTCGCGGCCGTCATCGCCGAGCCGTCGGCGCAGGCGGCTGATCATCACGTCCACCGTGCGATCGAAGGGACCGGCGTCGCGGCCGGCCAGCACGTCCATCAGCTGGTCGCGCGACAGCACGCGATTGGCGTTCTCGGCCAGCGCGTTGAGCATGCGGAATTCGCCGCTGGACAGTGGCGTCACGACGCCGGCCTCGTCGACCAGATGGCGGGCGCCGAGATCCAGCGTCCAGCCGGAGAATTTCAGGCCGCGCACGCTGCCGTCGCCATCCGGGTGCTCCGGTGCCCGACGCAGGATGCTGCGCACACGCGCCAGCAGTTCGCGCGGATGGAAGGGCTTGGGCAGGTAGTCGTCGGCCCCCATCTCCAGGCCGATGATGCGGTCCAGTTCGTCGCCGCGCGCGGTCAGCATCAGGATGGGCAGGCGGGATTTCGCGCGGATTTCGCGGCACAGCGCGAGGCCGTCGTCGCCCGGCAGCATCACGTCGAGGATGAGCAGGTCGCAGCCGTCGCGTTCGAGTGCGAGACGCAGTGCGTCGCCGTCGCCGACGGTGCGCACGTCCATGTCCTGCTTGCCGAGGTAGTCGCGCAGCAGATCGCGCAGATCCGGGTCGTCGTCGACCACCAGGATGCGCGGTTTCGGTGGGTGTCCGTTCATGCCCTTCAGCTTAGCGGCTCGCGCCCGCGCGGTGGGCGATCCGGACAATTCGGGACATTGTATTTACGCAGTGTTTACAGAGGCCGGCGCGCGCGCCAGCAGCACGAGCATTCCGGCAAGCAGGCCGACGGCGGCGAAATCGGCGCTGTACAGCACCAGGCCGGCCGCACCCGCGACGACGGCGAGGCGCGCCACGAAGGCGTGGCGCAGAAACAGTGCGAACGCGCCGACTGCCAGCGCGAACAGACCGATGCGCTCCTGCATGAACAGCTGAGGCGCAATGCGGCGCACGAGGCAGCGCCAGTCGTCGGCGCCGCCGGCGCACAGGCCGTGCAGCAGGTCGGATTCCATCAGGCCGTAGCGCAGGCCGGCGCTGGCCGCGGCGACCACCGTCAGCGCGATGAGCAGCAGCCAGCCAAGGCGTTTGCGCAGGTCGACAGCAAGGGAAGAGGTGGGCATCGGGGTATTCATCTGTAGGCACTTTCCGTCACGGGCGAACCGCGGATTTTCGCTGTGTTAGCATCGCCGCGCTGCAGCATCGACACCGTCATCCGGTGACCGGCCGCAGTCCTCACCTTACCGGAAACGCTGCGCCCGGCCCAGCCGGACGACCGACACCGATCTCGCATGAAAAGACAGATTTCCCTTGCCCGCGTCATGATCGCCCTGCTGATAGCAGGTGGCGTGGCGGCGGTGCACTTCGCGCTGTGGGCGGTGATGAACCGTCCGGTCAGCGTGGTCGAGCCGCTGGACTACATCGACGGCTTTTCCTACAGCCCCTACCGGCGTGACCAGACGCCGCTCAAGGGCGTGTATCCGAGCTACGCCGAGATCGAGCAGGACATGAAGCAGCTCGGCGGCATCGCTCACCGGGTACGCACCTACAACTCGACCGAGAACCCCGAGGTGTCCGATCTGGCCGGGCAGAACGAACTGCGCGTGACCGCCGGCGCCTGGCTGGACCGCGACAAGGTGAAGAACCGGCGCGAGATCGGTGCCGTGCTGGCAGACGCCCGGCTGCACGAGAACATCGACCGCATCATCGTCGGCAACGAGGTGCTGCTGCGCGACGACCTGACCTTCCCAGAGATGTATGCCTACCTGGACGAGGTGCGCAACGCGACCGATCTGCCGGTATCGACCGCCGAGCCCTGGCACGTCTGGCTGAAGAACCCTGAACTGGCGGACCACGTCGATTTCCTTGCCGTACACCTGCTGCCGTATCACGAGGGCGTGCCGGTGGACAAGGCGGTCGACTACGCGATGGCGCGTTACCAGGAGCTGCTGGACGCCTTCCCCGGCCGCTCCATCCTGATTTCCGAAATAGGCTGGCCGAGCAAGGGGCCGACCATACAGGCGGCGGTCGCGTCGGAAGAGAACCAGGCGCGCTTCGTGCGCGAATTCCTCTACCGCGCGCTGTGCAAGAACCTCGACTACTTCCTGATCGAGGCCTACGACCAGCCTTGGAAGATCGACATCGAGGGCTGGGCAGGCGCCTACTGGGGCGTGTTCAACGCCGACCGCCAACTGAAGTTCCCGCTCGAAGGCAGCGTGGATCCGAACAGTGGCTGGATAGACGACGCGCTGATCGCCACCGTGTTCGCGCTGGTGCCGATGCTGCTGCTCTGCCTGGCGCAGCGCGGCATGAGCATAGGCGGCCAGTTGTGGATGTGCATACTGGTGCAGTCCTGCGTCACCGCCATCGTCATTGCAGCGCGCCTGCCGGCCGACTACTACTTCACGCTGCGCGATCTCACCGCGCTGATCGGCCTGGTGTTCGGCGTCGTGCTGACGGCCGGCGTGCTGCTGACCAACGGTTTCGAATTCGCCGAAGTGTTCTTCAAGCCGCGCTGGCGCCGCGCCTACAAACCGGCCGAGCCGTTGCCGCCGGAACAGCAGCCCTTCGTGTCGGTGCACTTGGCCTGCTGCAACGAGCCGCCGGAAATGGTGATCGCCACCATCGACAGCCTGGCGGCGATGGACTACCAGAACTTCGAAGTCATCGTCGTCGACAACAACACGAAGGACGAGGCGCTGTGGAAGCCGGTCGAGGCGCGCATGGCCGAACTGGGCCCGCGCTTCCGTTTCTTCCATCTGCCGCAGTGGCCGGGTTTCAAGGCCGGCGCGCTGAATTTCGCGATGAAACAGATCGACCCGCGCACCGCCGTAGTCGGCGTGGTCGACGCTGACTACGTCGTGACCACCGACTGGCTCAGCGCGCTGGTGCCGCATTTCCGCGACCCCAAGGTGGCCGTCGTGCAGGCACCGCAGGCGCACCGCGAGTGGGAACGCCATTTCTTCAAGCGCATGTGCAACTGGGAATTCGACGGCTTCTTCCGCATCGGCATGCACCATCGCCACGAGCGCAATGCGCTGATCCAGCACGGCACGATGACGCTGGTGCGCCGCTCGCGCCTGGAGGAATCCGGCAACTGGTCGGAATGGTGCATCTGCGAGGACACCGAACTCGGGCTGCGCCTGCTCGAGAACGGCGACGAACTGCGCTACATCGACCGCGTGTTCGGCCGCGGTCTGACGCCGTCCAGCTTCGCCGCACTGAAGTCGCAGCGTTTCCGCTGGGCTTTCGGCGCGATGCAGATCATGAAGGGTCACTGGAAGGCGCTGGTTGGCAAGAGCAAGCTCACCGCCGGCCAGCGCTATCACTTCATTACCGGCTGGTTCTCGTGGTTCGGCGATGCGCTGCAGTTCCTGTTCGCGCTGGGCGCCATCGGCTGGACGGCCGCGATGCTGATCTGGCCGAAGATGTTCTCGCTGCCGGTCACCATCATGCTGGCGCCGGTGCTCGGCCTGCTGGTCGCCAAGGCGGCGATGGGGCCTATCCTGTACCGCCGCGCGATGGACTGTCCGTGGGCCGACATCGCCGGCGCGTCGCTGGTGAGCCTGGGCCTGTCGCACGCGATCGCGCGCGGCATCATCGCTGGTATCACGCACAAGCGCGGTGTCTTCCTGCGCACCGCGAAGGGCAAGGCGGAGGGCGGTCTGGCCAAGTTCTTCCAGCCGATACGCGAGGAGATGTACCTGCTGCTGTCGCTCATTGGGGCCGCCAGCGCCATGCTCTACATGCGCGGCAGCGACAGCGTCGAGGTGCTGCTGTGGGTGACCATGCTGGGCCTGCAGTCGCTGCCCTACATCGCCGCGCTGGCCTGCCAGTTCATCGCCCAGCTGCCGGAAAAGCCGCTGCCGGCAGCGTCGGCGACACAGGCAGCCTGACGCGATGATGGAACCGCTGAACCGCGCGCCGCGCTGGGCGCGCTATGCGCTGGTGCATCTGATCGCGCTGGCGCTGATCGCGTTCTGGATCTGGCGCGCCAACCAGCCGCAGCCGCTGGCCGACGTGCCGCCGGACCAGGCCCGTCTGCAGTGCGTGTCGTACGCACCCTATTACCGGCCGGGCGAATCGCCGCTGATTCCCGATTTCCAGGTGAGCCGCGAGCGCATCGACGCCGACCTCGCACGGCTGGCGCGCATCACTGACTGCGTGCGTCTGTATTCGGTCGATCAGGGGCTGTACGCCGTGCCCGAGCTGGCCGGTCGCCACGGACTGAAGGTGCTGGTGGGCGCCTGGATAGGCGGCGACCTGAAGAAGAACGACATCGAGCTGACGCAGGCCATCGCGCTGGCCAACCGCCACCGCGACGTGGTGCGCGGCCTTATCGTCGGCAACGAGGTGCTGTTGCGCCGCGAGCAGACCGAGGATGCGATGCGCCGCTATATCGAGCGTGCCCAGCGCGAAACCGAGGTGCCGGTGACTTATGCCGACGTCTGGGAGTTCTGGCTCAAGCACCGCTCACTCGCGGCCAGCGTCGATTTCGCCACCGTGCACATCCTGCCCTACTGGGAGGACGAGCCGCGGGCGATCGACGACGCGATCACGCATGTGACGGCGGTGATGGATACGATGGCGGCCGAACTGGGCAAGCCGCTGCTGATCGGCGAGACCGGCTGGCCCAGTCTGGGCAAGCAGCGCGACGGCGCTCGGCCCGGGCTGATCGAGCAGGCGCGTTATCTGCGCGAATTCCTGCTTGCGGCACAGGCGCGCGGCTGGCAGTACAACGTGATCGAAGCCTATGACCAGCCGTGGAAGCGCCTGCTCGAAGGCACCGTCGGCGGTTACTGGGGAGTGCTCGATTCGCACGGCCACGCCAAGTTCGGCTGGCATGGCGCGCTGGCCGCACGCGACGACGGTGCCACGCCGCTGACTGCCGGCGCGGTCGGGCTGGCGCTCGGCGTGCTGATCGTGCTGGCCGCACGCGTGCGTCGCTCCGGCGCTGCCGCGGCCTACGCGCTGTCCGGGGCACTGGCAGGACTGATCGGATGGCTGCAGTGGGAATACCTGTCGCTCGCCTGCCGCAATCCCGCGGAGTGGCTGGCCATGGGCGCGGTTGCGCTGGCCGGCGGTCTGGCGTGGGCGCTGCTGCCCTTCGTGATGACCGGTCGCGCACGAGCTGCGATGGCGTTCGCCGTGCGCGTGCTGCTGTTCGGCCTCGCCACCGGCGGCCTGTTGCTCGCGGTCGATGGTCGCTACCGCGATTTCCCCTTCCTGCTGTTCGTGCTGCCGACCGTGCAGTTCGGTCTGGCTGCGCGCTGGGCCGGTTTCGACGTGATGCCGCGATTGCCCGAGGCACGCGTCTTCACGCTGATTGCTGTGGCCGGCAGTGTCATCGCCTGGCTTGTCGACTGGCGCAATCCGCAGGCGCTGGGCTGGGCGCTGATGGCCGCCGTGCTGGCGGCCGCCTATCTGCAAAAGCGCTCAGCAGCGGACTGAAGGGTTCAGCGCGTACAGACCGGTCAGGCTGGCCTGGCCGAGCACGTGGCCCTGCATCGCCTGCTTCACGACATCCAGCGTAAGCCGGCCGTCTGCCGGAAGGCGTTCCACGTCCAGCGCGTACAGCGTGAACACGTAGTGATGGACGATCTCGTCGTTCCACGGCGGGCAGGGGCCGTCGTAGCCGTGGTAGTCGCCGGTCATCTGCGCGTCGCCGGCGAACCAGGCGGTGTAATCGTTGATGCCCTGGCGGGTGCCGCGCGGGCCGGCCGGACCGGGCTTGCCGCAGGCGGTCACCGCCGACGAGAACTCGCCTTCGGCGATTTCGCCGGTCGGCGCGAGGTCGACCAGTATCCAGTGCGTGAAGTCGCAGCGCGGCAGCGAGGCCGGCACGGTGCGACCTTCCTGGTTCACGTCGTCCGGCCGGGTCGGTACGTCGGGGTCGTGGCAGATCAGCACCAGCGAACGCGTGCCAGCCGGCAGGTCGGACCAGGCGAGGTGCGGGTTGCGGTTGTCGCCAAGTTGCGCGTGACCCTTGCCGTCCGGAATGCAGAACGCGTTGCTGCCCGGGATGCGGGCACCGTCGGCGAAGGTGTTGCTCGTCAATTTCATCTAGTCAGCTCCTCGTTCAGGACGCCGCGCGACGCGAAAAGTCGCGCAGCCGGAAACCCAGTGCGAACAGCACGGCGAAATAGGCGCCGGCGCCAGCCGGCACCAGCCAGCCCAGGTGCAGGATACGGCTGAGCGTGCCCATCTGCAGCCAGTCGCCCGGCACCTGGGCGCCGAAGTAAAGCACCAGCCCCATCGCTGCAAGTGCAGACAGCATCTTGAGCCAGAAGCTCCGCCAGCCAGGCGCCGGCGTGTAGGCGCCGATGCGGCGCAGGCCGTGGTAGAGGAAGCCGGCGTTCACCAGCGACGCAAGGCCGATCGACAGGGCCAGGCCGGCGTGCGCCAGCGGACCGATGAAAACGAGGTTCATCAACTGGGTCAGCACCAGAACGCCGAGCGCGATCTTGACCGGTGTGCGGATGTCCTGCCGCGAATAGAAACCAGGTGCGAGCACCTTCACCAGAATCAGTCCGGTCAGGCCGACGCTGTAAGCGAGCAGCGCCTCGCGCGTCGCCAGCACGTCGTGCGCGGTGAACTGCCCGTGGTGGAACAGCGTGGCGATCAATGGTGTGGCCAGCAGGCCCAGGGCGAGTGCCGCCGGCAACGTGAGCAGCAGCGTCAGCCGCAGACCCCAGTCGAGCAGCGCCGAAAACTCGCCGCCATTGCCGTCGGCGTGGCTGCGCGACAGCGAGGGCAGCAGTATCGTGCCGAGCGCCACGCCGAGCAGGCCGGCCGGGAATTCCATCAGACGGTCGGCGTAGTAGAGCCAGGACACCGAACCGCTTTCGAGGAAGGACGCGAATATGGTGTTGATCAGCAACGAAATCTGCGACACCGACACACCAAGGATGGCGGGCAGCATCAGCTTGAAGATGCGCCGTACGCCCGGGTCCTTCAGGTCGAGCCGCACCCGCGGCAGCATGCCGATGCGCATCAGCGCCGGCACCTGCAACGCCAGCTGCAGCGCGCCGCCGATGAATACCGCCCAGGCCAGTGCCAGCACCGGCGGATCGAAATACGGCGCGGCGAACAGGCTCATGCCGATGAAGCTCAGATTGAGCAGTACTGGCGTGAAGGCGGGAATCGCGAAGCGGCTGAAGGTGTTCAGCACGCCGCCGGCCATGGCGACCAGCGACATGAACAGGATGTAGGGGAAGGTGATGCGGGTGAGCGTCACCGTCAGGTCGAACTTGTCGGCGTCGGCGGCAAAGCCGGGGGCGGATATATATATGATGAGCGGCGCGGCGACGATGCCGATCACCATGACGACAGCGACCACCAGGGCGAGCAGGGTCGCGACATGGTCGATCAGTGCCCGCGTGTCGTCGACGCCGCGCCGGTTGCGGTATTCGCCGAGTATGGGCACGAAGGCCTGCGAGAAGGCGCCCTCGGCGAACATGCGGCGCAGCAGGTTGGGCAGGCGGAAGGCGACGAAGAAGGCGTCGGTGGCGGCGCCGGCGCCGAAGGCCCGGGCGATGAAGAAATCGCGGACGAAGCCGAGGATGCGCGACAGCAGCGTCATGCTGCTGACGGTCGCGAGTGCACGAAGCAGATTCATCAGGCGATGCGTATGGAGAGACAGCGCGCACCTTACCAGAGCCGTGCGGGCTGTCGGCTACGCGATGCGCCGAACAGGGTCTTGCGCCGGCAACCCTTAGTGCGTATACTCGCGCGTTTTCCCGAACACCCAACCGCAAGAACATGGCCAATTCCGCACAAGCACGCAAGCGCGCCCGTCAGGCGAACGTTCGTCGTGATCACAACATGAGCCAGCGCTCGGAGCTGCGCACCGCCATCAAGAACGTTCGCAAGGCCATCCTGGCCGGCGACAAGGCAGCTGCGCAAGCCGTGTTCGTGCAGGCCCAGACGACGATCGACAGCATCGCCGACAAGAACATCATCCACAAGAACAAGGCAGCTCGCCACAAGAGCCGTCTGTCCGGTGCGATCAAGGCGATGGGCGCCGCGGCCTGAGTTCCGCAGCCTGACCCGCCCGCGGCCGTACGGGCCGCAGCAATGAAAAAGCCGACCCGATAGTCGGCTTTTTTATTGTCCATATCTGCCGTGCACCGAGCCAGAAAGGCGCCTTTCGTCCTGCTCGTCGGTGCAGGTGCGGGGCGGACGCATTCCGGACGGCGTCCGCCCTGCGTCCGGATCGCACGCCGACAGGGATTCAGATCTCTGCGGCGCCGGTCTCGTAGTCCACGCGCAGATCGTTGTCGCGCGCGAAATGCATCAGGAAGTTGTAGGCCAGCGGTTCGAGTTCATACAGGCGGGCATCGACGAACACGCATTTTTCGCCGGTGATCCAGCAACCCGGCCGCACGTACGGTGAATAGCGCATCTTGCGCTGGCTGCCGAACGAGGACATGACGCCGCACAGGCGGTCGGACCAGTCGCTGGGGCGGAAGGTGCGGCCCTTGCTCGTGGCTCCGATGATGGTGAAACTGCGCGCGCGGCGCGGGTCGTCCATCTGCTTGCGCACCAGGGTGTCGTTTGCGGGCGGGAGAGGGGCTGCGGCGTCGCCGTCGTGTACATGCGGAATCGCGCTCATGTTCGGGTCTGTGGCCTCGGGCAGTTCTGTGTTCGATCCGGCCGCGCCGCACGTGGCAGGGGGTGCGGCGCAGCCGGGGTGGTGCTTCACTCAGTTATAGCGGTAAAACAGGGCTCTTTTTTATCTTTAAAAACAAGGTTTAGCTGTTGTAAAGCTAATGTTCTGTTTCTATACTCGCGCTATCCCTATGAGGAGACGGCGCTTTATGCTCAATTCCAGCCTCAGATCCAGGCAGTCCAAAGTACTTGGCAGTGTGTCGTCTCCGGCGCCTCGGGCTCAGATGGCCCGCTTCGGTTTCAGGATCCGCACGCGAGGCGGCGTGCTGATCGACAACCTGTCCATACCCGGTGCCAGCGCCGAAGAGGCCGAACGCAAGCTGCGGCAGATCTATATGGGCTGCTCGGTGTTAGCACGCTTTGTGCCAGACCCTCAGATCGGGCCCGGCGCCGCCCGCCGGGTCGGCTAAGTCCCTGCCGCAACGGATTTTCGCTGCCCGCTGCGGGCCCGGTGGCGGGCGGCTCTGCTGCTGTGTCGTCTGCTGCGCGAGGTGACAATGTGCGCCGCAACATGAGCGGCGCCTGCTACACAGCGCGCGGGCTTTGAACTAAAATTGCTCTCTCATCAAGCACGGCGGCGCGAGCCGCCGTGCTTTTTTCGTTTTCCGCATCACGCCGCCAGCTGGCGCGCCGTTGATGCGGCAGCAGGGTCACGGAGCTGTTTCGATGACGCATCTGATGAATACCTACGGCCGCCAGCCGGTCGCCTTCACCCACGGCAAGGGCGTACGGCTGTATGACGAGAACGGTCGCGAATACCTCGACGCGATGGCCGGTGTTGCCGTGAATACGCTGGGCCACGGTCACCCCGATCTGGTTCAGGCGGTGTCGCGGCAGGCGGCGGAAATGATCCACTGCTCCAATCTGTACCGCGTTCTGGCGCAGGAAAAGCTGTCTGACCGTCTGGCTGAACTGTCCGGCATGGACGAGGTGTTCTTCTGCAATTCCGGTTGTGAAGCCAACGAGGCGGCGATCAAGCTCGCCCGTCTGTACGGCCACCAGCGCGGCGTCGAACTGCCGGGCATCATCGTGATGGAGCACGCCTTCCACGGCCGCACGCTGGCGACGCTGTCGGCCACCGGCAACCGCAAGGTACAGGCCGGTTTCGAGCCGCTGACGCCGGGCTTCCACCGGGTGCCATTCAGCGACATCGCCGCCGTGCGCGCGATCGCCGAGCACACGCGCAACATCGTCGCCGTGCTGTTCGAGCCGGTGCAGGGCGAGGGCGGCATCCACGCCGCCGACCTGGCCTATATGCGCGAGCTGCGTACGCTGTGCGACGAGCAGCAATGGCTGTTCATGGTCGACGAGGTGCAGTGTGGCATCGGTCGCACCGGCAGCTGGTTCGCCTTCCAGCACGCCGGTATCGAGCCGGACGTGATGACGCTGGCCAAGGGCCTGGGCTCGGGCGTGCCGATCGGCGCCTGCCTGGCGCGCGGGCCGGCAGCCGGTGTTTTCAAACCCGGCACCCACGGTTCGACCTTCGGTGGCAATCCCCTGGCCTGCACCGCCGCGCTGACCACGCTCGACGTCGTCGCACGCGACGATCTGCGCGGCAATGCCGTGCGTCAGGGCGACGCGATCCGCGCCGGCTTCCGTGATGCGCTGAAAGACGTCGAGGGCGTGAAGGACATCCGCGGTGCCGGCATGATGATAGGCATCGAACTCGACCGCCCCTGCGGCGCGCTGGTCGGTCAGGCACTCGAAGCCGGTCTGCTGATCAACGTCACCGCCGACAGCACCATCCGGCTCGTGCCGCCGCTGGTCTTCACCGACGCCGACAGCCGCGAGCTGGTCGACCGGTTGTCGCCGATCATCCGCAACTTCCTCGCGGGCGCTCAGCTCGCCGCATGAAATGACTGAACCCAGACACTTTCTGCAACTGAAGGATCTGACGCGCGAAGAGCTCGACTACGTGTTCGCGCGCACCCGCTGGATCAAGGACAAGTTCAAGCGCTACGAACAGTACTGGCCGTTGCAGGACCGCACGCTGGTCATGATTTTCGAGAAGCAGAGCACGCGCACGCGCCTGTCCTTCGAAGCCGGCATGCACCAGATGGGCGGCAGTGCGATCTACCTGAACACGCGCGACTCCCAGCTCGGCCGCGGCGAGCCGGTCGAGGACGCGGCCCAGGTCATTTCGCGCATGTGCGATGTGGTCATGATCCGCACCTTCGAACAGACCATCATCGAGCGCTTCGCGGCGAATTCGCGCGTGCCGGTGATCAATGGCCTGACCAATGAGTACCACCCCTGCCAGGTGCTGGCCGACATCTACACCTGGATCGAGCACCGCGGCGACCTGTCGGGCCGCACTGTGGCGTGGATCGGCGATTCGAACAACATGTGCCACACCTGGATGCAGGCGGCCGAGATTTTCGACTTCAAGCTGAACATTTCGACCCCGCCCGGCTACGAAGTCGAGCCGGAAAAAGTGGGCGTGGCCGGCAGCCACCACGAGTGCTTTGCCGACCCGATGGACGCTGCGCGCGGTGCCGACCTGGTCACCACCGACGTGTGGACCTCGATGGGCTGGGAGGCGGAGAACGAAGCACGCTGTGCCGCCTTCGCCGACTGGCAGGTCGATGCCGACATGATGAAGGTGGCCAAGGCCGACTCGCTGTTCATGCACTGCCTGCCGGCGCATCGCGGCGAGGAAGTGAGCGCCGACGTGATCGACGGCCCGCACTCGGTGGTGTGGGACGAAGCTGAAAACCGCCTGCACGCACAGAAGGCGCTGATGGAATTCCTGCTGCTCGGACGCGTGTCCGGCAGCTGAACCGACGACTCTTATTGAAAGACGAGCAACGATGAGCGACATCAAGAAAGTGGTCCTCGCCTATTCGGGCGGCCTGGACACCTCGGTCATCCTGAAGTGGCTGCAGGATGTGTATCAGTGCGAAATCGTCACCTTCACCGCCGACCTCGGCCAGGGTGAGGAACTCGAACCGGCGCGTGCCAAGGCGATCAAGCTGGGCATCAAGCCGGAGAACATCTACATCGACGATCTGCGCGAGGAGTTCGTCCGCGATTTCGTGTTCCCGATGTTCCGCGCCAACACGATCTATGAAGGCGAGTACCTGCTCGGCACCTCGATCGCCCGTCCGCTGATCGCCAAGCGCCTGATCGATATCGCGCGCGAAACCGGCGCCAATGCCATTTCGCACGGCGCCACCGGCAAGGGCAACGACCAGGTCCGCTTCGAACTGGGCGCCTATGCGCTGATGCCGAACGTGAAGGTGATCGCGCCGTGGCGTGAGTGGGATCTGCTGTCGCGCGAAAAACTGCTGGCCTACGCCGAGAGCCACGGCATTCCCATCGAGATGAAGCACAAGCAGGGCGGCTCGCCCTATTCGATGGACGCCAACCTGCTGCACATCAGCTACGAAGGTCGTCACCTCGAAGATCCGTCGGCCGAAGCCGAGGAATCGATGTGGCGCTGGACGGTGTCGCCGGAAGCGGCGCCGGACGCCGCCGAATACCTCGACCTCGAATTCGAGCGCGGCGACCTGGTGAGCATCAACGGCACGCGCATGCCGGCGCACGAACTGCTGGCCACGCTGAACACGATCGGCGGCAAGCACGGCATCGGCCGCCTCGACCTGGTCGAGAACCGCTATGTCGGCATGAAGTCGCGCGGCTGCTACGAAACCCCGGGCGGCACCATCCTGCTGCGCGCGCACCGCGCCATCGAGTCGATCACGCTGGACCGCGAAGTCGCCCACCTGAAGGACGACCTGATGCCGCGCTACGCCAGCATCATCTACACCGGCTACTGGTGGAGTCCGGAGCGCCGCGCGCTGCAGGCGCTGATCGACCACACGCAGCAGACGGTCAATGGCTGGGTGCGGCTCAAGCTGTACAAGGGCAACGTCATCGTGGTCGCCCGCGATTCGAAGACCGACTCACTGTTCGACCCGACCATCGCCACCTTCGAGGACGATGCGGGTGCATACGACCAGAAGGACGCCGCCGGTTTCATCAAGCTCAACGCGCTGCGCATGCGCATCGCCGCCAACGCGGCCATCAAGCGCGGCAAGTAATCACAACAGGAAAAGAACATGTCCCAGTTCGACAACATCAGCGTCGTCAAGAAGGCCAATGTGTACTTCGACGGCAAGTGCGTCAGCCACAGCATCCAGTTCGCCGACGGCACGAAGAAGTCGGTCGGCGTCATCCTGCCGGCCACGCTCACCTTCAATACCGGCGCGCCGGAAATCATGGAAGGCGTGGCGGGCAGCTGCCGCGTGCGCCTGAAGGGGGAGACCGAGTGGAAGACCTATGGTGCGGGTGAGTCCTACAACGTGCCGGGCAACTCGTCATTCGACATCGAAGTGAGTGGCGAGCCCTACCACTACGTCTGCCATTTCGGCTGATCCGCATCACCGGGCGCCGCTTGGCGCCCGCTCGCAGCACACGAGGTTTTCAGCATGCCGTCCTTCGACATCAGTTCCGAAATCGACATGGTCGAACTGCGCAACGCGGTCGACCAGGCGAACAAGGAAATCACCAACCGCTTCGACTTCAAGGGTTCGGACGCGCGCGTGGAGCAGGGCGACAAGCTGCTCACGCTGTTCGCCGACGACGACTTCAAGCTCGACCAGGTCTATGACGTGCTGCTCGGCAAGTTCGCCAAGCGCGGCATCGACGTGCGCTCGGTCGAGCGCGGCGACGCGCAGAAGATCAGCGGCAACAAGATGAAGCAGGAACTCAAGCTCAAGGTCGGTATCGAGAGCGAGTCGGCGAAGAAGATCGTGCGCATCCTGAAGGACAGCAAGCTCAAGGTGCAGGGCAGCATCCAGGGCGAGGAAGTGCGCGTCACCGGCTCCAAACGCGACGTACTGCAGGAAGCGATCGCGCTGCTGCGCAAGCAGGTGACCGACATCCCGCTGCAGTTCGGCAATTTCCGCGACTGAGCGCCGATTCAGGCGCTGCCGCGACCGCTCCCCCGCGGTAGCTGCCCGTTTCCCCTGCTCAGTCCTTCAGGCCTTTGACCCACTTCGCGTAGGCCGTTTCAGCCACGGCGTGCAGCGCTGTCACCCGTGCCTCCAGGTCGCGCTGGATGTCCGCCGGCTGCTGCACTGTCGGCTGTGCCGCGGCCTCGGCGATCTCGTCGGCGCCGCCGGTACACCACGACTTCACCAGATCCTCGGTCATTTCGATGTGGCACTGCATCGCCAGATGCTTGCCCATGGCCCAGGCCTGGTTGTCGCAGCCGTCCGATGCCAGCACCCGGGTGGCGCCGCTTGGCACGGTGAAGGTTTCGCCGTGCCAGTGGAAGGACGGAAAGCGCGACCGGTCACCGAACCATTCGGCCGCCGCCGGGTCGGTGGCATGGACGTCCAGCCAGCCGATCTCCTTGCAGCGATTGGCACCGACGGTGCCGCCGAGCGCTTTCGACATGAGCTGGCCGCCCAGGCAGTGGCCGATCACCGGAATGTCGGCGGCGACCGCCTTGCGTATCAGTTCGAGCACCGGCGGAATCCACGGCAGCGGATCGTTCACGCTCATCGGCCCGCCCATGAAGCAGAGGCCGGCGAAGGCCGACGAATCGGTCGGCACCGGGTCGCCGCAATCCATCGCGAACAGGCGGATTTCACGGCCCAGGCCGTTGATATATGTAGCAAAATGACCGGGTCCTTCGGTCGGACTGTGACGGAACACTGCAATGGGTTTCATCGAAACACCTCCTCGCCGCATTCTAGCCACGCTCGCGCTCGCCGTCCTCGCTGGCGCAAGCGCTGCGCAAGCGGCCGACGTTTCGCTGGCCGGTGTGTTCGGCGGCAAGGCGGTGCTGGTGATCGACGGCGGCACGCCGCGAACGCTGGCACCGGGTGCCCGTTCGCCGGAGGGGGTGAAGCTGCTGTCGGTCGAGGGCGACCGTGCCTGGGTCGACATCGACGGCCGGCGCGTGCAGCTTCGCGTCGGCGAGAACGTGGCGTCGCAGCGCAGCGCCGAAACGTCGGCCTCGGTCATCCACCTGAACGCCGATCAGCAGGGGCACTTCTCCGCCGATGGGTCGATCAATGGCGTGCCGATGAAATTCCTGCTCGATACCGGCGCTACCGTGATCGCGATGGACCGTAACCATGCCCGACGTGCGGGGATCGACCTGTCCCGCGCAGAGGCGATACCGGTGCAGACCGCCAACGGTGTTGTTCGCGCCTGGCGCGTCCGGCTCGCGAGCGTGAAGCTTGGCAGCGTGACCCAGGCCAATGTCGAAGCGGCCGTGATGGATGCCGAAATGCCGCAGGTGCTGCTCGGCATGAGTTTCCTGAACCGCATGGACATGCAGCGCAACGGACAGGTCATGACCTTGAGGCAGCGCTTCTGATGGACTTTACCGCGCCCGCTGCAGGCTTCGATATCGATCGCCTGCGTACCCGTCTGTCTTTGCCGGCGACGCAGCCAGACGTTCGCTTCGCCGGTTTCACGCCGGCGGCTGTACTGGTCCCGGTGGTGGTCGGCGGGGTCGAGCCGACGCTGCTGCTGACCCGGCGCAGCGCCCATCTGCACGATCACCCGGGCCAGATCGCCTTCCCCGGCGGTCGCGTCGATGCCGGCGACACGTCGCCCGAGGCGACCGCCCTGCGCGAAGCGCAGGAAGAAATCGGCCTGGCGCCGGAGCAGGTCGAACTGATCGGCCGCCTGCCGGATTACTACATCACCGCCAGCGGCTTTCGCGTTACTCCGGTGGTCGGACTGTTGCGCACACCGCTGCAGCTGCAGCTCGACGCTTTCGAGGTGGCCGAGGCCTTCGAGACGCCGCTGTCCTTCCTGCTCGATCCGGCCAACCGGCGACGCGGCAGCATCGAACACCAGGGCATCACCCGCGAATTCTGGGCCATGCCCTGGCAGGGCTACGACATCTGGGGCGCCACTGCCGGCATGATCGTCAGCTTCGCCGAACACCTGCTGAAGGACTGAAGCTGCCGGGCGGCATGACGGTCACCGGGCGACCGGCCGGCTGCACGACCTGCCGGGTTCGTCGGGATGACGGCTTGCAAGGCTCCCGCAAGCTTCACTGTGATATCGTCCGCATGCTCGTAAGGCGATAACGCATCACATGACCTGGCTGTCTCTTTTTGTCGCACTGCTGATCGAGCAGTACAAACCGCTTTCCTATGAGCGCGTCGTCGCAGGCCCTCTTGCCCGCTATGCGGCCTGGTTCGAACAGCGCCTGAACGCCGGCGAGGCGCGCCACGGTGTGGTCGCGTGGTCGCTGGCCGTCGGCCTGCCGGTGGCGGCCGTCTGGTTCCTCTATCTTTTCCTCGTCTGGATCAACCCGGTGCTCGGCTGGGTGCTCAATGTCATCGTGCTCTACGTGACCATGGGCTTCCGCCAGTTCAGCCACCATTTCGAAGCCACCGCCGACGCACTGCGTGCCGGCGACACCGACACCGCGCGGCGCGAACTGGGCAACTGGCTGTCGCGCAACACCGACCGGATGAAGCAGGAGGAGATCGCCCGTCTGGCGATCGAACAGGGCCTGCTGGCGGCGCATCGCCATGTGTTCGCACCGCTGGCGCTGTTCGCGCTGCTGCCTGGGCCGACCGGCCCCTTGCTCTATCGCCTGACCGAACGCCTGTCATGGTCGTGGGCACGGCGCGAAAACATCGAGTTCGGTGCCTTCGGCCGCTTCGCGCGGAACATGTACGAATGGCTGGATTTCATCCCTGTGCGCATGACTGCCGCGACCTTCGCCATCGTTGGCGACTTCGAGGACGCCGTGCATTGCTGGCGCACGCAGGCCGCAAAATGGCCTGAGCAGGCGGCGGGCATTCTGCTCGCCAGCGGCGGCGGGGCGCTCGGCGTGAAGCTCGGCGCACCGCTGTTCGAACTCGGCGAAGTCGCGGACCGGCCCGAACTGGGCATGGGCGACGACGCCGATGTTGATCTCATGCAAAGCGCGATCGGCCTTGTTTGGCGCACACTTATATTTTGTCTTCTTTTGCTCGGCCTGCTCACGCTGGCTGGCTATGTCGGTAGCTGATTTCAACGGAGGTGGTACTGATGGCTGACAAGAGAGAAGTGGTGATCGTAGGTGCTGCACGTACGCCGATCGGCGCATACGGCGGTTCGCTGAAGGACTTCACGGCCTGCGATCTGGGCGCGCACGTGGTCAAGGCCGCCTTCGCGCGCGCCGGCGTCGACGCGAAGGAAGCGCAGCATCTGGTGCTGGGCAACGTGATCCACACCGAAGCCCGCGACATGTATGTGTCGCGCGTGGTGGCGATCAACGGCGGCATGTCGAAGGAATCGTGCGCCATGGGCGTGAACCGCCTGTGCGGCTCGGGCTTCCAGGCCATCGTGTCGGCGGCCAACGCGATCCAGCTCGGCGATGCCGACTGCGCAGTCGGTGGCGGCGTCGAAACGATGAGCCGTGGTGGTTACCTGATGCCGGCGGCCCGCTGGGGCGCCCGCATGAACGACACCAAGATGATCGACATGATGGTCGGCGCGCTGACCGATCCGTTCGACACGGTGCACATGGGCATCACCGCGGAAAACATCGCCAGCCAGTTCGGCTTCAACCGCGAGGAGCAGGATGCCTTCGCCGTCGCCTCGCACCAGAAGGCCGCTGCGGCGACCGACGCCGGCCACTTCAAGTCGCAGATCGCTCCGCTGGAAGTGGTGACCAAGAAGGGCACCACCGTCATCGACACCGACGAGCACTTCCGCCGTGACGCCTCGCTCGAAGGCATGGCCAAGCTGCGCCCGGTGTTCAAGAAGGACGGTTCGGTCACCGCCGGCAATGCCTCGGGCATCAACGACGGCGCCGCTGCCATCGTCATGATGGAAGCCGGTGCGGCCGCCCGCGCTGGCGCCAAGCCGCTGGCCCGTCTGGTGTCCTACGCGGTGGCCGGCGTCGATCCGACCATCATGGGTACCGGCCCGATCCCGGCGGTCAAGCTGGCGCTGCAGCGTGCCGGTCTGAAGGCATCCGATCTCGACGTGATCGAATCGAACGAAGCCTTCGCCGTGCAGGCCATGTGCTGCACGCGCGAACTGGGTCTGGACCCGGCCAAGGTGAACCCGAACGGCGGCGCCGTCGGTCTGGGTCACCCGGTCGGTGCGACCGGCGCCATCCTGACCGTCAAGTGCCTGTACGAACTGCAGCGCACCGGTGGTCGCTACGGCCTGATCACCATGTGTATCGGTGGTGGCCAGGGCATTGCGGGCATCATCGAACGCATCTGATCGCCGCTTCATCGGTCTGAAAAAACGCCCCGCCCAGTGCGGGGCGTTTTCGTTTCAACACCTTGCACCACATGAATCCGGGCTTCGCACCCGCTTGGTGCGTAAAACCCTTCAAAGCGGAAGGTTTCCAGTCCTGGCGCCGTTTTCCGGCATGGCACATTTTTCGCTGAATGCGGATACGCGCCAAACAATCACACGAGACAACCCGATCATGGCCAACCCGTCCTCGATCTATGACGAAATGAACGGCGCCGACGGCACGGTGCGCGCTCATTACGCCGGCTACCAGAAGTGGCTGGCGGAAACACCGCCGGAGCGCATCGCGCAAAAGCGTGCCGAAGCGGATCTGGTGTTCCACCGGGTCGGCATTACCTTCGCGGTCTACGGCGAAGAAGAGGGCAAGGAACGTCTGATTCCGTTCGACGTCGTGCCGCGCATCATCCCCGCCCAGGAATGGAAGCAATTGGCCGCCGGCCTGCGTCAGCGCGTGAAGGCGCTGAACATGTTCCTGCACGACGTCTACCACGACCAGGAGATCATCAAGGCCGGCAAGATTCCGGCCGAGCAGGTGCTGTCGAACAGCCAGTACCGGCCGGAAATGCAGGGCGTCGATGTGCCGGGCGGCATCTACGCCCACATCGCCGGCGTCGACGTCGTGCGCGCCGGGGCGGGCGAGTTCTATGTGCTGGAGGACAACCTGCGTGTGCCGTCCGGCGTGTCCTACATGCTGGAGGACCGCCGCATGATGATGCGGCTGTTCCCGGAACTGTTCTCGCGCTACCGCGTGGCGCCGGTCGAGCACTACCCGGACATGCTGCTGAGCAATCTGCGGGCGGTCGCACCGGCCGGCGTACTCGACCCGACCGTCATCGTGCTGACGCCGGGCGCCTACAACTCGGCCTACTTCGAACACGCCTTCCTCGCCCAGCAGATGGGCGTCGAACTGGTCGAGGGGCAGGATCTCTTCGTGCGCGACGAGCATCTGTACATGCGCACCACTCAGGGACCGCAGCGCGTCGATGTGATCTATCGCCGCATCGACGACGACTTCCTCGATCCGCTGGCCTTCCGCGCCGATTCCATGCTGGGCGTGCCGGGCCTGCTGCAGGTCTATCGCGCCGGCCACGTAACGCTGGCCAACGCGATCGGCACCGGGGTGGCGGACGACAAGTCCATCTATCCCTACGTGCCGGACATGATCCGTTTCTACCTCGGCGAGGAGCCGCTGCTGAACAACGTGCCCACCTATATGTGCCGCAAGAAGGAGGACCTCGCCTACGTACTGGCCCACCTCGACGAGCTGGTGGTCAAGGAAACGCACGGCGCCGGCGGCTACGGCATGCTGATCGGGCCGCGTGCGTCGAAGGAGGAGATCGAGCGTTTCCGTCAGCTGCTGACCGAGACGCCGGAGCGCTACATCGCGCAACCGACGCTGTCGCTGTCGGCCTGCCCGACCTTCGTCGACGCTGGCATCGCGCCGCGCCATATCGACCTGCGCCCCTTCGTGCTGTCCGGCAAGGACATCAACATGGTGCCCGGCGGTCTGACCCGGGTGGCGCTGCGCGAAGGCTCTCTGGTGGTGAATTCGTCGCAGGGCGGCGGCACCAAGGACACCTGGGTGCTGGAGGTCTGAGGATGGATACCCCCACGCTCACTTTGTTCGCTGCCCCCCGAGGGGGCTGCGCTCGCCCTTGGGGCGGCCCTGCGGGCGGCGCGACCGCTTCGTTCATCGACCCCGCCGATCACAGGATGATGCTCCCATGCTGAGCCGAACCGCAGACCACCTTTACTGGATGGCGCGCTACATTGAGCGCGCCGAGAATGTTGCCCGCATGCTGGACGTGAATTACCGGATGTCCATGGTGCCGCAGGCCGATGGCGGCATCGATGCCGGCTGGGGTGCGACGCTGTCGATCACCGGTCTGGAGGACGCCTTCCGCGCCAAGTACCCGGCAGCGACGATGGAATCCGTGCTCGAATTCATGGTGTTCGACGGCAGCAATCCTTCGTCCATCATGAGCTGCCTGCGCATGGCGCGCGAAAACGCACACGCGGTGCGCGGCACCATCACGTCGGAAATGTGGGAAACCACCAACGACACCTGGCTCAAGATGCGCGACTACCCGCGCTGGAAACTGTCGGGCAGCGAGATCGGCGAATTCTTCGAGTGGGTGAAGTTCCGCTCGCATCTGTCGCGCGGCGTCACGCTGGGCACCATGCTGCGCGACGAAGCCTTTCACTTCATCCGTCTCGGCACCTTCCTCGAACGGGCCGACGCGACCGCGCGCTTCATCGACGTGAAGTACCACATGCTGGTCGACGGCAAGGCGCCACCCGACGCGGCCGCCGATTACTACCAGTGGAGCGCGCTGCTGCGTTCGGTGTCGGCCTTCGAGGTCTATCGCAAGGTGTATCGCGACCTGATCACGCCGGTGAAGGTGACCGAACTGCTGATCCTGAACGACCAGATGCCGCGCTCACTGCGTACCAGCATGGTCGAGGTGTACGAAAACCTGCTGGCGGTGTCGAACTACCGCTCGAAGGAAACCCAGCGCCGTGCCGGCGAACTGCAGGCCAGCCTGAAGTTCGGCCGCATCGAGGACGTGTTCGCGCGCGGGCTGCACGAGTACCTGACGCAGTTCATCGTGCGCGTGAACGACCTTGGCAACCGCATTTCAAACGATTTCCTGGTTCCGATGTCATCCAGTTGAAGGAGATCGCCATGCTGCTCGATATCCGTCACGAAACCACGCTGCAGTACGCCAGCCCGGTCAACTACAGCATCCAGCAGTTGCGGCTTACGCCGCGCGAGGACTCGACCCAGCGGCCGCTGAACTGGCGCGTGCAGGCGCCGGGCAGCGCGCGCCGCTCGGTCGATGCGCACGGCAACATCGGTCACCTGCTGACGCTGGACCGGCCGCACAGCGAACTTTCCATCGTCGTCAGCGGCACCGTGCGGCTGACCGACGCCGACGCGTGGATGCCGCGCGACAGCGGCACGCTGTCGCCGCTGTCCTATCTGGCCGGCACGCGACTGACTGAAGCCGACGAACAGGCGCACGCAATGGCGGCCAGCCACCTGCGTGCGCGGCGCGATACCGTGGGCGAACTGCTGGATCTCAGCGGTGCGGTGTGCGGCGCCGTGCGGCATCAGCCGGACTGCCTGCCGCCGGGTGGCGCGTCCATCGCGCTGGACGCCGGCTTCGGCTGCAGCGCCGACATCGCGCATGCCTTCATCGCCTGCTGCCGCGCCGCCGGATTGCCGGCACGTTACGTCAGTGGCTACCTGATCGATGCCGCCGGCGAGTGGGCGGCGCCGCACGCCTGGGTTGACGTATGGCTGGCCAGCGGGCCGGCACCCGGCGGCGAAGCCGGCTGGGTCAGCGTCGACGTGCTCGAACGCGCGCTGGCCGGCCACGGCTATTGCCGGCTGGCGGTCGGGCGCGACCATCTCGATGCCTGCCCGGTGCGCATGGCCGGCGGCGAGGCGGTCACGCGCACGCTCACCCGGGTGTCCATCCACACCCACTGACGCACTGCCGCACCGGGCAGCGCGCGCGCTGTCCGTCTAACATTCAACTTTTCCCTGACGGAAATCCGCCATGACCTACTGCGTGGGCATGCTGCTCGACGCCGGGCTCGTATGCCTGTCCGATTCGCGCACCAATGCCGGTGTCGATCACATCAACACCTTCCGCAAGATGAATCTGTTCGAGCGCCCGGGCGAGCGCGTGCTGGTGCTGATGAGCGCCGGCAATCTCGCGCTGACGCAGACGCTGGTGAGCCTGCTGCGCGAGCGTCTCGCCACCGACGGGCCCAACCTGTACACGGTGACGAACATGTTCGAGGCGGCGCGCCACGTCGGTGACTGTCTGCGCGAGGTCCACGCGCGCGACGCCGAGGCGCTGAAGGAATTCGGCATCGAATTCAACGCCAGCCTCATCCTCGGCGGCCAGATACTGGGCGAGGAGCCGCGGCTGTTCCAGATCTACGCCGCCGGCAACTTCATCGAGGCGACGCGCGACACGCCGTACTTCCAGATCGGCGAGGCGAAGTACGGCAAGCCCATCATCGACCGCGTCATCCGCCCGGAAACCACGCTGGACGAGGCGGCCAAGTGTGCGCTGATCTCGATGGATTCGACCATCCGCTCCAACCTGTCGGTCGGGCTGCCGCTGGACCTGCTGGTGCTGCGCACCGGCGCGCTGAAAGTGTGCTCGCACACCCGCATCGACGCCGAGAACGCCTATTTCGAAATGATCCGCACGCGCTGGGGTGAAAGCCTGCGCGAAGCGTTCCACGCGTTGCCGTCGCCAGACTGGATCCCGCCCGCCTGATCGCGTCTCCGACGGCGCGAGAGCGTTGTGCAGCGCAAATTTTGCGCAAGTCGGGCCTGCAAGCTAAAGGTTCCCCCACAATGCGCCGTTCACCGGAAACCCTGTCGGCGCCCGTGACCTGATGCTTTCGACCCTTCGTTCGCTGCACCGTCCGTTCCTGTCGCATTTCTTCTGTCTGCTCTGCTTCGCCGTGCCTGCATTCCTCGTCGTGGCGGACCGGGCGCAGGCGGGCGAACTGCCGTCGGTTGCGCTGCACTATGGTGCCGATGCGCCGCTGGCGGCGATGAAGGCCTTCGACATCGCCGTGGTCGAACCGGACCA
Organism: Methyloversatilis sp. NSM2; assembly: GCF_038066675.1. NCBI lineage: Bacteria > Pseudomonadati > Pseudomonadota > Betaproteobacteria > Nitrosomonadales > Sterolibacteriaceae > Methyloversatilis > Methyloversatilis sp. NSM2. Next base: position 445,326 of record NZ_JBBUKV010000001.1, read on the forward strand.
CGGTTTCGACCCGGCCGCCTACCGCGGGCAGGGGCGTTCCGAACTGTTCGCCTATGTCAGCGTGGGCGAGGTGCATCCGACCCGCCCTTACGCGGCACGTATCCCGGAAGCCTGGCGCATCGGTCGCAATCAGGCCTGGAAATCCGTCGTGATCGACCAGGCGCAGCCTGCGTGGCCGGCCTTCTTTGCCGAACAGGTGATCGCGCCGCTGTGGGCACGCGGCTATCGCGGCTTCTTTCTCGACACGCTGGATTCCTACCATCTGGTCAATGGCGTCGACGTCGTCGCCCAGCAGCAGGGCATGGTGGCCGTGGTGCGGCAACTGCGCAGCCGCTTTCCCGGCATCCGCCTCATCTTCAACCGCGGCTTCGAACTGCTGCCCGATCTGCGCGACGAGGTCTATGCGGTCGCTGCCGAATCGCTTTACCGCGGCTGGGACGCGAAGAAGAAGCGCTATGTCGAGGTCGGGCAGTCCGACCGCGACTGGCTGCTCGGACAGCTGCTGACTGCGCGCGACAAATACGGCGTGACGGCGATCGCCATCGACTACGTAGCACCCGCCGCACGGGAACTTGCGCGCGACACCGCGCGGCGCATCCATGCGCACGGCATCGTGCCCTACGTCACCGACGGCGATCTGCGGCACCTGGGCGTCGGCCTGATCGAGGTGCTGCCGCGCAAGATCCTGTTCCTGTACAACAGCCGCGAGGCGGCGCGCGTCAATGTGTCGGGCGCCCACCGCTACGCCGAGATGCCGGTGAATCACCTCGGTTACGTGGCGGACTATGTCGACGTGAACCAGCCGCTGCCGGACACCGTGCCGGCCGCCGAGTACGCGGGCGTCGTGAGCTGGTTCGACGGTCATGTCCCGCCTGCGCGCGCGACCGTGCTGGCACGCTGGATGGCGGCGCGCATCGCCGAAGGCACCCGGCTGGCGGTGTTCGGCTCCTTCGGCTTCGAGCCGGCTGGCGACTTCCTGCGCGAGGCTGGCCTTGCATCGGTCGCGCCGGCACGCGGGCGGCTCGACATCGCGATGGCCGATCCGTCGGTCGGCTTCGAATCACCGCCGATTCCGGAGCGCGGACGGCTGGAACGGGTACGCGTCGATGTCGATGCGGCACGGACGTTGCTCACCGTGGCGGACGCCGACGGCAAGCGCTACGACGCGGTGGCGCAGATGCCCTGGGGCGGCTTTGCGCTGCATCCTTTCGCCATCCGCGTGCTTCCGCTGGAGGAGGCGCAGACGCGCTGGATCGTCGAACCTTTCGCCTTCATCCGCGATGCACTCGCGCTGCCGCCTTTGCCGGTGCCCGACACCACGACGCTGAGCGGGCGCCGCATGTTCTTCGCCCACATCGACGGCGACGGCTTCGCATCACATTCTGAAATGAAGGGTCGTCGGCTGGCTGCCGAGGTGCTGCTCGATGACGTACTGAAGCGCTACGCCTTGCCGCACGCGATGTCGGTGATCGAGATCGAAACCAGCGCGCAGGGGCCGTACGCGAAGGATTCGGCCGAAATGGAGTCGGTCGCGCGCCGCATGTTCGCGCTGCCGAACGTCGAGATCGCGTCGCACAGCTACACCCACCCGTTCTACTGGGACAGTGTCGAGCGCGGCGAGGTGAAGCAGGCGCTGCAGGGTTACTCGCTCGCACCCGAAGGCTACGTGCCGTCGCTGGAGCGCGAGATCGCCGGCTCGGTCGACTACATCCGCAGCCGCCTTGCACCGCCAGGCAAGCCGGTGGGCCTGATGCTGTGGACCGGCGACGCGGCACCGACCGAAGCCGCGCTGGAAATGGTCGAGCGTCTCGGCATGGTGCAGATGAATGGCGGCTATACGGTGGCGAGCCGGCTCTATCCCAGCCTGGCCGCCGTGTCGGCACTCGGTACCTGGCAGGGGCGGCGCTTTCACGTTCATGCGCCGATCATGAACGAGAACGTCTACACCAATCTGTGGACCGGTCCGTTCTACGGTTTCGAGCGCGTCACCGAAACCTTCGATTTCACCGACAAGCCGCGCCGGCTCAAGCCGATCAACATCTACTACCACACCTATTCGGCGAGCAAGCAGGCGGCGCTGGAAGCGCTGCACAAGGTGTACCGGCACGCGCTGGCGCAGCCGGTGCATCCGGTCTACCCGAGCGAATACGTGCGCATCGCGATGAACTTCAACGATGTGGTGCTGGCGCGTACGCTCGATGGCGAGCGTTACCGGGTGCGCAACGCGCCCCACCTGCGTACGCTGCGCCTGCCGCGCGAACTGGGCGTACCCGACCTGCCGGCGTCGACCGGCGTGGCCGGCTTCCGCGACGACGGCGAGGGGCGCTATGTGCACCTTGCCGCGGACGAGGTGGAACTGCGTCTTGCCGCGGTCGATGCGCGCCTGCCGATGCTGGCCGACGCCAACGCCCGCATTCTGTCGGCGACGCGCGACGGCGAGCTGTACCGTTTCGAACTGCGCGCCCACGTGCCGCTGGAGTTCGCGCTGGCGAACGCCGAGCGCTGCAGCGTTTCCGCCGACGGCCGCGCACTCGCCGCGCAGCGCCGCGACGGCGCGCTGACCCACTTCCGACTGAGCGCCCATGCTGCGACGATCGAGCTACGCTGCCGCCTCGCTTGAGCGACCGCGTCTGGTCGCGCCGCACGTGCTGCTGGGCATCGGTGCGCTGGTCGGCGTGCTGCTGGTGCTGCTCTATCCCTATCAGGCGCTGGTGCAATACACGATCAACGCCACGCGTGGCGACACGCTCACGGTGGCCTATCTGCGCAACCTGCTGCGCACCGATCCGCGGAACCCGGAACTGCGGCTGGCGCTCGTGCGGCAGTCGCTCGCGCGGCGCGACTACGAACAGGCGCGTGCCGATCTGGCGCCGCTGCTAGCGAATGGCGTCGATCGTGACACGCTGACCGAAGCACGCTGGGTCGACTGGACGCTGTACGAGAGCGAGTTGCTGTCGACGGCGCCGTGGTCGTCACGCCACGTCGAGCTTGAGGCGCAGCTGCCGCAGCGCCTGCGCGATGCGGTGGCGATAGACGGCCTCAACGAAATCAACCGGATGTCGCTGGTGCAGCGCGCGCTGTCGCGCGGACAGGCGCTGCTGGCGCTGGACCTGATCGCCACCTTCCAGCGCGACGGCAGCGCGGTCGATCCGCGCCTGTACGGTCAGGCGGCGGCGGAACTGCTGGGGCAGGGCGAGTACGAGGGCGCGGCGCGCATGCTGCTGCTGCAGCGCAGCCGCGAGCCCGACGCAGCGGTCCGTCGCCAGCTCTTCCTGCAGGCGCTGCGTACGCTGCAATCGGGCAATCTGCTCGATCTTGCGCTCGACACCGCAGAGCGCGAGATCGGCGAACTGGCGAACGACACCGAAGTGCTCTACTACCTGGTCACGCTGGCGCGCGCCGCCAATCGTCCGGAGGCGGCCGCCCGTTACGCGAAGCAGATGCTGAAGCTGTCGCTGCAGCAGCAGTGGCGCCGCGCCATGCTCGCGCAGGCCGGCTTCGACGCGCAGCCGTGGCGCGTCGCCACCGGCGCGGGCCCCGACTTGCCCTTCGACGACAAGATCTACACGCTGGGTTACGAAGCCTTTCTCGGCAACCGTCAGCTCGACGACGCACAGCGCGTGGCCGCCTCGGCGGTGCGTCAGGCGCCGGACGACATGAAGTGGCGCGAGCGTCTGGCCACCGTGTCCGAATGGGCCGGCCAGCCGCAGCAGGCGCTGGACCAGTGGCTCGTGCTGGCGCAGCGTACCAATCGCGAAGACGCATGGGATGCCGTGCTGCGGCTGGCGCCGGGCCTGCTCGACGATGAGGCGCTGCTGCCGGCGCTGCAGCACCGGCTGCGCCGCACGCCGGGTGACATGCGTCTGCTGGGCGAGATCGTCGCCGCCTACGAACGGCTGGGTCGGCCGCGCGAGGGCATCGCCTTCCTGCAGAAGATCACCGCCAGCTCACCCACGCCGCAGGCGCTGAAGGCGCTGGCTGATCTGGCCGAACGTGCCGGCGACATCGACCTCGCGCTGGCCACGCTGGCGCGCCTTGATACCGTCGTTGCGCCGGAGCCGGCGCGTGCGTCGCGCCGCGCCGCGCTGCTCATCGTGCGCAGCCGCTTCGATGACGCGATGCAGGCACTCGAATCGGCCAAGGCGGTGGCGACCGACGCCGACCGCGACTACTGGCGGCTGTATTCCTCGCTCGCCCTGCTGCTGCAGGACGACGACCGGGCGCGTGCCGCACTGGAGCGCGTGACGCGTTTCGACGATTCAGACGCCTTCGAGCTGGCCGACCTGATCGAACTGCTGACCGACGTCGCGCCGCTGGCGGCGGCACGCGAGGCCGAGCGCGGCTGGCGCCGCTACGGCGACACGCCTTGGCTGATGCGCACGCTCGACCTGTACGTGTTCGCCGGCCGGCCGCAGGACGTCGGCCGCATCATCGGCGACATGAGCGCTGCACAGCTGGCCGAGGCCGAGCGCGTGCCGCTGTTCCTGCAGATGCGCGCGCAGTGGCATCAGTCGGCCGGACGCCGCGATCTCGCCTTCGCCGACTTCAGCGCCGCACTGACGCTGGTGCCGGATTCGGCCGACGTGCGCTCGGCGCTGCTGTGGCTGCTGATAGACGGCAACGAGGTGCGCGCGCTGCGCGATCTGCTGCTGCGCAGGGAACAGGCGTGGGCGCAGGACGAAGCGCTGCACGACGCGCTGGCCGCGGCCTGGCAGGCGCTGTCGCGCCCGCAGGTGGCGCTCGACCGCTACATGCTGCCGCGTTTCGGCCGCAAGCGTGGCGACTTCCTGTGGATGATGAATGTCGCCGACGCGCTGGAACAGAACCAGGAAGTCGACCGTGCCTGGCGCCTGCGGCAGACACTGTGGGCACAGGAGCGACCGCGGCTGGGCGAACTGGCCGCCGGCGACATCGGCCAGCTGCAGAGACTGGCACGGGTGCGTCTGGCGCGGGCACAGCAGCCGGGCGATGCGTCGCACGCGCTGCTGCGCGAGGTGCTGCGGCTGGACCGCGCTCCGGACGGCCAGTGGTTGCCGGCGGCGCGCGAACTGGCGCTGTCCTGGTTCATCGACCGCGGCGAGTACGACGCGGTGCGCGGCTTCCTGTGGCACCAGTACGGACGCGCGCTGAACCGCCCGCTGTGGGCCGACATCACCGCCGCGCTCGGGCAGGGCGACGTCGCGGCGGTCGGCGCACTGCTCGAAACCTGGGACGAGCGTCTGCCGCGCTACGACCGCGTGAACAGCGCGCGCCTGGTCGGCGACCTGCGTCGTGCGCAGACGGCCGCGTTCGAGACGATGGATGCCCAGCGCGACGACGCGCCGCTGCACCTGCAGCTGTCCGACGCGATGCTCGATTACGCGCACCGTTTCGATCTCGACATCGCGCAGCGCGAACTGGGTGGCATCGACGAGCGGCAGGCGAGCGCCACGCTGGACATGGCGGTCGCGCCCGATCTGCGCATGAGTTTCGAATTCGGCTCGATCTCGCGCAGCCGCGGCGACAACACGCAATTCTCCGCGGTGCCGGGCGAAAGCAGCTATCTGCTCGGCAAGCTCGCGTGGATGCACGACGACGGCACCACCCGCATCACGCTCGGCCAGCGCGACGGATTCGAAACCATCCACCCGTTCGCCATCGAGCGCGAGCAGCGCATCGACAACCGGCTCAGCGCGTCGGCCGGCGTCGGCATCGACATGCCGGCGACCGAGAACCTAGGCCTGCGCGCGGCCGGCATGCGCGACCAGATCGACCTGCGCGCCAGCTACCGCGTGTCGCGCTACGACCGCGTCGGCGTGCAGTTGGGCGGCTATCGCTACCGGGCGCAGAACGGCCTGTCCATCGGCAGCGGCCGTCTGTGGCAGGCCGAGCTGGTGCATTCGATCCGCACCGAACTGCCCGATCTCGAGGTCAGCGCCTATGTCGCCGGCTACCGCTTCAGCCCGTCCGACATCGATCTCGCCGACGCGCGGGCGGTCGAGATCAAGCAGCGCCTGTTCGCCGGCAGCGACGCCGACGCCACGGCGCTGCGTCCGCAAAGCTTCAATCTGCAGGGGCTCCGGCTCACGCACAACATCCGCCTGCTGCGCGATTACACGAAGGCGCTGCGTCCGTTCGGCTCGATCGGCGTATCGAACAACAGCGTCGCCGGCGCCGGGTACGACGTGTCGCTGGGCGTGGCCGGTAGCCTGCTCGGTACCGATCATTTTTCGCTGTCCTGGCGACAGGACAAGGGCGGTGGTGGCATCTTCGCGCGCACCACCGAATTCGCACTGCATTACCGACTGTTTTTCTGAACCGGGAGAGTTCGCATGAAACGCCTGATCAACTACATCGCCGGCCTCGCTGCCGCGCTGGCGCTGCTCGCCGGCTGCGCCGTCATCGACCACTCGGCGCCATCCGGCGCCGACAAGTCGGCGGCCTGGGTGCTGCTGCCCTTCAGCAACGCCACCGAAACGCCGTTTGCCGGCCAGCGCGCCGAAGCGGTGACCGAGAATCTGCTGCGCGCGCTCGGCGTTGCCAACGTGCAGCGCTATCCGTCCGATCTGCAGCGCGACAACCTGTTCGAAACCGGGCAGGCGAAGGACGACGCGAAGGCGATCGAGTGGGCGAAGGCGCAGGGTGCGCGCTACGCCGTGACCGGTACGGTCGATGAGTGGCGCTACAAGGTCGGCGTCGATGGCGAGCCGGCGGTTGGCATCGCATTGCAGATCGTCGAGGTCGACAGCGGTCGCGTGCTGTGGAGCGGCGTTGGCGGCAAGAGCGGCTGGAGCCGCGAATCGCTGGCCGCGGTGGCGCAGGAACTGATCAAGTCGCTGCTGGTGCCGGCGCTGAAATGAACGACCGCTCGCCCGGCGAGAAGCCGGTCATCCGGCGCACCGAGGAGCCGCTGCTGCGGCGCCTGATGGCGCGCTTCACGCCGACCGCGTCCGGTGCCGGAGCGGCGGCCGTGGCCGAGACGCTGGCCACGCCGCTGCTCGCGCTGCTGCTCGCTTTCTGGCTCAACCCGCTCGACCCCTTCTTCCTGCGGGCGCAGTTCGCCTGGGTGTGGCTCGGCCCGGTGCTGGTGGCACTGCGCTACGGGCCGATTCCGGGCCTGACCGCCAGCGCCATCGTTTTCGCCGCGTGGTTCGTGTTTGGCGAACTGGGTGTGGCGCTGGGCGAACTGCCGAAGCTGTACTTCCTCGGCTGGCTCATCACGGTGATGATCTGCGGCGAGTTCTCGTCGCTGTGGCGCAATCGCGTGCGGCGTGCGGAAAGCGTGCAGGCCTACCTGGAGCAGCGCCTGGAGTATCTGACGCACCAGCATTACCTGCTGCGCCTGTCGCACGACCGGCTGGAGCAGGACCTGATTTCGCGCCCGGTGTCGATGCGCGACGCGCTGGTGAGTCTGCGCGGGCTGGCCTCGGCATCCGGCGCAGCCGGTGATGCGCTGCCGGGTGCATCCGACCTGCTGCGTCTGGTCGCGCAGTACTGCCAGATCGAACGCGCGGCGCTGCTGCCGGTCGATGCCGACGGCCGCCCCGATGGCGGTGCGCCGACCTATCTTGGCGCGCCGTTCGACATCGACGCCGGCGATCCGCTGATCGGCTTCGCGCTGGAGCGCCGCCGGCTGGCGCACGTGGCGCTCGACGACGAGCGCGCCGACGGCGGCTCGCGCTATCTGGTGGTGGCACCGCTGAGCGATATGAGTGGTTCGATGCGGGCGCTGCTGGTGGTCGACCGCATGCCTTTCTTCGCGCTGCACGAAGAAACGCTGCAGATGCTGAACCTGCTGCTCGGCTACTACGCCGACGGCCTGTCGGCGAGCGAGCTGGCGGCACCGCTGCGCGCGCGCTTCGCCGACTGCCCGCTCGACTTCGCCTTCGAAATGGCACGCATGTGGCGCGTCCGCGTCGAGTCCGGCGTCGCCAGTGCGCTGGTTACGCTGGAATTTCCGGCGGGCGATGAGGGGCGCGAACTGGTGCAGCAGATCGCCCGCATCCAGCGCTCGCTCGACGTCGTGTGGCGCGTCGACGGCGGTGACCGCCCGCGTCTGCTGACGCTGATGCCGCTGGCCGGCAGCGCCGCGGTCGAAGGCTATCTGGCGCGTATCGACAGCTGGTTGCGCCAGCACCGCGGCAGCGGACTGGACGACAGCGGCGTCGGCAGCCGCATCAGCATGCTCGATCAGGTCGAGCCGGTTGCTCTGTTGAGCGGCGTGCTGAAGGTGCGACATGGGCAGTAGCCAACTCGCCTTCGCTGCGCTGCTCGCCGAGCTGACCGCCTTCTACGGCCTCGGCAACATCGAGGCGCCGGATCTCGCGCTGTCCGCCTACCTGGCGGCACACGCGCCGGCCAGCCTGATGCTCGCGCTGGCGGTGTATGCGCTGATTCCGCCGGCCCGCTCGAAGCCGCGCACGAGCGTGCTGGCACTGCTGTTCAGCTGCATCTTCTTCGTGCCGGTACTCGGTTTCGTCGGCGTGCTGGCGGGCGCGCTGATGCGCCACCTGTTGCCGCGGCTGAAGGCGCCGCAGCGTTTCTCGGCGGTGCGGCTGCCGGATCTGGACATCCACGAAAGCAGTGAGAAGTCGGCCGCCGGCTTCCGTCAGGCCGGCGTGCGCCAGTTCCTGAAGAACGAACGCGCGCCGGTGCCGCAGCGTCTGCGTGCCATGGTGGCGCTGTCGCACGCGCCGTCGCGCATCGGTTCGCCGGTGCTGCGCGAACTGCTCGGCGATTCCGAAGACGATCTGCGCCTGCTCGCCTACGGCCTGCTCGACAGCCGCGAGAAGCGGCTCAACGCCGACATCCACGAAGCCCGTCAGCGTTACGCCGCGAGCCGCGACGCCGAACAGCGCAGCCGCGTCGCACACCAGTTGGCGGCGCTTTACTGGGAGCTGATCTATCAGGGGCTGGTACAGGGCGATCTGCTCGACTACGCGGTCGGCGAAGCGCTGCGCTACAGCGAATCAGCACTGCAGACGCACGGCAACGATCCGGCGCTGCATCTGCAGCACGGCCGTCTGCTGCAGCAGATGGGCCGGCTGGAGGAGGCCGATGCGGCCTACCGGCGTGCGCGCGAACTGGGTCTGCCCGCTTCGCGCGTCGTGCCCTATCTGGCCGAACTGGCGTTCGCGCGACGCGACTTCACGCAGGTGCGCGCGCTGCTGCAGACGATGCAGGACTGGGAAGGTCTGTCGCGGCTGCAGCCGGTGCTGAAATTCTGGGGGCAGGCATGAGTGCAGCACTGATCGATCGGTTCGACCGCAGCCTCCCTTCGTGCGGCAGCGACGGAGGAACATCCAGTGAGTGAGGTGATCCGCCGGGCGGAGCAGGGCGTCGACGTGGCGCTGTTGCTGGAGGGCACCTTCCCCTATGTATCGGGTGGCGTGTCGAGCTGGGTGAACCAGATCATCCGCGCCCACCCCGACCTGCGTTTCGCCGTCGTTTTCATCGGCAGCCGGCGCAGCGACTACGGCGACATGCGCTATGCGCTGCCGGACAACGTCGTGCACCTGGAAGCGCATTACCTGCACGACGACCTCGGCGGCGGCGCCAGTGCGCACGACCGCAAATCCGGCATGGCCGGCGACGCGCAGGCCTTCGAGCGGATGGCGGCGCTGCATGAATCCTTCCGCCATGGCGGCGCTGACGTCGAGGCGTTGTTCGCCGAAGCCTGCCGCGACATCCGGCCCGGCGGACGCATCGATCTCGACGCCTTCCTGCGCAGCGAAGCGTCGTGGGACATCGTTACCGACCGCTACCGCAAGTACTGCAGCGACCCGAGCTTCGTCGATTACTTCTGGACGGTGCGCATCATGCACCAGCCGCTGTGGCAGCTCGCCCGCATCGCGCACACGCTGGTGCCGGCCAAGGTCTATCACAGCGTGTCGACCGGTTACGCCGGCTTTCTCGGCGCCATGCTGGCGCAGTCGACCGGGCGTCCGCTGGTGCTGTCGGAACACGGCATCTACACCAAGGAACGCAAGATCGACCTCTACCAGAACGAGTGGATACGCGACAACCGCAACGTGTTCCAGAAGGACGCGTCGGAGCTGAGCTACTTCCGCCAGCTGTGGATACGCTTCTTCGAATGGCTGGGGCGCATCACCTACGCCGCCGCCGACCCCATCATCGCGCTGTACGAAACCAACCGGCTGCGTCAGGTGGCCGACGGCGCGGACGCAGCGCGCACGCGCAACATTCCGAATGGCGTGGCGATACAGCGGCTGGCGCCGCTGCGCGCGCAGCGGCCGGACGTCGTGCCGCCGGTGCTGTGCCTGATCGGTCGCGTGGTGCCGATCAAGGACATCAAGACCTTCGTGCGCGCGATGCGCCGCGTGGTCAATCGTATGCCCGAGGCGCAGGGCTGGATCGCCGGCCCTGCCGATGAGGATCCGGCCTACGCCGAGGAGTGCCGCAACCTGGTCGACAGCCTCGGCCTGTCCGACAACGTGCGCTTTCTCGGCATGCAGAAGATAGACGAGCTGATGCCGAAGATCGGTCTGGTCGTGCTGTCGTCGATTTCCGAGGCGCTGCCGCTGGTGTTGCTCGAAGGCTATGCAGCCGGCGTGCCGGCCGTGTCGACCGACGTCGGCTCCTGCCGCCAGCTGATGTATGGTCTGGGCGAGGAGGACGAGGCGCTGGGTGCCGCAGGCCGCGTGGTCGGCATCGCCGACCCGCAGGCGCTGGCCGACGCTGCGCTCGAACTGCTGAACGACGGTGCGGCCTGGCAGGCGGCGCAGCATGCGGGCATCGCTCGCGTCGAGCGTTACTACAGCGACGCGCTGATGTTCGACCGCTACCGCGCCGTCTATGACGAAGCGCTGGCGCGCGACACGCGCGGCGCCGGCGGCTGCCCGTTCGGACACGGAGCGCGCTGATGGCCGGCATCGGTTTCGAACTGCGCAAGCTGCTGAAGAAGGACAGTCTGCTCGGGCTGGTCCAGGCCTACAGCTACGCCGGCGTGATCGGCTCCGGACCGTGGGTGCTGTCCATCGTGGGCATCCTGATGGTGGGTCTGCTGTCGCGCGCGGTGGTGGTGCCGGAATTCCTGATCACGCAGTTCCAGGTGTCGGTCACCTATCTGATCTCGAGCTCGCTCATCCTGACCGGGCTGGTGCAGCTCGCCTTCACCCGCTTCATTTCCGACCGCCTGTTCGAGAAGCGCGACGACCTCGTGATGTCGAACTTCAACGGTCTGCTGCTGTGGGTGCTGGCCGTTGCCGGCGTGGTCGGGCTGCTGCTCGCCTTCACGCTGTTCGCCGGCCTGTCGGTGTCCTATCGGCTGCTGATGCTGGCCGGCTTCGTGCTGTTGTGCGGCATCTGGGTGGCCACCATCTTCCTGTCCGGCCTGAAGATGTACCGCGCCATCCTGCTGCTCTACGCGCTCGGTTACGCGGTCACCGTGCTGTCGGCGCTGGCGGCGCGGCCGTGGGGGCTCGAAGGCCTGCTGGGCGGATTCGTGCTCGGGCACTTCGTGCTGTTCGTCGGCATGTGGATGATCACCGCCTGGCACTACCGCTCGCGGATGACGATTTCCTACGAATTCGCCCGCCGCGAGACGCGCTATCCGTCGCTGATGCTGATCGGCCTGCTGTACAACCTCGGCGTCTGGGTGGACAAGTTCATGTTCTGGAGCTGGCCGGAAACGTCGGACGCCATCATCGGTCCGCTGCGCGCGTCGGTCATCTACGACCTGCCGGTGTTCATGGCCTATCTGTCCATCATTCCGGGCATGGCGGTGTTCCTGGTGCGCATCGAAACCGATTTCGTCGAGTACTACGACCGCTTCTTCGACGCGGTGCGCACCGGCGGTTCGCTCGAGTACATCGAGGACATGCGAGACGAGATGGTGTACTCGATCCGCCAGGGGCTGGCCGAGATCGGCAAGATCCAGACGCTGGCCATGCTGGCCGCCATCGTCGCCGGTCCGGCGGTGTTCGCGGTGCTGGAGATTTCGGAACTGAACCTGCCGCTGCTCTACATCCAGACCCTGGCCGCCAGCCTGCAGGTCGGTCTGCTGGCGCTGCTGAACGTGTTCTTCTACCTCGACCAGCGCCGCATCATTCTCGCGCTGTGCGGCTTCTTCTGTCTGTCCAACATCGCCTTCACTGCCTTGTCATTCCAGCTGGGCGCCAGCTTCTACGGCTATGGCTACGCGCTGTCGGTGCTGCTGACGCTGATGCTGGGCCTGTGGGCGCTGGACAGGAAGCTGGGGCGGCTGGAGTACGAGACTTTCATGCTGCAGTGAGCGTGCATGCGTGCGATCGCGGCGTGTATCGGAGCCGGCGGAATGCAGCGGCCGCGTCGCGGCCAAGGCCGCTCCCACTGGAGATATGCGCCAGACACGCGGCCGGAGCGGTTTCTGTGGGAGGGGTCTTCTGACCCCGACGGGGCCTTGCACATGCGCGCAGGCGCTGCTCAGTACTGCGGGGCAGCTGCCGTGGTGATTTCGTGGCGCAGCAGGTGATAGAGCGCCAGGCGGTCCGGTGCGACGTGGTCGCGCAGGCCGCAGCCCGGTTCGCTGTCGTGCGCGCAGTCACGGAAGCGGCATGTGCCCAGATGCGGACGGAAATCCGGGAAGGCCTGTTCGAGGTCGTTTACGTCGAGCTGGGCGAGACCGAATTCCTGCAGGCCCGGGCTGTCGATCAGCGCGCCGCCACCGTCGAGCGCGTAGAGCTTTGCGTAGGTGGTGGTGTGCTTGCCCGAATCGAGTGCCTGCGACACCTCGCGCGTCGCGGCGCGCGCTTCGGGCACCAGCGCATTGACCAGCGTCGACTTGCCCATGCCGGACTGGCCGGTGAACACGCTGGTGTGATCGCGCAGGAAGGGGCGCAGTGCGTCCGCGCCTTCGACCGCGCTCATCTCAAGCACCTCGTAACCCAGCGCACGGAACGGTGCGAGCGCAGCGCGGGCGGCGTCGAGCGAGGCGGTGAGGTCGCACTTGTTCAGCACGATCAGCGTCTGCAGCTGCTGCGCTTCGCACGCAACGAGGATGCGCGAAATCAGTTCCGGGCTGAACGACGGTTCGGTGGCGACGACGATGGCGACCAGATCGACGTTGGCGGCGACCATCTTCTGCTTCCACATGTCCTTGCGGTAGAGCAGGCTGGTGCGCGGCAGCACTTCGGCGATGCGCGCCTGGTCCTCGCCCTGGATGTCGAGCAGCACGCGGTCGCCGCAGGCGATGTCCGACTTCTTGCCGCGCGGGAAGGCCTGCAGTTCGCGCCCGTCCTCCAGCCGTGCAACGTAGTGCCGGCCGTGGGCCGACACGATGCGGGCGGCCGGCTGCAGAGTTTTTTTCAAACCGTCAGGCGGCGTCGCGCATCGCCTCGATGCGGGCGGCGCAGATCAGATCATTGAGGGACACACCGCGCACGCTGTGCGTGGTGAACACCACGCGTACGCGGTTGGCGCCGAACATGATGTCCGGGTGGTGATCTTCGGCCGCAGCCAGCGCGGCGACCTGGTTCACGAAGGCGACGGTCTGCGCGTAGTCGGTGAACTGGAAGTCCTTGGCGATGTGCTTGTCGATTTCGATCCAGCCGCGCAGATCCTTCAGGGCCGCGGCGAGCGCCTCGCCCTCGATGCGGCGGTGGGCGCCCTTCTGCGGCGTGCAGTGTTGTTGTGCGAGTTCTTGTGCGGTCATCGTCAGGTGGATTGCAGCCGCGCCACGCGCAGCGCGGCCGGCGGGTGGGAGTCGTAGAACTGCGAGTACAGCGGGTCCGGCGTCAGCGTCGAGGCGTTGTCGCGGTACAGCTTGACCAGCGCGGTGACCAGCCAGTCGGCGCGGGTCTGTGCTACGGCGTAGGCGTCGGCCTCGAACTCGTGCTTGCGCGACATCAGCGACAGGATGGGCGACAGCGGGAAGCTGAACACCGGAATCACCAGCGCGAACAGCGTCAGTGCCATCGCATCGCCCTGCGACGATACGCCCAGCTGTTCGAAGAACCACGGCGCATCGACCAGCCAGCCGAGCAGCGCGAAGAAGGCGAGGCTGCCGGCGGCGATCCAGCCGACGCGCTTCCAGATGTGGTGGTGCTTGTAGTGACCCAGTTCGTGCGCGAGCACCGCTTCGATCTCGTCGCCGCCGAGGCGGTTGAGCAGGGTGTCGAAGAACACGATGCGCTTGCCCTTGCCGAAGCCGGTGAAGTAGGCGTTGCCGTGCGCCGAGCGGCGCGAGCCGTCCATCACGAACAGGCCGTCGGAGCGGAAGCCGCAGCGCTCGAGCAGCGCCTCGATGCGGCTGCGCAGCTCGCCCGCCGGCATCGGCTCGAACTTGTTGAACAGCGGTGCGATGAAGGTCGGGTAGAGCACCATCATGGCGAGGCTGAAGGTGAGCCAGAAGGCCCAGGCGTACACCCACCAGGCGGCGCCGAGGCTGTCCATGATCCACAGCACCGCGGCGACTGCCGGCGCGCCGATGGCGGCGCCGATCAGGCCGTGCTTGATCTGGTCGCCGAAGAACATGCCCAGCGTCATCTTGTTGAAGCCGAAGCGCTGTTCGATCACGAAGGTGCGCCACATGAGCACCGGCAGGTCGATCAGCGACGAGGCGAAGGCGACGATGCCGATGAACACGAGGTCACGCACCATGCCGTCGCCGGCGAGGCGGCCGGCCAGATCGAACATCCATTGCAGGCCGCCGCCCAGCGTCAGCACCAGCAGCCACAGCGCGCCGATGACGACGTCGGCGCGGCCGAGACCGGCGCGCGCGACCGTGTAGTCGGCGGCCTTCTGGTGGGCATCGAGCGGAATCGCTTCGCGGAAGGCGACCGGCACCTCGCTGCGGTGGGCGGCGACGTGGGCGCGGTGACGGGTGGCCAGCCACAGGCGCACGCCGGTGGTCAGCACGAGAGCGGCGACGAAGATTTCGGTGAGCATGGTGGGTTGCCTCGGGTGGATGCGGTTCCGGTCAGGATCAGAGTCAATTTAGACTCAGTCCAGGTCACGCGAGTGTGACAAAATCGGGCCGATCCGCGTTCGGACGAACGCATTAATCCCGCTTGGAAATTTTCTCGATTATGGCACAGGACCCCACACATCTCGTCTGGCTGGACATGGAAATGACCGGTCTGGATCCGGACAACGACCGCGTGATCGAACTGGCCTGCGTGGTCACCGATGCCAATCTCGAAGTGATCGCGGAGGGCCCGGTGCTGGTCGTGCATCAGTCCGACGAAGTGCTCGGCGGCATGGACAGCTGGAACACCGCCACCCACGGCAAGTCCGGCCTGACCGAGCGCGTGCGCGCCTCGACGCTGGACGAGAACGAAGCGGCCGCGCAGATGATCGCCTTCCTCAGTCAGTACGTACCCGAGCGCACCAGCCCGATCTGCGGCAACTCGATCTGCCAGGACCGGCGCTTCCTCGCCCGCCACATGCCGACGCTCGAAGCCTGGTTTCACTACCGCAACCTCGACGTGTCGACACTGAAGGAACTGTGCAAGCGCTGGCGGCCGCAACTGGCCGCGCAGTTCAAGAAGGCGCAGCGGCATGAGGCGCTGGCCGACATCTACGAATCGATAGACGAACTGAAGTTCTACCGCGAACACTTCCTGCGCATGGAGTGAGGCGATGAGCACCCTTCGCATCGCCGTTGCGCAACTGAACTGCGTGGTCGGCGATCTCGACCACAACGCCGCGCTCATTCTCGACGCCGCGCACCGCGCGGCGGAGCAGGGCGCCGACCTGCTGCTGACGCCCGAACTGGCGCTGTGCGGCTACCCGCCGGAAGACCTGCTGCTGCGCCCGGACTTTCACCGCGCCTGCGCGCACGCGCTGGCCCGCATCGCCGCGGAGGCGCCGCGTGATCTGGCAGTGCTGGTGGGGCACCCGCACGCGAGCGGCGAGTGCCGGTACAACGCCGCCAGCGTGATCCGTGGCGGCCGCGTCGAGGCCACCTATTTCAAGATGCGCCTGCCGAACTACGAAGTGTTCGACGAGGAACGCTACTTCGACGCCGGCACGCAGCCGCTGGTGATCGACGTCAAGGACGTGAAGGTGGGCGTGAACATCTGTGCCGACGTGTGGGAGCCGGGTGCGGCCGAAGCCGCGGCTGCTGCGGGCGCACAGCTGCTGGCCGTGCTCAACGCGTCGCCCTACCACCTGAACAAGCCGGTCACCCGCGAACAGGTGGTGGCCGAGCGCGTGCTTTCCACCGGCATTCCGGTCGTCTACTGCAATCTGGTCGGCGGCCAGGACGAACTGGTGTTCGACGGCGCCTCGTTCGCGCTCGACCGCCGCGGTCGCCTGGCCTGGCGCGCGCCGCACTGCCGCGAACATTTCGCCACGGTCGAATTCAGCGCCGGCGACATCGTCGCTCAGCCACTGCCGCCGCAGACCACCGTCGAACAGGACTGTTACGAAGCGCTGGTGCTGGGCGTGCGCGACTACCTCGGCAAGAACGGCTTCAGGTCGGCGCTGATCGGCCTGTCAGGTGGCGTCGATTCGGCGCTGACGCTGTGCATCGCGGTCGACGCCATCGGCGCCGAGCACGTGCGTGCGGTCATGATGCCGTCGCCCTACACCGCGCAGATGAGCCTCGACGACTCGCGCGAACTGGTGCGCAATCTCGGCGTGCGTTACGACGAAGTGTCGATCGCTCCCGCGATGCAGACCTTCGAGCAGATGCTGAAGCCGCTGTTCGGCGACGCCGCCGCCGACACCACCGAAGAGAATGTGCAGGCCCGTGCCCGCATGATCATGCTGATGGCGCTGTCCAACAAGACCGGCGCCATCGTGCTCACCACCGGCAACAAGAGCGAAATGGCGGTCGGCTATTCGACGCTCTACGGCGACCTGGCCGGTGGCTTCGCGGTGATCAAGGACATCTACAAAACCTTCGTCTACCGCCTCTGCGCTTGGCGCAACAGCCAGCGCCACGACATCCCGGACAACATCCTGACCCGTGCGCCGTCGGCCGAACTGCGCCCGAACCAGACCGACCAGGACAGCCTGCCCGCCTACGAAATCCTCGACGCCATCATCCAGGCCTACATGGAGCGCGACCAGTCGCCGCGCGAAATCATCGCCGCCGGCTTCGCCGAGAACGACGTGAAACGGGTGATCGGGCTGCTGAAGCGCAACGAGTACAAACGCCGTCAGGCACCGCCGGGCGTGCGGGTGACGGAGCGGGGGTTCGGCAAGGACTGGCGGTATCCGATTACGAATCGGTATCGGGACGAGGACTGAGGCTTACGCCCCGCGACCACCGAGTTCTAGCACGACATCTTCCGGATAGGCGAAGAAGAAGGTGCGCGAGAAAGGGCTGTGGATGCGGTCGGGATTCAGCTTGTCGCCGAGATCGAACAGTTGCGACGGTCGGGTTCTGTCAGACACCAGCAACAACCAGTTTTCCTGAATGACCTCACGATAGGCCGGAAGGCAAAGTGCTTTCTGGTCTATGCGGGTCTGAACGATTGCATCGGTCAACGGCGCAACCCAGCCTGCGCGCGGTACGACCCAGTGCCCCATGTCGTAGTTCGGAACGCCGAGCATATGGATGAATGCGATCTCGTCGGGCAGTGTGTTCTCGCCATCTTCTGGATACCATCTGACGTAACGGCCCTCATCAACTTGCAGACCCGCGACAAAGGTCGCGATTGCTCGAGCGGTCGCTTCGCGATTCGATCGACCCAAGTCCGCGCCCGGCATGAAACGGACGCTGACATGAGCTGGCGGTGCATTCGACGCGATGTAGAGCGCTCGTGCCCGCCGGGCGATGCGTGTTGCTATCGATTCGAATGCCTGAAGGGACTTGGGCCCGGCGAGGGCATTGACGAACAGTTCCGTCACCTCAAGTCCGAATTGGCGACCTTCAAATTCAACGATGAAGTCGGGCGGTTCAGTCTCAGCGACTACTTTCATATCCATTCGCGAAGACCGGGCGAAGCTCTCCACGAGGAAGCGCTCGCGGCCCTTCTTTCTGATGGCATGCCGCGTAGTCATGACGATTCAACTCCTTACGCAAGGCGAGATCGTTCGGTGCCGGAAATTGCTCAGATAGTACTTAGCGATGTCCCCTGCTGATCGACATGCCCTGTAGTCTGCATGCTTCTCGACGCCGACTAGGAGCACGTTGCGGTTCTCGGACAGCGCATCCTCCATGTACTGGCGCCTCACTTCGGTGAACCGGCCCTTGTCTTACAACCCCGCTACTGAGTGGCTGGTGCTCTGGCGCGTTGCGGTGTGTGTTATCTGTTTGACTCGCATCCGTGTCTCGTCCTATCGGCTTGTCTGGATCACCGTCATCCTTGGGTACGAAGCTCGTGTGACAGGCTTAGATCTTAAACATAGAGTGTTATCAACGCTGAAGTGCTCGTCGGACACGAAGCCCTGCCTCTCGGTCAGATGCAGTACGCGGCGGAAAAACTGGCGTGCGACGTCGGTATCAAACAGACGGTCGAGATTGATGCTGAAGAGTTGCGTTCCCACACCGCATCGCCTATGCCCAGACCAACAAACCAGCGGAACAGCAGGTTGTAGTCGAGCTGCTCGACGAGCTGACGCTCGCTGTGGATGGTGAAAAGGATCTGCACGAGCAAAACACGCAGCAGCTGCTCGGGCGGAATCGACCAGCGCCCGGTATGTGACGAGCGTTGATCAAACAGCGCGCTCATGTTGGCACGGATGCCGTCGTCCAGAGCGCGCAGGGTGCGCAACGAGTGGTCCTTCGGCACGCGTTGTTCCCGGCTCACGTAGCTGGACATCGACGCCTGGGGATTCTATTGGTCACGCAAGGGAAATCGGGAAAGTGGGAAGACGATTCGGGGCAGGAGTCTGCCTCAAAACCCGCGACACGAGCAGGAGTCGGGGTTTCTCATCAGCCTGTTAGCCCAATGAGCCCAGTGATCGCGAGAGAGGTTCAAGGGAATTGTGGGTGGGCGGCTCATACAAATGGATGATTTCATACGGATGCTATTCGTCTAGTGTCAAGTGTCGCTGCAAAGGGTACTGACTATGCGTAGAAGCGTTGGCATCCTCAAAATTTGCGCTGCTATCGTCGTATGGTTTGGCGTTTCTATCGAATCGCCTGCGTACGCTGAAGTTAATCGACGTGGAAGCCTCGAACTCCTGCTAATGGTCGATCTAGATCGGTTTGCTGAAGACGAATTTGCTCCGTTCAGGAAGCTATTGCTGGACGAGGCCGAGAGGTTGGGCGCCACCGAGTCGATTTCGTTGAAGCCTGGAGAGAGCACCCTGAACCAATTGGTCTCACGCACATACGGTTACGCAGATAAGCGTGGTGCTGCTCCATTTCGTCAGGTTCAGGCAGAGATTGTTAGTTCGATCATCAAGCTAAACAACGTTGACCCCACCAAGCTTCGACCAGGACAGACCTTTCTTGTGCCTCAGTTCATTCGACGCCCCCTAACCAGAGGTAGTTCGCCGGCAATTGCTCAGGTCCTGAACGCAAGCAATACGAAGCGCTATCTCGCATCGTATGATTCCGTAACAGAACAAAGCTGGTCTTACACTATTGCAGCACCCTCTACTACATCGAACGCCGCTCTGTGGTCGCGCGATGCCGTTCTCTCTGACGAAGCAGTGTTATCCACAACGACGCAGCGGCGAGCTGCAACTACCTTGATCGGAGTAGATGCCGATCAATTAGAAGAGGTGGGCGGTATTCCATGGCTGCGGAGTAAAATACGAGATGGTGCGTTCTCCTTGCTCCCCGATACGACGCACTATATTATCAATTTTAATCAAACCCCTATTGCGCGCTCTCTAAGTAAAGTCTCGGCCGACGAATATCCGGAAGCGACTAAATCTCCATTTAAACTTAACCCAGAGCAACTCCGTAAAGTCACGCAGGCAGGCCCTGGAAAACTCTATTTGCTTGATGTTTTCTCCAGTACGGAGGGTTGTAAGCATGGGGATCTTGTCTATGACAAAGCAGTGCAAACTCTGAAGTCTCTTGGGCTCGCTAATGAAGTGGGGCGGATTCAAAAGATTTCGGTTGATTTCTACGCGGACCGAGCACGTAACACTCAGCTCATTAAAGACTGGATAGATAGGTCCTTCCGAGGAAACGCGCTAAAAAACTACAATCAGGCCTTAAGCGCGTTAATGAACTCTCCCTCTCCTTCAGGAGTTGCGTTAGATTCAGTTGAAGTCCCAGGCTTATTTCTCCAAGCGCTTTACGGGATGCTGTCGGAAGACCCTTCAACACTGGTGGTGTCAGGATCCTTCTATACTTTGGCAGCCGATGCCGTATTTCCGAAAGAGATCATCCTTCACGAACATGCGAGTCTTGTTAGTGCGGTGCTAAACGAGGCGAGTGCTATTGAGGCGCGCACTCATTACAATAAAGAGCCGCTGAGTACCTTCAATCTCTACCGTGAACTAATTGGAACTGTGCTAGTGGGCTATTTCGATCGAGATGGTGTTCCGCGTGGCATGTACTCCGAAAAAGGCTTCGGCGTCACCACGATTGATGACGGCGTTGTTTTAGGAACAATGGGCGGATGCACTGGTTTGCAGACACAGGGCGCTAGTTTTGCCGCCCCGGTGGTTGCAACAAAATTACTGGTAGGGCGATTGCTATGGGCTTCGGAGGCAAACGTCCCTAATGCCATAGCTGCACGGAATCGGCTAGTCGGCAGCGCAGATGTAAATAGAGCTTACCTAGGAAAGTACTGGTCAGCCGGCGCTTCTTCACCTGCCAAATTGTATGCATCTGTCGGTAATTATCTTGTGACGCCGGAGGGCAGCACGTCTGACGCCGCATTAATGAGCGGACGCCTTACAGTCACGGTCGAGATTCCGTCGGTATTTGGCGCAACGCTGGCTGAATATATCTTTGATCCTGACCCCACAGATTCCTCGCG
Source organism: Methyloversatilis sp. NSM2 (assembly GCF_038066675.1). NCBI lineage: Bacteria > Pseudomonadati > Pseudomonadota > Betaproteobacteria > Nitrosomonadales > Sterolibacteriaceae > Methyloversatilis > Methyloversatilis sp. NSM2. Next base: position 466,142 of record NZ_JBBUKV010000001.1, read on the forward strand.
AGGGTTTACTGCCTTACTTTTGGATGGCGAATCAGCGTTTATGTTGGAGAAGCAACTATCTCAGCCCCCCGTATGGAGGGAGAGGCGCATAAATGGCATCTGTTTCTGTGTCAATGAAACTACGGTGGTGCCAATTTCAGAAGCCAAGAAGCTTATCAAGGAGGTACGTCGACATGAGTAGATATCTTCGCCTAGAAATTAAATGCACTTTGATTATGGCGACCTCATTCATTCTTGCCGCCTGCCCGTCCCCAAGTGGAGATTATGTAACTGCGCTCAAGAAAGCAATTGGGGAGGATGTCAGAGATTTTCAAGTGTTGAGCTATCCGACGAACTCATTCGGCGTTGCAACCGCTTTCGTTGCCTCCACGCCGGGCACGTCCGTTTCGGACAAAGACTTCCTATGTGCGACTTGGAAGTGCCTTGGTGCTCAAGGAGGTATTGCGCCTAATAGTGCTGTGGAGAGCTTGAACATTACTGTTAGAGGTATAAATTACGCAGAAATTGGCAGCGGCGGGGCGGTAAAGTTGGATGCGGATTCTGCAAATGACTACGCATTCAAAGTGGCGCTACCACGGATTCAACAAGTTCTTAATCTTGGGATTGGGCTCGATTATAAGACGGCAAATAAGGTTGAACTAGAGTTTGGTAAGGCAACGAAACGTTATCTTAGTAAACCTGACTTTATTGCTTATATTAACAACGAGGGAGGTGTCAGTCCAACCAAAATGCAACTGCAAAAAGCGCTTGCTCAGGGCGCGCTCGTAGTTGTCGTTGCAGATGTGGTTCTTGATTCGATTAAGGCGACGGTAAAAGCCTCGAACGAACTGGCGCCGCAGATCGACGCTAAGCTTGAGGGGCTATCCTCAAAGATATTTTCGGACACGCAATCCTCCTTTAAAGTGACCAAGACGGATAGCGCAACCTATGTGATAGAGTCGCTTGGCCCGGTCGTTGCGCTTCGCCTTTTGAAAGCGCAGCCGGGAGGGGGGCTTCTTGGCGCAGACAATAATTGGAACGATTGGGCTGTCGTAAGCGGTCCCACTACACCGATCAAAGAGATGCCGTGACCTAATTTAGCTGTATGCGCATGCCGAGCCTCTGTTCGAAGAAGATCAGGGGACAGACTCTCATGTTCAACCTGCTGCCAGTATATCTGAATCAGACATATAGACGTCACGGACCGGTTGATCGGGCGGCTGCTGCAAGATCGGGATTCCCTCGGTCAGTGGAAGCCAGAGTCGGGGTGCGTTTGCGCACCAGCGGTTAGCCGAACTTGGCGGGTTAGCCGGCGTTCATTGGTAAAAGTCCACTAGAGTAACAATTGGTGTTTAGAAATAAAAGACTTCAGCGTTCTTAGGTTGTTGGTGTTCAATGTATCTAGAAGAGCCTAAGAAATTCAATATTAATCTGTTCATGAGGATGTTTTTGTTTTTGCTTGAATTGTGTGAACGCTGCCGCGCAGGCTTGTTTCACCTTCGGGTTTGGGAAAGGCGGGTGCAGTAGACCATCTTGCTTCGCGGCGTCTGCTTGGAGCGAAGTCCAAGTGGACTTCGGGTCTGCATGGCTTCGCATAAGTCGTTCAGCGTAATCTTGAGTGAAGAAGCGAGTCTCGCCCGTCGCTCGTGATTCGCTATTACGCTTCCATGCCATTTCTGCAATTGAATTTCTGATCCCAATGTAGATGCTTTCAATATTTTTCACCGACAGTTCTTCCATTGCAAGGTACATGACCGCGTCCGCCTCATCCTTTGTGCAAGACTGCTCCCAGTAAAGATAGTCGTGGATAATGGCCGGCGCCATGGTCGCCTCATGGGGCCCCTGCCACCACCAGAGCCATCTTGGAATGCTCGCTAAGTCAGTGACGAATCCAATAGGCACCACGATCTCGTATTTTCCGTCCTTCGTAGAGTAGCGTAACGGCTTGGAAACGACGAATAGCGGAGGTTCGCTCAGAACAAGTTGGGTGGTAGTCGGGCGTGTGATCGTACACGATGAAAAAAGAAAAAAGAGCGCCAGAAGTGGAATTCTTGATGCAATATTCATGACGGTTATCTCCCCGAGATTGGACGTCTCCTGATTGGTCAAATAGCTCAATAGATTGTTGAATCGGAATATTACCCTTTTGCGGAAAGTCTGTATCCCTCTTTTTTCTAGGTCGTCATGATTTGAGTCGCCCGGTTTTTCTAGCAGGCTTGTGCGAAACTCCGACACCTGCTCGGAGCGCGGGCTTTGAGTCAGACTCCTTCTCCGAATCGTCTTCCTTCTTTTCCCGATTTCCCATGGGCGGCCAATAGAGTTCCCAGGCGTCGGTGTTCAGCTACGTTAGCCTGGAACAACGCATTCCGAAGGATCAGCTGCGCACAGCATTCTCGCCAGCATGAGCGCGTTGTTCGAACAACGCTGCTTTCATACCGGGCGCCGGTCGATTCCGCCCGAGCAGTTCCTGCGTGTTTTGCTCGCGCAGATCCTCTTCACCATCTGCAGCGAGCGTCAGCTCGTCGAGCAGCTCGACTACAACCTGCTGTTCCGCTGGTTCGTCGGCCTGGGCATGTGATGCATTCGTGGCGCAGCGGTGGTGCCGTTGAGACCTTGCGGGACGCTGCCATTCACGTCGGTCTCTGGTCGGTTTGCGGGGGGGGCGGTGAAGCGCATATGCACAAGGCGCCAAAGAAAGCGCCTGAGTGGCGTACGCATTTCTTCTGAAATGCGATTGACTGCGGCGACGTTGCCGGGCCACGGGGTGAGTGGCCTGACAGTGGCATCTCAAAGATGTCGCTCTTGGTACGGAGTCCCTCTGCATAACGACGGAGGGGGCGCTTCATGGATCGCTCACCGCCGCCGCGAAATCCGGCATCTTCGTCAGGATGTCGTTACGCAGTGACTGTGCTGCGGCGACGTTCTGCTGGCGCAAACCGAGGTAGCTGCTGCGCAGGCCGGCGGCGTCGCGCGCGTTGGCGTGTACCAGCGCCTTCACATGCCAGGCGTTCAGGAAGCCGGGGTAGCGCGCCGTCAGGCGGTCCAGCACCGCGATGCCCTTGGCGAACTGCCTGTTCTGTCCGTAAGCCTGACCGAGGAAGAACTGACCGTCGGGCGACTCAGGTGCCAGTTGCTCGGCGCGCTCCAGCACTTCGATCGCGCGGCCGACTTCCCGCTTCAGCATCAGCGCGTGGCCCAGATTGATCCAGCCGTTGACGGTCTGAGGGTCGAGCCGCACCGCGACTTCGAGTGCTTCCACCGCCTCCGCCGGGCGGCCCAGCAGAATCAGCACATAGCCTTTGCTGCTCCAGGCCGGACCCGCGGTGGGATGGCGCTGGGTCGCGCGGGTCGCGTAGTCGAGGGAGCGCGCGTGATCCTGCTCGCGACCGTATTGTGCGCAGCGGGCGAGCAGCACTTCGAGACTTTCAGGCGCGGCCGCCTCGGCGCGCGTCAGTGCAGTGCGCGATTCGTCTATCAGCCCGGCACGCAGCGCTGCTTCGCTCAACGCGATCTGGTCCGGCGCCGTGGCGCCGGGCAGACGGGCCAGATTGCGGGCGCTGGCAAGTGCGCCCGGCCAGTCGCCGAGCTGGCTCTGCACCTGATTCAGCTCGCGCAGGGCCGCTGCGTCATCGGGGTGGCGCGCAACGACCCGTTGACGCAGTTTCGCGGCCCCCGCGCGGTCGCCGGTGTTCGCCAGATGCCGGGCAAGGCTCAACTGCGCTTCGCGATGATCCGGATCGCGCGCCAGTACCGCGTCGATCATCTTCCGCCCTTCTTCTGCACGCCCGCTGTCCATCAGCAGGGCGCCCAGCGGCGCCGCGGCATCGTTGGACGCGGGTGCGATGGCGAGTGCCTTGCGCAGCGACTGTTCGGCCTCGGTATAGCGGCTCTGCGCCAGCGACTCGTGCGCGAGCGCGATCAGTGTGGCCACGTTTTCGCTGCCGGAACTTGCGGTCGAGAGCACCGCGCGCGCCTGGTCGGTCTGTCCCGCGGCCTTCAGCGAACGCGCCAGTGCGGCCGACCACGACACCTGCCCCGGCTGGTGCCGCAGGGCGATGCGCCATGCACGTGCGGCTTCGGCTGGCCGGCCGAGCGCGTCATGCGATTCCGCCAGCAGCGCCCAGGCGTCGTCGTCATTCGGGCTGCGCCTGATGGCCTGATTCGCCAGTTCGTGGGCGGCGCGCGCGTCACCTTGCCGCATCCGCCATCGGCCTTCGACCCGATACGGGTAGCCGGAAAGGGGCTGGGCCTCCTTGGCGCGGGCAAATGCGGCCGCGGCTTCCGCCGGGCGTTTGCCGACGAGCCGGACGTCGGCCAGTTCGACCCAGGCGTCGGCGTTGCGCTCGTGCAGTTCGAGTGCGCGCAGCTGGTCGCGCTCGGCTTCGTCGTAGCGGCCGAGGTTCATCCTGGCCAGCCCACGCAGGCGCCAGGCCTCGGACGTATCGGGCAGGGCGTCGATCCAGCGGCTTGACCATTCGGCCAAGGCAGCCATGTCACCCGACGAGCGCAGCCGCTCTGCCTCTTCCGCCCAGCGAGGTTCGGCCTCGGGTACGACGAAGGGTGGCGGCGGCGCCGTTCCTCGCTGGGCGAGGTCGCCGATCCATTCGACCGGCAGCGCGATATTGGTGTTCTGTCCCGCTACCATGGTGCCGGTGGTGATGCCGACCAGCCGGCCCTGGTCGTCGAACAGGCCGCCGCCGCTGGAGCCCGGCGACAGCGACGCCGACACGACGATGATCGGGGCGCTGTCGCCCGTCAGCAGATTGGATACCAGGCCACTGCTGACCGAGACACCCAGGCCGAGCGGGTTGCCGATCGCATGCACCCGATCGCCGACAGCGAGCGTGGCGCCCGCCCGCTGCGAGACCGCAGGCGCGTCGAGCGTGTCGACTTCGAGCCGGCACAGATCGCGCTCGACATCGCCGAGGGTCCAGCGGGCGCTGTGGGTCTTGTTGCCGTCATTCACCGAGATCGATTTCGCGTAGCGGATGACATGGCAATTGGTGATGACGGTCGCGCGTGCGATCACCACACCGCTCCCTTCGCCGGCGATACGGTCCTCGATGTCGATGGCACGGACGGTCACCACCCCGGACAGTGCGGCTTTTACCGATGCCGCCGGTGGTGTGTCGGCCGAGGCCGGCAGGCCGTGGGTGGCGAGCAGCAGGATGAAGGCGCGGCGCATCATCGCGTGATCTCCAGCGGCACGATGCAGCAGAGGTAGGCAAGTTCGGCGCGTTCGCGGTCCAGTTCGCGCAGCCGGCCGTATGCCCGGCGGGCGTCTTCGTGGCGATCGAGCTTGTAGTATACCTCGACCAGCGCTTGCCATACCTGGATCTGCGACGGGTCGATCGAGATGGCGTGCTCCAGGGATTTCACCGCGTCGGCATTCCGGTTCGTGCTGGCGTGGATGAATCCGATCTGTCGCCAGCCGTCCGGATCCTTGGGGAAGTCCTTGGCCCAGCGCTTGAAGATGTCCATCGCCTCGTCGAAACGTGCGGAGTCCTTCAGTGCGAGACCGAGCCGCCAGCGCCACAGGGGTTCGTCCGGCGACAGCGCGATCGCCGTGCGGAAAGAGGCGATCGCTTCCGTCTATCGCTGCTGGGCATACGCGTTCTCGCCGATGGCGGACCACACCCAGGCGGGTGACCGGGGCTTGTGCTCAAGGCTGAGCCTCAGCACCCGCGACGATTCCTGCGGGCGCCCGAGCGCCGCCAAGGCGCGGCCGCGGAAATACAGCAGATCGCCATCGGTATCCGCCGACGCACCTTGCCCGAGGATGAGCTCCAGCGCCCGTTCGGGCTTCCGGGCGGCCAGGTATGCGTCGGCGAGTCGCATCACTGCGCCGGTGTCGTTCCGCGCGAGGTGGTGCGCTCGCCGGCGATAGTCGAGCGACGCCGCGGTGTCGCCGCGGAGTGCTGCAATGTGGGCGAGGCCGTCAAGCGGGCCGCTCGACCACGGATACAGCTGCTGAGCGTGACGGTAGGACGCTTCCGCTTCATCGAGGCGTTTCGCCATCGCTTGCGTGTAAGCCAGCATCAGCCACGCGTCCAGCTCGTCACCGAAATCGGCAGTCAGCCGCCGGGCAGCGGTCAGCGCGTCGTCGGTCTTCTGCTGCCCGATCAGGGTGCGGCACAGGCCGAAGGCCGCCTGGCGATGGCTGGCGTCCAGCGCGAGTGCGGCGCGATAGGCGGCCTCGGCCGCCGGCGTTCTGTTCAAGCCCTCGTTGGCCTGTGCTTTTGCGATCTGCGCGTCCACGCTCGTGCGGTGACGCTTGGACCAGCGATCGGCATGCTGCAGCAGTTCGGTCCATTTCTGCTCCGCGACCAGGCGCTCGGCCTCGGCGGCAAAGCGTGACTGTTCCTGGGCGGCCGCGTCGATGACGGCGGCGCGCTGGGCAACGCCGGCAAGCTGGCGCGCCTCGATGGCGAAATTGATGTTCTGGCCTTCGCGCCTGGACGTTTCGATCATGCCGATCAGCGCGCCGCTGGCGTCGAACAGGCCGCCACCTTCGGAGCCCGGGGAGATGGCTGCCGTGAACTGGATGCGCCGTTCGTTGTTGGCACCGCGTATTGCCGACACGACGCCCTCCGAAATGCCGGTGCCAAGTCCCAGGCCGTTACTGACGGCATAGACGGTGTCCCCGGCCGATGGCAGGCCGGCGAGCCTGGGGGCCGGCAGCTTGCGGGCTCCGTCGGCGACCAGCGCACACAGTGCGTTCTGCGCGTCGCGCGACTCCAGTCGTGCAACGAGGACCGTGCTGTCCTTGCGCAGCTGCAGGGTGTGCTGTTGCAGGTTCCAGCCGGTTTCGCAGCGGGTGACGAAACGACCGCCGCCCAGTGACAACGCACTGGCGACGGCCTCGGCAACGCCGTTCTCGTCCTGCAGATGCAGCTCGTACACGCTGGACGAGGCGCGCTCGAATACGGCGCGTGGGTCGGACCCTCCGTTGGCGGACCCCGACAGCATCATGGCGACTGAAATCAGGACGACGGTCTTCGTGCGCAGCGTGCTGTGCGGGGCGGTGAGGGCGGACATGGCGGACTCTGGCGCAGGCGACAGCGCGCATTATGCCGTCGGCTTGTCAAAGGCATTCGTCATTGTCGGCCGCGGTGTTGCCTTTATCACTGAGTGCTGCAGATGTCCCTGTCGATGGGTCACCCGGCGGACGGGATCCGCGAACGACGCTGCGAGCCGCCGATTCCGGGGGGTGCCGACGGAAGGCTCATAAGCCTTTATACTTCGCGGCCTCACCGAGGAGACTCCCGCATGAAAAAGATCGAAGCAGTCATCAAGCCCTTCAAGCTCGACGAAGTTCGCGAAGGCCTGTCGGAAGTCGGCGTGACCGGCCTGACGGTGACTGAAGTCAAGGGTTTCGGCCGCCAGAAGGGCCATACCGAGCTGTATCGCGGCGCCGAATACGTCGTCGATTTCCTGCCCAAGATCAAGATCGAGGTCATCGTGGCCGACGAGACGGTCGAGCCGGCGGTCGAGGCCATCATCAAGGCGGCGCGCACCGGCAAGATCGGCGACGGCAAGATTTTCGTGATGCCGGTCGAACAGGTGGTGCGCATCCGTACCGGTGAATCGGGCGAAGCAGCGATCTGATTCCGCGCCGGCCGGCCGCCGCTCAGTCGCGGGCGGCCGGTTTCAGCAGCACCATCAGTGCCCCGGCCCCACCCTCGTGCGGCCGGGCCTGACAGAAGGCCAGCACTTCCGGGCGGTGCATCAACCAGCCCAGCACCAGTCCTTTCAGCACCGGCTCGCGGCCGGGCGACCCCAGCCCTTTTCCGTGGATCACCCGCACGCAGCGCATGCCGCGACGGTGTGCGTCGTGCAGGAATTCGACCACCAGGTCGTGTGCCGCGTCGCGCGTGGCGCCGTGCAGGTCTATCTGCCCCTGCGACACCCAGCGTCCGCGCCGCAGGTCGCGCAGCACCTGTCGCGTCAGCCCGGTGCGCAGGAAAGAGGGCTCCTCGCCGCCTTCCAGCCGCAGGTCGATCGACAGCGGTCCGCGCAGCGACTCGGCCAGCACCGACATGTCGTCCGCCTCGCGCTGCAGCGGCCAGGCGCGGGGCGGCGGCGTTTCGAGCAGTACGCGGTCAGTGGTGATCGGCTGTACGCCGACCACCGCCTGCCGGAACAGCGCGATGTCCTCTTCGCTGGGCAGTACCGGCGCCCTCGGGTGACGCCGCTTTTTCGACGACATGAAGTCGCGCGCTCACGGGTTCAGGCGAGGCCCAGACTGTCCAGATAGCGCTCGGCGTCGAGTGCCGCCATGCAGCCGGTGCCGGCGCTGGTGACCGCCTGGCGGTAGATGTGGTCCTGCACGTCGCCGGCGGCGAACACACCGGGAATGCTGGTCGCGGTGAAATTACCGTTACGACCGGCCTGGGTAACGATGTAGCCGCCTTCCATGTCGAGCTGGCCTTCGAACAGCTGGGTGTTCGGCTGGTGGCCGATGGCGATGAACACGCCGGCGAGCGCGACGTCCTCGGTCTTGCCGTCCAGCGTGGACTTGATGCGCATGCCGGTGACGCCGGTCTTGTCGCCCAGCACCTCGTCCAGCGTGCTGTGCCAGCGTATCGTCACCTTGCCCTGCTTCTCCTTCTCGAACAGCTTGTCCTGCAGGATCTTCTCCGACTTGAACTTGTCGCGACGGTGCACCACCGTCACATGGCGTGCAATGTTGGCCAGATACAGTGCCTCCTCGACCGCGGTATTGCCGCCGCCGATGACCGCCACGTCCTGGTTGCGGTAGAAGAAGCCGTCGCAGGTCGCGCAGGCCGACACGCCCTTGCCGGCGAACGCTTCTTCCGACGGCAGGCCGAGGTACTTGGCGCTGGCACCGGTGGCGATGATGAGCGCGTCGCAGGTGTACTCGCCGTTGTCGCCGACCAGGCGTATCGGCTTTTCCTTCAGGTGGGCGGTGTGGATGTGGTCGAACACCATTTCCGTCTCGAAGCGCTCGGCGTGGCGCTGGAAGCGGGCCATCAGGTCCGGGCCCTGCACCCCTTCGGCGTCGGCCGGCCAGTTGTCGACGTCGGTCGTGGTCATCAGCTGACCGCCCTGGGCCAGGCCGGTGATCAGCACCGGCTTCAGGTTGGCGCGGGCGGCGTAGACGGCGGCGGTGTAGCCGGCCGGCCCCGAGCCGAGGATGAGGAGACGGGAGTGACGTGCAGCCATGGCGGAAATCCGTTCGTTTTGTTGGGTGTGGAGGGTGGCGGAGGATTATAGCGATCAGTCTGGCGACTGCCTTCGGGCCTCAAGTTCCTGTGACCCAGGTCCGATACACATGACAGATATTGGGGCAGTTTGTTTCCTGCGTGAAAAACTACCTATAATCAGGGCCGCTTCAGTGTTTGTGGCTCAGAATGGCCGAACGGTCGCAGCGGCGCGACTTCGGCAATGACCACAGGCGCGACGATCCATTCAAAGCGGCGCAGCCTGTCCCCCCGTCCGGCATGCCCGTATCAGGAGGTCTTTTGATGGTAACGGCTCACCCCGTTTCAATTACCGCTCTGCGGACGTTTTCGATGTTCAGCGGTCTGCCCGACAGCAGCCTCGAACCGGTTGCCAAGGTCGCGAACATGCGGCGTGTGCCGCGCGGCTCGATAGTCGTGCGTGCCGGTGACAAGACGGATTTCGTATATCTGGTGCTTTCCGGCAGTCTCAAGGTGCTGGTCAGCGACGAGGAGGGCCGCGAGGTCATCCTGTCGATGCTGGGCCCGGGCGAACTGTTTGGCGAAATGGGGGTGCTCGACGACAACCCGCGCTCCGCCACCGTGGTGACCGTGGTGCCGAGCGACCTCATTGTGATCGCCAAGAGCGATTTCAAGCGCGTGCTGCAGGAGAACTTCGAAGTGTCGATGTTCATCATGCGCAATCTGGTGGCCCGTCTGCGCACCGCCGACCGCAAGATCGAAAGCCTGGCGCTGATGGACGTCTATGGCCGCGTTGCACGCCTGCTGCTCGAAATGGCGGACGACGTCAATGGCGAGAAGGTGGTGAACCGCAAGATTTCGAAGCAGGACATCGCCAAGATGATCGGCGCGTCGCGCGAAATGGTGTCGCGCGTAATGAAGGACCTGCACCTGCAGGGCCTGATCGAGGAAACCAACGGCAAGATCCTGCTGCGCGAGCGGCTCGAAACCGTCTGATTCCCGCAGCCGGTGGCTGCAGACGATTGAGCATACGGGCCGCAGATGCGGCCCGTATGCTTTTGCAGGCCGTCCGCCTGCGCGCCGGCTGACATCGTCATCCGCTTATATAATCCCGCTTTGTTTTTCCCGGCACCGCACCGTTTCCCCGTGGCGAAAGACGCTCAGCAACTTCCCCTTCCCGAACGCATCGCCGCCGTGCTGCACGAAGCACGCTGGCTCGTGCTGGCCGCGATCGCGCTCTACCTCGTCATGGTGCTCGGCGGTTACGACCGCGCCGATCCGGGCTGGTCGCACGCCTCGGTGGTCGAGCAGCTGCACAATCCGGGCGGCCGCTTCGGCGCCTGGCTGTCCGACCTCGCACTGTTCCTGTTCGGCCTGTCGGCCTGGTGGTGGGTCGTCATGCTGGTTGGCGGCTGCGTCTGGCTGTCGCGCAGCGCCGACCGCCGCGAGGACAGGCGACCGCTGTTCGTCGCGCTCGGCGGCTTCCTGCTGGTGCTGCTGGCGAGCTGCGCGCTCGAAGCCATCCGCTTCCACAGCATGGGTGCCGAACTGCCGGTCGGGCCCGGCGGCATGGTCGGCATCGAACTTGGACGGCTGATCGCTGGCGCTTTCGGTTTCACCGGCGGCACGCTGCTGCTGCTGGTGACGCTGGGCGTCGGCCTCAGCGCGATGACCGGCGTGACCTGGCTGCGTGCCGCCGAAACGGTCGGCCGCGCGCTTGAACTGGCGTGGTTCGCCAGCCTGAATGCCTGGGCGCGCTGGCGTGACCGTCGCGTCGGCCAGCAGGTGGCGGAGCAGCGCGAGGCGGTGGTCGAAGCCGAGCGACGCAAGCCGACGCGCCGGCGCGAACCGGTGCGCATCGAGGTGCCCGAGGTCGAAGTGCAGAAGTCGGAGCGGGTCGAGAAGGAGCGGCAGCAGACGCTGTTCGCCGACCTGCCGGGTTCGCTGCCACCGCTGGCGCTGCTCGACGAAGCCAAGGCCGACATCGACCCGCCCAGCCCGGAATCGCTGGAACTCATTTCGCGCCAGATCGAACGCAAGCTGGCCGACTTCAACGTCGAGGTGAAGGTGCTGGCCGCCTATCCGGGCCCGGTCATCACGCGCTACGAAATCGAGCCGGCGACCGGCGTCAAGGGCAGCCAGATCGTCAATCTGGTGAAGGATCTGGCGCGCGCGCTGTCGGTCATGAGCATCCGCGTGGTCGAGACGATTCCGGGCAAGAGCTGCATGGGCCTGGAAATCCCGAACACCCGGCGGCAGATCGTGCGACTGTCGGAAATCCTCGGGTCGGCGGTCTATCACGACATGGCCAGCCCGCTGACCATGGCGCTGGGCAAGGACATCGGCGGGCAGCCCATGGTGGCCGACCTCGCGCGCATGCCGCATGTGCTGGTCGCCGGTACCACTGGTTCAGGCAAGTCGGTCGCGATCAATGCAATGATCCTGTCGCTGCTGTACAAGGCGGATCCGAGCAAGGTGCGGCTCATCATGGTCGACCCGAAGATGCTGGAACTGTCGGTCTATGAGGGCATTCCGCACCTGCTGGCGCCGGTGGTGACCGACATGCGGCACGCCGCCAACGCGCTGAACTGGTGTGTCGGCGAGATGGACCGCCGTTACAAGCTGATGTCGGCGATGGGCGTGCGCAATCTGGCCGGCTACAACAGCAAGATCGCCGACGCGGAGAAGGCCGGCACGCCGCTGACCAATCCGTTCTCGATCACGCCGGAAACGCCGGAACCGTTGTCCACGATGCCGATGATCGTCGTCGTGATCGATGAACTGGCCGACCTGATGATGGTGGCCGGCAAGAAGATCGAGGAACTGATCGCACGGCTGGCACAGAAGGCGCGCGCGGCGGGCATCCACCTGATCCTGGCGACGCAGCGGCCGTCGGTCGATGTGATCACCGGCCTGATCAAGGCCAATGTACCGACGCGCATCGCCTTCCAGGTGTCGAGCAAGATCGATTCGCGCACCATCCTCGACCAGATGGGCGCCGAGGCGCTGCTGGGGCAGGGCGACATGCTCTACCTCGCACCGGGCACCGGCGTGCCGACGCGCGTGCACGGCGCCTTCGTCGCCGACGGCGAAGTGCACAAGGTGGTCGAGCACCTGAAGACCACCGGCGCGCCGGACTACGTCGAAGGCATCCTCAGCGGCAGCGGTGACGACGAGGGCGGCGAGCTCTCGCTCGACGGCGCCGGCGGCGGTGGTGCCGACGGTGAGTCGGACCCTTTGTACGACCAGGCGGTCGAAGTGGTTCTGAAGACCCGGCGACCGTCGATTTCGCTGGTGCAGCGCCATCTGCGCATCGGCTACAACCGCGCAGCGCGGCTGATCGAACAGATGGAACGGTCGGGTCTGGTGTCTCCGATGAATGCAACCGGCGGGCGTGAAGTGCTCGCACCCGCCCGCGAGGAATGACCATGACTTCAAGCTTCCGCGGCTGCATCGCCGCCGTCGCGCTGGCGCTGCCGCTGTCGGCCTTTGCCGCCGGCGCGATCGACCAGCTGCGCACCTTCGTCGAATCCACGCAGTCCGGCCGCGCCACCTTCGACCAGCAGGTCACGGCCAAGTCCGGCCGCAAGCCGCAGAACGCCAGCGGCACGATGGCTTTCTCGCGTCCGGGCAAGTTCCGCTGGACCTATGACAGGCCTTACTACCAGCTGCTGGTCGGCGACGGCGAAAAGCTGTGGGTGCACGACCGCGACCTGAACCAGGTGACGGTGAAGACGCTCGGCGACGCGCTGGCGTCTACGCCCGCCGCACTGCTGGCCGGCCGCAACGAACTGGAAAAGAACTTCGACCTCAGCGAAGGCGGCAGCGAGGACGGCCTGGACTGGGTCGACGCGAAGCCGAAGGCGAACGAGGGCGGTTTCGAGGCGGTGCGCATCGGCTTCAAGGACGGTCTGCTGCGCGGCATGGTGCTGCGCGACAGCTTCGGTCAGACGACGAAGCTGCGCTTCACCTCCTTCGAGCGCAACCCGGCCATCGATCCGGCGCAGTTCCGCTTCACGCCGCCGGCCGGTGCAGACGTCATCAGCGACGACGCGAAGAAGTGAAACCGGGCGTGGGCGATTCGCAGTGACTGACCTTTTCGGCATGCCGGACGAGCCGGCGCCACCCGCGCGCGCTGCCTCTGCCGCGACCGAGGCGCGTGCCTCGGCCAACGCGCCGCTGGCCGAACTGCTGCGCCCGAAAACGCCGGACGAGGTGATCGGCCAGCAGCACCTGCTCGGCCCGGGCAAGCCGCTGCGCCTCGCCTTCGAATCCGGCATCCCGCACTCGATGATCCTGTGGGGCCCACCCGGCGTCGGCAAGACCACGCTGGCGCGGCTGATGGCCAACGCCTTCGACGCCGAATTCACTGCGCTGTCGGCGGTGTTCTCCGGCGTGAAGGACATCCGCGAGGCGATGCAGCGCGCCGAGACGGTGGCCGCCAACACCGGGCGGCGCACCATTCTCTTCGTCGACGAGGTGCACCGCTTCAACAAGGCGCAGCAGGACGCCTTCCTGCCCTACGTCGAATCGGGTGTCGTCACCTTCATCGGCGCCACCACCGAGAACCCGAGTTTCGAGGTCAATTCCGCGTTGCTGTCGCGCGCTTCGGTCTATGTGCTGCAGAGCCTGACCGAGGACGAAATGGTGACGCTGTTCGAACGCGCGCGTGAAGCCGCACTCGGCGGCCTGAACTTCGACGAGGACGCGCGCACGCGGCTGATCGGCTTCGCCGACGGCGACGCCCGCAAGCTGCTGAACCTGCTCGAACAGCTGGGTACGGCCGCGCGTACGGCCAAGGTCGATCCGGTGACGGCCGCCTTCGTCGACAGCACCCTGTCGCGCAACTTGCGCCGCTTCGACAAAGGCGGTGACGCCTATTACGACCAGATATCGGCGCTGCACAAGTCGGTGCGCGGTTCCAATCCGGACGCGGCGCTGTACTGGTTCGTGCGCATGCTCGACGGTGGCGCCGATCCGCTCTACCTGGGCCGGCGCATCGTGCGCATGGCGGTCGAGGACATCGGTCTGGCCGACCCACGCGGCCTCGAAATTTCGCTGCAGGCCTGCCAGACCTACGAGCGCCTCGGTTCACCCGAAGGCGAACTGGCGCTGGCGCAGGCCGTCATCTTCCTCGCCTGCGCCGCCAAGTCGAATGCCGTGTACATGGCCTACAACGCGGCGCGCCGTTTCGTCGCCGAGGATGGTTCGCGACCGGTGCCGCTGCATCTGCGCAACGCACCGACCAAGCTGATGAAGAACATGGGCTTCGGCGCCGAGTACCGCTACGCGCACGACGAAGAGGGCGGCTACGCGGCCGGCGAGCGCTACCTGCCGGACGGCATGAAGGACGTGCAGTGGTACCAGCCGACCGACCGCGGCATGGAAGCCAAGATCGCCGAAAAGCTGAACTGGCTGCGCGAGCAGGACCGCAAGGCGCGCGGGGACTGATCGAGACGCCTGCCCCGTCGCGGCCAAGGCCGCTCCCACAGGGAGTGCTCCCGGTCCACGGCCGGAGCCGGATTTCTGTGGGAGGGGTCTTCCGACCCCGACAGCGGCGGTGGCGCGCTATTTCGCCCGCTTCAGCACGCCGATCGGCGGTGCCCAGCCTTCGCCCGGCGCCTTCTTGCTGGTGACCAGCGTGAGCTGGGCCGGCGCGAATACGTTGGCATTGTGGGTCACCGGGGTGGTGATCAGGTACTGCGCACGGGTGGCGCCCAGGAAGCGGCCGACGCGGTCGATGTTGGCGACGTCGAGGTGGGCGAAGGGTTCGTCGATGAACACGAAGCCGCCCGGTCGGGTGTCGTCCATCAGCAGCGCGATCAGCAGGATCAGCGACTTCATCACCTGCTGGCCGCCCGAGGCTTCGCCGTCGTTGAGGCCGACCGCGCCCTTGCGGTCGAAGTCGAAGCTCACGTCCAGCCCGGCCTGGGCCAGCGACAGGTCGTCGTTGTCGAGATGCGGCGTCGGGCAGTCGACGCCGACGCCGGCCAGGTCGCCGAGCGCGCGCAGGTTCTTCGCATACTGGCGGACGGTGGCGCGCAGCTTGGCGATGTAGGCCGAGCGCGCGTCGTCGGTCAGGCGGCGCGCGGTGGCGCAGTAGCCCTGGCGGGCGGCGTAGTCCTGCTCGCGCTTGGCCAGATCGTCACGCAGGCGCTCGCGCAGCGTCAGCGCCGACGGGTCGGTGATCCAGTCGCCACGTGCCAGCAGCTCGCGCAAGCGGCCCAGCTCGCGTCGTGCCGCGCGGGCGTCGCCGTAACGCTCGGCCAGCTGCGCCAGTTCCTGCGGGTCCAGCCAGTGCGCCGGCATGCCGCGGCGGCGCGCGCGCAGCTGCAGCAGGCGGCGTGCCTGCTCGTTGCGGCGCGGTGCCGACTCCTGCGTCAGTTCGCGCAAGCGGCGACCCGTGTCGTCGATTTCGCGGCGGCGGCGGTCGGATTCGACCTCGATGCCGCGCAGGTTCTCGTTCAGCCGTTCGACCTCGCGGCGGGCGGCATCGCGTGCCGCTTCGGCGGCTGCGCTGCGTTCGCGCGCGGCCGGCTGTGCCTGCGCAGCGGCGGCAAATTCGGCGCTGCGTTCGGCCAGCAGCGTGGCCGACTGCAGACCGAGGAGGCGGGCGCGCAGTGCCTTCAGCCGTTCGCGCGCGGCGTCGAGCTGCGGACTGAGTTCGCGCCGCTGGTTGTCGAGCGCGGCGATGTCGGCGCCGAGCTGGGCGATGCGTGCCTGGCGCGCCAGTTCGCCGAAGTGGAATTCGGCGGGCCGGCCGAGGTGGCGGGCGCCGCGGCGTTCCTTGTGATAGCCGTCGCGGGTGATCCATTCGGCGTCGCGCGGCAGAGTGCGCGCCGCCTCGGCGTCGTCGACACGCTGCATGCGGTTCAGCAGGTCGCACAGCCAGCGCGGCACCGGCGCGGCGAAGCGCACGACTTCGGCCAGCGAACCGGCACGCGGCGCGGCCGCGCTTTCGCGTTCGGCGACGATGAAGTGGCGGAAGCGCGCGCGTTCGCCCAGCGCCCACGCTGCATGGCGGTCGTCCTCGCGCTCCAGCAGGATGAGATGGCGGTAGGGCCGCAGCACGGCTTCGAGCGCGGCCTGCCAGGCGGTGTCGGTCACTTCGACCACGTCGGACAGCGCGCTGTGCGCGATGCCGGCTTCGTCCAGCCCGGCGCGGAATTCGCTGACTTCGCGGTCGCTCGGTGCGCCGCGGCGTTCGCGCGCGGCGCGCAGCGCCTCGGTCTTTTCTTCGAAGCGCAGCACCAGTGCGCGCTCGTCGGCGGCCAGCCGGGCAGCGGTCGATTCCGCCTCGGCGTGTTCGGCTTCCAGCGCCAGTGCATCGGCGCCGTGTTCGCTGGCGACGCGTTCGCGCAGCTTGCGCTCCTCGTCGAGCAGGCGCTCGATGTCGCGCAGCGCGTCGTGCGCGGCCAGCTGTTCGGTCTCGGTGGCCTTCTCGGCGGCGCGTGCGGCATCCAGCGCCGACTTTGCGGTGTCGCGCTCGCCCTTTACCGATTCCAGCCGCGCCGACACCGCGTCGTGCTCGACCTTCAGGCGACGCAGATCTTCGCGCAGCCGCGTCAGCCCGCTGCGTTCGCCCTCGATGTCGCGACTCAGTTCGGCCACTTCCAGCCGCGGCACGATTTCCGCCTCCAGCGCGTGCGCCTCGTCCGAATGCTGTTTCCATTCGAGGTAGTTGTCGGCTTCCATGCGCTTGGCTTCGGCCTGGGTACGCAAGCGGTCGAGGTCGAGGCCGATGCTCTCCAGTTCACGCTCGGCGCTCTTCTGTTCTTCGCGCGCGGCCTGGTAGTTGTCCAGCACCTCCTTGTCGCCGAACACGTCGAACACCAGGTCGAGCAGGGCGCGCGGCGAGTACTCGCACAGTTTGTCGGTGTCGCCCTGTTCGAGCGACAGCACCTTGGCGATGGCCGGCGTCAGGCCGCCCCAGGCGAGGCGGTTCTGGTAGTCGCGCAGGCCGGCCCAGTCGCTGCCGGCTTCCAGCTGTTCGATCGCCACATTGCCGTCGACGATGGCGTAGTCGCGCGTCCAGTCGCCGCCGGCGCGCTTGATGCGGCAGGCCAGCGTGACTTCGTCGTGGATGCAGGGGAAGAAGGGCCGCTTGCCGGTGCCGCCCGGCACATTGGCGACCACCGCGCGTATCCAGGCGAAGTCGCGGTCGGCGCGGCGGACGTAGCGGCGGAAGTCTCGCTTGCCGGAGCAGCGCAGCGCGAACAGCGTGCGCAGTGCGTCGAGCAGCGTGGTCTTGCCGGAGCCGTTGGGGCCGACGATGGTGATGATCTGGGCGTCGAGCGGCAGCGTGAAGCGGCGCCAGAAATCCCAGTGCACCAGTTCGAGTTGCTTGATGTGGAACATGGTCGTGGATCGTCAGCGCGCGTTGGGGGTTCGTCGGAACGGGGTCTGCATCATCATTCTTCGCCGTCCTCGTCGGCCTGCGCGTCCTGCGCCAGCTCGAAGGCGTTGGCCGCCGGAAGGCAATGACCGGCCTCGGCCAGCACGTCGGCCAGCGTGCCGTGGATGACGCGGTCGGCCAGGATGCGGTAGTCGAGCAGCACGTCGAGCAGCGGGCCTTCGAGCACCTGGCCGCCGCGCCGCTCGATGAAACCGAGGCGGGCCAGCTTGCCGAGCGCGAAATTGAGCTTGGTCTTGCCACCGAGGCGGTTGCCGAAGTCGGCCGCCAGCGACGCTTCGGACAGCGCGCCCGATACGGTCTCGCCGTGCTCGACCGGCGTTTCGGCGCCGAACATGTCGTCCTGCCCGTCGTCCTGCAGGCTGCGGCGGTTCACCTGACGCTCGCGCTTGGGCAGCACGATGAGCGCCCAGATCACCATCAGCCAGGCCAGTTCGTCGCGCGTCAGCCCGACGTTGGACGCCGCGTACTCGCGGCCCTGACCGAATACCGGCTCGCGCATGTCCTCGGACAGTCCGACCGCGATGTGTGCGGCATAGGGATTGTCGAGCAGCTGCAGGCCGACCGTGGCCAGCCGGTTGTCCAGCGCGTGGCGGAAGCGGTCGTCGACCAGCGCGCGTCGCGCCAGCACGTCGGAGCGCGGGATCGAGCGGTGCGCCAGCAGGCGGGCGGTGAGGGTGCGCAGTTCTGTTTCCATCGTCACTCGCGTCGGTTCAGGGTTGGTTCGCCATCCGCGGCGTGACTTCGCCGACCGTGATGGCGGCGACGTTGTCGTCGTCGACTGGCTGGATGTCCTCGCTGAAGCGCACGTCCACCGGCATGCGCAGGAAGTCGGCGATCGGGCCTTCGCCGGCTTCGCGCATGCCGTCGGCGTCACTGTCGCGCAGCAGCGCCAGCAGCGACATGCGGTAGGAGGCCTGGGCGAAGCTGCCGCCGGGTACCACGTCGGCAAGCGAAGACGGCGCGCTCAGCCGTTCGATGCGCTGGCCGAACAGTTC
This sequence comes from Methyloversatilis sp. NSM2, assembly GCF_038066675.1. Lineage (NCBI taxonomy): Bacteria > Pseudomonadati > Pseudomonadota > Betaproteobacteria > Nitrosomonadales > Sterolibacteriaceae > Methyloversatilis > Methyloversatilis sp. NSM2. Next base: position 484,696 of record NZ_JBBUKV010000001.1, read on the forward strand.
GAGCAGGCGCAGGTCTTCCATCTGCGGCGCCGGTGCGACCGGCGCTTCGTCCGGCGCCGGCAGCGCGGACGCGCCGGCTTCGGCCACCGGTTCGTTGGCGGCGGCCGGCTCCGCGCGGTCCAGCAGTTCGTGGCCGCCGGCCAGCAGCGTGAGGTCGGGGCAGGGCGTCAGCGCGTCGGCGCACAGACCGGCCAGTGCAGCGGCGTCCAGCCCGCGCAGCCAGCTGGCCACGTCGGACGACGATATGCCAGAGCCGCCCAGCGTCACGCGCTGCGACTCGATCTTGTTCAGCGCGCGCTGGAAGGACGCATCGACGCGCGCCAGCCGCGACTGCGCCAGACCGATGCGCTGCGCCAGACTGGCGCGCTCGAACGGAATGTCCTCGTCGGCCAGCAGTTCGCGCAGCAGCAGCGTGCCGCGGTCCAGCCAGCGCGCGTTGGCGGCCAGCCTGCGGCGCGCCGACAGGATGCGGAATTCGGAACCGGAGGCGATGGCGTCCTCGAAGTGCAGCGTGAGGTCGTTCAGCTTGCCGAGCAGTTGCTGCAGCGCTTCGCCGGTGTCGCCATCGACCGCCTGCAGACCCGCGAGCTGGGCGGTCAGGAAGCCCAGCTCGACGTCCTCGTCGCCCGACAGTTCGAGCAGCATGGTGAGCGCGCCACAGGCGTTGCGGCCGACGTCGGACAGCAGGTACTGGCCGTCCGCGATCAGCAGCAGCGCGTGGTCGCGCAGCCGGCGCAGCACCGTTTCCAGCTTGACCGGGTCGATGAAGGCGAAGCGCGCGCGCAGCGCGTCCGGCGACCAGCGCGGCATGTCGGCGGTGCGGCCGATTTCGCCCAGAACCATCACGCGCATCAGCACCTCGGCTTCGGAGCCGTGGAACAGCGTCGTGAAGGCGGCCAGCATCGGGCGCGCGCGCAGCAGGCGGTCGAGTTCGGGCACCTCGTCGGCATCGACGCCGGGGGCGAGGAAATCGGTGAGAGCGGCGGCGTTGTCGATGCTCACTTGTACAGCTCCAGTGCGGCGATGCGCGCGTCGATGTCGGCCAGCACCGCGTTGTAGGCGGGCGCGCCGACGCCGCCGAAGCGGCGCAGGAACACCGCTTCCGGCATGAATTCGGCGAGGCCGGCGATCGACGGCAGCAGGTCTTGGGTCGCCGGATCGCCGCCAAGGACGCGGCTCACTGTGTCGTCACCGGCGGCGATGCGCTCGCCCAGCCGGGTGCCGGCGCGGTCGGCCAGCAGATCGGTGAAGGAGAAGCCGCTGCCGCTGCGCGCGTCGCGCACCTCCTTCGACAGGCCGATGGCGTTCGCCCAATGCGCGCCGGCGTGGGCGGCGATCAGTGCGGAGCCGACGAAGTGCTGCGTCAGGTCCTCTCGGCCATGCAGCGTCAGCACCTGACGCGGAACCGGCGGCCAGTCGGCGGCGGCGGGCACCAGCATGGCCGGCGAGCGGCCATTCACGTGCAGCGCCAGAGCGAGCAGGGCCGAACGTTGTTCGGCGACCGTGTCGCCGCCGCGCGTCTGTGCCAGCGCGAACAGTCGCTGCAGCACCGGCGGCAGGCTGTCGGCCTCGCGCGCTGCGCCGCCCTCGCGCAGCGCGAGTACGGCCGTGCGCAATTCGGCGTGATAGGCGGCCAGCCGTTCCGCTTCGCCGGCCGGCAGCAGCGCGCGCATGCCCTCGGCGGCCACCTGCCTGCTCAGCGCGTAGTCGATGCGCAGGCCATCGCGCGAGATACGTGCGCCGTGCACGACCTCGGACAGCAGTGCCGGATCGCCGCCATAGCCAAACTGGCGCAGCAGCCAGGGCAGGGCGGCTGCGAAGGCCTTGCGCGCGATCGGGGCCGGCAGCGACAGGCTGCCGATCTGCAGTCCGTCCAGCCGCGGCTCGCCGTCGGCGATGACGACCGGCGCGTCGATGTTGAGCCAGAGCGAGCCGGGCAGGGCGGTGGCGGTGCGCAGATTCATCTGGCCGTCGACGCTGACCGCCTGCGCCCGCGTGTGTGGCAGCCGCTTGGCCGCGATCTGCAGCAGGGCCTGCACTTCGTCGGTCGCCAGCACGATGCTGCGGGGCTCGCCGTCGCGCAGCCGGCGCGGGTCGAGTTCGCCCAGCCGCTTGGCGGCGCGCTCAGCCGAGCGGGCGGAGATGACCGCCTGCGCATCGGTGATCGACGGTGCGCTGTCGAGCGCCGCCCACAGGGCAAGCAACAGGGCGGCGACGCTCAGCGCGACGCCGAACATCACGGCGCGCAGCAGGAAACGCACCGTCAGACGCCCTGTTTCAGGCTGGCCTGGATGAAGCCGTCGAGATCGCCGTCGAGCACCGACTGCGTGTTGCCGACTTCGTGATTGGTGCGCAGGTCCTTGATGCGGCTCTGGTCCAGCACGTAGGAACGGATCTGATGACCCCAGCCGATGTCGCTCTTGGTGTCTTCCAGCGCCTGCTGTGCCGCCTGGCGCTTGCGCAGTTCGGCTTCGTACAGACGTGACTTCAGCATGGCCATCGCTTCGGCGCGGTTCTTGTGCTGCGAGCGGTCGTTCTGGCACTGCACGACGATGCCGGTCGGCACGTGCGTGATGCGGATGGCGGAGTCGGTCTTGTTGATGTGCTGGCCGCCGGCGCCGGAGGCGCGGAAGGTGTCGACGCGCAGGTCGGCCGGGTTGATGTCGACCTCGATCGAATCATCGACTTCCGGATAGACGAACACGCTGGAAAAGCTGGTGTGGCGGCGCGCACCGGAATCGAAGGGGCTCTTGCGCACCAGCCGGTGGATGCCGGTTTCGGTGCGCAGCGTGCCGTAGGCGTACTCGGCGCTGATCTTCAGCGTCGCACTCTTGATGCCGGCGACTTCGCCCTCGGACTCTTCCAGCACCTCGACGCCGAAACCCTTGCGTTCGCAGTACTTCACGTACATGCGCAGCAGCATCGACGCCCAGTCCTGCGCTTCGGTGCCGCCGGCGCCGGCCTGGATTTCCAGGAAGCAGTTGCTCGGGTCCTGCGGGTTGTTGAACATGCGGCGGAACTCGAGGCCGGCGACGTCGGCTTCGATCTTTTCCTTGTCCGCCTCGATGGCGACCACGGTGTCCTCGTCCGCTTCCTCGCGGGCAAGTTCGAACAGGTCACGCGTGTCGGCCAGCCGGGCGTCGATCGATTCGAGCGTACGCACGACCGCTTCCAGTCCGTGCTTTTCCTTGCCCAGTTCCTGCGCGCGCGCGGTGTCGTTCCAGACCGTCGGGTCTTCGAGCGCGCGTTCTACTTCTTCGAGCCGCGATGCCTTGGCATCGTAGTCAAAGATACCTCCGCAGTTCGCCGGCCCGCGATTGCAGGTCGGTCAGGTGATTGGCGATGGCGTTGAGGCGTTCTGCTTCCATGGTAGGTACCGGCCGAATTGCGTAAAACCCGGCATTCTACCGTTGCAGGCGGCCGGGATGTTTTCCCTTGTCCGGATCGGGCGCCTGCGACACCTTGTGAGGGAGGATTTCCCGTGCCGCGACAGTGGCCAATTCGCGGAAATCCTGAACCTGATGGCGCATCCCGCTCTCTATACTGCGCGACGCTGCCGGTTCGGCACACGACAAGAAAACGACGGAGGATTCCCCATGAAGCTCAAATCCGCGATGCGCGGCCTGATCCCGGCTGCGCTGTTCTCGATGATGGCAGGCGCCGGTCTGGTGCAGGCTGCCGGCACCGCCTACGTCAGCAATCAGGACGGCGGCATTTCCATCATCGATCTGGCGAAGATGGAAGTCACCGGCGAGTACGAGGTGGGCGGCAAGGTGCCGCGCGGCCTGGGCGTCACCGACGACGGCAAGACGCTGGTGGTCGCCGTGCGCGAAACCGGCGACATCGCACTGATCGACACCGCCAGCGGCAAGGTGACCAAGCGGGTCAAGATAGGCAAGAACCCGGAATTCGTGCGGGTGCGCGGCAACATGGCCTTCGTGTCCTTCGAGCCGACGTCCAAGCTGGGCCCGCCGCCCAAGCCGGGCGCGGAAAAGAAGGATGACGACAAGAAGGAAGGCGGCAAGGAAGGCGGCCACGGTCACGACGACGATGACGACGATGACAAGGAACCGGCCAAGGTCGCGGTGATCGACCTGAAGAAGGGCAAGGTGATCCGCAACATCGTCGGCGGCCCGGAAACCGAAGGCATCGAATTCACCGCCGACGGCAAGCGCCTGGTGGTGACCAACGAGGCCGACAACACGCTGACGCTGCACGACATCAAGACCGGCAAGCTGCTGAAGAAGGTCGATGTCGAGAAGCACGGCGCCCGCCCGCGCGGCATCAAGCTGTCGCCGGACGGCAAGACCTTCATCGCGACGCTGGAATTCGGCAACAACTTCCTGGTGCTGGACGACAAGCTGAACCCGGTCAAGACGGTCGCCACCGGCCAGACGCCTTACGGCGTGGCTTTCGACGCCAAGGGCGAGCGCCTGTTCGTCGCCACCGCGCGCGCCAAGGCGCTCGAAGTTTTCGACGCGAAAACCTTCGCCAAGATCAAGGATGTTCCGCTGAACGCCGAGCGCTGCTGGCACTTCACCTTCACGCCGGACGAGAAGCAGATCCTCGTGGCCTGCGGCCGTTCGGACGCCGTGGTGATCATCGATGCAGAGAAGCTCGAAGTCACCGGCAAGATCGACGACAAGAAGCTCCCCTGGGGCGTCGTCACCTACCCGCGCGCGATGGGCAGCCTCGACCAGAACTGATCCGCTTCGTTCGTTTCGTTGTCCTGGGCCCGCCGCAAGGCGGGTTCTTTTTTTGCGCTGCATTGTCCCGAAGCTGAAATACGCCGCGCGCAGACTGCCCATGTCAATCTTCATGTCATGGTGCCTGCGTGGACGAGCGCAGCATGTTTCTGCCGGACCGGCGGCGACTGGCCTGGGCCGAGTACGGTGATCCGTTCGGCTATCCGGTCATCCTGTGCCACGGCGTTCCGGGATCGCGCCGGCAGGTGCCGCCCTTCGATGCGCTCACCAGCGAGCGGCACGCGCGCCTCATCGTGCCCGACCGTGCCGGCTACGGCCTGTCCGATGGCGCACCCGGCTGGGGTCTGGCGCAATGGCGACAGGACGTCGGCGCGCTGGTCGATCATCTGAAGCTGGGCGATTTCGCGGTCGGTGGCGTGTCCGGCGGTGCGCCATTCGCCTGCGCGCTGGTGGCGGAGTTCGGCGAACGGGTGTCGCGACTGGTGCTGGTCAGCGGCGTGGCGCCTGGCTATGGCGCGTCGGCGGATGCATTGAAACTGCATCCTTTCGAGGCAGTGATGGTCCGCCTCGCGGTGCGCACGCCCCGCCTCGCCAGGCTGCTGATCGAGCCGCTTGCCGTCGTTGCCGCGCTGTGGCCCAGGACCTACCTGTCGGCGATGTGCCGGCTGGTTGGCGAGGCCGACCGCGCCGAGCTGGCGCGCGCGGACATCCACGACATGTTCTTCGACGATCTGCCGAGCGCTGCCCGCCAGGGCGCAGCGGCCATCGTCCGCGATCTGGCGATTGCCGCCTCTGACTGGCAGCTCACGCTGCAGGACTATCCGGGCACGGTCGAGATCGTGCAGGGCTGCGACGATGCCATCGTGCCGGCCGACTGCGCCAGCCGGCTCGCCTTCCTGTTTCCGCAGGCCAGCGTGCGGCTGCTGGCGGGTGAGGGGCACTTCTTCGTATTCAGCCGCTGGAGCGAAATTCTTGCCGCGCTGTTGGCCCGGCGCTGGCGCCACGAACAGGAAGTGCAGATGCCGCTGCCACGCGCGCCGGCGCCGTCGTCACCCCGCTGAAACATTCGGCTGCAAGAATTCGCGCCGGTTGTTGCAAAGTGTTGCAACGGCCGGCGCGTCTGTTGCGGCATCGGACAGGCTTCATTCGAACGACGGCTACACGCTGCTTCCATCCCGGTTTCTACATGACAGATCCGCTCGCGCAGGATCAGATCGACGTGCAGCTATTGCTGTTTACGATCGAAACCTCGATCCGGGTCGTCAAGCGCTTCCAGTTCTTTCTCTGGGCGCAGGGTTCGCTGCAGACCTTCCTGCCGCACGAAACGCTGCTCTGCGTCTGCGGCGACATCGAACGCGGTGACTATCGCGCCTCGGTGTTCTCGCGCTCGGTGCTGTCACCGGAGTATGAATCCAGGCTGATCGATCCGGCCTCCGGGCTGATGGCGCGCCTGCTCGACGACTGGCGCGCCGGCGCACGCGAGCCGTTGGCCTACGGCGGTGGCGTGCGCGGCCGCAGCGGCGCTGCCGCGCTGCGCACACTCGGGCTGCAGCACGCGTTGGCGCATGGTTGCCGCGAGGCGCGCGGCGAGCAATCGACCTTCTTCGCGCTGCTCGGCATGCCCGATGCACCGACCGATCAGGACGCCCGCCGCATCGAACTGCTGATGCCCAACCTGCATCTGGCGCTGCTGCGCATCACCGAATTCGAGCGGCGCGAGGGCGCCGAGCGCGCGAACGGCCGCTACAGCTCGCCGCTGACGCTGAGCGCGCGCGAACTGCAGGTGCTCGACTGGGTACGCGAGGGCAAGACCAACCATGAGATCGGGCAGATCCTCGACATCAGCCCGCTCACCGTGAAAAACCACATCCAGAAGATCCTGCGCAAGCTCGACGTGACCAATCGCGCGCAGGCCGTGGCGCGGCTGGCGGCGCTGCGCGCGCACGAAGCGGGCCGGGATCTGGCGGGAGAGACATGATGAACACGCGGAAGATCGCAGCCTGCGCGCTGCTGGCATGCGCCGGAGCCGTCGGCGCACAGGAACTGCCGCCGGAGTGGCAGGGCGTGATCGCCGAACCGGCACGCCCGCGCGTGGCGATGCCCACCACACCGATCGAGTACGCCGACATGCGTCGCACTGGCGACGACGCTGGCCCGCGCGACTACCGCAGTGCCGACTACGCGATGCTGTCGGCAGCCCGCCGTGGCGACTGGGCGGCCGTCAATCGGCTGCTCAAGTCCGGCGCCGCCGCCAACGTGCGCGACGTGTGGGGCGACAGCGTGCTGGCGCGTGCCGCCGCTGCCGGCGAGACCGAAACGGTGCGCGCACTGCTGGCCGCCGGCGCACATGTCGACCGCAAGGGCGCGTCGGGTTTCACGCCGCTTGGTGCCGCCGCGCTGGCCGGCCATCACAAGGTGGTCGCGCTGCTGTTGCGCGCCGGTGCCGACGTTGACGCGAAGAGTGCGAATGGGCACGTGCCGATGATAGATGCGGTGATGCTGGATCGCGCCGAGGTAGTGGCCGAACTGGTGCGCGCGCGTCCGGACTGGCTGGTCTATGAGCGCGAACTGGGCCGGCACGCCCTGTCGCTGGCCGCCTCGCTGGGTCATGTGCGCGTGCTCGACCAGTTGCTCGCTGCCGGCTTCGACCCCAATCTGCCGGACCGGGCCGGCTTCAACGCGCTGTACTGGGCGGTGTTCCGCAAACAGCGCCTGGCGGTGGCCCACCTGCTGGCCTCGGGCGCCGACCCCGGCGCGATGTCGACCGAGATCTACGACTGAACTGTGGGGGCGGCCATGGCCGCGACGCGGCCGCTGCAGTTAGCCGGCTTCGATTCAGGCGGCTGTCGGGGTCAGAAGACCCCTCCCACAGAATCCTGGCTCTGGCTCCGGCTGCGGGTCAGGCGCCTCCCTTGTGGGGGCCGCCATGGCCGCGACGCGGCCGCTGCAGTTCGCCGGCTCCGATTCAGGCGGCTGTCGGGGTCAGAAGACCCCTCCCACAGGACCCCGGCCCTGACTTCGGCTGCGGGTCGGGCGCCTCCCTTGTGGGAGCGGCCTTGGCCGCGACGCGGCCGTCGCTGTCCGCTGGCTTCGATACATGCCGCTGCGGACGTCAGTTCGCTGGCAGGGCATCACAGTCTGCACGATGCGCTGACATCGCACGACCGCTGCACATGTCGGGTGGCGGAGCACAGTGCCCGTCTTTCGCGACACCGGCGCGCCACAACGGGCACAGGTCGCGCATGTCGGCCGCCCGGCCTTGGCTGGCGGGGCTTCCGGGGCGGGTGGTACCATTGGGCGCTTTTTCCCGCGTCCGCCGCTACCGGTTCCCAAGGTTCGAATACATGGTGTCATCCAATCAGGTGGCTGAACACGTCCGTTCGGTGCACGCCATCATCAGCCGCCCGCAGCGCCCGTCCGGCCATGAACTGGTGGCCCGTTCGTGGCTGCGCTGCTTCCATGAACTGGGCCTCGATCCCGCCGCCGAAGACGCGCCGCCGCCGCTGGCGCCGCAGGCCTGGCGCGAGCGCGGTGACAAGCTTGGCGAGGTGATGGACAGCGCCGTGCCGGAGATGCAGACGCTGCACCGCCAGCTCGATGATCCCAATTCCGCGCTGGTGCTGGCCGATGCCGAAGGCGTCATCGTCAGCATCGTGCGCCACCCCGGTTTCGCGCGCGAAGCTTCGCTGCGCGGCCTGGTCGAGGGCGCGCGCTGGAGCGAGGACATCCAGGGCACCAATGGCATCGGCACCGTTCTGGCCGAACGCCACTCGCTGGTCATTTCGCGTGAGGAACACTTCTTCGCCCGCCATACCGACATGGTGTGCGCCGCCGCGCCGATCTACGACGGCGTAGGCGAAGTCGCCGCCGTGCTGGCGGTCTGCTCGCTGGCGCCGGGCGGCGCCCGGGCGCTGCGCGCACTGGTCGAGCGCTCGGCCCGCGTAATCGAGCACCGCGCTTTCCGCGCGCGCCACGCCACCGACTACATCATCCGCTTCCATGCCCACGCCGGTCGCGTGCTGACCGCGGTCGACGGCATGCTGGCGCTGACGCCGGAAGGCGAGGTGATCGAAGCCAACCACACCGCCTTCGAGCTGCTGTCGCCGGAGGGCGAGGCGCTGCTCGGGCGCGAAGTGACCGAGTTCTTCGGCCAGTCGCTGCCGGAACTGCTGTCGCGCACCTTCCGTTCCGGTTTCCATCCGCTCACGCTGTCGATGCCGCAGCACCAGACTTGGCATCTGCTGGCGCAGCAGCCCGCACGCAACCGCGCCCAGGCCGGTACGCGCGGCACCGACTCGGCGTCGGCGGCGCAGGCGCTGGCCGAACTCGACCTCGGCGACCTGCGCATGGCCGGCAATGTGCACAGCGCGATGCGCATCCTCGATCGCGACATTCCGCTGCTGATCTCCGGCGAAACCGGTACCGGCAAGGAAGTGTTCGCGCGTGCCTTCCACGCGTCGAGCCAGCGTGCGCGCGGCCCCTTCGTCGCCATCAACTGCGCGTCGCTGCCGGAAGCGCTGATCGAATCCGAACTGTTCGGCTACAAGCAGGGCGCCTTCACCGGCGCCAACCGCGATGGCCGTCGCGGCAAGGTGCTGCAGGCCGACGGCGGCACGCTCTTCCTCGACGAGATCGGTGACATGCCGCTGCAACTGCAGGCGCGCCTGCTGCGCGTGCTCGAAGAGCGCAAGGTGACGCCGCTGGGCGGCGAGAACGCGGTGCCGGTCGATCTGCAGCTGGTCTGCGCGACGCACCGCGATCTGCGCGCCATGGTGCGCGAGGGCAGCTTCCGCGAGGACCTCTACTACCGGCTGCGCGGCATGGAAGTGACGCTGCCGGCGCTGCGCGACCGCACCGACCGGCGCGCGCTGATCGAGCGCTGCCTGACCGAGGAGAGCGCCGGCCGGCACCCGCCGATACGGCTGGGTCAGGCGGCCATGCAGGTGCTGGACCGCTTCCGCTGGCCGGGCAACATCCGCCAGATGCGCTACGTGCTGCGCACGCTGGTCGCGCTGTGCGACGGCCCGGAAATCACGCTGCGCGACATGCCGCCTGAACTGATGGATGCGCCGGAACCGATGCCCGCCGTCGCACCGGCCGCCCACCCGACCGACACGGCGGGCGAGCCCGTGCATTCGACGCCGAGCAACCTCAATCCGCTGCAGTCGGCCGAGCGCGACGCGCTGCTGTCCGAGCTGCGTCGTCATCGCTGGAACATCGCCGGGCTGGCGCGCGAACTGGGCGTCAGCCGCAACACCGTCTACCGGAAGATGAAACGTCTGGACATCGACACCGACACGCAGGCCGGCGATGGCTACTGATCCGCGCCTGAACGACATCCCGGACGAAGCCGAAGTCCTGCCGGATGCGCGCATCGCGTGGGGACTGACCGGTTCCGGCCACTTCCTGAAGGAGTCGCTGGAGTTCGCCGACACGCTCGACCGCATCGACCTGTTCATGTCGCGTGCCGGCGAGGAAGTGCTGAACATGTATGGCTACCCGCTGGCCGACATGAAGAAGCGTTACCGCATCTTCCGCGACAGCACGGCGAGCGCGGCGCCGGTCGGGCTGTTCTACCAGGGGCAGTACCACACCGTGGTGATCGCCCCGGCGACCTCGAACACGGTGGCCAAGTGCGCGCTCGGCATTTCCGACACGCTGGTCACCAACATCTTCGCCCAGGCCGGCAAGCTGCGCATTCCCATCATCGTCTTTGCCTGCGACACCGAACCGGTGGTGATCACCGAATCGCCGAGCGAATGGGTGACGCTGTACCCGCGCTCGATCGATCTCGAACACACCGGGCGCCTGGCCGGTTTCGAAGGCGTCACCGTGGTGAAGAGCGTCGAGGAACTGCAGAGCGCGCTCAGGCAGAGACTTGCGGCCGTCGGTCGTTGATCGCGCGATCGACGATTCGATGAGCGACGAACTCCGGCATGCCTGAACAAGACGTCCGCGCCGAACGCATCCTCTTCCTGACCGGGCATCTGGCGCTGAAGAGCCTGCAGCGCATCCTCGATGACATGCAGCCGCTGCCTTTCGAGGCGCGCGTGCTCGACGTCGGCATCAACGTGGCCGGGCTGATGACGGCCGAGCTGATCCGCCGCCGCGTGCCGGTGCCGGTCGATGCCGACCGCATCATCGTGCCCGGCCGCTGCCGCGGCGACCTCGACGCGCTGTCGCAGCACTTCGGCATTCCGGTGCAGCGCGGACCGGACGAAGTGAAGGACCTGCCGCAGCACTTCGGCCGCAAGGCGAAGAAGCGCGAACTCACACAGCACGACGTGCTCATCTTCGCCGAAATCGTCGATGCGCCGCAGGTCGACATCGACACCGTGCTCGCCACCGCGCGCCGCTACCGCCGTGATGGCGCCGACGTGATCGACATCGGTTGCCTGCCGGACACGCCCTTTCCGCACCTGGAGGACTGCATCCGCGCGCTGAAGGCCGAGGGCTTCCAGGTGAGCATCGATTCGCTCAACACCGACGACCTGCTGCGCGGCGCCTACGCGGGTGCCGACTACCTGCTGAGCCTGAAGAAGAGCACGCTGTGGGTGGCCGACGAGGTCGACGCGATTCCGGTACTGATTCCGGATACGCCGGGCGATCTCGATTCGCTGCGCGAAGCGGTGGACATCATGACGGCGCGCGGTCTGCCTTTCTACGCCGACCCCATCGTCGAGCCCATCCACTTCGGTTTCACCGCGTCCATCGTGCGTTACCACGAACTGCGGCGCAGCCACCCGGACATTCCGGTCATGATGGGCGTGGGCAACCTGACCGAACTGACCGACGCCGATACCAGCGGCATCAACGCGCTGCTGTTCGGCATCATTTCCGAGCTGCGCATCGGCGCTGTGCTGGCGACCGAAGTGAGCCCGCACGCGCGCCGCGCAGTGAAGGAAGCCGACATCGCGCGGCGCGTCATGTTCGCCGCGCGCGAAGACAACGCGCTGCCGCGCGACTATTCCGACGACCTGATGACCACCCATCAGCGCCGCCCCTTTCCTGATACACCGCAGGAGATCGCCGAGATCGCCGCCACCGTGCGCGACCCGAACTTCCGCATCCAGGTGAGCGAGCAGGGCATACACATCTACAACCGCGACGGTCTGCAGGTGCATACCGATCCGTTCGCGCTCTACCCCGGGCTGAACGTGGCCGAGGATGGCGCACACGCGTTCTACCTCGGCGTCGAACTGGCGCGCGCGCAGATCGCCTGGCAGCTCGGCCGACGTTACGCGCAGGACGAAGAACTGCAGTGGGGCGCTGCGGTCGAGAAGAAGGAACAGGATCTGATGGCGCACTGCGCGCCCGGCACTACGCTGCAGCGCAAGACGAAGCGCAGGCAGACGGACGCGCCGCCGCCGGCCGACGACACACAGGACAAAGCATGATCTGGGAAACCATACTGACCACCGTGGACGTGCAGGGCCGCACCCACATCACGCCGCTGGGCGTGCGCGAGGAACGCGGACTGACCGTGCTCGCGCCCTTCCGCCCCTCGGGCACGCTGGACAATGTGCTCGCCACGCGCATTGCGGTGGTGAACTTCACCGATGACGTACGCGTGTTCGCCGGCGCGCTGACCGGCCGCCGCGACTGGCCGGTGCAGGCGGCCGAGAAGATTGGCTGTGCCCGCCTCGTGAATACGCTGGCTCACCGCGAACTCGAACTGGTCGAGGTCGAGGAGGACGAGGTGCGCCCGCGCCTGTTCTGCCGCACCGTGCACGAGGAAAGCCATGGTGCCTTCCCCGGCTTCAACCGCGCGCGTTCCGCCGTGATCGAGGCGGCCATCCTGGTGAGCCGTCTGCACATGCTGCCGGTCGAGAAGATCGACGCCGAACTGGCCTATCTGCAGATCGCCATCGACAAGACCGCCGGCCCGGCCGAACTCGAGGCCTGGGGCTGGCTGGTCGAACGCATCGCCGCGCATCGCGCCGGAGCGAAGGCGTGATCCGCATGCTGGCCAGCGTGCGCGACCTCGACGAGGCGCGCATCGTGCTCGATGCCGGGGTCGACCTGATAGACCTGAAGCAGCCGGCCGACGGCGCGCTCGGCGCACTGCCGCCCGAAGTGATCAGCGAAGTCGTCGGCTTCGTCGCCGGCCGCACGCTAACCAGCGCCACCGCCGGCAATATCGAACCGGATGCGGAGGCCGTACAGGCCGCGATGCAGAGCATCGCCGCGACCGGCGTCGATTACGTCAAGGCGGGTCTGTTTCCGGCAGCTTGGCAGCAGGGCGGCCGCGACTACGCGGCGGTACGCGCCTGCCTTGGCGGCTTGGTCCCGCTGAACGGTGTGCGGCGCATCGCGGTCATGTTCGCCGATCTCGCGCCGCCGCTCGATCTGGTCGATGCGGTGGCCGAGGCCGGCTTCGACGGCGTCATGGTCGACACTGCGCTGAAGACCGGCCACAGCCTGCCCGACGTCGCCACTGACGACTGGTTGGCCGCTTTTGTCGGAGGCGCGCGTGCCCGTGGGCTACTGTGCGGGCTGGCCGGTTCGCTGCGCGAGGGCCACATCGCGCCGCTGACGCGGCTCGCGCCGGACTATCTCGGCTTTCGCGGAGCACTGTGCGCCGGGCAGGCGAGGGCACACGCGCTCGGGGCCGATGCGGTCCGTCGCGTACGCGGCGCTGTGCAGGCCGCGCAACACCTTGCCGCCTGAGTTGTCGTAGCCGGAGCAGGCTCCGGCATCCGCCCATCGCCTGCGGTTCAGGACCGATGACGAGAGGAGGCGGAAATGGAAGGTCATTGTCTTTGCGGCGCGGTACGATTCAGCGCGCCGGATGCGAAGGACATCGGGGTATGCCACTGCGGCTTCTGCCGCCGATGGGGCGGCGGCCCGTTGCTGGCAACGCATTGCGGAACCAGCGTGAGCTTTACCGGCGCCGAGCGCATCACCGTCTATGCGTCTTCCGGATGGGCGGAGCGCGCTTTCTGCAGTCAGTGCGGGACTCACCTGTATTACCGCCTTCTCGCCACCCGCGAGTACTTCATTCCGGCCGGAACCTTCGATTCGAACGACATGGTGATGACGAGCCAGATCTACGTCGATCGTAAGCCCGACTACTACGCGTTCGCGAACGAGACGCCGATGCTCACCGAGCAGCAGGTGCTCGAACAGTACGGTTTTCCGCCGGAGGACGCGAAGTCCTGATCCTGGAACACCGGGGGACGAGGTGCGACGGTCGGGCTCGCGGCCGACGTCGGGCGGGGCGCGCGTCGCTAAGCCCCTTGTGCGGGAGGTCGGCTTTGCACAGCCGAGCCGTGTCGCCGGAGCGACGCAGTGCGTCGCTTTTATCCGGCGACACCCCACTGCGCGCATTTGCGTTCTATGGTTTTGCGGGATACGCCGAGCTGGCGGGCGGCTTCGGATTTGTTGCCGCCGCAGGCAGCCAGCACGTCGAGGATGTGCTTGCGCTCGACGTCTTCCAGCGCCGCACTGGCCTCGGCCGAACGGGGCGGAGTAAGGGTGCCGAAGGCGTCTGTGGGGAAATAGCCGAGGATGAGGGCGCGTTCGACCAGGTTGCGCAGTTCGCGGATATTGCCCGGCCAGTCGTGCGTCGCCATGCGGGCGATGGTGTCGCGGTCCAGCGGGATGGGCGCCACCCCCAGTCGTGACGACAGCTGGGCCATGAAGTGGGCAACCAGCAGCTTCACGTCCTCGCGCCGCTCGCGCAGCGGCGGGATGGTGATGCGCACGACGTCGAGCCGGTAGAACAGGTCCTGGCGGAAGCGGCCGGCGCGCACTTCGGTCGCCAGATCGCGGTTGGTCGCGGCGACGACGCGGATGTCCACCGGCACTTCGCGCGTGGAGCCGACCGGCCGGATCATGCGGTCTTCAAGTACGCGCAGCAGCTTGGTCTGCATCGCCGCCGGCAATTCGGATATCTCGTCGAGGAAGAGCGTGCCGCCCTGGGCGTAGAACAGCAGGCCCGGGTTGTTGTCCTGCGCGCCAGTGAACGCACCTTTCACGTGGCCGAACAGTTCCGACTCGATCAGCTCGGCGCTGATCGCGCCGCAATTGACCGGCACGAAGGGCGCGGCCGCGCGCGGGCTCATCTGGTGCAGCGCGCGTGCGGCCACTTCCTTGCCGACACCGGACTCGCCGGTCAGCAGCACGGTGCTCGGCATCGCGGCGGCGCGGCGCAGCACGCTGGCCAGCTCACGTACCGGCTGCGATTCGCCCACCATGCCCTCGACGCCCTCGGTCTGACGCGCGATTTCGCGGCGCAGCACATAGTTCTCGCGCAGCAGGCCGGCGCGGTCGAAACAGCGGTCGACCGCATTCATCATCTGGTCGATGCGGAAGGGCTTGAGGATGAAATCCGAGGCGCCTGCACGCAGCGCGTTGATCGCGGTTTCGATGTCGGCGAAGGCGGTGATCAGGATGACATCGCACTGCTGGCCCTGCTCGCGCAGTTCGTTCAGCCACTCCAGGCCGCTGCGCCCCGGCAGCGAAATGTCGAGGATGATGAGGTCGAAGTGCAGCCGGGCGAACAGCTGCTGCGCGTGTT
This sequence comes from Methyloversatilis sp. NSM2, assembly GCF_038066675.1. Lineage (NCBI taxonomy): Bacteria > Pseudomonadati > Pseudomonadota > Betaproteobacteria > Nitrosomonadales > Sterolibacteriaceae > Methyloversatilis > Methyloversatilis sp. NSM2. The sequence continues at coordinate 499,924 of NZ_JBBUKV010000001.1, forward strand.
CGACGCTGCCCGCCGTCTCGACCAGCCCGCAGCGCGAACCGAGTGCGCGGCTGATGAAACTGCGCATGCCCTCTTCGTCGTCGACGACCAGCACCGAATACTGCTGCCAGTCGCGCTCGCCGTCGCGGGCGGCGGGCGAGGGCGCGCGTGCGGCATTCATGCCGATGGCTGTACCACGATGAGGATGTTGCACGGCGCTTCTTCGACCAGCGAAGCGCCGACCGAGCCTTTCCACCAACGCTCCAGACGCGAGGCATGGTGGGTGTGGCCGATCACGATCAGCTCGACGTGCAGTTCGTGCGCGAGGCGGCTGATTTCACGCACGGCGTCGCCGGTGACCAGATGACCTTCGGCGGTCACGCCGCGTGCCTTCAGCTGGTCCAGTCCTTCCTTCAGCACTTCGGCGAAGCGTTCGTTCTCTTCTTCCTGCGGTACGTCGGCGACGAAGCCTTCGGCCACGAACAACGTCGCCGCGATCGGCGCGACGGCAAGCAGATGGATTTCGGCGTGCAGCAGGTCGTTGATGTCGGCGCATTCGAGCAGTGCGCGGCGACCCGATTCGGAACCGTCGTAGGCGAGCAATACCTTGCTGTACATGAACGTTCTCCTGCTGTGTCGAAAGTCTATGCCTACCAGAGCTTCCACCAGGGGTCGTCCTCACCCGGCCGCTTGAAGCCGCGCGCGAGGAAGTCGCTCTGCGGGTAGTTCTTCATCATGACGCGCTGGGCGTCGTCGCGCAGGTCGGTCAGACCCAGCGATTCGTAGGCGACCATCAGGATATACAGTGCCTCTTCGACCGCCGGCGACTGCTGATAGTTGCTGACCGCGAACTGCGCGCGGTTGGCTGCCGCGAGGTAGGCGCCGCGCTTGATGTAGTAGCGCGCCACGTGCACTTCGTGCGCCGCCAGCGAATTGACCAGGTAGTTCATCCGGATCGTCGCGTCCGGCGTGTACTTGCTTTCCGGATAGCGCGTCACCAGTTCCTTCAATGCGTCGAAGGAATCGCGCAGGCCCTTGGGGTCGCGTTCGGTCATGTCCTGGCGCGACAGCACGCTCATCACGCCGAGGTCTTCGTTGAAGTGAACGAGGCCGCGCAGGTAATACACGTAGTCGACGTTGGGGTGGTTCGGATGCAGCCGGATGAAGCGGTCGCAGGCGGCGACGGCCTGTACGCGCTCGCCCTGGCGGTAATAGGCGTAGGCAACTTCGATCTGCGCCTGCTGCGCGTAGCGGCCGTACGGGAACTTGGCTTCCAGCTTCTCGTACAGCTTGATCGCCTGTTCGTACGAGCCTTCGCCCATCAACTCCTTCGCCTCGGTGTAGAGGCGCTGGGCGGACCAGTTGGCGGTTTCGTCGATCTTATCGGGAAGGAGCCCGCACCCGGCGGCCAGAGCCACCCACAGTATCGCTACACTACGCCACATGACCGCTTTGACCCTGGAAGATACGCAAGACGACGATTATATCGCCGAGCAGCCCGCGAACCGGCCTCAAGTCCCGATATGCGCGACCGTGCCGGCCGGCGTGGTCGGCGACCGGCTCGACGCGGTGCTCGCCCGGGTCTGGCCGCAGTACTCGCGCAGCCGCCTGCAGGGCTGGCTGCGCGAGGGCCGGGTGCGGGTCGACGGAAAGGCCTGCGACGACGCGCGCCGTCGCACCTTCACCGGCGAACGCCTCGAACTGGACCCCGGCAGCCTGCCGGCGGACACCGTGCACGCGCCGCAGAACATCCCGCTCGACGTCGTTTTCGAGGACGACACGCTGCTGGTGATCAACAAGCCGGCCGGCATGGTGGTGCACCCGGGCAATGGCGTGCCGGACGGCACGCTGCTCAACGCGCTGCTGCACCGCGTGCCCGGACTGGCGCAGGTGCCGCGCGCCGGCATCGTGCACCGGCTGGATCGCGACACCACCGGCCTGCTTGTGGTCGCCCGCACACTGGAAGCGCAGACGGACCTGGTGCGGCAGCTGCAGGCGCGCACCGTGTCGCGTCGCTACTTCGCGGTGGTGGCCGGCGACCTGAGGGCGGACGGTACGGTTGACGCCGCCATCGGCCGGCATCCGGTGCAGCGCACCCGCATGGCCGTCGTGCAGGCAGGCGGCAAACCCGCGCGCACCCACTATTTCGTGCGCGAACGGCTGCAGGGTGCGACGCTGGTCGAGTGCCGGTTGGAAACCGGGCGCACGCATCAGATACGTGTACATATGGCGCACATCGGTCACTCGCTGCTCGGCGACGAGGTCTATGCCCCGCGCAACGTCGCCGAACGCTTCTCGCGCCAGGCGCTGCATGCCTGGCGGCTCGGGCTCATCCATCCGAAGAGCGGGGCCGAAGTCGAGTGGGAGGTGCCGCTGCCGGCCGACATGGAAGGCCTGATCGCCGGGCTGAGGATAGCCACGTGAGCAGGCCGGCCGCGCTGCCACTGATCCTGCCCGACTGGCCGGCGCCGCCGTCGGTGCGCGCCTGTGTCACGACGAAGCTGGGCGGCGTCAGCGCGCCGCCTTTCGGACCGTTCAATCCGGCGACCCACGTCGGCGACGACCCGCAGGCGGTGGCCGACAACCGGGCGCTGCTGCGCGCACACCTGCCGGCCGAGCCACTGTGGCTGGATCAGGTACACGGCGTGGAGGTGCTGGATGCCGACCGTCAGCGTTGCGGTACCGGCGACGCCTCGGTCGCGCACCGGCCGAACCGCGTCTGCGCGGTGATGACCGCGGATTGTCTGCCGGTGCTGTTCTGCAACCGTCAGGGCAGCGTGGTTGCGGCGGCCCACGCGGGCTGGCGCGGTCTGGTGGCCGGGGTGCTGACGCGCACGGTCGAGCGCATGGGTTGCGCGCCAGCTGACCTGGTGGCCTGGCTCGGCCCGGCCATCGGGCCCGACGCGTTCGAGGTCGGGCCGGAAGTGCGCACCGCATTCGTCGAACGGCTGCGCGGCGCCGCGCGTGCATTTCGCGCCGGGACGGGCGATCGACTGTACGCAGACATCTACGCGCTGGCGCGGCTTGAGCTGGCCGCGGCGGGCGTGCAGGCGGTGTACGGCGGCGGGCTGTGCACGGTGAGCCAGCGCGAACTTTTCCATTCCTACCGGCGCGACGGCCGTTGCGGACGCATGGCCAGCCTGATCTGGATCGCGGATCGCGCCGCCCCGTTCGCCGCGGAACCGTCGTATCAAGGATAATAAGAGACCGTTTTCAGTTTCGAATCCCCCATGTCTGTCCTTGCCTGGATCGTGCTTGCCTCTTTCGTCGGCGGTGCGATCAGCGTCTGTGCCGCCGCGCTGTTCGGCATGGCCGTCAATCTTCAGCGCATTCCGATGCTCATCAGTTACTCGGTCGGCGCGCTGCTCGGCGCCGCCCTGCTCGGCGTGCTGCCGCAGGCGATCGAGGAAGTCGGCAGCGTAGAACTGGCCACCAGTCTGCTTCTGGCGGGCATTCTCGGTTTCTTCCTGCTGGAGAAGCTGGTGCTGTGGCGGCACTGTCACGAGGTCAGTTGCGAGGCGCACGATCCGGCGGAACTGGCGCAGCACGCAGGCCACGACCACGCTCACCACGACCACGCGGCGCTGACACACCACGATCACGGTCATGGCGGCGACGGCGCGCGCGCAGCCTCGCTCATCCTGATCGGCGACGCCTTCCATAACTTCGTCGATGGTGTGCTGATCGCCGCCGCCTTCTCGCAGAGCATTCCGCTGGGCATCGTTACCGCCACCGCCATCGTCGCGCACGAAATTCCACAGGAGGTGGGCGATTACCTGGTGCTGCTGCATTCGGGCATGAGCCGCATGCGCGCGCTGGCTTTCAACCTGCTGTCCAGCATGGCGACCCTGGTCGGCGCGGTCGGCGCCTATTTTGCGTTGTCGCTGGTGAGCGGCGCGGTGCCCTACCTTTTGTGCATTGCGGCGGCCAGCATGATCTATGTCGCGGTGGCCGATCTGATTCCCGGTCTGCACAAGCGTGCCGAGATCGGCGCTACCATCCAGCAGGTGCTACTGATTTCGCTGGGCGTCGGCAGCATCGTGCTGATCCACCACTTCGTCGACGGCTTCGCCCATCACTGACCCGTCCTCCTCCGGTTGCGGCCGCCGCGCGGCCGCGCGCCGCCTTGCCGGCGTGCCGAAAATCCACAGAAACAGCGCCAGCGGCGCGACGCCGTAGAACAGCACGGTGAGCGCGGCGGCGACGATGCTGTGTTCGGTCACGGCCATCATCAGCACCACGTACAGCCACGCAATCGCAATGATGTACATGCGGGGAATCCTTTCCTGCAGCGAGTTTCATGGGCCCGCGCCAGGGGCGGACGGGCGGGATTGACAGCTATTTTGTGCGATGCAACAATCCGGTCGTGTTGCGTGTGCCGGGTGGTCGCACCCATAGCGCGCACGTCAGCCGGCATGCGCTGTTATGCTCGCCTGGCGCGATTGCGACCGGCACGATAGACGCAGATTCCCGACGACGCCATCGCGTTGCATCTGAATAAGAACGACTGGGGTTTGGTTTGATGAGCAGTGACTCGGCAGCACCCGGAAAGTCCGTCCCGCCTCGCAGCGAGGCCGTGCAGCCCGACTGGACGGCCATCATGGCCGCGATGGGCAAGAACTTCAGCGAATTCATGACGCGCCAGCAGAGCACGCTGGCCGCACACACGCCGCTCAACGGCAGTGCCTTCCCGGCACCCGAAGCCGCCCGTTTCTCCGAACTTCATCAGCAGTGGCTGGAAAGCCAGCACCGGCTCTGGCAGGCCTTCGCCCAGCGCAAACCGGACGACGGACCGGCGCCGGCCGTGGTGCAGCCCGACCCCACCGACCGCCGTTTTCGCGCGCCCGAGTGGACCAAGAGCCCCTATTTCGACTATCTGCGTCAGGCCTATCTGCTGAACGCGCAGTTCATGCGTGCCTGCGTCGAAGCGACGCCGGTGGCCGACGGGCGTGCGAAGGATCGCATGCGCTATCTGTCGAAACAGATGATCGAGGCGATGTCTCCGGCCAATTTCGCCGCGACCAACCCGGAATTCGTCGAAACCGCGCTGCGCACCGAGGGTGAAAGCATCCGCCGCGGTCTGGAGAACCTGCTGCGCGATCTGCAGCAGGGCCATATTTCGATGTCGGCGCCCGGTGCCTTCGAAGTGGGCAGAAACCTTGCCGTGACCGAAGGTTCGGTGGTGTTCGAGAACGAGCTGATACAGCTCATCCAGTACGCGCCGACGACCGACAAGGTGCACGCCAAGCCGCTGCTGATCGTGCCGCCCTGCATCAACAAGTACTACCTGATGGACCTGCAGCCGGAGAACTCGCTGGTGCGTTTCCTGGTGGAGCAGGGCATCACCGTGTTCCTGATTTCCTGGCGCAATCCGGATCAGACGCTGGCCCAGCTGACCTGGGACGACTATCTGCGCCTCGGGCCGCTGACCGCGCTCGATGTCGTGCGCGACATCAGTGGCGACGCGCAGCCGAACACCATGGGGTTCTGCGTCGGCGGCACGATACTCGCCTCGGCGCTGGCCGTAGCCTGCGGTCGTGGCGAAAAGCCTGCTGCCAGCATGACCTTGCTGACCACGCTGCTCGATTTCTCGGATGCCGGCGAGATCGGTTGCCTGGTCGACGAAGGCATGGTGGCGGCGCGCGAGCACACGATAGGCCGCGGTGGCCTGCTGCCGGGGCGCGAACTGGCGCAGACCTTCAGCAGCCTGCGTCCGAACGACCTGATCTGGAACTACGTGGTCGGCAACTACCTGAAGGGCGAAACGCCGCCGGCCTTCGACATCCTGCACTGGAACTGCGACAGCACGAACCTGCCCGGCCCCTTCCTCGCTTGGTATCTGCGCAACCTCTACCTTGAAAACAGTCTGCGCGTGCCGGGTAAACTCGAAATGCTGGGCGTCAAGGCGGATCTGGGCAAGGTGGACATGCCGGCCTACCTGCTGGCCACGTCGGAAGACCACATCGTGCCGTGGACCGGTGCCTATCTGGTGCGCAAGCTGCTCGGCGGCGACACCACCTTCGTGCTGGGTGCCAGCGGCCACGTGGCTGGCGTGATCAATCCGGCGTCGAAGGACAAGCGCTCGCACTGGGTTGGCGGCAACGAATCGACCGCCGAGGAGTGGCGGGCCAATGCCGGCGAACAGCCGGGCAGCTGGTGGAAGCATTACATCAAGTGGCTGACTGCGAAGTCAGGCAAGAAGGTCGCGCCCCCGTCACGAGCGGGCAACGCGCAATACAAGGTGATCGAGCCCGCACCCGGGCGCTATGTGAAGGGCAGCGCAACGAATTGAACGCATGGCAGCCTCATGAGGGGGGCTGCGGAAGACACACCCTCGACTAATAAAAGGAGACAAGGAAATGACGCGAGTCGCACTGGTAACAGGCGGTATGGGAGGACTGGGTGAAGCGATCTGCATCAAGCTCGCGGCACTGGGTTTCCGCGTGGTGACCACACACAGTCCTGGCAATACGAAGGCAGCCGAATGGCTGCAGACCATGAACAACATGGGCTATGGCTTCAAGGCCTACCCGTGCGACGTGTCGGATTTCGACTCCTGCAAGGCGTGTGTCGAGACGGTTGTGAAGGAAGTCGGTCCGGTTGACGTGCTGGTGAACAACGCCGGCATTACCCGCGACATGACCTTCAAGAAGATGACGAAGGCGGACTGGGACGTGGTGATGAGCACCAACCTCGACTCCTGCTTCAACATGACCAAGCAGGTCATCGACGGCATGACCGAGCGCAAGTGGGGCCGCGTCATCAATGTGTCTTCGGTGAACGGTTCGAAGGGTGCATTCGGCCAGACCAACTACTCGGCCGCGAAGGCCGGCATGCACGGCTTCACCAAGGCGCTGGCGCTGGAAGTGGCGCGCGCCGGTGTCACCGTGAACACGATTTCGCCGGGCTATATCGGTACCAAGATGGTGACCGCGATCCCGCAGGACATCCTCGATTCGAAGATCCTGCCGCAGATCCCGGTGTCGCGTCTGGGCAAGCCGGAAGAGATCGCCGGCCTGGTGGCCTATCTGGCGTCGGACGAAGCGGCTTTCGTCACCGGCGCCAACATTGCAATCAACGGCGGTCAGCACATGTCCTGACCGCCCGCGCGGAGGTCCGCGCACGCCTTCCACCTCGTCCGGCGGGGGTGGAGGGTTTTTCACGCAGCTGGCTGGGAGAGAAGTCATGACGAAACGAGTTGCCCTGGTTACCGGGGGTATGGGCGGTCTGGGTACCGCAATCTGCAAGGCACTGGCCAAGGACGGCTACACCGTCGTGGCGAACTGTCTGCCCGCGTTCCCCCAAAAGGACGAATGGCTGGCCAAGATGCAGGCCGAAGGCTTTGAAATGAAAGCCGCCGAGGGCGACGTGTCCGACTACGATTCCTGCAAGGCGATGATCGACAAGGTCGAGCAGGACATCGGCCCGGTCGATGTGGTCGTGAACAACGCGGGCATCACCCGTGACAAGTTCTTCTCCAAGATGGACAAGGCCCAGTGGGATGCGGTGCTGACCACCAACCTCGACAGCCTGTTCAACGTGACGCACCACGTCGCCGGCAAGATGGCCGAACGCGGCTGGGGTCGCATCATCAACATTTCGTCGGTCAATGGCGTCAAGGGCCAGGCCGGCCAGACCAACTACTCGGCTGCCAAGGCCGGCGTGGTCGGTTTCACCAAGGCGCTGGCCGCCGAAATGGCCGCCAAGGGCGTGACCGTCAACGCGATCGCCCCGGGCTATATCGGTACCGACATGGTGATGGCCATTCGCGAGGACATCCGTCAGGGCATCATCGACTCGGTGCCGATGAAGCGCCTGGGCAAGCCGGAAGAGATCGGTGCTGCCGTGTCCTACCTCGCCTCCGACATGGCGGGTTACGTGACCGGTGCAACGCTGAACATCAATGGCGGTCTGTACTACCAGTAATTGCCGTAACGCCGGTTTGTGACGTATCGCAAGGCCTTATGCGGCACTGCCGCATAAGGCCTTTGCTTGCTGTATGATCAAAACAGAGTGGGCGGAAACACCGCCCCGGGGTAGTTCAAACGAGCGAGGACACCACACAATGAGCGCTTCCGAAAGCCGCGAGGGGACCGGTTCCACCAACAGGCTGATCAAGAAATATCCCAACCGCCGGCTTTACGACACCCGCACGAGTTCCTACATCACGCTGTCCGACGTGAAGGAACTGGTTCTCGAGAATGCCGAGTTCCAGGTCGTCGATGCCAAGACGGGCGAAGACCTCACCCGCAGCATCCTGCTGCAGATCATCATCGAAGAAGAAAGCGAAGGCGTGCCGATGTTCACGTCCGACCTGCTGTCGCAGATGATCCGCTTCTACGGCAATGCGATGCAGGGCATGATGGGCAAGTATCTCGAAGGCAACATCAAGGCCTTCACCGACGTGCAGAGCAAGCTCCAGGACCAGGCGCGCGCCATCTACGGCGACAACAACGCGATGAGCAAGGACCTGTGGGCGCAGTTCCTGAACTTCCAGGGCCCGGCCATGCAGAGCATGATGGGTGCCTATATGGAGCAGAGCAAGCGCATGTTCGTGCAGATGCAGGAGCAGATCGAGCAGCAGACCCGTTCGATGATGTCCGGTTTCAAGTTCCCGGGCTTCGGGCCGGGGGGCGATAAAGGCCCGCAAAACAAGTAAACTGCCGGGTTTTGCGGCGGAGACGCGGCGTGACCCGTACTTCTGAATCTGGCAACACCACGAAGCCGACCCCCAAGGTCGGCTTCGTTTCTCTCGGCTGTCCGAAGGCGACGTCGGACTCCGAGTCCATCCTGACCCGCCTGCGCTCCGAAGGCTACGACATCGTGCCGACCTACGACGATGCTGATGTCGTGGTCGTCAACACCTGTGGCTTCATCGATGCCGCGGTCGAGGAATCGCTCGACGCGATCGGCGAGGCGCTGGCCGAGAACGGCAAGGTGATCGTGACCGGCTGTATGGGGGCGGAAGGGCCCAAGCGCCAGCAGGTGCTGTCCGCCCATCCGCAGGTGCTGGCGGTGACCGGTCCGCACGCGACCGAAGAGGTGATGGACGCGGTCCATCGCCACCTGCCCAAGCCGCACGATCCCTTCTCCGACCTGGTGCCGCCGCAGGGCATACGGCTCACGCCGTCGCACTACGCCTACCTGAAGATTTCCGAAGGCTGCAATCACCGCTGCAGCTTCTGCATCATCCCGTCGATGCGCGGCGATCTGGTAAGCCGGCCGATCGGCGACGTGATGCGCGAAGCCGAGGCGCTGCGCGACGCCGGCGTGCGCGAACTGCTCATCGTGTCGCAGGACACCAGCGCCTACGGCGTGGACGTGAAGTACCGCACCGGCTTCTGGGGCGGCAAGCCGCTGCGTACGAAGCTGTACGACCTGGCGAGCGCGCTGGGCGAGCTGGACATGTGGGTGCGCATGCATTACGTCTATCCGTATCCGCATGTCGACGACATCATTCCGCTGATGGCCGAGGGCAAGATCCTGCCCTACCTCGACGTGCCCTTCCAGCACGCCAGCCCGCGCGTGCTGAAGGCGATGAAGCGGCCGGCCAATGCCGAGAACAATCTCGAACGCATCCGCGCCTGGCGTTCGATCTGCCCGGACATCACGATACGCAGCACCTTCATCGCCGGCTTTCCGGGCGAGACCGAGCAGGAATTCGAGGAGCTGCTCGACTTCCTCGGCGAGGCGCGCCTCGACCGCGTCGGCTGTTTCGCCTATTCGCCGGTCGATGGCGCCAGCGCCAACGACCTGCCGGGCGCGCTGCCGGAAGAGGTGCGCGAGGAGCGCCGTCAGCGCCTGATGGAATTCCAGGAAGACATTTCGACCCAGCGGCTGGAAGAGAAGATCGACCGCGAAATGATCGTGCTGGTCGATGAGGTCGACGAGGACGGCGCGGTCGCGCGTTCCGAGGGCGACGCACCCGACATCGACGGCCTGGTGCACATCCTCGACGGTCAGGACCTCGAAGTCGGCGACTTCGTGCGTGTGCGCATCACCGATTGCGATGTGCACGACCTGTACGCCGAAGTCGTCGTCGAAGACTGACGATGAGCCGCCCGTGCGTCGGCGCAGCGTGAACGGGATCCGGAGCTGATATGGAGGACGGTCGCATCGTGTCGGCACTGGCACGGCTGCGGACAGTGGTCGGCGACAGCCAGCTGCTGACCGCTGCCGCTGACCTCGCGCCGTTCTGCACCGACTGGCGCGGCCGCTATCGCGGCGAAGCGCTGTGCGTCGTGCGCCCGGCAACGGTTGATGAACTGATGCAGGTGGTGCACGTCTGTCACGAGGCGCAGCTGCCCATGGTGCCGCAGGGCGGCAATACCGGCCTGTGCGGGGGCGCCACGCCACATGCAGGCCGCAACGAGGTGCTGGTCAGCCTGTCCCGGCTGAATCGCGTCCGCGTGCTTGATCGCGACAATGCGTCGATCACCGTCGAAGCAGGCTGCACGCTGGCTGCGGTACAGGCCGCTGCGCGTGACGCCGGCCTGCTGTTCCCGCTCAGTCTGGCATCAGAAGGCTCGTGCGAGATCGGCGGCAACCTGTCGACCAATGCCGGTGGCGTGCATGTGCTGCGTCACGGCAACGCGCGCGACCAGGTGCTCGGTCTCGAAGTCGTGCTGCCCGACGGTCGGCTGTGGAACGGCCTGCGCGCACTGCGCAAGGACAATACCGGTTACGACCTCAAGCACCTGTTCATCGGCGCCGAAGGCACGCTGGGCTTCATCACCGCAGCCGTGCTGAAGCTCGCGCCGTTGCCGGCGAACACCGCGGTCGCCTGGGTGGCAATCGACGGCCCGCAGCGCGGCATCGATCTGCTGCATGCGCTGCAGGCGCAGGCAGGCGACCAGCTGAATGCTTTCGAGCTGGTCGGTCGCGAGGCGCTGGGCATGGTGCTGAAGCACATCCCCGGCGCGCGTGACCCGTTCGCCGATGCCGCGCCCTGGTATGCGCTGGTCGAACTCGCCGGCAACGACCAGGCACTCGAAACGAAGCTGGGCGACATGCTGGCAGCGCTGCTCGAGCGCGGCATGGTGCGCGACGCGGTGATCGCGCAGGACGGCGCACAGGCGAAGGCGCTGTGGGCACTGCGCGAGAACATTTCGGAGGCGCAGCGCATCGAGGGCTTCAGCGTGAAGCACGACATCAGCGTGCCTGTCGGCAGCATTCCGCACTTCATCGAGGCGGCTGGAGAGAAGCTGGAGGCCACGCTGCCCGGCGTGCGCGTGGTGGTGTTCGGTCACGCCGGCGACGGCAACCTGCACTACAACCTGTCCTTTATCGATGCCTCCGACAACGCGCGGCTGATCGACGACGCGAAGGTGGCGAGCGAACAGGTACATGAAACGGTGATCGCACTCGGGGGATCGATCTCGGCCGAGCACGGCATCGGCCAGCTCAAGCGCGATCTGCTGGCGACGTGCAAGAGCGCGGTCGAGCTGGACATGATGAGGGCGGTGAAGCGCGCATTCGATCCGTGCGGGTTGATGAATCCGGGGAAGGTGCTGCCCGACGCCGGTCAGTAAGCGAAGGTCAACGCATCTCGGTGTGATGGGTGAATGCCGATGTGATATTCGGATGTCACGGTCTGGAGATGTCGATCGATGTCCGACAAAAATAATTGCGCGAGATGCTTTACAAACCCGGAACAGTGTTTATAATGCGCTCCTCTTTCGACGGGGGTATAGCTCAGCTGGGAGAGCGCTTGCATGGCATGCAAGAGGTCAGCGGTTCGATCCCGCTTACCTCCACCAAGCGAGAGAGAAGGCAGTACAAGGCAGCAAATAGCGGTAAAACTAGGTCCCCATCGTCTAGAGGCCTAGGACACTACCCTTTCACGGTAGGTACCGGGGTTCGAATCCCCGTGGGGACGCCAGCTCTTTTGCTGGCAGTGCAAGTCCGGAAGAAGAAGTGCCGGCACCAACACTGGAGTGGTAGTTCAGTTGGTTAGAATACCGGCCTGTCACGCCGGGGGTCGCGGGTTCGAGTCCCGTCCACTCCGCCAACACACAGCGTGCTGCAGTTTCTGCAGGGCGCCGACGAAGAAGGCCGCGAAAGCGGCCTTTTTTGTTTTCTGCGATTCCGCAACGGGATCGCCTTGAGGCTGCACCGCCTCGGTTCAGAACAGTTCGATCTCGCCGCTGTTGTTGACCTCCTCCAGAACGCCCGCCTTGACCAGTGCTTCGTACGAATGCACCTGGTTACGCCCGCTGTGCTTCGCGTGATAGACCGCGCGATCGGCGCGATCCACCGAGCCGCTGGCGTTGTCCATCAAGCGCAGACGGGTAAAGCCGACGCTGGCGGTGACATGGCCAACCTGCGGAAAGGCGAAGGCGGACAACTGCTGGCGGAAGAAATCGAAGGCAAGGTGAGCTTCGTCGTCGTGCTCGGCACGCAGCAGCACGATGAATTCCTCGCCGCCGAAGCGGTAAAGGTATTCGCTGTGGTGGAAGGCGGTGCGCAGGATGCGTGCGACCAGCAGCAGCACCTCGTCGCCGATCAGGTGACCGAAGGTATCGTTCACGCGCTTGAAGTGATCGACGTCGATGACGCCCAGCCACCAGGTCGGCGAGCCCTCAGCGGCGTGCCCGTTGCCCGCCATCGTGTCCAGACACTTCAGGAACTGTTCGTCGAAGGTCTTGCGGTTCAGCAGGCCGGTCAGGCTGTCACGTTCGCTGTAGTCGAGCAGGCTGATCTGGTTGCGATAGATCTTCAGCAGGCCATCGACCAGACGCAGTTGCACCGGCAGCAGCGGCTGTTCACTGATCAGTTCGATGATGCCGAAGCGCCGCGCGCCGGCCCACACCGGAAAGAGGTTGAGCCAGGGGCCGTCGTGGCCGTTCATCGGCAGGTCGAGCAGCGGCTCGTCGCACCCGAAGGCCTGATCGAACTGCGGGCGGGCGGACAGGGCGGGCAGCGCATCGAGCGGCGTCCAGCTTGGATCGCCGGCACGCATGCCACTCCCTTTGATCATGCCTGCCTGCAGCAGCAGCCGCAGATCGGATGCGTCGCCGACGCAGCGATACAGATTCAGTTCGATCGGGTCGAGCCAGTCGCCCAGCACCGAGACGAAGGTGCTGTCGATGAGGTCACGATCGCGGTAACCGGTCAGGTTGGCGACCGATCCTATGAGGTCAGACATGGCGGTGTGCGGACGGGTCTTTTTGCGGGATTCGTGTGGAGTATCGGCAGCGCGACGGGGCGACTTGAGCGCTAGAATCGGCCACCACCCGCCGAGGGCGTGCGCAGGCGCATGCCCGCGGATTCACCGCCGAGCGGTAAGCACAGGGCCCGTTGATGACCGTCCTATCCATCCGTCGCGCCGCCTCGGCACTGACGATGCTGCTTTGCCTGTCGGGCGCGCCGGCGCTGCACGCGGCCTGTGCGCTCGACGGCGTCATCACCGTTGGTGTCGTGCCGCAGCAGGCGGCGAGCGATCTGGCGCAGGGCTGGATTCCGCTGTTGCGCGAGGTGTCGGCCGTCAGCGGCTGCGAATTCCGTTTCGCGACGGCGCCGACCATCACCGAGTTCGAGAAGCGACTGGCCCGCGGCGAATACGCGATCGCCTACATGAACCCCTATCACTATGTGGTGTTCCATCAGGCGGCCGGCTACCTGGCGTTTGCTCGCGAGAAGGACCGCAAGCTGCGCGGGCTGATCGTCGTCCGCAACGACAGTGCCGTCTCGTCGGTGCAGGAACTCGACGGCAAGGAGGTCGCCTTTCCGTCGCCGGCGGCCTTCGCTGCCACCGTCATTCCGCTGGCTGAACTGAAGCGCGGCGGCATTTCGGTGAAACCGCGCTTCGTTGCCTCGCACGATTCCGTTTACCTGAATGTTGTGCGCGGGCTGGTTGTTGCCGGCGGCGGCATCGAGCGCACGCTGGAGGCGATCGACGCCAGCGTGCGTGATCGCATGCGCGTCATCTGGCGTTCGGCCGAGTACCCGCCGCACGCCTTCGCCCGTCTGCCGGGCGTGCCTGAGTCGGTCAGCAGGGATTTCGTCGATGCGATGCAGAAGGTCGCCAGTTCGGCGCCGGGTGCCGAGCTGCTGAAGCAGATCGGCTTCAAGGGTGTCGTGAGCGCGCAGGACCGGGACTGGGAGCCGATACGTGCGCTCGACATTCGCGTGCTCGACGCATTGCTGGCCGAACCGGCCCGCTGATTCCTGTTCATGACGATGCGCGCCTTCAGCCGCATGTCCTTCCGCTGGAAGGCCATTCTCGGCATCGCCCTGATCGAGGCGCTGACGCTTTCGGTGACGATATTCGGCGCGCTGGGCCAGATGGCCAGTTCGCAGGCCGATCTGATCCAGCGCAGCGCGCAGATGGCGATGTCGCTGTTTTCGGCCGCCGTGTCCGATGCGCTGATTGCAAGCGACCTGGCCAAGGTCGAAGCGGTGTCGTCGGATCTGGTGTCGCGGCGTGAGGCGGTATTCGTTCGGGTGTTCGATCAGGACGGCCGCGAAGTGGCGGCGAAGGGCGACGCTGCAGCACTGGCGCGTACCTTCAGCGCCGACAGCGACCCGCTGGCCGAAGGCTCCGACAGCTTTGCCGTCAGCGCCCCCATCCTGGCCGGCAGCGCGCGCATCGGCGAAGTCCAGCTGGGCATCGACAACCGCCAGGCGCGCAGCGAACTGACGCAGGCGAAGCGCCTCGCGGCTGTCGTCGCGGTCGTCGGCATGGGGCTCGCCGCGCTGTTCTCCTGGCTGCTCAGCGGCTGGCTTGCGCACGGCATCCGGCGACTGTCCGACGGCGCGCAGCGCATCGCTTCAGGCCAGCTCGACGCGCGGGTGGACGAAAGCGGCGAGCAGGAACTGCAGGTGCTGGCGCAGTCCTTCAACGGCATGGCCGTGTCGCTGCAGCAGCGCGAGGATGAGCGCGAGGCGCTGCTGCAGCGGGCCGAACAGGCGGTGGCCGACGCGCGCGAGGCGAGCCGCGCCAAGAGCGCCTTCCTCGCGGCGATGAGCCACGAAATCCGCACCCCGCTGAATGGCGTGGTCGGGCTGGCGGCCATCCTCGCCGACAACGACAGCCCGCAACTGGCGCGCGAGCACGGCCGGCAGTTGCGCATCGCGGCCGGTCAGCTGCGCATGATCGTCAACGACATTCTCGACTTCTCGAAGATCGAGGCCGGCAAGCTCGATCTGGAACACATTCCTTTTGCCATCGGCGACCTGCTGGAAACCTGCCACGCGTCGTTTGCCGCGCAGGCACAGGACAAGGCGCTCGCTCTGACATTCAAGCTGGCGCCGGAAGTGCCGCCGGCGCTGTGCGGCGATCCGACACGGCTGGCGCAGATACTGAACAACTACGTGTCGAACGCGCTGAAGTTCACCGCACACGGGCGCGTCGACGTCGAGGTCGCGTTGTGCGAACGGGCCGGTCGGCGAGTGCGCCTGCGCATGACCGTGCGTGATACCGGTCGCGGTGTGTCGCCGAACGAGATCGATGCGCTGTTCGAGCCCTTCGTGCAGGCCGACGCCTCGGTGGTGCGCAGTCACGGCGGTACCGGCCTCGGCCTGACCATCTGCAAACGGCTGGCCGAGGCGATGGGCGGCCGTGTCGGCGGTGACGGCGTACCTGGCGAGGGTGCCACCTTCTGGGCCGAGGTCTGGCTGGAACAGATGGAGGACGGCGCATTGCCAACGGCTGCCGAGCAGGTATCCGCGGTGTCGCTGGCCGATCTGCGCGTGCTCGTCGTCGATGACATCGCGGTGAACCGGACGGTGGCGGTTCATCTGGTCGAACGCGCGGGCGCGCACGCGGAACAGGCCGTCGACGGGCAACAGGCGCTGGAGCGCGTCTGCGCCGGCGGCATCGATCTGGTGCTGATGGATATCCAGATGCCGGTGATGGACGGCAAGACCGCGACGCGCGAGATCGTCGCCCGCCTGGGCGCTGCCGCGCCGCCCATCGTCGGCCTGACCGCGCACGCGGTGGCCGAGGAGCGCGACGAGTGTCTGGCGCTGGGCATGCGCGCCTACCTGACCAAACCGGTCGACGCGCACGCCTTGCTCGGTGTGCTGGCGACCACCGCCGCCGGCCGCAGCGACGTGCTGCAGACGATGGCGCCGGCAGCCATCGAGCCCCGCGCGGAACCGGTTACCGGGGAGGCGCGAGCTGCGCTCGACCTCGCCGCCGTGCGCCAGCAGTTCGATGGCGACCTCGCGCTCTACGGCGAAATCCTCGCCACCACGCTGGATGAGGTCAGGGCGCTGCGCGACGCACTGGCTGCGCGCGTCGACGAACCAGGTGCCGACATCGTCCGCCAGATTCATGCGCTCAAGGGCGTCTGTCTGAATCTCGGCTTTGCCCGCGCCGGCGTTGACGCGGCGCGGCTTGAACGCGCGCTGCGCGATGCCAGCCTGTCGCCGGAACAGCTGCCCGACGCGTTGCGTGCATACGTCGTCGTGCTCGACGAGGCGCTGGACGCTGCCGCACGACACCTTGCGGCCGGCCCCGCGTCATAATCGCCCCGTTCATCCGCCTGGATCCGCTTGCCCATGTCGCTCACCGCCTTTTTTTCCCGTCCCGCCGTGCGCAAGACCTTCATCGGCATCGTCGTCGCCACCGTGCTGTTCGGCCTGCTCGGTGCGTTCGCCGCTCCGCATCTGGTGCGTTCGCTGGCCGAGAAGCACGGTTCCGAATTCCTCGGCCGAGCGCTGACGCTGCAGGCGGTGTCGATCAACCCCTACACGCTGGAACTGACGGTGTCGGGGCTGAAGATGCTGGAGGCCAACGGCAAGGACGAGGCGGTGACGCTGGACAGTCTGACCGTCGATGTCGAGTGGGCGTCGCTGTTCAAGGGCGCACCGGTGGTGCGGGCGGTACAGGTGGAGCGGCCCTGGCTGCGCATCGTGCGGCTCGACGAGGAAGGGCGCTTCAATTTCAGCGACGTGCTGCAGAAGATTCTCGACCAGCCGCCGAGCGAGGAACCTGCGCGCTTCTCGATCAACAACATCGTGCTGCGCGACGGTCGAGTCGATATCGACGACCAGCCCTTCGCGCGCAAGCATGCGATCAGCGACATCCAGATCGGCCTGCCCTTCGTGTCCAACCTGCCGTCCGACGTCGAACTGTTCGTCGAGCCCTCGGTCGCTGCCCGCATCAACGATGCGCCGTTCTCTATGAAGGGCAGGGTGCGTCCTTTCATCGACGAGCGCGAAGCGACGATGAAGGTCGAGTTCAACGCGCTCAACCTGGCGCGCTTCGACGAGTACTCGCCGGTGCCGCTGGGCTTCCGCATCAGTTCCGGCCTGCTGGATACCGACATCGAACTGGGCTTCCGCCAGCCCAAGGAGGGCGAACCGCGCATTTCGCTGCAGGGCACGCTGGAACTGCGCGATCTCGAACTGGACAGCCGTGACGGCAAGCCGCTGTTCAAGCTGCCGGCGCTGGACATGGTGCTGAACGAGATACAGCCGCTGGCCGGTAGGGTGGACATCGCCAGCATCCGCATCGACCAGCCGGATTTCGAGGTCGCCCGCACCAAGGACGGCAAGCTGAACCTGCTTGCCCTGGTGCCGCGCCCGCGTCCAGCGGCGGCTGCACCGGAGGGGACGGCGGCCGTGCCGGCCAAGGCACCCGAAGTGAAGGTCGGCCTGCTCGAAGTGCTGCAGGCGCGCATCGCCTTCAGTGACGAAATGCCGGCCACGCCATTCAGTTACGTGATCGAGCCGATGGACATCGTGCTGCGCGATTTCTCGCTGCAGGGCGACACCCCGGCGACGCTGGTGATCGCTGCGCAGGCCGAGGGCAATACGCGGCTGGCGGTCGATGCGAAGCTGCGCGCGAGCGCGCCCGATATCGAGGGGGAACTGACGGTGAGCGGTGTCGAGGTGCCGCGCTTCAGCCCCTACTTTGCCGACCTGATCAACTTCTCGGTTGATCAGGCGGACGTGCGCATCGGCACGCGCTTCGGCCTGCGACTGGCCGACGGCGCACCGCAGGGCGAGGTGCTGGTGACCGAGGCGGGCGTGGCCCGGCTCAAGCTGACGCGTCGCGGCGAGAAGAACGCTTTCGCCCAGGCCGACGACATCGTGCTGAGCCAGGCGCGCATCGACCTGTCGACGCGCAAGGTCGCGGTCGGCGCACTGGATCTGCTCAAGCCGCGTCTGCGCGCAGCGCGTCAGGCCGACGGCGACATCGATCTCGCCGGTCTGGTGCGTCCCTCGTCAGCGGCGGCGGGGCCCGCCGCGCCGGCGGCGTCCGCTCCGGCATGGAGCGCGCAGCTGTCGGCGCTGAACCTGAAGGACGGCGCAGTCCGTTTCGAGGACCGCACGCTGACGACACCGGCCGTGGTCGAGCTCGACCGGCTGTCGCTCAAGCTGGAGAACGTCGGCACCGACCTGAAGCAGAAATCGAAGCTGGACCTCGGCTTCCGCGACGCCAAGGGCGGCCTCTTCGGCGCACGGGGCGGCTTTTCGCTTTCGCCGGCGCAGGCCGATCTGAAGATCGATGCGCGCCGGCTCGACCTGCTGGTCGGCCAGCCCTGGATGGCGCAGAAGCTGAATGCCGAGCTGCTCGCCGGCGTTCTGAGCCTGCGCGGCGACCTCGCGCTGCAGACGCTGCCGGCCGGAGACTGGACGCTGGCGTGGAAGGGTGAAACCAACGTCGAGAACGTGCACCTGACCGAAAAGGTGAACGCTTCCGACCTGCTGAAGTGGCGCTCGCTGTTCGCCGGCGGCATTGCGCTGAAGCTGGACAGCCGCAAGCCCGATCTGCTGGCCGGCCTGTCGATCAACGAAGTCGCGCTGTCCGATTACTTCGCCCGCATCATCGTGTCGCCGCAGGGTCGGCTGAACCTGCAGGACGTGGTGCGCAAGGACGCGGCGGCAGCGACCGCACCGGTGGCCGCCGCTCCGGCCGCCAAGCCCGCTGCGGCCCCGGCTGCCCGCCCGGCGGCGACGCCGGGCGCCGGCAGTCAGAGTGCCGCGCTGGCACAGATGATCGCCGCCGCGCGTCCGCCGATCGACGTGAAGACCATCGTGATGCAGGGCGGTCGCGTCGATTTCAGCGACTTCTTCATCAAGCCGAACTACCGCGCCCAGCTGTCCGAACTGGGCGGTCGCGTGTCCGGCCTCAGCTCGGTCTCCGGCACCGCGGGCGAGGTCGAACTGCGCGGCCTGGTCGAAGGTTCGGCGCCGATCGACATCACCGGTCGCATCAATCCGCTGGCCGAAGCGCTCTTCCTCGACATCAAGGCCAGTGCGCGCGGCATCGAGCTGGCGCCGCTGTCGCCCTACTCGGGCAAGTACGTCGGCTACGGCATCGAGAAGGGCAAGCTCAGCGTCAACATCGCCTACAAGATCGAGAACGACCAGTTGACCGCCCAGAACAACGTCATCCTCGATCAGCTCACCTTCGGCAACAAGGTCGACAGCCCGGACGCGATCAAGGCGCCGGTGCTGCTGGCGGTGTCGCTGCTGCAGGACCGTAACGGCGTGATCGACATCAACCTGCCGATCAGCGGCTCGCTGTCCGATCCGCAGTTCTCGATCGGCGGCATCGTCGTCAAGGTGATCGTGAACCTGATCGTCAAGGCGGTCACTTCGCCGTTCGCGCTGCTCGGTTCGCTGTTCGGCTCCGACGCCGATCTCGACCACGTCGCCTTTGAGCCGGGTCGGGCGACGCTGAACGACGCTGCGCGCAGCAAGCTCGACACGCTGGGCAAGGCGCTGACCGATCGTCCGGCGCTGAAGCTGGAGGTGACCGGCCGCACCGACCGCGCGACCGATATCGAAGGCTATCGCCGCGCGCTGCTTGAGCAGAAGGTGCGTGCGGCCAAGGCGGCGAAGACCAAGGCCTCGGCCGAGACCACGACGGTGTCGCCAGAGGAATATCCGGATCTGCTGAAGGCGGTGTACAAGGCGGCGGATTTCCCGAAGCCGCGCAATCTGGTCGGCCTGGCCAAGGACCTGCCGGTGCCGGAGATGGAAAAGCTCATCCTGACCAATACCGAAGTCAGCGACGAAGACCTGCGCCTGCTCGGCCTGGCGCGCGCGCAGACGGTGAAGGACTACCTGACGCGTAACGCCAAGGTCGAGGACGCGCGCCTGTTCGTGCTGGCGCCCAAGGCGGGCGAGCCGGCCGCCGAGGGTGGCAAGCCGGCTGACGGCAAGGACGCAAAGACGGCGCTGAACCGCGCCGACTTCTCGATCAAGTAAGAGGACGGCGGGCGCCGTCAGCCGCCGTCGGGGATGATGCGGGCGATCTGTTCGGTCGCCTCGCGCGTGCGCTCCGACAGCGTGCGCACCTCGTCGGCCACCACTGAAAAGCCGCGTCCGGCGTCGCCGGCGCGCGCGGCCTCGATCGCCGCATTCAGCGCCAGCCGGTTGGTCTGGTCGGCGATGGCGCGGATCGCGGTGACGATGGCGCGTATCTTCTGCACGTTGTCGCCGAGCTGCTGGCGCTGCCGCGCCTCGACTTCCTGCAGGTGGTGCTCGTTGTGCTCGGCCTCGATGCAGGTGAGCGCGCCGACCACGCGCAGCGGCGTGCCGCGATCATCGCGCCGGGTGCGGCCGCGGGCGCGGAACCAGCGATAGACACCGTCCTTGCAGCGCAGCCGGTAGTCGATCGAGTAGGGCGTATTGCCACTGCGGTCCATCAAGTGACGGGTGAAGGCTTCGAGTACGCCCGGCTTGTCGTCCGGGTGCAGGCGCGACGCCCAGCTGTCGAGCACGTTCGGAAATTCCTCTTCGGTCTCGAAGCCGAGCAGGCGACGGAACTGTGTCGACCACCAGAAGGTGTTGGATGGATTGACCGGGTCGCCCGCCACCACGTCGAGGTCCCAGATGCCGTCCGACAGCATGTCGCTGGCCAGTTCGAAACGGGTCAGCGCAGCGTCGAGCTTCGCCTCGTCCTCGCGACTGCGGCTGATGTCGGTCAGCGAGCCGGCGATCCGCACGACGCCCTGTTCGTCGCGCACGGTGCGGGTGCGCGACAGCAGCCAGCGGTAGCTGCCGTCCTTGTGTGCCATCCGGTAGCGCGTATCCGGCCAGTCGCCGTCGCGCCGGTCGGTCCATTGCCGCGCCAGCATTTCGAGCGCCTGTTTGCGGTCCTCCGGATGCAGACGCGAGGCCCAGCTGTCGAGGCGGTCCGGAAAGTCGTCGTGGTCGTAGCCCAGCATGCTGCGCAGACGCTCCGACCACCAGACCGGATGTTTCAGGTCCGGCGTGCGGGCGTCGCTCAGCCGGACTTCCCACAGTCCGGCGTCGACCACGGCGGCGATCAGACTGCTGCGCGCGCTCGCCTCGCCCAGTTCCTGGCGCAGCGACTGCGCGTTGTCGGCGGCCACGTCCAGCATCTGCTCCAGTTCGTGCGCGCGCGTTTCGGCGTTGCGTGCCCGGTTGCGCAGGCCGGAGAACACGCGTGAAAGCGTGCCCAGCAGCTGTCGCTCATTGGCGCTGCCGCGTGGCGACGGGCAGTAGTCCTCGTCGCGCGATTCGCAGTCGGCGATGCGTTGCAGTTCGAACCAGAAATGTCGTCTGAGCAGCCAGGCCAGCATGCATCCTCCCCGTCGGTTCGGCGCACGACGCGCCGTGCTGCGGAGAGCAGATGACGTGCCATGAGGGCTGAGACGGGAAAGTCTTGAATATCAGTGCTTTGTGCGATGGCGTCTGGCCGGCGGGGCGTCCACATGCCGGACGGCGTATGACTATCGTCCGTGACGCGGGCGCTCAGCGTGACGGCAGCAGCGCCAGCAGTTCGTCGGCGTGACGGCTCACGTCCGGTCGCTCGATCACGTGCGCGATGTGACCTTCGGGGTCGATCAGCACGCTGATGCGCCGGTAGGCACCCAGCCAGCGGCGCAGCAGTCCGGCCGGACCGCTGCCGAGCGCGCCGTAGCGGCGGGCGATGTGCTGGCCCTCATCGACCAGCAGCGGGAAATCGAGGGCGAACTTGTCGGTGAAGGCGCGGTGCGCCGCGCTGCCCTGTGCCGACACGCCGAGCACGGTGAGCCCGCGGGCGGCGAGGGCGGCGCGACCGTCGCGGATGGAGCAGGCCTGTTTCGTGCAGCCCGGCGTGTCGTCACGCGGATAGAAGTACAGCGCCAGCCAGCGGCCGTGGAAGTCAGCCAGGCGATGTCGCTGGCCGTGCTGGTCGATGGCATCGAAATCGGGGGCGGGCTGGCCGGGCGTCATGGCGTGCGGGAACGGTGGTGAAAGGCGGGACTGTAGTCGCTTTCTAGTGGAAATCCCGACTGCGCGGCGTCAGCGCTCCGAGCAGCGCCGAGCGGTCGACCAGACGGCGGGCGATCAGGTGGATCACCTCGCCCTCGCGCGACACCTGGCCGTAGATGCCGAGCAGCGTGGCGCCCAGCACTTCGTGCCGCTGCTTCTCCTGCACGTCCTTGTGCACGATCACGTTGGCCAGCCCGGTTTCGTCTTCCACCGTGACGAACATGACGCCGCTGGCCGTGCTGGGGCGCTGGCGACAGGTGACGATGCCGGCGGCGCGGGCGAGTGCGCGGTCGGGCAGGCGGCGCAGTTCGGCGGCGGTGATGAAGCGCTGCGCAGCCAGTTCGCCGCGCAGCAGCGCCAGCGGATGACGACCCAGCGTGAAACCGAGGCTGGCGTAGTCGGCGACGATGTCCTCGCCTTCGTGCGGTGCTGCCAGCGCGAGCGGCGTTTCGTTTACCGGCGCGTCGCCCAGCAGTGCGTCCGGGCGCCGCACCGCCGCCTGCCAGTGCGCCTGGTGGCGGTTGCCGGCGAGCTGCTGCAGCGCGCCGCCGGCAGCGAGACAGCGCAACTGCTGCCGGTCCAGCCGGGCGCGGCGGGCGAGGTCGTCGACATGCGTGAACGGCGCCTTTGCGCGGGCGGCGATCAGGCTTTGCATGGCGTCCTGCGACACGCCCTTGATCATGCGCAGGCCCAGTCGCACGGCAGGCCCGGATGCAGGCGACGACGGGCGTTCGAGCACGCAGTCCCAGCCACTCACCGTCACGTCGGCCGGATGTACGTCGACGCCGTGCGCGCGTGCGTCGGCGATCAGCTGGGCCGGCGCGTAGAAGCCCATGGGCTGGCTGTTCAGCAGGCCGCACAGGAAGGCGGCCGGGTGATGACACTTGAGCCAGGACGAGGTGTAGACGAGCAGCGCGAAGCTGGCGGCGTGCGACTCCGGAAAGCCGTAGCCGGAAAAGCCTTCGATCTGGCGGTAGATCTGTTCGGCGAATTCCGGCGTGTAGCCCTTGTTCAGCAGGCCGGCGGTCAGCTTGTGCTGGAATTTTTCCATCGTGCCGCGCTGTCGCCAGGCGGCCATCGAGCGGCGCATCTGGTCGGCTTCGCCCGGCGTGAAACCGGCCGCGACGACGGCCAGCTGCATCACCTGTTCCTGGAAGATGGGCACGCCCAGCGTGCGTTCGAGTACCGGGCGCAGTTCGTCCGACGGGTAGTCGATCCGTTCCGGCGGCAGGTGGCGGCGGGCGAGGTAGGGATGGACTATGCCGCCCTGTATCGGCCCCGGGCGCACGATGGCGACCTGGATGACCAGGTCGTAGTAACGGCGCGGCCGCAGCCGCGGCAGCATGTTCATCTGTGCCCGCGATTCGACCTGGAACACGCCGGTCGATTCGCCGCGGCACAGCATGTCGTAGGTCGCCGGGTCTTCGGGCGGAATGTCGGCGACGCTGCGGGGTATCGGTCCCGGTCCTGTCGCCGGTGACGCGGGGTGAGTGTCGGCGTAGGCCGCCAGCGACTGCAGGGTCTTGCGTATCGCGGTCAGCATGCCGAGCGCCAGCACATCGACTTTCATCAGACCGACCGCTTCGAGGTCGTCCTTGTCCCACTGGATGACGCAGCGATCGGGCATCCGAGCGTTCTCTATCGGCACCAGGCGCGACAGCCGGCCGCGCGCGATGACGAAGCCGCCGACGTGCTGCGACAGGTGACGCGGCGCGCCTATCAGTTCGTTCGCCAGTTCCATCAGCCGGCGTACGTGCGGCGAGGCGGGGCTGAAACCGGCTTCGGCCATGCGGTCCTCGCGCACCTGCTTGCCGTCCCACCACATGTGGCCGCGCGTCAGGCGGTCGAGCGCGTCGTCGCTGAAGCCGAGTGCGCGGCCGACGTCGCGCAGCGCCGAGCGTGGCCGGTAGCAGGTCAGGCTGGCGGCCAGTGCGGCGCGGTCGCGGCCGTACTTGCCGTAGATGTACTGGATCACTTCCTCGCGCCGCTCGTGCTCGAAATCGACGTCGATGTCCGGCGCCTCGTTGCGCTCGCGCGAAATGAAACGGCCGAACAGCATGTTGGCGCGCCACGGATCGACTTCGGTTACGCCGATGCAGTAGCACACGGCCGAATTGGCGGCCGAGCCGCGGCCTTGGCAGAGGATGCCGCGGCTGCGTGCCCAGGCCACGATGTCGTGCACGGTCAGGAAGTAGGGTTCGTACTCGAGCTCGGCGATCAGTGCCAGTTCGTCCTCGATCTGCCGGCGCAGCTTGTCCGCCTTCAGCTGGAAGGTGGCGTCGTCCAGCCTGACCACGCGCCGGATCTGCGCGCAGCGCTCGACGTAGCCGCGTTCGGCCAGATGCCGCAGCCAGGACGCCGGCGTATGGCCGGCCGGCACGATCTCTTCCGGGTACTCGTAGCGCAGTTCGTCGAGCGAGAAGCTGCACTGCGCGGCGATGTGCACGCTCGCGGCCAGCTGTTCGGCCGGATGGATCTGCGCCAGCCGGTGTGGCAGGCGCAGGTGGCGCTCGCCGTTCGGAAACAGCCGTTCGCCGCATTCGGGCAGCGTGCAGTGCAGACGGATGGCGGTCAGCGTGTCCTGCAGCCGGCGCCGCTGGCGCACATGCATGTGCACGTCGCCAGCGGCACACAACGGCAGGCCGCTGGCGTCGGCCGCCGCCTGCAGGGCCGCCAGCTTGGCGCAGTCGTCGCTCCCGAGATGCAGTTCCACCGCCAGCCAGGCGCGTTCGCCGAAACGCGATCTGAGCCAGCAGCCGTGCGCAATAAGTGTGGCGGCGTCGGCGATGTCGTCGTCGCTCGGCGCCAGCAGCGCGATGCAGTCGGCCAGGCCGGCGTCGAGGTCGGCCAGTGTCAGGTGATAGCGACCCTTGTCAGCCGCCATCCGGCCGCGCGTGATCAGTTCGGCCAGATTGCCGTAACCGTTGCGGTTGCACGCCAGCAGCACCAGCTTGGGTCCGTCGGCCAGGCGGATTTCGCTGCCGATGATCAGCGCCGGTTTCGGGTCGGGCAGGGCGCGCAGCGCCACGTGTGCGCGCACGACGCCGGCCAGCGAGCATTCGTCGGTGATGGCCAGTGCCGCATAGCCGAGCGCGGCGGCGCGCTCGGCCAGTTCCTCCGGCGACGAGGCGCCGCGCTGGAAACTGAAGTGGCTCAGGCAGTGAAGTTCGGCGTAGGGCGTGGACATGATGTGTACTGTATTTTCATACAGTATGTGTCGGCTGTCGATCTCCCGCGTCGGGCGCGGCGCAGGTCGGCGTCGACGATGACCGGTTGTCGCCCCGAAGCGGGATCGGCACCGGGCGCGCCAGCGGTGCGACAGGGTGATCGTGCACCGGCGTGGTGCGCGCGACTGCGAGGCCTTCCGTCCACCGCGTTCGCGGCGCCCGCGCCAGCCGTGCCCTTGAGCGGAACATTGCGATGACGATGGATACCGTGCGGTCTGCGCACGGCGAGCCTGGACCACAACTTGCTGAGGACCGGTCAACGGACTGCCGGGCACGCACGTGAACAAGCGTGAGCAGGCGGGAACTTCGCGTTGCAGGGGGTATCGACTCGACAACAAGTGTTGCATGTACGCATCTTGTGTCGCACGACTCGACACAGCGTCCATGCTTCGGAGCAGGATGGTGAACGCGGTGCTTATCGAGCTTTCATCGAGGCCGAGAGTGAACCAAGCTGAACATGTGGTGGTGCGGAAGGTACGCGCAGGCCGCGGGCTTCCGGATTGCCTGTTTTGAAGGTCAACGGAGACTTGGAGATCAGCATGGACATCGTCAGTCATTTCGCCGCGCGTTTCGAGCGCACCCGCGAAGAGGAACTTTCGCTGGAGGAGTACCTCGCGGAGTGCAAGCGCGATCCGATGGCCTACGCGAGCGCGGCCGAACGCATGTTGAAGGCGATCGGTGAACCGCAGACGGTGGACACCCGCAACGACCCGCGGCTGTCGCGCATCTTCGCCAACAAGGTGATCAAGATCTATCCGGCCTTTGCCGAGTTCTACGGCATGGAGGATGCGATCGAGCAGGTGGTGAGCTACTTCCGTCACGCCGCACAGGGCCTGGAAGAGAAGAAGCAGATCCTCTACCTGCTGGGTCCGGTCGGTGGCGGCAAGTCGTCGATCGCCGAGCGGCTGAAGGCGCTGATGCAGGAAGTGCCCTTCTACGCGATCAAGGGTTCGCCGGTGAATGAATCGCCGCTGGGCCTGTTCGACCCGACCGAGGACGGCGCCATCCTGGAGAAGGAATACGGCATCCCGAGCCGTTACCTCAACCGCATCCTGAGCCCGTGGGCGGTCAAGCGGCTGGAGGAATTCGGCGGCGACATCCGCAAGTTCCGCGTGGTCAAGCGCTACCCCAGCGTGCTGAAGCAGGTGGGCATCGCCAAGACCGAACCGGGCGACGAGAACAACCAGGACATTTCATCGCTGGTCGGCAAGGTCGACATCCGCAAGCTCGAAACCTATGCGCAGGACGATCCGGATGCCTACAGCTTCTCCGGCGGTCTGTGCCTGGCCAACCAGGGCCTGCTCGAATTCGTCGAAATGTTCAAGGCGCCGATCAAGGTGCTGCACCCGCTGCTGACCGCAACCCAGGAAGGCAACTTCAAGGGGACCGAAGGTTTCGGAGCGATTCCGTTCGACGGCGTGGTGCTGGCGCACTCGAACGAGAGCGAGTGGAAGGCTTTCCGCAACAACAAGAACAACGAAGCTTTCCTCGACCGTATCTACATCGTCAAGGTGCCGTACTGCCTGCGCGTGTCCGAGGAAGTGAAGATCTACGAGAAGCTGCTGCGCGGCTCGTCGCTGGCCGAGGCCGTGTGCGCCCCGGGCACGCTGAAGATGATGGCGCAGTTCGCCGTGCTGACCCGGCTGAAGGAGCCGGAGAACTCCAGCCTCTATTCGAAGATGCAGGTGTATGACGGCGAGAACCTGAAGGACACCGATCCGCGCGCCAAGAGCTACCAGGAATACCGCGACTACGCCGGCGTCGACGAAGGCATGAGCGGCATCTCCACCCGCTTCGCGTTCAAGATACTGTCCAAGGTGTTCAACTTCGATTCGACCGAGGTGGCGGCCAACCCGGTGCACCTGATGTACGTGCTCGAACAGCAGATCGAGCGCGAACAGTTCCCGCAGGACGTCGAGCAGAAGTACATCGCCTGCATCAAGGAACACCTGTCGCCGCGTTACGCCGAATTCATCGGCAAGGAAATCCAGACTGCCTATCTCGAAAGCTACAGCGAATACGGCCAGAACATTTTCGACCGCTATGTCACCTACGCCGACTACTGGATACAGGACCAGGAGTACCGCGATACCGACACCGGCGAAGTGTTCGACCGCGCTTCGCTGAATGCCGAACTGGAAAAGATCGAGAAGCCGGCCGGCATTTCGAACCCGAAGGATTTCCGCAACGAGATCGTGAACTTCGTGCTGCGGGCGCGCGCCAACAACGCCGGCAAGAACCCGGTGTGGACCAGTTACGAAAAGCTGCGCACGGTGATCGAGAAGAAGATGTTCTCCAACACCGAAGAACTGCTGCCGGTGATCAGCTTCAACGCCAAGGCCAGCGCCGACGATGCCAAGAAGCACGAGGACTTCGTCAATCGCATGGTCGGCAAGGGCTACACGCCGAAGCAGGTGCGCCTGCTGTGCGAGTGGTACCTGCGCGTGCGCAAGAGTTCGTGACGGTGGTGGGGCATCGATAGACAAGACCGGGGCGACGCTGCCCCGGCGGGAAGGGGACACATCTTGCAGCAGATCATCGATCGCAGACTGGCCGGCAAGAACAAGTCCATCGGCAATCGCGAGCGCTTTCTGCGCCGCCACAAGGAGCAGATCCGCGAGGCGGTGCGGCGGGCGGTCGAGGGGCGCGGCATCCGCGACATCGCGCAGGGTGAGGACATCCACATCCCGAAGCGCGACATCAGCGAACCGGTGTTCGGCCACGGTCAGGGCGGCTCCCGCGAAATGGTGCACCCGGGCAACAAGGACTTCGTCCGCGGCGACCGTATCGAGCGGCCCAAGGGCGGTGGCGGCGGCGGGGCCGGTTCGGGCAACGCCAGCGATTCCGGCGAGGGCGAAGACGATTTCGTCTTCCACCTCACCAAGGAAGAGTTCATGCAGGTCTTCTTCGACGACCTGGCCCTGCCCAACCTGATCCGCACCACGCTGGCCGAGACGCCGGAGTACAAGACGCACCGTGCCGGTTTCTCCAGCGACGGCACGCCGAACAATCTGCACGTCGTGCGCTCGATGCGCGGTGCGATCGGCCGGCGCATCGCGCTGGGCAGCGAGTCGCGGCGCGAACTGCACCGGCTCGAAGCGCTGCTCGAAGACCTGCGCGCACAGCCGGGCACGCCGGCGCGGCTGCACGAGATCGAACAGATCGAGGCCGACATCGCCGCGCTGCGTTCGCGCATCGACCGTATCCCCTACCTCGACCCGATAGACCTGCGCTACCGCAGCCGTGTGCGCACGCCGGTGCCGACCGCGAAAGCGGTCATGTTCTGCCTGATGGACGTGTCGGGCTCGATGGACGAGGCGCGCAAGGATCTGGCCAAGCGCTTCTTCATCCTGCTCTACCTTTTCCTGACCCGGCACTACGAGAAGATCGAAATCGTGTTCATCCGCCACCACACGCAGGCGCAGGAAGTGAGCGAGCACGATTTCTTCCATGCCACCGAAACTGGCGGCACCGTGGTGTCGAGCGCGCTGGTGCTGATGGAAGACATCATCCAGGCGCGCTACCCACGCGGCGAGTGGAACATCTACGGCGCGCAGGCCAGCGACGGCGACAACTGGCACGACGACAGCCCGCGCTGCCGCGAAATCCTCGAACAGAAGATCCTGCCGCTGGTGCGCTACTTCGCCTACATCCAGGTGGTCGAGCAGGAACAGAACCTGTGGCACGAGTACTCGGACCTCGCGATGGAGAGCGAGAACTTCGCCATCCGCAAGGCGGCCGAGGTCGACCAGATCTATCCGGTGTTCCGCGACCTGTTCAAGAAGGAAGGAGCCGCGAAATGAGCGATACCTACGACCGCCGCAACAACGGTCGCGCGGCCTCGCCGGGCGAATACGGCGGACGTCGTCACCCGCCGCCGCTGAGCGCACCGCTGCCGCTGAAGGAGCGCCCGACCTCCCGCTTGCCGGCGCCCAGCGACTGGACCTTCGAACTGATCGAGCAGTACCACGACGTGATCCGCGCGACCGCGCAGCGCTTCGGGCTGGACACCTATCCGAACCAGCTCGAGATCATCACCGCCGAACAGATGATGGACGCCTACGCCAGCGTCGGCATGCCCGTGAACTACCGGCACTGGAGCTACGGCAAGGAATTCATCAGCACCGAGAAGAACTACCGGCGCGGCCAGATGGGCCTGGCCTACGAAATCGTGATCAACAGCAATCCCTGCATCAGCTATCTGATGGAGGAGAACACGATGGCGATGCAGGCGCTGGTGATCGCGCACGCGGCCTACGGCCACAACAGCTTCTTCAAGGGCAACTACCTGTTCCGGATGTGGACCGACGCGTCGTCCATCATCGACTACCTGGTCTATGCGAAGAACTACGTCGCCGCCTGCGAGGAGCGGCACGGCATCGACGCGGTCGAACTGCTGCTCGACAGCTGCCACGCGCTGATGAACTACGGCGTCGACCGCTACCGTCGGCCGAGCAAGCTCAGCCTGACGCAGGAACTGGCGCGCGCGAAGGACCGCGAGGCCTACGCGCAGCAGCAGGTGAACGAGATCTGGCGGACGCTGCCGCCCAAGCTGGGCCGCGACGAGGCGGAGAAGGAAGCGCCGCGCTTCCCGGCCGAGCCGCAGGAGAACCTGCTCTACTTCATCGAGAAGAACGCGCCGCTGCTCGAGCCGTGGCAGCGCGAGATCGTGCGCATCGTGCGCAAGGTCGCGCAGTACTTCTACCCGCAGCGTCAGACCCAGGTCATGAACGAGGGCTGGGCCACCTTCTGGCACCACCACCTGCTGAACACGATGTACGACGACGGCTTTCTCGACGACGGCATCATGATCGAGTGCCTGAAGTCGCACACCAACGTCGTCTACCAGCCGCCGGTCGGTCACCCCGCCTACAGCGGCATGAACCCGTACGCGCTGGGCTTCGCGATGTACACCGACATCAAGCGCATCTGCGAAGCGCCCACCGACGAGGACCGCGCATGGTTCCCGGACATGGCCGGCAGCAGCTGGCTGGAAACGCTGGACCACGCGATGCGCAACTTCAAGGACGAAAGCTTCATCGGCCAGTACCTGTCGCCGCGCGTGATGCGGGCTTTCCGCCTGTTCGCGATCACCGACGACGACACCGAGCCGACGCTGGAGGTATCGGCCATTCACGACGAGTCCGGCTACCGCAATCTGCGCGAGGCGATGTCGCGCCAGTACGATCTCGGCTCGCGCGAACCGAACATCCAGGTGTGGAGCGTGAATCTGCGCGGCGACCGTTCGCTGATGCTGCGGCACACGCAGCACAACAACCGGCCGCTGCACGACGGCGCCTACGAAGTGCTGAAGCACGTCGCCCGGCTGTGGGGTTTCCCGGTGCATCTGGAAAGCGTGAATGGCCAGGGCTCGGTCGCAAGGCGGTGGACGGTGGACCCGAGCACGACTTGACCGCTGTCATGCGAACTTCGTCACTGCGCTGATATCCTAGTTCTCATGCGTGCCGCGACCCGCCTCCTGCTGATCTTCATGCTGCTGCTGGCACTGCCCCTGCAGGGCTTTGCCGCGGCGGCGATGATCAGCTGCGCGCCGTCGCACCACGGACTGCCGACGGCGGCGACCATGCACGATGACGCAGCCGCGCACACACATCACGACGGCGGTGATCACGACCCCGCCGCAAGCCCTGCCCACGGCAAGCACGCCTGCAGCGCATGCGCCGCCTGCTGCATCGGCGGCGCCTTGATGCCGTCCGCGCTGCGGCTGCCGGACGATTTTTCGACGCACCTGCGCCCGCTGCCGGCGCACGTGACACCTCCCGCCTTCATCACCGAAGGCACCGAACGCCCGCCCAGACACGACCTCGCCTGACGCCCGAAATCCGTCCACGGTGGGCGGAAATCGATACACCTGTCTTTCGCGAGGTCTTCATG
Organism: Methyloversatilis sp. NSM2; assembly: GCF_038066675.1. Taxonomy (NCBI): domain Bacteria; kingdom Pseudomonadati; phylum Pseudomonadota; class Betaproteobacteria; order Nitrosomonadales; family Sterolibacteriaceae; genus Methyloversatilis; species Methyloversatilis sp. NSM2. The sequence continues at coordinate 531,210 of NZ_JBBUKV010000001.1, forward strand.
TTCCATCTTTCTATCCGGATGCTGCTGGCAGCAGCGTCCGTCACCACGTCCGCCTGGGCGGCCGATCCGGCGGATCCGGCCGCCCCCACGCGACCGCTCGATCACCGCTCGGTGTTCGATACCTACCGCGCCGGTAGCACGGGCGCTGTCGGCGACTGGCGTGAAGCCAACGACGCGGTCGGTCGTCAGGCCGGCGGCCACGCGCACGATCACGGCAGCACGGCGGCCGCACCGCCGGACCCGCATGCCGGCCACGATCACGGCGCGCAAGCGGCCACCGATCCGCACGCGGGCCATCACGGACATATGCACGATCACATGCACGATGGTGATTCCAGCGCCGGTCGAGGTGGCCACGGCCACCACACGCACGATCACGGCGGCGCTGTGGCCGCGTCGCTTGCGCCGCATGTCGGCCACGATCATGGCGCACCGGCTGCCGCCAGCACGCCCGCAGGTGGAGCCGCGAAGCACGATCACGGCGCTGCCGGCGGCGAAGCGAAGCCGCATCACTGTCCGCACCACGCCGCTCACCACGCGTCGATGCACAGCCGGATGCACGACGCGCATCCGTCGGGACAGCAGCACGGCGGCGATTCCGGGGCGATGAAGTCGGGCCACGGACATCGTTGCCATCACGACAGCAAGGAGGGCGGCGATGCGCACAAGCACTGATCAGAGCCGGCTCAAGCTCGTGCCGCTGGCGGCGGCGGTCGCGCTGCTGGCTGGCTGCGCGAGCTTCAGCCCGGACGGCGGCTTCGGCACGGTCGAACAGACCGCGCGCGAAAAGCTGGGCAAGGACGTCAGATGGGCGCGCAGCGACGAGGACCGCAAGGCAGTCGCCGACCGCGTTGCCGAACTGCTGGCGCAACCGCTGTCGGCCGATGACGCGGTGCAGATCGCGCTGCTGAACAATCGTGGCCTGCAGGCGGGCTTCCACGAACTGGGCATTCGCGAGGCCGAGGTGGTGCGCGCCGGCCGTCTGCCCAATCCGACCTTCTCGATGTTCCACGCCAGCAAGCGCGAGAACGGCGTGCGCGACTACAAGATCGAGCAGGCGCTCACCTTCAACATCTTTTCGCTGCTGACGATGCCGCAGTCGGTCGAGGTGAACCGGCGCGTCTTCGAACAGTCGCAGCGTGCCGTATCGCTGCAGGTGCTGCGGCTGGCGGCCGACGTGCGCCGCGCCTGGGTGCAGGCGGTGGCTGCCGGCGAAACGCTGCGCTATATGGAACAGGTGATGGAGGCAGCCGACGCCGGTGCCGAACTGGCCCGGCGCATGCGTGCCGCCGGCAACTACAGCGCGCTGGCCCAGGCGCGCGAGCAGGGCTTTCACGCCGACGCGGCGCTGAATCTGGCGCGCGCGCAGCAGGCGCACACCGCGGCGCGCGAGCGGCTGACCCGCCTGATGGGTCTGTGGGGCGAGCAGACCGCTTTCCGTCTGCCCGACCGCCTGCCCGAGCTGCCCGCGGCGGCGCTCGACGCACTGGACATCGAACGCCAGGCGATGGGTTCGCGCATCGACCTGCAGATCGCGAAGCTCGACGCCGAAGCGACCGCGCGCAACCTCGGGCTGACCAAGACCACGCGCTTCATCGACGTGCTCGAGATCGGCCCCGCGCGCGTGCTCGAAGGTCGGCGCAGCGAGTCCTACAAGAAGGGCTACGAAATCAGTTTCGAACTGCCGCTGTTCGACTGGGGCGGCTCACGCGTTGCGCGGGCCGAGGCCATCTACATGCAGTCGGTCGAGCGCGCGGCGGAAGCGGCGGTAAACGCCCGCTCCGAGGTGCGCGAAGCCTACGCCGGCTATCGCACGGCCTTCGACATCGCCCGTCATTACCGCGACGAGGTGGTGCCGCTGCGCAAGCGTATTTCGGACGAAAACCTGCTGCGCTACAACGGCATGCTGATCGGCGTGTTCGAACTGCTGGCCGACGCGCGCGCCCAGGTGGCCGGCGTCAATGGCTACATCGATGCGCTGCGCGATTTCTGGATCGCCCAGGCCGATCTCGACATGGCGCTGGTCGGTCGCCCCGATCTCGCGCCGCCGCCCGGCGCTGCCATTGCCACGGCAGCCGACGCGGCGCACTGAACAGGATTCCGCACATGACTTCCCGCAGAGATTTCTTCCGCAGTGCCGGCATCGCCGGTGCGGCCGTCGCGGCCACCACGGTGAGCCGGGTCGCGCTGGCCGCGATTCCGGAGCCGGTGGTCGAGACGACCGCCGACACGCGCGGCCCGCTGGTTCCACCGACCGGCCGCCCCTATAACCCGGTGGTGACGCTGAATGGCTGGACGCTGCCCTGGCGCATGAAAGATGGCGTCAAGGAATTCCACCTGGTGGCCGAGCCGGTGGTGCGCGAAATGGCGCCCGGCTTCAAGGCCCACCTGTGGGGCTACAACGGCCAGTCGCCGGGACCCACCATCGAGGTGGTCGAGGGCGACCGCGTGCGCATCTTCGTCACCAACAAGCTGCCCGAGCGCACCAGCGTGCACTGGCACGGCCAGCGCCTGCCCAACGGCATGGACGGCGTGAGTGGCCTGACCCAGCCGGCGATTCCGCCGGGCAAGACCTTCGTCTACGAATTCGTCGCGCGCCGTCCCGGCACCTTCATGTACCACCCGCACGCCGACGAAATGACGCAGATGGCGATGGGCATGATGGGCTTCTGGGTCACCCACCCCAAGGGCCGCCACCCGCTGATCGCACCGGTGGACCGCGACTACGTGTTCCTGCTCAGCGCCTACGACATCGACCCCGGCAGCTATACGCCGAAGACGATGACGATGCTGGATTTCAACCTGTGGACGTGGAACAGCCGCATCTTCCCCGGCATCGCACCGCTGGTGGCGCGGAAGAACGACCGCGTGCGCATCCGCATCGGCAACCTGACGATGACCAATCACCCGATGCACATCCACGGCCACGAATTCGAGGTCACCGGTACCGACGGCGGCCCGGTGCCGAAGTCGGCGCGCTGGCCGGAGGTGACCACCGACATCGCGGTCGGCCAGATGCGGCAGATCGAATTCATCGCCGACGAGGAGGGTGACTGGGCCTTCCACTGCCACAAGAGCCACCACACGATGAACGCGATGGGCCATGACGTGCCCAATCTGATCGGCGTCGATCACAGCGGGCTGGCCGAGCGCATATCGAAGCTCGTGCCGGGCTATATGGCGATGGGCGAACGCGGCATGGGCGACATGGCCGACATGAAGATGCCGCTGCCCGAGAACACCGCGCCGATGATGACCGGCGACGGTCCTTTCGGCTCGGTCGAGATGGGCGGCATGTTTTCGGTGTTCAAGGTCAGGCGGGAACAGAAGCCGGGCGACTACACCGACCCCGGCTGGTTCCGCCATCCGCCGGGTACGGTGGCGCACGAAGTGGGCGAGGCGCCCGCGGCCGCACCGCCGCCGGCGGGGCATGACCACGGCACCTCCAGCATGCCGCTCGTGCAGCCGCAGGACATCGAAGTACAGGTGCGCAAGCCGGCCGCCGGCGCGCACGACCACCATTGAACCTGAAAACATTCAAAGGACGAACCATGAACACGACACGTCGCGCGCTGATCGGCGCGCTTGCCACCGCGGCCCTGCTGCCGCGCGCCGCCACGCTGATGGCGGCGCCGAAACCGCTGGTCGAGGTGTGGAAAAGCCCGACCTGCGGCTGCTGCAAGGACTGGGTGGCTCACCTCGAAGCGAACGGCTTCGCGGTCAAGGTGTATGAGACCGGCAACAACGAAGCGCGCGCCCGGCTGGGCATGCCGGCGAAGTTCGCCTCCTGCCACACGGCGAGGGTCGATGGCTATCTGCTCGAAGGCCACGTGCCGGCGAGCGAGGTGCACAGGATGCTGAAGGAAAAACCGATGGCGCTCGGCCTGGCGGTACCGGCGATGCCGGTCGGCTCGCCCGGCATGGACGGCCCCGAGTACAAGGGCCGCAAGGACCCGTACGACGTGCTGCTGGTGCAGGCGGACGGCAACGCGAGCGTCTACCGCAGCTATCGCTGACGCCGCCCGGCCGGGCTTGGGTGGGAGCGAGCGTGCTCGCGATGGCGGCCTGCAGCGAAGACCGACTCACGCCGGCGGATAGTCCGCCTCGGCCAGTGCGCTGCGGTAAGTGTCCGCGTCGACGGTCGAGTCGATGCGCACGCGGTGGGTCGGCAGGTCGATGTCGACCTTGGCGTCGGCGTCGATGCCGGCGACCAGCGCCTTGATGCGGCCGGCGCAGTGACCGCAGGTCATGTCGGGGACGGTGAATTCGATGGTCGTGTTCATGGTGGTGACTCCTGGAGGTTCGGATGACTGCATGATGGACCTTCCCACGATGGCAAGGTCAAGCACTGTTCCGCATGAAAATCCGGCTTGACCTTGCCATCATGGGAAGGTCGATACTGACCTCCGTCATCCAGAACGGACCTCGAACATGAACTCCCCCGATCTGCCCACAGCTCCCGACGGCGCGCTCACCCGCTGGGAATTCGGCGTCGAAGGCATGACCTGCGCCTCCTGCTCGACCCGCGTCGAGAGGGCGCTGGCGCGCACGCCCGGAGTGGCGTCCGCCAGTGTCAATCTGGCCACCGAACGCGCGACGGTCGAGGCCGACGCCACGGTCGACGCGGCCGCGTTGCACGCGGCGGTCGACAAGGCCGGCTACGTACTGAAGCCGCAGGCGCTGCGCCTGCACATCGAAGGCATGACCTGCGCGTCCTGTGTAGCACGGGTCGAGAAGGCGCTGAACAAGGTGCCGGGCGTGCTGTCGGTCAGCGTCAATCTGGCCACCGAAACCGCGGACATCGTCAGCGCGGCGGACAACCTCGGCGCGCTCCAGGCGGCAGTGGCGCGTGCCGGCTATACCGCTTCGCTGCCGTCGGCGTTGCCGGTCAGCGCGCCGGCGAATACGCTGCCCGATTGGTGGCCGGTGGCGCTGGCGGTCGCGCTGTCGCTGCCGCTCGCGCTGCCCATGGTGGGCATGCTGTGGGGTGCGCACTGGATGCTGCCCGGCGGGCTGCAGTTCCTGCTCGCAACACCGGTGCAGTTCTGGCTCGGCGCCCGCTTCTATGTCGCCGGCTGGAAGGCGCTGCGTGCCGGCAGCGGAAACATGGACCTGCTGGTCGCACTCGGTACCTCCGCCGCCTGGGGCCTCAGCGTCTGGCTGTGGCTGACCGCGGCGCCGGGTGCGATGCCGCATCTGTACTTCGAGGCCTCCGCGGTCGTCATCACGCTGGTGCTGCTCGGCAAGTGGCTGGAGACGCGTGCAAAAAGGCAGACCACGGACGCCATCCGCGCGCTCAATGCGCTGCGGCCGGACACCGCGCGCGTGCGCCGCGACGGCGTCGAGCTCGAACTGCCGCTGGCGCAGGTCGCGCTCGGCGACGAGGTGGTCATCCGTCCGGGCGAGCGGGTGCCGGTCGACGGCGACATCGTCGACGGCGCCAGCCAGGTCGACGAATCACTGATCACCGGCGAAAGCCTGCCGGTCGCCAAACAGGCGGGCGACCGCGTGACCGGTGGCGCAGTCAATGGCGAGGGGCGGCTGGTGGTGCGCACCCGCGCCATCGGCGCCGAAACCGTGCTGGCGCGCATCGTGCGGCTGGTCGAGAGCGCGCAGGCGAAGAAGGCACCGATACAGCGCCTGGTCGACCAGGTCAGCGCGGTGTTCGTGCCGGTGGTGATCGCGCTCGCCGTGCTCACCTTCGGCGGCTGGATGATCGCCGGCGCCGGCGTCGAAACCGCGCTGCTGAATGCCGTCGCGGTGATGGTGATCGCCTGCCCGTGCGCGCTCGGCCTGGCCACGCCGACCGCCATCATGGTGGGGACCGGTGCCGCGGCGCGGCACGGCATCCTGATCAAGGACGCCGAGGCGCTGGAAATTGCGCACCGCGTGTCGGTGGTCGCCTTCGACAAGACCGGCACGCTGACCGAAGGCCGGCCGGAACTGGTGGCGTTCGAGCCGGCGAGCGGTGCACAGGGCGAGTTGCTTGCACTGGCCGCTGCGCTGCAGGCGGGCAGCGAGCACCCGCTGGCGCGGGCCGTCACGGCAGCCGCTGAACGCGAGGGCGTGGTCGTGCCGGCCGCCTCCGAGCTGAGCGCGGTCGCCGGACGCGGCGTGTCGGCAGCCGTCGCCGGCCGCCTGCTGCGGCTGGGCAGCAGCCGCTACATGGAAGAACTGGGCGTCGATCTGTCGGCGCTCGCCGCACGTGCTGCGCAGTTGCAGGGCGAGGGGCGCACCGTGTCCTGGCTGGCCGATCTGACGGAGGCCCCGCGCCTGGTCGGACTGCTCGCCTTCGGCGACACGCTGAAGGCGTCGGCGGCGCGAGCGGTGAGCCGCCTTCAGGCAGGCGGCGTGCGTACCGTGCTGGTCAGCGGTGACAACCGCGGGGCGGCCGCCGCGGTGGCAGCGCAACTGGGCATGGCCGACGTGCGCGCCGAAGTGCTGCCGGAGCACAAGGCCGAAGTCGTGGCCGAACTGAAGCAGGGCGGGGCGGTGGTCGCCATGGTGGGCGACGGCATCAACGACGCGCCGGCACTGGCCGCGGCCGATGTCGGCATCGCCATGTCCACCGGCACCGACGTGGCGATGCACGCCGCCGGCCTCACGCTGATGCAGGGCGACCCGGCGCGCGTGGCCGACGCGCTCGACATTTCGCGGCGCACCTGGACGAAGATCCGGCAGAACCTGTTCTGGGCCTTCGCCTACAACGTGGTGGGCATACCGCTGGCCGCCGCCGGCATGCTGAACCCGGTGATCGCCGGTGCGGCGATGGCCTTCTCCAGCTTCAGCGTGGTCAGCAACGCGCTGCTGCTGCGGCGCTGGAAACCCGAGGGAGATGCGCAATGAACATCGGTGAGGCGGCGGCACGCTCCGGCGTGTCGGCCAAGATGGTCAGGCATTACGAGTCGCTGGGCCTGCTGCCGGCGGTGGCGCGGACCGACGCCGGCTACCGGCAGTACGGCGAGCGCGAGGTGCATACGCTGCGCTTCATCCGCCGCGCGCGCGACCTCGGTTTCTCGATGGCGGAGATCGCCGATCTGCTGGCCCTGTGGCAGAAGCCGGACCGCGCCAGCGGCGACGTGAAGCGCATCGCCGAGGCGCATATCGCCGACCTCGACCGGCGCATCGACGAGATGACGGCGATGAAGCGCACGCTGGCGCAGCTCGCCAGCTGCTGCCACGGCGACGGCCGACCGGACTGCCCGATACTCGACGGCCTCGCGGATACCGCCCGGTAGTCCCGGCAACGGGTCCTCATTCGACCGTGCGGCCCTGGCTGCGACAGGGCCGCTGCAGTTCGCAGGCTTCGCTTCAAGCTGCTGTCGGGGTCAAGACCCCTCCCACAGAACCCCCGCTCGGGCTCCGGCCTCGAATCAGGCGCGATTCCCGTGGGAGCGGCCCTGGCCGCGATGGGGCTGCTGCAGTTCGCAGGCTTCGCTTCAGGCTGCTGTCGGGGTCAAGACCCCTCCCACAGAACCCCCGCTCGGGCTCCAGCCTCGAATCAGGCGCGATTCCCGTGGGAGCGGCCTTGGCCGCGATGGGGCCGCTGCAGTCCGCAGGCTTCGATGCAGGCCGGAAGACCTCTCAAACGGAGCCCGACTCAGGCTCGGGCCGGATCAGTGCCAGCAGTTCGGGCAGGCGGCGCGAGGCGGCGACGCGCGCGTCCTCCTCGATCGCCCGGTAGAGCGCCAGCACCTGCTCTCCGGTGGCGGTCAGCCGGGCGCCGCCGCCGGCCGAGCCGCCGCGCTGCTTGGTCACCAGCGGTTCGACGAAGTCCTTGTTCATCGCATCGACCAGCGACCAGATGCGCTGATAGCTCATGCCCAGCCGGCGACCGGTTTCGGCGAGCGATCCGGTCGCCGCGATGCCTTCGAGCACGTCGGCCTTGCCCGGACCGATCGCCACCGCATGCTTGATCTGCACGCGAAACCGGGTGCTGTGTTCGAGGCTGGCGGGGGCTGTCTTGGTGTTCATCGCGGATCGAAGACGAAAGGAAATGCACTGAGGAAATGCACTGAGCACGATACTCGTTATACTCATCTGGCGATATCCATACGGATATATATCGAATCGCCCGGAGGCGCGCCCCTCATGAGAGCTGTCTGCCTGATCCAACGCATCCTGCTGCTGTGTGCGCTCGCGTTTTCGCTGACGCTTCCGGTGCGGGGCGCCGAGCCGCCGACGGTTGCCGCGGCGTCCGACCTGAAGTTCGCGCTGGAGGAGGTGGCGGCCCGCTTCGAACGCGAAACCGGCCAGCGGATGCGGCTGGTTTTCGGTTCGTCCGGCAATTTCTTCTCGCAGATCCGGCAGGGCGCGCCCTTCCATCTGTTCATGTCGGCCGACGAGGATTTCGTGTTCCGGCTGGCCGACCAGGGGCTGACGCAGGACCGCGGCCGGCTCTATGCCTACGGCCGCATCGGTCTGATGGTGCCGCGCGGCTCGCCGCTGAAAGCCGACGGCGAACTGCGGGATCTGGCGCAGGCCCTGCGCGACGGGCGGCTGAAGAAGTTCGCCATCGCCAACCCGGAACACGCGCCCTACGGCGCCCGGGCAAAGGAGGCGCTGCAGCACGCCGGCGTGTGGGCCGATATCGAACCGCGGCTGGTGCTGGGCGAGAACATTTCGCAGGCGGCGCAGTTCGCGACCTCGGGCGCGACCCAAGGCGGCATCATCGCGCTGTCGCTGGCGAAGGCGCCGCAGGTGAGCGCGCTCGGCGAGTTCGCGCTGATCCCCGAAAGCTGGCACCGCCGGCTGGCGCAACGCATGGTGTTGCTGCGTGGCGCGCCGCCTGCCGCGCGAGCCTTCTACGACTATCTCGCCACGCCGTCGGCGCAGGACATCATGCGTCGCCACGGCTTCGCGATGCCCGACGAGTGAGCGACGCTTCGGCGCCGACGCACAGAAACGAGGACAGGTCATGGACTGGCAGGCATTCTCGCTGTCGATCGAACTGGCGGTGATGACGCTGCTCGTGCTGCTGCCGCCTGGCGTGCTCGGCGCGCGCTGGCTGGCGCGCACGCGCTTTTCCGGCAAGGCCTGGATCGAGGCTTTCGTCGTGCTGCCGCTGGTGCTGCCGCCGACGGTGCTGGGTTACTACCTGCTGGTGTCACTGGGTGCCGGTTCGCCACTCGGCGCCTGGATGCTCGAAACCTTCGACATCCGGATGACTTTCAATTTCGCGGGCCTGCTGATCGCCTCGCTGGTGTTCAACATTCCATTCATCGTGCAGCCGGTGCAGCGTGCCTTCGAAGCGATACCGGAAAACCTTGCCGAAGCCGCGGCGGTCTGCGGGCTGAGTGGCTGGCAGACCTTCTGGCGGGTCGAACTGCCGCTGGCCTGGCCGGGCATCCTGTCCGCCATGGTGCTCACCTTCGTGCACACGCTGGGCGAATTCGGCGTGGTGCTGATGATGGGCGGCAGCATTCCCGGCGAAACCAAGACGGTGGCCATCGCGATCTACGACCGCGTGCAGTCCTTCGATCTTGCCGGTGCCGACCGCATGGCGCTGTTGCTGCTGGCGCTGTCGCTCGGCGCGGTCGCAGCGTCCTTTTTCGCGTCGGCCAGACTGGCGGCCCGGCGATGAACGGCGAACAACGCGCTGCCCGCGCGCTGCGGGTCGATATCGCCCAGACCGAGCCGATGCCGCTGCACGGCCGCTTCGACTGCGCGGCGGGCGAGCTGCTGGCGCTGGTCGGCCCGTCGGGGGCCGGCAAGACGTCGATGCTGCGCGTGCTGGCCGGACTGATGCGGCCGCAGCGCGGCCGTATCGAGGTCGGCGCGCAGCTGTGGTGCGACAGTGAGCAGGGCGTCTTTCTGCCGCCGCAGCGTCGCCACGTCGGGCTGGTGTTCCAGAACTACGCACTGATGCCGCACCTCAGTGCGCTCGACAACGTCGCGCTGGCCATGCTGCACCTGTCGCCAGGCGAGCGCGCGGCGCAGGCGCGGCGCTGGCTCGACCACGTCCATCTGTCGCACGAACAGCAGCAGCGGCGACCCGCCGCCTTGTCCGGCGGCCAGCAGCAGCGTGTCGCGGTGGCGCGCGCGCTCGCCCGCGAACCGAAGCTGCTGCTGCTCGACGAGCCGTTCTCCGCAGTCGACCAGATGAGCCGGCAGGGGCTTTACCGCCTGTTGGCCGATCTGCGCAGCGATCTCGACATCCCCATCCTGCTGGTGACGCACGACCTCAACGAAGCGCGTCTGCTGGCCGACCGCCTGGTAGTGATGGACGCCGGTACCGTGCTGCAGGAAGGGCCGCCCGAACACATACATCGCGCACCGCGCAACGCGCGCGTGGCCGACCTCGTGGGCATGCACAACCGTTTCCAGGGGGTCTGGGTGGGGCCGTCGGACAGGGAGGGCTGGGGCCTGCTGAAATGGGTGTCGGCGGCGGGCGAAGAGAGCGGCGACATGCTGCTCGAGGTGCGCGACAAGGGAAAGATCAAGCCGGGCCAGCCGGTGAACTGGGTCGTACCGGGTGACGGCATCCTGCTCGGCGCTGACGGCAGCGGGCAGGAACTGGAGGCGACGGTGAGCGAGGCCCGGCACCTCGGCGAGATCACGCTGGCGTCGCTGACGCTGGAGCGCAATCCGCAGATCAGCCTGCGCATCACGCTGGCCGGCCCGCAGCGCCGGCGCATCGGCAACGGCGACCGGCTGGCACTGCGCCTGGACCCCGCGCTCGTTCACGTAATGCCGCTGCACCAGCGGCCGCCGGGTCTGAGTCCGGATTAGCCGAGTCGCCATCCGTCGCACCGCCCGCGCCCGTCTTCGGCGCCAGAGTCTTTTGCGCTGCACAAGCCGAGGGCGGAATACGCCCCGCGGCGGTGCGGATGCGACGCTTTGCTGCCGTTGCGACACGCTTTGCCCGATACTTGTGCGTCGGCCGGCGGCGCATGAGCTGCGTCAAGGTCCAGCAGTGCGGCGGCCGGCATACTCCATGACGCATCAGGCAGGGCTGCAGTGGCCTTGCCGCGCGCGTCGGTGATCGATCCGGACAGACCGACATGAACGACAGCCACGCCATCATCGAATCCCGCCGCTACACCACCCGTGCCGTACCGCTGAGCCGACCGCTGGACTGGCTGGTCGCCGGCTGTCGCGACTTCCTGCGCTGCCCGGGGCCCGGTCTGCTGCATGGCGCGGCCGTCGCGCTGTTCGGCGCGCTGCTGTGCTGGCAGATTCCCGACCAGTTCTGGCTGCTCAACGGGGCGTTCACCGGTTTCATGCTGGTCGCGCCGGTGGTGGCGACCGGTCTGTACGCGATCAGCCGCGCGCTGGAGCATGGACAGCCGGCCGGGTTGATGACGGCCGTGCATGCGTGGAAGCCGCGCGACAGCCGCATGGTGGTGTTCGGACTGCTGCTCGCACTGGCCGGTACCGGCTGGGTAATGACGTCGGCCGCGCTGATCTGGGCCTGTGCGCCGGCGCCGGTCTCGACGCCGGAAGATTTCCTGCGCCTGGTCGTGCTGGCAGAGCAGGGCTGGCTGTTCGAGGCCTGGCTGGCGCTGGGCGGCCTGCTTGCCGCACCGGTGTTCGCGTCCAGTGTGGTGGCGATTCCGCTGCTGCTCGATCGCGACATCGGCGTGCTCGGCGCCGTGCTCACCAGCTGGCGCGTGGTGATGGAGAACCCGGCGCCGCTGGCGCTGTGGGGTGTGGCGATTGCCGGATTCACGCTGTTCGGCATGGCGACCGGGCTGGTCGGCATGCTGGTGGTGGTGCCGCTGCTGGGTCACGCCAGCTGGCACGCCTATCGCGATCTGGTGCGCGCCGCCTGAGCGCGCACCGATCAACCTATTGAATATCGCTGGAGCAGTTTTCACACATGGGCGGCATCACTGAAGAGCAATTTGCCGAGTTCGGGCTCACCTTCGGCGTCGCCGCCTTCATGCTCTACATGCTGTTCATCCTGCTTCAGCTCGCGCGCGAGTCGAAGGCCGGTCGTTTTGGCACCTTCGTCATCCTGATCGGCCTCGGCCTCGGCATGATGGGTTTCGTCGCAAAGGGCGTGATCAAGTGGATGCTCGGCGGCTGATCAGGCACCTGACGCGCAGACCCGCTCCCGCACCGTCGCCCGCATCGTGCGCGCCAGCGACTGCAGCGATCCACCGGCGCGGTAATTGAAACTCACGTGCAGCGTGTCGCCAGCCCGTGTGTCCACCGGCGTCGTCAGCGGCAGCACCATGTAATCGTTCAGCCAATCCTGCGTCCGCCCCTGCGTACCGAGCAGCGCCAGGATGTTCTTCGTGATGAAGCGCAGCGCATTGACCGTGCCGTCGGCAGTGATGGCGATGTCGCCCTTCCAGGCGATGTCGCGGCTGCAGGTCTGATCGAAATCCATCACGCCATAGACCACCGGTGCAGCCAGTTCGGTCGCTCCTGGGTGTTCGGCGCCGACGCGCTGGAACTGAATGATGGGGGCGTTGAAGCCGTAGAAGTCGAATACCTGGTGCAGCGGCTGCACTGCCATCAGCGCGGCAGTCGGCAGGAAGATCGGCAAGCGGTCGCCGAAGCGGGCGCGGTAACGCGCCTTGAAGGCTTCGATCACGTCGACCTGCTTCTCGCGCAGCATGCCGACGTGGATCATTTCGCAGATGACCACGTCCACCGGTTCCGGCGGCAGATATTCGAAAGCGTCGGCGTGCACCACCTCGACCTTGTGACCGTGCGCGTTCATCGCCAGCAGCCGGCGCGATTCGGCCACCATGTCCGGGTTGAACTCGACGCAGTACACCTTGCTCGCGTGCGCTGCGGCGAAGCAGGACAGTACGCCGGTGCCACCGCCCAGTTCGAGCACGCGGGCGCCCTTGAACACGACTGCATCGATGGCCGCCTTGAAATTGCTCATGCGGTTGGTGTCGAGCAGCATGTTGTGGTGGTAGTGCAGGGGAATGAACTGTCCGAGATGGCTGGGCTCGTCGTCGGCGTCGCTCATCGGCAGGCTGGCGCCGGGCGCGGCCGGGGTGCCGAGGTGGGCTTCGGGTTCCATCCGTGACATGGTTCTTCCTCTCGTGTGGTCGGTTAATGTTTGCCGCGCGCTGCCGGCAACTTCTGCCTTGAACATCCGGTTATTGCCGCTTGCACCGCCTTGCGGCGATCGCGCGAGGTTCATGGCAGCTTTCGTGCCAGACTTTGGCGAGAACTGAACGACGGATGCAGCGCATGAACGGGTCGCAGGAGCAGGCCGGGCTGAACGAAGCGGAGGTGGCTGCGCGTCGCGCGCAGGACGGCTGGAACGAGATCGCCGCCGAGAAGCCGCACACGCTGCTTGCCACGGTCTTGGAGGTAGTGCGGGAGCCGATGTTCCTGCTGCTGCTGGGCGCTGGCGCCATCTATCTGCTGATGGGCGACGCGCACGAAGCGCTGGTGCTGCTCGGCTTCGTCGTACTCATCATTGCCGTCACCGTCTTCCAGGAGCGGCGCACCGAACACGCGCTGGCTGCGCTGCGCGATCTGTCCAGCCCGCGCGCGCTGGTGATGCGCAACGGCGCGGTGCAGCGCATCGCCGGACGCGAGGTGGTGCGCGGCGATCTGCTGCTGCTGACCGAGGGCGACCGCGTGCCGGCCGATGGCGTGCTGCTGAGCGCCAACGATCTGGCGGTCGATGAATCGATGCTGACCGGCGAGTCGGTACCGGTCGCCAAGCTGCCGGTCGACGGTGGCGAGACGCTGCGCGTGTTTTCCGGCACGCTGGTCGTGCGCGGTCGCGGTACGGTCGAGGTGACGGCGATCGGCGAAGGCACCGAGCTGGGGCGCATCGGCAAGTCGCTGGCCGAGACGGCCAGCGGTGCCTCGCCGCTGCAGCGCGAACTGGGGCTGCTGGCGCGCCGGCTGGCGGGGATAGGCATCGCGCTGTGCGTGCTGCTCGCGGTGTCGTACGCGACGCTGCGTGGCGGCTGGCTCGACGGTGTGCTGTATGGCATCACGCTGGCGATGAGCATCCTGCCGCAGGAATTTCCGGTCATCCTGATCGTGTTCCTCGCCTTCGGCGCGCGCCGCATCGCCGCCCGCCGCGTGCTCACGCGCCGGCTGTCGGCGATCGAAACGCTGGGCCAGACCACCGTGCTGTGCACCGACAAGACCGGCACGCTCACCCGCAACCGGATGGAAGTCGCTGCGCTCGCGGTCGATGGCGAACTGCTGGCGCTCGACGGCGGCGTGCGGCTGGAGGCGTTGCCGGAAACCTATCACCGCCTGCTCGAATACGCGGTGCTGGCGAGCGAAACCGATCCGCACGACCCGATGGAACAGGCCTTTCTGCGACTGGCCGGCGACTATCTGGCCAATACCGAACACCTGCATCCGGACTGGCAACTGGCGCGCGAGTACGAACTGTCGCCCGACCTGCTGGCGATGTCGCACCTGTGGCAGGCGCCGGATCGGCGCGACAGCGAGGTGGCGGCCAAGGGCGCGCCCGAGGCCATCATCGACCTCTGCCATCTGGCGCCGGACGCGGCGGCACACGTGATGGCGCGCGCCGGCGAACTGGCGGACCGCGGTCTGCGCGTGCTCGCGGTGGCGCATGCGGCACACCCGCCGGATGCGGGCATGCCGGACATCCAGCACGATTTCGAGTTCCGCTTCATCGGACTGATCGGGCTGGCCGACCCGCTGCGCGCCGAGGTGCCGGCGGCGGTCGCCGAATGCCGCGCGGCCGGCGTGCGTGTGCTCATGATCACCGGCGACCACCCGCGCACCGCGCGCGCGATCGCGGCGCAGGCCGGCATCGACGGCGCCCGAGTGCTGACCGGCCCGGATCTGGCAGCGATGGACGCCGCGACCTTCGCCGACGCGGTCGCCGGCTGCTGCGTGTTCGCGCGCGTCAGCCCGCAGCAGAAGCTGGCCATCGTCGATGCGCTGAAGGCGCGCGGCGACATCGTGGCGATGACCGGCGACGGCGTGAATGACGCACCGGCGCTGAAATCCGCGCACATCGGCATCGCCATGGGCCGGCGCGGCACCGACGTCGCGCGCGAGGCGGCCGACCTGGTGCTGGTCGAGGACGACTTCGCCGCCATCGTCGATGCGATACGGCTGGGCCGCCGCATCTTCCGCAACCTGCGCCACGCGATGACCTACACGCTGGCGGTGCACGTGCCCATCATCGCGCTGGTGGCCGCGCCGGTGCTGTTCGGCTGGCCGGTGCTGCTGGCGCCGGTGCACATCGCCTTCCTCGAACTGGTGATCGACCCGACCTGTTCCATCGTGTTCGAGGCGGACGAGGCCGGCGAGGAACTGATGCGCGAGCCGCCGCGACCGCGCGGTGCAGTGCTGCTGCCGCCCTCGCGCATCGCGACCAGCCTGCTCTACGGCGCCATCGTGTCGGCTGCGCTGGTGGCGTTCGATGTATGGGCACTCGATGCCGGCTTCGCTGCCGACGAGGTCCGTACGCTGGTGTTCGTCGCGCTGGTGGCGAGCGGCATTGCGCTCATCTTCACCGCCCGCGCGTCGGCCGCCGACCCGAGCGGGCTCGGGCAGGGCACTGCGGTCGCGCGCTGGGTGATCGGCGGCACGCTGTTCGCGCTGCTGCTGGTCACCACGGTGCCCTGGCTGGCCGCACAGTTCTCTTTTGCCGTGGTCGCGCCGTCTGTGTGGCTGGGCGCCTGCACGCTCGGACTGGCGACGCTGCTGCCGCTGCTCGCTGCCCGTTGGCTTGCACGCGCGCTTGTGGCGGCATGACCGCGGGCATTCGCCGGACGAAAAAAATGCCCGACCAGCGGTCGGGCATCAAGGACATGCGTGTGACAGGGTCGTGCAGTAATCAGGCGCGACGGCGTACGGCCATGCCGATCAGACCGAGGCCGGCCAGAAGCAGCGCGTAGGTTTCGGGTTCCGGCACCGGGGCGGCGACCGCCAGGTTGTCGAGCACCACGCCATTGCCCTTGAACGAGATCGACCGGATGTCGGCCACGTCGCGGGTGATGCCGAGGAACAGGCCTTCATTCAGGCTGGCCTCGCCGGTGCTGACTGCCAGCGTGTAGGTTTCGATGATCTGGTTGTTATCGCCGTAGGCCGATACCACGACCGAGAACGGGAAGTCGTTCATGGCGAAATGGTTCACCAGCGCGCCCGCACCGGCGGTCAGTTCTGCGAAAGTGAAGCGCAGTTCGCCGATGTTGCCGGTGGCAGCGAAGTGGTTTCCGAGACCCCAGATGCCGTTGTTGCCCAGATTGGCAATGAAGCCACCCAGCTGCGAGTCGGCGTCGCCGGTGAAGATGACGCCGGGGGCGACCTCTTCCGGGCCGGTCGTGAAGAAGCCGTCGTAGGCTTCGAAGTCCACCAGCAGCGGGTTGCCGATGTCGGCGGCGTTGTTGGTCAGCGCGGCGTGGGCCGGCAGTGCGGCGGCGAATGCCAGCGCCAGAGCGGCGAGTTTCAGTTTCATGTTGAATCCTTTGCGGAGGTTTCGTTGATGGAGGCGACGCTACGCCGCCTCCATGACGCCGATGTGAAGACCGACGGATCAGGTACCGATCACGCCGCCGTCGTCCTTGGTGATGACGATCGTGGCCGAGCGCGGCTTGGCGACCGCGTTGCCGCTCTGCGTCGTCGGGCCGTTGAAGCCGCTGTCCGGCCAGGTGCTGTTCGAGGTGAAGCTGCCGCTCCAGTCCTCGCCCGGATGCTGGATGTTCACGAACATGACCTTGCCGTCCGGCGTCGAGGTCACACCGGTCACTTCGCAGTTCCGCGGGCTGGTCAGGAAGCGGGTGATCTGGCGGGTGGCCGGGTCGGCGCAGAACATCGCGTTGCCGCCGATGTTCACGAAGTCGCCGCTGGCGTTGCCGACCTGGTCGGTCTGGATCCACAGGCGGCCGTCCTTATCGAACCACAGGCCGTCCGGCGCACCGAGGTCGTCACCGATGATGTTGCCTTGCAGGTGGGCGTTGGCATTCAGCTTGTCACCGCACTCGACGAAGATGTCCCACTGGAAGGTGGTGGCACCGACGTCGCCGCCGGTTTCCGTCCAGCGCAGGATGTGGCCGTAGCGGTTGTCACGGCGCGGGTTGGTCGCATCAACCGGCGGGCGGGCCGAGGCGGCGACCGTGGTGCCGTCGATCTTGTTCGACGACGCCGGCGTCGTGCCGCGGCGGTTGTTGTTGGTCAGCGTCAGATAGACCTCGCGCGTCACCGGATGCACGGCGACCCACTCGGGGCGGTCCATCATGGTGGCGCCAAGGCGGTCGGCGGCCTGGCGGGCCTTGATCACCACCTCGCCCTGGTCGGCAAAGCCGTTCTCGGCGGTCAGGCCGTTCTGGCCCCACACCAGCGGCAGCCACTGGCCACTGCCGTCCGCATTGAAGCGGGCGACGTACAGCGTGCCGCTGTCCAGCAGGTCGCGGTTGGCGGCGCGGTTTTTCGTGTCCATCTTCTTGGCGCAGACGAACTTGTACATATAGTCGTTGCGCTCGTCGTCGCCCATGTAGACGGCGACCTTGTTGTCGGCGCCGACCGAGGTCCATGCGCCTTCGTGCTTGAAGCGGCCCAGTGCCGTGCGCTTGACCGGCACCGCGGTCGGGTTCCACGGGTCGATCTCGACGACCCAGCCGAAGCGGTTCGGCTCGTTCGGCGTGTCGCGGAAGTCGAAGCGCGGATCGGCTTCGTGCCAGCGGTAGCCGAAGCCAGCGGCGGCCATGCCGTAGCGGTTCTCGAGCGCGGTCAGCGGCTGGGCGGCCAGCTTGGCGGCAGTGGTACCGAAGTAGCCGTTGAAGTTCTCCTCACAGGTGAGATAGGTGCCCCACGGCGTGTAGCCGTTGGCGCAGTTGTTCAGCGTGCCGAGCACCGTGGTGCCGGAGGGATCCGCGGCAGTCTTCAGCAGCGCATGACCGGCGGCCGGGCCGGACACCTTGCACGGGGTGGCGCCGGTGATGCGACGGGCGAAGGCGGACGGACGCTGCACCTTCATTTCGCCACCAACCTTGCGCACCTCGATCACGCTCACGCCGTGACCGGCGATCTGTGCGTCGACCATGGCCTTGGTGATGACGTCGGTGCCGTAGGTGGTGGTGTGGGCGACCAGACCCGGATCGACGTACTCGTGGTTGGATACGAGCAGGCCGCGGTCATTGGCGATGCCGGCCGCGCCGGTGCCCGGGAAGGGGAACAGGTGCATGCCGTCGTTGTGGGCGCCCCAGGTGGTGAGCTGGCGGGCGGTGGTCATCGCCGTGGCCGGGTTCCAGTGCGTGTTCGCATCCGGGCCGGTCTTGCCGATGGCGTCGCCCCAGGCGATCAGCACGCGTGCGGTATAGCCGGACGGTACCGTGATGCCGTCGGTCATCGGCGCGATGTTGGCCGGCACACCGGTGAAGCCGATGCCGCCGGTCGGCGAGGGGCTGCCGGTGTAGGCGCCGTTGGCCAGCGATTCGAGGCTGAAGCCGCCAAGCGAGGCAAAGGTCGCGGTGGCCAGCGAACCCTTGATGAAATTGCGACGGCCGGTGAAGCGGTCCATCACGTCGCGGATGGATTCGTTGCCCGACGGATTGATCGTCAGGTCATTGTCGGGGTGCTGCATCGAAGACATGGGAGCTCCTTGCGGGTGACGTTGTCGGGACGTCGGCGGCAAAGGGGCTGCGCGCCGATCTGACGCGCGGAGTCTGCGATGCGTTTCTGACAGGGATAAGAAGCGGCGGCTGCAGCGCATAGTCCGTTCGGACTATGCGCTGCAGCCGGGGTGTCATGGTCTGCAGGGCGCCGGAAGCGCCTGATGGTTCAGGTCAGCGATGACAGGGCCGTGTCGTAGGCGCCCTGCAGTTCGGCTTCGCTGCCGGCTTCCATGCGCAGGTTGCGGACCAGTCCGTCCTTCAGGCCGTAGATCCAGCCGTGCACGCGCACGTCCTGGCCGCGCGCCCAGGCTTCGCGGACGACGGTGGTTTCGCAGACGTTCATCGCCTGCTCGATCACATTCAGTTCGCACAGGCGGTCTTCCTGAAGTTCGCCGGCGCCGACCGCTTCGAGCAGACCGCGGTGCTTGTTGCGCACGTCCTGCACGTTGCGCAGCCAGTTGTCGATCAGACCGAAGCGCATGTCGTGCAGTGCGGCGCGCACGCCGCCGCAGCCGTAGTGACCGACCACCAGGATGTGCTTAACCTTGAGCACATCGACCGCGTACTGCATGACCGACAGGCAGTTCAGGTCGGTCTGCACCACGACGTTGGCGACATTGCGGTGTACGAACACCTCACCCGGAATCAGCCCGACGATCTGGTTGGCCGGCACCCGGCTGTCGGAACAGCCTATCCACAGATATTCAGGCGCCTGCAGCGTGGCCAGCCGCTCGAAGAACTGCGGGTCGTCGGCACGCATGCGTTCGGCCCAGCGGCGGTTTGCTTCGAATAGTTGATCAGTTTTCTTCAGTGTCATGGTGTCCTCGCATCAGGCGGGATTATATCTTTCCCGCCCTCGCGAGGCGCCATCAGCCGCCGCGATGGATCACGGCGGATCACTGTGCTGCGCGGCGGTATCAGCCGGCGGTGACAACCAGCCGGTTGTCGATGCCGGTCACGCCCTTGACCGAAGCCGCCAGTTCGGCGGCGCGGGCGCGTGCCGCTTCGGTCGGCGCCGGTCCGCTCAGCGTCACCTTGCCGTCAGTGGTATCGACGTCGATCTTCAGCGCGCTCAGATCGGGGTCGCCAGCGATGCGCGCGGCAACGTTGGCGGTGATTGTCGCGTCGTCGATCTTTTCCCCCATGCGCTCGGCGGCCGACTCGACGGAGGCCTTGGCATCGGCTGCTGCAACTTCGGCGCGGGCCTGCGCGCTGTCGAGCGAACTTTCGGCCTTGGCGCCCATTTCGTCGGCCTTCTTCTCGGTCTGCGAAATGGCGGAATCGAGCTTCTGGCCGACGGTCGCGTTGTCGGTGGATTCGCCGCAGGCGGCCAGCGTCAGCGCCAGCGCGGTGGCGGTGGCCAGGCGGACGGCAGGCTTCAGCAGCGTGGAACGGGTGGCGGTATTCTGCATGGCAGTTCTCCTGTTGCGATGAAGAGGATGGCGTTCAGCCATGACGAAACTCTAGTTCCTCGCGCCGCGCCGGCCTGTCGGTGAGGTGGTCGGGTGCTGTAGGACGATGCGGACCGCGCCCGCTGACGCAGGCAGCCGGCGCTGTGGTCAAATCGCGGCTGTCCCAACGCCAGAACGCCGACATGAGCGCCGTCCGCTACCGCATCACGCCCATCCATCCCGAAGCCCATCTGTTCGAGGTCGAACTCGACATCGACAAGCCGGCGGCCGACGGCCAGCTGCTGTCCCTGCCGGCCTGGATACCCGGCAGCTACATGATCCGCGAGTTCGCCCGCCACATCGTGCGCATCGACGCGCGCGACGGCGTGCGCGCCGTCCCGCTGACCAAGCTGGACAAGCACACCTGGCGCGCCGCACCGTGCGACGGCGCGCTGCGCGTGCGCTACGAGGTGTATGCGTGGGACCTGTCGGTGCGCGCCGCTCACCTCGACACCACGCACGGCTTCTTCAACGGCAGCAGTGTTTTCCTGATGGTGCATGGCTGCGAACAGCAGCCCTGCGAGATCGACATCCGTCCGCCCGCCGGTCGCGCCTACAAGGAATGGCGCGTCGCGACGACGCTGCCCGAGGCAGGCGGCCGCAGCGGCGCCAAGCGTCACGGCTTCGGTGTGTACCGGGCGGCCAGCTACGACGAACTGATCGACCACCCGGTCGAGATGGGTGAGTTCGCGCTGTACGAATTCAAGGCATGCGGCGTGCCGCACGAGGTGGTGGTGACCGGCCGTCATGACATCGACGCCGCACGGCTGTGCGCCGACCTGAAGCGTGTCTGCGAATGGCAGATACGGCTGTTCGGCGAACCGGCGCCCTTCGAGCGCTATGTCTTCCTCGTGATGGCGGTTGGCGATGGCTACGGCGGTCTCGAACACCGTTCCAGCACCGCGCTGCTGTGCTCGCGCAACGACCTGCCTGCGCCCGGCGCCGCCGCGATGAGCGATGCCTATCGCGGCTTCCTCGGTCTGTGCAGCCACGAGTACTTCCATTCGTGGAACGTGAAGCGCATCAAGCCGGCCGCCTTCGTGCCCTACGACCTCAGGGTCGAGAACTACACGCGCCTGCTGTGGGCTTTCGAGGGCTTCACCTCCTATTACGATGATCTGGCGCTGGTGCGCTCCGGCGTCATCACGCAGGACGACTACCTGAAGCTGCTCGGCAAGACGGTCACCCAGGTGATGCGCGGCAGCGGCCGGCTCAAGCAGAGCGTGGCCGACTCGTCCTTCGATGCCTGGATCAAGTACTACCGCCAGAACGAGAACGCGCCGAACGCCATCGTCAGCTACTACGCCAAGGGCGCGCTGGTGGCGCTGGCGCTCGACCTTACGCTGCGCAGCAAGAGCCGCGGCGCGGTGTCGCTGGACGACGTGATGCGCAAGCTCTGGGTCGACCACGGACAGAACGGGCAGGGTGTGCCGGAAGACGGCATACGCCGCGCCGCCGAAGCGGTCAGCGGCCTCAAGCTCAAGCGCTTCTTCGACGAGGCGACCGAGGGTACGGATGATCTGCCGCTGGACAGGCTGCTGCACGCGGTTGGCCTCGACCTCGCGTTCGAAGCCGCCGGCGGCACGCCGGTGCTCGGCGTGAAGACCGCGAACGACGGCGACAACGTGAAACTCACTCAGGTGCTGGACCACGGTGCCGCCCAGCGCGCCGGTCTTTCGGCCGGCGACGTGCTGGTCGCGCTGGACAATCTGCGCATCACGGCCAGCTCGCTCGACACGCTGCTCAAGCGTCGCAATGCCGGCGACGAGGTGAAGATCCACGCCTTCCGGCGCGACGAACTGATGAAATTCCGCGTGCGGCTGGACGCGCCGCCGGTGGATCAGGCGAAGATCGGCCCCGCGGTACGCGCCAGTGCGGCGGCGAAGGAGTTGCTGAAGCAGTGGCTGGGTCGGGGCTGAGGCCTCGCCCACAGCGCAAATGCGCCAGACCCGCGACTTGGGCGTGTGCCAAGGTCTTGTGGGAGGGGTCTTCTGACCCCGACGGCAGCTTGGATCGAAGCCCGCGGAGTGCAGTGGCCCTGTCGCGGCCGAGGCCGCTCGCACAGGGGTTGCGCCTGACCCGCGGCCAGGGTTCCTGGGGGAGCCAGCTTGCTCGCGATGCAGCCGGTGATCGACCGCAGACTTCTCAGTCGGCCATCGTGAGGCGTCAGCGCCCCAGCTTGCGCGCCGCGCTCAGCACGATCATGCCCAGACCGCCCAGCATCATCATCCACTCGCGCGGCTCCGGTACGGCCGGCGTGGTCGTGATGTCCAGCGTGAAGCGATCGCCCGCACTCAGGCCGGCGAAACCGACGCGCCAGTCGGTGAGGCCTTCTTCGTAGAAGGGGTTGCCGAAGTAGAACTCGGTCACCGGCGCGCCGGCGAAGAAACCGGTGTCGAGCAGATCGCCATTTATCGTTGCCGCGCGCACCGAACCTGCAGTCCATGACACGAGTGCACCGCTCAACGTCACGTTCAGCGAACCGATGCCGAAGCCGCTGGCGTCGCGCAGGACGGCGTTGAAGTCGGCGCCGCCGGCTGCGATGTCGGCGGCATCGAGCACGAAGCTGAAGCTCAGTACAGCGTTGTTCAGCAGCGATACGTCGAGCGCGATCAGCGACGGCGTGCTGAAGCTGGTATCGAGCAGATTGCCGTTCAGCGTGGCGCTGTCCATCGTGACGGCGTGGGCGGGCAGCGACAGGCCGGCGGTGATCGTGAGGGCAAGCAGGGTGTTCTTCATCGGGCGACTCCGGGAATGCGGTTGTTGCGACGCACGATAGGCAGTGCATGTGACAGAGGCATGTCGCCGCGTTGATCACGCGTTCAACAATCCGTCATCGACCTGTCACCGGCGCTCACCACACTCCGCGGCAACTTCTTCCGCCTGGAGCTTCCGCGATGTCCCGCAACGTCTTCTCCCGCCGCGACTTCATGCGTGGCATCGGCGCCGGTGCGCTGGCCGGTTCCGCCGTCGTGCGCTCGGCCACTGCGCTGGCGGCGACCGACAGCCTGTTCCAGCACGGCGTCGCCAGCGGCGATCCGCTGTCCGACCGCGTCGTCATCTGGACTCGCGTGTCGCCGACCCGGCCGGGTACCGTTGCCGTGATGTGGGAGGTGGCGCTGGACGCGCGCTTCAGCCGCATCATCCGGCGCGGCCGCGTGCTCACCGGCGAGGACATCGACTACACGGTGAAGGCCGACGTGCTTGGCCTGCCGGCTGCTGCGCGGCTCTACTACCGCTTCCGCGCCGACGGCCAGCTGTCGCCAGTCGGCCGCACGCGCACGCTGCCGGCAGGTGCGGTCGAACAGGTCAAGCTGGCGGTGTTTTCCTGTTCCAACTACCCGGCCGGCTATTTCCACGTCTATGCCGAGGCGGCCAGGCTGGACGACCTGCACGCGGCGATCCATCTGGGCGACTACATCTACGAGTACCCGCGCGGCGGCTACGCCTCGGGTGACGCAGCGGCGCTGGGCCGCGTGTCCGAGCCGGCCGGCGAAATACTGACGCTGGACGACTACCGCATCCGTCACGCGCAGTACCGCACCGACCCCGACCTGCAGGCGCTGCACGCCGCGCTCCCGGTGATTGCCGTGTGGGACGACCACGAAATCGCCAACGACACCTGGCGCGACGGTGCAGAGAATCACAGCGAAGGCCTCGAAGGCCTGTTCACCGAGCGGCGCGCGGCCGCGATCAAGGCCTATCACGAGTGGATGCCGACGCGCGTCGCCGATCCGGCGCAGCCCGAGCGCATCTACCGCAGCTTCCGCTTCGGCAACCTGCTGTCGCTGCACATGCTGGATACCCGCGTCATCGGCCGCGACCGGCAGATGGACTATGCCGACTACTTCGGCGCCACCGGTTTCGACGGCGCGCGCTTCGCTGCCGATCTGGCCGACCCGAACCGCACGCTGCTGGGCGCCGAACAGAACGACTGGCTGGGCCTGCAACTGGCGCAGTCCGACACCACCTGGGACCTGCTCGGCCAGCAGGTGCTGATGGGCCGCATGAACATTCCGGCACCGCTGGTGCTCGGCCAGATCAGTTTTTCGGCCTACAGCGCACTGGTGGTGAAGGCGCAGATGGCACCGGCTACGCTGACGCCGCAGGAGCAGGCGGTGCTCGCGCAGCCGGCGATTCCGTACAACCTCGACGCCTGGGACGGTTATGCGGTCGCACGCGAAACGGTGCTCGGCACCGCGCGGGCGCTGGACAAGAATCTGGTCGTGCTGTCAGGCGACACGCACAACGCCTGGGCCAGCGACCTGGCGGACTACGCCGGCCGCGCGGTCGGCGTCGAGTTCGCGACACCCGGCGTGACCTCGCCCGGTTTCGAGGAGTACTTTCCGAGCGAGAACCCGCTGGCCGTCGCTGCCGGCCTGACGCAGATCATCGGTCCGCTGCAGTACGCCGACACCGCGCGCCGCGGCTTCATGATTGTCACCGCGACGCAGGACGCCTGCCGCTGTGAGTGGCGTTACGTCAGCACGGTGAAGAGCCACAGCTACGTGCTGCAGCAGGGGCCGGCGCTGAAGGTGCTGCCGGGCGCGGCAAACCGGAAGCTGATGCCGGCGTGACAGATGCTCGGGGCGCGGCACGCTGGTGGAGCCGCTCCCCGGACGGGGGCTCAGGGTCGAGGCGGCGGCGCGTCTGCGACCTTCTTGGGCTGGAACAGCTTCACCAGCGCGCTGCCAGCGATGCCCATCAGCAGCATCATGCCGGCGCCGATCAGCCACACCGTCCATACGATGAAGCCAAGCAGGCCGCGCAGGTCCGGCGTCTGCTGCAGCCAGGCCTGGATTTCCGGGCCGGCATCGAGCAGCCAGGCGCGGCTCTCGTCCAGCCAGTCCTGCGGCAGCCAGGGAGCGAGCCAGACCGGCGGTCGCAGGCTGTCCAGCCACAGCGGCCATTCGGCCAGCGCGTTGGCGCTCCAGCCGGGCCAGTTCAGCACGGAGTCGGCGGTCCAGGCCATCAGCGTCCAGATGCCGACGACCAGCGCGACGAAGATCCAGATCACCGCGTGAGCCATTGTGGTGTCCTCAGAGCAGTTTCTTCAGTGCGTACAGCGCGTCCAGTGCCTCGCGCGGGCTGAGGCTGTCCGGGTCGAGTGCGGCCAGTGCATCGACCGCCGCGTGCGACGGCGGTTCGGGCGGTGGTGGCGCGGGTGCGAACAGGTCGGCCTGCGGACCGGCGTTGATGCGGCTGGCTTCGAGCTGTTGCAGCGCACGTCGGGCGTCGCGGATCACCGTACCCGGAACGCCGGCCAGCGCGGCCACCTCGATACCGTAGGACTGCGAGGCCGGGCCTTCCTCAATTGCGTGCAGAAACACGATGCGGCTTCCGTGCTCGACCGCGTCGAGGTGCATGTTGGCGCAGCTCGGGTGGGTCTGCGCGAGCTGGGTCAGTTCGAAGTAGTGGGTGGCGAACAGGGTCCAGCTGCGGTTGCGCGTCAGCAGGTGGCGGGCGATCGACTGCGCGAGCGCCACGCCGTCGAAGGTCGAGGTGCCGCGACCGATCTCGTCCATCAGCACCAGGCTGCGCTCGGTTGCGCCGTGCAGGATGCCGGCCGCTTCCGTCATTTCGACCATGAAGGTCGAGCGGCCGGAGGCGAGGTCGTCGGAGGCGCCGATGCGGGTGTGTATGGCGTCGAGCGGCCCCAGCCGCACCGCGCGCGCCGGCACCGGGCAGCCGCAGTGCGCCAGTAGCGCGATCAGCGCCACCTGTCGCATATACGTCGACTTGCCGCCCATGTTCGGGCCGGTGATCAGCAGCATGCGGCGCGCGTCATGCATCGCCGTGTCGTTGGCGATGAAGTTTTCGACCTGCTGTTCGACCACCGGGTGACGGCCGCGCTCTATCGTGATCTCGGGCTCGTCGACGAACTGCGGGCGGCAGTAGTCGTGGCGCTGGGCGGCGCGGGCGAAAGCGATCAGGCCATCCAGTTCAGCCAGCGCACGGGCGATGTCGCCGAGCAGCGGCAATTCGGGCGCCAGCGCGTCGAGCAGCTGTTCGTACAGGAATTTCTCGCGCGAGGTGGCGCGATCGGCGGCCGACAGTGCGCGGTCCTCGAAGGCCTTCAGTTCGGGCGTGATGTAGCGCTCGGCATTCTTCAGTGTCTGCCGGCGGCGGTAATCGTCCGGGATGCGCTCGACGTGGGCGTGCGTGACCTCGATGTAGAAGCCATGCACGCGGTTGTATTCGACCTTCAGGTTGGCGATGCCGGTGCGGCTGCGCTCGCGCGCTTCCAGCGCCAGCAGGAACTCGCCGCAGTTGTCCTGCAGGCCGCGCAGTTCGTCCAGCTCGGCGTCGAAACCGGCGCGCATGACGCGCCCGTCGCGCAGCTGTGCGGCCGGCTCGTCCATGATGGCGCGGGCGAGCAGGTCGCTGGCGGCCAGCGGCTGCGCCAGTGTGGCGCGCGCCTGGTCGAGCAGACCGCGATCGAGCGGAACCGCTTCAGCAATGGCGGGCAGCTTCGCCAGCGAATCGCGCAGGCTGGACAGGTCGCGCGGCCGCGCAGTGCGCAGTGCGACCCGCGCGGCGATGCGCTCGATGTCGGCGATGCCGCGCAGCGCGTCGTGCACGCGGTCGGCGCGGTCGGTGTCGCGCAGCGCGGCGACGGCCTCCTGCCGCGCGTCGGCGCGTGCGCGTTCGCGCAGCGGGTGGTGCAGCGCGCGGCGCAGCCAGCGCGAACCCATAGAGGTGGCGCAGGTATCGAGCAGCGACAGCAGCGTCGGTGACGCCTCGCCGCGCAGGGTTTCGGTCAGTTCCAGGTTGCGTCGGGTGGCCGCGTCCATGCGCAGCCAGTTCGAATCGTGCTCGACCGCAAGCGTCGTGACGTGGGCCAGCGCCCGCTGCTGCGTCGCCTGCGCGTAGCTGAAAAGCGCGCCGCAGGCGGCCAACGCGATCGGCACCTCGGCAACGTCGAAGGCGGCGAGGTCGCGGCTGCCGAAGTGCTCGCACAGCAGCCGGGTCGCCTCGGTCACGTCGAACTGCCAGGCACTGCGCGGTGTGACCGCCCAGCCGCCCTCGGGCGCATTCGCCACGTCGGCGACCAGCAGTTCGGCCGGGCGCAGGCGGTCGAGCAGCGACGGCAGCACGTTGGCCGCCACTTCGGTCAGCTTCAGTTCGCCGCTTGCAAGGTTGAGCCAGGCGACTCCTGCACGGGCCCGCTCGACGTGCAGCGCCATCAGCAGCGAGTCGGCACGCTCGTCGAGCAGGCTGGCGTCGGTCAGCGTGCCCGGCGTGACGATGCGCGAAATGGCGCGCTCGACCGGGCCCTTCGAGGTGGCCGGATCGCCGATCTGTTCGACGATGACCACCGACTCGCCCATCTTCACCAGCCGCGCGAGGTATTGCTCGACGGCGTGGAAGGGTACGCCGGCCATCGGAATCGGTTGCCCGGCCGACTGGCCGCGGTGGGTCTGCGTGATGTCGAGCAGCCGCGCGACGCGGATCGCGTCCTCGAAGAACAGCTCGTAGAAATCCCCCATGCGGTAGAACACCAGCAGATCGGGGTGCTGCCTTTTGAAGCCGAGATACTGCTGCATCATCGGCGTGTGGCCCGAAAGGTCTTTGTTGTCCATGTGAAACGAAGGTGCGGGCGGGGTCCGCGTGCCGAGTGGCAGGCGGAACGGACCGGCGATTGTATCGGCTCACTGCGATCCGGCGCGATGACGATAGGAATGTTGCGGCGCAGTATTAAAGTTGGGAATATTTCCCGCCGATATAGATGACTGATTTCAATTACTTACGGAGTCGTCATGTTCGCCAACTGGACTTTGCGAAGCAAGATGCTGGCGGTGGGCGCGGCCGCATTGGCCGGTATGCTCATGATCGGCGTCATCGGCGCCTTCGAGATGCGCAGCGCCGCGCACGAGCAGCGCATGCAATTGTTACGCGCGCTGGTCGAATCGACGCGCACACAGATCGGCTATTACGAGCAGCTGGCGAAGGACGGCAAGCTGACGCGCGAGCAGGCACAGGCGCAGGCGCGTGAGGCCCTGCGCAACGTGCGCTTCCAGCAGCGCGAATACTTCTACATCTACAGCATGGACGGCGTGAACGTGCTGCATCCGACGCAGCCGCACCGCGAGGGCAAGCCCTTCATCGCCGAGAAGGACAAGCTCGGCAAATTGTTCGTCGCCGACATCGTGAGAGCCGGCCAGGCCGGCGGCGGCTTCGTCGATTACCACTTCCCGCGTCCGAACGAGACCGAGGCTGTGCGCAAGGTGGCTTACGTGGCGCCGGTGCCGGACTGGCAGTGGGTGGTCGGCACCGGGCTCTACGTCGATGACGTGGAAGCGGCCTTCCGCGAGGATCTGGCGATCAATCTGGGCATCGTCATCGTGCTTGCCGGCGTCGTGCTGGCGCTGGTGATCGCGATCGGCCGTTCGGTCATGAAGCAGGTCGGCGGCGAGCCGACGGTGGCCGTCGAAGCCATGAAGAAGGTGGCCGAGGGCGATCTGCGCGCGGGGATAGGCAATGCGCCGGCCGGCAGCATGCTGGCGGAGCTGGACACGCTGATCTCCCGGTTGCGCAATACGGTGTCCGAGATCAGCGCCGGCGCGCAGAAGGTGGGCGCTGCCACCGCCGACATCAGTGCTACCTCGCGCCAGGTTGCAGGATCGGCGCAGCAGCAGACTGACTCCACCCAGACCATGGCGGCCGCGATGGAAGAGCTGACTGTGAGCATCACCCACATCTCGGAAAATGCGGGTGAGACCGAAAGGCAGTCGATCGAGTCGTCGGAAATGGCCGTGGCGGGCGAACGGCAGGTACACGAAGCGGCGGAGGAAATGCGTTCGCTGGCCGACGCGGTGGTGCAGGCGAGCGAGCGTATCGCCTCGCTGAGTGCACGTGCCAACGAGGTGGGCGGCATCGCGACGGCGATCAACGACATTGCCGCGCAGACCAATCTGCTGGCGCTGAACGCCGCCATCGAGGCAGCGCGTGCCGGCGAGCAGGGCAGGGGCTTCGCGGTGGTGGCCGACGAAGTGCGCAAGCTGGCCGAGCGCACGACGCAGGCGACGCTGCAGATCGGTCAGACGGTCAGTGCGATACGCGGGGAAAGCGAAGCGGCGGTCAGTGCGATGGATGCGGCTTCCGAGCGGGCGCGCAACAGCGTGAACTCCGCCGAACAGTCGGCCGACATGCTGCGCCGGATCGCCGAGGGCGCGACCCGCGCCCGCGAACTGGTGGCCGAGGTGGCCAACTCGACGCGCGAACAGGGCATCGCCAGCAACAGCCTGGCGGGCCAGATCGAGCAGGTGGCGCAGATGGTCGAGGCGACCAGCCAGGGCATGCACGCCACCGCCACGGCGACGGAAGAGCTGACCCGGGTGGCGGGCGACCTCACTAGCGTCGTGTCGCGCTTCCGCTGCTGACGGGTGTGTCCGGCCGGCCGGTCGGGCCGGCCGTCGTTCAGCCGCGCAGGGCTTCGGTCAGGTGCGGTTCGATGGCCTGCAGTATGGCCGGGTAGATGCGCGGCGTGGCGGCGACCAGATTGCCGCTTTCCATATAGCCGGTTTCACCCTGCAGATTGCCGACCAGGCCGCCGGCTTCGCTCACCAGCAGGCTGCCGCCGGCGATGTCCCACGGTGACAGGCCGATCTCGAAGAAGCCGTCGAAGCGGCCGCAGGCGACGTAGGCCAGATCGAGCGCCGCAGCCCCGGGGCGGCGCAGGCCGGAGGTCTTTTCCATCAGCGACTTGAACATGCCCAGATAGGCATCGACGTGGTCCCACACGCGGTATGGGAAGCCGGTGCCAAGCAGTGCCTCACCCAGCTTGGCGCGGCGCGACACGCGGATGCGGCGGTCGTTCAGGAAGGCGCCGCGGCCACGGCTGGCGGTGAACATCTCGTTGCGAACCGGATCGAACACGACGGCCGACTGCATCTGGCCGCGGTGTTCGAGCGCGATCGATACGGCGTACTGCGGCATGCCGTGGATGAAGTTGGTGGTGCCATCCAGCGGATCGATGATCCAGCGGTACTCCGACTCGGGGCCGGACTCGCCGCTCTCCTCGGCTAGAATGGCGTGGTCCGGATAGGCCTCGCGCAGGATGCCGACGATGGCGTCTTCAGCGGCACGGTCGACCTCGGTCACGAAATCGTTCTGGCGTTTGCTGCTGACCTTCAACAGGTCCACATCCTGGCTGGCCCGGGTAATGATCTGACCCGCACGGCGGGCGGCCTTGACGGCGGTGGTGAGCGTCGGATGCATGAATGTCTCTGTACGCGGACCTTGTGGCCCGCATCTCGGCAGGAAAACCCTGCATTCTAATATGAACCTGAAAGCCTCAGTTGACCGCTTGGCATCCGTGCGAGGCGGAGGCCTCTCATGAACCCGTTCGCTTCTCTCGACCGCGTGCGCGTGGTCATGTCGCACACCACCCATCCGGGCAATATCGGCGCCTGTGCGCGAGCGATGAAGGTGATGGGGCTGTCGCGCCTCTATCTGGTCAATCCGAAGCACTTCCCGCACGAGGACGCGGTGGCGATGAGTTCCGGCGCGACCGACGTGCTCGACAACGCGGTGGTTGTGGACAGCATCGAGGCCGCGCTCGCCGGCACCGTTGCACAGGCGGCGCTGACCGCGCGGCGGCGCGAAATGGCGCTGCCGGTGCGCGACGTGCGCTCGGCTGCCACCGAACTGGCCACGCTGCTGGCGGGCAGCGATGCAGAGGTGGCGCTGGTGTTCGGCACCGAAAGCTCGGGCCTCACCAACGAGGAGGTGGCAATGTGTTCGCTGCCGGTCACCATTTCGACCAGTGAAACCTACCGCTCGCTGAATGTCGCGGCCGCCGCCCAGATCATGTGCCACGAGCTGCGCATGGCGGTCGGTGGCGCCGTGCTGCCGGCCGAAGCGCCCCCCGAGCTTGCGCCGCACGAAGGCCTGGAAAGCCTGTACGCGCTGTTCGAGCAGCTGATGCTGGAGTCCGGTTTCCTCGACCGGGTGAATCCGGGCCGCGCACTGCCGCGTCTGCGTCGTCTGTTCGGCCGGGCCCAGGTCGAGGCGGAGGAGTTGCACCTGCTGATGGGCGCGCTCAAGGCCATCGGAGGCAAGAAGCCACGCGCTCCGGAGCGGTAGCGAACTTCGCAGGTGCACAAAAACCGACTAAAATTCTCGGGTTTCAACCGTCCGGCAGCGCTGCCGGCGCTTCCCACAAGGAAAGACGATGTTCCAACGCCTGCGCGAAGACGTTGCCAGCGTGCTCGACCGTGACCCGGCCGCCCGCTCCGCCTTCGAAGTGCTGACCTGCTATCCGGGCATTCACGCGCTGTTCATCCATCGCATGGCCAACGCCTGCTGGCGCCGTGGTTTCCTGTGGCTCGGCCGCTTCCTGTCGCACATCGGCCGCGTGCTGACCGGCATCGAAATCCACCCGGGGGCGACCATGGGGCGACGCGTGTTCATTGATCACGGCATGGGTGTGGTGATCGGCGAGACGGCCGTGGTGGGCGACGAATGCACGATCTATCAAGGGGTTACGCTGGGCGGAACTTCGCTGTACCGCGGTGCGAAGCGCCATCCGACCTTGGGTCGTGGTGTCGTCATCGGGGCCGGCGCGCAGGTGCTGGGTGGTTTCGACGTCGGTGACGGCGCCAAGATTGGCTCCTGCGCGGTGGTCGTTAAGCCGGTGCCGGCCGGCGCGACAGCCGTCGGCAACCCGGCGCGGATCATCGAGGCGACCGCACCCGGTGTCGAGGACGAGAAGAAGCGGCGTGCCGAACAGGCCGGTTTCACCGCCTACGGCGTCACCCGCGACATGGAAGATCCTATGGCCAAGGCGCTCACCGCGCTGGTCGACCATGCGCTGGAGAGCGATCGCCGCATCGAGTGCCTGCTGCAGAAGCTCGAGCGCGCAGGCATCCAGCTCGACGACGAGGCGAAGGAAGAAATGGCCGACCACTCGCACGTCGATCTGGACAAGATCCGCACGAATTGTTGACTGAACTTGTCGGGAATTATAAAGTCGACTGAAATGATCGGGAATTGAACCGGCCTCCTCCGGTTCGCCGATGTCCCGGCTGATTTCAGGAGCCCACGCGATGAGACTGACCACCAAAGGACGCTTCGCAGTCACTGCGATGCTCGACCTCGCCCTGCGGCAGGAAAACGGTCCGGTCACGCTGTCCGGCGTGGCCGAACGCCAGCGCATCAGCCTGTCCTATCTCGAACAGCTGTTCGGCAAGCTGCGCCGCCAGGAGCTGGTGGCCAGCGTACGTGGCCCGGGCGGTGGCTACTGTCTGGCGCGCGACGCGCGCACGATTTCGGTGGCGCAGATCATCATCGCGGTGGATGAGCCGCTCGACGCGACCCAGTGCGGCGGCAAGGAAAACTGTCTGGACGAACACCGCTGCATGACGCACGACCTGTGGTCCAACCTCAGTCGTCACATGTTCGATTACCTCGACTCGATCAATCTGCACGATCTGATGGTGCAGCAGCGCGAGCGCAACAGTCACAAGGTGGTGCTGCACGACCACGCGCCGCGTGCCTGTTCGACCGAGCCGGCGAGCGTGCAGGCCTGATCATGTTTGCGCCGGTCTACCTCGACCACAACGCCAGCACGCCGCTGCTCGACGCGGTGCGCGAGGCGATGCTGCCCTGGCTGGGCGTGCGTTTCGGCAATGCGTCGAGCCGCCACGAGTACGGCCGCGCAGCCCGCCGCGCGATCGATGATGCGCGTGCGCAGGTGGCTGCGGCGGTGAAGGCGCACCCGACCGAGGTGGTATTCACCAGCGGTGGTTCGGAAGCGAACAATCTTTTCATCAAGGGCGCTGCGGCACGGATGAAGCCGGGCGTGATCGCGGTGTCGGCGATCGAGCACCCGTGCGTGCGTGAACCGGCGCGCCAGCTCGTGCGCGGCGGCTGGGAACTGGCCGGCATCGCGGCCGACGTGCAGGGCAGGGTACTGGTCGATACGCTCGACCCGCGTGCCGCCCTGGTGTCGGTGATGACGGCGAACAACGAAACCGGCGTGCTGCAGGACATTCCTGCCTTCGCGGCCGCGGCCAAGCGCAGTGGCGCCTGGCTGCACAGCGATGCCGTGCAGGCGCTGGGCAAGATCGAACTGGATTTCCGTGCGCTCGGCGTGGCGGCGATGACGCTGTCGGCGCACAAGATCGGCGGCCCGCAGGGTGCGGGGGCGCTGGTGCTGGACAAGCGGGTCGATATCGAACCGCTGATTGCCGGTGGTGGGCATGAGCGCGGTCTGCGCTCGGGCACCGAGAACATTGCGGCCATCGTCGGTTTCGGCGTGGCCTGCGAGCAGGCGGTTGCTGCGCTCGGCGCCCGGCGCGAGGCGATGCAGGCGCAACGCGCGCGCATCGAAAGCTGCGTGGCGGCACTCGGCGGCGTCGTGTTCGGTGCGCAGGCGAAACGCCTGCCCAACACCTGCTACTTCGCGCTGACCGGTATCGATGGCGAAACCCTGGTCGGCAAGCTCGACCGTGCCGGTTTTGCGGTCGCCAGCGGCGCTGCCTGTTCCAGCGCCTCGCCCGAACCGTCGCGCACGCTGACGGCGATGGGCGTCGAGGCGGAGCTGGCGCGCGGCGCGGTGCGGGTGAGCGTCGGTACGGCGACGACGATGCAGGACGTGGATGATTTTTGCAGCGCGCTGGCGCGGGTCGCGGACGAACTCCGCGGGCTGCGGGCGATGGCTGCGGCGTGATGAAGTGAACAAGGACCTGATGGAGTCGATGACATGCTGAAATTCCCGATCTACCTCGACTACTCGGCGACCACGCCGGTCGATCCGCGCGTGGCGGCCAAGATGATTCCCTGGCTGACCGAGCACTTTGGCAACCCGGCGTCGCGCAGCCATGCCTACGGCTGGGAAGCGGAAGCCGCGGTCGAGGAAGCGCGCGAACAGGTGGCCAAGCTGGTCAATGCTGACCCCAAGGAAATCGTCTGGACCTCGGGCGCGACCGAATCGAACAACCTCGCCATCAAGGGCGCGGCACATTTCTACTCGGGCAAGGGCAAGCACATCATCACGATGCGCACTGAACACAAGGCGGTGCTCGACACCTTCCGCGAGCTGGAACGCGAAGGCTTCGAGGCGACCTATCTCGACCCGAAGGACGACGGTCTGGTCGATCTGGACGTGTTCCGCGCCGCCCTGCGCCCGGACACCGTGCTGGTGTCCATCATGTTCGTGAACAACGAGATCGGCGTCATCCAGCCGATCGCCGAGATCGGCGAGATCTGCCGGGAGAAGGGCATCATTTTCCACGTCGACGCCGCACAGGCGACCGGCAAGGTGGCGATCGACCTCGACAAGCTGAAGGTCGACCTGATGAGCTTCTCGGCACACAAGACCTACGGCCCGAAGGGCATTGGCGCGCTGTACGTGCGCCGCAAGCCGCGCATCCGTCTGGAAGCGCAGATGCACGGCGGTGGTCACGAACGCGGCCTGCGTTCGGGCACGCTGGCGACGCACCAGATCGTCGGCATGGGCGAAGCCTTCCGCATCGCGCGTGAGGAAATGGGTGCCGAGAACGAGCGCGTGCGCATGCTGCGCGACCGTCTACTCAAGGGCCTGCAGGACATCGAGGCGACCTACGTGAATGGCGACCTCGAGGCGCGCGTACCGCACAACCTCAACATCAGCTTTGCCTACGTCGAGGGTGAGTCGCTGATCATGGCGATCAAGGAAGTGGCGGTGTCCTCCGGTTCGGCCTGTACCTCTGCCAGCCTGGAGCCATCCTATGTGCTGCGTGCCCTCGGTCGCGAAGACGAACTGGCGCACAGCTCGATCCGCTTCTCGATCGGCCGCTTCACCACCGAAGAGGAAGTCGACTTCACCATCGATCTGCTCCACCGCAAGATCGGCAAGCTGCGCGAACTTTCGCCGCTGTGGGAAATGGTGCAGGACGGCGTGGATCTGAATACCGTCCAGTGGGCTCATCACTGAGCACAGACCACTGACGATGTGCCACCGGGCGCATCGGGGACAGACAGGAAGACAAGGAGAAAGACATGGCCTACAGCGACAAACTGCTCGATCACTACGAAAACCCCCGCAACGTCGGCTCCTTCGGCAAGGAGGACGATGACGTCGGTACTGGCATGGTCGGCGCGCCGGCCTGCGGCGACGTAATGAAGCTGCAGATCAAGGTGGGTGCGGACGGCATCATCGAGGACGCCAAGTTCAAGACCTACGGCTGCGGCTCGGCCATCGCGTCGAGTTCGCTGGTGACCGAATGGGTCAAGGGCAAGACGCTCGATCAGGCAATGGAGATCAAGAACACCGCCATCGCCGAGGAGCTGGCACTGCCGCCGGTGAAGATCCACTGCTCCATCCTCGCCGAAGACGCGATCAAGGCGGCGGTCGAGGATTACCGCAAGAAGCACGGCGCAGCGGCGCCGGAGTCCGACGCAGCCTGAAGGAGCACGACATGGGTGTCACACTGAGCGAAAAGGCGGCGAAGCACGTCGCCAACTACATCGCCAAGCGCGGTCGCGGCGTCGGCCTGCGCCTGGGCGTGCGCACCAGCGGGTGTTCCGGCATGGCTTACAAGCTTGAATTCGCGGACGATCTCGCGGCGGACGATCTGGTGTTCGAGAGCCATGGCGTCAAGGTGCTGATCGACCCGAAAAGCCTGCCCTACCTCGAAGGGACCGAACTGGACTTCGTGCGCGAAGGCCTGAACGAGGGGTTCAAGTTCAACAACCCCAACGTGAAGGACGAGTGTGGCTGCGGCGAAAGCTTCAATGTCTGAGTCCGCCGGCCTGCTGCCCGAAGCCGATCTGTTCAGCAGCGATCACTTCGCGCTGTTCGGTCTGCCGCGCCGCTTCGAGATCGACGAACGCGCGCTCGAATCGCGTTACCACGAGCTGCAGTCGGCGGCGCACCCGGACCGCCACGCGCATCGCGCCGAGCAGGAACGGCGGCTGTCGATGCAGTGGGCCACACGCATCAATGAAGGCTACCGCTTGCTGCGCGCGCCGCTGTCGCGTGCGCGCTATCTGCTGGAACTGGAAGGCATTGACGTCGGCGCGGAAAACAACACCGCGATGCCGGCCGACTTTCTGATGCAGCAGATGGAGTGGCGGGAGGCGCTGGATGAGGCGCGCGACGCACGCGACGTCGATGCGCTGGACGCCCTGGCGCGCAATCTGCGGCAAGCGCGCCGCGACGCCGAGGCGCTGCTGGCCCGCCAGCTCGATGTCGAGCACGACAACGCGGCTGCCGCGGCTACGGTGCGCCGCATGATGTTCATCGCGAAGCTCGGCGAGGACATCGCCGAGGCACACGAAACACTGGAAAACTGATGGCCCTGCTGCAGATCGCCGAACCCGGCGAATCCACCGCGCCGCACCAGCACCGGCTGGCTGTGGGCATAGATCTGGGCACCACGAATTCACTGGTTGCCACTGTGCGCAACAGCGTGCCGGTGGTGCTGAACGACGACAAGGGCCGCGCGCTGCTGCCGTCGGTCGTGCGCTATTTCGCCGACGGTCGCACCGTCGTTGGCCATGCCGCGCAGGCGGCGCAGGCGCAGGACCCGCGCAACACCATCGCTTCGGTCAAGCGCTTCATGGGACGCGGTCTGGCCGACGTGGCGCACGTCGAATCGATGCCCTATGTGTTCGAGGACGCGCCGGGCATGGTGCGCCTGCGCACCGCGCAGGGCGCGAAAAGCCCGGTCGAGGTGTCGGCCGACATCCTGCGTACGCTGCGCGAGCGCGCCGAAGCCAGTCTGGGCGGTCCGCTGACCGGCGCCGTCATCACCGTACCTGCCTATTTCGACGACGCGCAGCGGCAGGCCACCAAGGACGCCGCACGTGTGGCCGGCCTCGAAGTGCTGCGCCTGCTGAACGAGCCGACCGCGGCCGCCATCGCCTACGGTCTCGACAATGCCTCGGAGGGCATCTACGCGGTCTATGACCTCGGCGGTGGCACCTTCGACATTTCCATCCTCAAGCTGTCGCGCGGTGTGTTCGAAGTGCTGGCGACCAGCGGTGATGCCGCGCTCGGCGGCGACGATTTCGACCATCGCGTCTATTGCTGGCTGATCGAGGCTTCGCGCATCGGCCCGCCCGGGCTGGAGGACATGCGCACGCTATACATGGAAGCGCGTCGCGCCAAGGAAGTGCTCTCCGCGCAGGACGCCGTGCATATCGGACTCAAGCTGTCCGGTGGCGAGGAGATCGATGTCACGCTGACGCGTGACGCCTTCGCCGACATGACGAAGAAACTGGTGGAGAAGACGCTGGCGCCGACCCGCAAGGCATTGCGTGACGCCGGTCTGTCGCCGGAAGAGGTCAAGGGCGTCGTGATGGTCGGGGGTGCCACCCGCATGCCGCACGTGCAGCGCGCGGTGGGTGAGTTCTTCGGCCAGGAGCCGCTGACCAACCTCGACCCGGACAAGGTGGTCGCCATCGGTGCCGCCATCCAGGCCAATGTGCTCGCCGGCAACCGCAGCGCCGACGAGGACTGGCTGCTCCTCGACGTGATTCCGCTGTCGCTCGGGCTGGAGACGATGGGCGGGCTGGTCGAGAAGATCATTCCGCGCAACTCGACGATTCCGACCGCGCGCGCGCAGGAATTCACGACCTTCAAGGACGGCCAGACGGCGATGGCCATCCACGTCGTGCAAGGTGAACGCGAACGCGTGTCCGACTGCCGTTCGCTGGCCCGCTTCGAACTGCGCGGCATTCCGCCTATGGTGGCGGGTGCGGCGCGCATCCGCGTCAGTTTCCAGGTCGACGCCGACGGATTGCTCAGCGTTTCGGCGCGCGAGATGGGCACCGGCATCGAGGCGCGCATCGAAGTCAAGCCGAGCTATGGCCTGGGCGATGACGAAGTCACGCGTATGTTGCGCGAGGGCTTCGAGCACGCGCAGGAAGACATGAGCGCGCGCGCCCTGGCCGAACAGCGGGTCGAGGCGCAGCGTCTGGGCGAGGCGACGCGCGCTGCGCTGGCAGCCGACGGCGATCTGCTCGACCCGGCCGAACGCGCCGCGATCGACGCAGTGCTGGTCGATCTGGCGAGCGCCGCTGCTGGCGACGACACCTCCGCCATCAAGAAAGCGATCGACGCGCTCGGCCGCAGCACCGACGAGTTTGCCGCCCGCCGCATGAACCGCAGCATCCAGCGCGCGCTGGCCGGTCGCAGCGTCGAATCACTGTAAGAAACCGAATTCCGAGACCCGCATGACCCAGATCGTCGTACTGCCCCATGTCGAACTGTGCCCCGAGGGCGCAGTGATCGAAGCTGCCCCCGGCACCACCATCTGCGACGCGCTGCTCGCCAATGGCGTCGAGATCGAGCACGCCTGCGAGAAGTCCTGCGCCTGCACCACCTGTCACGTCGTCGTGCGCGAGGGCTTCAACAGCCTGGAAGCGGCCGAGGAACTGGAAGAGGATCTGCTCGACAAGGCCTGGGGCCTGGAGCCGAACTCACGCCTGTCCTGTCAGGCCGCGGTGGCGGACACGCCGCTGGTGGTCGAGATTCCGAAATACACCATCAACATGGTCAGCGAAGGGAAGAGGTAACGGCGATGAAATGGACCGATTCACGCGAGATCGCGATTGCGCTGACCGAGGCGCGACCCGACGTTGATCCGCAGTACGTGCGCTTCACCGACCTGATGGAGTGGGTGATGGCGCTGCCCGGCTTCGACGACGAACAGAGTCGCTGCGGCGAGAAGATTCTGGAGGCCATACAGCTGGCCTGGATAGACGAAGCGGATTGATGCGTCGCTGAGCGTTGCACGGGGAGCGGGAAGGGCAGGGATGACGGCGCAGCGTCGCCGGCAACTGCCTCTGCCGGCGCGTCGCGGTGTTCAAGGCCTGCCGCTTTTCCGGTAAACTGCGCATTTCCCGCTGCAGCGCAATACATGACCAAGTACGTATTCGTCACCGGTGGCGTGGTGTCCTCGCTCGGCAAGGGCATTGCAGCCGCCTCGCTGGGCGCGATTCTCGAATCGCGCTCCATCCGTGTCACCCACCTCAAGCTCGACCCCTACATCAACGTCGATCCGGGCACGATGAGCCCGTTTCAGCACGGTGAGGTCTTCGTCACCGAAGACGGGGCGGAAACCGATCTCGACCTCGGCCATTACGAGCGCTTCACCAGCGCCAAGATGGGCAAGCGCAACAACTTCACCACCGGCCAGATCTACGAGTCGGTGATCAAGAAGGAACGTCGCGGTGAGTATCTGGGCAAGACGGTGCAGGTCATCCCGCACATCACCGACGAGATCAAGGCCTATGTGAAGCGCGGTGCCGAAGGCGCCGACGTGGCCATCGTCGAGGTCGGCGGTACGGTGGGCGACATCGAGTCGCTGCCCTTCCTCGAAGCGATCCGCCAGATGGGCATCGAAGAGGGCCGCGGCAACACCTGCTTCATGCACCTGACGCTGGTGCCCTACATCGCCACCGCCGGCGAACTGAAGACCAAGCCGACCCAGCACTCGGTCAAGGAACTGCGCGAGATCGGCATCCAGCCGGACATCCTGCTGTGCCGTTCCGACCGCGTGGTGCCGGACGATGAACGCCGCAAGATCGCGCTGTTCACCAATGTGCTGCCGGAAGCCGTCATTTCGGTGACCGACGCAGACAGCATCTACAAGATCCCGGCCATGCTGCACAACCAGATGCTGGACGAGATCGTCTGTCACAAGCTGAACATCCTGGCCCGTGCGGCTGATCTGAGTGCCTGGACGCGGCTGATCGACGCGCTGGAACACCCGGAGCGCGACGTGGACATCGCCTTCGTCGGCAAGTACGTCGACCTGACGGAGTCCTACAAGTCGCTGTCGGAAGCGCTGGTGCATGCCGGCATCCACACGCGTTCGCGCATCAACATCCACTACATCGACTCGGAAGCGATCGAGCGCGCCACCGACGGCGGCCGTGCGCTGCTCGACCCGATGGACGCCATCCTGGTGCCCGGTGGCTTCGGTCGCCGCGGCGTCGAGGGCAAGATCGCCGCCATCCGCTACGCACGCGAGAACGGCGTGCCCTACCTGGGCATCTGCCTGGGCATGCAGCTGGCAGTGGTCGAGTACGCCCGCAATGTGGCCGGCCTGACCGGTGCGCACAGCACCGAGTTCGAACGCAACGCGCCGCACCCGGTGATCGGTCTGATCACCGAGTGGATGAGCGCCGAGGGCAAGCTCGAACGCCGCGATGAGTCGTCGGACATCGGCGGCACGATGCGTCTGGGCGGCCAGAACTGCAACCTCGCCGAAGGCAGTCTGGCACGCGACATCTACGGCGCCGCCACCATCGTCGAGCGCCACCGTCATCGCTACGAGGTGAACAACCAGTACCTCGCCCAGCTCGAAAAGGTGGGGCTGCGCGTGTCCGGCCGTTCGCAGGATGCGACCGACCCGCTGTGCGAAATGATCGAGCTGCCGGACCACCCGTGGTTCGTCGCCTGCCAGTTCCACCCTGAATTCACCTCGACGCCGCGCGCCGGCCATCCGCTGTTCTCCGCCTTCGCCCGCGCGGCCATCGCCCGCCAGGACGCGCGCGGCGCGGTCAAGCGGTCCGTGCGCAAGGTGACGGGCTAAGGAGATCGCCATGAAACTGTGCGGATTCGACGTCGGCCTCGACAAGCCCTTCTTCCTGATCGCCGGCCCCTGCGTGATCGAGTCGCGCGAGATGGCCTTCGATACGGCAGGCAAGCTGAAGGAAATTACCGCCCGTCTGGGCATTCCCTTCATCTACAAGTCGTCCTTCGACAAGGCCAACCGCAGCTCGGGCAAGAGCTATCGCGGCCCCGGCATGGAGAAGGGCCTGGAAATCCTGGCCGACGTGAAGCGCGAGCTGAACGTGCCGGTGCTGACCGACGTGCACACCGCCGAAGAGGCGCCCATCGTCGCGCAGTACGTCGATGTGCTGCAGACGCCGGCCTTCCTGTGCCGCCAGACCGACTTCATCCACGCCTGTGCCGCCACCGGCAAGCCGGTGAACATCAAGAAGGGCCAGTTCATGGCGCCGGGCGACATGAAGAACGTGGTCGATAAGGCGAAGGAAGCGAACGGCGGCGCGGACACCATCATGGTGTGCGAGCGCGGCGCCTCCTTCGGCTACAACAACCTCGTGTCCGACATGCGTTCGCTGGCCATCATGCGCAACACCGATTGCCCGGTCGTGTTCGACGCAACGCATTCGGTGCAGCTGCCGGGCGGGCAGGGCAGTTCTTCGGGCGGACAGCGCGAGTTCGTGCCGGTGCTGGCGCGGGCTGCAGTGGCCGTGGGCATCGCCGGTCTGTTCATGGAGAGCCACCCGAACCCCGAGAAGGCGATGTCGGACGGCCCCAATGCGTGGCCGCTGCCGATGATGGAAGCGCTGCTGACCCAGCTGCGCGACCTCGATGCCGTCACGAAGAAGCACGGATTCCTCGAATCCGCCTTCGCCTGATGGCGCGGGACACGATCAGAATTCGAATTCAATAAATTTACTGAGGACCTGGAGCGACCATGAGTGCAATCGTCGATGTCGTCGCGCGCGAGATACTGGATTCGCGCGGCAATCCCACTGTTGAAGCGGACGTGCTGCTCGAGTCGGGCATCATGGGCCGCGCCGCCGTGCCGTCCGGCGCCTCGACCGGTTCGCGCGAAGCCATCGAGCTGCGCGACGGTGACAAGGACCGCTACCTCGGCAAGGGCGTTCTGGCCGCCGTCGAGAACGTCAATACCGAAATTTCGGAAGCCATCATCGGTCTGGATGCCGAAGAGCAGGCCTTCATCGACAAGACGCTGATCGAGCTCGATGGCACCGAGAACAAGTCGCGCCTCGGCGCCAACGCCACGCTGGCGGTGTCGATGGCGGTGGCCAAGGCGGCTGCTGAAGAGGCTGGCCTGCCGCTGTACCGCTATTTTGGCGGCTCGGGTGGCATGGCGATGCCGGTGCCGATGATGAACGTGATCAACGGCGGCGCGCACGCCAACAACAGCCTGGATTTCCAGGAATGCATGATCATGCCGGTCGGCGTGACCAGCTTCCGCGAAGCGCTGCGCATGGGCGCCGAAGTGTTCCACGCGCTGAAGAAGCTCACCGACAAGAAGGGCTACCCGACCACGGTCGGTGACGAAGGCGGTTTCGCGCCCAACGTCGGCAGCGCCGAAGAAGCGCTGAACATGATTCTCGACGCCGCCTCGGCCGCCGGTTACGAGCCGGGCCGCGACCTGGTGCTGGCG
Source organism: Methyloversatilis sp. NSM2 (assembly GCF_038066675.1). Taxonomy (NCBI): domain Bacteria; kingdom Pseudomonadati; phylum Pseudomonadota; class Betaproteobacteria; order Nitrosomonadales; family Sterolibacteriaceae; genus Methyloversatilis; species Methyloversatilis sp. NSM2. The sequence goes on from NZ_JBBUKV010000001.1 coordinate 573,357, forward strand.
CTGGACTGCGCCGCCTCCGAGTTCTACAAGGACGGCAAGTACCACCTCGAAGGCGCCGGTCTGACCATGGAATCGGCCCAGCTGGTCGATTACCTCGCCACGCTGGCCGACAAGTTCCCCATCGTCAGCATCGAGGACGGCATGGCGGAGAACGACTGGGACGGCTGGAAGCTGCTGACCGAACGTCTGGGCAGCCGCGTGCAGATCGTCGGCGACGACCTGTTCGTCACCAACACCAAGATCCTGAAGGAAGGCATTGCCCGCGGCATCGCCAACTCCATCCTGATCAAGATCAACCAGATCGGCACGCTGACCGAAACCTTCGCCGCCGTCGAAATGGCCAAGCGCGCAAGCTACACCGCCGTCATTTCGCATCGCTCGGGCGAAACCGAGGACAGCACCATCGCCGATATCGCGGTCGGCCTGAATGCAATGCAGATCAAGACCGGTTCGCTGAGCCGTTCGGACCGCATCGCCAAGTACAACCAGCTGCTGCGCATCGAAGAAGATCTCGGCGATACCGCGTGGTACCCGGGCGCTTCGGCGTTCTACAACCTGCGCAAGTAAGCGGGCAGGTCGGCGATCATGGTCCGCCACTGGCCGTCCTTGTTGCTGGTGGCGCTGATCGCCGCGCTGCAGTACCCGCTCTGGCTCGGCAAGGGCGGGTGGCTGCAGGCATGGGAAGCCGAGCGTGCGCTGGAAGCGCAGCGCGCGCTCAACACCCGGCTCGAAGCGCGCAATGTCGCGCTGGAGGCGGATGTGAAAGACCTCAAGACCGGCTTTGACGCGGTCGAGGAGCGCGCACGCATCGAACTGGGCCTGGTCAAGCCGGGCGAGGTGTTCGTGCAGGTGCCGCGCAGCAAGCCCTGACCCCCGTCAGGCGGATTTCGTCGTTTTTCCGGATGTTCAGACGTCGCGACGCAGCGTGCGCAGTCCGCTGATGCGCGCGGCGAACCAGCCGCTGTCCAGCGCGTCGGTGCGCACATACTTTCCGCGCGTGCTCGGTGCGTGGATGAAGCGCCCCTCGCCGGCGTAGATGCCCATATGTGAATGCGGCTTGCCGCTGGTGTTGAAGAACACCAGATCGCCCGGCTGCAGCGACGCGCGATCGACCGGGCGCGCCAGGCGGGCGATCTGCGCCGCGTTGTGCGGCAGGCGGATGCCGGCTACCTGCTCGAATATCCAGCTCACCATGCCGCTGCAGTCCAGCCCGCTGTCCGGGTTGCGACCGCCGAAGCGGTACTGGTTGCCGATCAGCCCGAGCGCGTAGATCACCGCGTCCTGCGCGTGGGTGTCGTCGGCCAGCTGCAGGGCCGCCGTCGGCGCAGGCGCCGGTGTCTGTACGACAGGCGGCTGCGGTGCGGCCGGCGCATCGGGCGCCGGCGCCGGCAGCGTGCCGCAGCCTGCCAGCAGCAGCGCGGCGGTGAGCGTGAGTGCCTGCTTACTTGCGGTCAATCTCGATCTGTCCGCTGATGTTCACGCTGACGCGCGATTCGCCGGCCTCGACTGGCATGTCGGCCATCGCTGCTTCGGCCATCGCCACCTTGCTGCGCATCAGCGGGCGCGGCGGCGGCATGCCGGAGGTGTTGTTAACATTCATGTGCAGCACGCGCCAGTTGCCGCCGAGCGACGCGGCGACGATCTTCGCGCGTGCGTTGAAGGCGGCGATGGCGTCGCCGATCGCGGCATTCTCTGCTTCGCGCGCGGTGTCCTCGCTCGGCTCCAGCGTCAGCTGGCCGACCGCAAGCTGCGTCTGCAGCTTGCCCAGCAGTTCGGACAGCGCGGCTTGGTCCTTCGATTCCAGCAGCAGTTCCGAGCGCATGCGCCAGCTTTCGATGGTGCGGCCGTTCTTGCTGTAGACCGGATAGGTCGAGGTGTTGCCGCTGCGCACCTTCACGCTGGTGTAGGGCTTGGTGGTGGCGAGGGCGGACTGCATCGCCGCATTCACCTTCTTCGCCAGCGGTCCGGGCGTGGTATCGCCCAGTTCGATGTAGGCCTGCGCGCGCGCGAGGTCGTTCGGTGCGAGACGGGACGCTTCGGCGTTCAGGTCCACCACGATGCCTTCGCGCCGCGCGGCAGACGGTTCGGCCGCATTCGCGCCGGACATGCAGGCTGCAAGCAGCAGCCAGAGGGGGTATTTCATTTGTGCTCCCGCAATCGTCATGACGACGGGAGTATAGCGGCCGGGGATTTCAGCGGCGACGGTGGATGTCCCGCTCTTCGTCGGCCTCGATGCGCACCGGCACGCGGGCGTGCTCTTCGCCCATTGCCGACAGCAGTGCGACGCCGAGCAGCGCCAGATAGGTCAGCACCGCCATCACGGTGGTTTCGCCGCTGGCAGCCAGCATGACGGCCGGCAGCACGTGGGCGCCGGTGAAGAAGAAGTGGGTGCGCTGGGTCATTGCAGTCTCCCGATGTCGGTGGTTCACCGGGATAACGACCGCGCGCGCGCCGTGCTGAAGGGTACGTCAGTCTCTGGGGACGGCCTGCAGACTGTCGCGGTACAGGCGCGACTTGTCGACATAGCCGGCGGCGCTGCGCATCAGTCCCTCGACCTCTTCGTCGGTGAGCTGGCGCACCACGCGGCCGGGCGAGCCGAGCACCAGGGAGCGGTCGGGAATGACGCGGCCCTCCGGAATCAGCGCATTGGCGCCGATCAGGCAGTTGCGACCAATCACGACGCGGTTGAGGATGACCGCGTGGATGCCGACCAGCGAACCGTCGCCGACCGTGCAGCCGTGCAGCATCGCGTGATGGCCTATGGTTACGTCGGTGCCTATGGTCAGCGGCACACCGTCGTCGATGTGCAGCACCGCGCCATCCTGTACATTCGAGCGCTCGCCGATCGAGATGTGGTCGTTGTCGGCGCGGATGACGGCGCCGAACCACACGCTGGTGTCCGCCTTCAGTTCGGCGTCGCCGATGATGCTCGCGCTGGGCGCGATCCAGGTGCTGGAATGGACGACAGGTGTCTTGCCGTCGAGGGCGTACAGACTCATGCGGACTCCCGGCTGCCGCGACCGTCGGTCGGGCGAATTATTGTGCAATGCAACCAGGGTCGCGATTGTACGCGCATGCCTTGGTACCGGCGCAAGGGGCAGGCCGCGGGAACGCTTGTTCCGACATGGGAAAGGATAGCGATGAACGCAGCACTGGGCCGTTCGCTGGCCGATTTCGAAGCAGGTCGTATCGACATGGATGCGCTGATCGCCACCTGGCGCCAGCACGGCGTGGATGATGCGGCGCTTCCCGCCAAGTGGCGCGAGGTGCTCGACGGCCTGCTGATGCGGCTCGAATCGGCGCGGCTGTTTTCCGGCGAAAGCTGTTCGTTCAGTCAGGGCGAACTGCTGGCGACGATGCGCGAATGGCTGAACCGGGTGCAGGCGCAGATCCAGGCGCAGCAGTAGGTGCACGCGTGTGCTGAACGAAAAAAGGGCGCCCGCAGGCGCCCCTGAAGATGCCGAGCAGGCGGGTCAGAGCTTGCTCTTCACAACCTCGACGACACGGTCAGCCTCGGCCACCCACTTGGCCAGCAGGGCGTCGGTTTCTGCGCGGCGCGAAGCGGCGAAATTGGCGTCCTTGATGCTGGGCACGTTGATGTCGACGTTCAGCGCAGCCGAACGCAGCGCGGCGACGGCGGCCAGAGCGGCTACACCGGCGTCCGATACGACGTTCTTGTTGCCCTTCTCGGCGGCGACCAGCGACAGCGCGATCACGTCGGCGCAGGCGCGGGCGCAGGCCAGCGGCGCGTCGGTGGCCTTCTTCAGACCGTCCTGGATCGCGGCCGAACGGGCGGCCTTCTGCTCGTCGGTGTCCTTCGGCAGACCGTAGGCGGCCATCAGGCCGTCGAAGGCTTCAACGTCGGCGCGGATGAAGTCGGTCAGCTGGGCGCGCAGGGCTTCCGCCTTGGCCAGCAGATCCTTCATTTCGCCTTCGACTTCGACATAAGCCTTCTTGCCGATGGTCAGGTTGCACACCATGCTGACCAGCGCCGCGCCCATGCCGCCCATGATGGCAGCGGCACTGCCGCCGCCCGGGGTCGGCGCGCTGGAGGCGAGCTCGTCGAGGAAGGTGGTGACCGGCTTGTCCTTGATCATCGTCATGGGTCAGCCCACCATGGTTTTCGCCATCGCGTAGATTTCCGACGCGTCGAGCGAAATGTCGTTGCTTTCGAACAGCTTGCCGACGCATGCGCGCTGCAGCGCGATCTTCAGCGCGCCGAAGCCGATGGCGCCGAACACGATCTTGCCGTGCTTGACCACGCCCTTGTCCATCATGTCGATGCCCTCGATGCCCAGCGGCGGCGTCGCGTTGGCGTCGGCAATCATCTCGAGCGTCGGGTTGTCCTTCCAGTGGCGCTCTTCCAGCAGCTGGATGCCGCCGGCGCCGGTCGCGATGACCACGTTCGCGCCTTCGATGGCACGGCCGCGCGCGTCGTTGTCAGCCGCTTCGGCGACCGCGACGTCGAGGTTGAAGTTGGCCTTGAGCTGCTTGGCGGCTTCTTCGGCGGTGGCGATCTTGCGCGACACCAGCGTTACCGTGGCGCCTTCGCTGGCCAGCATCACGGCAGCGCGCGTGCCGACCGGGCCGGTGCCGCCGAGGATGACCGCCTTCTTGCCCTTCAGCGAACCGCTGTGCGCGAGCCAGGCGACGCAGGCGGCTGCCGTGGTGTTCGAGCCGTTGGAGTCGAGCATCACCGACACGCGGAAGTTCGAGAAAAACTTCTTCTTGACCGCCTTGAACAGCGTTTCGCCTTCGGCCATGTTGCTGCCGCCGATGAAGATGGCGGTGTTCTTCTTGTCCTTCGGTGCACGGGTGAAGATCGCACCGTCGACCATGGCGCCGACGTTGTGCGGATGCACGCCGCCGTAACCGATCACGTGGTCCGCGCCGCCGTCGTGGCACACGACGCTGTCGAACACCGACGGATGTTCATCGGTATCGAATTGGTAAAGCAGTTTTTTCATTGTGATGTCTCGGAGGTCTGAAAGAGGGTAGGCCGCCGGCCGCACAGCCGGCGGACTCTGATCAGGTCACGGTGTTGACCGGGCTGCCCTTGACGTAGGCTTCGACGTTGTCGATCAGCTGGTCAGCGAGGAACTGCATCGCGCCGTCCGAGGCCCAGGCCACGTGCGGGGTCAGGATGAAGTTGGGCAGGCGCAGGTCGAGCAGCGGGTTGCCTTCCTTCGGCGGTTCCTTGGTCAGCACGTCAAAGCCGGCGCCGCCGATGATGCCTTCCTTCAGCGCGGTGACGAGGTCTTCCTCGTGCACCAGCCCGCCACGGGCGGTGTTGATCAGGATGGCGCTGCGCTTCATCTTCTTGAACTGCTCCATGCTGAACATGTTGCGGCTTTCCGGCGTCAGCGGGCAGTGCAGGGAAATGATGTCGGATTGGGCCAGCACTTCCTCCGCCGGCGTGAATTCGACGCCCGGCGCCTTCGGACCCGGGTGGTCGGCGAACAGCACCTTCATGCCGAAGCCGCGGGCGATCTTGGCCGTGCCCTGACCGAGCACGCCTTCACCGAAAATGCCGATGGTGCTGTCGAAGAGGTCGTAGATCGGGTGGTCGAAGAAGCAGAACTGGTCCACTTCCTGCCAGCGGCCGCGCTCGACGTCCTGGCGGTAGGCGATGATGCTGCGGCGCAGGGCCAGGATCAGCGCGAACGCGTGTTCCGGCACGGTGTGCACCGCGTAGTTGCGGATGTTGGACACGACGATGCCGCGTTCGCGGCAGGCCGGCACGTCGATCACGTCGTAGCCGGTGGCGGCCACGCCGATCATCTTCAGGTTCGGCAGCTGGGCCAGCACGTCGCCGCGCAGCGGCACCTTGTTGGTGATGGCAACAGTGGCGTCCTTCAGACGTTCGACGATCTGGTCCGGGGCGGTGGTGTCGTACTCAGCCCAGGTATGGTCGAAGGACGGACGACGGACATTGGCCTTCAGCGTGGAGCGGTCGAGAAACACAACGTGGTGCGACATGTCTCTTCCTTCTGTTCTATGGATGTAAAAGGCCGGGCGAACCCGGCCGAGCAGCAGACACGCAGGCCCGCCGGAGCGGGCCGCCGCAATATTACTTCGCCTGCGGAGCGTTCGTGCGCCAGTAGGTCGAGGCTGCCGCCACGCCCGAACCCGGGGTGACGTTGATGCCGTTGTCCAGCATCGACATTTCGGCACCGGCGATCGCGCTCATCAGCGACAGCGCGTTCAGGTCGCCGAGGTGACCGATGCGGAACACCTTGCCGGCAACCTTCGACAGGCCAGCGCCCAGCGACAGGTTGTACTTGTTGTAGGCGTTGCTGATCACCTTGGCGGCGTCGAAACCTTCCGGCACCAGGATGGCGCTGACGGTGTTCGAGTACCACTCCGGTGCCTTGGCGCACAGGTTCAGCTTCCAGCCTTCCTGGACGGCGGCGCGGACACCGTTGGCCAGGTATTCGTGGCGGGCGAAGATGTTCTCCAGGCCTTCCTCGAAAATGGTGTTCAGCGCTTCACGCATGCCGTACAGCATCGGGATCGACGGCGTGTAGGGGAAGTAGCCGGTGGCGTTGTTGCGCATCATGTCGCCGATGTCGAAGTAGCAGCGACGCGAGGTCGCGGTTTCCATCGCCTTCAGCGCCTTCGGGCTCATGCCCAGGATGCCCATGCCGGCCGGCAGCATGAAGCCCTTCTGCGAACCGGACACCGTGCAGTCGACGCTCCACTCGTCCATGCGGAAGTCGATCGACACCAGCGACGACACGGTATCGACCATCAGCAGCGCCGGGTGGTTGGCGTTGTTCATCGCCTTGCGCACCTTGGCGATGTCGCTCGACACACCGGTGGCGGTCTCGTTCTGGCAGGCCAGCACGGCCTTGATCTTGTGCTCCTTGTCGGCGCGCAGGATCTCTTCGTACTGGTCGTAGGGCACGCCGGTGCCCCACTCGACGTCGAGCACCTGGACTTCGAAGCCCAGACGCTGCGCCATGTCGGCCCACAGGTGGCTGAACTGGCCGAAGCGCGAGCACAGCACCTTGTCGCCCGGCGACAGCGTGTTGGTCAGCGCCGCTTCCCACATGCCGGTACCGGATGCCGGGAAAGTGAAGATGGTGCCTTCGGTCGTCTTGAACACCTTCTTCAGATCGGCCAGCACCGACAGCGCCAGTTCCGGGAACTTGGGCGAGCGGTGGTCTTCCTGCGGCACGACCATGGCGCGCAGGATGCGCTCCGGCGTGTTGGTGGGACCAGGCACGTAAAGATGGTTACGACCGGCGATTCGAGACATGGCGAAACTCCTGTAATTGCTTTGAAAGGTGTCGGGGTGGCTGACCGCTTGTTTTATTTGTTGCGGCCGTAGACCGGGAACGCGTCGCACAGCTTGGTGACGTCGGCGACCACGCGTGCGATCACGGCGTCGTCGTTCGGTGCGTCCAGCACGTCCACGATCAGATTTGCAACTTGCTTCGCCTCGGCTTCCTTAAAGCCGCGGGTCGTCATGGCAGGGCTGCCGATTCGAATGCCACTGGTCACGAACGGCTTTTGCGGGTCGTTCGGGATGGCATTCTTATTGACCGTGATGTGTGCACGGCCCAGCGCTGCTTCTGCGTCCTTGCCAGTGATGTTTTTGGCACGCAGATCGACGAGGAACAGGTGGGACTGGGTGCGGCCCGAAACGATGCGCACGCCACGCTCGACGAGCGTTTCGGCCATCACCTGGGCGTTCTTCAGCACCTGTTGCTGGTAAGTCTTGAATTCCGGGGTCGCGGCTTCCTTGAAGGCGACAGCCTTGGCGGCGATGACGTGCATCAGCGGACCGCCCTGGATACCCGGGAAAATCATCGAGTTCAGCGGCTTCTCGAACTCCGCCTTGGCCATGATTACGCCACCGCGCGGGCCGCGCAGCGTCTTGTGCGTGGTCGAGGTGACGAAGTCGGCGATGCCGATCGGGCTCGGGTACAGGCCGGCAGCGACCAGGCCGGAGTAGTGGGCCATGTCGACCAGCAGGTAGGCGCCGACCGAATCAGCGATCTCGCGGAAGCGCTTGAAGTCGATGTGCAGGGCGTAGGCGGAAGCACCGGCCACGATCATCTTCGGCTTGTGTTCCTTGGCCAGCGCTTCGACCTGTGCGTAGTCGATCGCTTCGGTTTCCGGATCGAGGCCGTAGGCCACGCCCTTGTAGATCTTGCCCGAGAAGTTCACCGACGAACCGTGGGTCAGGTGACCGCCGTGCGCCAGCGACATGCCGAGGATGGTGTCGCCCGGCTGCAGCATCGCCATGTAGACACCGGCGTTGGCCTGCGAACCCGAATGCGGCTGCACGTTGGCGTATTCGGCGCCGAACAGTGCCTTGAGGCGATCGATCGCCAGCTGTTCCGCGACGTCGACATGCTCACAGCCACCGTAGTAACGCTTGCCCGGATAACCTTCGGCGTACTTGTTCGTCAGTACGGAGCCCTGGGCTTCCATGACCGCCGGGCTGGCGTAGTTTTCCGACGCGATCAGCTCGATGTGGTGTTCCTGACGGGCGTACTCCGCTTCCATGGCGGCCCACAGTTCGGGGTCGGAATGGGCGATGGTCTGTTTCGGGTCAAACATTCGGATTACCTTTCTGATGTGAGCTTTCGGCCCGCGTCCTCTGCAGGCCTTATGAAGTAATACAAGGCAAGCAGACTATATCTGATGGATCAAGGGCCTCGTATCGGACTTTCTTATTGCCGTGATAAGTATAAGTGAAGCTTAATTGAAAAGACCTCATCCATAATTCTTTACAACGAATCCGGTGTTCGACCCTGTGCGGGCACCTCGCGGTTCAGCGATGAACCACCACTCTCTTCCACACGACAGAAGGTGAAGCATGGACATTCACGAGTACCAAGCGAAAGAGCTTTTGGCGGGCTTCGGCGTGCCGGTGCCGCGCGGCAGCGTGGCCTACAGCCCCGACCAGGCCGTCTATACGGCGACGGAACTGGGCGGCTGGCACTGGGCGGTGAAGGCCCAGGTGCACTCCGGAGCCCGCGGCAAGGCCGGCGGCATCAAGCTGTGCAAGACCTACCATGAGGTCGATGCCGCCGCCCGCGAACTGCTGGGCAAGCGCCTGGTAACCATCCAGACCGGCCCGGAAGGCAAGCCCGTTCAGCGCGTCTACGTGGAAGTGGCCGAGCCGTTCGAGCGCGAACTCTATCTGGGCATCGTGCTGGACCGCAAAGCCGAGCGCGTTCGCGTCATCGCCTCTGCCGAAGGTGGGATGGAAATTGAAGAATTGGCACACAGTGCTCCGGAAAAGATCATGCAGGTCGTGGTCGAACCGGCGGTCGGCCTGCAGGCCTTCCAGGCCCGCCAGATCGCTTTCGGTCTGGGCCTGTCGATCAAGCAGGTGTCGCGTGCGGTGACCGCGATCATGGGCGCCTACCGCGCCTTCCGCGATCTCGACGCCACCATGGTCGAAATCAACCCGCTGGTCGTGACCAAGGACGACCGTGTTCTGGCGCTGGACGCCAAGATGTCCTTCGACGACAACGCAATGTTCCGCCAGCGTGCCGTGGCCGACATGCGCGATCCGTCGCAGGAGGATCCGCGCGAAGTGCAGGCGGCCGAGCACAACCTGAACTACGTCGGTCTCGACGGCGACATCGGCTGCATCATCAATGGTGCCGGTCTGGCCATGGCCACGATGGACACCATCAAGTACGCCGGCGGCGCGCCGGCCAACTTCCTCGACGTCGGCGGTGGCGCCTCGCCCGAGCGCGTGGCCAATTCCTTCCGCCTGGTGCTGTCGGACAAGAACGTGAAGGCCATCCTGGTCAACATCTTCGCCGGTATCAACCGCTGCGACTGGGTGGCTCAGGGCGTGGTGCAGGCCTGCAACGACATCGATATCACGGTGCCGCTGATCGTCCGCCTGGCCGGCACGAACGAGGAAGAAGGCCGCCGCATCATCCGCGAGAGCGGTCTGCCCATCATCAGCGCCGATTCGCTGACCGAAGCAGCCCAGAAGGCGGTAGACGCCGCCCGCGCCCACGCCGCCAGCTGAGCACAAGAGGATTTAGACATGAGCATTCTGATCAACGAAAAGACCAAGATCATCGTCCAGGGCTTCACCGGCGACAAAGGTACCTTCCACGCCAAGGAGATGATCGAGTACGGCACCAACGTCGTCGGCGGCGTGACCCCGGGCAAGGGCGGCACCACCCACCTCGGCAAGCCGGTGTTCAACACGGTGGCCGACGCGGTGGCCGCGACCGGCGCCGAAGCATCGATCACCTTCGTCGCGCCGGCCTTCTGCGCCGACGCCATCATGGAAGCGGCCGACGCCGGCATCCAGCTGGTGTGCTCGATCACCGACGGCATCCCGGCGCAGGACATGATGCGCGTCAAGCGCTACTTCATGCGCTACCCGAAGGAGCGCCGCACGCTGATGGTCGGCCCGAACTGCGCCGGCATCATCAGCCCGGGCAAGGCCATGCTGGGCATCATGCCGGGCCACATCTACAAGCAGGGCAACATCGGCATCGTGTCGCGTTCGGGCACGCTGGGCTACGAAGCGGCCGCGCAGATGAAGCAGCTGGGCATCGGTGTGTCGACCTCGGTCGGCATCGGCGGCGACCCGATCAACGGCTCGTCCTTCCTCGACCACCTGATGAAGTTCCAGGAAGACCCGGACACCCACGCCGTGGTGATGATCGGCGAGATCGGCGGCCCGCAGGAAGCGGAAGCGTCCGCCTGGGTGAAGGAAAACATGAAGAAGCCGGTGATCGGCTACGTCGCCGGCCTGACCGCACCGAAGGGCCGCCGCATGGGCCACGCGGGCGCCATCATCTCGGCCGCCGGTGATTCGGCTGCCGAGAAGTCGGAAATCATGCGTTCCTTCGGCCTGACCGTCGCGCCGAGCGCCGGCGAGCTGGGCAGCACCGTGGCCTCCGTCCTGGCCAAGCTGTAAGAGCAGAGCAGCACGGGGCGTGCGGAGCGCGCCCTGCTTTCCGTCCGCCCCGGTGGGGCGGACGCCCGCCACCAGCCTGCGAGACTCCCACCGTGGTGAGTGATCCCATTTCCGTTCCCGCGTCTGCCGACGCCTCCGGGGCGGCTTTCTCGGAAAAAGCGATCGACCTGCTGTTTTCGCTGCTGCGCGAAGTGGTCGAACGTCACCATCCCGAACTGCTGCCGGTGCTTGCCGGCGAGTCGGGCAACAGTCTTTCCCCGCAGATGCTGGGCCGTGCCATCCAGGCCCAGGGCATCCTGTTCCAGCTGCTGTCGATCGCCGAACAGAACGGCGCCATGCGCAAGCGGCGCGAGATCGAGCGCCACCAGGGCCGCGAAAGCCTGCCCGGTACCTTTGCCAGTGTGCTGGCGTCGGCGAAGAAGGCCGGCCTGTCGCCGGAGCGCGTGCGCGAGGCCTTCGCCGGTCTCAAGGTGCGTCCGGTGCTGACCGCGCACCCGACCGAAGCCAAGCGCGTGACCGTGCTCGAACGGCATCGCCGCATCTACCGCATGCTGATCGAGCTCGAATCGCCGCGCTGGACGCCGCGCGAACGCCACGATCTCGAAGACGCGCTGCGCAACGAAATCGAACTGCTGTGGCTGACCGGCGAACTGCGCCTCGAAAAACCGAATGTGTCGCAGGAAATCGCCTGGGGCCTGCACTTCTTCAACGAAACCCTGTTCGAGGTCGGCCCCGACGTGCTGGCGCGCGCCGACGAGGCGATGGCGCAGCATTTCGGCGAAGCGGATCTGCCGGGCTTCCTCGAATTCGGTTCCTGGATAGGCGGCGACCGTGACGGCAATCCCTTCGTCACCAACGCGATCACGCGCGGTGCGCTGGTCGAATGCCGCCTGGCCAGTCTGCGCCGCCACCGTCAGTCGGTGCTCGAACTGCTGCGTGGCCTGTCGGTGACCGAAGCGTCGCTCGTGCTGTCCGGTGAATTCCGCGACGCGCTGATGCTGGCGCTGGAAGAGAGCGGCGAGGGCAATGCGATTGCCGCGCGCAATCCGGGCGAACCGTTCCGCCAGTTCCTGGTGTGCGTGCTGGGCAAGCTGGACGACACCATTACCTGCACCCAGGCGGAAGAGGGCGCGGCCTGTCGTCGCGGCTACGAATCCGCCGACCGCCTGATCGCCGATCTGCGCACGCTGGAAGCCGGCCTGCGCGACGCGAAGCTCGGCCGCATCGCCGACACCGAAGTGGTGCCGCTGCGCCGCCAGATCGAAATGTTCCGCTTCAGCACGGTGCGTCTCGACGTGCGCGAGAACTCGACCCGCGTCACGCAGACGCTGGAAGCGCTGTGGCGCGCCAGCCGCGGCGAACCGGAGGACGTGCCGGCACCGGCGCAGGACAGCGCCGAATGGCGCGACTGGCTGTTGGCCGAACTGGCCGCGCCGCGCGCCGGTGTGCGCGACACCAGCGGTCTGCCGGCGGTTGCCGCCGAAACGCTGGGCCTGTTCCGCCTGATCGCCGACATGCGTCCGCGCGTCGGCCGCGAAGCTTTCGGCAGCTTCATCCTCAGCATGACGCGCAATGTGTCGGACGTGCTCGGCGTCTATCTGCTGGCGAAGGAAGCCGGTCTGTACGCCGACCCGGCCGGTGTCGAGCGCTGTTCGCTGCCCATCATGCCGTTGTTCGAAACCATCGACGACCTGCGCCGTGCGCCGGCCATCATGCGCGAGCTGCTGGCGATGCCGCTGATCAAGCGCTCGGTGCGCGCGCTCGGCGGCGTGCAGGAAGTGATGATCGGCTACTCCGATTCGAACAAGGACGGCGGCTTCCTGTCGTCGAACTGGGAGCTGTTCAAGGCGCAGCAGAAGCTGACCGCGGTCGGCGGCGAAGCGGGCGTGAAGATTGCCTTCTTCCACGGTCGCGGCGGTTCGGTCAGCCGCGGCGGCGTGCCTGCCGGGCGCGCCATCGCCGCGCAGCCGGCCGGCTCGATCCAGGGCCTGTTCCGGCTGACCGAGCAGGGCGAGGTGATTTCGAGCAAGTACGCCAACAAGGGTACGGCCGCCTTCAACCTCGAACTGCTGGCCGCCAGCGTGTTCGACCACGCGCTGAAATCCGGCCGCGCCGACGGCCCGCACGCGGTACCCGAGTTCGACGACGCACTCGAAGCGCTGTCGGGTGCTGCGCACGCGGCCTACCAGAACCTGATCTCTAATCCGGCGCTGGTCGGCTACTTCCAGGAAGCCAGCCCGCTGGAAGAGATTTCGCTGCTCAACATCGGCTCGCGCCCGGCGCGCCGCTTCGGTGCCAAGTCGCTGGCCGAGCTGCGCGCGATTCCGTGGGTGTTCGCCTGGTCGCAGAACCGCCACATCGTCACCGGCTGGTACGGCGTCGGCTCCAGCCTCGCCAATTTCATCGGTGTGCGCGGTGCCAGCGGTGAAGCACTGCTGGCACGCATGTTCAACGAGTCGCCGCTGTTCCGCCTCATCGTCGATGAAGTGGAGAAGACGCTGGCCGTGGTCGATCTCGACATCGCTCGCGAGTACAGCCAGCTGGTGGCCGACGCCGGTGTGCGCGAGGAGGTGTTCGGCATGATCGCCCGCGAATACGACATCACGCGCACGCAGATCCTGCGCCTGTCGGGCACCCGTGGCCTGGCCGAGCGCTTCCCCGACTACCGCCAGAAACTCGACCACCGGCTGCCGGTGGTCAACCAGGTGAGCCGCCAGCAGATTTCGCTGCTGCGCGCCTTCCGCATGACCGACGACGCCGCGCGGAAAGAGGAATTCCGCAAGGCCCTGCTGCTGTCGATCAACTGCGTGTCCGCCGGTTTCGGCGCCACCGGCTGATCGTCCGGCCCGACTTCTGAACAGACTTCGCACCATCCACCGGAGGAGACATCCATGAGCTTCACGATCATCGAACAAGCGACGCCCCGCCTGCACCGTTCCGAACTGGCCGTTCCGGGTTCCAACCCGGGCATGTTCGAGAAGGCCGCCAAGTCGGCCGCCGACATCATCTTCCTCGACTGCGAGGACGCGGTTGCGCCGGACGACAAGGAGCAGGCGCGCAAGAACATCATCGAAGGCCTGAACGACGTCGACTGGGGCAACAAGACCATGATGGTGCGCATCAATGGTCTGGACACCCACTACATGTACCGCGACGTGGTGGACATCGTCGAAGCCTGCCCGCGCCTGGACATGATCCTGATTCCGAAGGCCGGCACCGCCGCCGACGTGTACGCGGTCGACATGATGGTCACCCAGATCGAGGCCGCCAAGAAGCGCACCAAGCGCATCGGCTTCGAAGTGCTGATCGAGACCGCGCTCGGCATGGCCAACGTCGAGGCGATCGCGCAGTCGTCGAAGCGCCTCGAAGCGATGAGCTTCGGCGTGGCCGACTACGCCGCTTCGACCCGCGCCCGCACCACCGTGATCGGTGGCGTGAACAAGGACAGCGTGGTGCTGACCGACAAGGACGAGCAGGGTAACCGCCAGTCCTTCTGGACCGATCCGTGGCACGCCGCGCAGACCCGCATGATGGTCGCCTGCCGCGCCTACGGCCTGCGTCCGATCGACGGCCCGTTTGGTGACTTCAACGATCCGGACGGCTATATTTCCGCGGCGAACCGCGCTGCCGTGCTCGGTTACGAAGGCAAGTGGGCGATTCACCCGTCGCAGATCGAACTGGCGAACAAGGTCTACACGCCGTCGGAGGCCGAAGTGACGAAGGCTCGCCGCATTCTCGAAGCGATGGCGCAGGCAGCGAAGGAAGGTCGCGGTGCCGTGTCGCTCGACGGTCGCCTGATCGACATCGCCAGCATCCGCATGGCCGAAGCGCTGATCGCCAAGGCCGACACGATCGCCGCGGCACGCTGAGTGTCCGGCGCTGCGGCCGGGGAGGGCCCGGCCGCACGATGCATATATATAAGCAGTGAACAGCAGACGCAGTAACGGCGGGTAGTGAGGCCCGCCGCTTTCCAATCCGATTGACGACTACACGGAAAAAACCAATATGGCATCCGATATCGAAATCGCCCAGCAGGCGAAAATGCAGCGCATCAGCCAGGTGGTGTCCAAGCTGGGCATCCCGGAAGACGCGATCGAGCCCTACGGCCACTACAAGGCCAAGGTGTCGCTCGACTACCTGAACAGCCTGAAGGACCGTCCTGACGGCAAGCTCATCCTGGTCACCGCGATCAGCCCGACGCCGGCCGGCGAGGGCAAGACCACGACCACCGTCGGTCTGGGCGATGCGCTGAACCGTATCGGCAAGAAGACCATGATCTGCCTGCGCGAACCGTCGCTGGGCCCGGTGTTCGGCGTCAAGGGCGGAGCGGCGGGCGGCGGCTACGCGCAGATCGTGCCGATGGAAGACATCAACCTGCACTTCACCGGTGACTTCCACGCGATCGGTGCCGCGCACAATCTGCTGTCGGCGCTGATCGACAACCACATCAATCACGGCAACGAACTGCGCATCGACCCGCGCCTGATCCAGTGGAAGCGTGTGGTCGACATGAACGACCGCGCGCTGCGCAAGATCACCATCGGCCTGGGCGGTACCGCCAACGGCTTCGTGCGGGAGGACGGCTACGACATCGTGGTCGCGTCCGAAGTCATGGCCATCCTGTGCCTGGCCAATTCGCTGATGGACCTGAAGGAACGTCTCGGCCGCATCATCATCGGCTACACACTGGGCGACAAGAAGCCGGTGTACGCGAGCGACCTGAAGGCGCAGGGCGCCATGGCCACGCTGCTGAAGGACGCGATCAAGCCGAACATCGTGCAGACGCTGGAGAACAACCCGGCCATCATCCACGGCGGCCCCTTCGCCAACATCGCGCACGGCTGCAACTCGGTCACCGCGACCAAGGCCGGCCTGAAGATGGCTGACTACGTCGTGACCGAAGCCGGCTTCGGTGCCGACCTCGGCGCCGAGAAGTTCATCGACATCAAGTGCCGCATGGCCGGGCTGAACCCGTCGGCCGTCGTGCTGGTCGCCACCATCCGCGCGCTGAAGTTCCACGGCGGCGTGAAGAAGGAAGACCTGAACCAGGAAAACCTGGCCGCGCTGGAAAAGGGCATCGTCAACATCGAACGCCACCTGAAGAACATCACCGAGCATTACGGCCTGCCCTGCGTCGTGTCGGTGAACCACTTCACCTTCGACACCGACGCCGAAATCGCGCTGCTGAAGAGCCGCATCGAAGCGCTCGGCGGCAAGTTCGTGATCGCCCGCCACTGGGCGAGCGGCGGTGCCGGCGCCGAAGAACTGGCGCGCATGGTTGCCGACATTTGCGATAACGCACCGGGCAAGCATAGCTTCGTCTACGACGAGAACGCGACGCTGCAGGACAAGATCACCACCATCGCCACCAAGATCTACGGCGCCGGTGCGGTCACCTTCTCCGACGCCGCCCGCAAGCAGCTCGAAAGCTGGAACGCCGACTACGGCCGTTTCCCGGTCTGCATGGCGAAGACCCAGATGTCCTTCTCCGCCGACCCGAACGCCAAGGGCGCACCGAGCGGCCACACGCTCAACGTGCGTGAAGTGCGTCTGGCCAACGGCGCCGGTTTCGTGGTCGCCATCTGCGGCGACATGATGACCATGCCGGGCCTGCCCAAGGTGCCGGCGTCGGAAAAGATCGACATCGACGAGCACGGGAAGGTGTCGGGGCTGTTCTGACTAGAGATGTCTTAGTTGAACGACAAGCGCCGCCTTCGGGCGGCGTTTTTTTTGTGGGCTCGACCTCTTGTCCGGGATCGCGGAGACGGTTGCGCGGCCGGCTCGATAGCCGACGACGCCGCCAATCGGGCCGAAAAGCAGTTACTGAACGTTCGGTCGCGTCAATGTATGCAGCTCATTCTCGGCCGCGGTGCTGCGGCCGATGTGTATCTCCGGTCGAATACTGATCCCGTCTGCTTTCTCTTCCCGTTCGTGAATTGGGTCGGAGTCAGTCTGGCGGTTGCTCGTTGATCCAGCAGGGTAGGTCGATGTCCTTGACATCACCTTGTCGCGAAGTGTCATTGGCGCTGGATTCAGGACTGAAGTATGTCCAAGAAATAGATAGGCCCCTGCGCAGTTTCGAAATGAGTTCAGTCAAAGAGACGAGCCAGGGCGTCCCTTCACGCGGCGCTGTTCTTCAGTTGCGCAACGACGGGAGTTGTTCCCAAACCTCCCTTGCGTGACATCTGATGCGACGGATTGTACTGACCAGATCATGCAATCGTATTAGACAGAGCTCAACGCTGAGTGGCAGAACTCGCGTGAGGCGCTTGCAGGCAAAGCGTTTCGATCGTTCGGTTCGTGCCCAATCTATTCGGCACTCTTGATCGCGATCTTATGCCGGCCCGCGCAGCCGTGCAGTCCATCGGCATGTTCCCTGCGGGAATCTGTCAAGAAGGGATCTCTTATCATCCTTTAGGATGACCCAGTCATTTCCATTTGTAATGCTATGTTCATGCGCCACGCGGATCGTGTTGGGCATGGGTGCTCGCCGGTACTTCGTGGTTGCAGAAGAATCTGAGCGTACGCAGTGAGATTTGGCTCTGTGTGCCGCTGATATGACAGACTGGCTTAAGGGGGATGGGTGTTGGCTGCTTGGTCACGAGTGCTTGGATTACTCCCTCTTTGCGTTCTCGGTGCGTACGCCGAAGCAGCGACGCAGGCACAAGTTGATACCGCTGCCTCACGAGCGGCGGCTTGGCTGATCTCGAACCAGAGAGGCGACGGAAACTGGGATGACGCCACTGGCGTAGGCGTCCAGATGACCGCGCAGGCGGCGTCAGGACTCTCTTCGGTTGGCGTCAAGGGCTATCCCATCCGCGCGGCCGGTGCATGGCTGAGCAACGCTACTCCCGCGAGCGTTGACGGACTTGCAAGACAGATCCGATCACGCCTTGTGCCTTTTGCGAACACCAGTGCACAGCAAACCCAGTTGCGAGCATGGCGTACGCGAACTGATCGGGCGCTCTGGGGGAGCTATCCGAACTTCGGTGTTAACCACGTCGACACGGGACTTGGAATACTCGCGACGCTCGAGACCACATACACCGATCGCGACGTTCATATCGCGACGGCTCTGACTTGCGACGTCTTCCCTGACCAGACGGCTGGGGGAGGATGGCCACTTGTTGCTCGCCACAAGAGCACCGTTGCGCCAGCCCCTGCACGGCCGAATTCCGTCGCCGCGACTGCGGTAGTGTTGCGCGTGGTTTCGGAACTGATGACCCGATATGGCTGGACAGGCATTGGCGCGTGTCCAGGTGCGACGTCCTCATACACGCTGAGTGCAGTTGCCGATTCAGCCCGCGATTGGTTGCTCGGTGCCCGACATTCGGATGGAGGACTTGGAGATGACGGAACTTCATCGGTATTGCCTACTGCGAGCGCATATAACGCGGTGCGCACCTATTCACCGACGCATTCAGACCTTCCCGCCCTGCTTGACTACTTGCTGACGAAACAGGACGTCGACGGATCCTGGGGCAAGGATCCCATGCAGACGGGAGCGGTGCTCGAGGCGCTTGGCATGACTGCCTCTCTCGGCCCCGATTCGGACGGCGACGGGTTGCCAGACTCGGTTGAATTGCTCATGGGCAGCAACCCGGCTGTAGCCGACTCTCGCAGCCTCGCGGACTCGGGTAATGGCAATGCAGTGGTGGGGGGAACTACGCCTTTGCCTCTCTCCACCTCTGTGCTGGTCAATCAGCCATTTTCCCTGTCCCTTCAGCCGTTCTCCGGTGTCGCGCCATTCAGTTGGCAAGTTACGGGCGGAATTTTACCCCCTGGCGTTTCACTCACCTCCAGCGGGGTCATTTCGGGTACGCCAACTCAGATCGGATCATACGTCTTCAATTTCAAGACCACGGATAGCGCGGCGATTCCGCGCTCCGAACACCGACTCGGTTTGATCGAGGTGCGTCGCGGAGCGCCTGGTAATGGTGACGTGAATGCTGACGGAGAGGTTGATCTCGCGGACTACATCCTGATGCAACGGATGGTTCTGAAGAAACTCTCTGGAACCCCTGCACAGAATGCCGCCGCAGACATTTCTCCCCAGTTCGAGCCGGACGGAGTAGTCGATGCAGCCGACCTCGCCGCACTGGCACGCAAGCTCTTGCTACTTGATTGAATGGGCGATTGGCCTGTCTGGATTTTCGGAGAACAACAATGAACAAGTTATTCATCTACCTTTGCGTTGGTGCCTGCGTACTCATGTCGGGGTGCGCTGCTCAGAAAACATTTCCTTCAAGCGTGCGAGCGGGCGATACCGTGACCCTTCCGTTGGGGTGGTCGCAGACGCTGAAAAGGCAAGAGGTGACGGTCGTGATCACGGGGAGCGACTCGATTACATATACCTATCCGCCGGGCGATCCTGCAGTGCGTGCGCTCGCGCATGTGTTTCCGGACCCACTTTCAAGGCTGGTTGTGGGTACCGAGACGAATCAGGCTCTTGGCGTGAATGCCAATATTCATGGAGCCGTGATTGAATCCCAGATCACGGGTGGTGACAAGGATATTAGCCAGGCCATGCTGATGCTGAATCTACCTTCTACGTTGGCGGTCGGTACAGCAAGCATCATTGTAAAAGATGCCTCCGATGCCTCTGTCACCGGATCACCGATCTCCTTGAACGTCATCGCAGGAGCTGGAAGTCCTTCAGTTTTTCAACAGAACGGAACCGCAATGTCGCTGAGCTCGGAAATGATATCGACGCTTGAACGGGCGCCTGCAACGAGCGTCTCGTTTTCCGGCCCTACTATTCCGTATGGAATTCAGATCGAACTCAGTCGGGATTCGGGCGTCGGAAAGCCTTGGGTTACCAATCCGCGTGGCGATATCAAGAGTGTGAACTGGTCCGATGATGGGTCGAGGATCCGGGTTCTTGTCACGCCATCGAACGGCGTGCTTCTTTCAAATATCTCCCATTTCAGATTTTACGTCGCAGGTGGTGTGACTGGACTTGCAGTAGTTTCCGTGAAGGCATTCGATCAGAACGGGAACGCGGTAACCGATCTTATCGTGGATCTCAACTGATACGTTTTCTCCGTAGGTTTTTTCGCGTTTCTCCCACAAGATCTCGACAAGATTCAAGGCGTTAAATAATGGTCAAAATTCGTGCCGTCGGCCTGGTTATCCTGTTCGCACTATCTGGCTTTGTGCGTGCCGACAACGAAAGGCATCGTGATCCCGCGCCGATACCTGATGACGTTGTTCGTTCGGTCGTGGACCGCATGCGGGCACGTACGGTTGAAGCTCCTGTCGTTTCGCGTCTGAAGGATACGATGGGCCGAACATCCAGCGTCCTCGCTGGATTTCGTTCAAAGAGCGCAGGGGGGCGAAGGTGGCTGCGAACGGCCGAAGACAGCATGCTGATAGAAGGTCAACTTCGAGAGCTCGCTGCGATCAAGGATGCATTTCGACAGCAAGATCACGGATTTAATGTCTCGCGTGAAACAAGCGCAGCGATAGAGGCGCGCTTTGCCGAACTGGATGGTGCTCTTGAACGGCTGCAGAAAGCCGACTCCGATACGAGCTATCGACGCGCATTGGATGCAGCCACGTCACTTCTCGCCCGCATGTCTCCTCCCGCAAATCTGCCGGGAGAGGCCTCTTCGCGGGACTTTCCCTTCCAGAGGTACATCGAGGCAATTCCGTCGAGCAAGGCTGTGCCGAGCCGAGTGCTGCCCAAGTATGTACAGATGAGAAATGAAGACGATCGAACGCTGGTCGCGGGACCGGCCGTTCCGTTGTCGTTGTCGGAAGGCGCTGCAGCGGGCTGTGGGTTCACTCCGGATGATCTTGCCGCAACTCCAGATGTCCAGCTGGACGACGAGATGAGGGCGCTTGCAAGAAGTCTGGATTACGATCCCAGGAAAATTCTGGCATACGTTAGTCACGAGATTCAGTTCGAGCCAAACTGGGGGGCGACCAAGGGTGCTTTGGGTACGCTATGGAGCAAGGCCGGTACTTCTATAGATCAGTCCTCGCTGTTGATCGCCTTGCTGAGGGCGTCAAATATACCTGCCAGATATGTTCGGGGTACCGTCCATATCAAATCCGAACTTGCGCGGAACTGGATTGGCACGAAGACTAATATTGCCGCGCTGAAGATCTTGGCTAAAGGGCGTTATCCGACCGCGACATACTCGCCAGGCGAAGATGCAATTCAGTTCTCACATGTCTGGGTGAGTGCGTGTGTTCCCTACGGTAATTACCGAGGTAGTCGTCGAGACGAAAGTCAGAATAGATGGGTGCCGCTCGATCCATCTTTCAAGCAATACGATTACAAACCTGGAATCGCCCATAACGTCAATTTCAATTATACGAGTTATCTGACTGCGCGTTCAGACGATCTGCCGGGTGAGGTCTATAGTCGAGCTGTGCTTTCGAATGTTCGAACAAAATCTCCCGGATATGGGAGCAACTCACTGGTGGATGTTCCTTACGCCGGTCCCCAGGTTAAGCGATTGTATGATGTTCTGCCTGCATCGCTGCCGTATGACGTCTATTCATATGACTCTTGGGATAACTTGGGCGGAGTGAGCGAAGTATCTTCATTGCCCGAAAGTCATCGGGTGCAGTTCAGCATCAATACGCTCGGAATCACCAAGCAGTTTTCTCTTTCCGATCTTGTCTTTAAGCGACTCACGCTTGCTTTCAAAGGTTCGACCGCGGCCTATCAGAATCAACTGGATACGTGGAAGGCCACAACTCCGGCGCCTGCATTGCCGTGTACGATCCAGGTGAAACCTGTTCTGCTGCTTGATGGTATTGAGGTGGCTTCCGGAAGCATTGTGGGGCTCTGCACGGTTTCCCACGATCTGCGGCTCAGGGTGTGGGTTCCTGACCCAATTCTTGTGGCCTCCAGTACTGCGCTATCGGACTATACTCGAATCAGTGAGGCGATTCGAAGAACAGATGCGGCCGATTACAGCGCGATTATCGCCTATGCACGACACGGCTCGGACCGGATGCTTGAGTATCGTGTCAATAAACTGCTCGACGCAAATCGCCAGACCACTTCTCCACTGACGAACCAAGATGCCACGGAAGGTGAGTTTCTTTATATCGCAGGGCTGAAGTATGGGCGCTATATAACTGATTCGTTCAGGCAACTTGCTCGCCTTAACGGAGTTGCCGCTGATTCGAGTGTTCATCTAGGGCTGTCTAAGTCGAAGTCCAGGGTGTCTTACGTTTTTGATATCCCCTATGGCGTCTCCCTTGAGGGTACGCTCGTTGATGTCTTCTCGTCGGTCAGCATTACGAAGATTGATAGTTCAACTTTTGATACAGCGACGGATCGGGCCGAAACCGCCAAGACCCTGCGGCTGTTAAGCTATTCTGGGTCGGCGTACGAACATTATATCTGGCAAGAGACGGCGCGGATCGATGCTGTGTCCACAGTACGAGGGATGCAGTACGCGAAGGAAATGGGTATCCCTTTGCTGAAGATTACACCGGCCAATATCGCCAGTTTCCGGACGAATATGCATTCGTCGATGTGGAACTGGGAGTCTGAATTCACGATGCAGCTGAAGGATGCGGCCGGGGATTTCATTCCCGATGCGTTCATCGAGGTGCCGAAATCTACGATTAGTTATCTTGGGGAGGGCAATACAAAAGCATGGGTTGGAGCGGTTTTCGAGATCAACCGTCCGGACGGTATCACCATGGGTATCAGCGGGGCCTTTGCCGCAAACGGTGGGTATGGCATGCTCAAGAAACCACCGCTGACTGCTCTTTACAACGTTCCGGCAAATTATCTCGATACTAATTTTGTAGGTTCGATCAGCTCAAGTCTCAAACCTGGTGGGACGCCGACCTCTTCGAAAGGGCGGAGCAGCTCGATGGCGATGGCGGGTGATCCGGTCAATATGCTCACAGGCAATCTGGTTCACACAGAACGGGATATCCACATCAAAAGTCGTGGCTTGCCCATCATCTTCGAGCGAACCTATAACTCAGAAGAGCCCGCTGACGGCCCCCTGGGCTTTGGCTGGACCCACAGTTACAACCAGTTCATCAGGTTCAAAGGCGTCGAAAGTGGCGAAGCCAAAGTGAGCTGGGTTGATGGTACTGGCGCGGAACGCTTCTTCAAGACGACTTCACACGTAAGCGGCAAGATCAACAACGGCGCAACACTCTCCGCTCAGCCGGGTGTGTATCAGACCCTGACGCGCACATCCACCGGAACGTACGAGGTCAAGGAGCCGAACGGAACTTTATATGTGTTCGAGCCGGTGAACGGTACGTCAACGAACACGAATCAGAAAGCGAGACTGCTGTCGATCAGTGATCGCAGCGGAAACGTGCTCACGGTGGCGTATCCGACGACGACCGATGTCGTGATCAGTGATGCACTGAACCGGAAAATTACCCTCAAGCACAATGCTCAAGGTCGCATCCATGAGATCGAAGACTGGAAAGGCCTGCGTCGTCAATACGGATACGACGAGAATGGAAATCTGAACTCGTTCAAAAGTCCGCTTGCAGTAGCCGGTACGATCAGCCCGGCGAGCTATACGTACTACACCTCGGGCCAACTTGCGCACGCGATGAAGAGCTATGTGCTGCCTCGCGGTAATGGCATGGAGTTCGAGTATTACGCGAACGGCAAGGTCATGCGGCACACGACCAGCCAGGGCGAAAGCATGTCCTTCGTCTACAACGACTTCCGTCGTGAATCGCGAACCATCAATGAAAGAGGCCATACCCGCTACTTTTTCTTTGATCGGGATGGCAATTCCATACGGATCGTGCAGGAGAACGGTGGCGAGTACAACTATCTGTTCACCGACACGAATCACCCCTTCAAGCACACGTCAGAGACCACGCCACTCGGTTTCCAGACTCAGTACGCCTACGACGCGAAGGGAAATGCCACACTGGTGACCTTGCCGTCCGGCAACACGGTGGTCTATTCGCACTACTCTGCATTTGGGCAGGCGGGCAAGACGAAGGATGCGCGCGGAAACCACGTTCTCAACAAGTTCGATGCCAAAGGGAATGTGCTTCAGACGATCCACCTCGGAGCAGGTTTCGGTGCAGCTGCAGACCCTGCCAGCTACGTGCCGGTTGCCTCCGAGATTAGGGCTCAGGTCATCAATACCTACGATTCCTACGGCAACCTGCGTACCGTCAAGGCCGTCAAAGATTTCGCCAACCAGAGCGGCCCGCTCGTTACCTTCAACTACGACGCGAACAGCCTTAATGTTCTTTCGATCAGCCGCACCGGGGATTCGAATGGCGAAGGCGTCGTTACGCAGACGTCTCCGTCGCAGGCCTACGATGACTATGGCCGCCTTACGACGAGCGTGACCTCCAATTGGTACACATCGCAGGCCCAGTACGATGCAAACGGCCGTGTCGAGCGGGCGACCGATGCGATGAACAATTGGCGTGATTTCAACTATGACGCCAACGGGAACGTGCTCTCGCAGCGCCTGGTTGTCGTGGCTGAAGGACTTGGCCGTCTCGCGGACAGCAGCAGCGCCGTCTATGACCAGTCAGACCGCAAGGTGACCAGCATCGATTCGGCGGGTAATGCCACCGCTTTTGAGTACGACGCAGCCGGCAATGTGACCCGCATTACCAATCCGGACGGCTACGCGGTTACGTTCGATTACGACGACATGAACCGCGTCGTGCGTGCCTACGACCAGGAGGGCAACGCTGTCGCTCATGACCTGGATCTCGAAGGCAAGCCTCGTACGATCACCGATGCCAACGGCACGACAACCACCTATGCCTATTACGACAAGACCCGGGATGGTCGGCTGAAGTCGGTGACCGACGCCGGCGGTCGGCGCGTGACTTACGACTATGACGAGAATGGCAACGTCGTTTTGGTTACCGATCATGGAGGGGCAAACTCTCTGACGACTTTTGATGAGCTGAACCGCCCGGTCCGAGTTGCTGGACCCGTCGTCGAAGATCCTGCGCTGGGCCAGATCCGCAGCGTGACGCGCAACAGCTACGACACGCTGGGCAATCTGGAAAGCGTTGCGGCCGGCCGGACGGACGCGGCCGGCGCCACACCCGGAAATGACGTGACCGTCGTTCAGCAGACCTATCAGTATGACGACTTCGGCCGCAAGATTCGTGAAACCGACGCGGCGGGCAAGGCCTGGCGTTTTCACTATGACATTCATGGCAACGTAGACCGCATTACCGACCCGCGCAATATCGTCACGACCCAGACTCATGGCTACGGCGGTGTGCTGCGCACACGCAGCAACAGCTCGGGCGTGGTGAGCTATATACGCAATGCGTTGGGCCAGGTGACGTTTGCCCAGTCGCCGGAGGTCAGTTATGCCTACCTCTACAACGACGCACACCAATTGGTCCGGACCACCGACAGCCGGGCCAGCAAGTCGCTGGATTACGAATGGAGCCCCGGTGGCCGTCTGAACCGCATGACCGGTACCGACATCGGTACCATCGACTACCGTTACGACGCGGTCGGCAGGCTCATGGCCCTGTGGGACAGTCAGGACAGCTACGTCACGTATGTCTATGACCAGGGGGCGCGGCTGCGTCAGAAGTGGCTGGCCAACGGCGTGGTAAGCGACTTTACCTACAACGCGGACAACACGCTCAAGCAGCTCCGGAACACCGCGTACGACTATGGCACCGGAACGACCGCGACGCTGAGCCAGCACGACCTCACCTACGACACGCTCGGCCGCAAGAAAAGCGCGACCGACAAGGTGGGTGCGTTCGCTCAGCCTGCCCAAACCTACGCCTACGGCTACGACATCTTCAGCAATCGCATCAGCAAGACCGAGGGGGGCGTGGTCACTGCGTATCTGCACGACCTCAGCAACCAGCTGAACGAAATACGCAGCCCCGGCGCGGCCGGCATCCTGATCGGCGCTCTGGTCTACGACGCCAACGGCAACCTGACCCGCAAGTGTTCGGGCGGCAGCGTCACGGCGCTGCCGGCTGGCGCCCCGACCGACTGTAGCGGAAACGAGGTGCTGAGCCTGCAGTACGACGCGGACAATCAGCTCGAGCGCGCAAGCAGGGTGGGGCTGGTAGAGACCTATGGCTACGACGACCAGGGCCGGCGCGTGCGCAAGACGCAGAACGGCGTGAATACCTGGTACCTGTACAACGGCCCGGATATCGTTGCTGAATACCAGGACGACTGGTCGCGCCCGCAAGTCATCACTACCCACGGGCCGGGTACCGATGACCCCATCGTGCGCTACACCCGCAACGCTGCGGGCAGCTTCGACAAGCGCTACTACCACCAGGACCCGCTGAACAGCAGCGTGGCCGTGACCAACGACGAAGGCGTGCTCGTCGGCACCCAGCTTTTCGATCCGTGGGGCAACAGGCAGCCGGGTGCCACCCTCGGCAGAATCGACCGCTACGGCTTCACTGGCCGCGAGCCGGATGCAAGCGGGCTCATCTACTACCGGGCGCGCTACTACGACCCGACGCTTGCCCGCTTCACACAACGTGACCCGATCGGGCTCGCGGGCGGGATCAACGAGTACGCGTATGTCACCAATAGCCCGGTTAACTTTACCGATCCGAGCGGGTTGATTCGGGCGAATCCCGTGAATGGGAATTCGAGTTCGTCCAGCCATAGCGGGTGCATGGCTTTTGATGCGGAGGACGAGTACGAAGATCAAGAGGGGCTCATTCTCAGCGATTCAGATCAACAGCGACTTCGAATCGATATAGAGGCTGGAGAAGTGCTTCTGGCAGCGGGAGGTCAGTGCGGCAAATTTGATTCGGTGAGCGAGCTAAAGGAGAGCCCGCACCCGTTCTACGGAAGTTTCCACCACTCGGCAGCTATTGGTGTGCAGGACGCAGCCGCGACCATGACGCCGATTCCTGTGGCGGGCGTGGTCGGACGAGCTAGTAAGCTGTTTGGCAGAGGGGCATCTGGTGCAAAGGGCAGGGTCTTCACATCTGCTGATCCTCTGGTTGGAGATCTCGCAACGAAGATTGATGCTGCATATCCCGGACACGTCGTCGGGGTGAACGTTCCGATCCGAGATGCGGCCGGCCGACTAGTAACTGACGCCGACATTTTGCTGAAAAATGGCGTCGTTCAAGTCAAGTCAGGTGGTGGCAAGGGCTTAACCAGTCAATTGCACAGGACCGAACAGGCCACAGGTCTGCCTACTATTGGATATGGACCTGATCTGAAGCCGTCTATTCTTCGGGGTTGCACTGCAACCAACTGCCTGAGAACTTTGATTGAGGTTGTTAAGCCATGAATAGCCTAGTGTTGCTAGTCGAACGCGGAAGCCGTTGGTCACCCGAGTCTTGGGCCACGGAGCATGATGGTAGGCGCAGCATTGCCGGTTGTATCACGATTGACCGTGAGTCGGAGTGGCTTTCGGTTTGTCGGGACGATCGCGTGCTTGACGAATTCGATGATGATGAACGCGCTCGCCTCGTGAAATTAGTGACTGAGCCTATTGCCTATCTGATTGAATGGAGGGGGGGGGCTCTTGTTGAGAGTCTTCTGCGATCCGTGCCGATCAAAACTCAGGTTGCAGTCGACAACGATCACGGCCTCCTCGTTTCCGTCAATGAAGTTGCAGGAAAATCGCTTGATTCGTGGGTTAGAGCGAGCACGTTGCCATGGAGTGCATGCGGACAATGATGTTCGGAGCGGCGCCAACCTCGGGGCTTGGGAGAGCTTTTTTATTCGAAATCGACCACTGCTCACGTTCGGTTGGGGTGTTGGCCCAACGCAACGCATGATCCGTAGCGTCGCGTATTCAGGTCTGCATCTGCGTAACTCTCTAGTATCGTTAGGTTTACTGTTGTGAAAACGGAGTGGGTGTCGAGAGGGGGTGGTTGAGATTTGGTTTGGCGGAGTTTTTCCGGAGCGTTGCTTTTTTGCACATTGTCTAAATTGGTTGAATGAAAAGACCTAGGGTTTGGTATTCAAGTTCGACGTGTCTTTGGCCTCATGTTGGAGTGGGGCGGTGTGTTTTGTATTTTTATGGCATCGATACATGTAGGGATTGAGTGCTTTCTCGATTGTATTTTTCGTTAATTTCTCTGATGTCAGTGATTTCATTGGTCTGTACAGTCTCGTGGTCTCGAATGTCAAATATTTAGCGTGCTCTCCGCCGCCGTCGAAAGGATTGGGCTAGTGTTTCCCATGCCTCAGATTTTTCTTGGGGTTTTCCGTGTCTCTTGAAAGTGTGAGATGAATTTTGCAAAGTGGTTGTTCCTGCTGCTCCCGTGCCTGCTGCTGTTCACGCTTCCCACACCTTCGCTTTCCCAGACGAATACTGCCCCGAATGCCGTCATCGGATATCCATTCAGTGGCGCGACCTATACGGCGCCCGCCAGCATTCCTATCTCAATGCTGGCTAGTGATGCCGAAGGTCCGGTATCTAAGGTGGAGCTGTATATCGGCGGCTCGCTTGCGGGTACGTTCGCCAGCGGGGGCACGCTCACATGGAACAATGTTGCGGCAGGTACGTATGTGCTCACCATCAAGGTCTACGACAGCGGCAACCTGGTGACGACATCGAACGCGGTGACCGTCTCAGTGCTGGCGCCCGATTCGGGCAACGCCGCGCCCTCCGCGTCAGTGGTCTATCCGGTCAATGCGGCGCTGTATATGGCGCCGGCCAGCTTCACGGTTATCCCGGTCGTGGCGGATTCGAACGGAAGCATCAACCGCGTCGAGTACTTTTTCGGAACGACCATGGTCGCGGCGCAGTCTGTGGCGCCTTTCGGCGTGAACGTCAGCAATCTGGCCGCGGGTACGTATCCGGTCACCGTTAAGGTGTGGGACAACCAGGGTGCATCAACCCAGAGCGCGGCGGTTTCGGTCACGGTCACACCGACGGATGCTGCGAATGCGAAGCCGACCGTTTCGTTGAGCGCCCCAGCTGCCAATTCGGTGTATGCGCTTGGGGCCGCTATTCCGATCGCCGCAACCGCTGCTGACGCAGATGGTTCGATCAGCCGAATCGAGTTTGTTGATAGCGGCATCTACCTCGGCACGATGACCGCGGCCCCGTATACCGGAACACTGACGATCAACGTGGGCGGTACGCACGCACTCACCGCGCGCGCCTTCGATAACAAGGGCGCGATGACTGTCTCGACGACCGTCCCGGTGATCGTCTCTGCGCGACCAACGGCGAGCATCAGCGCGCCGGCGGCGAATGCCGTATTCGTTGCGCCTGCCAATGTGGCCATCAACGTCACGGCGGCTGACGGCGACGGATCGGTTTCCAGAGTCGAGTTCTACAGCGGTACCACTCTGCTTGGAACGTCTACGACGGCACCCTACAGTCACTCCTGGAACGGGGTTGCGACCGGCGCCTACAGTCTGACTGTAAAGGCCTTCGACAACGCGGGCCTGTCTGTGACCAGTGCAGCCGTGCCGATTACGGTGACCGTTCCAGCGAATCAGTTGCCGACAGTCTCTCTTACGGCACCGGCAGAGGGCGCAGTCGTCAGCGCTCCCGGTTCTGTCACGCTCTCGGCTGCGGCCGCGGATGCCGATGGCACGGTGACCAAGGTCGAGTTCTATAACGGCAGCACCTTGCTCGGAACGGCGACTGCTTCGCCCTATACGTATCAGTGGAGCGCGATTGCAGCGGGCAGCTACTCGCTGACCGCAAAGGTTTTCGACAACAGCGGGGCAAGTGTGACCAGTGTACCGGTCACCTTGATCTCGAATGCCGCGCCGACCATTGCCTGGATGGGGCCTCCAAACAACACGGTCCAGCCTGCGCCGGCAACCTTCACGCTGACTGCGAGCGCGTCGGACAGTGACGGCACGATCACGAAAGTGGAGTTCTATAGAGGCGGAACGACGCTGATCGGTACCGCGACAACATCGCCTTACAGCTACAGCTGGACGAATGTTGCAGCCGGTAGCTACTCCGTTACCGCGAGGTCCTATGACAATCGCGGGCGCACTGCAACGAGTACTCCGGTCACTCTGGTTTCGAACGGATTGCCGTCGGTCAGTCTTACGGCGCCAGCAAACAACACGGTCACATCGGCGCCGGCCACCTTTGTACTCACCGCTTCTGCGACGGATGCAGACGGTAGCATCTCGAAGGTCGAGTTCTATAACGGCTCAACCCTGATCGGGACGGCGACGACCGCGCCATATAGCTATAGCTGGAGCGGCGTTGCATCGGGTTCTTACTCCGTGACCGCAAGGGCCTACGACAACCGGGGTGCGACAGCAAACAGCAGCGTGCTGACGCTGGTGTCGAATACCGCACCGACCGTCAGCATCACCGCACCGGCAAACAACAGCGTCGTGACCGCCCCTGCGACCTATCTGCTGACGGCTACGGCCACCGATTCCGACGGCAGTATTTCTAAGGTCGAGTTCTATAACGGCTCGACACTGATCGGTACCGTAACGACTGCGCCCTACAACTACAGTTGGAGCGGGGTTGCGGCCGGCTCCTACACGATTACGGCGAGGGCTTACGACAATCGAGGTACCACGACCACCAGTGCAGCCCTGACACTGGTATCCAATACCCTGCCCACAGTGAGTATTTCGGCGCCCACCAACAACAGCGTTGTTGCACCCGGGTCGAATGTCACCTTGACCGCAAGCGCGTCCGACTCCGACGGCATGGTAAGCAAGGTGGAGTTCTACAACGGTACGACCCTGCTGGGCTCCGCAACTGCAACGCCCTATTCGTACACGTGGTCCGCGCCAGCGTCGGGTACTTATTCGCTTACGGCGAGGGCCTATGACAACCGGAACGGTACGAGCACCTCGGCGCCGATTTCACTGCGCGTGAATACGCTGCCTGCCGTGAGTCTGACCGCTCCGGCAAACAATACGGTACAGGTGGCGCCGGCAAGCTTCGGACTGAGTGCGACAGCGTCCGACAGCGACGGATCCATCACCAAAGTCGAGTTCTACAACGGCGCCACCTTGTTGGGTACCGCGACAACGGCACCGTACAGCTTCTCGTGGGCAAATGTCGCGGCGGGTAGCTATCCAGTAAGTGCGAAGGCGTATGACAACAACGGTGGCGTGCTCACCAGTCCGGTGGTGACCCTGATCTCGAACGCCTCTCCGTCGGTCAGCATCACCGCTCCCGCAAACAACACGGTTGTGCCGGCACCCGCTTCATTCACGCTCACCGCCGCGGCATCAGATAGCGACGGCAGCGTTGCGAAGGTGGAGTTCTACAACGCGACAACATTGCTCGGCACAGTGACGGCGCCTCCTTACACCTACAACTGGACAAATGTTGCCTCGGGGAGTCACGTTGTTACCGCGAAGGCCTACGACAACCGCGGTACTGTTTCGACGAGCGCGGCGATCACCCTGGTGTCCAACCTTGCGCCTACAGTGAGCATCACGGCACCGGCGAACAATTCGGTGGCGACAGCCCCCGCGACCTTTGTGCTGAACGCAAGCGCAGCCGACTCCGACGGCAGCGTGACCAAAGTGGAGTTCTACAGCGGTGCGACATTGCTTGCGACCGACACGGCGCCGCCGTACACGCATACTTGGTCCAACGTCCCGGCCGGCACCCACGCGGTTACGGTCAGGGCTTACGACAATCGTGGAGTGGTGACGACAAGTGCCCCCATCAACCTCATATCGAACACACTACCGACCGTCAGCCTAACCTCTCCGGCTGCGGGTGCTAACTTTGCACCCCCCGCGACGATATCGCTGGCCGCAAGTGCTGCGGATGGCGACGGAAGCATCTCGAAGGTCGAGTTCTACAACGGAAGCACGTTGATCGGCACTGCGACGACAGCACCGTATGCGTTCTCCTGGAGCGGTGTTGCAGGTGGGAACTACTCACTTACAGCAAAGGCTTACGACAATCGGGGTGCCGTTGTATCGTCGTCAGCCGTTCCGGTCAGCGTTTCAAACAATACGTCACCAGTGGTGAGCATTACGTCGCCGGCCGGCAATGAGGTCTTCGCGGAACCAGGCAGTTTTACCGTTATCGCATCAGCGACAGACGGCGACGGCTCAATCAAGAAGGTGGAGTTCTACCGCGGTGGAACGTTGATCGCGACATCGACAGCGGCACCGTTCAGTGTGGAGGTCGAGGCGCTGGAGGCAGGCGCCTATAGTTTCACGGCGAAGGCCTATGACAACGCTGGGTCGAGTAGCACCTCAGTGGCTGTG
Organism: Methyloversatilis sp. NSM2; assembly: GCF_038066675.1. Classification (NCBI taxonomy): domain Bacteria; kingdom Pseudomonadati; phylum Pseudomonadota; class Betaproteobacteria; order Nitrosomonadales; family Sterolibacteriaceae; genus Methyloversatilis; species Methyloversatilis sp. NSM2. The sequence goes on from NZ_JBBUKV010000001.1 coordinate 605,396, forward strand.
AGCGTCATTGTGAATCGAGCACCCAGCGTTTCGATTACGTCCCCCGCTGATTTCTCATCGCTGCCTGCGGGGTCGGCTGTCACCGTGAATGCGTCTGCGCTCGATACCGATGGCACGGTCAGCCAAGTCGAGTTCTACAGGGACGGCGTGCTGGTCTCGACGGACACGAACTCACCCTTCAGCGCACGTCTTACTGGCTTGGCCAAAGGTGCATACACGTTTTCTGCCAGGGCGATCGATAATCGAGGCGCCATGACGGAGTCTGCGTCTGTCACCGTAACCATTGGATCATCGGCTGCCGGCGCGGTGACGTATACATACGACGGAATGGGCCGTCTTATTGAAGCGAAGAAGCCCTGATTTCGAAAGCGATCCGATTTTGACTCCGTTCCGGCGCCGAGCAGGCGCCGGGAAGTCATCGACCAACTTTGGTCAGTTCGCGTTGTCCTGATTCGAGGCACGCTTCAGCGTCGCACGTTTCGATAAAGCGGCGGCATCCTCTTCACTGATCGGACTGATCCGAAGCGCGGCACCATTCAAGTGCACATCAGGGGTGAGCGTTGCGGCAGTAGCGGGGGCGATGCGACGACTGTTGCGTTGTCGATCGGTGGTCGATGTCCCGTTCGCCCTTGCCATGGCTTCAGCATCGCATTCCATGGTTTTCTGCCCGCCCTGTTCACTGACTTGGCAAGCCGCTACAGCCGGCATAGAGGTACCAAGCAGAACGCTCAGGCAAGCAAATGAAATCAACTTCCACGCGCGAGTAGTCATGACCTTCTTTCATATGCACCGGGAATTGTAGGGTTTCAAAGTTCGTGGGCAAATGCAAGGACTTGTAGCTGTCGATTCATGGGCGGCTTCTCATAGGGTGATCAAGATCGCGATTGCCCGGAGGCGGAGAAGAAAGAACCAGGGAGTAGCCAGTCAGCCCGACAAGATCTCGTCCGCATGAATGATCGCCCGCGCGATCTCCTCGGTCGCCACGCGCTTGCTCATGGCCTGTTCGCGGATGATCTTGTAGGCCTCGGCGTCGCTGACGCCGCGGGTGCGCATCAGGATGGCCTTGGCGTCGTTGATCTGGTTCACGCTGAGTAGCTTCTGCTCCAGCCGCTGCACCCTCTTCCTGTAGCCGCGCATTTCCTGCGTCAGGCCGACGGTGAGTACCAGAGAGGCGAGCACGCCGGTCGAGCGCAGCGGGGCGCTGAGCACGCCGGTCGCACCCAGGCGCAGCATGACCTCGAAAATGGTCGGGTTCTCGTAGCCGACCACGGCGATCACCGCGGGCGGCTGTTCGAAATTGCTGAAGTTCAGCGGCGCGTGCATCTCGTTGGACTGGATCGCGTAGTACACGACATCGACGTTGTCCGGCAGATCCTGCACCGGCGGCCAGAAGGTCTGCACCTGGCAGCCTATGCGCTTGAGTTGCTGGATCAGCACCTCGCCGTCGGCGTCGCGCGGATGCAGCACGACGATGCGCAGATTGCGCAGCTGGGTCAGGAACTCCGGCGTGATCCGCTTGCTGCGTACGCCTGTGCGCGGCGGACTGCTCACGTCGATTCCTCTTCGCTCGCATTGACGCGCAACCGCGTGCTCCAGTCGTCGAAGGAATGGCTGACCAGATAGGGGTCGGCATCGACGCCGCCCGGCGTCTCGGCAAGTATCGTGAATTGGCCTTCGCTGTTCACCCGGCCAATGCGCGGATAGAGGCGGGCATGGTGGTTGTGCGGCAGGATGCGGATGCGTCCCTGCGGCGCGTCGAACTCGCGCCCGAGGATGTGCGGCAGCAGGATGTCATGTTCGTCGCTGCCCGCTTCGCGGAAGGCGTCGGCGAACACATGCACCTGGTAGTAGGACGACTCCCAGCTCATGTTGGGCTGCACCTCGTTGCCGAACAGCTTGCGGAACAGCGCCACGCAGTCGCGGTTGCGCTGGGTGTCGATGGACTGGAAATAGGTGCCCGCCGTGTAGTGACCTTCGGCCAGCCGGATACCCATTTCGGAAACCTCTTCCTCGCTGGTGCACAGGCTGGCGATCGGCATCTTCTTCGGATCGAAGCCGGCGTCGGCGTAGGCCTGGTAGAGCATGCGTGTGGTCTTGCCGACCATGGTCGAGAAGATGAAGTCCGGCTGCTTGGCCTTGATGTCCTTCATGATCGGCGTGAAGGCGCTTTCCTTCGCGTCGAGATGCACATAGCGCTCGCCCACCTTGGCGCCACCCTGACGGTGGTGCACGAAGTCGCTCATGATGCGGTTCGATTCGTAGGGGAAGATGTAGTCGCTGCCGATCAGGTACACCCGTGCGCCGAAGCGGGTCGACATGTAGTCGGCGAGCAGGGCGCTGTTCTGGTTCGGCGCACCGCCGGTGTAGATGATGTTGTTCGAGAATTCGAAGCCCTCGTACATGGTCGGGCAGAACAGCAGGCGGTTCCACCTTTCGACCACCGGCAGCACCGCCTTGCGCGTGCTCGACATGTAGCAGCCGAAGATGACATTGACCTTGTCGTCCTGCACCAGGCGGGTCGCGAGGGAGCGGAACTGCTGCGGGTTCGACTGCGGATCGTAGTAGACCGGAACCAGCTCCCGGCCGTGGATGCCGCCGGCATCATTGATCTCGCGGATCGCGAAAAGCGTGCCGGCGAGCATCGTGTTTTCGATGCGCGATGTCACGCCCTCACGCGAGAACAGAACACCGACCTTGATGGGATCGTTTGTGGACACGGGTTTGCGGCCGGGTGACAAAAAACGTGATCGATACTAACAGAGCTTGACCGCGCGAAAGAGGCTCACTAAGATTCACTCAACGCTTCGCCCCGCCAACACTGCCGGGCGCGAAGACGGGCAAAAAGGCCTGCACGGATCTCCGGATCCGGCAGGCCTTTTTGTTTTGGTTTTTCGCTTTCGAGTTTTCGCAATTTTTCGAGATTTTCCGCATTGGTCAGTGCCGGCCGGTCGCGACAGGAGCTTCCAGATGTTCAACCCTTGAAGGAGAGTGCAGTGATTCCGATACCCAGGAAAGGCACGCCGGAACGCGACCGGCTGATCCAGGAACACCTCGAGTGCGTGAAGTCCATGGCCGGCGTGGCCGGCTTCTCGGTACTCAAGTGCGCGACGCCGGGCGACACCACCCACATCAGCGGCGGCGTGCACGAAGACCCCTTGCTCAAGCGCGTGCTGCTGCGCATGCGCGGTGCTTCGCCCAAGGGCAAGCTCATCGTCATCTGCACCAAGATCGACGCGGAATGGCGCATCGGGCGTCTGTCCGGCATACGCGGCGTACCGCCGGTATTCGTCGACGACACGGTCTACACCAGCGAGCAGGACATCCAGCACGCCATCTTCCTGATGCGTCTCGACGAGATGGAAGAGACCGACGGCATGCCCGAGCACTACCACGAAGGCTACAAGCGGCGCGACGACAACTGGCCGGTGACCTGATCACCGCCTTGCGCTGACGCGCGGCTGCGGCCGCACCCGTCTTCACCCTACCTACTGCAAAAGCATCCGAGCCCCCGGAGGGCGGCGCTCGGCCTGGAGAAATGACCATGTGTGCAATGCGACTGACCGGATACGCCGACAAGTTCAGTGTCCATCCGGGCGACAAGATCAAGTTCTACGTCAATTGCGACGGACCGAAGAAGTACAGCGCGTCCATCGTCCAGATGATCAACGGCGATACCAATCCGCGCGGTCCCGGCTTCATCGAGAAGGCGGTGAAGGCCGATTGCGAGGGCGTCTACGACGGCATCAAACAGGTCGTCTATGGTGGCTCCTACGGTTTCGTGGCCGACGCGCCGCAGCTGAATCCCGACAGTTTCACGCTGCAATGCTGGGTCTGGCCGACCACGCCGAAGACCGACAAGCGCTACTGGAAGCACGGCGCCCAGGGCCTGGTGACCAAGTGGTCGGGCGGCAAGGGTTACGGCCTGTTCATCAATACCGACGGCTGTGTCGAACTGCGCATCAACGGCGAGACCTACACGACCGGTGCGCCGCTGCGCGACCACGCCTGGCACTTCATCGCGGCCAGCTTTGACGCGAAGACCGGCGAAGTGGTGCTGTATCACGAGCCGCAGGTGGTCTACGCGCTCGACCCCGAAATCCCGCCGGTCAAGGCGGCCTTCAAGGGCAAGATCGAGCACACCGATCAGCCGCTGGTGATCGCCGGCTACGTTGATCATGTCGAGCCGGGGCCGCTGGGTCTGTCGTCGCTGCCGCAGGGCGTCATCGTCGGCGGCCACTATAACGGCAAGATCGACAGCCCGCGCCTGTGCAGCCGCGCGCTGTCGCGCTTCGAGATCGAAATGATGAAGGGCGGCGCGCAGCCGGGGCTGACCGAGCGCCGCAATGCCGGCCCGACCGGCGTGTTGTCGGAAGCCATCGTCGCCGCCTGGGACTTTTCCGAGGGCATCGATACGCTGGTGGCGAAGGACGCCGGCCCCTACCGCTTCGACGCCACGCTGGTGAACTGCCCGACGCGCGCGCTGACCGGCTACAACTGGGCCGGCCAGACCTTCGACTGGAAGGTCGCGCCGAAGGAATACGGCGCCATCCACTTCCACGACGACGACCTCGACAATGCGCGCTGGGAAGTGAGCTTCGAGTGGACCGTGCCGGCCGACATCAAGAGTCGCTTCTACGCCGCCAAGCTGACTACGCCGGAAGGTGACGAGGACTACATCCCGTTCTGGATCGTGCCGAAGATCGGCCAGGAACAGTCGAAGATCGCGGTCATGGTGCCCACCATCAGCTACATGGCGTATGCGAACGAGCACGTCGCGTGCAACGCGGGCGGCGCCGAACTGTTCGTCTACCGCGTGCCCATCATGCAGCAGCAGAACATGTTCCTCGCCGAACACCGCGAGTACGGCGGCTCGATCTACGACACCCACACCGACGGCAGCGGCATCTGCCTGTCGTCGCGGCTGCGCCCCATCCTGAGCATCCGTCCGAAGTACGACCACTTCCTGGCCCAGGCGCCCTGGCAGTACCCGGCCGACCTGCACCTTATCTGCTGGCTGGAACAGATGGGCTACGAGTACGACGTGTTCACCGACGAGGACGTGACCTATGACGGTCTGGCCCGGCTGGAGAACTACAACGTCATCATCACCGGCTCGCACCCCGAGCACAATTCGGGCACCCAGCTCGACGCACTGCACAACTACACGCAGCGCGGCGGCCGCCTGATGTATATGGGTGCCGATGCCTGGTACTGGGTGCATTCCTTCCATCCGGCCTACGACGGACTGGGCCGCGGCATCGTCACTGAAATGCGTCGCTGCGAATCCGGCATCCGCACCTGGCGCGCCGATCCGGGTGAGTACTACCACCAGGGCACCGGCGAACTGGGCGGCATGTGGCGCTATCGCGGCCGCTACCTGCACTCGGTGGCCGGTACCGGCATGTCGTCCGAGGGCTTCGACATCTCGTCCTACTTCTCGCGCACGCCGGAAAGTCTCGATCCGCGCGTCAGCTGGGCTTTCGACGGCATCAGCTACGAGGAGAACCTGGGCAACTTCGGTCTGGTCGGCGGCGGCGCGGCCGGCCTGGAACTGGACATCGTCGACACCATGCTGGGTTCGCCGCCGCACATCCTCACCGTCGCCACGTCGGCCGGCCGTCACACCGAGGCCTATCTGCTGGTGATGGAGGATTTCGGCTTCAACCAGCAGGGACTGGACGGCACCGTGCATCCGCGTGTGCGCGCCGACATCACCTTCCACGAAACGCCCAATGGCGGCGGCTGCTTCGCCTTCAGCTCGATCGCCTACTGCGGTTCGCTGCCGTGGAACAACTGCGACAACAACATTTCGCGTCTGACCAAGAACGTGCTTGACCGCTTCATGCAGGACGGCCCGCTGCCGGCCGCTCCGAAGGACGCGTACAAGCACCGCGGTCGCGCGGACTATGAGTCGCCGGCGCTGGCGTCGAAGAACTGATGTGAGGTGGACGCAGGGTTCGTCCGCCTTGCGGGCGAACCCTGCACAGAAGGCATCACCTTGAGGATCCGTCAGATGGAATGCATGACCGAACATCCGGTGCATCTGCACCGCCGGCCGGCGAAGGTCGGGGGCACATTCGATGTCGCCGCCTTCCGCGGACTCGATTTCTCCCGTGCTGAAGACGATGCGATCTGGACGCGCGAGTGGGTGTGCGTGGGCAGCCTGCTCGACATCCCGGCTGCCGGCGATCTGCTGCCCTTCACTGTGGGCGATCACGCCATCCACGTGCAGCGCCTGCCTGACGGCGGCCTGGCCGGCCGCTTCAACAAGGCGCAGCACGGTGGCTGTCGCGTGGTGCCGCTGCAGTGCCAGCAGGGCGCGAAGACGCCATGCTCGTTCACCTCCTGCGGTCACAGCCTCGATCGTCCGGCGATTGCCGCCGGCGAGCTGGGTGAAGGCACGCCCGAGATGTACCAGTATCTCGGCCTGCGGCCTGAGCGTCTGCTGCCGGTGCGCACCGCGACCTGGGGGCCGCTGTTGTTCGTCAGCCTCGATCCGCACGGGTCGTCGTTCGGGCCGACCGCCCGCGCGCTGACGTCGACGCTACCGGCGTGGGATGGTGTGCCGGCGGACAGCCATCGCAGCCGCTGGATCGCTTGCGACGCCAACTGGAAACTGGTCGCCCAGCACCTGCTGGCGGCTTCCGCTTCGGTCGTATCCAGCGAGGGAGCGCTGTGCCGCGCCGATACCGACGGTCGGGCCGCGCTGCTGTTTCCCAATGTCGTGCTGCTGTCGTCGTCCGCGGCCTGTTGCGCCGTTGTGCTGCAGCCGGTCTCGCTGACCCGCACGCTTTGCCGGTTGGCCACCTTCGGAGGCGACGACGCAGCGCTCTCGTGGCAGACCCTGCTGCATACCCGTCTCGCCGCCGCCGCCGAGGCGCAGTCGGCGATAGAAGGCGGCGGCATCGGCGGCCGCGGCTGTGAGCCGGCCAGCCGGCTGGATGCCGGCGGACGATGGATCGAGACACAAGTGACGGCGCGCATCGCTGCGCGCTGAACGCAGAACAGGCACACCGGGAGATATCCATATGCACGCACTGATGGAAACGACGCTGCAGCTCGACGATGCGGTGGCCGCCTACCACGACGGCGATCTGGTGACAGCGGCGCGGCTGTTCGAGGCGCTGGCCGAAGAAGGCGAAGCGGAGGCGCAGGCCTGGACCGGCGCGCTGTACGCGAATGGCGAAGGCGTGCCGGCTGATCTGGCGCAGGCTTTCCGCTGGTATCTGCGTGCCGCCGAGAGCGGCCACGTGCCGGCGCAGACCAATGTCGGCGCCATGCTGATGATGGGCAACGGCACGCCGGCCGATCCCGAACGCGGCCTGCACTGGCTGCGCACCGCGGCCGAAGCGGGCGACGCGATGGCGCAGAGCAATCTGGCCACGCTTTACTTCAAGGGCCAGGGCACGACGCAGGACGAAGCGCAGGCGGCGCACTGGTACCGGCAGGCGGCCGGGCAGGGGCACTTTCCCTCGCAGGCGCGGCTGGGCTTCATGTACGCCAACGGCCTGGGCGTGGGCAAGGACAGGGCGCAGGCCTTCGCCTGGCTGTCGCTGGCTGCACAGCACGGCGTGGGCAGCGCGCTCAACGCGCTCGAAGGCATGATCGGCCAGATGTCGGCCGAAGAAAAACAGAAGGGGGCCGCGCTGTTCGACCAGTGGCGCAGCCGCACCGCAGCGGTGTCGTCGCCGGCACGGCTGATTCCGGTTCCGGGGTGATGCGATGAGCTATAGCGTGCAGCAGATCAAGTTCGAATGCCTCACCTACATCAAGGAGTTCGGCGCGCGCATGGACGAGTGGTCCATAGGCATGGCCGACGACCCGGAACACGCGCTGTTCGGCCTGTGCGGCGTCGATCCCGAGCGCGACATCTGGCTGTGGAAGCCGGCGTTGTCGGTGAACGCGGCGCGCACCGTGGTCGACTTCATGACCGGCCGCTACCGGTTGCATCCGGCGCGGGCGTCGAGTGCACCGGGCGGCCGTTGTGTGTTCATGTACCGAAGATCGACGACTGCGGATGAAGACGACGCGGTCTTGTAGAGGCGGTCTTCTGACCGCGACGGCAGCCTGCATCGAAGCCGGCGGCACGCAGCCGCCGCGTCGCGGCCAAGGCCGCTCCCACAGGGGACGTGCACCGGATCCGTGACCCGAGCTGGAGCCGGGGTTCTGTGGGAGGGGTCTTGACCCCGACGGTAGCCTGAACCGAAGCCTGCAGATTGCAGGCGCCGCTCCCACAGGGGTGCGTGACGCGTTACTGGAGTCGAAGTCTTGTGAGGGCGAGCTTGCTCGCGATTGCAGCCTCGATCGGAGCGTGAGGTCCTTCAAGGCCGCTCCGACAGGGGAGGGCGCGCGCTCATGCGAAATGTCGGCGCGCGCACGAGAATGCTGATGTGTTGATGATCTGAAAGCGCGTGCATCTGCGCTTCCGGACCATCGAAAAGAATTTGAAAAAAAGCCGTTGCCGATGCTTGACGCACCGCAACAGCCTTCCTATCATCGATTCAACTTTCCGCTCCGCCAGCATTGCCGGCGCGGAACAAGGCAAAAGGGCCTGCCCTGGATCTCCGGATCCGGGCAGGCCCTTTTTTTTCGCCTTCTCGACACGTAAGTCCGCACCGGCAACGACGACGGTGCGATCGCAAGCCACTTTCTTTCATCACTTCCATCGAGGTCCATCATGAAGAGTCAAATCAGGCGCGACATCATCAAAGGTCTTGCGCTCGCATCCGTCGCCGGTCCGTGGATGGTGCGCAATGCCATGGCCGACGATACGGTGAAGGTCGGCATCCTGCACTCGCTGACCGGCACCATCGCGCTGGCGGAGGCATCGGTGGTTGATGCCGAGAAGCTCGCCATCGACGAGATCAACGCTGCTGGCGGCGTACTCGGCAAGAAGATCGTGCCGGTGGTCGAGGACGGCGCCAGCGACTGGCCCACCTTCGCCGAGAAGGCGCGCAAGCTGCTCGATCGCGACAAGGTCGCGGCCGTGTTCGGCTGCTACACCTCGGCGTCGCGCAAGGCGGTGCTGCCGGTGTTCGAACAGATGAAGGGCCTGCTGTACTACCCGACCTACTACGAAGGTCAGGAACAGTCGCCGAACATCCTCTACACCGCGCACGAAGCGACCCAGCAGTGCATTCAGGCCTGCAACTGGCTGCTGGCCAACCGCGGCAAGACGGTGTACCTGATCGGCTCCGACTACATCTGGCCGCGCGTCACCAACAAGATCGCGCGCCCGACCATCGTCAAGGGCGGCGGCAAGGTGCTGGGCGAGGAATACCTGCCGCTGGGCAGCACCAACTTCGGTTCGACCATCAACAAGATCAAGGCGACCAAGCCCGACATCATTCTGAGCACCGTCGTCGGTGGCTCCAACGTCGCCTTCTACAAGCAGCTGAAGGCGGCCGGCGTGAACTTCAACAAGACCACGGTGATGGCGCTGGCCGTGTCGGAAGAGGAAGTTTCGGGCATCGGCAAGGAGAACGTGCAGGACGTGCTCACCTGCATGAGTTACCTGCAGAGCCTGGACAACCCGGCCAACAAGAAATTCGTGGCGGCCTTCAAGGCCAAGTACGGCGACAAGCGCGTGACCGGCGACACGCTGGCCAGCGCCTACACGGCGGTCTACCTGTGGAAGATGGCGGTCGAGAAGGCCAAGAGCTTCGACGTCGACAAGGTGGTCGCCGCCTCGGCCAACCTCGAGTTCGAAGGGCCGGAAGGCAAGGTGAAGTTCCACGCGACCAACCACCACCTGTGGAAGCAGGCGCGCATCGGTTCCTTCACCGCGGACGGTCAGGTCAAGCTGATCTACGAATCGCCGCTGATCGAACCCAATCCCTACCCGACGCTGTAAGCCGCACGCCGCCTGCGGGCGGCTGCGCTGATGGTGGCTGTCCCGCGGCATCTGCGGGGCAGCCCGGACCCGACCGCAAGGAAGAGACCGAACAATGCTCAGACTGACAGACATCGTCGGCAACGCGTCCGACCCGGATATCGCCGACCGGCTGCACCACATCGAACACGACGGCGGCGTCGAGCGCGTGCGCCTGTCGCGCAATGACCTGGCCCGCCGTCGTCAGCGCCTGGTGACCGATCGCGGCACCGAACTGGCGCTGCTTCTGGACCGCGGTGCGCAGCTCGAGAACGGTTCCGTGCTTTTGCTCGAACCGGGCCGCGCCGTGCTGGTGATGCTGGACGAGCCGCAGTGGCTGGTATTGCGCGCCGCACACCCGGCCGGTGCGCTGGAGATCGGCTACTTCGCCGGCAACATGCACTGGAAGGTGCGCTTCGAAGCCGACTGCCTGTGGATCGCGCTCGAAGGCCCGCGCGAGGGCTATCTGAAGCGCATGACGCATCTGCTCGCGCGCGGCGATGCGACCGTGCTCGATGCGCCAGCGCAAGGCGGCACACGCTACCTCGCCGTTCCTCATGCGCACTGACATGAACGCACCGCACGCGCCCTTTCACATTCCGTCGCCCGACGATGGCGGCGGCGACGCGATCGGCATGCTGGGCATGCTGCAGTTCGCCGACAGCTTTTTTCCCGGTGGCGCCACCTCGTTCTCGTGGGGGCTGGAGTCGCTGAAGCTCGACGGCAAGGTCCGCTGCGCTGAGCAGGTATTCGAGCTGCTGTGCAGCCACATCGAACAGCGCTGGGCCGGCTTCGACCGGCCGCTGATGCAGGCGGCGCGTACCGCCTGGTCACTGCGTGGTGCTGCCGCGCTGGCCGAAGCGACCGAGCTGGACCGCCTGTGCGAGGCGATGAACCTCGTGCGCGGCTGGCGCGACGCGAGCCGCCGCCTCGGTTTCACGCAGCTTCGCGTGCACGCCGATCTCGGTCTCGGCATCGCTCAGGTCTATCTGGATCAGGTGCGCGCCGCCGGTCTGCCCGGGCATCTGCCAGTGGTGCAGGGCCTGGTGTGGGGCGCCTACGGACTGTCGGCCTCTGGTTGCGACGCGATGGCTGCGAGCGGCCTGTGCACCACGGTGGTGGGTGCCGCGCTGCGCATGGGCCTGATCGGTCACACCGAAGGTCAGCGCCTGCTGGCGCGCACGCGGCCGCTGATCGCCCGCGTCATCGACACGCCGCCGCCTTCGACCGACGAACTGTGGAACGGCGCGCCGGCGCTCGACATCGCCGCCATGCGCCACGAGCCGCGCAATGCCCGGCTGTTCGCGAACTGAGTGCTGACTGACATGCAGAAGAGAGGAGGCACCCCATGCTGCTGACACCGACCGAACTCGAAAGACTGACGATATTCAACGCCGCCGAACTGGCGCGCCGGCGTCGTGCGCGCGGCCTGAAGCTCAATTGTCCGGAGGCGATCGCGATCATCGTCGACGACATTCTCGAGGGTGCACGCGATGGCCGTACGGTGGCCGAACTGATCGGCTTCGGCTCGCAGATTCTGAACAGCGACGACGTGCTGCCCGGCGTCGCGGCGCTGATGCCGATGATTCAAGTCGAAGCGAGCTTTCCCGACGGCACCAAGCTGGTGACCGTGCATGACCCGATACGTCCGGGCGCGAACGCGCCGGCCGAAGCGCCCTCGGCGCGCACGCCGGGCGAAATCATCCCGGCCGACGGGAAGATAGAACTGAACGCCGGCCGCCGCCGCGCCACGCTGCGCGCGCTGAACACCGGCGACCGGCCGATACAGGTGGGCAGCCATTTCCACTTCTTCGAGGTGAACCGCGCACTCGAATTCGACCGCGCCCAGGCCTGGGGCATGCACCTCGACATCGCTGCCGGTACCGCGGTGCGCTTCGAGCCCGGTGAGGACAAGGAAGTGACGCTGGTCGCCTTCGGCGGCAGCGGCGAGGTGTTCGGTCTTAACCGTCTGGCCGAAGGCCCGACCGGCGATGCCAGCGGCCTGCCGGACGCGCTGGCGCGCGCACGCCAGGCCGGATTCCGCGGCGCCTGAGCGCTGTCATCGACAACAGGGAGAACACGACATGACATGGCTCACCCGCCGCGACTACGCGGCGATGTACGGTCCGACCAAGGGCGACATGGTGCGCCTGGGCGACACCTCGCTGCTGGCGGAAATCGAGCACGACTTCTCGACGCCCGGTGACGAGTGCCTGCATGGCGGCGGCAAGACGCTGCGCGACGGGCTCGGCATGATGGGCGGCCTCACGTCCGAACAGGGCGCACTCGACATGCTGATCAGCAACGTCGTCGTGATCGATGCGGTGGCCGGCATCGTCAAGGGCGACATCGGCATCAAGGACGGGCGCATCGTCGCCATCGGCAAGGCCGGCAATCCGCACGTGATGGACGGCGTGCATCCGCAGCTGCTGGTCGGCAACGCCACCACGGTGCGCGACGGCGAAGGGCTGATCGCCACCGCCGGCGGGCTGGACGTGCACGTGCACTTCGATTCGGCGCAGCTGGTGGAGCACGCGCTGGCCTCCGGCATCACGACGATGTTCGGCGGATCGCTCGGGCCGATCACCGTGGGCATCGACTGCGGCGGCGCATGGAATGTCGGTCGCATGCTGCAGGCGTCCGAACAGTGGCCGATGAACTTCGGCTTCCTCGGCCGCGGCAACTCGTCGCGCCCGGAATCGCTGGTCGAACAGATGAAGGCCGGCTGCATCGGCCTGAAGATCCACGAGGACTGGGGCGCCACGCCGGCCACGATAGACACCTGCCTGTCGGTGGCCGACGAGATGGATTTCCAGGTCCAGCTGCACACGGACACGCTGAACGAATCCGGCTTCCTCGAGGACACGCTGGCGGCGACGAGGGGCCGCACCATCCACATGTACCACACCGAAGGTGCGGGCGGCGGCCATGCGCCGGACGTGATCTGCGTGGCCGGGTTGCAGCACTGCCTGCCGTCGTCGACCAACCCGACCAACCCCTACACGGTGAATACCTTCGACGAGCACCTGGACATGATCATGGTGTGCCACCACCTGAATCCGGCGGTGCCCGAGGACGTGGCCTTCGCCGAAAGCCGCATCCGCGCGCAGACCATCGCCGCCGAGGACGTGCTGCATGACATGGGCGCGATCTCGATGCTGGGCTCGGACAGCCAGGGCATGGGGCGCATCAACGAAGTGATCTGCCGCACCTGGCAGCTGGCCAGCAAGATGAAGGACCAGTTCGGTCGCCTGCCGGAGGAAACCACGCGCAGCGCCGACAACGAACGCATCCTGCGCTACATCGCGAAGTACACGATCAACGCGGCGCGATCGTTCGGCGTCGATCACCACGTCGGTTCGCTGGAGCCGGGCAAGCTCGCCGACATCGTGCTGTGGCGGCCCGCCTTCTTCGGTATCAAGCCGGAGATCGTGGTCAAGGGCGGCTTCATCGCCTATGGCGCGATGGGTGACTCCGCCGCGTCACTGATGACCTGCGAGCCGCTCATCATGCGCCCGCAATGGGGCGCCTTCGGCCGCGCACCGCAGGGGCTGTCGGCCAATTTCGTGTGTGCCGCGTCGCTCGACAGCGACCTGCACGGCCGGCTCGACATCCGCAAGGCACTGCTGCCCTGTAAGGGCACGCGCACGCTGCAGAAGTCCGACATGGTGCGCAACGCCGCCTGCCCGAACATCACGGTCAATCCGCAGACCTTCGAGGTGAGCGTGGATGGCCGCGTCATCAGCTGCCCGCCGGTCGACCGCGTGCCGCTCAACCGTCTATACATGCTGAGGTGATGCCATGTCCGCACAACTGAATTCCCATGCTCGACCGCGCGGCGCCGCCCGCGTCGGCATCGGCGGCCCGGTCGGCTCCGGCAAGACCGCGCTGCTGGAACAGCTCATTCCACGCTTCATCGCGCGCGGCACCGACATCGCGGTCATCACCAACGATCTGGTCACCGCCGAGGACGCCGAGCGCGTGCGCCGCAGCGGCCTGATCGCGCCCGAGCGCGTGCTGGCGGTGGAAACCGGCGCCTGCCCGCACACCGCCATTCGCGAAGACCCGACGCTCAACCTCGCCGCGGCCGACGAGCTGGACCGTGCCTACCCCGGCCTGGAACTGATCCTGATCGAGAGTGGCGGTGACAACCTCGCATCGTCCTTCTCGCTCGATCTGGTCGACTACTGGCTGTTCGTGATCGACGTGGCCGGCGGCGACGACATTCCGCGCAAGCGCGGACTGGGCGTCCTGCAGTGCGACCTGCTGGTGATCAACAAGGTCGACCTCGCACCGCACGTGAATGTGAATCTGCCGCGCATGGTGGGCGAGGCAGAAGAGGTGCGCGCCGGCCGGGCGACGCTGCTGACCAACTGCGCGCGCGGCGACGGCGTCGACGCAGTGGTCGAACGCATCGCGCAGGAGGTGTTGTTTGATCGCTGAGCCGGCACTTGTCGATGCGCTGCGCCCACTGGCAGAGCACGTGCCACCGGTCGAGGTGCGGCCCTGTGTCGATCTCGCCTTTGCGTGCGATGCGACCGGACGCAGCTATCTCGGACGCCAGTACGTCGGCTACCCGGTGCACGTCGGCCGCGCGCTGCATGTCGACGGCTCGGCGCCGGATCTGTGCGTGGTGTATCTGCAGTCGGTGTCCGGCGGCCTGTTCGAGCACGAGCGGCTGGCCGGCCGTATTGAGGTGGGGCAGGGCGCACGCGCTCACGTTGCGACGCCGGCGTCGACCATCGTGCATGCGATGCAGGGCGGATCGGCGACGCAGCGCATGCAGCTGGTCGCTCAGCCGGGTGCATTGCTCGAATACATGCCGGCGCCGCTCATCCTGTTTCCGGGCAGTCACATGGTGAGCGACGTCGAGGTGACACTGGCGGACGGCGCAGTGGTCGTGGTCGCCGACAGCTTCCTGCCGCACGACCCCGACGGCGGGCAACGATCGTTCGCGCGTATCGAAGCGGCGATGACGGTGCGCGACGGAAATGGACAGCTGCTGGCGCGGGAACGCATGTGCATTGACGGTGAGAACTGGCTGTCCGGCAACGCTGGCGCGAATGCCGGGCTGCGCATGCACGGGTCGCTGTGGCTGCTGGGTGGGTCAGCCGATGCCGAATTGCTGGAGGTGCTGCGGGCGTTGCCCGAGGTGGATGGAGCGCTGGCCGGCGCCAGTCATCTGCCGAACGCCGCCGGCATCGTGTTCCGCGCACTGGCGGTCGACGCCGTCCGGCTTGAAAGAGTCATGCACGCCGCCTGGGCTGCGGCGCGCACGCATCACACCGGCTCAGCGCCGGCGCTGCGACGACGCTAGCGCGTCGCGGCACACCGATCCCGATGGCGGGACGCGGCGGATGGCGGAAGGGGCAAGCCGCCGCGTCTCGTCGTCGGGACCCTTCGTCAGGACTGTAGATGGCGAGCGGGCCGCTCACCCTGCACTCGCACGGCTGACCGACTCAGTGGAGCATCGAGAGCCCGATCCCGAACATGATCTGACGCCTTGGTGCGATCAGGAAGGGTGCCGGCCGGCCCGTCGATCGCCCGGCTATAATCCAGCCTTCCGAATATGTCGCGCAGCACCGCTGCGTCGCCCGCCATGTCGCAGGTACTCGCTTCCGTCCCGGCCGTCACCGAGCCGCTGTCCAACACCTTCCTCAAGTTCCGCAAGCGCCTCGAACGCGCGGTCGGGCAGGCCATCGGCGACTACTCGATGATCGCGGACGGCGATGTGATCATGGTGTGCATGTCCGGCGGCAAGGATTCGTACACGATGCTGGAGCTGCTGCGCGGCCTGCAGGAGCGGGCACCGGTGCGCTTCCGGCTGATCGCTTTCAACCTCGACCAGAAGCAGCCTGGTTTTCCCGACCACATCCTGCCGGACTACTTCAAGCGCATCGGCGTCGAGTACCGGATCGAGACCGAAGACACCTACTCCATCGTCAAGGACAAGATTCCCGAGGGCAAGACCACCTGTGGCCTTTGCTCAAGGCTGCGGCGCGGCATCATCTACCGCGTGGCGTCCGAACTGGGTGCGACCAAGATCGCGCTCGGCCACCACCGCGACGACCTGCTGGAAACGCTGTTCCTGAACATGTTCTTCGGCGGCAAGATCAAGTCCATGCCGCCCAAGCTGGTCAGCGACGACGGCCGCCACATCGTGATCCGGCCGCTGACCTACTGCACCGAGCGCGACATCGAGCGCTTCGCCCGGGTAATGGACTACCCCATCATTCCGTGCAATCTGTGCGGCTCGCAGGAGAACGCGCAGCGCAAGCAGGTGAAGGCCATGCTGCAGGAGTGGGCGCGGCTGTATCCGGGGCGGATCGAATCGATGGCTACGGCGATGCGCAATGTCGTGCCGTCGCACCTGGCCGATCAGAAGCTGTTCGATTTCGCCGGTCTGAAGCCGGGCAGCGTAGTGGAGGAGGGCGATACCGCCTTCGATCCGCCCGAGCTGCCTGTCCGTTCATGGGGCGACGAGGACGCAATGGGTGGCATCCCGGTCCGCCTGGATGTCGCTGCGGGCGGTGGCTGTGCTTGAGCGCTGGATGCGCCGGCCGCTGCGCGCTGCACGGGATCCCGACATGAAGATACTGTTCTGCTGCATGGGCAACATCTGTCGTTCGCCGACTGCCGAGGGCGTGGTGCGCGCGCGGCTGGAGGCCGCGGGGCTGCACGAACGCGTCGAGGTCGCATCGGCCGGCACGCACGCCCATCACGTCGGCAGCAAACCTGACCCGCGTGCGGCTGCGGCGGCTGCGTCGCGTGGGGTCGATCTGACGCGCATCCGGGCGCGTCGCGTCGATGGCGCCGATTTCGCGCAGTTCGACCTGATCTACGCGATGGACCGCGACAACCTGCGCAATCTCGAACGCAACTGCCCGGAGCCGCTGCGCCACAAGCTGGCGCTCTTCCTTCAGCACGCCGAACGCTTCGACGAGGAAGAGGTGCCGGATCCCTACTACGGTGGCCCGGCTGGCTTCGAACGGGTGCTCGACCTGATCGAGGACGCAGCCGACGGTCTGGTCCGCGAGCTGCAGCAGCGGCTCAAATGAAAACGGGCGGCCAAGGCCGCCCGTCTTGTCGTTGCTGTGACGATTACTTGTCCAGCAGCGCTTTCAGGTTGTTCAGGCCGTCGGTATAGACCGCCTTGATGGTGCCGGTGGCCGCCTCGTCATCCTTGCCCGCGGCGGGGTGCTCGCTGGCGTCGGCGCGGAAGAACACGCCTTTCCACTCAACCGTCGAACCGCCACCGTCGGCCGGCTTCACGGTAATCGTCGACTTGTACTTGCTGACCGGCAGCGCGCCGCCGTCCTGGGCGGTGTAGGTCAAGCTGCGATCAGCGTCCGAGATCGCTTCCAGCTTCTCGACCACTTCGCCGCCGCCCTTGATCTTCAGCGTGCGCACCGAGCCGACATCGCTGCCGGCGGTGGCGGTGCTGCTCTCGACGGCCGGGTGCCAGGACTGCAGCTGCGTGAAGTCCTTCACCTTGGCCCATACGGCGTCCGGGCTGGCTTTCAGCGTGATCGTTTCGTTCGCCTTCAGGCGCGACGGGCCGTGCGCAAAAACCGTGGTGCTGGCGACGATGGCGAGCAGGGCTGCAAAAAGACGCATGGGGTGTTCTCCTCGTTTGTTGTGATTGAAAAAAGCGTGCGCAGTGTCGGTGAAAACGGGCGGTGCCAGCACGGGAAAATCACCCGGTGCCGGGCGGGCTTGCTGACGGACATGCAAAAAGGGCCCGGACAATGCCGGGCCCCTCTGGCGGTGTCAGCGCCTCACTCGTTGCGTGTTTCCACCTGCTGCATCGGTTCGTTGGCGATCACCGGTGCCGCACGACGGCGACGGCCCAGTTGCGGCTGCTCGACGATGACGGGTTCGATGCCGGCAGCGCGCTCGGCCGAGGTTTCCACCATGACCAGGCCGCTCTCGGCCAGCGTGCTCTGCAGATCGGCTGCCGGTGCGACTGTCGGCGCCGGCGCGGACGGCTGCGCCGCCGAGCCGAAGCTTTCCATCGCGCGCACCAGCGTCGATTCGCCAGCATCGTTCAACGAGGCTGCGATCTGTGCCGGTTGATCGACGACGGGTGCCGGCGCGGCCACCGGTTCGGCAGCCACTTCGACCACCGGCAGTGCAGCCACTTCAGCCACGACGGGCTCGGTCACCGGTGCGTCGACCGCGACAGGTTCGACCACTGCCGGCTCCGGGGCAGCAGGTGCAGACACCATCGGTGCCGACACGACAGGCGCCACCGGTGCTTCGACCACCGCGGTGACTTCGGTCACCGGTGCAGCGTTGGCCAACGGGGCCGGCTCAGCGGCGATCGGTGCCGCGACGGGGACGTCCAGCGGCAGCGCGGCCTGGGCTTCCACGGCGGCTGCCGGCACTTCATTGGCGGCGGAATCGGTCACCGTCAGATCGCCCTCGACTGCGGCGACATCGGCAACTGCGCCTTCCACACCGTCCGGGCGGCGCTCGCCACGTTCGCGGCGGCCACCACGACGGCGACGGCTGCGCGGTGCAGCGCCTTCGCCACCCTCGGCCGGCGCGACATTCTCGGGCTGAGTGCCGGTGGCGGCGGCCAGCGGTAGATCGGTCTGTGCCTGCTGCTGTTCGCGTGCGTCATTGGCGGCACGCTCGCGCGGCTCACGCGGCGGGCGCGGCTCGCGCGGCGGACGCGGTTCGCGCGGCGCGGCGGCTTCCTGCTCGTTGCGCGGCTCGCGCGGCTCACGGGGTTCGCGCTGCTTGCGCTGACCGTCGCGGCCTTCGCTCTTGTTCTGCGCTTCGCGCGGTTCACGCGGCTCGCGTTGTTCACGACCGTCGCGGCCCTCGCGACCTTCACGTCCTTCACGGTTGTCGCGACGGTTGCGGTTGCGACCGCGTTCGCCTTCGCCACGCGGACCGCGTTCGCGCGTCTGTGCGGGCTTCGCTTCCGGGGCCGGAGCGGGCGCCGGGGCTGGCGCGGCTGCGCCGCCGCCGAACAGCCCGGCGATCCAGCCGAAGAAGCCACCCTTGGCCGCGGGTGCAGCCGCCGGCGCTGCAGCGACCGGCGCGGCCGGTGCGGTCTCGGCCACGACCGGTGCCGGCTGGTCCGGCGTGATGTGCTTGATCGCCGCTTCCTGACGCTTCGGACGCTCGTCGGCCGGAATGGCGGACGGCGGCTGATAGCTCTCGGCCGACGGATTCACGGCCATCTGGTAGGACGGCTGGGCCACGCCTTCGAGGTTCAGTTGGTCGTGGCGCAGACGGGTGATTTCGTGCGCCGGCGTTTCCAGATACTTGTTCGGAATCAGGACGATGTTGACCTTGTGGCGCAGTTCGATCGCGTTGATGTCGGCACGCTTCTCGTTCAGCAGGAAGGTGGCGACGTCGACCGGCACCTGGGTGTGCACGGCACCCGTGTTTTCCTTCATCGCTTCCTCTTCGAGGATGCGCAGGATGTGCAGCGCGGCCGATTCGGTCGAGCGGATGTGGCCGGTGCCGCTGCAGCGCGGGCAGGGGATGTAGCTGGTTTCGGCCAGCGCCGGGCGCAGGCGCTGGCGCGACAGTTCGAGCAGGCCGAAGCGGCTGATCTTGCCCATTTGCACGCGCGCGCGGTCGTGATGCAGCGCATCGCGCAGGCGGGTTTCCACCTCGCGCTGGGCGCGCGGGTTTTCCATGTCGATGAAGTCGATGACGATGAGGCCGCCGAGGTCGCGCAGACGCAACTGGCGGGCAATTTCGTCGGCCGCTTCACAGTTGGTGCGCAGCGCGGTTTCCTCGATGTCGCTGCCCTTGGTCGAGCGGCCGGAGTTCACGTCCACCGCTACCAGTGCTTCGGTGTGGTCGATCACGATGGCGCCGCCCGAGGGCAGGTTCACCTGACGGGAGTAGGCGGACTCGATCTGGTGTTCGATCTGGAAGCGCGAGAACAGCGGCACGTCGTCGCGGTAGCGCTTCACGCGCGCCACGTTGCCGGGCATCACGTGTTCCATGAAGGTGTAGGCCTGGTCGTACACCTCGTCGGTGTCGATCAGGATTTCGCCGATGTCGGGCTGGAAGTAGTCGCGGATTGCGCGGATGACCAGACTGCCTTCCTGGTAGATAAGGAAGGCGCCGGTCTGCGACTGGGCGGCGCCTTCGATGGCGGTCCACAGCTGCAGCAGGTAGTTCAGGTCCCACTGCAGTTCTTCGGCGTTGCGGCCGATGCCGGCAGTGCGGGCGATCAGGCTCATGCCGGACGGCACTTCGAGCTGATCCATGGTTTCGCGCAGTTCGGCGCGGTCGTCACCTTCGACGCGGCGCGAAACACCGCCGCCGCGCGGGTTGTTCGGCATCAGCACCAGGTAGCGGCCGGCCAGCGAAATGAAGGTGGTGAGTGCGGCGCCCTTGTTGCCGCGTTCGTCCTTGTCGATCTGGACGATCAGTTCCTGACCGACCGACAGCGCATCCTGGATGCGGGCGCGGCCGGGTTCGAGATCGGGCTTGAAATAGGACTTGGAAACTTCCTTGAACGGCAGGAAGCCGTGGCGGTCTGCGCCGTAATCGACAAAGCATGCTTCGAGGCTGGGCTCGATGCGGGTGATGACTGCCTTGTAGATGTTGCTTTTGCGCTGTTCCTTGCTGGATGACTCAATGTCGAGGTCAACAAGCTTCTGACCATCGACAATCGCGACGCGCAGCTCTTCGGCCTGCGTCGCGTTGAAGAGCATTCGTTTCATCAACTTCTCCCGCGCGCACCGCACACGGGCAGGACAAACCGCTCGTCAGTAAATAACGTCTATCGTGTCGGCTGCAATCGGGTTTTTTCGATGGGAACGGACTGGGGGACGTGGAGGGGTCTGCCAACTCTCAATGCAGCCGCGCTTTCGCGACTGCCTGGGGGATTCTGCCTGTACGGTACTCGCGCTACTCAGTACACTCGCTACTTTGGGTGAGCGGGATTAACCCGTGATCCGGTTTTCGTCTGCCAAGAAGGACTGCATGAGGAAGCACTTCACCGTCAATCTGTCACCCGGCGTCCGCCACTTCGAGCTGGATGTGCTCCGCACTGCGTCTGCTTCGAAATCAGACCGAAAACCCGTCGCAGTATATTTGAAATGAAGGAGTTGGGTAAAGCTCCGAAAGTTGTGCGGCATGTCGTGGATGTGGAAGAGGCCGGGCAGCGCATCGACAACTTCCTGCTGCGGGTGTGCAAGGGCGTGCCGAAGAGTCACGTCTATCGCATCCTGCGCTCCGGCGAAGTGCGTGTTAACAGCAAGCGGGTCGATCAGACCTACCGGCTTGCCGAGCGCGACGAGGTGCGCATTCCGCCGATCCGCATGGCGGATCCGGGTACGCCGGCAGCCATTCCGGCAATGGAATTCGACATCCTTTACGAGGACGACGCCTTTCTCGCCATCAACAAGCCGGCCGGTATTGCCGTTCATGGCGGCTCCGGTGTGAGCTTTGGCGTCATCGAAAGCCTGCGCCGGGCGCGTCCGCAGGCGAAACTGCTCGAACTGGCGCACCGGCTGGACCGTGAAACCTCGGGCATTCTGCTGGTGGCGAAGAAGCGATCGGCGCTGACCGCGCTGCACGATGCCTTCCGCGATGGCGGCATGGACAAGCGATACTTCGCGCTGGTGAAGGGCCGCTGGCTCAATCCGCTGCAGCACATCAAGCTGGCGCTGACCAAGTATCTGACGGAGTCGGGCGAGCGCCGCGTATCGGTCGATCCCGACGGCAAGGCGGCCCACTCGATTGTCGAACTTGAGGCGCGCTGGCCCGGCTACAGCCTGCTCGGTGTGCGCATCAAGACTGGCCGCACGCACCAGATCCGCGTGCACCTGGCGTCCAGCGGCTTCCCTATCGTCGGCGACGAGAAGTACGGCGATTTCCCGTTGAACAAGGCGCTGCGCAAGGAGGGGCTGCCGCGCATGTTCCTGCACGCCCACAGCCTGACGCTGAACCATCCGCTGACCGGCGAGCGCCTGCAGATCGAGGCGCCGCTGCCCGAGGACCTGGCGGGTTTCGTGCGCCGGCTCGACGCACAGCACCCGCGCGACTTCGACCGCGCAGCCCGCAACACCGACCAAGACCATGCCCGCACAGTTTGACCTCATCGTTTTCGACTGGGACGGCACGCTGCTCGATTCGGCGGCGGCCATCGTCCATGCCATCCAGCACGCCTGCGACGACCTGGAGGTCATGCCGCCAGACGACGCGACCGCGCGCTCGGTGATCGGCCTTGGGCTGATCGACGCGCTGGCGCGCGCTGTGCCCGAGCTGCCGGCTTCGCGCCATCAGGAGCTGGCCGGCCGTTACCGCTATCACTATCTGGCGCGCGACCATGAATTGACGCTGTTCGACGGCGTGCCCGAACTGCTCGACGAATTACGCGGGCGCGGACACACGCTTGCGGTGGCCACCGGCAAGAGCCGCGTCGGCCTGAATCGCGCGCTCGGCCACACCGGCCTTGGGCCGATGTTCGCGTCCACCCGCTGTGCCGACGAATCGGTGTCGAAACCGGCGCCCGATATGGTGCTGGAACTGATGGACGAACTGTCGCACGCGCCCGAGCGCACGCTGGTCATCGGCGATACGACGCACGACCTGCTGATGGCGCGTCACGCGGGTTGCGAGGCGGTGGCGGTGAGTTATGGGGCCCACCCTCTGCATGAACTGCTCGACGCGGCGCCGCGTGCGCACGCCGCCAGCGTGGCCGAACTGACGGAATGGCTGCGATGTCACGCGTGAACGTCTGCGCGTCGGACGCGCTGGAGGAAGGCGGAGCAGGGGTGCGGTTCGAGATCGCGGGTGCTGGCGACAAGTCGCGGCAGGCCTTTGCCGTACGTTTCCGCGGGCGGGTGCACGGATATGTAAACAGCTGCCGCCATGTGCCGATAGAACTCGACTGGAATCACGGCGAGTTCTTCGATACTTCAAAGTTATACTTGATCTGCTCCACTCACGGCGCCCTTTATGCACCGGACACCGGGCTGTGTGTCGGCGGCCCATGCCGCGGCGCACGACTGGAACCGGTGAAGCTCGAAGAATCCGATGGACAGGTGTGGCTGTCCGAAGCACGCAGCGAGTAAGCAAAACATCATGTCAGAACCTGATACGCCGTCCGACAAACGTCCTGAATCAACGTGGGAGCGCAAGCTGATCGAGCGTCTCGCGCTCGAATCGGTCACCGAGCAGCGCCGTCGTCGGCGCTGGAGCATCTTCTTCCGGATGATCGGCTTCGCCTACCTTGGCGTGCTCACCTTTGCGCTGATCGACTGGAGTTCCCTGTTCAGCCAGGCGGAACACCGCAAGCACACGGCGCTGATCGAGCTCAGTGGCGTCATCGCGCCGAATGGCGAAGCGAGCGCCGAGCGCATCGTGTCCTCGCTGCAGTCGGCATTCGACGACAAGAACACCCAGGGCGTCATCCTGAAGATCAACAGCCCGGGCGGCAGTCCGGTGCAGAGCGGCATCATCAACGACGAGATCGGCCGACTGCGTGCGCTCTATCCGGATACGCCGCTGTACGCCGTGGTCGAGGACATCTGTGCATCGGGCGGCTATTACGTCGCCGTGGCCGCTGACCGCATCTATGTGGACAAGGCGAGCATCGTCGGTTCGATCGGTGTGCTGATGGACGGTTTCGGCTTCACCGGGCTGATGGACAAGGTGGGGGTCGAGCGCCGGCTGCTGACCGCAGGCGAGAACAAGGGTTTTCTCGATCCGTTTTCGCCGCAGGATGAGCGGCACAAGGATCATGCGCGTCAGCTTCTCGGCGACGTGCACCAGCAGTTCATCGAAGTGGTACGCAAGGGTCGCGGCGAGCGGCTGAAAGAATCGCCGGACATGTTCTCCGGCCTGATGTGGAGCGGCTCGCGCAGCATCGAACTGGGTCTGGCCGACGACTTGGGCAGCGTCGAGTATGTTGCGCGCGACGTTGTCAAGGCTGCCGACATCGTCGATTTCACGCAGCGTCAGAACATTGCCGAGCGTTTTGCCAAGCAACTGGGCGCCGATCTGGGTGAGAGCGTGACCGGCGTGCTGAATCGCGTCGGTATGCGCTGAGGCGTCTGGCTACGCCTCAGTCGGCCAGCAGGAGGAAAAGTGTCGGGCGGCGGTCGATGCGTCCGATTTCCTCCGCTGTCCATTTCGACACCGGCTTCGTCCGCACGAATTGATCGGGCGCCGTCAGCGCCGCCGCCACGCACAGCAAGGTGCTGCCGCGGCAGTGAGCGCGGATCGCGTCGAACATTTTCAGGTTGCGGTAGGGCGTCTCGATGAACAGTTGGGTCTGTCTCAGTCGCGCCGACTGCTTTTCCAGCTCTGCCAGTGTCCTTGCACGCGCGGCGTCCTCCACCGGCAGGTAGCCGTGGAAGGCGAATGATTGCCCGTTCAGGCCGGACGCCATCAGACCGAGCAGGATGGAGGACGGGCCGACCAGCGGCATGACCGGGATGCCCATCGTGTGCGCGGTGCGTGCTGCCAGCGCACCCGGGTCGGCAACGCCGGGGCAGCCGGCGTCGGAAATCACGCCGGCGCTGCGGCCGGCGAGCACGGGCGCCAGCAGGTCACGCAGCAGCCGGCCGTCCTTTTCCGGCGGCAACTCGACGATCTCGAGTTCGCGCAGCGGCGTCGGGTGCTCCAGGCGCTTCAGCGTGGCGCGGGCCGACTTTGCGCTTTCCACCAGGAAGTAGTCGAGGCGGTGTGCGCAGTCGCGTACCGCCGCTGGCGTGTCGAGCGCGCATGCGGCGCCGACGTCGAGCGGGCTGGGCAGCATGTAGAGCGTGCCCGACGAGGTCGTCGCGCTCATGGCAGCGGGTAGCCGATGCCGCGCAGCAGCGCGCTGAGACGGATCAGTGGCAGGCCGACCAGCGCGGTCGGGTCATCGCCGCTCAGTCTTTCCAGCAATGCGATGCCCAGCGATTCGGATTTCGCGGCGCCAGCGCAGTCCAGCGGGTCGTCGAGATCGACGTAGCGCTCGATTTCCGGTCGAGACAGCGCGCGGAATACGACTTCGGTCGGCACCAGGGCTTCATGCCGTGTGCCCCTGCGGCCATCGATTACGCACAGCGCAGTGTCGAACACGACGGTCCGGCCGCTCAGTTCCGCCAGCTGGGCAATCGCGGCATCGCGGCTGCCCGGCTTGCCGTAGCGATGTCCGCCGCAGGAGGCGACCTGGTCGGAGCCGATGACACAGGCGCCGGGAAAGCGCGCCGCGATCGCCTCGGCCTTGCTGCGCGCGAGGCGTATGGCCTGTTCGCGCGGCGTTTCGTAGCCCAGCATCGATTCGTCGATGTCCGGTGACGCCGTGGTGAAGGGAACGCGCAGCCGGGACAGCAGCTCCTGGCGATAGCGTGAGGACGAGCCGAGGACCAGCGGAGGAAGATCTGGGGACATGTGCGGACGAGGAAAACGGAGTGCCGGTCTGCTTCTTCGCAGGCCGAAATTCTGAGCGCGCTTTGACAGCTGCTTCAAGGGGATAGTATCATTTCGGGTTTGTTTCTCCGCCCATTGCATCATCGGGCAAGCAGACGTTCATGACCGAAGCAGCCGGAGCCGGAAAGTCGACGGGTAATGTGTCGGCCGGCAATGAATCGAGCGGCGATGACGTACGTGTCCGGCTCGACGCGCAGCAGCTAGCGCGTGCGCAGCAGCGCCTGACCGGTCGCGTCGCACTGGCGTCGTTCGGGCGCCTGGCGGCGGAGTGCCGCAGTGCCGACGGAATCGAGTGGTCGCTGGCGGGCTCCTTAGACGCCGAGGGCGCATGCTGGCTGACTCTCGCCGTGTCGGCAGATGTGATGATGCAATGCCAGCGCTGTCTCGGCGACGTGCAGATCGATGTGCATAGCGAGTCCCGCTTCCGCCTGGTATTTGCTGGCGAAGCCTGGGGCGACGAAGATCTCGACGACGACAGCTTCGAGGCGCTGGAACTCGACGGGCCGCTCGATCTGGCAGCACTGGTCGAAGACGAGGTGCTGCTTGCATTGCCCGCGGTACCGCTGCATCAGCAGTGCGATGCGCCGGCGATAGCAGGTGTGAGTGAGCAGGAAACGACTTCGGCGAAGCCGTCACCGTTCGCGGTGCTCGGGCAGCTGAAACGGAATTGAATGAGGCTGGCTGGATCATCCGATCCGGCGGGCGCGGTTGTGTGGTTTTTTATCCGGTTATCCGGGGGAGTTGTTCATGGCTGTCCAGCAAAACAAGAAGTCGCCGTCGAAGCGCGGCATGCACCGTGCGCATGATTTTCTGACCGCGCCGGCCACCGCCGTCGAGTCGACCACGGGCGAGGTCCACCTGCGTCATCACATCTCGCCGAGCGGCTTCTACCGCGGCAAGAAGGTGCTCAAGACCAAGGGCGAGTGATCATCGCTTTGTCGTTCTTTCCGGCACGCCGCACCTGTGCGGCCTCCCCGGGCGACTTTGAATTGATCGGATGCGCGGCATGAGCTACACCCTGGCCATCGATTGCATGGGCGGGGATCATGGTCCGTCTGTCACCCTGCCTGCCGCCCTTGCCTATCTGCGCAGGGATCCGGCCTGCAGTCTGCTGCTCGTCGGGCTCAAGGATGTGCTCGACGCTGAACTGAAGCGTCTCGGTGCGAACAACGAGCCGCGGATTTCTGTCGTCCATGCGACCGAAGTGGTCGGCATGGACGAGCCGCCCGCGCAAGCCATGCGCGGCAAGAAGGATTCATCGATGCGTGTGGCGATCGACCTGGTGAAGGACGGTCGCGCGCAGGCCGCAGTGTCCGCCGGCAACACCGGCGCACTGATGGCGATCTCCAAGTTCGTCCTGAAGACGCTGCCCGGCATCGACCGGCCGGCGATTGCCTCCATCCTGCCGACCGTAAAGGGCCACACTTACGTGCTGGACCTTGGCGCCAATGTCGATTGCACCTCCGAACACCTGTTCCAGTTCGGCCTGATGGGCGCGATGCTGGTGTCGGCGCTCGAGTCGCGCGAGCGTCCGAGCGTCGGGCTGCTCAATATCGGCGAGGAAGCGATCAAGGGTAACGAGGCGGTCAAGGGCGCGGCCGATCTGCTGCGCGCCAGCGATCTCAACTTCTACGGCAATGTCGAGGGTAACGACATCTACAAGGGCACGACCGACGTCGTGGTCTGCGATGGATTCGTCGGCAATGTCGCGCTGAAGACCTCCGAAGGTCTGGCGCAGATGATAGGCACCTTCCTGCGCGAGGAATTCAGCCGCGGACCACTGCGCAAGCTGATGTACCTGGTTGCCCGCCCGGTCATTGCCGCCTTCCGCCGCCGCGTCGATCATCGTCGTTACAATGGCGCCAGCCTGCTCGGGCTGCGTGGCGTCGTCGTGAAGAGCCACGGCTCCAGCGATGCCTACGGATTCGAGCAGGCCATCGCCCGCGCGGCAGACGCAGTGCGCAATGATCTGATCGCCCGCATCACCGAATGCATGACACGTACCGAGGTAGCTGCATGAGTTTTTGCCGCATCACCGGCACGGGCGGCTATCTGCCCGGCGCGCCGGTGTCGAACCATGATCTGGTCGCACGGGGCATCGAAACGTCGGACGAGTGGATCGCCGATCGTACTGGCATCCGCTTTCGTCACTTTGCCGCCGAGCATGAGCATTCCAGCGACCTCGCGCTGAATGCGAGCCGCAAGGCGCTCGAAATGGCGGGTCGCGAGGCGAGCGAGGTCGATCTGATCATCGTCGCCACGTCGACGCCCGATCAGGTTTTCCCGAGCACCGCCTGCCTGCTGCAGCACAAGCTGGGCAATCGCGCGGCGACCGCGTTCGACGTACAGGCGGTGTGCTCGGGTTTCGTCTATGCGCTGACCATCGCCGAGAAGTTCATCCGTTCCGGTTCGCACAAGTGCGCGCTGGTGGTCGGTGCCGAGGTGTTCTCGCGCATCCTCGACTGGAACGACCGTGGCACCTGTGTGCTGTTCGGTGACGGTGCCGGCGCGGTGGTGCTCGAGGCGTCGAGCGAGCCGGGCATCCTGTCGTCGGCGCTGCATGCCGATGGCCACTATCACGACATCCTGTCGGTGCCGGGCCAGGTCTGCAATGGCTCCGTTGCCGGCAAGCCCTTGCTGCAGATGGACGGCCAGGCGGTTTTCAAGTTCGCCGTGCGCGTGCTGGGCGATACCGCGGTCGAACTGATGCAGGCGGCCGAACTGCCGATGACGGCGCTCGACTGGCTGGTGCCTCACCAGGCCAATATCCGCATCCTTCAGTCGACTGCCAAGCGACTCGACATGTCGATGGAAAAGGTCATTACCACGGTGGCCGAGCACGGCAATACCTCGGCTGCGTCGGTGCCGCTGGCGCTCGACATCGCCGTCCGTGATGGTCGCATCAAGCGGGGCCAGAACGTGATGCTCGAGGGTGTGGGCGGCGGTTTCACCTGGGGCGGCGTGTTGCTGCGCTTCTGATCCATTCGCTTCCGATCCACCGATTTTCCGATGTCTTCCATGCAGAAACTCGCATTCGTTTTTCCGGGCCAGGGTTCGCAATCGGTCGGCATGATGGCCGCCTATGGCGACGATGCCGAAATCCGCGCGGCTTTTGACGAAGCTTCGCTCGCTCTCGGCGAAGATCTGTGGGCGATGGCGGCCGACGGTCCTGCCGAGCGCCTGTCGCTGACCACCAACACGCAGCCCTTGATGCTGACTGCCGGCGTCGCGGTGTTCCGCAGCTGGGTCAAGCGTACCGGCCGCGCTCCTGATGTCGTCGCCGGGCACAGCCTTGGCGAGTACGCAGCGCTGGTTGCTGCCGGCGTGCTCAGACTGAAGGACGCCGTGCCGCTGGTTCGTCTGCGCGCGCAGGCAATGCAGGACGCGGTGCCGGCCGGTACCGGCGCGATGGCCGCCGTGCTGGGCCTGGACGCAGCCGCAGTGCAGGCTTGCTGCGACGAAGCCGCGCAAGGTGAAGTGGTCGCTGCTGTGAATTTCAACTCGCCGGAGCAGACGGTGATCGCTGGCCACGCCGCAGCCGTCCAGCGTGCGATGGCGTTGCTGTCGGAGCGCGGTGCCAAGCGCACGGTCGCGCTGCCGGTCAGTGCGCCCTTTCACTGCAGTCTGATGCAGCCGGCGGCCGAAAAGCTGGCCCAGGCGCTGCCCGACGTCGAGTTCCGCCGGCCGCAGATTACGCTGGTGAATAACGTCGATGTGGCTTCGCCGGACGAGCCGGACGCGATCCGCGATGCCCTCGTCCGTCAGGCGGCGGCACCGGTGCGCTGGGTCGAGGTGATCCAGCGTATGGCTGAGCTGGGCGTCGTCACGGTCGCCGAGTGCGGCCCCGGCAAGGTGCTGGCCGGCCTGACCAAGCGCATCGACCGCAACCTCAACGGCGTGGCGCTGTCCGACGGTGCCGCGCTGGAACAGCTTGCTCAACAGATCGGAGTGAATTGATGGGTGTTCTCGACGGACAGATCGCACTGGTGACCGGCGCCAGCCGAGGCATCGGCCGGGCCATTGCGCTGGCGCTCGGCCAGGCCGGGGCCACGGTGATCGGCACCGCGACCAGTGAAGCCGGCGCTGCAGGCATACAGCAGTCTTTCGAGACTGCCGGCGTCCGGGGGCGGGGCATCGTGCTCGACGTGACCGATACCGCGGCGATTCCCGCCGCGATCAGCGCGATCGAGAAGGACTTCGGCACCGTTTCGGTGCTGGTGAACAACGCCGGCATCACGCGCGACAACCTCGCGATGCGGATGAAGGACGACGAGTGGCAGGCGGTCATCGACACCAATCTGAAGGCGGTGTTCACGATGTCTCGCGCGGTGATGAAGGGCATGATGAAGGCGCGCAGCGGCCGCATCATCAACATCACGTCCGTTGTGGGCGAAACCGGCAATCCCGGGCAGGCCAACTACGCCGCCGCCAAGGCTGGTGTCGCCGGCATGAGCATGGCGCTGGCGCGCGAACTGGGTTCGCGCAACATCACCGTGAATTGCGTGGCGCCGGGCTTCATCGCCACCGACATGACCGAGGCGCTGGGCGATGCCGCACGTGACGCGCTGCTTGGCCAGATTCCGCTGGGCCGCCTTGGCTCGGCCGATGAAGTGGCCGCTGCCGTCGTGTTCCTCGCGTCGCCGCTGGCCGCCTACGTGACCGGCAGCACGTTGCATGTGAACGGCGGGATGTTCATGCACTGATATTCGGCGGTGGGCGGCGCGCGAGCGCCATACACCTCCAAAGGCGAAGTGGACCAGGCTTTCTGTTACACTCGCGCCACTTTTTTTTCGCGCTCTCACGCTCTAGTCAGGGCATACACAGGGAAGGAGTACCGCAATGGAAAACATCGAACAACGCGTCAAGAAGATCGTTGCCGAACAACTGGGCGTCAACGAAGCCGAGATCAAGAACGAATCGTCCTTCGTGGACGATCTGGGCGCTGACTCGCTCGATACGGTTGAACTGGTCATGGCGCTCGAAGAAGAGTTCGAATGCGAAATCCCCGACGAAGAAGCCGAGAAGATCACCTCGGTGCAGCAGGCTATCGATTACGTGAACCGTCATCTGGCCAGCAAGGCCTGATCGTTTCATCGAGCGGAGTACGTTTTGGCACGTAAAAGAATAGTTGTCACCGGCCTGGGCATCATTTCCCCGGTCGGGAACACGGTCGGACAAGCCTGGGAGAATATCCTGGCGGCGAAGTCGGGGATCCGTCGCATCACGCGTTTCGATCCGTCCGACCTGCCTGTCCAGATCGCGGGCGAAGTGCGCGATTTCGACGTCGCCAACTACCTGTCTCCGAAAGAGGCACGGCGTTTCGACACCTTCATCCATTTCGGCATCGCTGCCTCGATGGATGCCATCCGCGACGCCGGACTCGAGGCGAATCCGGCCAACGCCGAACGCATCGGCGTCTGCGTCGGCTCGGGCATCGGCGGTCTGCCGATGATCGAGGAAACGCACAACGCCATGCTGGCTGGCGGCGTGCGCAAGGTGTCGCCGTTCTTCGTGCCGGGCTCGATCATCAATATGATCTCCGGCATCGTGGCGATCAACTACGGTTTCAAAGGCCCGAACTTTGCGACCGTCAGTGCCTGCGCGACGGCCAACCACTCGATTGGCGAAGCGATGCGCCTGATCGAGTACGGTGATGCCGACGTGATGATTGCCGGGGGTGCCGAATCGACGATGTGCCCGCTGGGCGTGGCCGGCTTCGCGGCTGCCAAGGCGCTGTCGGGTCGTAACGATGATCCGGAGACCGCCAGCCGTCCGTGGGACAGCGGTCGTGACGGCTTTGTGCTGGGTGAAGGTGCCGGCGTGCTGGTGCTCGAAGAGTACGAGCACGCGAAGGCACGCGGCGCCCGCATCTACTGCGAACTCGCGGGCTACGGCATGAGTGCCGACGCGCATCACATCACTGCGCCCTGCGAGGACGGTGAAGGCGCATCGCGCAGCATGGCGAATGCGCTGCGCAACGGCGGTGTGGCGCTGGATGAGGTCGATTACATCAACGCTCACGGCACCTCCACGCCGCTGGGCGACATCGCCGAGACGGTGGCGATCAAGCGCTGTTTCGGTGAGCACGCGAAAACGCTGTGCGTCAGCTCGACCAAGTCCATGACTGGCCACGCACTGGGCGCAGCGGCGGGTATCGAGGCGGTGGTGACGGTGATGGCGATCCACAAGCAGATCGCGCCGCCGACCGCCAATCTGCGCGACCAGGATCCGGCCTGCGATCTCGATTACGTGCCGCTGGTGCCGCGCGAGATCAACATCCGTTCCGCGCTGTCGAATTCCTTCGGTTTCGGCGGCACGAACGCGACGCTGGTTTTCCGTCGCATGTGAGCGACCGGCCTTGAACCGCGAGCGGCTTCAGGGCTTCCGGCGGATGCATCTGAAAGGGTCACGTCTTCGCGACGTGGCCCTTTTTTTCGCCTTGCTTGCCGCTGTGGTCGCGTCGGTATTGCTGGGCCCTCTCGCCATCGCGCTCTGTGCGCTCTCGCTGTTGCTGACCGCAGCGGCGCGCGCGCGAGCGGGGCGCCTGTGCGGGCTGGCGTGCGAGGATGGCGTATCCCTCACCTGCGTGCAGTCCGTCGGCGAGGCGCTTAGCGGCCGCCCCTACGCCGCGAGAATGGGGCGTGCATGGACTTCGGTCACGCTGGACGGCGAGGGCGGTCGACAGCACCTGCTGCTGTTTGCGGACCAGTTCGACAGCGTCGACGACTACCGACGTTTCAGACTGTGGTTGCGTGCTGTTCTTCAGGCTGACGCGAGCGACGCGGGCGCAGGATGGTCGGGCTGGCTGCGTCGCTGGTATCGGGGTAGTCACGACTGAAATGCAGGCCGCGGCTCTCGTGCCGCTGCATCGCGCTGCGCACGATGAGGTGGGCGGTCATGACCAGATTGCGCAATTCGATCAGGTCATTGCTGATGCGGAAGTGCGCGTAGTACTCGTCGATCTCGCGTTCCAGCAGGCGGATACGGTGCAGTGCGCGTTCGAGGCGCTTGTTGGTGCGCACGATGCCCACGTAGTCCCACATGAAGCGGCGCAGCTCGTCCCAGTTGTGCGCGATCACCACCTCTTCGTCGGCGTCGGTCACGCGGCTTTCGTCCCAGGCCGGTAGGTCGGGCAGGGAAGAGCCAGGGCGGGCGAGAATGTCCTGTGCCGCAGACTCCGCATAGACAAGGCATTCCAGCAGCGAATTGCTGGCCAGCCGGTTGGCGCCGTGCAGGCCGGTGTAGCTGGTCTCGCCGATCGCGTACAGGCCGTCGACATCGGTGTGCGCACGCTGGTCTACCTTTACGCCGCCGCAGGTGTAATGCGCCGCCGGCACCACCGGAATCGGCTGCCGCGTGATGTCTATGCCGAGTTCGAGGCAGCGGGCGTGGATGTTCGGGAAATGGCTGATCAGGAAGTCGGCCGGCTTGTGCGACACGTCGAGATAGACGCAGTCGAGACCGCGCTTCTTCATTTCGTAGTCGATCGCCCGTGCTACGACGTCGCGCGGCGCCAGTTCGGCGCGCTCGTCGTGCGCCGGCATGAAGCGTTCGCCGTCGGGCAGCCGCAGCAGGCCGCCCTCGCCACGCATCGCCTCGGTGATCAGGAAGGACTTGGCGTGCGGATGGTAGAGGCAGGTCGGATGAAACTGGATGAACTCCATGTTTCCGACCCGGCAACCGGCACGCCAGGCCATCGCGATGCCGTCGCCGGTCGCGGTATCCGGATTGGTCGTGTACAGATAGACCTTGCCGGCACCGCCGGTTGCCAGCACGACCACGGGCGCCGCAAAGGTGTCGACGCGGTCGTTCTCGATATCGAGGACGTAGGCGCCGGCGCAGCCCAGTTCGGGGCGACCGATCTTCCAGCCGACGATCAGATCGACCGCCAGATGGCGTTCGAAGATATGGATGTTCGGGTGCGCCTTGACCTGACCGGTCAGCGTCATCTGGATGGCCGAGCCGGTCGCGTCGGCCACATGCACGATGCGGCGGTGACTGTGGCCGCCTTCGCGAGTCAGGTGGTAACCGAGCGAGGTCTGATCGTCGCGCGTGAAGGGGACGCCGCGGCCGATCAGCCACTCGATCGCCCGTCGGCCGTTCTCGACCACGAAGCGGCTGGCCTCCGGGTCGCACAGTCCGGCGCCGGCGACCAGCGTGTCGCGCAGATGCGCCTCGACCGAATCCTCGCTGTCGAGCACGGCAGCGACGCCACCCTGGGCCCAGCTGGACGCCGAATCCTCCAGCTTCTGCTTGGTGACCAGGGCGACCTGGCGACCGGCTTCCGCCAGTCGCAAAGCGAGCGCCTGTCCGGCCAGGCCGCTTCCGAGTACCAGCACGTCGAATGTCTGCACGGCGATCAGCAGTTCAATGGGAGGGCTGCACTATATCGCAGCGCAGCGAGAGGATGCCGGCCGCGGACACGCTGGTCGCAATGAACTTTGTCGGAAGCCCCCGGTCTGTGCAGGCATGGACGCGACACTACACCCCCTCCAAGTGGTACCCAGGCCTGCGCGCTCGGATATACTGCGCGCCAGTTCAAAACCCGCGCCGGTGAAAGACCCGGGTGGCACAACATCGGCCCAGATGAGCGAGCGAGAGGTTGACCAGCTGCTTGTCGAGCGTGCGCAGCGCGGCGACAAGCAGGCCTTCGGTCTGTTGGTCAGCAAGTATCAGCGCAAGCTCGGACGGCTGCTGTCGCGCCTGATACGCGACCCGGCCGAGGTAGAGGACGTGGCACAGGAGGCCTTCATCAAGGCTTACCGTGCGCTGCCCTCGTTCCGCGGTGAAAGCGCGTTTTACACGTGGCTGTACAGGATAGGCGTCAATACGGCGAAGAACTACCTTGTGTCGCAGGGGCGCAGAGCCCCGACCAGCACGGAGTTCGATTCCGAAGAGGCGGAAAACTTTGACGACAGCGACAACCTCCGGGACATCAACACCCCCGAGCGGCTGCTGCTGACCAAGCAGATCGGACAGACGGTGACCTCCGCAATGGAAGCACTGCCCGAAGAACTGCGCACAGCCATCATGTTGCGTGAGCTCGAAGGCATGGCCTACGAGGAGATCGCGACAGTGATGGATTGTCCGATCGGGACGGTGCGTTCGCGCATTTTCCGTGCCCGGGAGGCGATCGCCGAGAAGCTGCGGCCGCTGCTCGACACGGCTCCCGACAAGAGGTGGTAACAGGCATGAAAGAGAATCTGAGCGCATTCATCGATGACGAGCTCGATGAGCGCACGTCGCAGCAGGTGCTGGATCGCCTGCACGCGGACGGCGATCTGCGCGATGAGTTTGCATTGCAGGTGATGATCGGTGATGTGCTGCGCGGCGACACTGGTTTCGATGCGCGCTTCACGGCTTCGGTCATGAGCAGGCTCGATGACGAGCCTACGGTGCTCGCGCCGGTCGCCTTCCGCGTGCAGCCCGAAGCGAAGCGGCTGTGGATGCCCGCGGCGGCGGCCGTTGCCGGTGTCGCGCTGGTGTCCTGGCTGGGCCTCGACTTCATGTCCGCTCCTGACGTGCAGCCGCAACTGGCGGTTGCTCCGGTGGTCGTGCCGGTGCAGCTTGCACAGACCGAATCCCCCCTTCGCGCCTATCTGGTCGCGCATCAGGGTTACTCGCCGACCGGCAGCATGCAGGGCGTCGCGCTCTACGCGCGCGGCGTTTCGGATCCGCAGACCGACGACCGTCGATGATCGTGCGGGCAGTCTGGCTGTTTGCGTCCTTGCTGTTTGCGCAGGGCGCGCTGGCCCAGGGGCAGCCTGAAGCGCTGTCCCTCCTCGGGCGAGCAGTGAGCGCCTCGCAGCGCACTTCCTACATCGGTACCTTCGTCTATCAGAGCGGTTCGAACGTCGAAACCTCGCGTGTCGCGCACTACGTCGACACCGACGGCAATTCGGTCGAACGGCTGGAAGTGCTCGACGGCAGCCCGCGCGAGGTCATCCGCGTCAATGACGAGGTGCGTTGCTACCTGCCGAAGGAAAAGATCATCATCGAAGACCGGCGTGGGGCGCGGAAGACCTTCCCGTCGCTGTTGCCGGAATCGGTCGGTGCGCTCAGCGATTACTACACGGTTCGCAAAGGCCCGCCCGGCCGCGTCGCGGGTTTCGATACCCAGTCCGTGCTGCTCGAACCGAAGGACGGTTACCGTTACGGTCACATGTTCTGGATCGAGGCACAGACCGGTCTGCTGCTGAAGGCACGCATGGTGAATGAGCGCAGCGAGCCGATAGAACAGTTCGCCTTCGCCCAGCTGCAGCTCGGTCCGGCGCTGACGCGTGAGGACGTGCAGTCCAGGCTGGCCGCCTCGTCGTCCGGCTGGAAGGTACATACGGCGAATTCGACCCAGGCCCAGAATGCCGATCTCGGCTGGACGTTGAACGGCGACGTGCCGGGCTTCCGTCAGATCGCCGGCATGAAGCGGTCGCTCGGTCCGGACCGCCCCGACATGGTCCATATGGTGTTTTCCGACGGCCTCGCTGCAATTTCGGTATTCATCGAGCCCTACCGCAAGGAGGACGGAAACGTCGTCGGGCCGATGAAACACGGCGCGGTGAACGTCTATAAGCGACGGCTTGCGGGCTACGTCATCACCGCGCTCGGCGAAGTGCCGCCGCACAGTCTGCAGCGCATGGCGGACGCGGTGGGACAGAAGCGTTGATGAACGTCCGTTCGGGCCAGGTCCGCCGCGTCGCCGATGGTTTCGCCTGGGTCGATGTCGAGCGCCAGAGCGGTTGTGGTCGATGTGCCGAAAGCGGTGGCTGCGGTCGGGCCTGTGAATCGGCCGCGGCGACCTACGTCATACCCGTCGACGTTGCCGTGTTGCCCGGCGAACGTGTCGATGTCGTCGTATCGCAGCGGGCGCCGCTGATCGCCGCGCTGCTGACCTACGGCGTCGCGCTGCTCGCGCTGTTCGTGGGCGTTGCACTGGCCATGCTGCTCGCCGGCGATTCTGACCTCTCCGTGGCCGCCGGGGCCGTGGTCGGTCTGATCGCGGCAGCGCTCTGGCTGCGCGGCAGTCGCTCGCGCAGCACGCTCATTCCTTCCGTACGCATTCTTTCCGGTCGCGACCTTTCGCCCAGATCATGAAATCCCTGTTTGCGGCTGCGGTGTTCAGCCTGAGTTGCCTGTTTGCCCTCGTTCCCCCGGCCAGCGCGCAGCGCGAACTGCCCGATTTTTCGCAGCTGGTCGAGCAGCAGGGGCGGGCAGTGGTCAACATCAGCACGACGCAGAAGGTCAGTACGCGGGCGATGCCGCAGCTTCCGCCGGGTCTGGACGAAGACGACCCGATGTTCGATTTCTTTCGCCGCTTCATTCCGCAGCAGCCGGGCGTACCGGGCACGCAGGATGCCCGATCGCTCGGTTCCGGTTTCATCATTTCGGCCGACGGCTACCTGATGACCAATGCTCACGTGGTCGATGAAGCCGACGAGATCACCGTACGCCTGTCGGACAAGCGCGAGTTCAGGGCCCGCGTGATCGGTGCCGACAAGCGCACCGACGTCGCCGTGCTCAAGATCGACGCCTCCGGCCTGCCGGTCGTCCGTTTCGGTGACGCCAGCAAGCTCAAGGTAGGCGAGTGGGTCGTTGCCATCGGTTCTCCCTTCGGTTTCGAAAGTTCGGTCACGGCAGGCATCGTGTCCGCCAAGGGCCGCTCGCTGCCGCAGGAAAACTTCGTTCCGTTCATCCAGACCGACGTGGCCATCAACCCCGGCAATTCGGGCGGGCCGCTGTTCAATCTGCGCGGCGAGGTGGTCGGCATCAATTCGCAGATCTACAGTCGCAACGGCGGTTTCATGGGCCTGTCCTTCGCCATCCCTATCGACGTCGCGATGGATGTGCAGTCGCAACTGCGCGCCACCGGCCGCGTGCAGCGCGGGCGCATCGGCGTGGTCATCCAGGAGGTGACGAAGGAACTGGCCGACTCCTTCGGCCTGCCGAACGCCGAAGGTGCGCTGGTCAGTTCGGTCGAGCCGCGTGGCCCGGCGGAGAAGGCGGGCATCGAACCGGGCGACGTGATCCTGCGTTTCGACGGCAAGCAGGTCGAGAAGTCGGGCGATCTGCCGCGGCTGGTGGGCGGGACGAAGCCGGGTACGGCGTCGGTGGCGCAGATCTGGCGCAATGGTGCGACGCGCGACATCCGCGTCACCGTGGCCGAACTGAGCGACGAACGTATCGACCCGCGCAAGGCACGCCGGGGCGCAGCACCCGAGGCAGCGCCTGCGCCCAATCGGCTCGGCCTGGTGCTGTCCGAGCTGACGCCGCAGCAGAAGCGCGAACTGAAGGTCGACGGCGGGCTGAAGGTCGAGGAGGTCGCTGGCAACCAGCGTTCCGACCTGCGCGCCGGAGACATCATCCTGGCGGTGATCGCCCGCGGCAAGCAGACGCCGGTCGGCACGCTGGAGCAGTTCAACAAGATCCTCTCCAGCATCGAACCCAAGGTCGGGCTGACGGTGCTGGTGCGCCGCGGCGACAGCCAGACCTTCCTGACGCTGCGCGCGCCGAACGGGCAGGGCGACGGCAAGTGAGCGGGACGCAGCGCGAGCTGACGCTGTACCTGCGGCGCTGGTGTCACCTCTGCGACGAGCTGATCGAGGCGCTCGAGCCGCTGATCGCCGGTCAGGGCGTAATCGTGCGCGAAATCGATATCGACGAGCACGAGGAATTCGAGGACGCCTACGGCGAGCACATTCCGGTGCTCTGTGCGGGCGATCGCGAACTGTGCCGGCACCGGCTGGACGAGGGGGCTGTACGGGCCTATCTGCTAGAATCGCGCGCTTGACTGCAGGCCCGGTCCGGCTGACCGCACAGGGGTGCCCGCCACGGCGCCCTTTTTTGTTTTCCGCCGCCCTTTTTTGATTCCGTTCCCGATTCCATTCGACTGATGCAGCACATCCGAAATTTTTCCATCATCGCCCACATCGATCACGGCAAGTCCACGCTGGCGGACCGGCTGATCCAGCGCTGCGGCGGCCTGTCCGACCGCGAGATGGAGGCGCAGGTGCTTGACTCGATGGATCTGGAGCGCGAGCGCGGCATCACCATCAAGGCGCAGACTGCTGCGCTGTCGTACAAGGCCAAGGATGGTCAGGTCTATAACCTGAACCTGATCGACACCCCGGGGCACGTCGACTTTTCCTACGAGGTAAGCCGCTCGCTGTCCGCCTGCGAAGGCGCGCTGCTGGTGGTCGACGCCTCTCAGGGGGTCGAGGCGCAGACGGTGGCGAACTGCTACACCGCGCTCGACCTCGGCGTCGAGGTGGTGCCGGTGCTGAACAAGATGGACCTGCCGCAGGCCGATCCGGACAACGCGAAGCAGGAAGTCGAGGACGTGATCGGCATCGACGCGACCGACGCCATTCCGTGTTCGGCCAAGACCGGCATGGGCATCGACGACATCCTCGAAGCGGTGATCGCGCGCATTCCGGCGCCCAAGGGCGACCCGGACGCGCCGCTGAAGGCGCTCATCATCGATTCCTGGTTCGACAATTATGTCGGCGTGGTCATGCTCGTGCGCGTGGTCGATGGCGCGCTGAAGCCCAAGGACAGGATGCTGCTGATGTCGACCGGTGCCCAGTACCAGTGCGACCAGGTCGGCGTGTTCACGCCGAAATCGGTGCAGAAGACCAGTCTGTCGGCGGGCGAGGTGGGCTTCATCATTTCCGGCATCAAGGAACTGCAGGCCGCCAAGGTCGGCGACACCATCACGCTGGCTGACCGCCGCGCTGACGCGCCGCTGCCCGGCTTCAAGGAGATCAAGCCGCAGGTGTTCGCCGGTCTGTATCCGGTCGAGGCCAGCGAGTACGACCAGCTGCGCGAGTCGCTGGAAAAGCTCAAGCTGAACGACGCCTCACTGCAGTACGAGCCGGAGGTGTCGCAGGCGCTGGGCTTCGGTTTCCGCTGCGGCTTCCTCGGCATGCTGCACATGGAAATCGTGCAGGAGCGGCTGGAGCGTGAATTCGACATGGACCTGATCACGACGGCGCCGACCGTGGTGTACGAGGTGCTGATGAACGACGGCAGCGTCGTCATGGTGGAAAACCCGTCCAAGCTGCCGGAAACGTCCAAGGTCGCCGAAATCCGCGAACCCATCATCAAGGCGGTCATCTTCATGCCGCAGGATTACCTGGGTGCGGTGATCACGCTGTGTGAGCAGAAGCGTGGCCAGCAGGTGAACATGCTCTACCACGGTCGCCAGGTGCAGCTGACCTATGACCTGCCGATGGCCGAAGTGGTGTTCGACTTCTTCGACAAGCTGAAGTCGGTGTCACGCGGCTACGCCTCGCTCGACTACGAGTTCAAGGAATACCGCGCCGCCGACGTGGTGAAGCTCGATCTGATGGTGGCCGGCGAGAAGGTCGATGCGCTGTCCGTCATCGTGCACCGCGCCAACGCGCAGTTCCGCGGCCGCGAGGTCGCGGCCAAGATGCGTGAGTTGATCCCGCGCCAGATGTTCGACGTGCCGGTGCAGGCGGCGATCGGTGCCCACATCATCGCGCGCGAAACGATCAAGGCGCTGCGCAAGAACGTGCTGGCCAAGTGCTACGGCGGCGACATCACGCGGAAGAAGAAGCTGCTTGAAAAGCAGAAGGCCGGCAAGAAGCGCATGAAGCAGGTGGGCAATGTGGAAATTCCGCAGGAAGCCTTCCTCGCCGTGCTGCGCGTTGACGACAAGTAAGGACCAACAGGCTCGGACGACAAACGAGGCATCCGCCCGGATGCCCGACAATACGACTGGATTCCATCTTGAATTTCGCACTGATTCTTTTTGTGCTGTGTGTGCTCACGGGCATTCTGTGGGTGATGGACAAGGCAGTGTTTGCCAAGCAGCGCCCGGCCGGCACCCCCGACCCGTGGTGGGTCGAATACGGTGCCAGCTTCTTCCCCGTCATCATCGTCGTATTCACGCTGCGCAGTTTCGTCGTCGAGCCCTTCCGCATTCCGTCCGGTTCGATGATTCCGACCCTGCTGGTGGGCGACTTCATCCTGGTGAACAAGTACACCTACGGCGTGCGGCTGCCGGTGCTCAACACCAAGATCGTCGACATGAATGACCCGCAGCGCGGCGATGTAATGGTGTTCCGCTACCCGGCCGATCCGTCGGTCGACTACATCAAGCGCGTGGTCGGCCTGCCGGGCGACAAGATCGCCTACCAGAACAAGCGACTCACCATCAACGGCGTCGAGGTGCCGGTGAAGGCGCAGGAGGACTACTTCCACAAGGAACGTGCCTACTATTCCAACCGTTACTCGGAAACGCTGGGCGAGGTCGAACATTCCATCCTGAACGACCGCGACGCACGCGCCGACGTACCGATGCCGCTCGATTTTCCGGGGCGCGAGAACTGTGTCTACAATCACGAAGGGGTGCGCTGCGAGGTGCCGGCCGGCCATTATTTCGTGCTGGGCGACAACCGCGACCAGAGTGCGGACAGCCGTGTGTGGGGCTTCGTGCCCGACGCCAACATCGTCGGCAAAGCCTTCTTCGTCTGGTTCCACGCGGATGCCATCGTGCCGCCGAAGGGCATCGATTTCGGCCGCATCGGCAGCTTCCGTTGATCGGGCAGCGTCAGACAATCAGAACAGGCAACAGGGAGACAGCGATGCAGCGCAAGCAGTCCGGTCTGAGCATGGTGGGATTCATTCTGGTGGCGGGTCTGGTCGCCATCGTCGTCATCCTCGGCATGAAGTCGGTGCCGGCGGTGATCGAGTACTACACCATCCTGAAGAACGTGAAAGCCATCGTGAAGAGCGGCGAGGTCAAGGGCGGTACCGTCGCCGACTACCGCAATGCCTACGCCAAGCGCGCCATCATGGACGAGATGTCCAGCGTCACGCCGGCCGATCTCGACATCGTCAAGGACACTCAGGGCGTCGAGATTTCGTTTGCCTACCAGCGCAAGGTGCCGCTGTTCGGGCCGGTGAGCCTGCTGTTCGACTTCGAAGGGTCGGCCTCGGGGTCGAACTGACGCGTTGAACCCGGATGCCCAGATCGAGCAGGCGCTCGGCCACGTTTTCGCGTCGCGCGCACTGCTCGCTCAGGCGCTGACGCACAGCAGCTTCTCTTCTACTCACAACGAGCGGCTCGAACTGCTGGGCGATGCGGTGCTCGACTGCGTCGCCACCGATCTGCTGTTCCGCCGCTTTCCGGATGTGCCCGAAGGTCTGCTGTCGAGGCTGCGCGCGTCGCTGGTGAAGGAAGACACGCTCGCCGAAATCGCTGCCGCCATCGCTGTCGGCGACGCGCTGCGGCTCAGTGCCGGTGAGTTGAAGACCGGCGGTCGCAGCCGTCCGGCGCTGCTGGCCAATGCGCTCGAGGCGCTGATCGGCGCGGTCTTCCTCGAAGGTGGCTACGAGGCGGCGCGCAAGGTGGTCGCGCGCCTGCTTGATGCGCGCCTGAACGCACTGAATCCCGAGCGCGACGCCCGCGACCCGAAGACGGCGCTGCAGGAGTGGCTGCACGCCCGCGCGAAGAAGCCGCCGCGCTACGAAATCGCCTCCACCTCCGGGCCGGCGCACGCGCCGGTCTTCTGCGCCGCCTGCATCGTCGAAGCCTACGGTCTGCGTACCGAAGGCGAAGGACGCAGCCGCCGCCACGCCGAGCAGGCCGCCGCCACGCGCGCACTCGAACAACTTCAGGGGCAGTCATGACCGACATCACTCATTGCGGCTTCATCGCCATCGTCGGTCGACCCAACGTCGGCAAGTCGACGCTGATGAACCGGCTGATCGGCCAGAAGGTGAGCATTACCTCGGCCAAGGCGCAGACCACGCGTCACCGCATACATGGCGTGCTGACGCGTGACGCGCACCAGTTCGTGTTCGTCGACACGCCTGGTTTCCAGACCAAGCACCGCAACGCGCTCAACCGCGTGATGAATCGCGCAGTCACGCAGGCGCTGGCCGACGTGGACGTGATCCTGTTCGTGATCGAGGCCGGTCGGCTGACCGAGGCGGACGAAGAAGTGATCGCGCTGCTGCCGAAGGACCGCCCGGTGCTGCTGCTGCTGAACAAGACCGACAAGACCGGTGACCGCGCCAAGCTGCTGCCCTTCGTCGAGCGCATCGCGAAGCTGCACGACTTCCACGCCATCATGCCGGTCAGCGCGCAGCGCGGCGACGGGCTGGACGCACTGCTGAAGGTCGCCGGCGAACTGCTGCCGGAAGGTCAGGCGATGTTCGACGCCGACGACTTTACCGACCGCAGCGAGCGCTTCCTTGCCGCCGAGTACATCCGCGAAAAGCTGTTCCGGCAACTGGGTGACGAACTGCCTTACGGCCTGGCGGTCGAGATCGAGCGCTTCGAGGCGGAAGGCAATCTGCGCCGCATCGCCGCCTGCGTCATCGTCAGCCGCGAGGCACACAAGGGCATCGTGATTGGCCAGGGCGGCGAGGTGCTGAAATCGGTGGGCTCGGCCGCGCGCAGCGATATGGAAAAGGTGTTCGGTTCCAAGGTTTTCCTCGAACTGCACGTGAAGGTGCGCAGCGGCTGGGCCGACGACGAGCGCGCGCTGAAGAGCCTGGGCTTCGAGCCATGACATCGTTGGCGATGCACGCCATCCGTGCTGACGCGCCCGGCGTCGGGAAGGCCGTGCCGTGACTTCCGGCAAGCAGCGGGTGGACGGCCAGCCGGCCTTCCTGCTGCAGTCGCATCCTTATCGCGAAACGAGCCTGGTGGTTGACGTGTTCAGCCGCGA
Source organism: Methyloversatilis sp. NSM2 (assembly GCF_038066675.1). NCBI lineage: Bacteria > Pseudomonadati > Pseudomonadota > Betaproteobacteria > Nitrosomonadales > Sterolibacteriaceae > Methyloversatilis > Methyloversatilis sp. NSM2. The sequence goes on from NZ_JBBUKV010000001.1 coordinate 648,371, forward strand.
CTTCGGCCGCATCGGTCTGGTCGCGCGCGGCGCCAAGCGGCCGCGTTCGCAGCTGCGAGGCGTGCTGGTCGAATTCCAGCCGCTGGATCTGGGCTGGTTCGGTGCCGGCGAACTGCGCACGCTGGCGCGTGCCGAATGGCAGCGTGCCTGGCCCATGCTGTCCGGCCCGCGTCTGCTGCTGGGCTACTATCTGAACGAATTGCTGCAGCGCCTGCTGGCGCGCGACGACGCACATCCGGCGCTGTTCGACCTCTATGCCGAAGCCGTGCAGAAGCTCGCGCTGGCGCCGGCCGAAACGGTTCGCCACGAAGCCTTGCTGCGCGGATTCGAAAAGGCACTGCTGCGCGAACTGGGCTACGGGCTGACGCTGGACCACGATGCCAACGGCGACGCGATCGATCCGGCGGCGCACTACATGTACAAGCCCGAGCTCGGGCTGCTCGAAGGCGAGGGCGGTGCGGACGACGTCAGCCTGAGCGGCGCTCAGGCGCTGGCCATCCACGCCGACGATTACGCCGACGCGCAGGTCGCGCGGCTGGCAAAGACACTGATGCGCGTGCTGATCGCGCATTATCTGCAGGGACAGGAGCTGCGCACGCGGCGCGTTTTCATCGAACTACAGGATCTCTGAACATGATCGAACTGGGTGTCAATATCGACCACGTGGCCACCATCCGGCAGGCCCGCCGCACCTACGAACCGGATCCGGTATGGGCTGCGGTCGAGGCGCACCTGGGCGGTGCCGACGGCATCACCGTGCATCTGCGCGAGGACCGTCGTCACATCCAGGACGACGACGTGCGCCGGCTGCGCGATCTGGTGCACATCAAGCTCAATCTGGAAATGGCGGCCACCGAGGAAATGGTCGGCATCGCCTGCGCGCTGAAGCCGGAAATGGCCATGCTGGTGCCGGAAGGCCGGCACGAGGTGACGACCGAGGGCGGGCTGGACATCGTGTCGCAGGAAGAGCGACTGAAGGGCGTGATCGGCCGCCTGCGCGACGCCGGCATCGTCACCAGCGTGTTCATCGACGCCGAGCCGGCGCAGATCGAGGCGGCGGCCCGCATCGGCGCCCAGGTGTGCGAGGTGCACACCGGTCCTTACGCGCACGCCTTCCACGGGCTGGGCCGCGACCGCGAATCGCAGGCGGTGGTGGTCGAGCTGGACAAGGTGCGTGCCGGCGGCAAGATGATCCGCGACCTCGGCATGCGCTTCAACGCGGGCCACGCACTGAACTACGCCAACGTTCAGCCGGTGGCCGAACTGCCGGGCGTGCGCGAACTGCACATCGGCCACGCCATCGTCAGCCGCTCGGTGTTCGTCGGCCTGCGTGAGGCGGTGCGCGAAATGAAGGCGCTGATGCGCGAGGCGGCCGGGAGGGCTGCGTGATCTTCGGCATCGGCACCGACCTCTGCGGCATCGCGCGTTTCGAGCGCATGCTGGCCGAGGATGGTGACGCCATTGCGCGGCGCATCCTCGCCGCCGCCGAAGTGTCCGACTACGAATCGGCGAAGCAGCCGGCGCATTTCCTGGCCAAGCGCTTCGCCGCCAAGGAGGCGCTGGGCAAGGCGCTGGGCACCGGCATCCGCACGCCGGTGCTGCTGCGCTCGATTGCCGTGACGCACGACGATCTGGGCAAACCGGCTTTCGCCTACGACGACACGCTGACGGCGTGGATGAGCGCACGCGGCCTGCATGCCCATCTTTCGCTGTCCGACGAAACCGAACACGCGCTCGCCTTCGTGGTGGTCGAGCGCACGGAGAACATCGCATGAGAACGACCCCACCCGGACCGGTCATGATGGACGTGGCCGGCTTCGAACTGGATGCCGAAGACCGCGAACTGCTGGCTCACCCGTCGGTCGGCGGGCTTATCCTGTTCGCCCGCAACTTCCATGATGCGCAACAGCTGGCCGCGCTGACCGAAGCCATCCACGCGGTGCGCAGACCGCCGCTGCTGATCGCGGTCGACCACGAAGGCGGCCGGGTGCAGCGCTTCAAGTCCGATGGCTTCACCCATCTGCCGACAATGCGTTCGCTCGGCGCGCGCTACGAGGCGGATGCGCAGGGCGCGCTGGCCGACGCGCGCGCCGCCGGTTATGTGCTGGCGGCCGAATTGCGCGCGCTGGGCGTCGATCTGTCCTTCACGCCGGTGCTCGATCTCGACTTCGGACGCAGCGGCGTGATCGGCGATCGCGCCTTCCATCGTGACCCGGCCATCGTCGCGCCGCTGGCCGGTGCGCTGGCCGAAGGCCTGCGCGCGGCCGGCATGAAGTCGGTTGGCAAGCACTTTCCTGGCCACGGTTTCGTCGAGGCGGATTCGCACGTCGCGATTCCGGTGGACGAGCGCGATTTCGACACCATCTGGGCCGACGACATCCGCCCCTACATCGACCTCGGCAAGCAGATCGACGCGGTGATGCCGGCGCACGTGATCTATCCGGCGGTCGACCGCATGCCGGCCGGTTTTTCGCGTGCCTGGGTGCAGGGCATCCTGCGCGACAAGCTCGCCTTCGATGGCGTCGTGTTCAGCGACGACCTGTCGATGGAGGGGGCGTCGGTGGCCGGCGACGTGGTCGCGCGCGCCGAGGCGGCGTGGGACGCCGGTTGCGACATGGTGCTGGTATGCAATGCGCGCGACCAGGCAGTGAAGCTGATCGACGGCTGGCGGCCGGCATTCGACAGCGTGCGCAGCGCACGCATCGAATCGCTGATGCCGAAGCAGCCCTACGGCGACCGCACGGTGCTGGCGCAGGACGCGCGCTACCGCGATGCACTCGGCACGGTGCAACGCCTGATCGCCTGAAGGGGACGCTGCGAGACATGGGTTTCGACGCGAAGGCCTGGCTGCCGACGGTGCCGGAAGACCCCGGTGTCTATCGCATGATAGGCGCTGACGAGGACGTGCTCTACGTCGGCAAGGCGAAGAATCTGCGCCGGCGCGTGTCGTCCTACTTCCAGCGCACGCCGTCGAGTCCGCGCATCGGCCTCATGGTGGCGCAGGTCGCGCGGGTGGACATCACCGTCGTCAGGTCGGAAGCCGAGGCCCTCATCCTCGAGAACAACCTGATCAAGAGCCTGCGGCCGAAGTACAACATCCTGTTCCGGGACGACAAGTCCTATCCTTACATCCGGATCAGCAACGACCGCTTTCCACGCATCGGTTTCTTCCGTGGCACGGTCGGGCGCGACGCGCGCTATTTCGGGCCGCTGCCCAATGTGTGGGCGGTGCGCGACACGATACAGCTGGTGCAGCGCGCCTTCCTGCTGCGCACCTGCGAGAACAGCGTGTTCGCCAACCGTTCGCGGCCCTGTCTGCTGCATCAGATCCACCGCTGTTCCGCGCCCTGCGTCGACCTCGTGTCGAAGGAGGACTACGACGAGGACGTGCGGCTGACCGCGCTCTTCCTGAACGGCCGTCACTCCGAGGTGATCGACAAGCTGTCGGCGCAGATGAATGCCGCCGCCGAAGCGCTCGCCTTCGAGAAGGCGGCGCAGATACGCGACCAGATACGCGCGCTGTCCAAGGTGCTGCACAAGCAGTTCGCCGACAGTGCGCGCGACGAGGACCTCGACATCGTCGTCGCCATCGAGCGCGACGGGGCCGCCTGCGTCAATCACGCGATGGTGCGCGGCGGGCGCCATCTCGGCGATCACGCCCACTTCCCGGCGGCCGGGCAGGGCAGTGCGGCCGACATGCTGGTGGCCTTCCTGAGCCAGCACTACGCGAGCGGTAACGCGCCCAGGCGCATCGTCGTCAATGTGCTGCCGGAGGACGAGGTCGAGGCACCGCTGCCGGGCTCGACGCTGGCGCTCGCGCGCAACGAGCGCGAACGCGCGTGGGCCGACATGGCGCTGAAGAACGCCGAGATCGCGCTGCGCGCGAAGATCGACGCCGGCGCGCGCGCCTCGCATCGTGTCGCAGCGCTGGTCGAGGCGCTCGAACTCGATATCGCGCCCGAGCGTATCGAATGCTTCGACATCAGTCACACGATGGGTGAGGCGACGGTCGCCTCCTGCGTCGTGTGGGCCAACGGCGCGATGCGCAACGGCGAGTACCGGCGCTACAACATCGACGGCATCACGCCAGGTGACGACTACGCGGCGATGCGCCAGGTGCTGACTCGACGCTACGAGAAGGTGGCGAGCGGCGAGGGCGCGCGGCCCGATCTGGTGCTGATAGACGGTGGCAAGGGCCAGCTCGGCATCGCTGTCGAAGTGATGGCCGAACTCGGGCTCGATCTGCCGCTGGTCGGTGTGGCCAAGGGCGAAGAGCGCAAGATGGGCGCCGAGGAGCTGATACGCCCGGGTGTCTCCGCAGGTCTTGTACTCGGCCCCGATCATCCGGCGCTGCACCTGATCGCCGAAATCCGTGACGAGGCTCACCGCTTCGCCATTGCCGGTCACCGCGCCAAACGCGCGAAGAAGCGGCTGACATCGACGCTGGAAGACATTCCGGGCATCGGACCGGCGCGCCGCAAGCGCCTGCTTACGACCTTCGGCGGGCTGGCCGGCGTGCGCAATGCCACGGTCGAAGATCTGTGCCGAGTCGAAGGCATCAGCCGCAAGCTCGCCGAACAGATACAGCGGCAGTTAAACTAGGGCTCATGTTTACGCTGCCAACCGCGCTCACCTGGGCGCGCATCCTGCTCATCCCGCTTTTCGTCGGTGTGTTCTTCCTGCCTGACCAGACGCTGATCATGCCGGACAAGAACCTGATCGCCACCGTCGTGTTCGTCGTCGCCGCCATTACCGACTGGCTGGACGGCTACCTCGCGCGCACGCTGAACCAGACCTCCGCCTTCGGCGCTTTCCTCGACCCGGTGGCCGACAAGCTCATGGTGGCGGCTGCGCTGATCATGCTGGTCGAGCTGTCGCGGACCAGTACAGTCATCGCGCTCATCATCATCGGTCGCGAAATCACGATTTCGGCGCTGCGCGAGTGGATGGCCAAGGTGGGTGCATCGCGCAGCGTTGCCGTGTCGATGATAGGCAAGGTGAAGACGACGGCGCAGATGATTGCGATCCCCATGCTTTTGTACTACGAACCGCTGTTCGGCATCGACGTCGGCTTCATCGGCAGCAAGCTGATCTGGATCGCCGCGGTGCTGACCGTGTGGTCCATGGTGTACTACATGCGAAAGGCATGGCCCGAGCTGCGTGCGCGCAAGGCGATCTGAGCGCGCCACAAAAATCTTCGGCGCGAAGTGTTGACAGCTTTTTCGGCAGGCCTATAATGCGCGCCTGTCTTGCGGGAATAGCTCAGTTGGTAGAGCGCAACCTTGCCAAGGTTGAGGTCGCGAGTTCGAGCCTCGTTTCCCGCTCCAAGATTTGAAAAAGGGGAAGTTCTTCTTCCCCTTTTTATTTGCAGCCCCTGACCGGGCTGCACCACCGGCGAGGTGGCAGAGTGGTCATGCAGCGGCCTGCAAAGCCGTGGACGCCGGTTCGATTCCGACCCTCGCCTCCAGGACAATTCGGTCGGCGCGCAAGTGCCGATACGCGGGAATAGCTCAGTTGGTAGAGCGCAACCTTGCCAAGGTTGAGGTCGCGAGTTCGAGCCTCGTTTCCCGCTCCAACACCCAGAACGGGGACGCCTTTCGAGGCGTCCCCGTTCTGCTTTCTGCGCCCTCAATCCCCATCCTGTCCGTCGATCGCGGCGATCGTGCGCCGGCGTGTCGTAATGGCGATGCGCCCCGGCCGACAGCGCGATATGCTGAGCCGCTATGCATAGGCCTGAGGTGCAGCATCCGTGCGTCCGCTCCAGTTCCGCTCACTCCTGCGCCTGCTGTGCGGGGTCGCGCTGTCGCTCGGTGCGTCCGTGGCCACGGCTGCGGGCACGGTTCGCCTGGTCGCTGCCGAACTGTCGCCGTACATCGGCCCGACGCATGCGCGCGAGGGCTATGTGGCGGAACTGGTGCGTACCGCTTTCGAGCGCGTCGGCTACACGGTGGACATCCGCTTCTATCCGCCGGCACGCGCCCGCAGCGTCGCGGCGTCGGGGGAGGTCGACGGATTGTTGCCAGCGCCTGACTCCGGTTCGCTGGCGGGCGAGTTCGTGCTCTCTGCGCCATTTCCCGGCGCCAACGGCGGTCTGCTGAAGAAGCGCTCGCTTGCAGTTCCCTATCCGGCCGACGCGGCGACGCGACCGCTTGACACGCTGCGCCAGCTGTCGCACCTGCGCTTTGGTGCCGTGCGCGGCGCATCGGTGTCGGCCGCGTTCGACGGCGCGGATTTCCTCAAGCGCGAGTACGTCGATCGCGATCTGCAGAACCTGGACAAGCTGGCACTGGGCCGCATCGATTTGATGGTGGTCGACAAATTCCGCGCCAGCGATCTGATGATCCTGCACCGGCCGCACCTGATCGGCCAGCTAGAATTTCTGCGACCACCCCTGTTCCGCAGCGATTTTCACGTCGCCTTCTCGCGGCGCGCGCCGCGGCACGAGCGGCTGCGTGCGGACTTCAACCGCGGGCTGTCGGCGCTGGTGCGTGAAGGGCGCGTCGAGGACATCCTGACGCGGCACGGGCTGAGTGTGCGCAAGCCACAGGCCTCGGGGCGCGACGTGATCACGGTGGGCACGGTCAACAATCCGGACATGCTGCTGCTGAAGTCGCTGTCCGCCGAGTTCATGCGCCAGAACCCGGGCGTGCGGACCGAATGGCGGGTGCTGGACGAGAACTCGCTGCGCACGCGTCTGATGACCGATCTGGCGATTGCCGACGGCCAGTTCGACGTGATGACCATCGGCTCCTACGAGGCGCCGCTGTGGGCCGCGCGCGGCTGGCTTACGCCGTTCCGCGATCTGCCGGCCGGCTATCGCGCCGACGACCTGCTGGCGCCGGTCCGTGACAGCCTGTCCTATCGCGGCGAGCTGTATGCCTTGCCCTTCTATGCCGAGAGCTCGATGACCTTCTACCGGCGCGATCTGTTCCGCGCCGCTGACCTCGTCATGCCGGCGCAGCCGACCTACACCGACATCCGGCAGCTGGCGGCGCGGCTGCACGATCCGGCCAAGGGCATCTACGGCATATGCTTGCGCGGGCGCCCCGGCTGGGGCGAGAACGTGCCGGTGCTCACGACCATGGTGAATACCTTCGGCGGCCGCTGGTTCGACCCGCAGTGGCGACCGGAAATCGACAGCGCGCCGTGGCGCGAGGCGGCGTCGCTCTACCTCGACCTGATGCGACGCTACGGCCCGCCCGACGCGCATCTCAACGGCTTTCCGGAAACGCTCGACCTGTTTGCCCGCGGCCGCTGCGCGATGTGGATCGATGCCACGGTGGCGGCCGGCATGCTGTTCGATCCGCGGACCTCTTCGGTTGCCGCCAGCCTGGGCTTTGCGCCGGCGCCGGTCGAGCGCGTACGGGACGGCGCGAACTGGCTGTGGGTGTGGTCGCTGGCGGTGCCCGATTCGTCGCCGAACAAGGCGCTGGCGCGCCGCTTCGTCGAGTGGGCGACATCGGCCGATTACGTCCGTCTGGTGGCGGCGCGTCGGGGCTGGGTCGCGGTACCGCCGGGCACCCGGCAGTCGACCTACGATGCACCCGGCTATCGCGACGCCGCGCCCTTCTCGCGCTTCGTGAACGAAGCCATCGCCGGTTCGCACACGCGACTGCCGGGGCGCCATTACAGCGGCGTGCAGTGGGTCGGCATCGCGGAGTTTCCCGCCATCGGCCATGCAGTCGGCTCCGAGCTGGCGCGTGCCCTGCAGGGCGAGCAGGACGTGGATACCGCGCTGCGCAGAGCGCAGGCCGAGGTGACGCGGCTGATGCGTGATTCGGGCTATCTGAAGCCCTAAGTGCGGCCCTAGATCTGGCCCTCTACCCCGCTCGCGTCCGCTGCGCCAGCGGCGATCGTGGCACGCAGCTGCGCCAGCTGCAGCAGGGCGGCGTCGAAGTCGTAGCGCTCCATCGCGCGCGACATCTGCCGCAGGACGGGCAGGATGTCGGCAGGCTGAGCACGCGCCAGCAGGCGGGCGATCGCCTCCTGCGCGTCACTGTCGTTGCTGCTCAGCAGGGCGTGCAGCGTGTCCAGCTCGGTGGCTGACGGTGGCGCGAGCGAGCCGGCGTCCGCCTGCACCCTCATCGCCTCGACGGTGGCGGCGAAGATAGGTGTGCTGTCCGTCATCGCAGCGTCGATCGCTGCCGGATCGCCGGAGCGGCAGGCCATTTCAACGGCGTCCAGCGCCGTGCTCAGGGCGCGCGCCCCGAGCGTCGCCGCGCTGCCCTTGTGCCGGTGAGCCAGCTGCCCGACGGTGTCGAAGTCGCGATCGGTCCACGCCTGCTTCAGCTGCGTCTGCGCGTCGTCTGCGCTGTCGAGGAACATGCCGAGCACGCGTCGATAGGTCGCGCTGGCGCCATTCATGCTGCGCAGTGCGGCGGCGGTGTCGAGCAGCGGCGTGGCGTCGGCGATTGGTGCGGAGCTGTCCGCTGCCGGCTCTTCCGGCGGCGGCACGCTGCCCAGCCAGCGCGTCAGCGTGCGCAGCAATTCGTCGACATCGACCGGCTTGGTCACGTGGTCGTCCATGCCGGCGGCGCGCGTATGTTCCCGTTCCCACGGCATGGCACCGGCGGTCATCGCAATCACCGGCAGTTTGTTCAGTCGCTCGCGACGGCGGATCTCGCGGGTTGCTTCGAGGCCGTCCATCACCGGCATCTGCACGTCCATCAGCACGCAGTCGAATTCCTCCGCGTCGAGCCGTCGCAACGCCTCGGCGCCGTTCTCGGCGACGGTGACGCGGACCCCGGCACCGGTCAGGATTTCGACGCCAAGTTCCTGGTTGATCGGATTGTCCTCGACCAGCAGCACGCGGCGTCCGCGCAGTGCGTCGCTGCGGAAGCTGCCGGGCGCGTCGCCGCTGCTGCCTTCGGCGGCGACCTGATGACCGAGCGCCGAGACGATGGCGTCGTAGAGCGACGAGGTGCTGGCCGGCTTGGTGAGTACGCCGGCGATGGCCAGACCGGCGCCGGCATGCTGCAGGTCGTCCGCGCCATAGGCGCTCACCATGACGACTGCCGGCGGATGCGCGAGATCGTCGCAGGACTGCACGCGACGGATCAGTTCGATGCCGTCCATGCCCGGCATCTTCCAGTCGCACACCAGCAGCGCGAACGGTGGCCGGCTGCGCAGCAGTTCGATCGCCTGCGGGCCGGACTGCGCGCGCTCGGTACTCAGGCCGAGGTGTTCGAGGTCGCGGCAGAGTATCTGCAGCGCTTCCGGGTTGTCGTCGACCACCAGCACGCGACGCTTGTGCAGCGCCGACGGCAGCGTCCGCAGGGCGCTGTCCGGCAGCTCGCCGGTCTCGAAGCGTGCGGTGAAAGTGAAGGTACTGCCCTGGCCTTCCACACTGTGCGCGCTCAGCGTGCCGCCCATCAGCTCTGCCAGACGCCGGCTGATCGCGAGGCCGAGACCGGTGCCGCCGAAGCGCCGAGAAATGGACGTGTCGCCCTGCATGAAGGGGCGGAACAGGCCGCCCAGCTGATCGGCACTCATGCCGATGCCGGTATCGCGCACGCCGAAAGCCAGCGTCGCATGCTGGCTGTCGCGCGCAATGACGCGGCAGGACACCAGCACCTCGCCGCGCTCGGTGAACTTGATCGCGTTGCCGGCCAGATTGGTCAGGATCTGGCCCATGCGCAGCGGGTCGCCGACCAGCACCGGTGGCACGTCGGGCGCGACGTCGAACAGCAGGTCCAGGCCCTTTTCCTCGGCGCGCAGCGACACGACGGACAGCAGCGATTCAAATACGCGGTCCAGCCGGAAAGGCACCGATTCGATGGTGATCTGGCCCGCCTCGACCTTCGAGAAATCGAGGATGTCGTTCAGGATGCCCAGCAGTGCCACCGCCGACGCGTTCGCCTTCGATACGAAATTGCGTTGTCTGGCGGTCAGTTCGGTCTGCAGCGCCAGCCGCGTCATGCCGATGACGGCGTTCATCGGCGTGCGGATTTCGTGGCTCATGTTGGCCAGGAATTCGCTGCGCGCCTGCGCCGCACTCTCGGCGGCGAGGCGCGCGGCGATCAGGGCCTGTTCCGCTTCACGCCGCGGTGTGATGTCGATCGAGAAGGCGATGTAGTGCGCAGCACCGCCGTCGGCCAGCGGATCGAAATAGATGCCGATCTCGACCGGCACGACGCGGCCGTCGCCCCGCCGGGCATCGGCCTCTATCCGTGCCTGGCCCTGCGCGCGCAGCGCCGGTTCGAGCGCGCTCAGGCGTGTGCCTGTGAAGTCGTCGATCACGCTGTGTGCCGGCATGCCGAGCAGACGTTCGCGCGGATAGCCATAGAGCGTGCAGGCGTGATCGTTCACGTAGCTGAAACAGCCGCTGGCGGCGTCGATCCACTGGATCGCGACACCCGCGTGATCGAGCGCGAACTGGGTTTCCTCCAGCCGGCGATTGGCCGCTTCGAGCTCAGCCGTGCGGCTGGACACCAGTTCTTCGAGGTGGTCGCGGTGGCGCGCCAGCTCCTCTTCAGCGCGGGTGCGGTCGGTGATGTCGTTGAGCACCGTGATGTTGGGGTCATCGGCCAGCATGCCGCCGATCTCGACGATCTTGCGGCTGCCGTCCTTGCAGGTCACCACATAGGGGCGGGCGCGCACCAGTCCGGACGTGCCCTGCGCGCTCGCCAGCTCCTGCCCCCAGGTCTGCAGGACCTCGGCGCGATAGGCCGGGTCGGGGTAGGCCAGTCCGAACCAGGTGTGCGCGTCCGGAATGTCTTCGAGCGTGTAGCCGAAGGTGTCCACGAAGCAGTCGTTCACGTACAGGATGCGACCGTCGCGATCGAACAGGCTGATCGGCAGAGGCAGCAGGCGGATCACCCGCCGGAAGCGTTCGTTCGAACGTTCGAGTTCGGCGTTGCGCGCTTCAAGTTGCGTCACCATGGCGTCGACCGACTGCGTCAGCCGCTGCAGTTCGCCGAGGAAGCTCAGATCGCCCAGCGCGGTGGTGGACCGCCCGTGCCGCGCCACCTCGTCGGCATGGCGCTCGACCAGACGCAGTGGCTGCAGCACCATGCGTTGCAGCGCGATATAGAGCGCCAGCGTCAGCACCACATCGAGCAGCACGGTGAACAGCACCATGGTGGCCAGTGCGCTGCGCAGGTCCTGGTCGACGAAACGCGGACTGCCGATGACGCGTACCTGGCCGATGCGCTGCTCGCCGAAGCTCACCGGCTGCTCGGTGACGAAGAGGCCCGTGCTGTCGATGTCGCCATCGACCGACTGCAGTTCCCAGTCCTCGTTGCGCTGCAGTGCGAAACGTGCGGTGTCCAGCTGCACGACGACGCCATAGATCGAGCGGTCGCGCATGCGGCTTTCCATCAGCTTGCGCACCTGCTCGTACTCGAGATTCCACGCCGCCGGCGCCAGACCGACCGCGAGCTGGTCGGCGGCCAGTTCGATCGAGCGCTCGAATTCGCCATGTTCGGCGATGCTGTACGCGCGATAGGCCAGCGCGCCGACCGCTGCCAGCAGCACCGACACGGTGGTGACGATGAGTACGATCAGCAGCCCTGCAATCGATGTCGGCCGGCGAAGCGTCATCGTTCACATGCACCTGTGCGGCGTGCTGTCGGCAATGGCGTCGATCGGCTCATCTGTCCAGTATGCCTGCGGATTGCTTGCGCGATGCTGACGGCGTGCACGCCGCTGAAGTACGGCCGGGCGAGCCCCGCTAGCTGCGGCGGCTCTGCCAGTGGCGCACGCTGATGACGATCAGCGTCACCGCCGTCAGCGGCAGCGCGATGGTCTGCATCACGAATGCGTAATCGGCAAGATTGTCATGGTCCTTGGCCGCGAGGATCAGATAGAGCGTGTAGGCACAGTAGTAGGCGAAGAAGAGGCCGCCCTCCCAGCGCGCGATCAGGTTGCCGGTGGCGAAGATGGGCAGGCAGGCGATGCAGACGGCCACCATGACCGGGATGTCGAAGGACAGCATGGCCGAACCCAGGACGAGGTCGTCCGGTGCGACCACGGCGGACAGGCCGAGCGCACCGAGCAGGTTGAAGGTGTTGCTGCCGACCACGTTGCCGACCGCAATGTCGCGCTGGCCGCGCAGTGCCGCGGTGATCGAGGCCGCCACCTCGGGCAGCGAGGTGCCGGCGGCGACCACGGTCAGACCGATCACGGTGTCGCTGATGCCCAGATGACGGGCGAACACGATGGCGGCGTCGACCATCAGGTTGGAGCCGACGACCAGCAGGCCCAGACCGCCGGCGATCAGCGCAAGCTGCACCGGCAGCTTGGCGTCCCAGGCTTCGGGATGAGCTGCGATTTCCTCGCTGTGCAGGCTTTCCGCGTATTCCTCGCCCAGGCCGGCGTTCTGGCGACGGCTCTGCACGATCAGGAAAGCGGTGTAGGCGATCAGCAGGCCGAACAGCAGACCGCCCTCGGCACGCGACAGGCCGCCGTCCAGCGTCAGGCCGGCGAACAGCAGCGAGGCGCCGATCATGATCGGCACCTCCTGCCGTATCAGCTGCTTGTCGACCAGCAGCGGCGTGATCAGCGCCGACAGTCCGAGGATGAACAGCACGTTGAAGATGTTGCTGCCCACCACGTTGGCGACCGCCATATCGGTCTTGCCCGCCCAGGCCGACTGCACCGACACCGCCATTTCCGGCGAGCTGGTGCCGAAGGCGACGATGGTGAGCCCGACCACCAGCGGCGAGATGCCGAAGGACAGGGCCAGTTTCGAGGCGCCGCGCACCAGCAGTTCGGCGCCGGCGATCAGTGCGCCCAGGCCGAGCGCGAACAGGAGCAGGGTGGTCATGTGTGAACGGTGTCGGTTGAAAGCGGCGCTTCGACCGCGGACGCGCACAGGGGTTGCAGCGCCGCACGCCAGCGCGCGAGCTTTTCCTGCGCACCCATGCCGGCGTGCGCCGGGCTGGTCGAGGGCAGGCGCCGCAGATCGAGCGCCCGCACAGGAGACTGCAGATGCGGCATCACGTCACGGCGGAAGTGCTTTTCCGCCGTGCCGCCATTGAAGGCGATGCGCACGATGCCCGGGTGCGCATCGAAAAAGGCGGCGAAGTCGTTGGCCTGCGCGCTGCGGACGTCGATCGCGGCGTCCAGGCTGCCCGCGCGCTCGCAGCTTTCGAGCACGTCCCACAGTGCAATGCCCGCGCGTGTCAGTGCGCGCAGCCGCTCGGCGTAAGGCAGGTCGGGACCGGCGCCGAACAGCGCACCCATGATGGGCCAGAACTGGTTGCGTGGATGGGCGTAGTAGCGCTGCGCGGTCAGCGAGGCCACGCCGGGCATGGAGCCCAGGATCAGCACGCGCGCGGTGTCCGGATCGGCCACCGGCGGAAAGCAGCGTATCCGCTCCGCCATCGTCGTCAGCGGTTGAGCACGGCGGCCAGCTCGCGCCGGTAGCGACGTACCCGTTCGTCGCCCGAGCCGAGCAGCGCGAACAGGTCGAGCAGCGCGCGACGGCCGGCGTCGTCGTCGAAGCTGCGGTCGCGGCGTACCACTTCCAGCGCCTGTTCCATCGCTTCCTCCCATTGTTCGCGCGCGGCGAGCTCTGCAACGAAGGCGAGGCGGGCGCTCAGGTCGCCCGGATTGCGCGCGATGCGGGCGGCGTAGTTCTCGTCGCCGTCGCCCGGCTGGCGGCGTGCGATGGCGATGCGCGCATACAGCGTGCCGATGCGAGCACGGTCTTCCTGCTCGTAGGGCAGCGCGTCGAGTGCGGACTGGGCGTCGTCGAGCCGGCCGAGCGCAATCAGTGCCTCGACCCGGCCGAGCACCGCCGGTTCGAATCCCGGATCGATGGCCAGTGCGCCCTGGAACAGGCCGAGCGAGGCGGTGGCATCGCCGCGGGCGAGCGCGGCCTGCGCCTCTTCGAAGGCCGACAGGGCCGGCGACGGCAGCAGCGCGTCCATGAAATCGCGCAGTTCGCGGTCCGGCAGAACGCCGGTGAATTCATCGACCACCACGCCGCCAACAAAGGCCTTCACGTTGGGGATGCCGCGCACGCCGAAGCGGCGCGCCAGTTCCGGGTTGTCGTCCGAATTGATCTTGGCCAGACGCACCCGGCCGGCGTAGTCGGCGGCCAGCGCCTCCAGTCTGGGGGTCAGGACACGACAGGGCTGACACCAAGGCGCCCAGAAGTCGACCAGTACCGGCATGCGCTGCGATACGTCGATCACGTCGCGCTGGAAATTGGTCAGGTTCGCGTCGATCACGTCGGGGAGGGGGACAACGGCGGACATCGTGCTTCGGCTCCTTTTCGCGCGGCGCTCGCCTGCCGGCAGGCCGGTCGGCGTGCGGGTGCAGTGCCCGGGCGAGCATGCCGCAGATGCAGATGCTATTGCGAAGCGGGCGTCTTCCGCCAGTTCAGCGCGTCCGACAGCCTCGGGTGGTGTTCTCCTACATGGCGTGCCCCGGCGTCTTACGCGCCATCAGTGCCGCGGCGACTAGGCTGAAGTCATCGGGGCGCGGCCCTGGTTGTGCTGCCTCTGAAACATCCGACGGCCTCGTTTGACGGGGCCTTCATCAAACGAATCAAGGAGTGTCCAATGAAGACTCAAGCCCGATTGCTGACCGTGCTGTGCTCGATGGCCCTGACCGCTTTCTCGATGCCTGCCGCATCCGCCGACGTCGAAGACCGTATCGAGGCGCAGACCGAGGCTCAGTACGACGCGGCGAAGAAGCGCGCCGACATGGATTACGAAGCGGCGAAAACCCGCTGCGACGCGCTCGATTCGAGCGCCAAGAAGACCTGCGTCAAGGAAGCCAAGGCTGCGCGTGAGTCGGCCATGGCCGACGCCAAGGTGAGACGCAAGGCCGGCGAAGAGCGGGCCGATACCGCCGAGGACCGCCTCGAAGCCCAGTATGCGGCCGCCAAGGCCCGCTGCAATGAAATGAGCGGCAACGCCAAGGATGCGTGCGTCGAGCAGGCCAAGGCCCGCTTCCAGCAGTAAGCGCGCAGGGGCAGCGGGCGGGGCGAACCCGTATAATCGGGTTTTATCCGCGCACACAGGTGCGCGGCCCACTTCCCCGCTGTCCTTTCATGGCCCATCTCCTCAAGCTCCGCGGCTCGCCCGCATACTCCGCCGCGCGTCTGGCGCGCCTGTCCGACGAATGCCGCACTGCGCTTCCTAAGCTGCGCGAGCTCACCGCCACCCAGTATTTCTTCGTTGAATGCGCGGCGCGGCCGTCGGCCGACGAGCTGAACAAGCTGTGCGCGCTGCTCAATGCGCAGCCGGCAGCCGCCGTCGAGGGCGATGCCCTGCTGGTCACGCCGCGTCTGGGCACGATTTCGCCGTGGTCGTCTAAGGCGACTGATATCGCCCGCAACTGCGGTTTGGACAGCGTGCAGCGCGTCGAACGCGGCGTGCTGTACGAGCTGGAACTGGCTCGCGGCCTGCTGGGTGGTGGTCCCGACGATGCCGAACGCACAGCGCTGGCCGCCTTGCTGCACGACCGGATGACCGAATCGGTGCTGACCTCGCTCGACGCCGCCGACGCGCTGTTCAGCCACGTCGCGCCGCGCCCGCTGGTCAGCGTATCGCTGGCCGACGGCCGCCGCTCGCTGGAGCGCGCCAACGCCGAACTGGGTCTGGCGCTGTCCGACGACGAAATCGATTACCTGCTCGACGCCTACACCAAGCTGGGCCGCGACCCGACCGACGTCGAGCTGATGATGTTCGCGCAGGCCAATTCCGAGCACTGCCGGCACAAGATATTCAACGCCAGCTGGAACATCGATTACGCGACGCAGGACATGAGCTTGTTCGGCATGATCCGCGAAACCCATCGCGCGACGCCACAGCACACCGTGGTCGCCTATTCGGACAACGCGGCGGTGATCGAGGGCGCCACCACGGCGCCGGTCGACCGCTTCTACCCGGATCGCAACGGCCGCTGGGGCTGGCATTCCGAACCGATGCACTTCCTGGCCAAGGTCGAGACGCATAATCACCCGACCGCGATTTCGCCCTTCCCTGGTGCCGCCACCGGCGCTGGCGGCGAAATCCGCGACGAAGGCGCGACCGGCCGTGGCGCGAAGCCCAAGGCCGGTCTGGCCGGCTTTTCGGTGTCCAACCTGAACATCCCTGGCTTCGAACAGCCTTGGGAGCGTGTCGACGGCGAGCTCTACGGCAAGCCGGAGCGCATCGCCTCTGCACTGCAGATCATGATCGACGGCCCGCTGGGTGCTGCCGCCTTCAACAACGAGTTCGGCCGGCCCAATCTGGCGGGCTATTTCCGCACCTTCGAACTGCCCTTCATGGGCGAGATGCGGGGTTATCACAAGCCCATCATGATCGCCGGCGGTATCGGCAACATCGCCGCGCGTGACGCGCTGAAGATCGAGTTCCCGGCTGGCACCAAGCTGATCGTGCTCGGCGGCCCGGCCATGCTGATCGGCCTGGGTGGGGGGGCTGCGTCGAGCATGACCACCGGCACCAATACCGCCGACCTCGACTTCGCGTCGGTACAGCGCGGCAACCCGGAAATCGAGCGCCGCGCGCAGGAAGTGATCGACCGCTGCTGGCAGATGCAGGACGACAACCCCATCCTCGCCGTGCACGACGTCGGTGCCGGTGGCCTGTCGAACGCACTGCCCGAACTGGCGCACGGCGCCGGCCACGGTGCCTGGTTCGACCTGCGCGCCATCCACAGCGAAGAGTCGGGCATGAGTCCGGCCGAACTGTGGTGCAACGAATCGCAGGAGCGCTACGTACTGGCGATCGCGCCTGAGCGTATCGATGAATTCCGCGCGCTGTGCGAACGCGAGCGCTGCCCCTTCGCCGTGCTCGGCGAGGCGACGTCCGACGGCCAGCTGACGGTGGCCGATCCGCTGTTCAACACGAAGCCGGTCGACATGTCGATGGACGTGCTGCTCGGCAAGCCGCCGAAGATGCACCGCACGGTGCAGCGCCGCCCGGCCTACGCGCCGCCGATGGACGTCGCCGGCTACGACCTGAAGGACGCCGCCTACCGCGTGCTGCGCATGCCGGCCGTCGCGAGCAAATCCTTCCTGATCACCATCGGTGACCGCTCGGTCGGCGGCCTGACCGCGCGCGACCAGTTCGTCGGCCCGTGGCAGGTGCCGGTGGCCGACGTCGCCGTCACCACCGAAAGCTTCACCGGCTATCGCGGCGAAGCGTTCGCGATGGGCGAACGCACGCCGGTGGCGCTGCTCAGCGGACCGGCGTCCGGCCGCATGGCGATCGGCGAGGCCATCACCAATCTGGTCGCCGCAGACGTGCGCAGCTTCGAGCGCATCAAGCTGTCGGCCAACTGGATGGCAGCGGCCGGCCACAAGGGCGAGGACGCCGCGCTGTTCGATACGGTGAAGGCGGTGGCGCTCGACTTCTGTCCGGCGCTGGGTCTGGCCATTCCGGTCGGCAAGGACAGCCTGTCGATGAAGACGCGCTGGAGCGAGGGCGAGGCGCAGAAGGAGGTGGTGTCGCCGCTGTCGCTGGTCATCACCGCCTTCGCCGGCGTTGAGGACGTGCGCAAGACGCTGACGCCGCAGCTGCTGATCGACCCCGAAGTCGATACCGAACTGCTGCTGCTCGACCTCGGCCAGATGAAGAACCGCCTCGGCGGTTCGGCGCTGGCGCAGGCCTACGGCGTGGTCGGCGAACACGCGCCCGATGCCGACGCCGTGCTGCTCGGCCGCTTCCTGCCGGCGATCAACCGCCTGCGCGACGCCGGCCTGGTGCTGGCCTACCACGACCGCTCGGACGGCGGCCTGTTCGCCACGCTGTGCGAAATGGCTTTCGCCTCTAAGGTGGGCCTGTCGATCAATCTCGACACGCTGGCCTACGATCCGCTGCTGGTCGACGTCGATTCGCTGGCCAAGAAGCCGGACGCGGTGCGCGGCCGCTTCAACGACCGCACCTTCACCGCGCTGTTCGCCGAAGAACTGGGCGCGGTGATCCAGATCCGCGTGGACCAGCGCTCGCAGGTGATGGACATCCTGCGCGAAGCGGGTCTTTCCGGCATCACGCACGGCATCGGCAGCCCGAATGACCGCGACGAGATCCGCCTCTGGCACAACGCCAAGGTCATCTTCAGCGAGCCGCGCGCCGAGCTGCAGAAGGCGTGGACCGAAACCAGCCACCGCATCGCACTGCTGCGCGACGACGCCGACTGCGCGCGCGAAGAATTCGCGCTGCTCGACGACACCGCCGACAGCGGCCTGTTCGCGGCGCTGACCTTCGAGCCGCAGGAGGATGTTGCTGCGCCGTACATCGGAAGCGCCGGGCCGTCCCAAGCTTCCGATACCCCCTCGGGGGGTGGCGGGCGCTTGAGCCCGCCTGGGGGCCCACACATCAGCAAGGGCGTGCGGCCGCGCATCGCCATCCTGCGCGAGCAGGGCGTGAACGGTCAGGTCGAGATGGCTGCGGCCTTCGATCGCGCCGGCTTCGACGCGCAGGACGTGCACATGTCCGACCTGATGGCCGGCCGCGTCAAGCTGGCCGACTTCAAGGGTCTGGCGGCCTGCGGCGGCTTCTCCTACGGTGATGTGCTGGGCGCCGGTTCCGGCTGGGCCAAGTCCATCCTGTTCCATCCGGAACTGCGCGACGCCTTCGCCGCCTATTTCGAACGCGAGGATACTTTCGCGCTGGGCGTGTGCAACGGCTGCCAGATGATGAGCCAGCTGCGCGACATCATCCCCGGCGCCACGCACTGGCCGCGCTTCGAGCGCAACCGCTCGGAGCAGTTCGAAGCGCGCTTCACCATGGTCGAAGTGGCGGATTCGCCGTCCATCCTGTTCCGCGGCATGTCCGGCTCCAAGCTGCCCATCGTCGTGTCGCACGGCGAAGGCCGCGCGGTGTTCGACGACGAACAGGCGCAGTCGCTGGCGCAGGTCGCGATGCGCTACATCGACCACGACGGCGCCATCGCCACGCGCTACCCGCGCAACCCGAATGGCTCGCCGGCCGGCATCACCTCGGTCACCACCGACGACGGCCGCGTCACCATCCTGATGCCGCACCCGGAACGCGTGTTCCGCAGCGTGCAGATGAGCTGGCATCCGGCGCACTGGGGCGAGGACAGCCCGTGGATGCGCATGTTCAGGAACGCGCGGGTGTGGGTGGGTTAATCCACGCGTCGATGCAGTGAAGAAGCCGGCCGCGAGCCGGCTTCTTCATTTCGGGCCTGTGATACTCATTCGACGGCCGCGTCCGTGGCCATGTGCGTGTCCGCGATTAGCGCTTCGAAGGCGAGGGCGGCGGGGCTGATCGGGCGCTCGGGCAGGCGGATGCGGTAGAGCGTGCGCTGGATCGCGGCACCGCCCGGATGCAGCCGGCGGATGCGGCCGAGCGCCAGCTGGTCGCGGGCGCAGATGCGCGGCACCATGCCCAGACCGCGGCCGGCGGCCACCGTCTGCACGATGGCTTCGTTGCTGCCCACCTCGATGGTGCGCGCCGGCGTCAGGCCCATCTCGTCGAGTACGCGGTCGGTGGCGGCACGGCTGCCGGAGCCGCGTTCGCGCACGATCCAGCTGTGGTCGGTCAGATCGGCCGGCCGCAGCACGCCGCCGGTCGGCAGATCGGCGTCGCGCGGCGCGATGATGACCATTTCGTCGCGTCGCCAGATGCGGCGGTTCAGTCGCGCGTCGTCGACCTCGCCCTCGACCAGCGCCACATCGACCCGGCAATCGAGCAGCAGATCGGCGATCTGCCGCGTGTTGCCGCTGATCACCTGCAGCTCGACGTGCGGATGGCGGGCGTGGAAATCGACCAGGAAGGGCGGCAGCCAATAGGTGGCAATGGTGGTGCTCGCACCCACGGTCAGACGCCCGCGTTCGAGCGAGCTGTAGGCGCGGATGGTTTCGGTCGCCTCGCGTTCGAGCGCCAGGATGCTGCGCCCGTACTCATAGAGCGCCCGACCGGATTCGCTCGGCCGGAAGGTCTTGCCACGGCGGTCCAGCAGCACCGTTTCGAGCTGGGATTCGAGTTCGCGCACCGCTTTCGACACGGCGGGCTGAGTGATATCCAGCGCTTCCGCGGCACGCGAAAAGCTCTGGACTTCGACAACCTTCACGTAGATGCGCAGAAGATGCAGGTTCATGCATTACCCAAGGTAATCGATCGGTGATTTGCATGATATAGAAGAATGAATAGCACGCCGCTTACGCTGCACTCACTTTCCTGCAGCCGCGACGCCTCCATGAATTCGACCACCGCCCTCACTGCTTCCAGCCTGCCGACAGGCCTCGTCGCGTCGGTGGCCGTTGCGGCTGCCGCGGCGGCGCTGTCGGCCGTGCCGGGCGTGTCGGCGCACGGTTTTGGCTGGCTGCCGCTGGCGGTGGCGCTGGGCATCGTGGTCGGCAATCTGTGGCCGGCGCTGCCGACGCGCGGCGCCGATGGATTCCGGCTGGCGCGCGGCACGCTGATGCGCGCCGGCATCGCGCTGTACGGTCTGCGCATCGGCATCGACGAACTGGGCAGCGTGGGCTGGAGCGGGCTGGCGATGGCGCTGGTCATCGTGCTCAGCACGCTGGCGCTGGCTCTCGCGCTGGGCCGTCGGCTCGGGCTCGACACCCAGGCGGCGGTGCTGATCGGCTGCGGCAGCGCGATCTGCGGTGCGGCGGCGGTGGCCGCGGCCGACAGCGTGATCGGCGCCCGCGCACGCCATGTGTCGGCGGCGGTGCTGGCGGTCGTCGTGTTCGGCACGCTGGGCATGTATCTGCTGCCGCTGCTGCGACCGCTCAGCGGTCTGGACGACGCGTCATTCGGCCTCTGGGTCGGCCTCTCGGTACACGAACTGGGCCATGTCGTCGCCGGCGCTGCCGCGGCCGGACCTGAGGCGGCGGCCAGCGCGCTGGTCGAGAAGATGATGCGCGTGATGCTGCTGGCGCCGGTGGTGATGCTGATCGCCGCCGGGCTGCGCGCGCCGGGCGCCACGACGCTGCGCAGCCCGGGCGTGCCGCTCTTCCTGTATGGCTTTGTCGTGATGATGGCGCTCAACGCGTCGGGGCAGTTGCCGCTGCGGCTGCAGGCCGCCGGAGCGGAAGCCGCGCAGGCGCTGCTCGCGGTCGGTCTGGCGGCGCTCGGTGCCAACACGCGGCTGGCCGACATGGCGCATGCCGGCTGGCGCGTGTGGGCACTGGCCGCGCTGCTGTGGCTGTGGCTGCTGCTTGCCGGCTTTGGCCTGGTCAGCCTCGGAGCACTGGCATGAACGCACGCAAGCAGGGCGTCGCCGAGGCCGGCGCACCGTGCCGGGCTGTCGCGGTGCTGCACACGAACCGCCACGCACTGACGGAAGCCGCGACGGCAAAGGGTTTGACGACCGGCGCGTGGCGTGTGCGCGAACTGGTCCGGCTTTTGCTCGACATGACCTGTCATGACAGGTTGGACGCGGACGCTGCCGAATTCGCAGGTGGTCCGTCCCGCCGGGGAGAACCGATTGGATGCTTCGCTGCTAAACACGCTGTGGCCGGACCGCGCGCTCGCGAGCTGGTCGGTGATCGCCGGCGCGGTGATCGCAGGTGGCGTGCTGCGCGGCATGACCGGTTTCGGTGCCGCGCTGCTGATGGCGCCGCTGCTCTCTACGGTGGCGTCGGCGCGCGACACGCTGTGCATCGTGACGCTGCTGAACGCGCTGCCGCTGACGCACGCACTGACGCCGTCGGTGCGCCGGCTGGTCGATCACCGGGTGCTGCTGCCGATGCTGGGTGCTGCCTGTGCCGGCATTCCACTCGGACTGTGGCTGGTGAGCGTGCTGCCGGCACGACTGTTCGGCCAGGTGATCGGCGTCGCGGTGATCGCCAGTGCGGCGGTGCTGCTGACCGGCGCCCGTCTGGTGCGTGGCCGCAGTCAGGCGGGGTCGATCTCTGCGGGTCTGTTCAGCGGCGTGCTGACCGGCTTCGGCGGTGTCGGCGGACCGCCGGCCATCCTCTATCTGCTGGGCGTCGAAACCGACAGTCACCGGGCGCGCGCGAGCTTCCTCGTCTATTTCGGATGTCTTTACCCGCTGGCGCTGATCGCCATCGTGCTGTCGGGCATGTTCGGCCTGTCGCTGCTGCTGCAGGGGCTTTTGCTGGCGCCGCTTTTTCACGGCGGCGGGCTGCTCGGCGAGCGGCTCTACCGGTGGCTGGACCCGCGTCATTTCCGTCGCGTCGTGCTGTGCCTGCTGATGGCGACCGGCGCGCTCGCAGCCTGGCCGGTGCATGCGGTCGCACTGGTGCAGGGCACTGTCGCGGTGCAGCAATGCGGTGCGTCCGACAGCCGGTGCTGAAGCGGTTGGTCGTCGTAAACCGCAGTCAAATCAACGATTTCTGAACATGTTGTGCGGAGCGAAAAAATTGGCACTGACTTTGCATGACATGACCCGTCATAACAGGTTCTTGAACAGGAGCTCGAACATGGCACCCCACAGCAAGCAGATCGCGCCCCCGGGCGCGGCGGAGGTCGAGGACGCGCTGTCGCCGGTATCGCAGATGCCGCTGTACACGCAGATCCGCGAAATCCTGCGCCGGCGCATTCTCGACGGCAGCTACCCACCGCATTCGCAGATGCCGTCGGAAAGCCAGATGATGTCGGCATTCGATGTCAGCCGCATCACGATACGGCAGGCACTGGGCGACCTGCAGAAGGAGGGGCTCATCTTCAAGGTGATGGGCAAGGGCAGCTTCGTTGCCAAGCCCAAGGCCTTCCAGAGCCTGTCGCGGCTGCAGGGTTTCGGCGAGGCGATGTCCACCTCCGGCTACGAAACCTACTCGCTGCTGCTCAGCGCGAAGCCGGTCGCCGCCAGTGCCGTGGTGGCGCAGCGGCTGCAGCTGAAGCCCGAGGCGCCGGTGTTCGAGATACAGCGCCTGCGTTACCTGAACCGCGAACCCATCTCGGTCGACGTGAGCTACTTCCCGCCGGACATCGGCGAGCGGCTCACCCAGGAAGACCTGGCCACGCGCGACATCTTCGTCATTCTCGAAAACGACCTCGGCCGCAACCTCACGCACGCCGACGTGCAGATCGAGGCGATCTCGGCCGACGAGTCGCTGGCCCGTCATCTCGACATCGCCGAGGCCTCGCCGCTGCTGCGCATCGAGCGCCTGACTTGGGCTGACGACCGGCCCATCGATTTCGAATTCCTCTACTACCGCGGCGATGCCTTCCAGTACCGCCTGCGCATAGACCGAAGTTGATCCACCGCTGGAAAGCAACGCAGGAATTCTTCGTTCGCAACGGCGCGCCACGGCGCGACAGTGCAGCCCCAAATCAAGGAGAGAACATGAAACGCATCGACATGGAATTCGACCTCGTCGTCATCGGCGGTGGTACCGGCGGCCCGATGGCCGCCGTCAAGGCCAAGGAGAAGAACCCCAAGCTGCGCGTGCTGCTGATCGACAAGGCCAACGTGAAGCGCTCGGGCGCCATCTCGATGGGCATGGACGGTCTCAACAACGCCGTCATTCCCGGGCACGCGACGCCGGAGCAGTACGTCAAGGAAATCACCATCGCCAACGACGGCATCGTCGACCAGGAAGCGGTGATGGCCTACGCCGCCAACAGCTTCGACATGATCAACGAACTGGACCGCTGGGGCGTCAAGTTCGAGAAGGACGAAACCGGCGACTACGCGGTGCGCAAGGTGCATCACCTGGGCAGTTACGTGCTGCCGATGCCCGAAGGCCACCACATGAAGAAGATCCTCTACCGCCAGCTGAAGAAGGCGCGCGTCGAGGTGACCAACCGTGTCGTCGTCACCCGCGTGCTGACCGGCGAAAGCGGCGAGGTGGTCGCGGTGATGGGCTTCGACTGCCGCACCGCCGACGTCTATGTCATCCGCACCAAGGCGGCGGTACTCAGCACCGGCGCCGCCGGTCGAATCGGACTGCCGGCTTCCGGTTACCTGATGGGCACCTACGAGAACCCGACCAACTGCGGCGATGGCCACGCGATGGCCTATCACGCCGGGGCCGACCTGGCCAACCTCGAGTGCTTCCAGATCAACCCGCTGATCAAGGACTACAACGGCCCGGCCTGTGCTTACGTGACGGGTCCGTTCGGCGGCTTCACCGCCAACTCCAAGGGCGAGCGCTTCATCGAGTGCGACTACTGGAGCGGCCAGATGATGATGGAGTTCTACAACGAACTCGAAGGCGGCAACGGCCCGGTGTTCCTCAAGCTCGACCACCTCGCCGAAGAAACCATCAGCGAGATCGAGCACATCCTGCACACCAACGAACGCCCGAGCCGCGGCCGTTTCCACGAGAAGCGCGGCAACGACTACCGCAAGCAGATGGTCGAGATGCACATCTCCGAAATCGGCTTCTGCAGCGGCCACAGCGCCTCCGGCATCCACACCGACGCGCGTGGCGCGACTTCGGTGCCCGGCCTGTACGCGGCCGGCGACTGCGCCAGCGTGCCGCACAACTACATGCTGGGCGCCTTTGTCTATGGCCGGCTGTGCGGCGAGAACGCTGCCGCCTACTGCGCCGAACACGGTCTGGGCGCGGTCGATGCCGGCGACGTCGCGGCGGAAGAGGCGCGCATCCTGGCGCCGCTCGGTCGCACCGATGGCCTGACGCCCTTCCAGATCGAATACAAGACGCGCCGCCTGGTGAACGACTACCTGCAGCCGCCGAAGATCACTCGCAAGTACGAGATCGCGCTGCGCCGCTTCGACGAGATCCGCGAGGACACCGAAGCGATGTTCGCCGCCAACCCGCACGAGCTGATGCGCGCGATGGAAGCGCACTCCATCCTCGACTGCGCCGAAATGGCCGCGCGCGCTTCGCTGTTCCGCACCGAGAGCCGCTGGGGCCTCTACCACTACTTCGTCGATCACCCCGAGCGCGACGACGAAAACTGGTTCTGCCACACGCTGCTGAGCAAGGGTGAGGACGGCCGCATGCAGATGCGCAAGAAGCCGATCGAGCCCTACGTCGTGCCGATCGACGACGAGGAACGCAGCGCCTACCAGCGCCTGCGCGTTGCCCGCAACGCCGAAGCCGCCTGATTCCACCGACACATCCATCAAGGAGTTCGCCATGACCATAGCTGCTACGCCGACCCAGGTGCCGGTGAGTGTCGATAACGACAAATGCATTGCCGAGAAGGGCTGCACCGTGTGCGTCGATGTGTGCCCGCTCGACGTGCTGGCCATCGACATGCTCACCAAGAAGGCCTTCATGAAGTTCGACGAGTGCTGGTACTGCCTGCCGTGCGAGACCGACTGCCCGACCGGCGCGGTCAGCGTGTCGATTCCCTATCTGCTGCGCTGAGGAGCCGACGATGGATACCCTGACCTGTTCCATTGTCGAGCGGCTCACCAGCCCCGACGCCGAAGTGCGCCGGCTGGCGGTGATCGACCTGCCCTACGGCGACGAGGACGACATCGTGCCGCTGCTGCTGCCGCGGCTGAAGGACGCCGACGCCACCGTGCGGACCGAAGCGGTGCGCGCGCTCGAAGGTTACGAGGACGCCGAGGTGGTCGAGGCGCTGGCGCCGATGCTGCTCGACGCCGACCCGGCGGTGCGGGCGGCCGCCGGCGAGGTGCTGTCGGAACTGAAGGAGAGCGCCTCCGCCGCGCCGCTGATTCCCTTCCTCAGCGGCCACACGGCCGAAGTGCGCATGCTGGCGTTGCGCGCGGTGCGCGCGCTGCGGGTCGATGCCGCTTTCGCACCTGCGATGGAGGCGCTGAAGGACAGCGACGCCGCGGTGCGCCGCGAGGCGGTGGGCGTGCTCGGTTATCTGCGCAAGGCGGAGGCGGTCGGCGCGCTGGCCGAGATCGCCGCCCGCGACCCGGACCCGGAAGTGCGGCGCATCGCCATCGGCGCCATCGGCTATTCGAGCGAGGTAAGCGTGCTGCCGTCGCTGACCCGCGCGCTGACCGACGTCGCCTGGATGGTGCGCGACGAGGCGGCGCAGACGCTGGGCAAGCTGCGGCTCGCGCTGGCGGTGCCCGACCTGATCCGCGCGATGCAGGACGACTACTGGCAGGTGCGCGTCAAGGCAGCGCGCAGCCTCGGTCTGCTGAAGGCGGCGGCGGCCCTGCCGGCGCTGGTCGATGCGCTGGCCCACCCGATAGGCAACCTGCGCAAGGAAGCGGCCATCGCGCTTGGCGAACTGGCCGATCCGCGCGCCATCCCGGCGCTGGAAAAGGCGCTCGACGACGCCGACCCGGACGTGCGCAAGCTGTCCCGCCTCGCGCTGACCGCCATTTCGCTGGCCCAGAAATAGGGAGAACACCATGACCTTCGTCGTCACCGAAGCCTGCGTGCGCTGCAAGTACACCGACTGCGTGTCGGTCTGTCCGGTCGAGTGCTTCCACGAGGGGCCGGAGTTTCTGGTCATCGACCCGGCGGCCTGCATCGACTGCGGCGTCTGCGTACCGGAGTGCCCGGCCGAAGCCATCTTCGCCGAAGAGGATCTGCCGGCCGACCAGGTCGAGTTCGTCGCCATCAATGCCCGACTCGCCAACGAATGGCCACTGATCACCGCGGCGCGCGATCCGCTGCCCGACGCGGACGAGTGGGCCAACGTGAAGGACAAGAAGCACTACCTGTTCGAGAGCGCCTGAGCGCCGGCCACCCACACAGCAAGCACGCAGCAAATCTTCGATTCATTCATTGAACTGACAGGAAGAGGTGAAGCCATGAACGTTATGAAGAAGACCCTGGGTCGCGTAACCGGCACGACCCGCGCACTGCTGCTCGGCGCAGCCCTGGGCTGCTGTGCCACCGGCGCACTGGCCGAGGTCGTCACCGTCGGCATCGGCACGCAGAACACCACCACCAACACGGTGACCGGCGGCATCGTGATCAAGGAATTGGGTCTGCTGGAGAAGCACCTGCCGAAGACCGGCAAGTACACGGACATCCAGTTCAAGTTCGAGTGGCAGAACTTCACCTCCGGCCCGCCGGTGACCAACGGCATGGTGGCCAACACGCTGCAGATCGGCATGATGGGCGACTACCCGCTGCTGGTGAATGGCGCCACCTTCCAGGCCAGCCCGGAAACGAAGAGCCGGCTGATCGCACTGATTGCCTACAACGCTGACGGCGCCGGCAACGGCATCGTGGTGCACAAGGATTCGCCCTACTACCAGCTGTCCGACCTGAAGGGCAAGAAAGTGTCGGTGCCTTTCGGCTCGGCCGCGCACGGCATGCTGCTGAAGGCGATGGAGGACAAGGGCTGGAAGAGCGATGTCTGGGAACTGTCGAGCCAGAGCCCGGAAGTCGGCACCTCCAGCCTGCAGGAAAAGCGCATCGATGGCCACGCCGACTTCGTGCCGTTCGCCGAGCTGCTGCCCTACCGAGGTTTCGCACGCAAGATTTTCGACGGCGTCGAAACCAAGGTGCCCACCTTCCACGGCGTCGTCGTGCGCGAGGACTTCGCGAAGAAATACCCGGAGTTCGTCGTCGCCTACATCAAGGCGCTGATGGAGGCGAACGACTGGGTGCGCAAGAACCCGGTCGAGGCGGCGACCAAGATCGAGGAATGGACGCGGGTCGAGAAGGAAGTGGCCTACATGTTCCTCGGCCCGGGCGGCGTGCATACGCTGGACCCGACCATCAAGCCGAAGTGGGTCGAGACGGTGAAGTACGACCACGGCGTGCTGCAGCGCATGGGCCGGGTGAAGGAGTTCGACGCCGACGCCTGGGTGGACGAGTCCTACCTGATGCAGGCCTACAAGGAACTGGGGCTGGACTACGCCAAGCAGAAGGCGAGCTTCGCCAGCTACGAAATCGGGGGTACCGACCCGCTGTGCGGCGGCAGCATCGACAAGCCGCGCGAAGCCGGCGAGGTGTGGATCGAAGGCGGCGCGCTGACTGCCTACAAATCGGCCGAATGCACGCTGGCCGCGGTCAATGCGGCGACCAAGGCGGGCAAGAAGGTCGGCGTGGCCTTCGTGTTCGACCAGAGCTTCAAGATCAAGCTGTTCGCCGACAAGGCCTTCTACTCGCTGGGCGGCAAGGGCGGTGCGGCCATCACGCCCTTCCTGCTGAAGAAGGACGCCGAGGCGCACGCCGCCGCCCATGGCGGAAAGCTCGGCAGCTACGCCGACGCACTTGCCGTCGCCACCGTGAGGAAATGAGCCATGTCGACCGTCATGAGGATGCACTCGATCGATGACGCCGCCCCGCCGGACGCCGTGCCGGCCGACGCACCGGCGCCGGTGCGCGCGGTGGCGCCGGTCGCGGTGCCCGGCGGGGCGCCTGCCGCCCCGGCTGCCGCCGCACCGCTCCGGCTGACCCCGGCGCAGCGGCTGGGGCGCACGCTGCGCCGCGAACTGCCGACCTGGGCGCTGGGTGCCCTGTCCATCGTGCTGCTGATCGGCTTCTGGCACCTGGCCACCACCCATCGCTGGGTGTTCTACATCCGCTTCACCAACGTGCCCGGTCCGGTCGAGGTGTTCGGCGAGGCGATGAACCTGTTCGGCAACAAGGGCTTCACGACGCACGTGATGCTGAGCCTGCGCCGCATCATGCTGGGCTTCGCCATCGCCACCGTGCTCGGCGTGACGCTGGGGCTGCTGATCGGTCGTTACCGCCACGTGCGCAGCCTGCTGTTCCCGGCGATGGAAATCCTGCGTCCGATCCCGGCCATCGCCTGGGTGCCGATCTCCATCATGCTGTGGCCGACCACCGAAACCAGCATCGTGTTCATCACCTTCATCGGCGCCTTCTTCCCCATCCTGCTCAACACCGTGCATGGCGTGGCGACGATGGATGCGGTGCTGGTGCGGGCGGCGCGCTGTCTCGGTGCCACCGAGTTCGCGCTGATGACGCAGGTGGTGCTGCGCGGCGCCATGCCGCACATCTTCACCGGTCTGGCGGTGGGCATGGGCGTGGCCTGGGTGTCGCTGATCGCCGCGGAAATGATTTCCGGTCAGTACGGCGTCGGCTACTTCACCTGGGAGGCGTACTCGCTGATCGAGTACTCGAACATCGTCATCGGCATGCTGGTGATCGGGGTGCTCGGACTGGCCTGCAGCGGTGTCATCCGCCTGCTCGGCCGCGTGCTGATGCCCTGGCAGGCCAGCAGTGGAAAGGAGAACTCGCGATGAATGCATCGACCGTACAGACCCGATCGGCCACCGGCCACATCGACATCCGCGACGTGAACATCCGTTTCACGCAGAACGGCGTGCCCTTCGACGCAGTGAAGAACGTGTCGCTGGACGTGAAGCCGGGCGAGTTCGTATCCATCGTCGGACCGTCCGGCTGCGGCAAATCGACGCTGCTGAACATCGTCGCCGGCTTCCTGCGTGCCGACGAGGGCACGGTGACGGTCGATGGCCGTGCGGTGACGGCGCCGGGTGCCGACCGCGGCGTGGTGTTCCAGCAGTACTCGCTGTTTCCCTGGCTCAGCGTGCGGCAGAACGTCGAGTTCGGCCTGAAGATGCAGGGCGTGAGCCGCAGCACGCGCGAAGTGAAGGCGCGCACGCTGCTCGGCCTGGCCGGCCTGCTGTCCTTCGAGAATCACTATCCGGACCAGCTTTCCGGCGGCATGAAGCAGCGCGTCGGCATCGTCCGCGCGCTCGCCACCAGCCCGCAGGTGATGCTGATGGACGAGCCCTTCGGCGCGCTCGATTCGCAGACCCGCGTGGTGATGCAGGAAATACTGACCAATATGTGGCAGCAGCTGCAGCTGTCGGTGCTGTTCATCACGCACGATATCGAGGAAGCCATCTTCCTGTCCGACAAGATCTACGTGATGACCGCGCGCCCCGGCCGCATCAAGGCGGAAATCCCGGTGCCGCTGCCGCGTCCGCGCACGCCCGACATGACTTCGTCGCCCACCTTCCTCGCGCTGCACCGCCAGTTGAAGGCGCTCATCCGCGAGGAAAGCCTCGCGGCGATGGGCGGTGAGCTGAAGGAGGGCGGACTGGCCGGGCACGACTGGCATGTCGGCGCCGAAGGCGTGGGAGCGATGCTGTGAATGCGCTGCCGCGGTCGGTCACCGTGCACAGCGCCTCGCGCCTGCTGCGCATCGAATGGGACGACGGCAGCGAGAGCGCATTGCCGCACGCGCTGCTGCGCGCCCGCTGCCGCTGCGCCTTTTGCACAAAGGCGGCGCGCGCCGGCGCCGCGGCGCCGGATTGCAGCGGTGTCGTGCTGACCGAGGCACACGCGATGGCGGACGCCGGCCTGAACCTCGTGTTCTCCGACGGCCACCGGCGCGGCATCTATCCGTGGGCCTATCTGCGCGAGCTGGAGGAGGGCGAGTCATGAAGGTGTTGGTGGCGGTGAAGCGGGTGGTCGATCACAACGTGAAAGTGCGCGTGCTGGCCGACGGCAGCGATGTCGACATCGGCAGCGCCAAGCGGGCGATGAACCCGTTCGACGAGATCGCGGTGGAAGAGGCGGTGCGGCTGAAGGAGGCCGGCGTCGCCAGCGAGGTGGTGGTCGTGTCCTGCGGCGCCGCCGCCTGCCAGGACACGCTGCGCAGCGCGCTCGCGATGGGGGCGGATCGTGCCGTGCTGGTCGAAACCGCGGCCGAACTGCAGCCGCTGGCCGTGGCTCGCCTGCTGCACGCGCTGTGTGAGCGCGAGCAGCCGCAACTGGTGATCTGCGGCAAGCAGGCGATCGACGACGACGCCGGTCAGACCGGCCAGATGCTGGCGGCGCTGCTCGACTGGCCGCAGGCGACGAACGCGTCGAAGCTGCTGCCCGGTGACGGCCACGTCGAAGTGACGCGCGAGATCGACGGTGGCAGCGAAGTGCTGGCGCTGACGCTGCCTGCGGTGCTCACCACCGACCTGCGCCTGAACGAGCCGCGCTTCGTGTCGCTGCCCAATCTGATGAAGGCGAAGAAGAAGCCGGTCGACAACGTGACGCCCGAGGCGCTGGGTGTCGATGTCGCGCCACGCCTGCGCACGCTGCGGATGGCGCCGCCGCCGGCGCGCACACCGGGCGTGCGCGTAGCCAGCGTGGCCCAGTTGATGGAACGCCTGCGCGCCGAGGCGCAGGTGATCTGAGGAGAGACGCGATGAGAACCCTGGTGATTGCCGAGCACGACAACGCCGAGCTGCACCCGGTCACGCTGCATGCAGTGACGGCGGCGCTGCAGTTCGGTGGCGAGATCGATCTGCTGGTGGCCGGTCATGACTGCGCCGCCGTGGCCGAACAGGCGCGCCGGATCGCCCGCGTTGCCCGCGTGCTGCACGCCGAAGCCACGCACTACGCCGATCAGCTGGCCGAGCCGCTGGCCGAACTGCTGCGCTCGGTGCTCGCCGATGCGGCAGGTCACTACACGCACGTGGTCGCCGCGGCCGGCGGCTTTGCCCGCAACCTGCTGCCGCGGGTGGCTGCGCGGCTGGGTGTGGCGCCGGTCACCGACGTCGTGCGCATCGAATCGCCCGATACCTTCGTACGCCCGATCTACGCAGGCAACGTGCTCGTCACCGTGCAGTCGCTCGATGCGCTGAAGGTGCTTACCGTGCGCGCGACCGCCTTTGCCGCGGCGCCAACCGGCGGCGACTGCCCCGTGCTGCCGCTGCCGGCCGCCGCCGATCCGGCCCGCTCGCGCCTGGTGGCGCGCCAGCGCGTGCAGGGCGGGCGCCCGGATCTGGGCAGCGCGCGCGTCGTGGTGTCAGGCGGTCGTGCCTTGGGCAGCGCCGACAATTTCCGCCGCCTGCTCGAACCGCTGGCCGATACCTTGAACGCTGCCCTCGGCGCCAGCCGCGCCGCGGTCGACGCCGGCTTCGTAGGCAACGACAGCCAGGTCGGCCAGACCGGCCGCGTGGTCGCGCCCGAGCTGTACATCGCGGTGGGCATTTCCGGCGCCATCCAGCACGTGGCGGGCATGAAGGATTCACGCGTCATCGTCGCCATCAACCAGGACGCCGACGCGCCCATCTTCGGCATCGCCGACTACGGGCTGGTGGCGGACATCTTCGAGGCGGTACCGGCGCTGACGCAGGCGCTGGCCGGGGGCGGCGAGGGTAATTTTTCCTCCTAAAGCGCCGGGCGGCGTAGCCGAAATAGTGTTCACAACGAGAAAAAGAAATCGGCTTCTCCGGGGAACACATGAAGATATTGCTGGTTGAGGACAGTCGCGCCATGGCGGCTGTCATGTCGGTGCGGCTCGCGTCGTTCGGCTACGAGGTGACGGTGGCCGAGCACGGCGAGGCCGCGGTGGCGCAGTTCGCGCAGCTCGCGCCCGACCTCATCCTGATGGATATCGAGATGCCGGTGATGAACGGCTTCGAGGCGACTGCGCGCATCCGTGCGATCGAAGCGACGCAGGACTGGGCGTGGACGCCCATCCTCTTCCTCACCGCGTCCGACACGCAGGAAAACCTGATCACCGCGATCGAGGCTGGCGGCGACGACTTCATCGTCAAGTCGGTGCCGGAAGCGGTGCTGCAGGCGAAGATGAAGGCGATGACCCGCATCGCCGCGCTGAGAAAGCGCCTGTCGGTCGCCAACCGGCTGCTGAAGGAGCAGGCCAGCCGCGACGGACTGACCGGTCTGAGCAACCGACGGCACATGGACCTGACGCTGGATCTGGCGTGGAGCGAGGCACGCGAGAGTGGACGCCCCTTCGCGCTGCTGATGCTCGACATCGACCACTTCAAGAAATACAACGACCACTACGGCCATCTGGCTGGCGACGACTGCCTGCGCGCGGTCGCGCAGGCACTGTCGGGCGTGGTCGAGCGCTTCAACGCTGAACGCCTGACCGAGGGCGCCTTCGCCGCCCGCTACGGCGGCGAGGAATTTGCGGTGCTGATGCCGGTGGCCAGCAAGCCGGTGTATGAGCGCATCGCCGAAACGGTGATCGCCGAAGTGCGCGGACTGGCCATTCCGCACGAGCGCAACGCCGACTGGGGCGTGGTGACGACGTCGGTCGGCGGCGCCTTCATCGATGCTGCCGACGACGAACTGATGCACGTGTTCCGCACCGCTGACGAGCGTCTCTACGCGGCCAAGGAGGCCGGACGCAATCGCGCCGTCCTGGCCTGAAGCTCAGCTCATACGGGCGCGCAACGCCTCCAGCAGCCGCCGGCAGTCGGCGGCGGCGTAAAGGCCGCTTACCCATTCCGCCGGCAGCGCAGGCATGCCGTTCGCTGCACCGAGCAGCGTGCCGAGCACGACGCCGCGATGGCAGTTGTCGCCACCCATCCGCACGTTGGCGAGCAGTCCGTCGCGCGGCGTGCCGCCGTACTTCACCGCCAGATGCAGCGTCGCCGGCAGCGCGTCCTTCAGATAGCAGGCCGGGGTGAACTGCCGCCCGATCACGTCGTCGTCCGCGCGCGTCGCCGCCCAGTCGCGGTAAGGGAACGCGAGCGCCGGGTGGCTGGCGGGTTCGGCGCGCGACAGCGCGTCGTCGATCGTCGCGCCGTGCAGCAGATGGAAGGCGAGGTCGGCATACAGCGCCGCCGCAGCGGCCATCTCCTCGCCCTTGTGCGTCAGGTCGACATGCTGGATGACCGCATCGCGCAGCGCATCGCGGTCGTCGGCGTGGAACAGGATGAGCGGCGCCAGCGTGGCCAGCCCGCCGATGTGGATGTCCACGCTGCCGCAGTCGTCGATCTCCAACCCCTTGCCGTAGTTGCGGAAGAAGGCGCGGTGGCATTCCTCGACATAGGTGTCGCCGTGCATGCCCGGTGTCAGCATGAAATCGGTGTAGCGGTGCGCGTAGTCGTCGCGGTCATAGCGCCCGCAGGCCAGCAGTGACTCGGCCAGCAATATGGCGAGGCGCACGTTCAGCGTGTTCTCGCCGGCG
Organism: Methyloversatilis sp. NSM2; assembly: GCF_038066675.1. Lineage (NCBI taxonomy): Bacteria > Pseudomonadati > Pseudomonadota > Betaproteobacteria > Nitrosomonadales > Sterolibacteriaceae > Methyloversatilis > Methyloversatilis sp. NSM2. The sequence continues at coordinate 682,009 of NZ_JBBUKV010000001.1, forward strand.
TGCAGGAACTGGTGGTAGTGGATGTCGCGCGGGCCGCTCCACCAGCGAGCCTGCTCGTGCAGGATGTCGTCGGTGCTGCCGGTGCAGGTGTACTCGCTGCGCCACAGGAAGCTGTCCGGGTGCGGGTTGTGCGGCGGCAGATAGGTGGTGATGTCGCCGTAGTCCTCGGCGATGCGGTTGCGCGTGTAGTACCAGTGCACCGGCATCGCCAGCGCGTCGCCGATGAAACCGCCCCACCAGGCGGCGTCGAAGCGTGAAGTGTCGATCATGCGGGGTCTCCGGGGCAGCAGGGCGGGAGCATCTTTTCACGGCACGCGTCGGCGCAGCAACTCGGACAGCGTGATGCACAGCGTCAGCCAGGCCGCGCCGGACGCCATGCCGGCCAGCACGTCGCTGGCGAAATGCACCTGCAGCACGACTCGGCTCACCGCCGTGGTGAGGGCGATGGCCACCGCCGCGAGTACCACCGGCAGGTGCCAGCGCGACGGCAGCAGCCGCAGCAGCACGTAGGCGGCGATGCCCCAGGCGGCCACCGTGCCGGATGCATGGCCGCTCGGAAAGCTCCAGCTGGTTTCGATCGTGAAGCCGTGGTCGTGCACCGGCCGCACACGCTCGAACAGCGCCTTCAGCGATACGTTGAGCAGCGAGTTGCCGGCGATGGCCGCTGCCCAGGTGGCTGCCAGCACGAGGTGTCGCCGCCAGGCCAGCAGCAGCGTGCCGCCGATGCCGAGCGCGGTGAGCGTCGCCGTGTCGCCGAAATGGGTCAGGCGCGCGAACACGCGCAGCGTGTCCGCCGGCTGCGTGGCGCTCAGCGCGGTGACCAGCGCATCGTCGAATTCGGTCAGCGCGTGACCGCTGCTCATGGCTGCCGCAATCAGGGCAAAGGCGCTGCTCGCGATGCCGACGCCCAGCGCCCCGGCGCTGGCGATGCGCGCTGCCGATGCCGCGCCGCCCGGGCGCAGCCGGCGCCAGGACAGCAGCGTCGAGGCGGCGAGTGCCAGTGCGCCGGCGAGCAGCGCGAAATAGAGCGGCAGCAGGTTGGCGGCGACCGCTTCGGCCAGCAGTGCAGGCGTGCTCAGAGAGGCGTGCATGGGTGTGCGAGCGTCAGTTGCCGAGCGGCAGCGCACTGAGCGCTGCCATTTCGAACTCGCCGGCGGTGCTGCGGTAGTCCCAGCGTTCGACCGTACAGATCGGGCGCCCCGCGTGCGTGCGGCGACGGATCAGATTGACCGAATTGCCGGCGTCGCGGCGCGTGCGGCTCGATACCGCGGTGCCTGCCTGCACCGCCCAGCCGGCGCGTCCGCTGCCGTCGAGCGGGCGCACGAAGGGCAGGTGGATGTGTCCGCCCAGCACCAGATCCACCCCGGCCTCCAGCCAGCGCCGCAGCGCTTCGGCATGACCGTGCACACGGTTGTGCCGCTCGCTGGCGCGGGTGACCGCCACCGGGTGGTGCAGCGCGACCACGCGCAGCACGCCCGCCGGTGCCTGTTCCAGCCAGCCGGCTGCGCGCTCGATCTGTGCCGCCGACAGCTGGCCGTCGACATGACGCAGCCGCCGGGTGCTGTCGAGACCGACCAGGCGCAGTCCGTCGGCGTCGAGCACGGCGTCGTGCGCCCGCCCGAAGGCGCGGCGGTAGTCGAGATAGGGGGCGAACAGGCGTGCCGGCAGGTTGAACAGCGGAATGTCGTGGTTGCCCGGCAACACCATCCGTTGCGCGATCTGCAGGCTGTCGGCGAAAGCGCGCGCGGCGGCGAACTGCGCGCGCCGTGCGCGCTGCGTGATGTCGCCGCTCAGCAGCAGCACCTGTGGGCGCTGCGCGTGTGCAAGCCGGCGCAGCGCGTCGCATACCTGCGGACGCTCGGTGCCGAAATGGGTGTCCGATATCTGCAGCAGCAGTGCGCTCATCCGTCCGCACCGTCGGCCGGGACGATCAGCGGCAGCGCATCGGGAATGACGCGGAACTCGAGCGGTGTGCGCATCCAGCCGACCTCGCCGTCGGTGGCGACCTTGATGCGTCCGCCGCGCCGGCCGCGCCGCAACACGCTGAGGCGCAGCGTTTCGAAGCTGAAGCTCTGCACCTCGTCGGCGTCGCCCAGCCGGCCGAAGGCGCCGCGCGCCAGCAGCCACAGCATGGCCAGCCGGCCGGTCGGGCGCAGCGCCAGCGCGGCCAGCCGGCCTTCGTCCAGCGCCGTCGCTTCGTCGACGCCTATCCGTTCGAGCTGCAGCCGGTTGTTGCCGACGAACAGTGTCGAGGTGTGCAGCGTGCGCAGCCGGCCGGCGTGTTCCATTTCCAGCGTCATCCGGCGATGTCCGCGCAGCAGTGTGGCCAGGCCCGCCCACAGCGCGATGATGCGGCTGCGACCGAACTGCTGCTTCCATTCCTCGCGGTTCTCCAGCAGCGCCGGATAGAGGCCGAGGCTGGCATTGACCAGGAAGATGTGCTCGTTCACCCAGCCGACCTGTACGCGCCGTATGCGACCGGTCAGCAGCATGCGCGTCGCCTCCGCGGTATCCGCCGGAATGCCGTACTCGCGCGAGAAGTAATTGAAGGTGCCCTGCGGCAGCACGCCGAATGCAACGCCGCTGCCGACCACCACCTGCGCCACCGCGTTGATCGTGCCGTCGCCGCCGGCGGCGACCACGATGCCTTTCTGGATACGCGCCTCCTGCACCGCCTGCCAGGCGACCGTGTGCAGCCGGCGCGCGTCCTCGACGTAGAGGATGCGGTGCGCGCGACCGACGCCGGACAGCACCGATTCGATGGTTTCGCGCGTGCGCTCGGCGTCGCTGCTGCCGGAACCGGCGTTGAGCACGATGAACAGCGGTGCGTCGGCGGAAGGAGAGGACTGGGGCATCGGAGAGGGAGAGAAGGTGACGGACCGGCTGCATCTTAGGCAGGCGGCGTCCGGCGATCAGCCGGACGATTCCGACAGCCGTGCCCGCGTCGCCTCGTAAGCCTGCAGGTGCGAGCAGGCCAGATCGAGCTTGGGCACCGACACCGACTGTGCGTCGGCACGCCTGCACAGGTCGCCGAGAATGTGATCGGCTTCGGTGCGTGCGCTGCGCAGCACGTCGCGCAGCATCGAGGCGGTGAGGGTCGAGCCGGCCTCGGTCAGCTGTGCGCGGTAGCCCGTCATGCGCTGCGCGGCCGGCGCGCGGCCGCAGGCGGTGGCGACCGCAGCACCTTCCTCCAGCATGCCTTCGATCAGCGCGCGGCCGGCGCGCGTGTCGAGGATGTCGCCGATCGAGGCGCGCATCAGGCAGGTGGCGCCGGCCAGCGTGGCGATGAACACCAGCTTGTCCCACATGTCCTGCTCGATGTCGGCCGACACCGTGTAGTCGGGCGAGATGCCGGAAAGCACCGCACCCAGCGCCTCGATGGCTGCCGACTGCGCCGCGTGGCGGGCGCCGATGATGAGGCGCTGGCTGGCGTTCAGATGACGGATGCCGCCGCTCTCGTCCAGCGTCAGCGCCAGGTGGGCGACGCCGCCCGCCACCCGCTCGCGGCCGAAGCGCGCGTCAAGAAGATCGAGGTGGGCGATGCCGTTGAGCAGCGGCAGCACGACGGTCTGCGGCCCGACCGCCGGTGCGATGGCGTCGAGTGCGGACGCCAGATCGTAGGCCTTGCACGACAGCAGCACCAGGTCGAAAGGGGTGTCGACGGCGGTCAGAAGATCCGGCGTCAGCTGCAGGTCGCCGAAGGGGCTCCACACGCGCAGCCGGTGTTCGCGCAGATGTTCGGCGCGCGCCGGCCGCACGAGGAAGGTGATGTCGGCACCGGCCTGCTGCAGTCGGGCACCGAAGTAGCCGCCAATGCCACCGGCACCCAGTATCAGTATGCGCATCGTTGTCACTCCAGAACGGGGCGCTACAGCATAAGCCGCACCGGCGCAGGCCGGGGCGGGGGCGGCCGGGCTGTGCCGGTCGCCGCACCGGTACATTGCGGCGCGCCGGCTGAGACGATCAGCCGCTCAGCTTCTTCATCAGTTCGCGCACGGCGCCGACCCGGCTGTCGAGGTCCGGGCTGGATCGTTTCCACGACAGTCTGTCCTGTCCAGCCAGCTTGAAGTTCCGGTCCTTCTGCACCAGCTGGATGATGCGTATCGGCTCGATCGGCGGGTTGGGGCAGAAGGTGATCAGGATCAGCGTTTCGTGCGCGTCTATCTTGGTGATGCCCAGCGGACGCGCGGCGATGCGCAGGCGGTGCGTCTCCAGCAGTGCGCGCGTCTGGTCGGGCATCGGGCCGAAGCGGTCCACCAGTTCTTCGCGCAGGCCGCCCAGTTCGTCCTCGGTTTCGCAGTTGGCCAGTCGCTTGTACAGCGTGAGCCGCTCATGCACGTCCGGGCAGTACTTGGTCGGCAGCAGCGCGGGCGTGTGCAGATTGATTTCCGACACGATGTCCAGCGGCTGCGTGAGGTCGGCTTCTTCGCCCTTCTGCAGCGCCTTCACCGCGCTCTTCAGCATTTCGGTGTAGAGGTTGAAACCGACTTCCTGCATTTCGCCGGACTGCGAATCACCCAGCACCTCGCCGGCGCCGCGAATTTCCAGGTCGTGCATCGCAAGGAAGAAGCCGGAGCCCAGCTCTTCCATCATCTGGATCGCCTCCAGCCGGCGGCGGCCCTGTTCGGTCGGCTTGGCGTGCGCGTCGGTCAGCAGGTAGGCGTAGGCCTGGTGGTGGCTGCGGCCGACGCGACCGCGCAGCTGGTGCAGCTGGGCCAGACCGAAGCGGTCGGCGCGGTTGATGATGATGGTGTTGGCGTTCGGGTTGTCGATGCCGGTCTCGATGATGGTGGTACACAGCAGCACGTTGTGCTTCCTCTGCGTGAACTCGCGCATCACGCGCTCCAGCTCTCGTTCCGGCAGCTGGCCGTGGCCGACCACGATGCGCGCTTCCGGCAGCAGGTCGGCCAGCCGGGTCTTCATCTCCTCGATGGTGTCGACCTCGTTGTGCAGGAAGTACACCTGGCCGCCGCGCTTGAATTCGCGCAGCACTGCTTCGCGGATCAGCCCGCGCGACCACGGGCTGACGAAGGTTTTGATCGCCAGCCGCTTCTGCGGTGCGGTGGCGATGACCGAGAAGTCGCGGATGCCTTCCAGCGACATCGCCAGCGTGCGCGGGATCGGCGTGGCGGTCAGCGTGAGCACGTCCACCTCGGCGCGCAGCGCCTTCAGCGCCTCTTTCTGGCGCACGCCGAAGCGGTGTTCCTCGTCGATGATGACCAGGCCGAGGCGGGCGAACTTGACGTCCTTCTGCAGCAGGCGGTGGGTGCCGATCAGCACGTCTATCTTGCCCTCGGCCGCCTCCTTCAGCGCCTGCGTCTGTTCCTTCGCGCTCTTGAAGCGCGAAATCTCGGCGATGCGTGCCGGCCACTCGTGCGCCACCTGGGCGAAGCGGTCGGTGAAGGTCTGGTAGTGCTGTTCGGCCAGCAGCGTGGTCGGCGCCAGCACGGCCACCTGCTTGCCGTCGGCCACGGCGACGAAGGCGGCGCGCAGCGCGACTTCGGTCTTGCCGAAGCCGACGTCACCGCAAACGAGTCGGTCCATCGGCCGGCCGGACGTCATGTCGCCGACCACCGCGCTGATCGCATTGAGCTGGTCCGGCGTTTCCTCGAAGCCGAAACCTTCGGCGAAGGCGTCCATGTCGTGCTGCCTGAAGCCGAAGGTGTGGCCCTTGCGCGCCGAGCGCTGCGCGTAAAGCGCCAGCAGTTCGGCGGCGGTGTCGCGCACCTGCGCGGCGGCCTTCTTCTTCGCCTTTTCCCACTGGCCGGAGCCGAGCTTGTGCAGCGTGATCTGGTCGCCGGGCGCACCGCTGTAGCGGCTGATCTGGTGCAGCTGCGACACCGGCACGTAGAGCTTGTCGCCGTCGGCGTACTCAAGATGCAGGAACTCGGTCTCGCCTTCGCCGAGGTCCATGTGCATCAGGCCGATGTAGCGGCCGATGCCGTGCTGCAGGTGAACCACCGGGTCGCCCACCTTCAGTTCGGTCAGGTCGCGCAGGAAGTTCTCGGCGGTCACCTTGCGGCCGTCGCGCTTGCTGCGCGCGCGGGCCTGCGTCGGGTAGAGCTCGCTTTCGGTGACCAGCGCAACCGGCGGCGAGGTCAGCGCGAAGCCCTCGGCCAGCGGGCCGGTGGCGATCAGCAGGCGTGCCTCGCTCGCCAGCGCCGCGTCGAAGCTGTCGCAGGCGGCATTGGCCAGGCCGTATTCGGTGAAGTAGTCGGTCAGCGTCTCGCGCCGGCCAGCCGATTCGGCCACCACCAGCACGCGCTGCGCGGCGACCAGCGCGCGCAGACGGAACAGCGGGTCGTCCGACTTGCGCTCGACGGCAAGGTCGGGCAGCGGCGTGACCGCGGCCACTTCGTCGCCGCGGCCCAGGCGCACGATGGGGCGGTTGGCCAGCGACACGTGGAACTGTTCTTCCGACAGGAACAGATCGGGCGGCGGCAGTATCGGCCGCGCGCGCTCGCCCTTCATCAGGTCGAAGCGGCTCTTCGTGTCGCGCCAGAAGTCGGCGATGGCGTCATTGACTTCGTAGTCCAGCGCCACCACCGCGTTGGCCGGCAGGTAATCGAACAGCGTGTCGGTGCGCTCGAAGAACAGCGGGATGTAGTACTCGATGCCGGCGCTGGGCACGCCGTTGGACACGTCCTTGTAGATGACCGACTTCGACGGATCGCCCTCGAAGGTTTCGCGGAAACGCGACCTGAAGGCGGCGCGCGCCTTGTCGTCCATCGGGAATTCGCGCGCCGGCAGCAGTCGTATCTCCTGCGTCGGGAACACGGTGCGCTGGGTGTCGACGTCGAAGGTGCGGATGCTTTCGACCTCGTCGTCGAACAGGTCGATGCGATAGGGCAGGGCGGAACCGGTCGGGTAGAGGTCGACCAGGCCGCCGCGCACGCTGTATTCGCCCGGTGCGACCACCTGGGTGACCGCGCTGTAGCCGGCGATGGTGAGCTGCAGGCGCAGGCCTTCGACGTCCAGCTTCGAGCCCTGCTTGACGAAGAAGGTGTGGGCCGCCAGGTATTCGCGCGGTGCCAGGCGGTACAGCGCGGTCGAGGCCGGCACCACCAGCACGTCCAGTTCGCCGCGCATCAGCGCGTACAGCGTTTCCAGCCGCTCCGACACCAGATCGGCGTGCGGCGAGAACTGGTCGTAGGGCAGGGTTTCCCAGTCCGGCAGCTGGAATGAGCGCAGCGCCGGCGCGAACCAGCGCAGTTCGTCGAGCAGGCGCTGGGCGTCCATCGGGCGCGCGGCGACGACCACCAGCGGGGCGCCCAGCTCGCGCGCGAGCTCGGACAGCGCGAGCGCCTGGGCGCCGCCCGGCAGCTTCGGCCAGTCGGTGCGACCGCCGGGGCGCGGGCGGGGAAGACGGGACAGCAGGGAGGGCGATGAAGTCATGTACGGGTAGAGCAGTGGGGCGACCGAACGTTCGGGCGCCACCGGTGACGGCAGAGGCGCGATTATCCTGAAAACCTCAGTTGATCGGCGTCGTGGGCGCGGTTGGCGGGGTGCACGGCAAGGCGCGAGGACGCGGCAGGATGGCTCCCTGCAAGGACGAGCAACGCGGCCGGGCGCCCCGCCGGCCGTGCACGCGACGTCGAAGCGGTCTCATCCGGAGAGTGAGCGATACAAACCGACCGATGTCCTTGAAGGGCAGAGCTTTCGGCTTCATGGCAAGCGGTCAGCCGAGGTTTTCAGGATTATCCCGGAAACCGCTTCGGACGCCTTGCCCGCTTCATTCGCGATCGGGGTACTCGTCGTACTTGCGCGCGTCGCCGCGTACCCGGTCGGCGGGGTACTTCTGGCGGTTCAGCGCCATCTTGTCGGCCACCGCGGCCGGCAGATCGATCTCCAGCACGTCGGCCAGACGCACCAGATAGACCAGCACGTCAGCCAGTTCGTGGCCGACCGCGGTGCGCTTGTCGTCGGCCAGTTCGTGGCCGGTGGGCAGCCACTGGAAGTGTTCCATCACCTCGGCGGCTTCGATGCTCATCGCCATCGCCAGATTCTTCGGCGTATGGAACTGCGCCCAGTCGCGTTCATCGACGAAATGGCGGATCAGCTCGCGCAGGGCGGACAGGTCGGTGGTGTCGGTGGGCGACGGCATGGCGTGATCGAAGTAACGGAGGTGTGTGATTGTTGCAAAACTCCAACCTTGCGTCGCCGTCAAGACTTGATCTTGCAAATGGTGCGGCGCAGTATCGGCGACGTCTTCCAACCGATTCCCCTGATGACCCAGGCCACTCAAGAGCCGAAAGCCCTCGCGCCGCTGATGCTTGCCGCACTCGGCGTCGTGTTCGGCGATATCGGTACCAGCCCGCTCTACGCCTTCAAGGAAGCCTTCGCCGGATCGCACGGACTGCCGCTGTCGGAGGCCAACGTGCTGGCCACGCTGTCGGCACTGTTCTGGGCGGTCACGCTGATCATTTCGTTCAAGTACGTGTTCATCGTGCTGCGCTTCGACAACGAGGGTGAGGGCGGCGCACTGGCGCTGGCTTCGCTGGCGCAGCGCTCGGCGCGCACCGGCGTACGGCGCCGCGTTGCCGCGGTCACCGCGGCTGGCGTGTTCGCCGCCGCGATGTTCTACGGCGACGCGGTGATCACGCCGGCGATTTCGGTGCTGTCGGCGGTCGAGGGCATCGCCGTGGTGACGCCGACCCTGGAGCACTGGGTCGAGCCGATCACCATCGTCATCCTGGTCCTGCTGTTCTGTGTGCAGCGCACCGGCACGGCTGTCGTGGGGCGTTTCTTCGGGCCGGTCACCATCGTCTGGTTCGCCGTCCTGGCGTTGCTGGGTGCATCGAGCATCGCGCAGACGCCCGACGTGCTGCGCGCGCTGAACCCGGCCTACGCCGTGTCGTTCGCGATCGACAAGCCGGGGCAGGCCTTCCTGCTGCTCGGTGCGGTCTTCCTTGCGCTGACCGGTGGCGAGGCGCTGTATGCCGACATGGGGCATTTCGGCCGGCGCCCGGTGCGGCTGGCCTGGTATTTCATCGTGTCGCCGGCGCTGCTGATCAACTACTTCGGTCAGGGCGCGCTGGTGCTGCGCGCATCCGAGGCCGTCAGCAATCCCTTCTTCATGCTGGCCCCCGAGGACTGGCGGCTGCCGCTGGTCGCGCTGGCGACGATGGCCACCGTGATCGCGTCGCAGGCGACCATCTCGGGCGCCTTCTCGATCACCGCCCAGGCGACGCGCCTGGGCTATTTGCCGCGCCTGCGTCAGCTGCACACCTCGGACACCGAACGCGGGCAGGTCTATATACCGGCGGTGAACTGGATGATGCTGGTCGCCGTGGTCGTGCTGGTGCTCGAGTTCGACACCTCGAGCGAGCTGGCCGCCGCCTACGGCATCGCGGTGTCGGGCGACATGATCATCACGACGCTGCTGATGCTGTTCATCACGACCATGTCGCAGCGTCGCCTGAAGACGCTGCTGCTCGCCGTGCTCGGTGTCTTCCTGGTGGTCGAGATGCTGTTCTTCGCCTCCAATCTGACCAAGTTCATGGCCGGCGGCTGGCTGCCCATGCTGCTCGGCGGTGCGCTGTTCACGATGCTCACGACGTGGAAGCAGGGCACCGCGCTGATCACCCGGGAACGCCGGCGCATCAACATTCCGATGGCCGACTTCATCGGCGGACCGCCGCTGGACGTACCGCGGGTGCCGGGCACGGCGATCTACCTGACGTCCGATACCGAAACCGTGCCCAGTGCGCTGTTCCACAACCTGAAGCACTTCAAGGTGCTGCACGAACGCGTGTTCTTCCTGCACGTGATGATCGAGGACGTGCCGCGCGTGCCGGACATCGACCGCATCGAGGTGCACAAGCTCGGTGGTGAGCACTACACGGTGGAGGCGCGCTACGGCTTCCGCGAGGAACCGGACATACCGCAGGCACTTGCCGCGCTGGCCGATCTGGGCCTCGAACTGGAGCCGATGAGCACCACCTATTTCGTCGCCCGGGCGACCGTGGTCGAAGGGCAGGGTGACGATCTGCAGTCGTGGCGGCGTGCGCTGTTCGGCTGGATGATGCGGCAGTCTGAAGGGCCGGCAAACTACTTCCACCTGCCGCCCAATCAGGTGGTCGAGCTGGGCACGCAGATCAGTCTCTGAACGGCTGCAGCGGGTGCGGGCAATTTTCCCGGTCGCACCGGCCAGGGCTTCCGCCGGAACTGCGACGCACCGACAATGCCGAACCTCGCGGAGGCCGACGCGCCTCCAGCCTGCTTCACCCCTCGCACAGGAAAACAACGATGCGCTACACCCGCACCGCGATGTCGCTGCACTGGCTGATCGCGCTGATGCTGTTCGGCATGTTCGGCTTCGGCCTCTACATGGTCGAACTGCCGCTGTCGCCGCAGAAGCTGAAGTTCTACTCGTATCACAAGTGGGCCGGCGTCACCGTGTTCCTGCTGGTGCTCGCGCGCCTTGCGTGGCGCATCACGCACCGGCCGCCCGCACTGCCGGCCGGCATGCCGGCGTGGCAGGTGAAGGCGGCCAAGGCGGGCCATCATCTGCTCTATCTGCTGATGGTGATCGTGCCGCTGTCCGGCTGGCTGATGAGTTCGGCCAAGGGCTTCCAGACCGTCTGGTTCGGCGTGCTGCCGCTGCCCGATCTGCTGGCCAAGGACGAGGCGCTGGGCGAGGCGCTGCTGCTGACGCACCGGCTGCTGAACTGGTTCTTCATGCTGGTGGTGGCGGGCCACGTGGCGGCCGCGCTGAAGCACCACTTCATCGACCGCGACGGGCTGCTGTCGCGCATGCTGCCCGGACGCTGATCAGCGCGCGCCAGCTGGCAGCCAGACCTGCGCCGGCTCGAGCGCGTAGCTCCACGGCAGGCCCGCGTTCTTCCAGCCATTGACGGTGCGCTTGCCGCGCTCGGCGCCGCTGTCCGCGGTGTCGCCCTCGAAACCGTCGATCACCGTCCATACCCGGGTGAAACCGGCCGCGGCCAGCGCATTGACGGCGCGCGCGGTGCGGTCGCCGGAGCGGCAGATGAGCACGATGTCGGCGTTGCGGTCCAGACCCTTGGCCTGCAGGCGCTGCTCGACCGAGCGGATGAATTCAGGGTTCTTGTGCAGCGTGAAGCGGCGCGACTTGGCGTCGAAGTGGTCGAAATCGACCAGCATGAAGGGCACGTTGGCGTCCATGCCTGCCGGTACGCCGACGTAGCTCACCTCGGCCTGCGTGCGCACGTCGAGGAAGAGCGTGCCGCCGGGGTTGTCGCTCAGCATGCGGTGCGCCTCGGCCGAGGTCAGATAGCGGTCCAGCACCGTGCGCTTGTCCGGCGGCACGGCGGCGGGATCGATGGCGTAGGCGCTGCTGCAGGCGCACAGTGCAAGAACGACGAGGGTTGAGCGCATCGGTGACTCCTTCGCGGTGGATCGCCGCGCAGGACGGGGCGACGATCAGGCCACGCTGAGACGCGGCTTGCCACGCAGTCGACTGCGCAGCGGGCGGTCGAGTTCTGCCAGACGCGCAGTCAGCGTATCCATCAGCTTGTCGCGCGACACCGATTTGGCGACAAAGCAGCTGGCGCCGGCGTCCATCGCGGCGCGTTGCCAGGCCGGGTCCTCGATGCCCGACAGCATCACGATGACCAGCTTGTCGGCGCTGTAGTGTTCGCGCAGCGCCTTGCAGGTGGCGACGCCGTCCATGCCCTGCATCAGCCCGTCGAGCAGCAGCACGTGCGGGCATTGCTGGCCCACCATCAGCAGCGCCTGCTCGCCGCTCTCTGCCTCGCGGATGTGCGTGCAGCCGGCGCCTTCGAGCGAGCGACGCATCAGGAAGCGTTCCGCCTCGTCGTCGTCGACGATCAGGATGTCCAGCGCGTCCGGCAGTGCGCCCTGCGCGCCTTCGCTGTCCAGGCTGCATTCGAGCACGCGACGCGCCGACTCCAGCTGCATGCGGCTGGCGATCGGCACCAGCGTGGTGGCGAGCGCCCAGTCCTTTTCCAGCGCGGCCGCTTCGAGGCGACGCATCGTGTCGTGCAGGTCGAAGGCCTGCGCATGCACGGCCAGCGACTTCAGCGTGTGGGCAGCGCGGCGCAGCGTGTTCTCATCGCGCTCGCGCAGTGCTTCCTGCATGGCCAGCACGTTGCGCTGCGATTCCTTCTCGTAGAGCGCGGCGAAGCGCGCGCGGTCCTGCTGGTTGATCGCGTCGATCGAGATCGACTGCGTGCCGGACACCGCGTTGTCCGGCAGCCACTTGCGCACGATGGCGTACAGGTCGTCCTCGCGGAAGGGCTTGGCCAGGTAGTCGTCCATGCCGGCGGCGATGCAGTTCTCGCGATCGCCGTCGTTGGCACCGGCGGTCAGCGCGATCAGCGGGGTGGCCGGCAGGCCGACCAGGCGCTCGCGATCGCGGATGCGTTCGCAGGCCTCGAAGCCGTCCATGCCGGGCATCTGGCAGTCCATCAGCACGAGGTCGAAGCGGGCGTGTTCAAGCTCCTGCAGCGCCTGGCGACCGTCGCGCGCCAGCGTGCAGCGCAGGCCGAAGGCCTCCAGCATGTGGGACGCGACTTCGGCATTGACCGGGCTGTCCTCGACCAGCAGCACGCTGCCGGACAGTCGCGGCAAGGTGGGCAGCGACAGGCTGTTCTGCGCTTCCTCGATGCCGGTCGATACCACCTTGCACGGCAGCGACAGCGTAAAGGTGGAGCCTATGCCCTGGGCGCTGCGCAGCGTGACCGAACCGCCGAGCATTTCGGCCAGCTGACGCGAAATCGCCAGACCGAGACCGGTGCCGCCGAAGCGGCGCGAGGCGGTGTTGTCGGCCTGGGCGAAGGCGTCGAAGATGCGCGCCTGGTCGTCGTGCGCGATGCCGATGCCGGTATCGCGGACCGACATGACCATGCGCACCGAACCGCTGGTCGGGCGATCGTGCAGCATCAGGTCGTCGTCCATCGAGTGCGCACGCAGCGTGATGAACACTCCGCCGTGGTCGGTGAACTTGATGGCGTTGCCGATCAGGTTGACGGCGATCTGGCGCAGGCGACCCGGGTCGCCCTCGATGCGGCCAGGCACCGCGTCGTCGACGTCGAGTGCCAGCGTCAGGTTCTTTTCGCGCGCCTGGGCGCCAAGCAATTCGGTCACCTCGCGCAGCGTGCGCCGCGGGTCGAATTCGCTGCGCACGAGATCGAAGCGGCCGGCTTCGATCTTCGACAGGTCGAGGATGTCGTTCAGCAGATCGAGCAGGTTTTCGCCCGAGCGGTACAGCGTTTCGAGATAACGCCGCTGCTCGCCATTCAGTTCGCTGCGCAGCAGCAGCTGCGCCATGCCCAGCACGCCATTCATCGGCGTGCGGATTTCGTGGCTCATGTTCGCCAGGAACTGGCTCTTCGCCTGGTTGGCCTGTTCCGCGTTCTCCTTCGCTTCCTCGTTTTCCTGCGCCACCTTGGCGTGGTGCAGGCGCAGCCGGATGAACTCGGCAGTGTTGCGCTGGAAGCGACGGGCATTGACCACGGCGATCATCAGGAACAGCAGGATGAAGCCGCCCAGCACCTCGCGTTCGGGTTCGGGCGAGCGCAGATAGAAGTAGGCGGTCGGCAGCAGCGTCGGCAGCGCCATGCACAGATAGGCCTTCCACATGCCGGTCAGCGAGAACAGCCCGACGGCGGAAACGGCCACCAGACAGAGCGGCACCACCATTTCGTAGGGGTGCCCGGGCGGCGGCATCAGGAACACGCCCAGCGATCCCCAGGCCGAGCCGGCGGCGAGCACGCCGAGCATGAACAGCCACTTCCAGATCAGCGTTTCATTGATGCCGGGCGACACATGGCGCCAGGCCAGGATGAGGCCGTAGCGACCGACGTTCACGATCACCATCGCCACCAGCCAGACGCTGAGCGCGCGCGGATCGACGATGTTGTGCAGCACGCCCCAGATCAGGCTGGCCAGCACGATGGCCATCAGCAGCGTGAAGGGCGTCAGCCGATAGGCGAGCGCCACCAGTTCCGCCTCGACCTGGCGTTCCGTGCCTTCATTGCGCGGTGTGGTGCCGTGTGACAGAAGAGTGGTGGGCATGACCGGCTCAGCTCGTAGGGCAGTCGGCCGCGAGGCTCGATAGAAAGGAGTAGTTCCGGTTCACGACTGTGGGCACGGTTTCTTTAACCGGCCGGCCTTGACGGGGCGCCCGGCTCACTGACCGTAGCTCCCGAACTTGACCAGCACGCGCGCCATTTCGGCGTCGTCGATCAGCCGCGGCGTGCCGATCTGCAGCGCCCGCCAGTACTGCTCGCACAGGGTTTCGAACTCCACCGCCAGCGCCACCGCCTGCGCCAGATCGTGGCCGAACACCAGCATGCCGTGGTTGGCCATCAGGCAGGCACAGCGACCGTCCAGCGCTTCGATCACCGAGTCGGACAGCGCCTGTTCGCCGAAGGTGGCGTAGCGGGCGCAGCGCACGGTGGCGCCACCGAAGCGCGCAATCATGTAATGGAAGGGTGGAATGTCGGCACCGACGCAGGCCAGCGCGGTGGCGAAAGGAGCGTGCGTATGCACGACTGCACCGGCTTCGGGTCGCGCCCGATAGATGTCGCGATGGATGCGCCATTCCGAGGACGGCTTGAGCCGGCCTGCGAAACCGCCGTCCAGGTCGACCAGAACCATGTCGTCCGGCGTGCACGCATCCGGTTCGAGTCCGCTCGGTGTGATCAGGAATGCGGCGCCGCGGCGCGCGCTGACATTGCCAGCCGCACCGCGGTTCAGTCCGCACGCTTCCAACCGGCGAGCCGCAGAGTGCACGTCGGCGCCGCTGACCTCAGTCATCAGGGTGTGCCCCTGTATTGTGGAGTGCCGCCGATTATCCCCAACGCGCCGCGGATTACAAGCGTGTCTGCGTTAAACGTTGACGATCCGTCAGTGGTTTCGCCACATCGTCGGCCGGAAACCCTTTACAGATAAGGGTTCCAGTCTTCTCGAAACAACATTAACTTCTGTGGATGAAGTCATATGTTGGCCCGCGCCGGTGTCTGCCCCGCGGCGCAGTCGATCGGACCGCGCTCGGTCACGATGGCGCTGAGCAATGCCGCAGGGGTCACGTCGAAGGCCGGATTGGCGACGGCGCGGCTGGCGTCGAGCACCGTGACGCCGCCCTCGGCGCCGCGTACCACGCGCACCTCGTCGCCGCTGCGCTCCTCGATCGGAATCGCGTCGCCGTCGGCGCAGGCGAGGTCTATGGTCGACCACGGCGCGGCGACCCAGAAGGGCAGCGCGTGCGCGCGTGCCGCCAGCGCCTTCAGATAGCTGCCCACCTTGTTCGCGGTATCGCCATTCGCCGCGATGCGGTCGGCGCCGATCACCACCGCGTCGACGCGGCCTTCGCGCATCAGCTGGCCGGCGGCGTTGTCGGCGATCACCGTGTGCGGCACGCCAGCGCAGGCCAGTTCCCAGGCGGTCAGCAGGCCCTGATTGCGCGGCCGTGTTTCCGAAACCCAGACGTGGATGTCCAGTCCGGCCTGCTGCGCCAAGTAGATGCCGGACAGCGCGGTGCCCCAGCCGGTCGTGGCCAGCCAGCCGGCGTTGCAGTGAGTCATCAGGTTGATGCGGCCGCGTGCTGGCAGCGCGCGGATCAGCGCCAGCGTGTGTTCGCCGATGGCGCGGTTGGCCGCGCGATCCTCGTCGCAGATCGCCAGCGCCTCGCGCCAGGCGGCATCGGCACGCGCCGACGGTGCCAGGGGCTGCACTGCACCGGCGACCCGGTCCAGCGCCCAGGCCAGGTTCACCGCGGTCGGCCGGGTCGCGGCCAGCGTGCGTCGGGCGGCGTCGAGTGCGTCGTCGTCGGCTGCCTCATGCAGCGCCAGCGCCAGACCGAAGGCGCCGATGGCACCGATCAGCGGCGCGCCGCGCACCTGCATCGAGGCGATGGCGTGCGCGGCCTGCGCTGCGGTGTCGATGCGCAGTTCGTGTGCGGCGAAGGGCAGGCGGGTCTGGTCGAGGATGTGGAGCACGCCGTTGTCGATGCGCAGCGGACTGGGGGTGTCGGTCATGGAGCGGGGCGGGCATACCGTATTGCGTCGAGGCCTGAAGCATAATCCGCCCTCCAAGCCAGAGCGATGTCTGCCATGCAGGATTACAGCGGCCGCGTGCCGTCCAAGCTGCCCGACGTGGGCACCACGATATTCACCGTCATTTCGCGCGAAGCCGCCGAACTGGGCGCGCTGAACCTGTCGCAGGGCTTTCCCGACTTCACCGCCGGTCCGGAACTGTTCGACGCGGTGGCGCGGCACATGCACGCCGGCCACAACCAGTATTCGCCGATGGCCGGCCAGCCGGCGCTGCGCGCTGCGGTATCCGCCAAGATGGCCGCGGTGTATGGCGCGCAGTACGACCCGGAATCCGAAATCACCATCACCGCGGGTGCCACCCAGGCCGTCTATACCGCGATCACGGCGCTGGCCGGGCCGGGCGACGAGGTGATCGTTTTCGAGCCGGCCTTCGACAGCTATCTGCCGGGCATCCGGCTGGCGGGCGCGACGCCGGTGTTCATCCGGCTGCAGGCGCCGCACTTCCTGCCGGACTGGGACGCGGTGGCGCGCGCGATCACGCCGCGCACCCGGCTCATCATCACCAACACGCCGCACAACCCGACCGGCGCCGCCTGGTCGCTCGACGACCAGCGCCGGCTGGCCGCGCTGTGCGAGGGCCGCGACATCCTGGTCATTTCGGACGAGGTGTACGAGCACATCATGTTCGACGGCCGCGAACATGCCAGCGCCTGCCGCCTGCCGGAACTGGCGGCGCGCACGCTGCTGGTGTCCAGCTTCGGCAAGACCTTCCATGTGACCGGCTGGAAGGTGGGCTTCGTCTGCGCCCCACCGTCGCTGACCGCAGAATTCCGCCGTGTGCACCAGTTCAACGTGTTCGCGGTGAACACGCCCTGCCAGCTCGGGCTCGCCGACTACATGGCCGACGCTTCGCGCTACCTCGATCTCGGCGCCTTCTACCAGCAGAAGCGCGACGATTTCCGCGCCCGCATGGCCGGCTCGCGCTTCGAACTGCTGGACTGCGCCGGCACCTATTTCCAGCTCGCCCGCTACGACGCGATCAGCGACGAGCCGGACGCCGTGTTCGTGCGCCGGTTGATGCGCGAAGCCGGCGTGGCCACCATACCGGTGTCAGCCTTCCACCACGATGGCTTCGACGCGAAGCTCATCCGTTTCTGCTTCGCCAAGAGCGAAGCGCTCATTGCACAGGCCTGCGAGCGCCTGTGCGCCTATTGAAAGCTGCAATGGAAAACGTCGATTTCGAACTGCGGGGCGAGTACGTCGCCCTGTGCGACCTGCTGAAGATTGCCGGTGTCGTCACCAGTGGCGGCGAGGGCAAGGCCCGCGTCGACGCCGGAGGTGTGATGGTGGATGGACAGCCGGAATCGCGCCGTACCGCCAAGATACGCGCCGGTCAGGTGGTGGAGTGCGACGGCGTGCGGATTGCCGTTCGGTGAACTGCAGCTTCAAGCTGCAAGATTCAAGATGCAGGGCGCTGCGGTTTTGGTTTCACTTGCCGCTTGTGTCTTGCATCTTGAAGCTCACCCCGCGACCCGGCATGCAGCCGCCAGGCCGCTGCGCACGGCCGCTTCCAGCGTGGCTGGATAGTCGGCGACGAGGTAGTCGCCGGCGATGGCGATGCGGGTGTCGCGCGGCTGTTCGATCACGGCACGCCCCGGCGTGCAGCGGAAGGTGGCGCGGCGTTCGCTGATCGTGCGTACCCACAGCGGATCGGGCAGCGCGGGGAACTGGCTGCGCAGCGCGGCCAGTACGGTGCGTTCCGTCTCTTCCCGCGTGCCGCCCGCGGCGGATACGACTCCGGCCAGCAGGCCGGGCGGACCGCCGACCTGGCCGCGGTCGAACACCCAGTGCGGTTCGCCGGCGACGAAGCCGGTCATCGCCCCGGGCAGACGCGTGCGGGCGTCGAATGCGGCATAGACCGTGGTGATGGCTTCGTACTCCAGCGCCGCGATCTGTCGCGCGATGTCCTGCATGCCCGGCAGATCGCCGAGCAGCGCCGGCAGCTGGTGCGGGCTGCAGGCGAACACGACGCGGTCGAAGCACGGTGCGCCGTCGGGGACCTCGATGGCGAAGCCGTCGGCCTGCGCGCGCACCGTGCGCACGCGCGTTCCGGTGTTCACCGACGCGCCGTGCGCGCGCAGCCAGAACAGCGCCGGTTCCGGCAGCAGACTGCCGAGGTCTGCGCGCGGCAGCAGCAGGTCGGCCGCACCCGGTGGCCCCATCAGGCTGTCGGTCAGCACGCGCGCGAACACGCGGGCGCTGGACTGTTCGATCGAGCTGTTCAGCGCGGCGATGCACAGCGGCGCCCACAGGTGCGTGATTGCGCCGTCGGTCTGCGCCGTGCGGGCGAGCAGGGCGGCCACGGTTTCGTCGGCCGCCGGTGTACGGCGTATCGCGCGCATCAGCCGCAGCGCGGCCAGACGGTCGCGCCAGCTCATGCCGCGGGCACGCAGGAATGCAATGGCGAGGCCGAGGCGTCCGCTGCTGTGTGCGCGCAACGAAAAGCCGTCGTCGAATTCGAGCGCCAGTGGCAGGCGCTGCAGCAGCGCGTCGGGATCGGCACCGACCGCACGCATGAGCGCCAGTGTTTCGCTGTAGGCGCCGATCAGGATGTGCTGGCCGTTGTCGAGCGGCAGACCATCCATGCGCACGGTGCGTGCGCGGCCGCCGACCTGGGGGGCGGCTTCGAACAGCGTAGCGCGCAGGCCGCGGCGCACGCAGTCGACCGCGCAGGCCAGGCCGGCCCATCCGCCACCGACGATGGCGACCGTGGTGCTCAACTTCTAAGCCAGGTTTTCCACGCCAGCCACAGCTTGCGCAGCGGCGTCAGCGCGATGCGCCGGTCGAGCACGCGGCACCCGTCGCGCTCGATCTCGTCGAGCAGCGTGCGGTAGATCGCGGCCATCACCAGGCCCGGTCGCTGCGCTGCGCGGTCCTGCTTAGGCAGCGCAGCCATCGCCTGTTCGTAGTACTGGCGGGCGCGGGCGATCTGGAACTCCATCAGCTGGCGGAACTCGTCGCTGTAGCGCGCGTTCAGGATGTCGGCGGCGCGCACGTTGAAGCGCTGCAGCTCCTCGACCGGAAGATAGATGCGGCCGCGCCGCGCGTCCTCACCGACGTCACGGATGATGTTGGTGAGCTGGAAGGCGATGCCCAGGTCGTGCGCGTACTTCTGCGTGTCACGGTGGGTGGAGCCGAAGATCTGCGAGGCGAGCAGGCCGACCACCGAGGCGACGCGGTAGCAGTAGAGCTGCAGGCCCTTGAAGTCCAGGTAGCGCGACTGGTCGAGATCCATTTCCATGCCGTCGATGACTTCGAGCAGCTGTTCGCGCGGCAGGCCGTAGTCGCGGATGGCCGGCAGCAGCGCGAGGCAGACCGGATGCTCCGGCGTGCCGTCGAAGCAGGCGTCGATCTGCGTGCGCCACCAGGCGAGCTGGGTGCGCGCGATGCCGACGTCCTCGGTTTCGTCGACCACGTCGTCGACCTCGCGGCAGAAGGCGTACAGCGCCGTGATCGCACGGCGGCGCGGCGGCGGCAGGAATAGGAAGCTGTAATAGAAGGACGAGCCACTCTTGGCGGCGCGGTCCTGACAGTATTCGTCGGGAGTCATCGGTAGGTGAGGGCCTTGAGGCCGATCAGCGGCCAGTCGGTTCGGCCCAGTTTCGGGCGGCGGCGGAACACATCGTAATCGACCTGTTCGATGCGCTGCAAAATGCGCAGCCCACCCTGCACGATCAGGCGCAGTTCCCAGCCGATGCGACCGGGCAGGCGGCGTGCCAGCGGCATGCCGGAGCGCATCAGTGCGCGGGCGTCATCGACCAGGTGTTTCATCATGGCGCGGAAGGCGTCGTCGCAGCGGGCCTCGCGCAGATGCGCCTCGGTGACGCCGAAGCGCGCCATCGTGTCGAGCGGAATGTAGATGCGGCCGGGCGGCAGGCCGTCGGCGTTCTTGCCGATATCGATGGCGACGTCCTGCCAGTGATTGATCAGTTGCAGCGCGCTGCAGATGGCGTCGGACTGCGCCAGGCTTTCCGCGTCATCGACCTTGTACAGGCAGAGCAGCAGCCGGCCGATCGGGTCGGCCGAGCGGCGGCAGTAGTCGCGCAGTTCTGTGTCGTTTGCGTAGCGGGTTTTCACGACGTCCTGCGCGAAGGCGTCGAGCAGGTCGTGGAACAGCGGCAGCGGCAGTGACCAGGCGCGGACGGTGCGGGCCAGCCGGGCGTGTATCGGGTCGTCCGGCATGCCGCCGCGTTCGATGACGCGCAACTGCTCGCGGCACAGTTCGAGCGCCGCCAGGCGCGCTTCCGGGGCGGCCTCGCCCTCGTCGGCGATGTCGTCCGCATTGCGGGCGAACCAGTAGATGGCCGCGACCGGCTCGCGCAGCGCGGGCGGCATCAGGCGGGAGGCGACCGGGAAGTTTTCGTAGTGTTCGACCGACATGGGGCGCCGAGTATACCGGGGGCGGGTGTACAATCCGCGCCGCGTGCCCAGGTGGCGAAATTGGTAGACGCACTGGATTTAGGTTCCAGCGCCGCAAGGCGTGGAGGTTCGAGTCCTCTCCTGGGCACCAGCCTGCGCTTGTTCAGCCGGGTTTTCTCGCCACCATTCCCACGAGTGCCGACTGTCCGCGATGCGCGGAGCCTTCGTCGAGCACGTCCTCGTATTCGTCCAGCCGCTCGATGTCGAAGTCGCCGAAGGTTTCGCGCAGCATTGCGGCGGTATAGAGATTGTCGACGGCTGACGGCCCGCCGGTGCGGTAATCGAGCTGTTTCGGCGTATAGCCCTGCAGCAGGATGCGTCCGCCCGGGCGCAGCGTGCGCTTCAGGTTTTCGAACAGCAGGGCGCGCTCGTCGGGTGCGGCGAACTGGATGAAGATGGCCACCACCAGGTCGAAGGCTTCGTCCGGATAGGTCCAGTTCAGCGCGTCGGCCAGCGCGAAATCGACTCGCACGCCGCGCGCGGCAGCCAGTGCTTCGGCCTTGTCGAGTGCAACCGGCGACAGTTCGGTCGCCGTCACGTCCAGCCCCTGTTCGGCCAGCCAGACCGCGTTGCGGCCTTCGCCGTCGGCGACGCTGAGCGCGCGCTGTCCTGCACGGAGCAGACCGGCCTGTGCAGCGAGGAAGCGGTTCGGCGCGGTGCCGAACAGATAGGACTCGCCGACGGCGCGGTACTTGTCGGACCAGAAGTCCTGCGCGTCGGCGTGGCTCATCAGTCCTGAATGTGGCCCATGCGCTGGGCCTTGGTCGCCAGGTAGCGGTGATTCATCGGGTTGGCACCGGCGTGCAGCGGAATGCGCTCGACCACTTCGACACCCTCGCTCTCCAGCGCCCGCACCTTCAGCGGGTTGTTGGTGAGCAGGCGCGCCTGACGTATGCCGAGGCTGCGCACGATGTGAGCGGCGTAGCGATAGTCGCGCGCGTCGTCCTCGAAACCCAGCATGCGGTTGGCGTCCACCGTGTCGGCGCCGCTGTCCTGCAGCGCGTAGGCGCGGATCTTGTTGATCAGGCCGATGCCGCGCCCTTCCTGTCGCAGGTAGACCAGGGCACCGCGGCCTTCGGCAGCAATCGCGCGCAGCGACGCTTCGAGCTGCGGGCCGCAATCGCAGCGCAGGCTGAACAGCGTGTCGCCGGTCAGGCATTCGGAGTGCAGGCGCAGCATGACCGGCGCGCCGTCGCTGAAGTCGCCCAGCGTCAGCGCAACGTGTTCGAGCCCGGTCTTCGGGTCGGCGTAGCCGTGCAGCGTGAAGTCGGCCCAGCGGGTGGGCAGCCGGCAGACGATGTCCGACGGTGCGGTCGCGTGCGCGGTGGCGTCGGCCGGGTGGCGGCCGGCGTTGTCGCCTTCCGGCAGGTGGCCGATGGCGCGGTACTTCTTTTCACTGGGTTGCGTGCTCATGTGCTGCTTTGTGTTGGGGCCTGAAGCGGAGTGCGGGAGCAGGCCAAGGGGCGTAAGTATGGCCCATGTTGTGCTCGGGGCGGCACGGTCAGCTTAACCAGCGGGCGATCAGCGGCACGACAATCGCCGTGACGACACCATTCAATCCCATTGCAAGCGCGGAGAAGGCGCCCGCCGTCTCGCCGAGCTGGAAGGCGCGCGCGGTGCCGATGCCATGGGCGCTCATGCCGATGGCGAAGCCGGTTACCGCCGGGTCACGGGTGCCGGTGGCCTTGAGCAGCGCGGGGCCGATGACGGCACCGACGATGCCGGTCAGGATGACCAGGATGGCGGTCAGCGAGGGCAGGCCACCGATCTTTTCCGAAATGCCCATGGCGATCGGCGTGGTGACCGATTTCGGCGCCAGCGACAGCAGCGTACGCGGCTCGGCGCCGAGCGCCTGCGCGATCCACCATACGGACAGCGCCGACGCCACCGACCCGGCCAGCAGCGCCAGCATCGACGGTCCGAACAGCTGCTTGAGCCGCGGTAGCTGTGCGTAAAGCGGAACAGCCAGGGCAACCGTGGCGGGGCCGAGCAGGAAATGGACGAACTGGGCGCCGTCGAAATAGACGGCGTAGGGCGTGCCGGTCAGCGTGAGCAGGGCGACGATGAGCGCCACCGCCAGAGCGACCGGATTGGCCAGCGGGTGCGATCCGAGCTTGAGGTAGAGCGCATGCGCCGCCTGGTAGGCCAGCAGAGTCAGCGTGAGGCCGAGCAGCGGGCTGGCCGCCAGATAGACCCAAAGCTCGCGGATTTCGCCGCTCATCGCCCGCGCGCTCCGAGGCGCAGCACGGCGGCGGTGAGCAGCAGCGTGATCGCGCAGCTCAGCACGACCGCAGTCAAGGTCGGCAGCCACTCGCGGGCGAGCAGGCTGGCGTGCACCATGATGCCGGCGCCGGCCGGTACGAACAGCAGCGACAGGTGCTGCAGCAGCGTGTTGGCCGTCTCGCGCAGCGGTGCCGGCGTGTCGCCACGGATCATCAGGGCGGCAAACAGCAGCGCCATGCCGACCACCGGGCCGGGTACCGGCAGCCCCAGCCACTGGACCAGCACTTCCCCGATCAGCTGCAGCACCAGCAGCAGGGTGAGCGACGCGAGCATGACGACCTCCGGCCTTGATACGTGACCGGATTCTACGGCGTCCGCAGATGTGCAAAGGCCCCGGTCCTTGCGGTACCGGGGCCTTCGCTGATGGGCCTAGATCGCCGGATCAGCGATAGCCGGCACGGTCGAACACCTTCTGCGCCTGGGCCGTCGTGCGCGCCAGTTCGCCCACGTTCAGCGTGTCGGCCTTGAAGTTGCCGAGCGACTTCAGTTCCGGGTTCGCCACCACGGCCGACTTCACCACCGGCCACTCGTTGTTGCCGTTCGCGAAATAGGCCTGGGCTTCGTCCGAGGCGAGGTATTCCAGGAACTTGACCGCGGCGTCCTTGTTCGGCGCCGTCTTCAGCATGCCGCCGCCGGAAATGTTGATGTGGGTGCCGAAGCTGGATTGGTTGGGCCACACGACGCCGACCTTCTCCATCATCGAGCGGTCTTCCGCCTTGCCCGAGCGCAGCAGGCGCACCAGATAGTAGGTGTTCGACACGGCCACGTCACACTCGCCAGCCGCCACCGCCTTGATCTGGTCGGTGTCGCCGCCCTTGGGCGCGCGGGCGAAGTTGGCGACCACGCCACGTGCCCACTCTTCGGTCTTGGCTTCACCCCAGTGCTGGATCAGCGCAGCGCCGAGCGACACGTTGTACGGGTGGGCGCCGGAGCGCGAACAGAGCTTGCCCTTCAGCGCCGGCTTGGCCAAGTCTTCGTAATTGGCGACGTCGGCCGACTTCAGCTTCATCTTGTTGTAGATGATGACGCGGGCGCGGGTCGAGAACGCGAACCAGTTGTTCTCCGGGTCACGCAGGTGGGCCGGGATGCGCTCTTCGAGCACGGCGGACTTCACCGGCGCGAACAGGCCGAGCGCATCGGCCTGGGCCAGGCGCGAGGCGTCAACGGTGATGAACACGTCGGCCGGGCTGTTGGCGCCCTCGTTGCGGATGCGCTCGACCAGTTCGTCTTCCTTGCCTTCGATGCGGTTGATCTTGATGCCGGTCTGGCGCGTGAAGTTCGAGTACAGCGCTTCGTCCGTCTGATAGTGACGGGCCGAGTAGAGGTTCAGCACCTTTTCCTGCGCAAGCGCCGGGGTCAGC
The DNA here is from genome assembly GCF_038066675.1 of Methyloversatilis sp. NSM2. Taxonomy (NCBI): domain Bacteria; kingdom Pseudomonadati; phylum Pseudomonadota; class Betaproteobacteria; order Nitrosomonadales; family Sterolibacteriaceae; genus Methyloversatilis; species Methyloversatilis sp. NSM2. Next base: position 706,133 of record NZ_JBBUKV010000001.1, read on the forward strand.
GCGAAGGCGGCGGTCAACGCCGTTGCGAGGCGGATGAGTCGGGATTTCATGGTCGCTCCAGGAGATACGGTCGCAAGTTTCGTGCGCGAATCAGTGCGTCACGATGCGGCCGGAAATTAGCAGAAGCAATTCGCAATTGCAAAGCATTCGCAATTGCGCTACCGTGAATGCGAATCGTTCTCAAAAGGATGTTCGCATGGACGCTGTTCTGGTCGGGGCCGATCGCCTCGGCAACATTCCCGAGGTGCTGGCCGAGTTCGGCCTGAAGATCCGTCATCACATCACCGGTCGCGATCCCAAGCACCAGCGGCAGGCGCAGCGCCTGCCCGGCGGCACCGACGTGGTGATTTTGTTTACCGACTTTCTCGGCCACAACGTGATGAAGGCCTATCGCGACGCGGCACGCGACAGCGGCGTGCCGGTGGTGGCCTGCCGCCGTTCGGTGTGTGCATTGAAAACAGCGTTGGAAGGGTGCGGCGCGGTCAAGTGCGCGGCGTGTCCGCGCGCAAAGTGAAGCCGGCCGGAAGGAATCAGCGCAGCGAAATGTCGCTGCCCCGATCGACGTCGATCCGGCGTGCGCCGTTGAAGCGCTTGGCCCAGTAGCGGCCGGTCATGTCGTCGACCCGCACGCCGCCGCCGCGCGAATTGGCGTGCATGAACTTGTTGTCGCCGAGATAGATGCCGACGTGCGAGAAGGAACGGCGCAGCGTGTTGAAGAACACCAGGTCGCCCGGCTGCAGTTCGTCCTTCGGAATCGTTTCACCGACCCGCGCCATTTCGACCGCGGTGCGCGGCAGCAGCACGCCCAGCGCGTCGGAAAACACATGGCGCACGAAACCGCTGCAGTCGAAGCCGCTCTGCGGCGTATTGCCGCCAAAACGGTAACGGATGCCAAGCAGGGACAGGCCGTTGTCGATCAGGTCAGTCACCGCGTCAGCCGCGGCATTGGCGTGCTCGAGTACACGTTCGCCCGAGAAGGGGCCGTAGAGCGTCGTGAATACGTTGCTTTCCGGTGCCGGAGCGGGCTCGGCCCGAACGGCGGGGGAGGCGAGGAGCGCGCAGGCAGTCGCGGCGCACAACCACATCCGGAGAAGGGATATTCGGAGCATGGGGCCGGAATATACCGACGCAACCCCCATCTGCCAAGTTTTCCGACACCGCCAACATGTTGCGCGACAGCGCGCCGGCTTCCCCTACAATCGCGGGTCCGACCATCCCAGCCGACGCGCGGCCCATGAGTGATTCCCCGCCCAGCGATGATGTGATGCACGCCAAGGTGCTTGTCGTAGACGACTCGCGCATGGTGCGCGCGTCCATCATCAAACGCATCCGCGACCGCTTCGAGTGCCGCGAGGAGGCCGATGGCGAAGCCGGCTGGGCGACGCTGCTGGTCGATGATTCGATCCAGGTCGTGCTGTCGGATCTGAGCATGCCGCACCTCGACGGCTACGGCCTGCTCGAACGCATCCGCGCCTCGCACATCCAGCGCATCGCCGACATTCCGGTGATCATGATTTCCGGCGACGAGGACGACGCGGCGCGCGAGCGTGCGCGGGCACTCGGCGCCACCGACTTCATCACCAAGGGCATCGGTACCGTCGAACTGCTGTCGCGCATCGAATCGGCCAGCCGGCTCAGCAAGACGTCGCGCGAACTGGCCGACAGCCGCGAGGCGCTGGCCGCCGCCTCGCCGATCGACCCGGATTCGGGCATGGCGACGCCGCAGTACATGGAAATCCACGGCGCGCAGCTGATGTCTGCGGCGGCGCGCTACCACGGTCAGGTCAGCGTGCTGATTGTCGGCATCGACAACTTCGGCGAAATCACCCGCAACTTCGGTCGCCACGTGACCGACCTCATCATGCGCAAGCTGGCCAAGGTGCTGGCCACGAAAGTGCGCAAGGAAGACACCTTCTCGCAGATCGGCGACGGCCAGTTCGCCATCATCACGCCGGACATCAGCCTGCAGAGCGCTGAACAGTTTGCCAACCGGATGCGCAGCGTGATCGGCGCAACGGCGATGCAGTATCGCGGCCAGACACTGCGCATCAGTCTGAACATCGGCGTCGCCAACAGTCTGGCCGACCAGGCTGAGTCGGTGTCGCAGATGCTGGGCCTGGCCGTGGCGCGTGCCGATCTGGCGCACCGCGAGGGCGGCAACGCGGTGCGAAGCACCGGCGGCGAGCCGCAGAAATTCGCGTGGACGGCCGGCATCGTCAGCATCGAGCGTGCGCTGCTGCTGATCAAGTCGGGCGCACAGGCCGAGATCGAGCCGCAACTGCCGGCGCTGATCTACCGGCTGCTGCCGCTGCTGGAATTGATCGGAGTCAAGTACGACTGCAACATTCCGCTCGACTGCTTGCGCGAGCACGCAGCCGAAGCCGATACTTCGCTCCTCGGCAAGCAGCAGCCAGGCTAGGTCGACAAGCGAAACACACAATAAAAAAGATCAATCAGGTCAATTCACAGTGGTGCGGGGTTGGAGGAGTTGAATGTCAGCAAGCAAGGAGTTCCGTGCCCGCTCTATCGCCAAACGCGATGAGTTCTGGGCCGAGCAGGCCGGTCTGATCGACTGGCAGGCGCCGCCGCAGCAGATCTGCGATTTTTCCCGTCCGCCTTTTGCCAAGTGGTTCGTCGGCGGTACCACCAATCTGTGCCACAACGCGGTCGACCGTCACGCCGCGCAGCGTCCCGACGCGCCGGCGCTGATCTTCGTGTCGACCGAAACCGACACCGAGAAGACCTACACCTTTGCCGAACTGCAGCGCGAGGTCGAGCGCACGGCGGCCATCCTGCAGTCGCTCGGCGTGGGCCGCGGCGACCGCGTGCTGATCTACATGCCAATGATTGCCGAGGCCGCTTTCGCGATGCTGGCGTGCGCGCGCATCGGCGCCATTCACTCGGTGGTGTTCGGCGGCTTCGCTTCCGGTTCGCTGGCCACACGCATCGATGACGCGAAGCCCAAGGTGATCGTGTCGGCCGAGGCCGGCATGCGGGGCGGCAAGGTCGTGCCCTACAAGCACCTGCTGGACGAGGCCTGCTCGCTGGCCGAGCATCCGCCGCAGAAAGTGCTCATGGTCGATCGCGGGCTGGAAAAGGATTTCCCGCGCACCGAAGGCCGCGACGTCGATTACGCGACGCTGCGCGCACAGCACATGGATGCGAAAGTGCCCTGCGCCTGGCTGGAGTCGAGCGAGCCCTCCTACATCCTGTACACCTCGGGCACCACCGGCAAGCCGAAGGGCGTGCAGCGCGACACCGGCGGCTACGCGGTGGCGCTGGCCGCGTCGATGAAGCACATCTACTGCGGCAACCCGGGCGAAACGATGTTCACGACATCGGACATCGGCTGGGTGGTGGGTCACTCCTACATCATCTACGGTCCACTGATCGCCGGCATGGCGACGCTGATGTACGAAGGCACGCCGCTGCGCCCGGATCCCGGCATCTGGTGGAGCCTGGTCGAGAAGTACAAGGTGACGGTCATGTTCTCGGCACCGACTGCCGCGCGCGTGCTGAAGAAGCAGGATCCCGCCTACCTGAAGAAGCACGACCTGTCGTCGCTGCGCCACATCTTCCTCGCTGGCGAACCACTGGACGAGCCGACGCACGAATGGCTGATGACCGCACTCGACAAGCCGGTCATCGACAACTACTGGCAGACCGAAACCGGCTGGCCCATCCTGTGCGAGCTGCCGGGCGTCGAGAAGACGCCGATCCAGCTCGGCTCTCCGGGTGCGCCGGTATATGGCTACGACCTGCGCATCTTCCGCGAGGACGGCAGCGAATGCGGTCCGAACGAGAAGGGCATCGTCGGCATCGTGCCGCCGCTGCCGCCCGGCTGCCTGTCCACCGTCTGGGGTGACGACGACCGTTTCGTCCGCACCTATTTCTCGCTGTTCAAGTCGCCGCTGGTCTATTCGTCCTTCGACTGGGGCATCCGCGACGAGGCCGGGTATCACAAGATCCTCGGTCGCACCGACGACGTAATCAACGTGGCCGGGCACCGCCTGGGCACGCGCGAGATCGAGGAAGCCATCCAGGCGCATTCGGCCATTGCCGAGGTTGCCGTGGTCGGCGTCGCCGATCAGCTGAAGGGTCAGATGCCACTGGCTTTTGCGGTGGTGAAGGACCCGGCCCGGACCGCAACTGCGGATGACCGCGCCAAGCTGGAGAAGGAAGTGATGCAGACCGTGGACGGCCTGCTCGGCGCGATCGCGCGCCCGAGCCGGGTCGTGTTCGTCAATGGTCTGCCCAAGACCCGCTCCGGCAAGATGCTGCGTCGATCCATCCAGGCCATTGCGGAAGGGCGCGACCCGGGCGACCTGACCACGCTGGACGATCCGACGACGCTGGATCAGGTGCGTCAGGCGCTGGGCTGAGCCGCTGCGTCACGCAAAAAGGGCACCTGCGGGTGCCCTTTTTCTTTCCGTCCTCTTTTCCGTCAGGCGGCGACTATGGTGTGGCGACCGCTCCACTGTTCTCCGGCGGCCAGCGTCTGCGGGCGCTCGGCGATCGCCGGCTCGATGCAGATCATGCGGCGGAAATCGAGGTCGGGCATGTCGTTCAGTGCCCGGCACTTGTGTTCCCACGGATTCCATACGACCAGATCCGGGAATCCCTCGCTCTGGAAACCGAAGGCACGGGCGCCGTCGTGCAGCACGACCGTGTCGGGCGCGCGGCGGTAGAGGCGATCGACCTCGTCCTCGACGATGAGTGCGTCCAATTTGTCGTCCTTCGCCTTGTCGCCGTCGGTGGCGTCGAGATAACGCGTGTTGCGCAGGCCTTCGAGGCGGCAGTTCTCGACCTCGGCGACGCGCAGATAGCTGTGCAGCGCGGCGGCAAAGTCGAAGGCGGTGTCACCCGTGTTCTCGACCGAAAGTTCGAGGTCGAGCCGGTTGCCGCCGATCACCACGGTCAGTTCCAGCGCAAAGGCGTGTGGCCACACCGCGCGCGTTGCTTCGTCGTCGGTCAGGCGCAGCGTCGCGATGGCGAAGTCCTTCGATACGCGGGTCTGATCGACCTGCCAGACCAGGGTGCGCGCGAAACCGTGGCGCGGGCCGCTGCCGCGCTCGGCGAACTGCGGGAAGATGACCGGAATGCCGCCACGCAGCGCGCTCCGGCCGTCGAAGCGCGCCTGCGGCGACAGATACAGCCGTTCCTTGCCGCCGACCGGCACCCAGGACAGTACCTGCGCACCGAACAGGCTGACCACGCAGAGGGCACCGTCGGGTGCGCGCAGTTCGAGCGCGGGCTGACCGTGAAAGTCTATGGTGTGAACGGAGGCGTCGGTCGAGGTCATTGCATGCAGCGACTGGAGAAGAGGGCGCACATGTTAGCGCCTGACGTGCTTCAGTCGTCCAGTCCTGCGCGGACGCAGGCAACGTAGGCCGCGCCGTCCGGTGGCTGGCGATCACGCTGCGCGCGCCAGATCGTCTCGCCGAGGCAGTCCAGCACACGGTGCAGCGCCTCGTGTTCGTCGCCCAGCCTTGCGCGTTGGGCCTCGAAGGCGGCGCGTATGCCCGGCGGCTGGTCGATCGCCAGCTGTTCCTCGATCGCCAGATGCAGCGACAGGTGCAGGAAGGGGTTGGTTTCGCCCAGTTCCGGAGGGTACTCACGCGTCAGCGCGCGTTCGCCCTGATCGAGCAGCGCGTGGTACTCCGGATGACGGCCCATCAGGGTCAGTGCCAGCGTTTCCATCTGCGTCAGCGGCTGATTGCCGCCGCGCTTGGCCCAGGTGTCGAGGAAGAACTGGCGCGCCTGGTCGCGGGAGGGGTTGAACATGGTGCGAAATGCAGTCTGGTACGGACGGCTATTGCACCACAGCCTGGGATTTACCGCCGGATTAGTACATTTGCATTATTCTTCGGCTTCATCGTCCCGTGTAGCGTCGCTGTTTCCGGCGGCGCGTCGGCATGGGGTCGTCGCGAGGCAGACTGAAGGAGGCTGGCATGGCCCGAGTGTGCTCATCAGTGTTCTTTCCCCGCGTGACCGAGGGCTCTCCGCGGCGCGAATTCCGCTTGCTGGTCGTGCAACGTGCTGCACGCGGGCGGTTCAGTCCGCTCATTCCGCACTGGGCGCAGCTTCCCGGCTGGCAGGTGCGTTCGGCCACAAGTCCGGCGTCGATGCGCCTGCCGACCTCGGCGATGCGTCCGCACGCGGTGCTGGTGGATACCGATCCCGGAACGGCGGCGCGGGTGCTGCGCGATTTTCCCGAAGCGCATCAGGTCCTTCATGTCGATGAGCGGACTGATCCGGCCGACGCGGCCGGCTTCGACGCGGTCGTCTGCTCGAGCTGGTGGCAGCGCGACCGCCATCCGGAGGTGCTGCGTTCGCGCATCGATGTCATCCACGAAGGCATTGCCAGCGCCCAGCCTCTCGCCGTCGGCAAGGTGCTCAGCCGGGATGGCCGTCCGCTTTTTCGTGGCGAGCCCATGCTCAGCGTGCTGATGGAAGATTGGGCCGACCCGGACGATGCGCAGGCGCTCGCCGGCGCGCTCGAACAGGTGCTGCGCGCCCGCGCCGATTGTCGGGTACTGGTCATCGGGCGCCCGCTTCCATCGGTCAGCGGCAGCGCGGCCGACATCGCCCGTATCGATCTCGTCGATGACCCGGGAGAGGCGCGTCGGGGTGCTCTGCTGGCCTTGTCCACGGTGCACCTGCACGCGGGCCGGAGCTCGCAGTCGGTGCTCGAGGCGATGGCGAACGGCTGCGCCGTGGTTGCGCCGGGACATGCGCCGGCCCGCGAGGTGCTGCGTGACGGCGTGAGCGGATGCCTGGTGGAGGCGGCGAACCCCGCAGCATTGGGCGATGCGGCGATCGGACTGCTCGACGACGCGGCAACTGCCGAGCGCTACGGACGTGAGGCGCGCGCCGACGTTGCCCGCGATTAGGACGTGGCGACCGCGGCGCGGCGCTACGCCCGTCTGCTGCATGGACCGCTGGACGACGAGGAGGGCCTGCCGTGGTCAGCGCTGCCGTGTCGCGACAGCGTTGCGGCCTATTCGCTCCATCAGTAGGCGTTCTCGTCCACCTGCACCGCCTGCAGCACGATGGCGGCAATTTCCTCGATCGATTTGTGGGTCGAGTCGAGCCAGCGTATGCCTTCCATACGCATCAGCTTCTGTGCCGCCTCGACCTCGAAGCGGCAGTTCTCGATCGAGGCGTAGTGGCTGCCGCGCCGGCGCTCCTCGCGGATCTGCGACAGCCGCTCCGGCGAGATGGTCAGACCGAACAGCTTGGCGCGGTACTTCACCAGCTCGGTCGGCAGCTTGTTGCGTTCGAAATCCTCGGGAATCAACGGATAGTTGGCGACCTTCACGCCGAACTGCATCGCCATGTAGAGGCTGGTCGGCGTCTTGCCGGAGCGCGATACGCCGACCAGGATCACGTCGGCCTGTGCCAGTTCCTTGTGCGACATCCCGTCGTCGTGTGCCAGCGAAAAATTGATCGCCTCGATGCGGCGCTGGTAGTCGGCGCTTTCTTCCATGCCCTTCTGACGGCCGACATTGTGGTTCGCCGCCTGGCCCAGCTCTTCCTCCAGCGGGCCGACGAAGTGCTCGAACATGTCGAGAAAGAGCGCATCGGCCTGGCGCACCGTGCGCGCCACCTCGGCATTGACGATCGAGGTGACGACGATGGGTCGCTCGCCGTCGCGCATCTTGGCTTCGGTCATCCGTTCGACACAATCGAGCGCGTTATCGACCGAATCGACGAAGGGAACACGGGTTTGCCGGAATTTCATGCCCTCGAACTGGGAGAGCAGGCTGCGGCCCAGGGTTTCTGCGGTGATGCCGGTACTGTCGGAGATGAAGAAGACGGTTCTCATGGCCATTTGCTCAGGAATCAGAACGTAAACATCACGTTGGACGGAAAAATTTCCGCAGCGCAACAGCGACTTTAACTAGAATGCCGGCTTCCCGCGCACCCACCCGGTGCGACAGGAAAGTACACGGTCGCCGCAACAAGCGATCGCCCCATGTTCAAGAGAGGATACCCATGTCTCGCTACGTCATCCCGTTCGAACAGCTGCGCATGACCGACGTCGAAAGCGTCGGTGGCAAGAATGCGTCGCTGGGCGAAATGATCAGCCAGCTCCCCAAGTCCGTGCGCGTACCCGGAGGTTTTGCCACCACGGCTGAAGCCTTCCGTGAGTTTCTGGCGCAGGACGGCCTGGCCGATCGCATCCACGCCGCCCTTGAGGCGCTGGATGTCGATGACGTCAATGCGCTGGCCCGTACCGGCGCGCAGATCCGTCAGTGGATGATGGACACCCCGTTCCCGGCCCAGCTCGAAGCCGACATCCGCAGCTTCTACGCGCAGCTCGACGCCGCCGGCAATGGCTCGTTCGCGGTGCGCAGTTCGGCCACCGCCGAGGATCTGCCGGATGCGTCCTTCGCCGGCCAGCAGGAAACCTTCCTGAACATTTCCGGCATCGACAACGTGCTGCACGCGATCCGCGAGGTGTTCGCATCGCTCTACAACGACCGCGCGATCAGCTACCGCGCGCACAAGGGCTTCATGCACGCGGGTGTCGCGCTGTCGGCCGGCGTGCAGCGCATGGTGCGCTCGGACAAGGGGGCGGCCGGCGTCATGTTCACGCTGGACACCGAATCCGGCTTCCGCGACGTCGTGTTCATCACCTCCAGCTACGGTCTGGGTGAGACCGTGGTGCAGGGCGCGGTCAATCCGGACGAGTTCTACGTCCACAAGCCCATGCTGGCCCAGGGTCGCCCGGCGGTGATCCGTCGCACCCTCGGCAGCAAGATGATCAAGATGGAGTTCGCTGCCACCGCGGCCGCGGGTCGCAGCGTGCAGACGGTCGACGTGACCGACGCCGATCGCCAGCGCTTCTCGCTGACCGACGAACAGGTGCTCGAACTGGCGCGCTACGCGATGACCATCGAAGCGCACTACGGCCGTCCGATGGATATCGAGTGGGGTCTGGATGGCGTCGACGGCCAGCTCTACATCCTGCAGGCGCGTCCGGAGACCGTGAAATCGCACGAATCCGGCATGTCGCAGCAGAAGTTCCGCCTGAAGCAGTACGGCAAGGTGCTGGCCAGCGGCCGTGCCATCGGCCAGAAGATCGGCGCCGGTCCGGTGCGCATCGTCGAAAGCGCAGCCGAGATGGACAAAGTGCAGGCTGGCGACGTGCTCGTCACCGACATGACCGACCCGAACTGGGAACCGGTCATGAAGAAGGCCGCCGCCATCGTCACCAATCGCGGTGGCCGTACCTGCCACGCGGCCATCATCGCCCGCGAACTGGGCATCCCGGCCATCGTCGGCTGCGGCGACGCGACCGAAACGCTGACTGAAGGCGAGGAAGTCACCGCCAGCTGCGCCGAGGGCGATACCGGCAACATCTATCGCGGTCGCCTCGATTTCGAGGTGGTCACCTCCGACCTGTCCAATCTGCCCGACCTCGACCTCAAGGTGATGATGAACGTCGGCAATCCGGAACTGGCCTTCGATTTCTGCCAGCTGCCGAATGCCGGCGTGGGTTTGGCCCGTCTCGAATTCGTCATCAACAACACCATCGGTATCCACCCGAAGGCGATTCTCGAAATCGACCAGGCGCCGGCCCGCCTGCGTGAGGAAATCCGCCGTCGCGCCCGCGGTTACGCAAATCCGGAAGCTTTCTTCGTGGACAAGCTGGTCGAAGGCGTGGCCACCATCGCCGCCGCCTTCTGGCCGAAGCCGGTCATCGTGCGTCTGTCCGACTTCAAGTCCAACGAGTACAAGAAGCTGCTCGGCGGCGACATCTACGAGCCGGACGAAGAGAACCCGATGTTGGGCTTCCGCGGTGCGTCGCGCTACATCGCGCACAGCTTCCGCGACTGCTTCGAACTCGAGTGCCGCGCGATGCGTCGCGTGCGCGACGAGCTGGGCCTGACCAACGTCGAACTGATGGTGCCCTTCGTGCGCAACGTCGGCGAGGCTGCCGAAGTGGTGAAGCTGCTCGGCGAGCACGGTCTGAAGCGTGGCGAGAACGGCCTGCGCCTGATCATGATGTGCGAGATCCCGTCCAACGCACTGCTGGCCGAGCAGTTCCTCGAGCACTTCGACGGCTTCTCGATCGGTTCCAACGACCTGACCCAGCTCACGCTGGGCCTGGACCGCGACTCCGGCCTGGTGGCCGGCGCCTTCGACGAGCGCGACCCGGCGGTCAAGCAGCTGCTGTCGATGGCGATCCGTACCGCCAACCGTCTGGGCAAGTATGTCGGCATCTGCGGCCAGGGCCCGTCCGACCACGCGGATTTCGCGCTGTGGCTGATGGACGAGGGCATCCAGAGCGTGTCGCTGAACCCGGACACGGTGGTCGATACCTGGTTGAAGTTCGCTGCGCACGCCAAGGAGAAGTAATCGGCGCTGTAGCAGGAAGCCCCGCTTCGGCGGGGCTTTTTTTCGCCTATGCCATTTGCCGGACGAGAGCTGTAGGCGAAAAAAAAGCGCACCGTGAGATGCGCTTTTTTTTCAGTGCGGATCGCCTTGCGGCGATCTCAAACCGTCTGAAGAATCAGAGCGGCTTGATTTCGGAGGCCTGCAGACCCTTCGGGCCGCGGGTCACTTCGAACGACACCTTCTGGTTTTCTTGCAGCGACTTGAAGCCGTTGCCCTGGATCGCGGAGAAGTGCGCGAACAGGTCTTCACCGCCGTCGTCCGGGGAGATGAAACCGAAACCCTTGGCGTCATTGAACCACTTGACAGTACCAGTTGCCATTTTTGAATTCCTTTGAATACGTAGTTTTGAACAAGTCTTCGCGACACGCGAAGACCGTAGCGCAGGGAAACCTCAAGGGGAATATGGCAAGCGGAGTACTGACTTGAAAATCGAGAACCGACGCACAACACGTTCATGCTTGAAATCACCTACAGACGTGCTTATACGGGAATAGCGCGCGCGACGCAAACGGTATTTTCATCGATGCATTGTTTGCACGTGAGCAGCGATTGCCGGCGGTGCTTCAGTAAGGCTCACGGACTGACGTTATCCGCTACGAAGTGAATGCATGATGCGCACTGACGTGGAAGCGGAACAGGAGACCCCTTGATAACTGCGACGGTGCCCGAAGCCGCTCGAATGCAGCGGCGATGCGTCGATACGCTGCGCCGCGGCGTGTGCGCTGTACTGGGCGTGATGACCGTCTCGCTGCTGTCCGGCTGCGCCGACGACGCGCCGGTGGTACAGCGGCCCGAGTACTCACGAGCCGATGCGGTGCCGCAGTTGCGTCGCCTCAGCTTCGGCGTGCACCCTCTGCACAACCCAGGGCGTCTTATGGCGCTTTACGGCCCTATCGTCGAAGCGCTCAACGAAGCGCTGCCCGATGTCGTGATCCGTCTGGAGGCCTCGCGCGATTACGCGGATTACGAACGCAAACTGCGCGAGCGGACGCTCGATCTGGCACTGCCCAATCCCTATCAGACGGTTTCGGTCGCGGCGCCCGCCTACCGCGTCTTCGGCAAGGTGTCTGGCGACGAAGACTTTCATGGTCTGATACTGCGGCGCCGCGACAGTCCGATCCGGCAGCCGCTCGACCTGCGCGGGGCGACCTTCAGCTGTCCTGCGCGCACCGCGGTGGCGGCCTGCATGCTGCCGCTGCTGCATCTGCGCGAGGCGGGTCTCGACGTTGCACGCCAGCTCGACGTCAGGACGGTCGGCTCGCAGGAATCCAGTATCCTGAACGTGGCGCGTGGCCTGGTTGACGCTGGCGCCACCTGGCCGCCGCCCTGGCGTGCGTTCCAGAAGGACTACCCGGAGCTCGCAGCCCGGCTCGAGGTCGCCTGGGTCACCGACAACCTTCCGAACAACAGCCTGATGGCGCGGACAGATCTGGAGCCTGAACTGGTCGAACGTGTTGCGCAGTTCCTGTTCGGTCTGGCGGCGACCGAAGAAGGGCGGCGACTGCTGGTCAATGCCGAGATTGCCGGCTTCGAGCCGGCGACCGATGCTCGCTATGCGCCGGTGCAGGCGATGCTCGTCCGCTATGCGGAACTGATTGGCCCGATCGGACGATGACGCTCGTCGCTACCTTCGTTGCCCGACTGCGTGCGCTGCTCACGGCGTCGCTGACGCGTCGGCTGGTGTTGTCGATCGCCGTGCTGCAAGCGGTACTGATTTTGTTCTTCGTCAGCGATCTGGTTCGCCGGGAGCGCGAGGTGCTGCTGGCGCAGTCGCGCGAGGCGCTGCTGGCCGAGGTCGAACTGCTGTCGCGCAGCGGCCGGGAATGGGTGCTGGCGAACGATCTCGCCGGTCTCGACGAGCTGCTGCAGAGCGTGAGCAGCTCGCCCGGTATCGAATACGCGATGTATCTGGACCCTGACGGGCGGGTGCTGGTCCATACCGAGGCCGAGCGCAGCGGTACGGTGCTGTCCGACGCGCTCAGCCGGTCCGCGCTGTCGGCAGGCGTCGGGGAGGGGGCGCGGCTGCTGCAGCAGACGGCGGAACTGAGCGACGCGATGGCGCCCGTGCACTACGGTGACCGGCTGGTCGGCTGGGTGCGCATCGCGCGCAACCACCAGAGCGAGGCGGCGGCGCTGCAGCGCGCGGTGTTCGATGGCGCGCTCTACGCACTGACGGCCATCGCCATCAGCACCCTGCTGGCGATGCTGCTGGCGCGCGGTCTGACCGCGGACCTGCGCCGCGCACATGGCCTGTTCGAGCGGGTACGCGAAGGCGATCTGTCGCAGCGGCTGACGCATCGCCGCCAGGACGAACTTGGTCATCTGCTCGACGGCATCAACGACACGCTCGATACGCTGATGCGCAACGATCGCGTGCTGCAGCAGACGCAGGAGCGGCTCGAGCTCGCCGTCAAGGGCTCGAACGACGGCGTGTGGGACTGGGACCTGGCGAGCAACGATGTCTATTACTCGCCACGCTGGAAGCAGATGCTCGGCTATTCCGACGACGAGCTGGGCAATCGCCCCGACGCCTTTCTCGATCGCGTTCACCCGGACGATCTGCCGCGCCTGCTCGACCGTATCAACGACTACCTCGAAGGGCGCATTCCGGTTTTCGAGATCATTATCCGCGCGCGCCATCGCGACGGTGGCTGGCGCTGGATCATGTCGCGCGGATCGGCGGTGCGCGATGCCAGCGGACACGCCCGGCGGATGAGTGGCACCCACACCGACATCACGCCTCTGAAGGAGGCCGAAGCCGGCCTTGCGCTCGAGCGGTCGCGCCTCTACAGCCTGCTCGCGCAGATGTACATCGGCGTCGTGATGGAGGACGCGGACGGACGTATCGCGCTGTGCAACCACGCCTTCTGCGATCTGCTGTCCGTGATGGAAGACCCCGCCAGCCTGATCGGTCGTCGGCGCGAGGACATGCTGGCCGGCGCGCAGGCGCTGTTCGCCGATGGCGCGGCCGGTGTACAGCGCGCGCTCGAGATCGCGCAGCGTGGCGAGGCGGTGATCGGTGAGCGCGTGCACCTGAAGGACGGCCGCGTGATCGAGCGCGATTTCCTGCCCATCCGCGTCGGCGACGCGCAGCAGGGGGCGCTGTGGACGCTGCGTGACATTTCGGCCCGCATCAGGCTGGAGCGGAATCTGTCGGCGGAGAAAGAGCGGCTGCGCGTCACTCTGCTGTCGATCGGCGATGCGGTGATCTCGACCGGCGAGGACGGCCGCATCGATTTCCTGAATCCGGTTGCCGAGCACCTGACCGGCTGGTCCAACGACGAGGCGGCGGGCCGACCACTGGCCGAGGTGCTGCGCCTGGTCGACGGCGTCACCCGCCAGCCTCGTCCCGATTCGGCGATCGAGGTGCTGCGCCAGCAGGTCGTGACGCCGCTTGAAGGCGAGACGCTGCTGGTGTCGCGCAGTGGCGAGGAACGTGTGGTCGAGGACTCGGCCGCGCCGATACGCGATGCGCAGGGCGGCGTCTGTGGCGCGGTCGTCGTGTTCCGTGACGCCACCGACCGCCATCGCATGCAGGAGCGACTGCGCTGGCAGGCGACGCACGACCCGCTGACCGGTCTGGCCAACCGGCTGCTGCTGGAGGATCGCCTGACTCAGGCCATGGCGCGCGCCCGCCGCCAGGACAAGCTGCTCGCGGTATGCGTGCTCGACCTCGACGAATTCAAGGCGGTCAATGACCGGCTCGGCCACGAAGCTGGTGACGAACTGCTGCAGGCCATCGCGCACCGCCTCAGCGTGTCGGTGCGCATGGACGACACGGTGGCGCGGCTGGGCGGCGACGAATTCGTCGTGCTGCTCGGTTCGCTCGGCGATGCCGGCGAGATGGAAGCCTGTCTCGAACGCATGCTGGCCGCGCTGGCCGAGCCGCTGCATCTCGCCGGCGAGGAGGTGAGCACGCCGGCCAGCATCGGCGTCACGCTCTACCCGCTCAACGACAGCGAGGCCGACGCACTGCTGCGCCACGCGGACCAGGCCATGTACGCGGCCAAGCAGGCCGGCGGGCGCTGCTACCGGCTGTTCGATTTCGAGCACAGCCAGGAGTCGGTCGAGCGCCTGCGCCGCAAGGAGCGCATCGGCGAGGCGATCACGCACGGCGAAATGAGGCTGTACTTCCAGCCGCGCGTCGACATGCGCGAAGGGCGCATGGTCAGCGCCGAGGCGCTGGTGCGCTGGCAGCACCCGGAGGAGGGTCTGCTGCCGCCGGACAGCTTTCTGCCACTGATCGACAACGATCTGGAAATCCACCGCCTCGGCGAGTGGGTGATCCGCGACGCGCTGCGCCACCTGTCGAACTGGTGGGCGGCGGGGGCGCGCTTCAGCGTGTCGGTCAATATTTCCGCGCCGCACCTGCTGGCACCGGGTTTCGTCACGCGTTTGGCCGAACTGCTGGCCGAGCAGCCACAGCTGCCGCGCCGGGTGCTGGAGATCGAGGTGGTCGAATCGGTGGCACTGAACGACATCGAGCGTGCCGCTTCCGTCGTCAGCGACATCCGCCGGCTGGGCGTGCGCGTGGCGATCGACGACTTCGGTGTCGGCTACGCCTCACTCGGATACCTGCGTCGCCTGCCGGTCGATGTCGTCAAGATCGACAAATCCTTCGTGCTCGACATGCTGGACGACGAGGATGATTTCGAGGTCGTGCAGGCGGTCATCGCGCTGGCGCGCGCGCTGCGGCGGGAGTCCGTGGCCGAAGGCGTCGAGACGCCGGAGCATGGGCTGCTGCTGATGCGTCTGGGCTGTCACCAGATACAGGGCTACGGCATCGCGCGACCGATGCCGGCCGCTGATCTGCTGCCCTGGCTGGCGGCCTGGGTGCCGGATCCGCGGTGGACCGAGTGGCGGGATTTCAGCTGGGATATCGACGATCGGCCGCTGTTTACCGCGATACGCGACTTCAACCGCTGGGCCGACGACGTGCTGGCGATCGCCGCCGGCAACACGACGCGCCTGAGCGACGTCGAGGTGCGTGACCCGACGCAATGCCGCTTCGGTTTGTGGTTCCACGCCGAGGGCGAACAGCGCTACGGCAGCCTCGACGAATATCGGCGTCTCGATGTGGCGCACCGCGAACTGCACGAACTGGGTGCCGACATCATCGATTGTCTGCAGCGCGGCGACGCGGCCGCGGCACAGGCCGCAGCGCTCAGGCTGAGCGCTGCGCGCGAACGGGTGACGACCTGCATCGACGCGCTGCAGCGCGCCGCACGGCGCCGAGCGGTCACCGGCTGACACCGGCGACCGCGCTCGTCACGCGTCGATCAGGATGCCCAGATCGCGCAGGCGCTGCATCATTTCATCGACCGTCTGTTCGATGTCGCGGCCGCTGGTGTCGATGCGGATTTCCGCGTTCTCCGGCGCTTCGTAGGGCGAGTCGATACCGGTGAAGTTCTTGATCTCGCCGCGCCGCGCCTTCTTGTACAGCCCCTTCGGGTCGCGCTCCTCGGCCACGGCGATCGGCGTGTCGACGAAGATTTCGATGAATTCGCCGTCCTCCAGCAGACCGCGCGCCATGCGGCGTTCGGAGCGGAAGGGCGAAATGAAGGCGGTCAGCACGATGAGGCCGGCGTCCACCATCAGCTTGGCCACCTCGGCGACGCGACGGATGTTCTCGACGCGGTCCGCTTCGGTGAAACCCAGATCCTTGTTCAGGCCGTGCCGCACGTTGTCGCCGTCGAGCAGATAGGTGTGCCGGCCGAGCGCGTTCAGGCGCTTTTCGAGCTGGTTGGCCAGCGTCGATTTGCCGGCGCCGGACAGACCGGTGAACCACAGCACGCAGGGTTTCTGGCCCTTCATCGCGCCACGGGTCGCCTTGTCCACATCGACGTGCTGCATGTGGATGTTGTGCGAGCGGCGCAGCGCGAAGCGCAGCATGCCGGCGCCTATGGTCGCGTTGCTGATGCGGTCGATCAGGATGAAGCCACCGGTTTCGCGTACCGATTCGTAGGGATCGAAGGCGACAGGCCGGTCGATGCCGAGCTTCACCACCGCGATTTCGTTCAGCGCGAGCTGCTTGGCCGCCAGATGCTCCAGCGTGTTCACGTTCACCTTGTGCTTGATGTCGGTGACCGTGGCAGTGACCGTGCGCGTACCGATCTTCATCAGGTAGGCGCGGCCGGGCATCATCGGCTCGTCCTGCATCCACACCAGCGTGGCCTCGAACTGGTCGGCCACTTCGGCCGGCGTGTCCTTGTGCGAAATGACGTCGCCGCGGGAAATGTCGACCTCGTCCTCCAGCACCAGCGTGACCGACTGGCCGGCAATGGCACGCGGCAGGTCGCCGTCGGCGGTGACGATGCGCTTGATCGTGCTGGTGCGGCCCGAAGGCTGCACGCGGATGGCTGCGCCCGGCTCGATCACGCCGCTGGCGATGGTGCCGGCGAAGCCGCGGAAATCGAGATTGGGGCGGTTCACCCACTGCACCGGCAGGCGGAAGGGGCCCTTCAGCCGGCGCTTCTGGTCGACCTCGACGGTTTCCAGATAGCCCATCAGCGTCGGGCCGTGGTACCAGCCCATCTGTTCGCTCTGTGACGTGATGTTGTCGCCCTTCAGCGCGGACATCGGTATCGCGACGATGTCCTCCAGGCCCAGCTGGGCGGCGAAGGCGCGGTAGTCGTCGAGGATGCGGCGGAAGGTGGCCTCGGAATAGCCGACCAGGTCCATCTTGTTGATGGCGACGACGACGCGCTTGATGCCGATCAGCGACACCAGGAAGCTGTGGCGGCGGGTTTGCGTCTGCACGCCGTGACGCGCATCGACCAGGATGATGGCCAGGTCGGCGGTCGAGGCACCGGTGACCATGTTGCGCGTGTACTGCTCGTGGCCCGGCGTGTCGGCGACGATGAACTTGCGCCGGTCGGTCGAGAAGAAGCGGTAGGCGACGTCAATGGTGATGCCCTGTTCGCGCTCGGCGGCCAGGCCATCGACCAGCAGCGCGAAATCGAGGTCGCCGCCCTGGGTGCCCACCTTCTTCGAGTCCGCTTCGAGCGCGGCCAGCTGGTCCTCGAACAGCATTTTCGATTCGTAAAGCAGGCGGCCGATCAGCGTGCTCTTGCCGTCATCGACGCTGCCGCAGGTGATGAAGCGCAGCAGGCTCTTGTGCTCGTGCTGGCGCAGATAGGCCTCGATGTCCTGCGAAATGAGGTCGGAAACGTGTGCCATCAGAAATACCCTTCCTGCTTCTTCTTTTCCATCGAACCGGCCGAGTCATGGTCGATCACGCGGCCCTGGCGCTCCGAAGTCTTCGTGAGCAGCATTTCCTGGATGATGTCGGTCAGCGTGGCAGCGGTTGACTCGACCGCACCGGTCAGCGGATAGCAGCCCAGCGTGCGGAAGCGGACGCTCCTCATCTGCGGCACTTCGCCGGCGCGCAGTGGCATGCGCTCGTCGTCCACCATGATGAGGGTGCCGTCGCGCTCGACCACCGGGCGCGGCGCCGAGAAGTAGAGCGGCACGATGGGAATGTTCTGCAGGTAGATGTACTGCCAGATGTCGAGCTCGGTCCAGTTCGAGATCGGGAAGGCGCGGATCGATTCGCCCTTGTGTTTGCGCGCGTTATAGAGGTTCCACAGCTCCGGCCGCTGGTTCTTCGGGTCCCAGCGGTGCTGCGCGGTGCGGAACGAGAACACGCGCTCCTTGGCGCGCGACTTTTCCTCGTCGCGGCGGGCGCCGCCGAAGGCGACGTCGAAACCGTACTTGTCCAGCGCCTGTTTCAGCGCCTCGGTCTTCATGATGTCGGTGTGGATGGCCGAGCCGTGTGTGAACGGGTTGATGCCCTTGGCCACACCCTCCTGGTTGATGTGCACGATGAGGTCCATGCCCAGCTTCTTCGCCATTTCGTCGCGGAACTGGTACATCGCCTTGAACTTCCAGGTGGTGTCCACATGCAGCAGCGGAAAGGGCGGCACGGCCGGGTAGAAGGCCTTCATCGCCAGGTGCAGCATGACCGCGCTGTCCTTGCCGATCGAGTAGAGCATGACCGGGTTTTCGGCTTCGGCCACCACCTCGCGCATGATGTGGATGCTCTCGGCTTCCAGCCGCTGCAGGTGGGTCAGGGTGTCGGGATCGATCGCTTCGGGTGTGGTCTGCATGGGCGCTCTCGGTTTGATCGCGGAATGATGAGGTGCCGCCGTGATGTGCGCGTTCGAGCGCGTCACGGCGGGCGGCGGATTCGAAGAGGGGGCTGCGGCGCGCGTCACGGTCGGCGACATCGGCAGCGCGGTCCAGCTTAGCGGCGGCGTCTGCGCCGACATCCAGCGGTCCAGTTCACCGCCCGGCGTCAGCGTCAGGCCGCTCAGCAACAGATGCACCGGCCGCTTCCGTTCGGCGGCGAGACGCTGCCAGAAGCGCGTCCAGTCGTCGGTATCGGGCGGGTTCGGGCATGCCGACCAGTGCAGCTGGCCGCGGCTGCCGCGCGCGAACAGGAGCCAATGAAGGTGCTCGGTGGCGGTGCCGGGCAGGGCGCCGCACCAGAAGGGGTCGTGGTCGCGCGCGACCGATTTCATCAGCGTGTGCAGCTGACTGTGGTCGTCGTCGGACAGCGCGGGCTGCAGGCCCCAGCCGGCGCGGTAGCGACCCAGGCTGCGCCGCGGCGGCACCGGCAGACCCTGTTGCACGAACCACGCCGCAATCGCCTCGTCGCTCCACAAACGCTGCGGCAGGCCGAGCGCATCCGGGGTGTGTCCGACCATGGCGGCCAGCAGCCTGCGCTCGACCGAGGCGTCGAGCTTGCGGCCGCTGCCGGCACTGCGGCCGCGACGGCGCAGCAGCACCGCATCCCACCCGCCAGCCAGATAGGCCTTGTGGGCAGCGATGACCGTGGGCGCGCTCAGGCGCACCGCAGCCGACACCGCGGCCACGGTCATGCCGGCCAGGCGCAGCCTGACGGCTTCGCGGCGGCGTTCGTTCAACTCTTCGGCAGGCAGATTTCTAGCGTCCATTCTTCACGGACAGGGTTGTCATCCGTCATGTAGAGTACAAGCATTCAGTGCGCAGATAATGTGCATTAATTATTTAGTGGCCGTTAAACCGGCGGAACCGTGGCTTGTCAGGAGAACACATGAAGGACGTCGCCGAACTGAAGACCTTGCACGCAGCACTGCTGGACATCGTCCGGGATGCGGGCAAGTGCGTGATGGATGTCTATGCGACGGATTTCGAAGTCACTGATAAGTCGGACAATTCGCCTGTAACGCAAGCCGACAAGAAGGCTGACGAGGTGATCGTTGCCCGACTGAAGGCGCTGACGCCGGACATTTTCATCGTGTCCGAAGAGTCCACCGAAGCCGGTCAGCGCCCGGCGGCCGGCGCACCGTTCTGGCTGGTTGATCCACTGGATGGCACGAAAGAGTTTATCAACCGCAACGGTGAGTTCACGGTCAACGTCGCCCTGATCGAGAACGGCCAGCCGGTGCTCGGTGTCGTGTTGGCGCCGGCGCTGGGCCGCCTGTTCTCCGGCATCGCCGGTGTCGGCGCCTGGCTGGAGGACGCCGACGGCGCGCGCGAAATCCGCTGCCGCGTGCCGCCAGGTGAAGGGCTCACCGTGGTGGCCAGCCGTTCGCACGGCGATG
Source organism: Methyloversatilis sp. NSM2 (assembly GCF_038066675.1). Lineage (NCBI taxonomy): Bacteria > Pseudomonadati > Pseudomonadota > Betaproteobacteria > Nitrosomonadales > Sterolibacteriaceae > Methyloversatilis > Methyloversatilis sp. NSM2. The sequence continues at coordinate 726,127 of NZ_JBBUKV010000001.1, forward strand.
CGGCGGCGCTCGACGCCTACCTCGCGGGGCGCAAAGTGGCCGACCTGCGCAACGCCGGCTCATCGCTGAAGATCTGTCTGGTGGCAGCCGGCGAAGCCGACGTCTATCCGCGCCTCGGTCGCACGATGGAATGGGACATTGCCGCCGGTCACGCGGTGCTGGTTGCCGCTGGCGGCCGCATCGAACAGGTCGACGGCTCGCCGTTCAGCTACGGCAAACCCGATTTCGCCAACCCGCACTTCGCGGCCTGGGGACTGGGCGCCTGAGTCTTCGCTCATGACCGCCTGGCTGGTTCTCGCCTCCATCGGCCTGCTGCTGGCGCTGCTGGTGCATGGCCGCATCGCGCCTGCACCGCTGTTCGCCGGACTGGCCACCTGTTACTACCTGGCCGGTCTGCTCGACCAGAAAGCCTGGCTGGCCAGCTACACCAATCCGGCGCTGGCCATGCTGGTGATGCTGCTGCTGGTGTCGCTGGTGATCGAGCGCTCGCCGATACTGGAGCGCGTGTCGGACCGGCTGCTGCGCGGCTCGCCCGGCTGGGCGGTGGTGCGTTTCACCTCGGTCACCACGCTGTTTTCCGCCTTTCTGAACAACACCGCGGTGGTGGGCGCGCTGCTCGGCGTGGTGACCAAGCAGCGCCATCAACCGGCCTCGCTGCTGCTGATACCGCTGTCCTTCGCCGCCATCGTCGGCGGCATCACCACGCTGGTCGGTACCTCGACCAATCTGGTGGTCAGTTCGCTGATGGTGAATGCCGGCATGAAACCGCTGGGCATGTTCGACCCGAGCGGGGTCGGCGTGCCGGTGGCGCTGGTCTGCGTGGCGGTGCTGGCGCTGAGCGTGCGTCTGCTGCCCCGGCATGCGGCGAACGACCGCGAACTGCAGCAGGCCTATTTCCTCGAGGCGCGGGTCGAGCCGGCGTCGTCGCTGATCGGCCGTAGCATCGAACAGAACCGCTTGCGCAATCTCGAAGGCCTGTTCCTGCTCGAAATCATGCGCGAGGGCAGGCTCATCTCCCCGGTCGCACCGACCGAGGTGATCGAATCCGGCGACGTGCTCATCTTCACCGGCGAAGTGGACAAGATGGCCGCGCTGCAGCGCTTTGACGGCCTGCAGGTGTTCGGCGTCGAGGCGGATTCGCTGCTGCGCTCCAACCTGCTCGAAGTGGTCGTGTCCAGCCAGTCCGAACTGGCGAACAAGACGCTGCGGGAAGTCGATTTCCGCACCATGTTTGACGCTGGCGTGGTCGGCATACGGCGCGGCGACAAGCGCCTGACCGGCCAGCTCGGACGCGTGCCGCTGCACGTCGGCGACAGCCTGCTGCTGGCGGTCGGCCCCGATTTCGCCAATCACCGCAACATCGACCGCAACTTCCATCTGGTCGGCGGCACGGTGCGGCCGCGCCTGACGCCGCTGCAGAGCCGGCTCACGCTGGGCGCCTTCGCCGCGGTGATCGCATTGTCCGGCCTGGAAATAATGCCGCTGTTCACCGGTCTGCTGCTGCTGCTCGCCGGTCTGGTCGTCAGCGGCCTGCTGACCTTGGGCGAAATGCGGCGCCGTTTCCCGTTCGACCTGGTGCTGACCATAGGCTCGTCGCTGGCCATCGCCCAGGTGCTGGAGAACAGCGGCGCCGCGGAACTGATGACCGGCGCGCTGCGCGCGCTGTACGACGGCCACGGCGTGGTCGGCGCCTTCATCGGCATCTATCTGCTGACGGTGATCCTGACCGAGCTGGTGACCAATAACGCCGCTGCCGCGCTGGCCTTTCCGATCGCGCTGTCGACCGCGCGTGCCTTCGACGCCGACCCGATGCCCTTCGTGATGGCGGTGCTGTATGGCGCCAGCGCCGGCTTCCTGATCCCCTTCGGCTACCAGACCCATCTGATGGTGTATTCGCCCGGGCGCTACCGCATGCTGGATTTCGTCCGCATGGGCCTGCCGATCACGCTCGCCTATGGCGCGACCGTGCTGCTGCTGGTGCCGGTGTTCTTCCCGTTCGCCCGATGAAGCGCAGAGGGCGCGCTCAGGCGGCCTGACCGGCGCACCAGCCCGACGACCAGGCCCACTGGAAGTTGTAGCCACCCAGCCAGCCGGTCACGTCGACCACCTCGCCGACGAAGTGCAGGCCGGGTACGCGCCGGGCGGTCATCGTCTTCTGGTCGAGCTCGCGCGTGTCGACACCGCCCAGCGTCACCTCGGCCTTGTTGTAGCCCAGCGTACCCGACGGATGCAGCGCCCAGCTCTTGAGCTTCGCAGCGATGTCGGCAAGCGTTGCGCGCGGCAGTTCGATCAGTGCGCTGTTCCATCGGCCGCCGCCTTCGAAATCCACCCATTGCTGGGCGAAGCGCTTCGGCAGGTGTTCCGCCAGCAGCCCCGCCAGCGTCTGCCGGCCGGCACGTGCCGATTGCAGCCAGCCTTCCGCGTCGTCCACGTCCGGCAGCAGGTCGATGCGCACCGGTTCGCGGCCGCCCGCCTGCTGCCAGTAGCTCGACGCCTGAAGGATGGCCGGCCCGGACAGGCCGCGGTGGGTGAGCAGGGTCTGTTCGCGGAATTCCGGGCCGTCGCAGGAGGCGATCGAATCGAAGGAGGCGCCGGACAGTTCGTCGAAGCGCGCCAGCCACTCCGGGTCCAGCGCCAGCGGCACCAGTGCCGGCTTGGGCGGGACCACGTTGAGGCCGAACTGCTCGGCCACCCTGTAACCGAAGGGGGTGGCGCCGATCTTGGGCACCGTGAGCCCACCGGTGGCGATCACCAGCGAGGCGGCGAAGCGCGCCCCCTGGTCGGTATCGACGCGGAACAGATCACCTTCGCGCGTGACGCCCGCTACCGCTGAAGGCTGTTGCCAGCGCACGCCGCCGGCGTCGCACTCGTCCTTCAGCAGGTCGATGATCTGCTGCGAACTGTCGTCGCAGAACAGCTGGCCCAGCGTCTTCTCGTGATAGCTGACGCCGTGCCGCTCGACCAGCGCGACGAAATCGCGCGGCGTGTAGCGCGACAGCGCCGAGCGGCAGAAATGCGGGTTCTGCGACAGGAAACAGTCCGGCCGCAGATCGCGGTTGGTGAAATTGCAGCGGCCGCCGCCGGAAATGCGGATCTTCTCGGCCAGCTTCGGATAGTGGTCGATCAGCAGCACGCTGCGGCCGCGGCTGCCGGCGGTGGCGGCACACATCAGGCCGGCCGCGCCGGCGCCGATCACGATCACGTCGACATGCATGGACGGGGAGGGCGGAAGGACGAAAGGCGCGAGTGTAGCGGGCGGCAGCGCAAACCCGAGGCCTGAAGTAGCATCGGCGGATGCGATTCATTCATTCACTGCGCCGCGGTTCGGTGCGCACCCGGCTGGTCGTGCTGGTGCTGGCGCCGCCGCTGCTGATGCTGCCGCTGCTGATCGGGCTGGTCGTGCACTGGGGCAATTCGGCCTACGACCAGTTGCTCATCTACAAGGTGAATGCCGAACTGACCATCGCACGCCAGTACTTCGACCGCGTGCTCGACGGCCAGAAGCAGGCGATCGCCGGGCTGGCCGCGTCGGGCAGGCTGCGCAGCGTGCTCGACAACCCGGCCAGACTTGGCACGCTGCTGGCGGCACAGGCCGGCTCGCAGCACTTCGACTATCTCTATGTGCTCGATCGTCAGGGGCGGGTGCGTGCAGCGTCCAACGGCGCGAAACCGGGTGAGGCGCGCGCCGACTGGCCGGTGGTGCGCGGCGCGCTCGAAGGCGAGGCACGGGTTGTGCTGTCGGTGTTCGACGCCGCCCGGCTCGAAGCGATCAGCCCGCCGCTGCTCGAACGCGCCCGACTCGCCATCGTGCCGACCACCAATGCGCGGCCCGACCCGCGCAGCGAGGAGGACCGCGGCATGGTGATCCATATCGCCGTACCGATACTCGACGCGCAGGGCGAACAGATCGGCGTGCTCGAAGGCGGTCAGCTGCTGAACCGCAACCTCGATTTCGTCGACACCATCAACGACCTCGTCTACAACGACGGCGCCTTGCCGCTGGGCTCGCGCGGCACCGCCACGCTCTTTCTCGACGACGTGCGCATCGCGACCAATGTGCGGATGTTCGGCGGCGACCGCGCGCTCGGTACGCGTGTGTCGGCGGCGGTGCGCCACCGCGTGCTCGACAACGGCGAACGCTGGCTGGACCGCGCCTTCGTCGTGAACGACTGGTATGTGTCGGGCTACGAACCGGTGGTCGATGGCGACGACCGGCGCATCGGCATGCTCTACGTCGGCTTTCTCGAAGCGCCCTTCCGCGAGGTGAAGCAGAACATCCTGGCGGCGCTGATCGGCCTGTTCGCGCTCATCATGGCGACCGGCGTCGTGCTGTCGCTGCGCGGCGCGCGCAGCATCTTCCGGCCGATCGAGCGGATGGACGCGACCATCGGCGCCGTCGAGAAGGGCGATGCGACGGCGCGCACCGGTGCGGTCGAGGGCGGTGAGGAAATCGCCCGTCTGGCCAGTCACCTCGATACCCTGCTCGATACCGTGGCTGCCCGTGAGGCCGAACTGAAACAGCTCAACGCCGAGCTGGACCAGAAGGTAGTCGAACGCACCGCCGAACTGCGCGAGGCACAGCGCCAGCTGGTGCGCTCGGAAAAGCTGGCTGCCATCGGCCAGCTCACCGCCGGTGTGGCGCACGAGATCAACAATCCGATCGCCGTGATGCAGGGCAATCTCGACCTGATGCGCGCCTTGCTCGGCCCGGCCGGCAATACGGTGAAGACCGAAGTCCGGCTGCTCGACGAACAGATCAACCGCATCCGCGTCATCGTGACCAAGCTGCTGCAGTACGCGCGGCCGGGCGAGTTCGCCGGCTATGTGGACGAGCTGGACACCGCGACGCTGCTGCACGACACGCTGCCGCTGGTGCAGCACCAGGCGCGCAAGTCCGGCGTCGACATCGTGTTCGATACCGAAGCGACGACACGCGTGCGCATCAATCGCGACGAGCTGCAGCAGGTGCTGGTGAACCTCGTCGTGAACGCGCTGCATGCGATGCCCGACGGCGGCACGCTGACGCTGGCGACGCGCGACAGCGAAGAGCCGGCAGGTGCACGGATAGACGTGCGCGACACCGGCCACGGCATCGCGCCCGAACATATCGGTCGCGTATTCGATCCCTTCTTCACCACCAAGCGTTCGGAAGGCACAGGCCTCGGGCTGTCGGTGTCGCTCGGTCTGATCGAGCGCTACGGCGGCACCATTACGGTCACCAGCACGCCGGGCGAGGGCACCTGCTTCAGCGTGCACCTGCTGGCCGAACCGCAGTTCCGCGGCGCCGAGGGACCGGCGCACGCGTAAGGCAGCGTCGCGACGCGAGTCGCGATGCTGCTTTTTCAGCGCACGATGGAAAAGCCGACGCGGAACTGCGCCGGGCCGCTGCGGTTGTAGTCGATCAGGCTTTCGCCGTAGCCATTGAAGTACTGGAAGTGCAGGAAGCCGCCAGCGCCGGCGTCCGCCAGCAGGCGGCGCTTCAGCCGGTAGGACAGGTCGAGCTGCAGCGAGCCCTGGTCGCCCGGATAGCTTTCCGCCTTCAGCAGCCAGCCGTCGTCGTTGCCCACTTCCAGGCCGACCAGCGCGTAGCCGCGGTACTTCGATATGTCGCGGTTGGTCGGGTCGCGGTCGGTGTAGTCGAACAGCTTCACCGACGCACCGACGTGGGTGTTGTGGTCGATGTCCCAGCGCCAGGACGGTTTCACGAACAGCGTGTCGATCGAGCGCGATTCGATGCCGTCGCGGCCGTTCGACTGGTGTTCGTAACCCGCCTGGGCGCTCACAGTGTGACGCGAGCCGATCTGCCGGTATGGCCCGAACTCGTAGAAGAAGCTGGGCTTGTAGGTGGTGTCGCGGAAGGGTTTGGAGTCGCCGCTCCAGTCCCAGGTCGAAGTCTGCGTGTAGCCGAAGTGCAGGCCGGTCAGCAGTTCGCCCAGCGGCAGTTCGGTCGCCCAGCCTTCCGGGTCGAAGATTCGGTACTTGAACGACAGCTGGAAGCGCGCCGTGGTGTCGCCGCGCGAGCCGGCGACGAAGTAGACCGGCTCGTGCGTCCCCAGACCGATACGATTGCGGCCCAGGTTGACCACGCCCGCTGGCTCGGCGTCCTGGTCGTCGGTCGTAGTGGGACGGGCGGCGCCCGGCGTCGTGATCGCCACTGCGCCGGCGGCCAGCGGCGCCGGTCTGAGCTGCACCAGCAGCACGCTGGATGCAGCCGACGTCAGTTCCAGACGGCCGGTGCCATCGAGATCGGTCGGGAATACCGCCGAGTAGTCGCGTCTCCCGCCCTGTGCCGGCGTGGCGGCGCGCAGCGTCACGTCGGCGGCGCGGGCGCCGACGATGATGCGTGCCTTCAGTTCGTCGGGCAGCGCTTCGCCGGCGGTCGACACGACCGTCAGTGTGAGCGGCAGACCGGGGTCGATCACGGTCTGCCGCGTGGCGAGCAGCAGGTCCGCCTGCACGGGCGCGGCGAACAGCGCACCGAGCAGCGCGAACAGCAGGGTGGAACGATGGTAGGGCGCGGCGCGACGCGGGCGGATCATGGCGGGGGACTCCAGTGTGGACTGCCCGCGATTCTGCCTTGCTGCCGGCCGCTTGCGCTGTCGGCATGGACCGACCACGCGCCAGCGCCGTCCTACCGGGTGTTCACCACAGCGTTTCGCGTTCCGGCGAGGCGCTGATGCGATGGATGGCGAGGTCGGCGCCTTCGAATTCCTGTTCCGCATCGAGCCGCAGGCCGACGAAGACGCGGAGGATGCCGTAGATGGCGAAGCCACCCGCCAGTGCAATGACGACGCCGGCTACGGTGCCGACCAGCTGCGTCATGAAGGTGACCGAGCCGAGACCGCCGAGCGCTTCCAGCCCGAAGATGCCCGCTGCGATGCCGCCCCAGGCGCCGCACAGGCCGTGCAGCGGCCATACGCCGAGCACGTCGTCTATCTTCCAGCGGTTCTGCGTCAGCGTGAACATCAGTACGAACAGGCCGCCGGCGACCGCACCGGTGGCCAGCGCACCGAGCGGGTGCATCAGGTCCGAGCCGGCGCAGACCGCGACCAGCCCTGCCAGCGGGCCGTTGTGCACGAAGCCCGGGTCGTTGCGGCCGGCGACCAGTGCCACCAGCGTGCCGCCGACCATGGCCATCAGCGAATTGACCGCGACCAGGCCGTTCACCGCTTCCAGCTTCTGTGCGCTCATCACGTTGAAGCCGAACCATCCGACGGTCAGTATCCAGGCGCCCAGCGCGAGGAAGGGAATGCTCGACGGCGGGTGCGCGGCGATGCCGCCGTCGCGCGAGTAGCGGCCGCGGCGCGCGCCGAGCAGCAGCACGGCGGCGAGCGCGACCCAGCCGCCGAACGCGTGCACCACCACCGAGCCGGCGAAATCATGGAATGGAGCGCCGAACTGCGCTTCGAGCCAGCTCTGGAAGCCGAAGTTGCCGTTCCACACCATGCCTTCGAACAGCGGATAGAGCAGGCCGACGATCAGCGCGGTCGCCATCACCTGCGGCCAGAAGCGCGCGCGCTCGGCGATGCCGCCGGACACGATGGCCGGGATTGCCGCCGCGAAGGTGAGCAGGAAGAAGAACTTCACCAGGTCGTAGCCACTCGACTGGGTGAGCGAGGCTGCACTGCCGAAGAAATGCACGCCGTAGGAAATGCCGTAGCCGATGAAGAAATACACCAGCGTCGATACGCAGAAATCGACCAGAATCTTCACCAGGGCGTTCACCTGGTTCTTGCGTCGCACCGTACCGACTTCGAGGAAGGCAAAGCCGGCGTGCATCGCCAGCACCATGATGGCGCCAAGCAGGATGAACAACACGTCGGCCGAGGTCTTGAAACTGTCCATGAGGGCTCCGGAAATCACAATCGCGGTGCGTTTAGCAAGGAGCGCACCAGAATGTGTCGGTCTGATGACGGTCGATGCACGGCGATTGAGCGTAATCCGGAGTGCCGCACCAGGCCGTGCTCCCGGCACTGCTCACTGGTCGGTCTTTGGTTGCACTGAGCTGGGGCGCAGCCTGTTTTCAGGCACTAAAAGTGTGCTTGCTGAAACAAATTCGATCAAAATGCCCTGCTGTGGTGCAAACAGCCTTAGTGCGTGATTCAGGAGACAGCGTTGAAGTACAGCAATTTCAAGTCGTTCGTGAGCGTCGTCGAGGCGCGCAATCCGGGGCAACCGGAATTCATGCAGGCGGTCACCGAAGTGATGGAGAGCCTGTGGCCCTTCATCGAGGCGCATCCGCGTTACGCCGAACAGGCCCTGCTCGAGCGACTGGTCGAACCCGAGCGGGTGATCATGTTCCGGGTCAGCTGGGTCGATGACAAGGGCGAGGTGCAGGTGAATCGCGGCTACCGCATCCAGCACAGCTCGGCAATTGGCCCCTACAAGGGCGGCATCCGCTTCCACCCGTCGGTGAACCTGTCCATCCTGAAGTTCCTGGCTTTCGAGCAGACCTTCAAGAACGCGCTCACCACGCTGCCCATGGGCGGCGGCAAGGGCGGCTCGGACTTCGACCCGAAGGGGCGCAGCCAGGGCGAAATCATGCGTTTCTGCCAGGCTTTCGTGTCCGAACTGTTCCGCCATATCGGCTCGGATACCGACGTGCCGGCCGGCGACATCGGTGTCGGCGGTCGTGAGGTCGGCTACATGGCGGGCATGATGAAGAAGCTGTCCAATCGTGCGGACTGCGTGTTCACCGGCAAGGGCCTGAGCTTCGGCGGTTCGCTGATCCGCCCGGAAGCGACCGGCTACGGCACTGTCTACTTCGCCGAGGAAATGCTGTGCCACGCCGGCCATTCGATGGCCGGCCTGCGCGTCGCCGTGTCCGGCTCGGGCAATGTGGCGCAGTACGCCGTGGAAAAGGCGATGGCGCTCGGCGCCAAGGTGGTGACGGTGTCCGACTCCGGCGGTACGGTGATCGACGAGGACGGCTTCACGCCGGAGAAGCTGGCCATCCTGATGGACGTGAAGAACGTGCAGTACGGCCGCGTCAGCGACTACGCGAAGAAGGTGGGCGCTGCTTTCGAGGCGAACATGCGGCCGTGGCGGGTGCCGGTCGATGTCGCGCTGCCTTGCGCGACGCAGAACGAACTGGACGAGAGCGATGCGCGCACGCTGATCGCCAACGGCGTCCGCTGCGTGACCGAGGGCGCCAACATGCCTTCGACCATCGAAGCGGCCAAGGCATTCGAGGCGGCGGGCGTGCTGTACGCGCCGGGCAAGGCATCGAATGCAGGCGGCGTCGCGACCTCGGGTCTGGAAATGAGCCAGAACGCGATCCGCATGAGCTGGACGCGCGACGAGGTCGATACCCGTCTGCTGCACATCATGCAGGGCATCCACGGCGCCTGCCTGCAGTACGGCAAGCACAAGGACGGCCGCGTCAGCTACCTCGACGGCGCCAATGTCGCCGGCTTCGTCAAGGTGGCCGAGGCCATGCTGGGGCAGGGCGTGGTCTGACGGACCTGCTCCCGCTCGGCGCCGCCGTGCTGGAGAGCGGTGCTCGCGACATCGGCCGCGGGGTGCCGCAACGACGCGTTGCCGTGCCTCCTGGCCAACAAAAAGCCCACTCCGCGGAGTGGGCTTTTTTCTGAAGCAGTGCTTCGATTACTTCAGGGTGATTGCCAGCGAGTCGGCCACGTAATCGATGTTCTTCGAGTTCAGCGCGGCCAGGCAGATGCGGCCGGTGCTGACCGCATAGATGCCGAATTCGTCGCGCAGGCGGTCGACCTGGGCCACGGTCAGGCCGGTGTAGCTGAACATGCCGCGCTGGCGCACGACGAAGGAGAAGTCGCGTGCAACGCCACGGGCGGCCAGCTTGTCGACCAGACCGGTGCGCATGGCGCGGATGCGCTCACGCATTTCGCCCAGTTCCTGTTCCCACATCGTGCGCAGTTCCGGCGTCGCCAGCACCGAAGCGACGATGGCGCCGCCGTGGGTCGGCGGGTTCGAGTAATTGGTGCGGATGGTGCGCTTGAGCTGGCTCAGCACGCGCGCCGACTCATCCTTCGACGCGGTCACGATGGACAGCGCGCCGACGCGCTCGCCGTACAGCGAGAAGGACTTCGAGAACGAGCTGGAAATGACGAAGCTCAGGCCGGACTGCACGAACTGGCGCACTGCCACGGCGTCCTGGTCGATGCCGTCGGCGAAGCCCTGGTAGGCCATGTCGAGGAAGGGCACCAGGTTGCGCGACTTGCACACCTCGACCACTTCGCCCCACTGGGCGTCGGTCAGATCGGCGCCGGTCGGGTTGTGGCAGCAGGCGTGCAGCAGCACGATCTGGTTGGCCGGCAGCGCCTTCAGGTGGGCAATCATCGCGTCGAAGCGCACGCCGCGGGTGTCGGCGTCGAAGTACGGATAGACATCGACTTCGAAGCCGGCGGCTTCGAACAGCGCGCGGTGGTTTTCCCAGCTCGGGTCGCTGATGTACACCCGGGCCTGCGGCAGCAGACGCTTCAGGAAGTCGGCGCCGATCTTCAGTGCGCCGGTGCCGCCCAGGGCCTGGGCGGTGACCACGCGGCCGTCGGCGGTCAGGGCGGCGCCCTGACCGAACAGCAGGTCCTGCACCGCCTTGTTGTAGGCCGGCGCACCCTCGATCGGCTGGTAACCGCGCGGCGGCGCATTCTTCATGCGCGCCTCTTCGGCCGTGCGCACCGCGCGCAGCAGCGGCAGCTTGCCCGCGTCGTCGTAGTACACGCCCACGCCCAGGTTCACCTTGGTGGTGCGGGTATCAGCGTTGAAGGCTTCGGTCAGGCCCAGGATGGGGTCGCGCGGGGCCATCTCGACGGACGAGAATACGGACGGGTTCATGCGTGCTCCGGTGTGCAGGGTTGGTTTGCCCGGTACGGGCGGTGCGTCGTGCTATTAAAGATAGGTCGAAAAACGGACAACAATCGCGCTAATGTCTGCCTTTGCCCGAACGCCGCCGAAGTCGCGCGGTCATCAGGCTGCAAACGATTTGTGCAACGCAAAATTCTACCATGTCGGAAACTGTCGCCGCACCCGCCTTGTTAACCTTTGACAACAGCCCTTACCGGCTGCACCAGCCCTTCCCGCCGGCCGGCGATCAGCCGGGCGCCATCGCCAAACTGGTCGAGGGCATCGACGACGGACTCATGTTCCAGACCCTGCTGGGCGTGACCGGTTCGGGCAAGACCTTCACGATGGCCAACGTGATCGCGCGCACCGGTCGCCCGGCCATCGTGATGGCGCCGAACAAGACGCTGGCCGCCCAGCTGTATTCCGAATTCCGCGAGTTCTTCCCGGAAAACGCGGTCGAGTACTTCGTCAGTTACTACGACTACTACCAGCCTGAAGCCTACGTGCCGTCGAAGGACCTGTTCATCGAGAAGGACAGCGCCATCAACGAGCACATCGAACAGATGCGGCTGTCGGCGACCAAGAGCCTGATGGAGCGGCGCGACGTGGTCATCGTCGCCAGCGTGTCGTCGATCTACGGCATCGGCGACCCGGTGGATTACCACGCGATGATCCTGCACCTGCGCGAAGGCGGCACGCTGCACCAGCGAGACATCATCGCCCGGCTGGTGCAGATGCAGTACCAGCGCAACGACACCGACTTCAAGCGCGGCACCTTCCGCGTGCGCGGCGACGTGATCGACATCTTTCCGGCCGAACACGCGGAAAACGCGCTGCGCGTGTCGCTGTTCGACGACCAGATCGAGGAACTGTCGCTGTTCGATCCGCTGACCGGCCAGGTGCGCAGCCGCATCGGCCGCTTCACCGTCTATCCGTCCAGCCACTACGTGACGCCGCGCGCCACCGTGCTGCGCGCGATCGATGCGATCAAGACCGAGCTGGAAATGCGTTCGAAGGAACTCGTCAGCCAGCACAAGCTGGTCGAGGCGCAACGCATCGAACAGCGCACCCGTTTCGATCTCGAAATGCTGAACGAACTGGGCTTCTGCAAGGGCATCGAGAACTACTCGCGCCACCTGTCAGGCCGCCAGCCGGGCGAGCCGCCACCGACGCTGATCGACTACCTGCCGCCGGACGCGCTGATGTTCATCGACGAGTCGCACGTGACCATTCCGCAGATCGGCGGCATGTACAAGGGCGACATGGCGCGCAAGACCAATCTGGTCGATTTCGGCTTCCGCCTGCCGTCGGCGCTGGACAACCGGCCGCTCAAGTTCGACGAGTTCGAGAAGCTGATGCCGCAGACAGTGTTCGTGTCGGCCACGCCGTCCGCCTACGAGGCCGCCAACCAGGGCCAGGTGGTGGAGCAGGTGGTACGGCCGACCGGCCTGGTGGACCCGGTGGTCGATATCCGCCCGGCGTCCACCCAGGTGGACGACCTGCTCGGCGAGATCCGCAAGCGGGTCGAGGCGTCCGAGCGGGTGCTGGTCACCGTGCTCACCAAGCGGCTGGCCGAGGACCTGACCGACTACTTCAGCGAGAACGGCGTGCGCGTGCGCTACCTGCACTCCGACATCGACACCGTCGAGCGCGTGGAAATCATCCGCGACCTGCGGCTCGGCGAATTCGACGTGCTGGTGGGCATCAACCTGCTGCGCGAAGGTCTGGACATTCCCGAAGTGTCGCTGGTCGCCATCCTCGACGCCGACAAGGAGGGCTTCCTGCGTTCGGAGCGCAGCCTGATCCAGACCATAGGCAGGGCGGCGCGACATCTGCACGGCACCGCCATCCTGTACGCCGACAACATGACCGATTCGATGAAGCGCGCCATTGCGGAAACCGAACGGCGGCGCGCCAAGCAGATCGCGCACAACGAAGCGCATGGCATCACGCCTAAGGGCGTGGTCAAGCGGATCAAGGACATCATCGACGGCGTCTACGACCAGGAAGAGGTCGCGCGCGAGCTGATGGTGGCCGAGGAACACGCGCGTTTCGAGGCGATGAGCGAGAAGGATCTGGCGAAGGAGATCAAGAAGCTCGAAAAGGAAATGGTCGAGCACGCGAAGAACCTGGAATTCGAAAAGGCGGCCGAGGCACGCGACCGCCTGTTCAAGCTGCGCAGCGGCGCTTTCGGCGTCGCCTGAGCTGGCACGGTCTCAGCGAGCGGCCGCCGCTTCGCGTCGCGGCAGCGGAATGGCTGCGGCCGGCGGCGTGCTCCCACCGGCGAGGCGATTGACGATGCGCTCGACGCCGAGCACCAGCAGCAGCGCTTCGTCGCCGTCGCCGCTGCCGCCAAGCACCGATTCGCCCAGCACATTGCCGCCGGCCAGCATCGCCGGTATCTGGCGCAGGCGGGCGGTCGATACTTCCGGAATGTCGCCCAGCGCGTCGGCCAGTATGCCGATGCGGGTGTCGTCGTCGCGGCGAAGCACGAGTACCTGCCGCGTCGAGTCGTCGAATGTCGACGGGACCGCTTCGTCGTCGTGCAGCATGCTGGCGATATCGAACACGGCGATCGGCACGCCGTCGTACATCAGATAGCCGGCCATCGTTTCGCCGGCACCGGGTACGCCGGTCAGACCGGCCGCATCGACCGCCTCGATGACTTTCTCGCTGCGCAGTCCGAACCAGTTCCGGCCGACGCGGAAGGTGGCGATTTCCACCGTGTCGTCGCTGCTCGCGTCGCCGCGGATGGCTGGCGCCATGCAGCTCGCCGTAGCGGACTGCACGGCGACCGCGCACAGGGGCATGAATACCAGTGCGGTGACGCGCGTGCGGGCGGCGTTCGCGCCGCTGCCGTACTCACGGTAGCCGTGCGAGTTCGCCACGCCGACCGCGAAGTACTGGTCGTCGATGCGCAGCACGCCACTGCCGTCGTCCGCCAGCGCCAGCGCTTCGACTGCCTCCGGCGGGCGGTGACCGGGGCGCCAGCGCTCGTCGGTGCAGGCAATCACCTGGGCCTCGGCGTCGATGAAGGCCGCGAAGCAGCCGTTGCGGACTGCGCCGTCGGCGCCGCGCGGCAGGCAGTCGCGCAGCATGGCGAGCAGTTGCGGCGCGCTGTCGAACACGACAGCGACGCCGCCGATGACCGGTGCCTTCTCGTCGCCGGCCGACGGCGCGCGCAGCGCTGCACCATATATATAGGTGGGTGCGTTGCCGTACAGCGCGCTCGGCGCAAAGGCGGACACTGCCCACGCCTGGGAGTCGTCCAGCGCCAGCGTCCTGCGCACCCAGTCCTCGCCCGGCGCGCGCCCGCTCCACGATGCGCCGCCGACGGTCGAACCCGATTCAGCGACGACCACGCCTTGCGTGTCGAACACCAGCAGGTTGGCATAGACGGTGTAGAGCGAGTGGATGTAGCGCAGCACCTCGGTGACGCGCTGCCGGCCCGCGTCGTCGATCGGCGCTGCAAGCACCTCGCGGAACACCGAGGTGAGCGCCCACCAGCGGCAGTCGTTGGCGCGCTCGTACAGATTGCGGTCGAGGATGTCGATGGCCAGCGACGCTGCGAAGCGGCTGTCGTGCAGGATGGCCGACACCACGGTTTCGTGCAGGTTGGCGATCGAGCGCTCGAACACGTCGCGGGTGCGGTCGCCGGTATTGCTGATTTCCCACAGCAGGATTTTCGAGAAGGCCGGGTTCAGTGCGCGCTGCGAACTGCTTTGCCGGACGTTGCCGTTCCACACCGAGCGGTTCAGCGTGCGCTGGATGCGGTCCGCCTGTTCCGGGATGCGCCGCAGCTGTTCGGAGAACAGTGTCGGGCTGGACATGATGGCGCTGCGTACCTCGTCGCCCAGCGCGCGCAGCGGTGCGGCCGCTTCGCGAGCGAAGGCGTGCTCGACCGGCAGCATCACCAGCCCGCACCAGCCGGGGCCGGCGTAGCCCTGATAGCCACGGCTCGGGCAGCGAATGGCGAGGTATTCGCGTGCGGCAAAGCGAAGCCGCTGGACCTCCGGACCGTCGGGGCAGGGCAGACGGGCACCGAGCGGAACGTGGAAGCGGTCCGAACTGGCGATCACCCGGTGGTCGGCGTCAACGACCAGAATGACGGCCCAGTCGTCGGCCGTCAGCAGGCCGTCGAAGATGCGCTGCATTTCGTCGTCGAAGCGGAACACCAGGCTCAGCACGCCGATCGCCTTGCCCGCGTCGTCGCAGACGCGGCAGGAATAGACCAGCGACTGTGTCTGTGCCGGAAGGAAGTCGACGGCGCGGAAGGTTTCCACGTAGCCGGCGTCGGTCGCCAGTGCGTCGGCGATCAGCGCGTCGTGCGACTGTGCCGGTGCCGTCGTGTCGTCCAGCCGCAGCAGGATGTGGCCTTCGGTGTCGGTCAGCACGATGTCCGAGTACACGGTGTACTTCGCCGCGTATTCGGCGAAGCGCGTGCGCAGTTGCGTCCGGGCGGCGGCCAGGTCGCGGGCCAGCAGCACATTGCCCGCGCATTCGTGGACCTTGCCGATGAACTGCCGGATGTCGGCGTCGCAGGCGAGGAATCCGATGTCGGCGGTGCGCTCGAACAGATTGCGCACCAGGATATCGATCGCGACCTGCGCCTTGGCCGACATTTCCTGCCGGCAGGTGCGCAATTCCTCGTGGCCGAGCTGGTTGAGCAGCGTGCCGGTCAGTTCGGCGAAAGCGTGCCGGGTCCCGCTCATGTCGGTGCCGGTCCCGGACAGCTGGCCCAGCATGGTGAGGTTGTCCCAGACCGACTGCAGGTTGCGCAGCAGTTCGCGGTACTCCTCGACGTTGTCCATGTGGCGGATGACACCCGCCAGCTCGGCATCGACTTCGATGTTCTTGTACTGGGCCATGGCTCGGCTCTCCTCATGTGCGATGTGTGCTGACGCACCCGTGGGGCGCCGCTTCTTGTTTTCGCTCTGCATCCCGGGACATAACGATCGCCGGGCGCGGATTCATGAGCATCGTTAGTGCCGTAACTCCCGTTCTTCCGTGACGCAGTTCCCCATTGCCGGGCGGAGTGCGCCTGCGTTGTCGCCGCGGTCATCGGCCAGCCGATGGCCGCGAACCGGCATCGTCTATCGTGGTCGACTGAGCGACAAGCAAACGGGCGCCCGGCGCTCGAACGATATTCATACCTCCCGCACGATGTCCTTCATTCGCCATCTCTTTTTTGTACTTGCGCTGACCAGCGCCGCGCCGGCGCTGCACGCCGCGCGCAGCGAAGCACAGGTCAGCCCGCGCGCAACCGTCGCGCTGCTGTCGGCGACCGACGTCGCGGCGCCCGGGCAGACGCTCGACCTCGGTCTGCACTTCCGCTTCCAGCCCGGCTGGCACATCTACTGGATGAATCCGGGCGACGCCGGCCAAGCACCGCGCATCGAGGTGTTCGCGCCGGCAGGTTCGACGCTCGGCGAAGTGAGCTGGCCGGCACCGGAACGCCACGTAGATGGGCCCATCACCACCTTCGTCCATCAGGGCGAGGTGCTGCTGCCCTTCACGGTAACGCTGCCGCCAGCCCTCGCTGGCGCAGCCGCGCTGTCGGTCAAGGCGAACTGGCTGGTGTGCAAGGACATCTGCATTCCGGAAGAAGGGGTGTTCAGACTCGAATTGCCCGTCGGTCCCCCGCAAACGGGAAGCGATGCAGCACTGTTCGACGCGGCGCGCGCGGCGATGCCGACGCGCAGCGAATGGCGCGCGACGGTCGATGCACAGGGCGTACTGACGCTGGAGGGGACGGGCGCCGGCAGCCTGCAGTCGGCCGACTTCTTCCCGGCCGACTGGGGGCGCGTCGTGCACGGCGCGGCCCAGACCCTGAACACGGCAGGCGATGCGGCGCGCATCGCGTTGACGCCCGGTCCGGATTTCGACCCGGCCAAGGCGCTCGAGGGCGTGCTGCGTGTCCGCGGTGCAGACGGCGTCGAACGGGCGCTGTGGGTGGCGACGCCGGGCGAGTCGCCGGTTCGTACGCCGGTGCTCAGTCTGGCGGCGGCCGATGCCCTGCCGCCTTCAGGACCGGCGAGTCCGGTCGCTGCGCCTGCGGACGAGGGGTTGCTGTGGCCGCTGCTGTTCGCGTTCGCCGGCGGCCTGCTGCTTAACCTGATGCCCTGCGTGTTCCCGGTGCTGGCGATCAAGGCCTTGTCGTTCGCGAGGATGGGCGGCGACCGCGCCGCGGCCGTGCGCCTGCAGTCGCTCGCCTATTGCGCTGGCGTGGTCGCCAGCTTCCTGCTGCTGGCCGCACTGCTGCTTGCCGTGCGCGCCGCCGGCAGCCAGGCCGGGTGGGGTTTCCAGTTCCAGTCGCCGGTGTTCGTCGCCGCCATGGCCACCTTGCTGTTCGGCATCGGGCTGAATCTGTCCGGAGTGTTCGACATCGGTGCCCGGCTGACGTCCGCCGGCGAATCGCTGGCCTCGCGCGGTGGACTGGCGGGCAGCTTCTTCACTGGCGTGCTGGCGGTGGTGGTTGCGACACCCTGCACGGCACCCTTCATGGGCGGGGCGATCGCGGCTGCGCTGGGCGCACCGGCGCCGGTGACCGTGGGCATCTTCGTCGCGCTCGGACTGGGCATGGCGCTGCCCTATCTG
Source organism: Methyloversatilis sp. NSM2 (assembly GCF_038066675.1). NCBI lineage: Bacteria > Pseudomonadati > Pseudomonadota > Betaproteobacteria > Nitrosomonadales > Sterolibacteriaceae > Methyloversatilis > Methyloversatilis sp. NSM2. The sequence goes on from NZ_JBBUKV010000001.1 coordinate 743,545, forward strand.
CTGTTCGCCTTCTTTCCTGCGATGGCTGCGCACATGCCCAGACCGGGCGCCTGGATGGAGCGACTGAAGCAGGCGCTGGCCTTCCCGATGTACGGCGCGGCGGCCTGGCTGGTCTGGGTGCTGAGCCAGCAGAGCGGGGCCGATGGCGTGCTGCACGCGCTGGCTGCGCTGCTGCTGGTGGCGCTGGCGGCCTGGCTGTTCGGTGTGGCGCAGCGCGGTGCAGGGCGCGCCTGGGGCTGGCGCAGCGCGGCGGCACTGGCGCTGCTGGCCGGCCTGCTGGCGCTCGGGCGCACGCCGGAGCCGGCGGCGGCGGCCGTCGCGCAGGCGGCCGAAGGCGCCTATTCGGTGCAGCGTCTGGCCGATCTGCGCGCCGCCGGCCGACCGGTGTTCGTAAACATGACAGCTGCCTGGTGCGTCACCTGTCTGATGAACGAAAAGGTGGCGCTGTCGACCGATGCCGTGCAGCGCGCCTTCGCCGACCGGGGCGTCGTCTACCTGAAGGGCGACTGGACGCGCGCCGATCCGGACATCACCCGTTTCCTGCAGTCGCACGGTCGCGACGGTGTACCGCTCTACGTGTATTACGCACCCGGCCGGGAGGGCATTGTGCTGCCGCAGATACTGACGCCGCAGATCGTGCTCGATCACATCGCTTCATGAGGAGAGCCTGTCGATGACCATCAGAACCACGCTTCGCACCGGCCTGCTGGCCAGCGCACTGTTTGCCGCCGCAGTCCATGCCGCGCCGCGTATCGGCGAGCCGGCGCCCGCCTTCACCGCCGTCGATTCCAATGGTCGGACGGTAAAACTGTCCGATTTCGCCGGCAGGACGGTGGTGATGGAATGGACCAATCACGGCTGCCCCTACGTGCAGAAATGGTACGGCGGCGGCATGCAGGCACTGCAGAAGGACGCCACCGGGAAGGGGGCGGTGTGGCTGACCGTGCTGAGCTCGGCACCCGGCACCCAGGGCCACGTGGACGGCCCGACGGCGAACCGCATGATGAAAGAGCAGGGGGCGGCGCCCACCCACTACCTGCTGGATTACGACGGCAAGGTCGGTCGCGCCTACGCTGCACAGGTAACGCCGCACATGTACGTCATCGCGCCCGACGGCCGGCTGGCCTATATGGGCGGCATCGACAGCATCGCCTCGCCGGACGTGAACGATATTCCGAAGGCCGAGCCGCTGGCGCGGCTGGCCATTGATGCGGTACTGGCGGGGAAACCGGTCGCCAAGGCGCAGACGCGCCCGTATGGCTGCTCGGTGAAGTACGCGAACTGAGGCGTAAGGTGATCCGGCCGGTGCGTGCATCGCACCGGCCGGCGGTCGGAACACTCAGGCGCTGACGCTGCCGGTGCCCGGGTGATTCGCTGCGTGCATGCGGTTCTGCGCCTTGACCAGGCGTTCCATCGTGCGCAGGTCCTTGCGGTCGAGCTTCATCGCGCCGCGTACCCATTCGCGGGTCACGTCTTCCAGTTCCTGGTAGGTCAGACGCACGTAGGCGTGCATCTTGGCGCGCTGGAAGGCGCGGAACCCCTTGAGCTGGGACGACATCGAGCGCATCACGTCGCGCGCGACCCATTCGCCGCGGCCCGGCTCGGCCAGGTGGTCGACCAGACCCAGTTCGTGCATCTTCTCGGCCGGCAGCACCTTCGCGTTCAGGATCAGGTCTTCCGCCACGCGCGGGCCCGCCTTGCGTGCGACCAGGCTGTAGGCGCCCATGCCCGGGAACAGGTTGAACATCATTTCCGGGAAGCCCAGCTTGGCGCCGCGTTCGGCGATCACCACGTGGCAGGACAGCGCTGCCTCGAAACCGCCACCCAGCGCGTCGCCCTGGACCACGGCCATCGACACCGCATCGGCATGCAGACCGGCGACGTTGTTGTTGATGGCGCGGATGCAGGCTTCGGCGTAGCGCATCAGTCCGGCCTCGTCGCCTGCCTCGACCAGCTTCTGGAACAGGTCGAGATCGCCGCCCAGGTTATAGACGCCGGGTACGCCCGAGCAGTTGAGGAAGAAATCCACCGTGCCCGGCGCCAGTTCCACCTCCTGCTGCTGCGCCACGACGTCGGCCAGCAGCTCCGGCGTGAAGCAGGGGCGTCCGGTCGGGTGGGCATACATCCACAAGGCGCGCGTTTCCGCCTCGTAGCGTGAAGTCAGGATAGGAGTGGACAACAGGCGTGGCGCATTAGCGGCCATGCCGGGCAGCGGCACCGTGTGCAGATGAGCACGGGTGCGATCAATGATCTGCATTGCACGCCTCCATACGAAATACATCGCGGGCAGGCGCGGCAGCGTCGATACTCTTTCCGGAGCGATACGGCAGGTGCCGTCCTGCTCCATGGCGCGGGGTCAACAGATCCATTTCAGCCTCCGTCGGCATGTCCGACTTTAAGCATGCTGAAAACAATCGCCTCTTGAGGCGAATTGGAGAGGCAGTTTTCCTGCCTTTTTTTCCTGCTGTCTGGTGCACGAATCCAGACAGAGTCTGACCCTGTAAGTGCATGTTACGACAAGGCGGAACAGTTTTGCTTGAAAATTTGATTGCACCCTGCGCCGGGTTCGTGGATGGCCCGTGCAGGGTGTCGAGCACCTCGCTGGAACGGCCCCGGCTGCGGCTGCCGCTTGCCTTGCCTGATGAGGGCTTCCGGGTGATGCGGTGCACGATCCGCCGCGGCCGGCCCGCCGTCCGGCAGCGTCCGCTCGGCTATAGTCGGGAGCACAGGATGGGGTGTCCGCCCCCGGCGTGTGCCGGGCACAGAGCATGCGGGCCCGATCCACGGAGACATTGATGAAACAGGCTTCGTCCGGCAAGGACACGCGGGAACACAAGGTCACGCTGCAGGAACTGGTGGAGGGCATGGTGGCCGACGGCCTGCTCGGCGAGTCGGTGGCGCGCGTGTTCCTGCACGACCGCCGCTACTGGCGCGGCGGTGACCATCCGCTGGTCGTGCTGGCCGGCCAGAAGTGGAAATCGCTGCACCCGCCGCACCGGGTGCTCAATCTCGATGCGCTGACCGAGTGGATGGCCGGCTGGAGCGGTCACGACTACTACCACATCGATCCGCTGAAGGTCGATTTCGCGGCGGTGACCGAGGTGGTGTCGAGCGCCTACGCCAACCGCTTCCGCATCCTGCCGGTGCAGGCGTCGGCGCGTGAGGTGGTGATCGCCACGGCGGAGCCTTTCATGACCGAGTGGGAGAAGGAACTGGCGCCGATACTGCGCCGGCCGATCCGGCGCGTCATCGCCAACCCGGACGACATCGCCCGCTACGTGGTCGAGTTCTACAGCCTGGCCAAGTCGGTCAAGGGCGCTGCCAAGCGGGGCGACGTCAGCGGTGCGGGCGCCTCGAATTTCGAGCAGCTGGTCGAACTGGGGCGCAGCAACCGGCCGCTCGATGCCAACGACCAGCACATCGTCACCATCGTCGACTGGCTGTGGCAATACGCTTTCGAGCAACGCGCCAGCGATATCCACATCGAGCCGCGGCGCGATTTCGGTGTCGTGCGCTTCCGTATCGACGGCGTGCTGCATCAGGTCTACCAGATCCCGATGCCGGTGCTGGGTGCGATGACCTCGCGCATCAAGATACTGGGCCGCATGGACGTCGTGGAAAAGCGCCGTCCCCAGGACGGCCGGATCAAGACGCGCGCACCCGACGGCCAGGAGATCGAACTGCGGCTGTCCACATTGCCCACCGCCTTCGGCGAAAAGCTGGTGATGCGGGTGTTCGACCCGGAAGTGCTGGTGCGCGATTTCCGCGATCTCGGTTTTTCCGACGAGGACGCGCGGCGCTGGAAGCAGATGACCACGCAGCCGAACGGCATCGTGCTGGTGACCGGCCCCACCGGCTCCGGCAAGACCACCACGCTGTATTCGACGCTGAAGAACCTCGCTACGCCCGAGGTGAACGTGTGCACGCTGGAAGATCCGATCGAAATGATCGAGCCGGCCTTCAACCAGGTGCAGGTGTCGGCGGACATCGGCGTCACCTTTTCGGCCGGCATCCGCTCATTGATGCGGCAGGACCCGGACATCATCATGGTGGGCGAGATCCGCGATCTGGAAACCGCCGAAATGGCGATCCAGGCGGCGCTGACCGGTCACCTCGTGCTGTCCACGCTGCACACGAACGATGCGCCGTCGGCCATCACCCGTCTGCTCGATCTGGGTGTGCCCAGCTATCTGCTGAACGCGACCGTGCTCGGCGTGATGGCGCAGCGGCTGGTGCGCACACTGTGCCCGCACTGCCGCAAGCCGGCGTCCCCGCAGGACACCGATCCACAGGCATGGAAGGATCTGGTGGCGCCGTGGAAGGCCACCCGGCCAGAGCGTTTCACGCAGGCTGTCGGCTGTCTGGACTGCCGCATGACCGGCTATTCGGGCCGCATCGGCATCTACGAAATCCTGCTGATGTCGCCGGAAATCAAGTCGCTGGTGTCGGCTGGTGCAGACATCGGCGCGCTGCGCGACCAGGCCTATCGCGAAGGCATGTACCCGCTGCGTGTGTCCGGTGCGCTGAAGATCGCGCAGGGTGTGACGACGATGGAAGAGGTGATGAAGGTGGCGCCGCCGGCCTGAGCCGGCAGCGTGCATCAATAGCCGGTGGATGGCGGCCAGCCGATGCCGGCGAAGGGTGGCTTGCGGCCGACCAGACCTTCGAGCAGCGTCAGTTCGGCGTCGGTGTGATTGATGACGCTGGCGGCCGACATCATGTCGGTGCCGGGTTTGTCGCTGAGCCACATCGGCTTGTCGTGGTGCCGGGTGCGCACGGTTTCACGCTGGTCCGGATCGCTGTTGCGCGCCAGTTCCGCTTCGCCGTAGCACAGGCAGAAGTAGGTCCGTTCCTCGGCCGCTTCGATGTAACAGCCGGTGCCGCGTATGCCTATCGTCGCTGCCGGCGTGGCGATGCGTTTCTGGCCGCGGTCGAACACCGACAGCAGCTTGCCGGTGATCACCCGCATCAGGTCGGCGGCGGCACCGCTGCCGAAGGCGACATGCGATTCGCCGCGCTGCAGGAAGGCGTCGCGACCGAGCACATAGATCGCTTCGGCGCCCGGGCCGGTACGTATCGTGTCGCCCGGACGGATTTCCATGTGAAAGTTCGCTGGCGCGCCATTGACGCTGACGTCGCCACGGAAGCCGCGCAAGCCGGTACGGCTGTCACGGGCGAGCGCTTCGCGCACCAGTGCGTCGAAGGCCAGCGGGGCGGCGGCACCGCCGGCAAGCAGGGTGGTCAGTACGCGTCTTCGATCCATGTCGTTTTTTTCCTTCTTCTGATGCAGCGATTATCGCGCGGGTAGGAGAACAGACCCGTTCATTCGTTCTCGGGCGTCACCGCATCGCCCTGACGGATCAGACCGCTGCGCAGCACGCGCGCGGTGATGCCGCCGTGGCCGCGCATCACGTTGTAGCCGCCCTTGCCCAGATTGGTTTCCATGCGCGAGCACGGGTCGCAGGTGCCGGTGTATTCCAGCAGCGCATCGCCGACGCGAAAGCGCTTGCCTTTGAGTGCCAGCAGATTCAGACCGCTGACCACGATATTGCGTCGCACGAGGCCGGGATCGACCTCGCCCAGACCGAGCAGGTCGGCCACTGTCTGCAGGTGTTCGGCCTGGATCAATGTGACCTGCCGCTTGCCGTCCGGGCTGGCGTAGCGGTCACCTTCGAGGCCGAGCGATTCGATGGCCTGCACCGTGTCGACGACGCGCAGCGGCTGCATCCGCGCCGGACGGACGCCTATCCAGGTGACCTGTCCGGCGTGTGCGAAGGTGGAAGTGAGTGTCTGAAGGGTGTCCATGGTCGTCGTTTCATCGTGCGCAATATGTCGGGACGGATGCTACTTCAGGCGAACAGTCCCTGCAGATACCAGCGATGCGGTGCCCTGTGTTCTCGATAGATCCACAACCGTTCCTGACGTGGTCCGACGGCGATGTAGTAATCGCGCAGTGCTTCGGCCGGATGGTCGTTGTCGCCAGCGTCGTCCCACCAGCCGGCCTCGATCCGTTCGGCGCGGCCGAGGCAATGCAACGGCCCGTTGCGCCAGGGCTGACCGTCGCGTTCGGCCAGCAGTTCGGGTTCCGGCAGCAGCCACAGGGGACGCTGCGGCTTGCCGGCAGCCGGCTGCGCACGACCCGGTTCATCCCGCCGCTGCGCCCGTTCCGGTCGGTGGTCGCCACTCGCCGACAGGCTGTAGACCGCATCGCGACCGAGGCGGGCGCGCAGCCGTTCGACCAGCACGTCGCGGGCTTCCTGCCTGTCCTGTGGCGAGGGCGCCTGGGTGCCAAACAGGTCGCGGCTGCGGCCGGGCAGCTCGATCCAGTCGGGTGCCCGCAGTCTCAGCGCGGTGACCGCTTCCGGCAGGGTGATGCGCGCCAGATGCTCGCGCGTCAGCGATGCAAGCAGGCGGGCGTCGTGGGAAGGGGTACCGGTGCGCAACTCCAGCCGGGTGGGTGCTTCGTGCTCGTGCTGCAGTTCGAGCAGGCATTCGGCGATACCGGCGTGTGCCGCGGCCAGCTGGGTGCACGCACTGTTGAACAGCCGGCTGGCGGCGAACAGCAGTACATCGGCATCGTGACGCGGTACCGGCAGTTCGATCCGGCTGTCGATTTCCGGAGGCGGCGAGAAGAACATGCGCGGATCGGCGGTCTGACCGAGCGCCTGATCGATCAGGCGACGCAGGGCCTGTGCATCGCGCAGCGCCAGTGCGTCGCGCGGCAGCTTCATCGCGTCTCCCACGCTGCGCAGACCGGCTTCGCGCAAGGTGGCCAGTCGTGTCTCGCCAGCTTCGGTCACGTCGAGCGGCAATGCGGCCAGCGCTGCCGGCAAGGCTCCTGGACCGCGTATCGTTCGCCCGGGTGTGCCGAGAGCCAGCCAGCGTGCAGCACGCGGTGTCGGTGCACAGGCGCTGAGTGCATGAAAGCCAGCGGCAGCCAGCGCACTGCGCAAGGCACGCAGCAGACCGTCGAGGCCGCCGAACAGACGGATGCTGCCGGCGACTTCCAGCAGCAGTCCGTCGGTTGCCAGGGCGACATGAGGGGTGAAATGCAGAGCGCAGCCGGCGGCGTCCTTCAGAGCCGCATCTTCCACCCGGCTGTCGCGCGGGCTGATCAGCAGGTCGGGCGCTAGTGCCAGTGCGTCGGCCACCCGCTGGCGGGGGCGCACGCCCTGAGCCAGCGCTGTCGCATCCAGCGCGACCACACGCTGCTTCTCCGCCACCGCCAGCGGCTGTGTGTGGGCCTGAGCACGGAAGCGCGCCTGCAGCGGCCACTCGGGAAAGACCAGTGCCAGCCAGAGCATGTTGTACGCAGATCCATGGCGCAGGCCTGTCAGCCGACCAGCGCCAGGACAGGGCGCTGGCGCGCGATGTCGGCACGCCGTACCGGGAGGCCCGGACGGGTGCCGAGGTGAACCGCTCGGTTGGCTGGGCGACCGCGTCGTTTCAGGATGTCGATGCGCACCTCGCCTTCCGCAGCGCCGGATACCTGCAGGCGCAAGGCGGCTGGCGAGGCCATATGTGCGTCGGAGGCGGGGCGGAACAGCACCAGCGGCAGCGCGGCTTCACGCACCGCCAGCTGCAGCCGGCGCAGCAGGGCCGTGTCCACCCGGTCGAGCCAGCCGGCGACTGCGCTGCACGCACCCGAGTTGAGTGCGTGACGCAGCGCCCAGACACGCTCGCCGGCACTACCCGCCTGAATCATCAGCATGCGAGGCGTGCACAGGCCCGCGGCGGCGAGCGCCGAAACATTCGGATACCAAGGCGGCGCCACCCAGGCCACCCAGCCATCGGCCTGACTGGCTTGCGCCAGCATGGGCAGCAGCAGGGAGACTTCACCGTGCCCGCAGCAGTCGGTCAGCACTTCGCTCATGTCGCCAATCGGCCAGCCTCCGCCGGGCAGTTCGGCGTCGAGCGCCGGATGACCGGTGGACACGGTGGGGCACGCGTCCGCCGCCGTGTCGTTGGCACGCCAGACATCCGGACGGTGCAACAGGGTATGCAGGCTGGAGGCGCTCATCGCGTCAGACCGCGTTGCCGTTGCGGATCAGCCCCACCATGACGCCCTCGATCACCAGCGGGTCGCGCCGGGTGTCGACGACGATGGGGCTGAACTCGGGATTTTCCGGCAGCAGCTCGACCTGTGCGCCACTGCGGCGTAGCCGCTTCACGGTCACTTCATCGTGCAGCCGGGCGACGATGATCTGGCCGTTGTGTGCTTCGGAGGTGGCATGGACGGCGATCAGGTCGCCGTCGAGGATGCCAGCGTCGCGCATGCTCAAGCCCCGCACCCGCAACAGATAGTCGGCGCGTGGCGAGAACATCGACGGGTCTACCTGATAGCGTCCCTGCACGTGGGCGTCGGCAAGAATGGGATTGCCGGCCGCGACCCGGCCTATGAGTGGAATGCCTGCCGGCTCGGACAGCCGGATGCCGCGTGCGCGGCCTTCGTCGAGACTGATGACGCCCTTGCGTGCCAGTGTGCGCAGATGGCTTTCGGCGGCGTTCGGCGAACGGAAGCCGAAGGCCTGCGCGATCTCGGCCCGCGTGGGCGGGCTGCCACGTTCGCTGACGGCGTCACGAATCAGTTGCAGGATTTCCTGCTGGCGGGGCGTCAGGCTGTCGTTCGACATGGGGCAGGTGCTTGCTGTACGAGAACTGTATTTTTATACAGTTATTCGTAAAGGCGCAAGCAGGCCGGGTGTCGATTGTCGACAATTGTTACAGGGTGGTATTTGTTCGCGTGCACCCTGCCAGCCAACGCCGGTCCGTGTGGTTTGTGCAGTGCGATGAAAAGAAATGGATTTTTGCCGTGGCGCCCGGATGACAGGATGTTCGGGCGGGGATCTAATACCGAAGTACTAGGTTCCGGCTGTCGATATTCTTGACAGTGTTGCGGCGCAGCAGGTCCGGATGCTTCGACCAGGCAACAAAAAAGCACCCGAAGGTGCTTTTTTGTTTTCAGGCAGGTGAAGCTCAGCCCATGCGACGCTTTGCCATCAGGCCGATCATGCCTAGGCCAGCCAGCATCATCATGTACGTATCCGCTTCGGGCACAGCTGTGACAGCCACAGAGAGGTCGACGCTCTTTTTCTCGATGAAAGCTGCTGTCGGGAAGGAACCCGGCGGATTGTAAGCAGCGAGAATATTCTGAATCGTGAAGGTTGCGGACTTGGATGCTTCGTCCAGCGTTACCAAGGCAGTGGCGGACCAGTCAGAGGTCGAAAAATCGAACTCTGAGTTGGCAGAGAAGCCGCTTGCTCCGATAGAAGACACACTGGTCGGCGCACCACCAACATCCAGGCTTCGACCACGCAACTGGCCCGTCGCGCTGACGCCTGAGCCCGTCCCGAAGAAGAAGTAATCGCCGGCTTCAACCAAGGACGCACCATTAATCAGGTAATTGTCCTTTGCTGTAACGGTCAGGGCGAAGGTCGAATTCGTTACCTGAATACCGTTTCCGTAGCTTGAGGCGGAAAAACCCGGGCTGCCGGAGGGTGCCCAGGTGATGGTGTTGCCAACCAGGATTGGCGTTCCAAACAGACCAGTCAGTGCGTCGTCGTAGGTAAGGTCGAAGAAGGAGCCGCTCAACGTGACACTTGCGGCTTGTGCGCCACTTACGGCGAAAACGCCGCTAAGCGCTGCTACAAGCAGGGTTTTCTTCATATTCCTGTCCTTTCACAAAAAGTGACAAAGTGGAGCCCAGATTTTTGCAAGAACATCAGCCCCCCACAATCCGGGATGACGCCCTCATTTGCAACGACAAGTAAGGGGTCATTCCGCACACTGCGAGCAGCCCAGCGTTCTGATGAAAAAGGAATGCAAGACTCAGGCCACTTTCTGTTTGTCATTGCTCTTTCTGAAGAAAAATTTTCAACTATTTGAAGTTATTCAATAAAGTCGATTGTTGACGGACGTTCGACTCAGCCGGGGTGTGATGCTCTTTGGTGCGTCAGGGCCACATTTGTGCAATGCGGCGACGGCTTTTTTTACAACGGCGCAGCAAGCCTGCCTGCTAGAATCCGCCGGACTCCAGAGCGTGCGATGTTTCGTGGTCGCGTCGTGTGGATGGGAGGTGCGCATGTTGAATGCAGGACAACCCGCTCCGCTGTTCGAACTGCCGGATGCCGATCTGGAACTGTTCAATCTGGGCGACCAGCTCGGGCAGCACCTGATGGTGCTCTACTTCTACGCCAAGGACGACACGCCGGGCTGTACGGCCCAGGCCATCGAGTTCAGCGATCTGGACGACGATTTCCGGCGTTGTGACTGCACCGTGCTCGGTGTCAGCCGCGACGAATGTTTCACACACGCAGATTTCCGCGACAAGCACGGCCTGACGGTCAGGCTGCTGTCGGACATCGATGGCGAGGTCAGTCGGCGCTACGGCGTCTGGCGCGAGCGCGAGGTCGACGGAAAGCTGCGGTTCTGCATGACCCGCTCGACATTCATCATCGATCGGAAGGGTGTCATACGTTACGCGCAATATGGCGTGAATCCGCGCGGGCACGCCGGGGAAGTCCTCGAACGCGTGCGCGCACTGCACATGAAAGGAATCAGGAATGCTCATCAGCAAGAACTCGGTCGTCACCCTTAAGTACAGCGTGACGGATCCGGACGGCAATATGGTCGATCCGGGCGAAGCCCCGCTGGCCTATCTGCACGGCGGTTACGGCGGTATTTTCCAGCCGATCGAGGAAGCACTTGAAGGCAAGACCGTCGGCGACGAAGTGGTCGTGAAGCTGCAGCCGGAAGATGCCTTCGGCGAGTACGACGAAGAACTGGTCGAGATCGAATCGCGCGCGAACTTCCCGGACAATATCGAAGTCGGCATGCAGTTCGAGCGCGTCAGCGAAGATGGCGAGGAAGAGGGCCTGTACACCGTGACCGACATTGCCGACGACCGCGTCGTGATCGACGGCAATCACCCGCTGGCTGGCACCGCCCTGGTGTTCTCGTGCTCGGTGTCGGCAGTGCGTCAGGCGTCGGCGGAAGAGCTGTCGCACGGTCACGTGCACGGCGACCACGGCCACCACCACTGAAATCGTCCCTCGCCGGGTGCCGACGAAGGCCCCGGCGTTCTCCGCCCGCTGTCGGGCGCTGCATCGAAATCCTGTCGGGGAATATCCATGTCGCGTGTGCTGGTCACCGGTGGCGCGGGCTATATCGGCTCGCACACCTGCATCGAACTGATGGCTGCGGGCCACCAGGTGGTGGTTGTAGACAACCTGTGCAACAGCAAGCGCGAATCTCTGACGCGCGTCGAACGCATCGCCGGGCAGGGGCTGCAGGCCTTCGTGCAGGCCGATGTCCGCGACCGCGCCGCGATGCGCGCGGTGTTTGCGGCGCACGACATCGACGCGGTGATCCACTTCGCCGGCCTGAAGGCGGTCGGCGAATCGGTTGCGAAGCCGCTCGAGTACTACGACAACAACGTCAGCGGCACGGTGGCGCTGTGCGAGGTGATGGCCGAAGCCGGGGTGAAGACGCTGGCCTTTTCGTCCTCGGCCACGGTTTATGGTGATCCGGCGTCGGTGCCCATCCGCGAGGATTTCCCGACCGGGCCGACCAATCCTTACGGCCGTTCGAAATGGATGGTCGAGTACCTGCTGCAGGACCTCGTGGTGGCCGATCCGTCCTGGCGCATCGCACTGCTGCGCTACTTCAATCCGGTCGGCGCGCACGAATCCGGCCTGATCGGCGAAGACCCTAACGGACTGCCGAACAATCTGATGCCTTTCGTCAGCCAGGTGGCGGTGGGCAAGCTGGCCGAGTTGCGCGTGTTCGGCGGTGACTGGCCGACGCCGGACGGCACCGGCGTGCGCGACTACATCCACGTGCTTGACCTCGCTCAAGGCCACGTGCGCGCCATCGACTACCTTGCAGAGCATGCCGGTCTGCTGACGGTGAATCTGGGTACTGGTCGTGGCTACAGCGTGCTTGAGGTCGTACGCGCCTTCGAGCAGGCAAGCGGACGCGCCGTGCCGTACCGTATCGTCGATCGGCGGCCGGGGGACATCGCTCAGTGCTACGCCGACCCGGCGCACGCAAACCGGCTTCTGGGCTGGGTTGCGCGGCGCGACCTCGCGCAGATGTGCGCCGATGCGTGGAACTGGCAGCGCAGCAACCCGCAGGGCTATGCCTGACGCGCGTCGCGCGCGAAGGACAGAAAGTCTCGGCGCGCCGCGATAGATGACGACCGCCGCTTCGTGCTAAATCAGCAGCTCGCCGTCGGTCGGAACCAGCCCGGGAGGATTGCCCATGCATCTGCAAGTCGTGTTCGAAAAGGCGCACGCCGCGGACAGCGGAAACAGCGCATCCATCTTCCGGCAGTTGCTCGACGCGCTCGAGCACGATGCGCCATTCGACCTGCAGTTGCTTTATCAGCTGCCCTATGCCGACTTCGACACCGCACTCAATGCGTTGCGCGAATGGCGTTCGCAGCGCTACGTGTGGCTGCGCGAACACGAGGGTGCTCAGCCCTGGCGCAGTCATCTGAGTTAGGGGCTGTCCGCGATTACCACATGTCTCACCTGGAGCTGAGTCGCGCGGCATGCTTGCCACGCGGTGCGCGGGCTGCACGAGTGAGCTCACGATCAGGTGCGGAAAACCGCCGAGAGGTGCTGTCACGGTGCCGTGATGGTGCTGTGTTAACCTGCGGTGCATGCTGCGTCATACACGTCTTTCCCGCGGTTTCACGCTGATCGAGCTGATGGTGGTGATCGCCATCGTCGGCGTTCTCGCCACCATGGCCATGCCCATGATGGAACTGGCGCGCGTGCGCGCGAACGAGGCCGAACTGCGCACCTCGCTGCGGCAGATCCGTACCGCGCTCGACGATTACAAGAAGGCCTGGGACGAGGGGCGCATCGAGAAGAAGGTCGGTGCCAGCGGCTACCCGCCCAGCCTCGACGTGCTCGTCAATGGCGTGCGCGACGTCAAGCAGCCGAACGACGTGAAGATCTACTTCCTGCGCCGGCTGCCGCGCGACCCCTTCCACCCCGATACATCGACGCCGCCCGAACAGACCTGGGGCCTGCGCAGCTACGCCAGCCCGCCGGACGAGCCGGTACCCGGCGCCGATGTGTTCGATGTCTATTCGCTGTCCGGCCGCACCGGCCTGAACGGCATTCCGTACCGGAACTGGTGATGTTCACTTTCGTCCGCAAACGCGGTTTCACGCTGATCGAGCTGCTGGTGGTCATGGCCATCATCGCTGTGCTGCTGACCATTGCCGCACCTCGCTACTTCGAACATCTCGACCGCTCGAAGGAGGCGACGCTGAAGCAGACGCTGGCGGTCACCCGCGATGCGATCGACAAGTTCCGCGGCGATCGTGGTGCCTGGCCGCAGAGCCTGCAGGACCTGGTCGACAAGCAGTACCTGCGCAAGCTGCCCTTTGACCCGGTTACCGACAGCAGCGAAACCTGGATCGTCGTGCCGCCGCGCGATTCGGCGACCGAGAGCGGTGTGGCCGATCTGAAGAGCGGTGCCGAAGGCACGTCGCGCGACGGCGTCGCCTATTCCGACCTCTGACGCGATGCGGGCGGACCAGCGGGGCTTTTCCTATCTGCTGCTGCTGTTCGCAGTTGCCGCGCTGGGCATTGCTGCAGCCGGCAGCGCGCTGATGTGGACCACGCTGTCGCAGACCGAACGCGAACGCGAACTGCTGTTCATCGGCGGCGAGTTCTCGCGGGCGCTGCAGCGCTACTACGACGCGTCCCCGGCGGAGCCGAAAACCTATCCGGCACGGCTGGAGGATCTGCTCGAAGACAAGCGGCATCAGGTGCCGATGCGTCATCTGCGCAAGATCTATGTCGACCCGATGACCAACAACCGGGACTGGGGACTTGTCATGTCGCAGGGGCAGATCCGCGCAGTACACAGCCGATCGGAAAAGGTGGCGCGCATCCACGTGCTGCCGCGCTGGGTCGATGCGACCGGCGACAAGGTGGCGACCGGCCTCAAGACGCCGCTCGCGCAGCAGTCCGCGCCCATCCCGGGTCAGCCGCAGGCCGTGCCCGGACAGCTCGGTCCGACGGCGCCGTCCGCTGCCCGTCCGGCGGGCGATCTGCGTCATGCCGACTGGCTGTTCGTGCCGGTTGCCGACACGCCTGCGCAGCAGGACACACCGGGTTCGTCGTCTGCGCCCGGATCGGCGGCGGGCAGTACTCCGGTCGTGGTCGGCGAGGGCGGTGATGTTCCGCAACCCGACGGTGCGGCGGGATCGCTGCAGGAGCAATACACCGGCAAGCGCTGAAGCGGCTGTCAAATCAGCCAGGCGGCCAGTGCGATGCCCAGCATCATGAAGGCGATGGCCACCTTGGCGACGGCGGCGATCAGCATGCCGAGCCAGGTCGCCACGCCGACGCGTGCGGCCTGCAGTGCGTCGCGTCGCGCGATGAATTCGCCGATCGCTGCGCCTGCCAACGGTGCGAACAGCAGGCCGATCAGGCCGGCGAACAGCCCGAGCACGGTACCGATTGCTGCGCCGACCAGCGCCAGCGTGCTGGCGCCCACTCGCTGAGCACCGATCACGCCCGACGCGAAATCGATCAACCAGGCGAGCACGGTGAGTGCGCCCAGCAGCGACAGCGTGACGCTGCCGATGTGGGTGAAGTCGTCCAGCCAGGCCATCATCAGGAAGCCGCCGAACATCAGCGGAATGCCGGGCAGGGCGGGCAGCACGACGCCGGCCAGTCCGATCAGCACCAGCAGTGCCGCGATCGCCCACAGCAGGATGTCCATGCCGCTCATTGGGCGAAGGCGGCGACCGCGTCGTCGACCACCGCCAGCAGGTTGCGCGTGCGGGCGTGCACCGCGCGCAGTCGCGTGGCGTCGTTACCGCCGCCGCGGACCATGCGATGCAGCGCGTCCAGTGCGTCCGACGAACGCAGTGCATCGGCGTGCGGTGCCAGCCGTTCGAGCGTGGCGGCGATGTCGTCGCGCAGCGGCAGCGCGGCGTGGCTGCGCGGATGCACGATCAGCCCGTCGAGACCGAAGCGGCAGGCCTGGAAGCGGTTGTAGGTGTACACGAGATAGTCGTCCTCCACCGGCTCCGGATCCTCGCCGGACAGGATGAGCCGGCACAGTGCCTGCAGGTAAACCGCGATCTGTGCTGCCCGATCGACGCCGAGCGGCGTATCGCAGACGCGCAGCTCTATCGTGCCGTACTCGGGCTTGGGCCGGATGTCCCAGTAGAAATCCTTCATGCTGCGCACGATGCCGGTGTCCTCCATCCGCGCGAAGTAGTCGCGCTCGAAGCGCGACCATTCGAGCACGAAGGGGGCACGGCCGCTGAGCGGGAAGGCGAATACCGAATTCAGCCGGGCCGAGTCGAACAGCGTGTCGCTGCCCTGTGAGAACGGCGACGACGCGGACAGTGCGATGAAGTGCGGCACATAGCGTCCGAGCGCGTGCAGCACGCGCAGTGCGCTGTCCGGATCCGGCATGCCGATATGCACGTGCTGACCGAACACCGTGAACTGCTTGGCCAGATAACCGTAGAGGCCGGACAGCTGCTGGAAGCGCGGTGCCGAGAAGATGCGCCGTTCCGACCACTGCTGGAACGGGTGGGTGCCACCGCCGCACAGCGATACATTGAGCCGCGTCGCATCCTTGACCAGCGCATCGCGCATCAGGCGCAATTGTGCAAGCAGCGTGGCGTGGCTGTCATGGATGCCGGTCGCCACCTCTATCATGCTGTCGGTCATTTCCGGCTTGATGTCGCCGGGAAAGGTCTGACGCTGCGCCAATTCCAGCAGGTCGGCCGCCGCCGACGCGAGGTCGCGGTCGTGTTCGCCGACCAGCTGCAGTTCGAGTTCGACGCCCATGCTGAGCGCCGACGAGGCGTGGAAGGTTTCGAGCGGCATCAGGCGTCCTCCGTCCTCTGTGCTTCGCCGGCCAGCACCAGCGCCCACTGGGCGAACACCGGCCCGACGAATTCCATCACGATCACCATGCCGGCGATGGCCGACAGCGCGCTGTCGGCGAGTCCGAAGCCGGCGGTGCGACTGTATTCGAGCAGCAGCAGCGCGAAGGTCGACAGTGGTGCCAGCGCCAGCCCGGTCAGCGCGCCCTTGCGTGTGCTGGTTCCGCTTACATGGGCAAAGGCGGCGGTCGCGCTCATCTTCGCTGCGATGCGGCCGAGCGACAGCAGCACGGCCAGCGCCAGTCCGGCAGCGGTGGTCGGCCAGGTCGCCATGCCGGCAACGAACACGAACAGGAACAGCGTCAGCAGTTCGCCCAGCACCCCGAAGTTGCGCTGCGCCGGCGTCAGCACCAGCCGCTTGCGCCGCATCAGCACGCCCAGCGTCAGCGCGGCCAGCAAGGGCGACACGTTGACGCCCTGGGTGAGCAGGGTGACCAGCATCACCGCCAGCGCGAACACGATGGTGACGCCACGTTCGTCGGCGCGCAGCCGGCGCAGCAGCCAGGGCAGTGGCACGCCGACCAGGATGCCGCAGCCGACCGACACGGCGAGGATGGCGGCGCTGTTCCAAACCGCGCTGACCACGCTGCCGGACGCCAGCAATTGCCAGTAGCCGATCGCACCCTTCATCAGCAGCACCGACAGCAGGCAGTTGATGGCGCACAGATGCAGCGCGCGTTCGGTTACCTGGCCGGAACCGCGCAGGTCGTTGACCACGCGCACCAATGCGGCCGGCGAGGTGGCCACCGACAGTGCGCCGAGCACCATCGCGATGTCCGGCGGCTGGCCCATCGCAATGGCGATGGCGCGCACCACGACGAAGGTGAGCAGCGATTCGGCAATCCCGGTCAGCGTGAGCCAGTAATTGGTCACCAGCCAGCGCAGGTTGATGCGGTGACCCAGCTCGAACAGGAACAGCGCGAGCGAGAAATTAGCCAGGAAGGACATGGCTGCCCGGGTTTCGGCGTCGTGCGGCGCGCCGCCCCAGGCACTGTAGACGATGCCGGCGAGCGAATAGACGCAAACGCGCGGTATCGCCAGCCCGCGGTGAAAGATCTCGCCGGCCAGCCACGCGAGCAGAAGAACAGCCGGCCAGCCGACCAACGTGAATATGCGACCTGCTTCGAAGATCATCGCGTCGCCTCCGTTCTGCACGCACTGCGCGCGGGAAGACAGAAGCCGTGCCTGTGCGGCACGACGGCGGATTTTTCTGCGGGGAATACGGACCGCTTCCAGGCGGCCTCTGTTGTTGCAGTGCGGACCGACTGGCGCCGGTCCGCTTATCGGGCCGGCGGTGCCGGCGTCAGGTAGCGCTGGAGACTATCACGCGGTGGCGACAGGAATCTTCCCGATCTTCGCCTGCCATTCCTTCGGACCGGTTTCGTGCACCGAGGTGCCGCCGGAGTCGACGGCGACAGTGACCGGCATATCGACCACGTCGAACTCGTAGATCGCTTCCATGCCAAGGTCCTCGAAGCCGACCACCTTCGCCGCCTTGATCGCTTTCGACACCAGGTAGGCGGCACCGCCGACCGCCATCAAGTAGGCGCTCTTGTGCTTGCGGATGGCCTCGATCGCCGCCGGGCCACGCTCCGACTTGCCCACCATCGAAATCAGGCCGGTCTGCGCCAGCATCATTTCGGTGAACTTGTCCATGCGGGTGGCGGTGGTCGGGCCGGCCGGGCCGACCACTTCGTCGCGCACTGGATCGACCGGACCGACGTAGTAGATGACGCGGTTAGTGAAATCGACCGGCAGCTTCTCGCCCTTGGCCAGCATGTCGGCGATGCGCTTGTGCGCGGCATCGCGGCCGGTCAGCATCCTGCCGTTCAGCAGCAGGGTCTGGCCCGGCTTCCACGAGGCGACCTCTTCCGGCGTGAGCGTGTCCAGATCGACCCGCTTCGAGGTCTTCGTGTCGGCCTGCCAGGTCACCGCCGGCCAGTCTTCGAGGCGCGGCGGTTGGAGCTTCGCCGGGCCCGAGCCGTCGAGGTGGAAATGCACGTGGCGGGTGGCCGCGCAGTTCGGGATCATCGCCACCGGCAGCGAGGCGGCGTGCGTCGGGTAGTCGAGGATCTTCACGTCGAGCACGGTGGACAGGCCGCCCAGGCCCTGGGCGCCGATGCCCAGCGCGTTCACCTTCTCCATCAGTTCCAGCCGCAGTTCCTCGATGCGCGTGAGCTTTTCGCCACGCGCCGCCTTGTCGGCGACGATCTGGATGTTCACCGGCTCCATCAGCGATTCCTTGGCCAGCAGCATGGCTTTTTCCGGCGTGCCACCGATGCCGATGCCCAGCATGCCCGGCGGGCACCAGCCGGCGCCCATGGTCGGCACCGTCTTCAGCACCCAGTCCACGATGGAGTCGGACGGGTTCAGCATGACCATCTTGGACTTGTTCTCCGAGCCGCCGCCCTTGGCCGCGCAGATCACTTCGACGTGGTCACCCGGCACGATTTCGTAGTGGATGACCGCCGGCGTGTTGTCCTTCGAGTTCTTGCGGGCGCCGGCCGGGTCGAGCAGCACCGACGCGCGCAGCGTGTTGTCCGGGTGCATGTAGGCGCGGCGCACGCCTTCGTTGACCATGTCGGTGACGCTCATCGTGGCGTCCCAGCGCACGTTCATGCCCACCTTCAGGAAGACCACGGCGATACCCGTGTCCTGGCAGATCGGGCGCTTGCCTTCCGCGCACATGCGCGAGTTGGTCAGGATCTGCGCGATCGCGTCGCGTGCCGCCGGCGACTGTTCCCGCTCGTAGGCCGCACCCAGCGCCTGGATGAAGTCGAGCGGGTGATAACAGGAAATGAACTGGAAGGCGTCGGCGATGGACTGGATGAAGTCGTCCTGGCGAATGGGCTGGCTCATGGAAAGGTCCTCGGGTATTGAAGGGGGCCGCTCGTGGCGGCCCGGGCTGCGCTCAGTGGTGCGTCTTGTTGAGCACCAGCGTCTGCGTCATCAGCTTGTCGGTGTAGGCCATGGCCATGGCCGACACGACGAACACCATGTGGATCACCACCTGCCACAGCACGATGCGGTCGTCGAGCTGGCCGGCGTTGATGAAGGTTTTCAGCAGGTGGATGGCCGAAATGCCGATCAGGGCGGTGGCCAGCTTCACCTTCAGCACGCCGGCGTTGACGTGCGACAGCCATTCCGGCTGATCCGGATGATCCTCCAGGTTCAGTCGCGACACGAAGGTTTCGTAGCCACCGACGATGACCATGATGAGCAGGTTGGCGATCATCACCACGTCGATCAGGCCCAGAACGATGAGCATGATGTCGGTTTCGGTCAGGTTGCCGATCTTGTGGATCAGGTGCGACAGCTCGACCATGAACAGATAGACATACACCGCCTGGGCGACGATCAGTCCGAAGTAGAGCGGGGCTTGCAGCCAGCGACTGGCAAAGATGCAGCTTTTTAGAACACGTCCAAGATTAGTCATGCGCAGTCGAATATAAGACAAAAGACGGCGCCGATATTACCATCCGGTTCTTGCAGCTTCGGTCCGCGAGCGTAAGCGGTCTGTAAGCCGCAAAGGCTGTAATCGATGGAAGAAAAACGAGCGCGTAGTTCTGCGCCTGTCGGCGGCCCACAAGGCCGTACGTTGCACGGCGGTTTCCATCCGCCTGCTTGCAGATTTGAGATGACGGAGGAGGTTGTATGTCTGAAGCTACGGAAGTTCGCGTGTACCAGCCCTCGCAAGACATGGTGAGCAATGCCGCCGTGTCCGGCATGGATGCCTACAAGGCTCTGTGCGCCGAGGCGGAACGCGACTATGAGGGGTACTGGGCTCGTCTGGCTCGCGAGCATGTGACTTGGCAGACGCCGTTCACGCGTACCCTGAATGAAGACAATCGCCCGTTCTTCAAGTGGTTCGAAGACGGCAAGCTGAACGTGTCCTACAACTGCCTGGATCGCAACATCCAGGCCGGTCTCGGCGACAAGACCGCGATCATCTTCGAAGCGGACGACGGTACCGTCACCCGCGTCAGCTACAGCGACCTGCTGGTGCGCGTCAGCCGCCTGGCCAACGCACTGCGTTCGAAGGGCGTCAAGAAGGGTGACCGCGTCGTCATCTACCTGCCGATGTCGATCGAAGGCATCGTCGCGATGCAGGCCTGCGCCCGCATCGGCGCCACCCACTCGGTGGTGTTCGGCGGTTTCTCCGCCCAGTCGTTGCGCGACCGCATCAGCGACGCCGGCGCCGTCATGCTGATCACCGCCGACGAACAGTGCCGCGGCGGCAAGAACATCCCGCTCAAGCCCATCGTCGATGAAGCCTTCGGCATGGGCGGCTGCGAGTCCTGCAAGACCGTCATCGTTTACAAGCGCACCGGTGGCGCCTGCAACATGGTTGCCGGTCGCGACGTGTGGCTGCACGAGGCACTCGAAGGCCAGGCCGACACCTGCGAACCGGAATGGGTCGAGGCGGAACACCCGCTGTTCCTGCTCTACACCTCGGGTTCGACCGGCAAGCCGAAGGGTGTCCAGCATTCGTCCGGTGGCTACCTGCTGCACGCCATCCTGACGATGAAGTGGACCTTCGACATCAAGCCCTCCGATGTCTTCTGGTGTACCGCCGACATCGGCTGGGTCACCGGCCACACCTACATCACCTACGGCCCGCTGGCCTGCGGTTCGACCGAAATCGTGTTTGAAGGCGTGCCGACCTACCCGGACGCCGGCCGCTTCTGGAAGATGATCCAGGACCACAAGGTGACCGTGTTCTACACCGCGCCGACCGCCATCCGCTCGCTGATCAAGGCGGCCGATGCGAACGACGCTGTGCACCCGAAGAGCTACGACCTGTCGTCGCTGCGCATCCTTGGTTCGGTCGGCGAGCCGATCAATCCGGCTGCGTGGGAGTGGTACTACCAGAACGTCGGCGGCAGCCGTTGCCCCATCGTCGATACCTTCTGGCAGACCGAAACCGGCGGCCACATGATCACGCCGCTGCCGGGTGCCACGCCGATGGTGCCGGGTTCGTGCACGCTGCCCTTCCCGGGCATCCAGGCCGCCATCGTCGACGAAACCGGCAATGACGTGCCTTGGGGCCAGGGCGGCATCCTGGTCGTCAAGAAGCCGTGGCCGTCGATGATCCGCACCATCTACGGCGATCCGGACCGTTTCGTGAAGAGCTACTACCCGGCCGACTTCCAGGGTCGTTACTACCTGGCGGGCGACGGTGCGATCCGCGACGCGAAGACCGGTTACTTCACCATCACCGGCCGTATCGACGATGTGCTGAACGTGTCGGGTCACCGCATGGGCACGATGGAAATCGAGTCGGCGCTGGTGGCGCATCCGCTGGTGGCAGAAGCCGCTGTGGTGGGCCGTCCGGACGATCTGACCGGCGAAGCCATCTGCGCCTTCGTCGTGCTGAAGCGTTCGCGCCCGACCGGCGACGAAGCCAAGCAGATCGCCAACGAGCTGCGCAACTGGGTGGGCAAGGAGATCGGTCCGATCGCCAAGCCGAAGGACCTGCGTTTCGGTGACAACCTGCCGAAGACCCGCTCGGGCAAGATCATGCGCCGCCTGCTGCGCTCGATCGCCAAGGGCGAGCAGATCACTCAGGACACCTCGACGCTGGAAAACCCGGCCATCCTCGACCAGCTGGCGCAAACCCTCTGATCGGGGCCCGCGGCGCGTCTCCCGCGCCGCGGCTCTGCCTGTTCCGGTGTGGTGCCGATGAGCTCAGCTGACGCCCCACCGATCTCCGGCCCGCCGCACGGCGGGCCGGATCTCCACCTCCCCCTGCATTGCCTGATCCGCCGCGCAGCCGTCTGCGTGTCCGCGGATGCATCGCTGCGCGAAGCGCTGACGCGCATGAACGACGAGCGTGTCGGTTCGGTGCTGGTGACCGAGGCCGGCCGCGCGGTCGGCATCCTGACGCTGCCCGATCTGCCGGGGCGTGTGCTGCTGCCTGGCCTGTCGCTCGATACCCCGGTGGCGCGGGTGATGAGCAGCCCGCTGCACGTGCTTGACGCCGACTGCAGCGGCGAGGACGCGGCGCGGCTGATGGCCCGCCACGACGTACGCCACATCGCCGTGATCGATCACGACCAGCGGTTGCTCGGCGTGATTGCACAGAACGATCTGTACGCGAGGCTGCGCAGCGACATCCGCTCGCTCGCCGGTCGCATTCATTCTGCGGGCGACCTGGACGCGCTGGCCGACGCCGCGCGTGCGGTGCGCCGCTTCGGTCTCGCCCAGTTGCAGGACGGCAGTTCGGCCGAGGCGCTGACGCTGCATCTGTCCGCGCTGAACGACGCGCTGACCGCACGCGCCATCGACCTCGTGCGCGCCACTCACCCTGACGGTGCGGTGTTCGACCGCGTGCGCTGGTGCTGGCTGGCCTTCGGCTCGGAAGGGCGGATGGAACAGACCTTCTGCACCGATCAGGACAATGGGCTGGTGTTCGAGGCGCCGCCTGGCCTGAGCGCCGACAGCGTGCGACCGGCGCTGCTGCGTGTTGCCTGCGACATCAACCGCGCGCTGGCGCAACTCGGCTTTCCGCTGTGCGAGGGCGGGGTGATGGCCGGTCAGCCGCGCTGCTGCCTGTCGCTCGACGAGTGGCGCCAGGCCTTCGCCGACTGGATCGCCGAACCGCAGCCCGAGGCGCTGCTGGCGGCCAACATCTTCTTCGATCTGCGGGGGCTGCATGGTGACGCCGCACTGGCCGACGCACTGCTGACGGAGCAGGTGACACAGGCTGCTGCCGGCTCCCGCTTCCTGCGCCTGATGGCACAGAACGCCTTGCGCGCACGCGTACCGCTGGGCCTGTTGGGACGCCTGCGCGTCGATGACGTGCGCGACGCACCGCACACGCTGGATCTGAAGGCAGGCGGCGCGCGCATCTTCGCCGACTGCGCGCGGCTGCTCGCCCTGCGCGAGGGCGTCGCGGCCCGCTCGACCAGCGCGCGCCTGCGGGCGCTTGCGCGGCAGGGCGGGCTGGCCGGCGACGACGTCGAGGCGATGATCCGCGCCTTCTTCGTCATCCAGCAGCTGAGGCTGCAGCGGCAGGGCGAGACGACAAGCATTCTGGCGACGGCAAACCGCATCGATCCGCGGCTACTCAATGCGCTCGACCGGGTGGTACTGAAGCAGGCTATGGTTCAGGCGCAGCGCCTGCTCGATCGCATTCGCATGGACTGGCAGCTGCCCTGAACCCATGCTGCACCGCCATATCGAGGCGATGTAAGCGGGCAGTAAGATTGGACTGCATCATGTGCGTCACGTCATGGGTGTTTATGTCGCGGCGATTCGCCGCTGCGCTTGCATGACGAAAACAAGGCGTCGCGGTGACTTCGCCGACATGACGCCACAGGAGGAGACCTGTATGCAGTTGTCAGAACGGCACCGTGAGTACTGGCGCCGGAATCTTCGCATCACCGCGGTTCTGCTGGCGATCTGGTTCCTGGTCACCTTCGTGCCGGTCTATTTCGCGCGCTCGCTGAACGAGATCATCTTCCTCGGCTGGCCGCTCGCCTTCTACATGGGGGCGCAGGGTGCGCTCATCGTCTATGTGATCATCATCGGCTACTACGCACGCGTGATGAACCGGCTCGATCGTGAGTACGGCGTGAGCGAGGACCGCTGACCATGCCTCACACGCAGGCAGCCTTCAATCAGCAGTTGAAGAAGATGTACAGCTGGTACGCCGGCGGCTTCTTCATCTTCGTCGCCTTCCTGGCGGTCGCCGAGCAGCTGGGCATGTCGTCGCAGTGGATCGGCTACATCTTCATGTTTTCGACCATCGCGCTGTACGCCGGCATCGGCGTCATGAGCCGTACCGCCGACGTGGCCGAGTACTACGTCGCCGGCCGGCGGGTGCCGGCGCTGTTCAACGGCATGGCGACCGGCGCCGACTGGATGTCCGCCGCGTCCTTCATCGGCATGGCAGGCACGCTGTACTTCAGCGGATACCAGGGCCTGGCTTTCGTGATGGGCTGGACCGGCGGTTACTGTCTGGTCGCGCTCTTTCTCGCCCCCTATCTGCGCAAGTTCGGCGAATTCACGATTCCCGATTTCCTTGGCGCCCGCTACGGCGGTAACCTGGCGCGCCTGATCGGCGTCGTCGCTGCGATCCTCGCGTCCTTCACCTATGTCGTGGCGCAGATCTACGGTGTCGGGCTGATCACCAGCCGCTTCGTCGGTCTGGAGTTCGAGGTCGGCGTATTCGTCGGCCTGGCCGGCATCCTGGTGTGTTCCTTCCTCGGCGGTATGCGCGCGGTGACATGGACCCAGGTCGCGCAGTACATCATCCTCATCGTCGCCTACCTGATTCCGGTGGTCATCCTGTCGACCAAGGTGACCGGCGTGCCGGTGCCGCAGGCGATGTATGGTCAGGTGCTGCAGAAGTTGACGGCCAAGGAGACCGAACTGTTCGCGGCGCCGAAGGAGGTCGAGGTCAATGCGCTGTACAAGGCCAGGGCCGACGATTTCGACCGTAAGATCCAGGGCCTGCCGGGCTCGCTCGACGCCGAGCGCGCGCAACTGACCGCAAAGCTCGACCAGCTGAAGTCGGCCAACGCGCCGGCCAAGCAGATCGCCGCCGCTGAAATGGCGCTGCGCAACATCCCGAAGACCGAGGCCGAAGCTCGGCGCAAGTGGGGCGAGGCGCGCAGGCTGGCCGAGGCAAAGGCCAAGCCGCCACTCGCGCACACCGAAGCGCACGTCGGCAAGGACCAGGCGGACTCGGACAGCAAGCGCCTGAACTTCATCGCGCTGGTGATCTGCCTGATGATAGGCACCGCCTCGCTGCCGCACATCCTGATGCGCTACTACACGACGCCCAGCGTCAAGGAAGCGCGCGAATCGGTTTTCTGGTCGCTGTTCTTCATCTTCCTGCTCTACTTCACGGCGCCTGCCTACGCGGTGTTCGCCAAGTGGGAGGTGTACAACAACCTGGTCGGCTCGACCATTTCCACCTTGCCGGGCTGGGTTGCCTCATGGGGCAAGGTCGGGCTGGTGAAGATAGACGACATCAACGCCGACGGCATCCTGCAACTGGCCGAACTGACGCTGAACACCGACGTGATCGTGCTGGCGACGCCGGAGATTGCCGGCTTGCCCTACGTGATCTCCGGACTGGTCGCCGCCGGCGGTCTGGCGGCGGCGCTGTCCACCGCCGACGGTCTGCTGCTGACCATCGCCAACGCGATGTCGCACGACGTCTATTACAAGGTGATCGACCCGAACGCCTCGACCCAGCGCCGGCTGGTCATTTCGAAGACGCTGCTGCTGGTGGTGGCGCTGATCGCCGCCTACACCGCTTCGCTGAAGCCGGACAACATTCTCTTCATGGTCGGGCTGGCCTTCTCGATTGCCGCGTCGGCCTTCTTCCCGGCGCTGGTGTGCGGCGTGTTCTGGAAGCGGGCCAATATGGCAGGTGCCGTCGCCGGCATGGTGGCCGGGCTCGGCATGTGCCTCTATTACGCGGCGATCACGCATCCCTTCTTCGGCGGCGACATCAGCAACGCGTGGTTCGGCATCGAATCGATTTCATGCGGCTTCTTTGGCATTCCGACCGGTTTCATTGTGCTCATCGTCGTCAGTCTTCTGACGCCGACACCCGACGCCGAAACGCAGGATCTGGTCGAACATGTCCGTTACCCCAATCTCGGCACCACGGCGCGCAGCGCGCCGACCGGCGGAGGCGTAGATCACTGAAGGCACGACCCCGCCTATCCCTAGACCGACCGCGCAACCCGCGCGAAAGTCGGCACCTGTAAGGCAAGAGGCCCGCCAAAAGCGGGCCTTCTGCTTTCTGGGCCACCGCATTTGCGGCGCGTCCGAGCGCAAACAAGCGGCAGGGTTTCTGATATAGTCTCGCGTCTTCGCGGAGAGGTGGATGAGTGGTTTAAGTCGCACGCCTGGAAAGCGTGTTTAGGTGAAAACCTAACGCGGGTTCGAATCCCGCCCTCTCCGCCACTGAAAAATCCTTTCGAATCAAGCGCCTGGTTGTTTTTCCGGGCGCTTTTTTTCGTTCACGGCCTCCGATTCCGAAGACCTGCGTCGGGCGCCAGCGCCGCCTTGACCGGTCATGCGCGAGTTCGCGCGTGCGTTTGCCCGGTCGTCGCCGACACATCCCTTGCCATCGCACATGCCGACGTCACCTGCTCAAGGTGTAGCTCACCGGTAATGCAGGTGTGTTTCCCGGGCGCGTCGGGAGGCGTCGGTCCACCATGACAGACGGTTTCTCATGGTGGTTGATATGACACGACATGGTTTCAGTCAGCCATCCGGCGGTGCGCCTCGGGTGGTTTCTCCGCGTGTGACGTCGTCCTCGATGCGTCTGGCGACCGCATCAGCGAGGTCTCGCCATCGTCATGTGGTGTCCGCGCGCTGCCGCCGCGGGTGACGGCGGCGCCGGTCGTCGTCGGTCGCCGCACGCCGCCTTGTTCCGGGCGTGTTTCTTGCACTGTCTTCGCCGATCAACCATGAGGCGTGTCCGGGCCTTGGCCAGCCATTTCGTCGGTGAAGCGCATTCCCTGAAAAGACTGCAGCTGCGTTACGCAGCGTTCTATCTCGGTCTGCTGCTGTTTTCCGGCGCGATGGGGTGGGGCGGGCTGCAGCTGTGGCAGGAGGCCGCCGGCGAACGCGACCGGTTGGCCGGAATGAGCGCGGAGGTACTGGAGATGCGCGGCAGCCTCTACCGTCAGATCAAGGAGGTGTTCGACCACGCCTTTCTCGGCGATGTCGGCGCGGCGCTCGAGTTCGCGCATTACGCCGACGACATCGATCGCCACTTCGACCTCGTCTATCAACAAGTGCGACAGCCCGAGGAGCGGACAGTCGTCGACGCGCTGCGTCTGGCCTACGAAGGCGTGCGCGGCTATGGCGAAGTGCTGCTGCGCGCATCGCCTGACGCGGCGCGTGCCGAGGGCAGCCGGCTCGACCTTCAACTGGAGCGCGGCGCATTCCACGATTTCGAACTGCGGCTCGGCGAGTTCGAAAGCCAGCTGCAGCAACAGCGTCGCGCGGTCGATCGCCGGCTCGGTGTGCTGCACGCGGTGGTGCCCTGGCTGCTCGCCTTGCCGCTGCTGCTGGCCACTGTCATCTTCATCGTGTTCCGGCGCTATCTGCGCAGCGCCGTGGCCGAGCCGCTCGCCGCCATCATGGACGCCACCCGCAACATCAGCCGCGGACAACTGCAGCACCGCGTGCCGGAGCGCGGTGCAGCCGAACTGGTCAGGCTGTCGCACGCGATCAATTCGATGGCGGCCGATCTGGCTGCCAGCCGCGAAGCGCTGCTGTGTGCCGAGAAACAGGCCACGCTGGGCGCGCTGGTGCCGGTGGTGGCGCACAACATCCGCAATCCGCTGGCCAGCATACGGGCCACCGCGCAGGTGATCGATGACGCCGCGTTGCCGGCCGACGTAAGGGAAGGGCTGGCCGGCATCATCGCCGCCGCCGACCGCCTGGATGGCTGGACCTATTCACTGCTGTCCTACCTGCATCCGTTGCAGCCGCAGCGCGTGCCGCTGCAGGTGACGGCGCTGTTCGACACCGTTGCCCAGCTGGCGCGCGATCGCATGGAAGCGCGTGGCATCCGGCTGCGGCGCATCGGCTGGGGCGAGGGCGGCATGGTCGAACTGGACGCCCAGCTGATGGAACAGGCGCTGCTCGGCCTGCTGATCAATGCCATCGAAGCGTCATCGCCGGGCGGCGAGATCGTGCTGCGGCACGCCAGCGTTGGCGGCCAGGTGTCGCTGTCGGTACGCGACCACGGCAGCGGCATGAACGGCAGTCCGGCGCTGCGTGGGTTGCGGCCGGTCGCCACCACCAAGTTGCAGGGCAGCGGCCTGGGCATTCCGTTCGCCGCAAAGGTGTGCGACGTGCATGGTGGCCGGCTCGAATTCATCCATCACGACCCTGGCACCGAAGCAGTCATGGTGCTGCCATCGAAGGAAGCGCATGTTGTCGAACCCTGGAACGATTGACGTCGACGAAACCTTGCCGCCGGCGCCATCCACCGCGGCGCGCCTGCTGCTGGTCGAGGACGAGGCGCTGTTCGCGCGCGCGGTGACGCGCCGGCTGGGCAGCGCCGGCTATGCCTGCCAGCACGCGACGACGCTGCTGCAGGCGCGCGAGGCGCTGGGTGGGTTTGCGCCCGACGTGGTGCTGCTCGATCTGCGTCTGCCGGACGGCCACGGCCTCGACCTGCTGGCTGAGCTGAATGGCGACAATCGTGCCGCGCCGGTGGTCGTGCTGACCGCCTACGGCGAGGTCGAGGACGCGGTGCGGGCGATGAAACTGGGGGCCGCCGACTACCTGAAGAAGCCGGTCGATCTGGAAGAGCTGCAACTGGTGGTCGAGCGCGTGCTGCGCACCGCCGGCCTCAGGCAGAAGGTCGATTACTCGCGCAGCCGCGAAAGCCATCACAGCCAGGTCAGTGAGAACGCGCTGCTGCTCGGCGACAGTCCGGCCATGCGGGCGGCGCGCGAACAGGTGGTCGCGCTGGCGGGGCTGACCGGCAGCAGCCTCGCGCCGCCGCCCACCGTGCTCATCGTCGGCGAAACCGGTACCGGCAAGGACGTCGCGGCGCGCCTGCTGCATCGCGCCGGGCCGCTGCAGGACCGTCCTTTCGTGCAGATCGACTGCGCTTCGCTGCCACGCGAACTGATCGAAGCCGAACTGTTCGGCCATGAGAAGGGCGCCTACACCGGTGCCCAGGGCGCGCGCGCCGGTCTGCTCGAAGCGGCCGAGGGCGGCACCGCCTTCCTCGACGAAATCGGCGAGCTGCCGCTGGACATGCAGGCCAAGCTGCTCAACGTGATCGAGCGACGCGTCGTGCGGCGCGTCGGTTCGGTGCGTGAGCGGCCGATTGCCGCGCGCTTCGTCGCCGGCACCAATCGCGACCTGCCGGCGATGATCGCCGCCGGTCAGTTCCGCGCCGACCTCTACTACCGGCTCAACGTGGTTACGCTGACCATGCCGCCGCTGCGCGAGCGCGGCAACGACGTGACCCTGCTGGCCCGCCACTTCGCGGCGCAGACGGCGCGCCGCTATGCGCTCGACGAACCCGGCTTCGACCCGGTCGCGCTGTCGGCGCTGCAGCGCTATCACTGGCCGGGCAATGTGCGCGAACTGAAGCACCTGATCGAGCGTGCCGTGCTGCTGTGCCAGGGGCGGGATATCGGTGCCGCCGACCTCGGCCTGCCGTCGGCGACCATCGTCAGTGCCGACGCCGCCGCGGTGCCGTTCGCGTCGATGACGCTGGACGAGGCCGAGCGCTGGCTGATCGAACGCACGCTGGACCGCGTGCGCGGCAATGTGTCGGAGGCCGCGCGTCGGCTCGGCGTGAGCCGCATGACCTTGCGCTATCGCATCGAGAAGCACGGTCTGCGCGGCGCGGTCGAGGACTGAACGCGGCCCGCAGCGGCGGAAACGAAAAGGGCTCCGCCGCATCGGAGCCCTTCGCAGCTTGCGACCGCGATCAGCCGCGCATCTTCTTCCGCGCCTGCAGGCCGATCAGGCCGAGACCGGCAGCCAGCATGGCCCAGGTCTGCGGTTCCGGCACCGGCGGCGTGTTAGGCATTTCGGTGAAGCCGGTGACGTCCCAGCCCATGTCATCGAGGATGGCGTAATCGAGTTCCGTCAGATGACGTCGCTCACCCATCGAAAGGCCCCACGCAAAAAGCGCTGTCTGCAGGGTACCGTCGTCGAGCTTGCCCTGGATGTTCGATGCAAGACGGGTGCTCGAAGAAATGATCTCCTCCATCGGAATTGCCTGCAGTACTCCGCGGGGGTTGCGCACACCGTATTCCTCTTTCGCGTGTGCGCCGTTGAACCGGCCCACTCCACTCAACAGCGGATACCAGGCATCGGACGTGACGTTCGCGCCGAGAATCGAGATCAGACCTTTCAAAGTCACACTGTAGAGATCCCATTTTCCGGCGAAGGATTCCCCCGTGCTTACATCGGTATCTGCGTACCAGTTCGCAGAGCTGTCATAGGTGATCGTGCCACCCCACATCGCAGGTTCGTCGGGCCAGTTCTCCTGACCGCGCGTCCTGGCGTTCTGCGCAAACTCGCCGAACTGCGACGTGGTACTGGTGACACCGTTGTAGGTGCCCATCTGGGACGCGATCGGTATGCTTTCTCTGGATCGGTTAAGGCCTACATTGCCGCTGCCGACAAAGATGCGCAGTTCGCCAGCGGCGAGGTTCGCGTTCTCGATTCTGGTCTGCAGTCCGGAATTGTTCGGCTGATTGAACTCGATGACATAGCCGTCGCCGCCCGGTGTTGACTTGATCGCCGTGAGGTCGTCGAACACCCGCGTCTCGAAGGCCTGTGCGGCCTGCTCGAGCGTTGCCCTACGATCTGCGGTGAAGAAGCCGCTGGTGTCGTGGCTGTAATCGAACACGATGTTCACGTAGGCGTGGGCGCTGCCGAAGGTCGATCCGAGTGCGAGCGCAAGGGCCAGTCTGCGGAAGTTGTTCAAGGTCTGTCCTCCTGTTTGTTGGATACGTGTGCCGCGCATGGGGTGACTGCGCGCAGTCATGACTTCATGCGGCACAACGCAAATTCCGTTCCTTCCGCGGGAGCGAATCACCGTTGCGCTGTGCGAGGCGGCCCGGCGCGCAGTGGCCGAATGCTTCGCTCGTATGAAGCCTTGTTGGCGGTGGTTGATGTCATGCAGGGTGGTTGATCACAACCACCTGTGCTGGACGTGGCGTACTCAGCGCCGGCGTCGTCGTGCGCGGGCGAACAGCAGCGGCAGGGCGCCCAGCCAGAGCAGTGCGGGCGCCGGTTCGGGCACCGGACTGGCGCTCCAGACGGCGCTCTGACCGGAGGTCGCCATCGTGCTGTCCAGCCATGCGCGGTAGGCGCCGGGCTGCACGAAATAGGAATGCTGCCCGTCGCTGGCCGAGGCGATGCCGATCAGCAGACCCGTGCTGTCGTCGGCTTGGCCGGCGAACAGCGAACCGCCGCTGTCGCCGCCCTGCAGCAGCGCATTGCTGTTGGAGGCGGGACCGACTGCGATGTACCAGACGGTCAGTTGCGCGCCGTTGTCGCCACCCGCGGTGTCGAAGGCGTCGACCAGCGTCGTGTAGGCCAGGCTCCTTTGTCCTCCATTGGCCGCGACCGCAGCAGTCGCCTCGGCGCCGGCCCTTGCCGAAGCTGAGTCGATCACCGTCGCATTGAGTGTCGGGAAGAGCGGCGCGTCGAGCGGTGTGGCGAGATGGAGCAGG
Source organism: Methyloversatilis sp. NSM2 (assembly GCF_038066675.1). Classification (NCBI taxonomy): domain Bacteria; kingdom Pseudomonadati; phylum Pseudomonadota; class Betaproteobacteria; order Nitrosomonadales; family Sterolibacteriaceae; genus Methyloversatilis; species Methyloversatilis sp. NSM2. The sequence goes on from NZ_JBBUKV010000001.1 coordinate 774,670, forward strand.
GCGATGTCATGGCTCGGGAAGGCGGCGCCGGGCGCGACGTAGGCGGCGTCGATAGCGGCGCTGCCGTAGGCTGACTGGAAGGTGCTGCCGCTGTGCGCGACATGGGCCGCGGTCAGCACCCAGTTCGGCGCGATCAGGATGCCGTCCAGGCCGTTGCTGCCGACCGTGCCGAGGTGGCCGAAGGCATTCGTAGGGATGCCGCCGTTGAGGGCGTGCGAAGGCGCCGCCAGCATCAGGGCGGCGGATAGCGCGAGTGCGTGCAGCAGGGGTCGGTGCATCGTGGCCTCGGGGTGAGCGTGCGAAGGGCGTGCGGCTGCAAAGCAAAAAACCGGCCGCCGCCGCTGCAGGCGCGGCGACCGGACGCTGCGCTCAGCGCATGCGACGGCGTGCAGCGAAGCCGAGGACGCCGAGGCCGGCCAGGAACATCGCGTACTCGGACGGCTCCGGCACCGGCGCCAGTGCCGACGCCGCGAGGCGGGCGCTCGCATAGGTCGGCACATAGCCCGTCACATAGATCGAGTACTGGGTCTGGTCCTCTTCACCACCCTCCCACAGGCGGATGGCTTCTTCGGCCGTCGTCCAGCCGTTGGCGCCGGTGATCTTGACCCAGTACCAGGCCGAGGTGCCCGGGCTGCTGCCGTCCGGGTCGTCCACGTTTACGTCGGTTTCGAAGCGCACCCAGTCGGCATCGTAGGTACCGATGCCGGGCTCGTTCATGCCTTCGGCCGAGCGGCCGATCGAGCGCGCGTACTCGTCGGTGACCGGCCCGGTGATGTCGACCTTGGAGTAGCCGCCCTGCACGCTGGCAGCCCCGGCGAAGCCGCTGCGGAAGGCGTCGTTCACTTCGAAGGCGAGACCGGTCGAATCCCAGACGCTGGCATTCATGTCCAGCCGCATACCGAAAATGTAGGTGCCGGCCCCGTTGCCATAGACGCGGTCGGACAGGCTGCCGACCGTTGTCGTGCCGGCGGTCAGCGTGCGTGTGGTGCTGGTGAGCAGACTGAAGCCGGAGGTCGCAGTGGAGACCGAGCCGGCGCCGCAGGCGACGCTGGTCGAGTTGCCGGTGCCGCTGTCGCCGCACACCTGCATGATGGTGCCGGTCGATGGAAGCGATACGAAGGCGGCGTGCGAGGGGGCGGCGACGCCGGCCAGGGCGAGTGCGCCGGCGGCGCAGATCAGGCGATGTTTCATGATGCTCTCCTTGGGTGGACAGGCTGTTGAAACGGGAACCGGATGGCCCCGATACGCTGATTTCTGTTGTGACGGAGGCCGACGGCAATGCCGCCGGCCGCGATCTGCGCTCAGTGGGTCGGAACGAAGCCGCTGAACCACAGCGAGGTCTGTTCCTGGCCCTCGCTCTCGCCGGCGTTCCACAGCCGGATCGCATTGGCGCTCAGCTGGTAGCCGCTGGCGGTGGTGCGGACGTAGTACCAGGCGGTGCGCACCTTGCCGGGCGAGCCGGTGTCGAGGGTTTCGTCCTCGTCCTCGCCGCCAGCGACCTCTTCCTCGTCGTCGTCGTCATCGCCGCCGCCTTCTTCCGGTATCTGGACGAAGAGCGGCGAGAAGAAGTCGACCACGCCGAGGTCGAAGGTCTTCTCGCCTTCATTCAGGCCGACGCTGGTGCGGCCGACCTGGTCGATCGCCTGGTCGCTGACCCGGGCGTTGCGCCAGCCCGCCGCCAGCGAGGCGCTGCCGGAGAAGCCGTAGCGGAAGATGTCATCGACTTCGAACGGGTAGCCGGTGCCCCAGTCGCTGTCGTTCAGGATGACGCGGGTGGCGAATACGTAGGTGTTGGAGAAAGGCTTCTTCCAAACCCGGTCGAGCACCTTGCCCACCGTCACCGCGTTCACGACGATGTTGGTGCGCCGGGCATTCAGCAGCAGATAGCCGCCGGGGTTGGAGCCGGGCCATGCGCTGGTGCGGCAGGTGGGCGTCGGGTTGCACGAGGTCATGACCAGTGCGCCGGACATGTTCAGCGTGACGAAATCGGCCATCGCCGGTGCGGACAGCGCACCGCAGGCGAGCAGCAGGGCACCGGACAGCAAGGTTCTTCGCATCGTTATTCCTCCTGACTAGACATGGGCCGGCGCGCGATCTGCCCGCCGGATCGGTGTCCGCTGCCTGCAGGAACCGTGATTGGCTCCGCCCTTCCCGTTGGCATGGACTTATGCAGACTAGGAGGTGAAACGGAAATCCTTCAGGGATGAATGCCCTGCTGAAGAGGGGAATTCTTCACTTTGAAAAACATTGCAAAACAATGACTTGAGTATTGATTTCGCGAGCGCGAACAGTCTCCTCCCCGTCGCGCGAAGATGACTTTGGCGTGACCGCTGCCGGCGAGGCGCGGGGAGGGTTAGAGGTCCAGTCGATAGCTCATGCCCAGCCACACCGCGCGCGGTGCGCCCGGTGCGACCATGGTGGTGTTCAGCCAGTCGGCCGAGTTGTAGTTCCAGCCGCTTTCACCGATGGCGCCGTTCACGCTCGGCGCGAAGGGCGTGACGCCGAGGCGGCCGGCGGTGAAGTAGTCCTTGTCGAGCAGGTTGTTGATCTGCAGCATCGCGGTCCATCGACGATCGATCTTGTAGGTGGTCGTCAGGTTGAAGATGGCGTAGCCCGGCAGCTTGCCGCCGTAGCGAAAGGCGCGGCCGGGCGGTGTGGTGCTCTGGTTGATGACGGTGCAGGCGGGGTTGCCGCAGTAGAACGAGCCGGTTTCCTTGTCGGTGCCGCCCGTGGTGTGGTCGTTGTTCTCGTTGCCGCGCAGGAAGGACGGCGAGTGCGCGACCATGCCCAGCTTGAAATGCAGCTTTTCGGTCGCCTGGTAGCCCAGCGTGAGGTTCATGTTGTGCTTCGACACACCGGGCAGCGTGTCGCCCGGTTCGACATGGATCATCTGGTAGGTGCCGTATCCGCTGTTCAGCGACGCACCGGGGCTGGGTATGGTGGCGTTCGGTCGCGAGTTCTGGTTGAAGTCCGCGCTGCTGTTGTGCGGGCTGTTCATGTAGAAGTCGGACTCGAAGGTCGCTTCGGTGTAGGCGTAATTGACGCGAAAGTCGAACTTGTCCAGCTTGCCATTCACACCCATTTCCAGACCCTGGCGGCGGGTGTTGCCTATGGTGTCGAAGTAGCTGCGGCTGGGCGACACGCCGATCATGTAGATGTCGTTGCTCAGATCGGTGCGGAAGGCGGTGATGTTCCAGCCTATGCCATTGTCCAGCGTGCCGCGGGCGCCGATCTCGTAGGAGTGCGAACGGATCTGCGGCAGGAAGGGGTCGCCCGACATCGTGTTCGGCAGATGGCAGACCGGCGCCACGGTGGCCGCCGGTATTTCGAAGCCACCGCGGATCACCGTCGAGCGGTCGATGGCGCAGCCGAGTTCGATCACCGACGGCACGCGTGCCCCGCGGCTGTAGTTGGCGAACAGGTTCACGTTTTCGCTCGGCAGCCAGCTCACACCGGCGGCCGGGTTGAACGAGCGATAGATGTGCTTCTCCCGCTTTTCTGCGCGGGCCACGTTGGCCGGGTCGTAGGAAATCCACTCCGGGAAGTAGTGACACTCGTCCGGGTAGTTGCCCCAGCACAGGATGGAGCTCTGTGCTGGCGGCGCGTTGTTCAGCTCGGTCAGTTCTCCGGTCGATGAACGGCCGCGCAGCCAGTTGTTCACCTTGGTCACGTTGTAGCGGGCGGCAAACGACAGATGCAGGTTGTCGCGCGGCGTCCATGTTTCGCTCAGGTAGACACTGCGCGTTTTCGAACTGCCGCCGAAGTCGTTCACCTCGACCTCGTTGTGCGCGGCGTAAAAACGCGGATCGATCTGACCCGGCCCGTAGCCGACACTGCCGTAGTAGAAGTGGCGGTCGGCGTCGAGCAGGCCGAGGCGCTGGCTGCTGTAGTAGGTGGTGTCGCTGCGGTCGAGCGATGCGCCCACCATGAACTTGTGGCGCTCGAAGTTCCAGTTCAGCTGCAGAGACATGCCCTGGCCGGCCTGGTCGAGCGCAGTGCGCGTACCGCGTGCGATCGGCGTGCCGTCTACTACGCCCGGCTCGGCTGTGTTGTTGGCGGCACCGTTGGCGCCGTTGCGCACCTGCCCGAAGTTGGAATTGACGGGTGCTGCGTCACACGGCGCGTTCAGCGGAATGTTGTTGTCGGCGAAGTAGTCCTCGTCCAGATCGGCATAGGCGCAGTAGCGGTTGTACTGCGCGGTCACCGAGCGCCGGTCGTCCAGTTCCTCGAAACCTTCTTCGTCGATGTCGCCGTTGAAGCCCGAGCGCTCGCTGTTGCGCCGGTAGCTCATCGCGGTGATGTTGAAGCTCTCCGACACCTCGAACATGGCCGACCACTGGTACTGGTTCAGTTCGTTCTTCGTTTCGTCGGGCGAACTGAACACCGATTCAGGCCGGCGCTGGTAGTCCTCCAGCGGGATGAGGCCGTTGCCGACGAGGTCGGTGTCGACCTTGAGCATGGAGAAACCCAGCAGCAGGCGGTCGATGGCGATCTCGTTCTTGACGAAGAGCTGGCGCAGCGCGCTCGGCGAGTTGTCGCGCCAGCCGTCCTCGGCGAAGCCATGCAGCGCGACGAAGCCGGCGACCGGCCCCTTGCTGCCGCCAGCCGACAGCTGCATCTGATTGCGCCCCCACGAGCCGCCGAGATGCTTCGCCTCGACGCCGGGGTCGGTGAAGCCGCTCTTGGTGCGCATCGACAGCGCGCCGCCCAGTGTGTTGAGACCGAACAGCGGATTCGAACCCGGGAACACGTCGAAGCGCGACAGCGCGTTCATCGGGATCATGTCCCAGTTCACGACGTCGCCGAAGGGCTCGTTCATGCGTATGCCATCGAGGAAGACCGACAGCCCTTGCGGCGTGCCGACCTGCGGGCCCGCGGTGAAACCGCGGAACTGCACGTCGACCTGGAAGGGGTTGCCCTGGTAGTCGTTGACGGTGACCGACTGCATCTGCGAATTCATCAGATCGGTCAGCGACAGACTGTTGCTGTCGCGGATGTCCTTTGCCGTGATGCTCTGGACATTGGACGGGATTTCCTCCCGCGTCAGTCCGAGACCGGGCATCGGGCCGATGTCCTGCGGCCGCCGTTCACGGATCAGGATGGGGTCGAGGATGATGGCGTCCGCCCCGGGTTCGGCCTCGGTGGCCGGCGCCGGCGGCCCTGCGACCTCTTCGGGCGGCGGCGTCGGTGCCTGTGCCTGAGCGGCGTCTATGCAGAGCGCGGCCAGGCAGTACGCCGCGATACGCAGATTGAATTTCAACGGCTCCTCCTCCTGGCAGGCGGGGTGACCTGCAGCGAACGCCCTCGCCAGCCGGCGGGACGTCTTCCTTGTGTGCTTTCCGGCAGCGTCCGCGTACGGGCGGGACTGCCGAGGCTGGAGGCCAGAAGCAAGGGTGGGGCCAGACACGCGGGTGACCGGGCCCGGCCGCCGCATGCATGCAGGAGGTCGTATCCGGTTCTGGTCATGGTGGTTGATATGCACCAGGGTGGTTGTTTGCCTTCGTCATGGCCATCGACGCATCGGGCATGTCGCACCGGGCGAGCGGGAAGGCATCGCCGGCATGCGGGGAACACGGCGCGAAGTGATCGACCGTGCGGTGGCCGGCACGCTTCCTGCAAAAGGTCAGACCACGGCGGCTGCATCGCCGCACAACATTCACAGACAGGAGGATGGACATGCGACCCGTATTCAAGGCGCTGGCCGGTGTGCTGGCGTCGATGACGCTGGCTGGTGGCGCGCAGGCCAATATCGAATTCGTGTTCGACTACAGCCGTGACGGCAACGGTGTCATGACGAACGAAATGAAGGCGCTGCTCGAACAGGCCGCCGGCACGATAGAGGCGAGCATTTCCGACCAGCTGAGTGCGATCGCGCCGCAGGGCGACTTCGCGCCCAGCATCTTCTTCACGCCGCCGGATACCGGCACCTCGTCGCCGGCGGTCAACACCATCGGCGCCAACCAGATCTATGTGTACGTCGGTGGTCGATCGGCGCTCGGCGCGCCGCACCTGGCGCTCAGCGGCGCCGTGCGCAACGCGACGCGGCCGGCTTCGGTGCCGGCGAACGATCCGGCCTTCCTCGCTTACCGCGACGAACTGCGTAGCCGCGGCCAACCCGGCGCCATCGCGTCGACACCGACCGACTATTCGCCCTGGGGCGGCTCGCTCGCCTTCGACAGCGAAGCCAGCTTCTACGTCGACGACGACATCTCGACGCTGGAGTCCTTCGAGGGCCAGTACGACTTCTACACGGTCGCGCTGCGCGGCCTGCTGGGCATCCTGGGTTACGGCGTCGGCGGTGCGGGCACCCCGGTGGCGTCCTACCACGCCAATGTCGACAGCGAGAACCTCACCTTCGTCGGCGCCAACGCGCTTGCCGAGTATGGCGAGGGCGTGCCGGTGTACTACTACTACGACGCGGAGAACGATCAGGAAATCGTCGACGAGCGTTTCCTCGACGACAGCGTGGTCAGCACGGTCAATGGCGTGGCGCAGACCGCGCTGATGACGCAAACGCTGAATACCGGCGAGCGCCGTGCGCTTACCGCGCTCGATTACGCCATCCTGCGCGACATCGGCTGGCAGGCTGCACCGGTTCCGGAACCGGCTGAGTACGCGATGTTCCTCGCCGGGCTGGGCGTGCTGGCAGCGGTAGCGCGCAGGCGCAGGGCCTGAGACACCCGCCGGAATGAAAATGGCCTGCTTGCGCAGGCCATTTTTTTGTCCGCAAGCGGTCGGCGATCTACTGCAGCGAGCGGTAGTTGTGCATCACCTGCGGCACGTAGCGCTGCGTTTCGGCATACGGCGGAACGCGCCCGCCGTACTTCTGCACCGCGCCTTCGCCAGCGTTGTAGGCGGCCAGCGCCAGTTCGAGCTGGCCGTCGAAACGGGCCAGCAGGTCGCGCAGGTAGAGCGCGCCGCCCAGCACGTTCTGGTCAGGGTCGAAGCGGTCGGCCACGCCATAGCGGCGGGCGGTGGCCGGCATCAGCTGCATCAGGCCGGCCGCGCCTTTGGGCGATACCGCCTTCGGGTTGTAGGCCGATTCGGCACGGATGACCGCGTGCAGCAGGCTGGCGTCGACGCCGGCAGCGCGTGCGGCGCGTTCGATGCGCGGCGCGTGCAGCCGGGCCGACGGGGGCTCGGCGCGCGCCGCCACCGGTGCGGCTGCAGCGTCGCGCTCGCTGTGCAGCAGCAGCTCGAAGCCTTCACCGCCGGGCGCGTCGGTCAGCACCAGCGCGCCGTCGGCTTCCTGCTTCACATAGACGTCGGCCTGCGCGGCGGCGGCCCACAGCAGCGCGAGCAGCAGGAAAACGGAGCGGGCGGTCGTTGAATTCATCTGCAGGAAATACGCGGGCGATAAAGTTGCGGGTATTGCAAGCATGCTGCGGAATGTTTTCAGCGATATTGAAATAAAGCGGAAAGCATCGGCCTTGTTTGCTTGATGCGGTCGATGCACGGCGACTAGACTCGATACGATCATGACACGTCACATTACGGCTATGAACCGGATTTCTCAACGCGGCTTTACCCTGCTCGAACTGCTGGTGGTGATGGTCATCATCGGTCTGCTTGCCGGATACGTCGGCCCGCGCTTCTTCAGCCAGATCGGCAAGTCCGAGGTCAAGGCGGCGCGCGCGCAGATCGACGCGCTGGAAAAGGCGCTCGACCAGTTCCGCCTCGACAACGGGCGCTACCCGACCACCGAGGAGGGCCTGAAGGCACTGGTCGAGCGTCCGTCGACGACCAGCAAGTGGTCGGGCCCCTATCTGAAGAAGGCGGTTCCGCTCGACCCGTGGGAGCGTCCCTATATATATAAGGCACCTGGCGAACACGGTGAGTACGACCTGAGCTCGCTCGGCAAGGACGGCCAGGCGGGCGGCACCGAAGAAGCCGCCGACATCACGAACTGGTGACATGCTTTTCCGCATTCGCGCACTCGACGTCACCAATCGCATCACGCAGCTGCAGGTCGAAGCGTCCGACGAAGCGTCGGCACGCGCACAGGTCCAGGCCGACGGCCTGACCGTGCTGTCAGCGGCGCGTGCGCACACGCTGTCCTTCAACCGGCAGCGCTTTCCGGTGCTGCTGTTCTGTCAGGAGCTGCTGGCGTTGCTGCGCTCGGGCCTGTCGCTGGTCGAAGGTCTTGAGGTGATGGCCGAGAAGGAGGGCCGCACACTGTCGCGCACCGTGCTGAGCGCGCTGATCGACGCGCTGCGCCAGGGCAAGACGCTGTCGATGGCGATGTCCGCCCAGACCGCCATCTTTCCCGACCTGCTGGTGGCGATGATCCGTGCGTCCGAACGCACCAGCGACCTCGACCAGGCGCTCGAACGCTATGTCGCCTACAGCGAACAGCTCGACAGCCTGCGCGGCAAGCTGGTCGCGGCAGCCACCTATCCGGTGATCCTGCTCGTGGTGGGCATGCTGGTGGTGCTCTTCCTGCTGGTGTTCGTGGTGCCGGAGTTCTCCAAAGTGTATGAAGATATTTCCACCGAACTGCCGCTGGCGTCGCAGTGGCTGCTCGCCTGGGGCCATTTCGTCAAGGCGAATTCGGCTTCGTTGGGGCTGGGCCTGCTCGTGGTGGTGATCGGCATCGCCTGGACGGTGCGTCAGCCGGCGTTCCGGCAGGGGCTGATGGCCCAGTTCGAGCGCGTGCCCGGCATCGGCAGCCGGATGCGGGTGTTCCGGTTGGCGCGCTTCTTCCGCACGGTGGGCATGCTGCTGCGCGGCGGCATTCCGGTCGTGCAGTCGCTCGAACTGGTGCGCGAACTGCTGCCGCTGCCGATGCAGCAGAGCCTGACGCGCGCGCTGCTGTCGATACGCGAGGGGCGTGCCGCGTCGGACGCCTTCACCGAGGTCGGTCTGAGCACCGCTGTGGCGTCGCGCATGCTGCGCGTCGGTGAGCGCGCCGGCAATCTGGGCGACATGATGGAACGCATCGCCGCCTTCCACGACGAGGAAATGACGCGCTGGCTCGACCGCGCGACCCGGCTGTTCGGCCCCTTGCTGATGCTGGTGATCGGTCTGGCCATCGGCGGCGTCGTGGTGCTGATGTACCTGCCCATCTTCCAGCTGGCGGAGAGCCTGCAATGAGCGCGCTGCCGACGACCGCCGTGCCGTCTCCGATTCCCCACGACCTGCTGGCGCGCGCCCGCGCGCAGGCCGGGCGCGGTTCGGTCATGCAGGCGCTGATCGACCTCTCCGGCGGCACGCCGGACGACATGTGCGCCCGTGTCGCCGCCCAGCTCGGGCTGCGCGCGATGCACAGCGCCGACCTCAACGCGCTGACGATGACGCTGGGCGGCATCCGCTTTTCCGAGGCGCTGGCGCGTTCCGTGGTCGTGGCGACCGACGAGACAGGGGCACGCGTCGCCGTGGTCGCCGACCCTTACGATGCGGCGCTGCAGGACTGGCTGGCGGTTACGCTGCACGACAGCTTCGAGCTGCGCGTCGCCACGCGCGACGACATTACCGCCGCGCTGGCGCGCTTCGAGGAAAGTCAGCGTGCTTCCGCTGGCCTGCTGGACGAGGGCGAGCAGGTCAGCAGCAGTTCGGCCGAAGTGCTGTCGCTGGCGCGCATTGCCGACGACGCCAGCCCGGTCGTGCGGGTGGTCAACTCGACGCTGTACGACGCGCTGAAGCAGGGCGCGTCCGACATCCACCTCGAATCGGTGCCGGCCGGCATGCAGGTGAAATACCGTGTCGACGGCGTGATGGTGCGCGTCGGCCAGATCGCAGGCGCCGACACCGCCGAACAGGTCATCTCGCGCATCAAGGTACTGGCCGAGCTGGACATCGCCGAGCGGCGCGTGCCGCAGGACGGCCGCTTCAAGGTGGCCTACGCCGGCCGCGACATCGACCTGCGCGTGTCCATCATGCCCAGCGTGCACGGCGAGGACGCGGTGCTGCGGGTGCTCGACAAGGAGCACCTGACCGAAGAACTGAAGGCGCTGACGCTGGAAAGCCTGGGCTTCGACGACATTGCGCGCGCTGCGCTGCGCAAGCTGGCGGCCGAGCCCTACGGCATGCTGCTGGTGACCGGCCCGACCGGCTCCGGCAAGACCACCACGCTGTACGCGACCATCGGCGAAATCAATCACGGCCTGGACAAGATCATCACCATCGAGGACCCGGTCGAGTACCAGTTGCCCGGTGTGCTGCAGATTCCGGTGAACGAGAAGAAGGGCCTCACTTTCGCGCGCGGCCTGCGCTCGGTGCTGCGGCACGACCCGGACAAGATCATGGTGGGCGAGATCCGCGACGGCGAAACCGCCGAGATCGCCGTGCAGGCAGCGCTGACCGGTCACCTGGTGCTGACCACGGTGCACGCCAACAACGTGTTCGACGTGATCGGCCGCTTCCTGCACATGGGCGTGGACCCCTACAACCTGGTGTCCGCCCTGAACGGCATCGTCGCACAGCGCCTGCTGCGGCTGAACTGTCGCCACTGCGCGGCTCCGCAGGTGCCGGAAGCCGCGCAGCTCGAGGAATCCGGCCTGGCTGGTCTGATCGGCGCGGGCGGCTACGACTTCCGCGCCGGCACCGGTTGCGGCCACTGCCGCGGCACCGGCTACAAGGGCCGGCGAGCGATCGCCGAACTGCTGGTGCTGGACGACGAACTGCGCGAGCTCATCGTCACCCGCGCACCGATGCGACAACTGAAGGAGGCCGCGCGCGCGCGCGGCACGCGCACCCTGCGCGAAGCCGGCCTGGCCCTGGTGGCCAGCGGCGAAACCAGTCTGGCGGAATTGAACCGTGTCACTTTTGTCGTCTGAGGCGCTGACGCTCGAAGTCGGTCCGCACGGCGTGTCGCTCGGCCGGCACGGCGTGGCGCAGATGCTGTCGCTGGACAATCTGGCTGCCTCGCTCGACGCCTTGCCGGCCGAGTCGACGCCGCGTCGCGCTGCGCTGCAGGTGACGGTGGACAACGCCTGGGCGCGCTGGCAGGTGATCGAGGTGCCGCCCGGTGTCGTCGGCCACGATGAGCAGCACGCGCTGGTGCGTGCCCGCATGATCGAGGTGTTCGGCAGTGCCGCCCAGGGTTGGGTGTTCAGCTGGGATGCGCGACCGGCGGCAAGCGTGCTCGCCTGCGCGCTCGATGCCGCGCTGGTGCAGCGCCTGCAGGCCTGGTGTGCCGCACGCGGCGTGAAGCTGAAGAGCATGCAGCCGGCCTGGCTGCGCGCCTACGCCGGGCTGCGCGGTGACGCGGCGACCGGCGGATTCGCACAGCTGCGCCATGGCTGGCTTTGCATGGGCCTGTGGGCCGGTGGTCGCTGGCTGCACGTGCGCGGCGAGGCACTGGCCGATCCGGGCGGTATCGGCGCCGTGCTCGAGCGCCGGCTCAGCCTGTTCGACGGCGAACTGTCGGGCGGCCAGCTCTTCCTGCACGGCTCGCCGTCAGTGACGCTGCCGCGCGGCTGGCGCTGCGTGGCCGGAGGTGGCGCATGAGCAGACGCCCGGCCGTTCCCGAAATCGATTTCGTCGCCCGTCGGCGTGCGCCCGGCTGGCTGGGCTGGCTGGCTCTCGCGCTCGGTTGCGCCGCGGCTGCTTTCGCCGCCGAGCGTTACGACACGCTGGGGGGGCAGGTCGAGGCGCAGCGCGCCGACAACCGTCGCGCCGCGCGCGCCGCCGAACAGGCGCGCGTACTGGCGCGACGTGACCAGGAAGACGCCGGCCTGCGCACCCGGCTGGACGTCGCGCGCACGCTGTCGCTGCAGATGGCACGCGACTGGCAGCCACTGTTCGCCGACCTCGAAGCCCTCGCTGGAAAGCACGCCGACGTCGCGCTGCTGTCGGTCGAACCGGACGCCGCGCGCGGACTGCTGCGCGTGACCGGTGAGGCGAAGGATCTGAATGCACTGTTTGCCTACGCCGAGTCTTTTGCCGACGCGTCGTCGCTGGCGGCACCGCGCATCGAGGTGTTCGAATTCAAGCAGCGCGAGGGCATGCAGGTGGTTGCTTTCTCGCTGCGTCTGAACTGGAGGCGCGCATGAAACGGCTGCAGGCACATCTGGCTTACGCGCTGGCTCACGCGGGCTGGGCGGGCGCCGTCGGCGTGGCGCTGCTGGCGTTCGCGCTGGCCATCCATTTCGGCGCGGCAGCGCCTCTGCAGGCCGAACTGGACACGCTCGAGGCCGAACACGAGGCGCTGGCCGAGCGGGTGGCGCAGGGCGTCAAGGTCGAGTCGCCGCGCGAACAGCTGGCGCGTTTCGACGCGGCGCTGGTCGAGCGCAAGCGCCTGCCGTCGCTGCTGGCCGATCTGTCGAAGACGGCGACCGCCGGCAAGCTTGCGCTGGCGCGCGTCGAAAGCCGCGAGTCACAGCCGCTGGGTTCGGGCTACGCGCGCCAGGAATACGTGTTCCCGCTGCGCGGCAGCTACCCGGCGCTGCGCGCCTGGCTGGCCGACATCCAGCGTCTGTCGCCGGCGGTGCTGGTGGACGATGTCGTGCTGCGCCGCGAAGACATCGCGCGCGATACGGTCGACGCCACGGTACGCGTGTCGATACTGATGAAGGAGGCTTCATGAACCGCGGCCTCGTCATTGCGCTGATCGCGACGCTGCTGGCGGTGTGGTACGCGGCCGGCATCGAGGACGATGCCGGCGATGCGGCTGGCCTCGTCGCGGAACCGCGCGCTTCGCGCAGCACGGCGGTGGCGACTGCCCGCACGGCGGCGGTGGAGCAGGGGAGCGCGATCGCCGCGCTGCCGGTGCGGACCGCAGCCGAGGTCGGGCATGACCTGTTCGCCGCGCACAGCTTCCTGCCGCCGCCACCCAAGGTGAGCGTACAGGCCGGACCGCCACCGGCGCCGGTCGCGCCCCCCTTGCCCTTCCGTTACCAGGGCCGGATGACCGAAGGTACGTCCACCGTCGTCTTCCTTGCCCAGGGCGAGCGCATGCTTGTCGCGCGCCAGGGCGATCTGCTGAACAACCAGTACCGCGTCGAATCGGTGAGCGCCAGCGCCGTCACCTTCGTGTTCGAACCGCTCAAGCAGCGGCAGACCTTGTCCATCGGAAACGCCAAATGACTGCATTCTTCCCGCCCCGCCTGCGCGCGGCCTTCCTGCTTTTTGCTGCGGTGCTTGCACTTGCGGGCTGTGCCACCAACAAGGCGTTCGAGGACGGCAAGCTGGCGCTGATGGCCGGCGAGCAGGATCGCGCGCTCGGGCTGTTCGAACAGGCGGCGAAGCAGTCGCCGGACAACGCCGAGATCCGCGCCACGCTGTACCGGCAACGAGAAGTGGCGATCGCGCGCCACCTGGCGCAGGCCGAGGCCGCGCGCATCGCCGGCAACCGCGAAGCCGCTGCCGCCGCACTCGACCGCGTGCTGGCGATGGATGCACGCAACCCGCGCGCGATTTCAATGCGCGACCAGCTGCTGCGCGGCGTGCGCCACGATGCGATGGTGACCGAGGCGAATGCGATGTTCGTGCGCAAGGACGTGTCGGGTGCCGAGGCGCGCGTGCGCAATGTGCTCGGGCAGGACGGTTCGCACGCCGGTGCGCGCGAGCTGCTGCGTCAGATCGAGGAGACTCGGCCGAAGCAGCAGGCGCCGGCCGTGCTCGGCGACATGTTCCAGAAGACGGTGACGCTGGAGTTCCGCGACACCTCGATGCGCAACGTGTTCGAGGCGATCGCCCGTTCGACCGGCATCAACTTCGTGTTCGACAAGGATGTACGGCCCGACATCAAGGTGACGCTGTTTGTGCGCAACACGACGGTGGCCGAGGTGATGCGCCTCATCCTGATCACCAACCAGCTCGAACGCAGCGTGCTGTCAGAGAACACCGTACTCATCTATCCCAACACCGCGGCCAAGGTGCGCGAGTACAAGGAGCTGATCACGCGCACCTTCTTCCTGGTCAATGCCGAAGCGAAGCAGGTGCAGAACCTGATCAAGACGGTGATCAAGACCAAGGACATCTACATCGACGAGCGGCTGAACGTGATCGTGATGAAGGACACCGTCGACGCGGTCCGACTGGCCGAACAGCTGGTCGAGTCGGTCGACGTGGCCGAGCCGGAAGTGATGCTGGAAGTCGAGGTGCTGGAAGTCAGCAGCAACAAGATGAAGGAACTGGGCATCGATTTCCCGGACCAGATCGGCTACGGCATCCTGACGCCTAATATCAGCAATTCGGTCAGTACGGCGGCCGGCATCACGACGACGACGACGCTGGGCGGCCAGCTGCTTCAGGGCAACATCAACCTGAAGGACACCAACGGTCTGGTCGTTCCCTACGTCAGCAATCCCGGTCTGATCCTGAATCTGAAGGCGACCGACGGCGCGGCCAATCTGCTCGCCAACCCGCGCATCCGCGTCAAGAACAAGGAAAAGGCCAAGGTGCACATCGGCGAGAAGCTGCCGGTGTTCACGACGACATCGACCGCCAACGTCGGCGTGTCGGCCTCGGTCACCTATCTTGACGTCGGTCTGAAGCTCGACGTCGAGCCGCTGATCCACCCGGAGGACGATGTCGACATCAAGATGACGATGGAGGTGTCGAGCATCGTCAAGGAGGTGACCGGGCCGCAAAGCTCGCTTGCCTACCAGGTCGGCACGCGTTCGACCGCGACCTCGCTGCGTCTGAAGGACGGCGAGACGCAGATCCTCGCCGGCCTGATTTCCGACGAAGAGCGCACCAGCGCATCGCGCCTGCCGGGCCTAGGTCACCTGCCGCTGATCGGCAAGCTGTTCTCGAGCGAGCGCGGCAGCAACAACAAGACCGAAATCGTCCTGCTGATCACGCCGCGCATCGTGCGCAATCTGAGCCGCCCGGCGCACATCGCGCCAGCGCTGCCGGCTGGCACCGAGGCGGCGGTGGGTGCTGCGTCACTGTCGATCCGGCAGTCGGGCAAGGATCAGGGCATGCGCCTGTCAAGCTCGGGCGGCGGTGTTGCGCCATCTGCCGGTGCGGTGCAGTTCGCGTCGCCGTCGCGTGCGGTTCAGCCGGAACCGGCGCCGGCGCCGGAGCCAGAGGACGAGGCGGGCGGTGCCGAACTGCGCATGCAGTCGTCGGGCGAGGTGACCGCGGGTGGCGAGGCGGGTGTGATCGTGTCGATGACCGCGGGCGCAGGCGTGCGCAACGCGACGATAGAGATCGTCTATGACCCGAACGTGCTGACTGCGCTCGGAACGGTGACCGCCCCTGGGCGCGCTGCGGTGACCTTGTCGGCTGCAGGACCGGGGCAGGAGGCGCGCGCCGAACTGCGCTTCCGCGCGGCACCGAACGCGCCGGCAGGCGCCAGCAGCGTGCAGGTGGGCAATGTGGTGGCGCTGGGTGCGGACGGCAATCCGCTGCAGATCAATGCACCGTCGCCGGTGGATATCGTGATCCGCCCGTAAGCCGAACGCGTCGCCGATACGGCGACGTGCGCGCAAAAGAAAAGGGGAAGGCGGTCTGCCTTCCCCTTGTCCGTATCGCGCTCCGCGAAGGCTGTATCAGCCGGCCTTGCGGTGCGCGCGGGCTTCCTTTTTCAGACGCTTGAACGTATCCGGATCGGTTGCGCGCAGGTATTCGACGACTTCGACGTCTTCGCGACGGATCTTGCTGATGTCGATCTGTTCGACGTGCACCAGACGCAGCAGCGCTTGCACGGGCTTCGGCATGTTGCGGCCGCTTTCGTAGCGGGAGCCGCCGCTTTGCGTCACGCCGAGGCGCGACCAGAATTGCGACTGGTTCATGCCCAGCTTCTTGCGGATTTCACGTGCGTCGATGGTATCGGTTGCTTTCATGCTCGTTGTCCTTGATGAGTTGAACATCGAAACTTCGGTGCCGGTCCTTGAAAATCCGGTACCTGGCTGCCTGCCGCTTCGCATAGCTGCTTACTCCCGTGTCTATAACTAAAGTCATAGACAAAACCCAGTATAAATGATCACAACGTCCTGCACCAAACAGCTTTGCATATGTTTGCAAGTCGCTTGGTATTGTCGTGGACATCATTTTTCGCCAGACGTTTCGCCTCGACTTCCGATGTTCTGAAAGGGAAAAACCGACGCGCCCTGTCGCCGCGGGCGGATCAGTTACAATCGCGGGTTTTCGTACAACGTCCCGGAAGTTCAGATGGCTCTCATCGTCCAGAAATACGGCGGCACCTCGGTCGGCAAGCCCGACCGCATCAAGAGCGTTGCCCGCCGGGTCGCCGGCTACGTCGCCCGCGGCCACAAGATGGTCATCGTGGTGTCGGCCATGAGCGGCGAAACCAACCGCCTGCTGGGCCTTGCCAAGGAGATTTCGCCGACGCCCGATCCGCGCGAGCTCGACGTGATCGCTTCCACCGGCGAGCAGGTCACCATCGGCCTGCTGTCGATGGCGCTGAAGGATCTCGGTCTGAAGGCGCGCAGCTATACCGGTGGCCAGGTGCGCATCCTGACCGACGACGCGCACACCAAGGCGCGCATCCTGTCGATCGACGAACACAATATCCGCCGCGACCTCGATGAAGGTCACGTCGTCGTCGTCGCCGGCTTCCAGGGCGTGGACGAGAAGGGCAACATCACGACTCTCGGCCGCGGCGGTTCCGACACCACCGGCGTCGCGCTGGCCGCTGCGCTTGGCGCCGACGAGTGCCAGATCTACACCGACGTCGATGGTGTGTACACCACCGACCCGCGCATCGTGCCGGAAGCCCGCCGCCTCGACCGCATCACCTTCGAGGAAATGCTCGAGATGGCGAGCCTGGGCTCGAAGGTGCTGCAGATCCGCTCGGTCGAGTTCGCAGGCAAGTACAAGGTCAAGCTGCGCGTGCTGTCCAGTTTCGAGGATGAGGGTCACGAAGGCCCGGGCACGCTGATTACTGTCGAGGAAGACGTCAATATGGAACAACCCATCATCTCCGGCATCGCCTTCAACCGCGACGAAGCCAAACTGACCGTGCTCGGCGTGCCGGATCGTCCGGGCATCGCCTACCAGATCCTCGGACCGATTGCCGACGCCAACATCGACGTCGATATGATCATCCAGAACGTCGGCCACGACGGCTCGACCGATTTCTCGTTCACGGTGAATCGCGGCGAGTTCGCGCGGGCGATGGAAATCCTCGAAAGCGTTCGCCAGCACATCGGTGCGCGCGAGATCAAGGGCGACAACCGGATCTGCAAGGTGTCGGCGGTCGGCGTCGGCATGCGCTCGCACCCGGGTGTGGCCAGCAAGATGTTCCGTACGCTGGCGGAAGAGGGCATCAACATCCAGATGATTTCGACGTCCGAAATCAAGGTGTCGGTGGTGCTCGACGAGAAGTACCTCGAACTCGCCGTGCGCGTTCTGCACCGCGCGTTCGAACTCGATCAGCCGGCGCAGTAATCAGCCGGAATAAATCGCGCGCGGGTTTGACCGGAGCGGGGCTTACCGGTATGATTCGCGCGCTTTTGCAGTACCGGAGAGGTGGCCGAGAGGTCGAAGGCACTCCCCTGCTAAGGGAGCATACGGGCCAAAACCTGTATCGAGGGTTCGAATCCCTCCCTCTCCGCCAAGCAACCATTGATTCATGAAATGGTTGCAGTATTGAAAAGATGTGCTATAGTTCTGCCTCTCTGCAGCGCGCCCGTAGCTCAGCTGGATAGAGTACTTGGCTACGAACCAAGGGGTCGGGCGTTCGAATCGCTCCGGGCGCGCCACTTTACCGCAGAGAAACAAAGAGATAGGCCAGTCGATTGACTGGCCTTTTTCTTTTGTCCTTCCCCTCCGTGGCCGCATTCTGCGGCGACTGGCTTCCGTTCTTCATTCCTCACTTCGCCGTATGCGTGCGACGTGGGCGACATCGACCACCGTGTATCCATTCGTCACATTCCGTCGGTGTTCTTCGCAGCGGCGGCGCCAAGTGACCTTGGTAATATGACAAAGTCGTTTCATGACTTCGTTCAGGGAGGGGAAGCGGGTGGTCATAAGAAAAAAGAGTGCGGGGTTCGAGGAGGAGCGGGTCACGCCGGTGGCCTGGCTGAAGGCGAAGCTCGGTGTGCCCGAGCATGCGACGTATCTTGGTTTCGGCGTGCAGAAGGAGGGTGGGGCGCTCTTCCTCGCCGTCTGTGATCCCGCCGGTGCGCCCTCGGACTGGGGCTGGACCCCCTCGGTCGAGCAGGCGCGGAAGTTCGTCGGCTGGCGCGAAGCGGTCGATGCGTCCGAACGCTGTGCGGGCAGCGGCGTCGTGCTGTACTTCGACTATGGCGAGGAAATCTGGGTGTTTCCGGCGCGCTAGTCCGTCGGCGTGGCAGCGGTCCCGCCCGTGGGGCGGGACCGCTTTGTTCATCCGTAGCGCAGTTCCGTTGCCTTGCCCCAGAACACACGGTGTGCAAAGAAGGTGTAGGCGAGGATGGCTGGCACCGTGATGGCGCAGCCCGCGAGTATGAGATTGAGCGCAGCGGTGGAGCTCGCCGCCTGCCAGATCGTGATGCGATCCATCACGACGAAGGGGTAGAGGCTGTAGGCGAGGCCCAGTCCCCCCATAAGGAATACCCCGACGGTCAGGACGAAGGGCAGCCAGCAAAGCGTGCCCAATGAGCGTTTGCCGTTCAGTGTCCACCACAGTGCGACGAAGCAGGCGAAGGTGGCGAACGGTATCGGCAGCAGGCCGATGAATTGCGGCAGACTGAACCAGCGCGCGCTGACCGTATCGCTGACCCAGGGCGTGGCAAGCGAAATGAGGCCCATGCCCACGACGACCGGTATCAACGCAAGCCGTCCCCAGTGTGCTGCCCGTGATTGAAGTTCGCCTTCAGTCTTAAGCACCAGCCAGGTGGCGCCCATCAGCACATAGGCGCAGGGCAGCGCGATGGCGATCGCCAGCGCGAACAGGTCGTAGGCACCGCCGTCGGCAAAGCCGGTGATGAAGCGGCCGAGCATCCAGCCCTGTGCGACCGAGGTGACGGTCGAGCCGGCGAAGAAGACAAAATTCCACAGCGGCTTGTGCTTGTCCTGCGCCTTGACCCGGAAGTCGAAGGCCACGCCGCGCAGGATGAGGCCCAGCAGCATCAGTGCGATCGGCAGGTAGAGCGCGGTCATGACGACGCCGTGCGCTTTCGGGAAGGCGATCAGCAGGATGCCTACGCCCAGCACCAGCCAGGTTTCGTTGGCGTCCCAGAAAGGGCCGATGGACGCGATCATCATGTCCTTCTGACCGTCGTCGGCGCGATGCAGCAGCATGCCGACGCCCAGATCGAAGCCGTCGAGCACGACGTAGAGGAACATCGCCAGGCCCATCAGGCCCATGAAGATCACCGGCAGGATTTCGGCCCAGCTCATGCGCCACCTTCCTTCTTTGCGGGTTGGGTGCCGAGCAGTGTCGCCGCGCCGCCGGTGGGCGCAGGGTCATAGCTGTCGGACGGTTTCTCGGCCATGTAGCGCAGCACACTTATATATGCAGCGATCAGCAGGATGTAGGTGATCAGGTAGCCGGCCAGCGTGATCGCGATGTGCGGCGCCGGCGTCGTCGAAGCGACGTCGGCTGTCCTGATCAGACCTTGCACGATCCAGGGTTGGCGACCGATTTCGGTCACATACCAGCCGGCGACCGTGGCGATCCAGCCGGAAAAGGTCATCGCGGCGATGCCGACCATGAGCCATCGCGGCGCGTTTTCGGGCTGCCAGCCCCGACGTCGCAGCAGCCACCAGCCTGCCCAGCTCACCAGCAGCATCAACGTGCCCATGGCGACCATGACGCGGAAGCCGAAGAACAGCGGCTTCACCGGCGGGTGTGCCTCGAATTCGTTCAGGCCTTTCAGTTCGCCATCCCATTCATGGGTCAGGATGAAGGACGCCATCTTCGGAATGCCGATGGCCATGTCATTGCGTCGCTCGGTCTCGTTGGGCAGCGCGAACAGCAGCAGCGGTGCGCCCTTCTCGGTCTCCCATACGCCTTCGATTGCGGCGATCTTCTGCGGCTGATGGTGCAGCGTGTTCAGGCCGTGCATGTCTCCGACCAGGATCTGTACCGGAATCAGTACCGCCGCCAGCGTGATCGCGGCGCGCAGCGCCAGCGGTGTCGATGCGTTGGCCTTGCCGCGCAGCACCTGCCATGCCGACACGCCGGCGACCAGGAAAGCCATGGTCAGGAAGGACGCCAGCAGCATGTGGGCGAAGCGGTAGGGGAAGGACGGATTGAAGATGATTTCCATCCAGCTCGTGACGTGGAATTCACCGTTGATGATTTCGTAGCCGACCGGCGTCTGCATCCAGGAATTGAGTACGAGGATCCAGAACGCGCTCATCGTTGTGCCGAATGCGACCAGGAAGGTGGCAAGCAGGTGCACCCGCTCGCTCACCCGGCCGTGACCGAACAGCATCACGCCGAGGAAGGTGGCTTCGAGGAAGAAGGCTGTCAGCACCTCGAAGCCGAGCAGCGGTCCGGCGATGTTGCCCACCTTCTCCATGAAGCCGGGCCAGTTGGTGCCGAACTGGAAACTCATCGTGATGCCGCTGACCACGCCGAGCGCGAAGGTGAGCGCGAACACCTTGGTCCAGAAGCGGTAGGCGGTCAGCCAGGGCCGGTGGCTGGTCTTCAGCCAGCGCCAGCGCATGAACAGCAGCATCCACCCGAGCGAGATCGAAATGGTCGGGAACAGGATGTGGAAGGTGATGTTGGCGGCAAACTGGATGCGCGCCAGCAGGACGGGATCAAGATCCATCGGTGTATCTCACTCCTTGCTGCCGGATTTGAGCTGGCCGGTCAGTTCCAGCAGTTTCTGGACTCTTGCGCCCATGCGCATCAGCTTGGCCAATGTCTGGGCGTCGAGTCTCTGTACGTCGTCGAACCAGTTGCTCATCAGTTCGATCAGGTCGTGCATGCCTTTCATGCGCTCCTGGGCGACCTTGTCCTCGTCGCAGCTCGGTGTTTCGAGCAATGCGCTGCGCAGCATCGACAGGGTCGGTTCCATCTCGCGCCGGCGGCGCTCTTCCGCCAGCGTGCGGAAGATTTCCCAGGCGTCGCTCGGTGCTTCGAAATACTCGCGACGGTCGCCTGCCACGTGCCTCAGTTTCACCAGGCGCCACGACTGCAGCTCCTTCAGCCCCATGCTGACGTTGGAGCGCGAGTACGACAGCGTCTCGGCGATCTCGTCGGCGCAGAGCGGCTTCGGTGACACGAAGATGAGCGCGTAGATCTGGCCAACCGTGCGGTTGATGCCCCAGCGGCTGCCCATTTCGCCGAAGTGCGCAACGAAGCTATGTACCAGCGGTGTCATGATCTTCGGACTTTTCAAGCGCTATCTGAATGGTCGTTAATATAAATCAAATTTCAGAAAATACTGAAATTTCGGAAATATCTGATTGTGACTCTGGCCACGGACCCGTCGTGCGTGGAGGCGGCTCGTGTCGATCCGTGATCGTGGGCGGTATCGGCTCCGCCCGCGCGTCGGCGTTGCGGTGCAGCACGCAGGCAGACGGGGCGCGTCGGTATTGGTACAATCTCAGGTTGTCCTTCCGTTTCCCTAGCCGCCTTTACCGGAGATACCCATGGCCGCAGAACGTACCCTTTCGATCATCAAGCCCGACGCCGTCGCCAAGAACGTGATCGGCAAGATCTACCAGCGTTTCGAAGACGCCGGCCTGAAGATCGTCGCTTCCCGCATGACCCAGCTGTCGCGCGCCGAAGCCGAAGGCTTCTACGCCGTGCACCGCGAGCGTCCCTTCTTCAAGGATCTGGTCGATTTCATGATCTCCGGCCCGGTCATGATCCAGGTGCTGGAAGGCGAGGGCGCAATCCTGAAGAACCGCGACCTGATGGGCGCCACTGATCCGAAGAAGGCTGCGCCGGGCACCATCCGCGCCGATTTCGCCGACTCGATCGACGCCAACGCCGTCCACGGTTCGGACGCGCCGGAAACCGCCGCCGTCGAGATCGCCTATTTCTTCCCGGCGCTGAACGTCTATTCGCGCTGAGAGAGTAAACGCGTGACCCGCACCAACCTGCTGCAATTCGACGCCGAGGGCTTCGCCGACTTCTTCACGAGTCTGGGCGAGAAGCCCTTCCGCGCGCGGCAGGTGATGCGGTGGATACACCGCAATGGCGAAGGCGATTTCGACGCGATGAGCGACGTCGCCAAGTCCTTGCGTGCCAAGCTGGCGGACATCGCCTGCGTCGAGGCCCCGGTGCCGGTGCGTGACAGCACCAGTACCGACGGCACGCGCAAGTGGCTGATCGACGTCGGTGCCGGCAATGCGGTGGAGACCGTGTTCATTCCGGAAGAGCGTCGCGGCACGCTGTGCATTTCGACGCAGGCGGGTTGTGCGCTGGACTGCGCCTTCTGCTCGACCGGCAAGCAGGGTTTCAATCGCAATCTCGAAGTATCGGAGATCATCGGTCAGCTCTGGCTTGCCAACCGTGCGCTCGGCGCGGTGCGCGGCGGCGAGAACGACGGCGAACGCGTGATTTCCAACGTCGTCATGATGGGCATGGGCGAGCCGCTGGCCAATTTCGATGCCACGGTGGCGGCGCTCAAGCTGATGCTGGACGATAACGCCTACGGCCTGTCACGCCGTCGCGTGACAGTCTCGACTTCGGGCATCGTGCCGGCGATGGATCGCCTGCGCGACGCCTGCCCGGTCGCGCTGGCGGTGTCGCTGCATGCGCCGAACGACGCGCTGCGCGACGAACTGGTGCCGATCAACAAGAAGTACCCGCTGCGCGAACTGCTCGCTGCCTGCGTGCGCTATCTCGATCGCGCGCCGCGCGACTTCATCACTTTCGAGTACGTCATGCTCGACGGCGTGAACGACAGCGACGAGCATGCCCGGCAGCTGGTTGATATCGCGCGCCAGGTGCCGTGCAAGTACAACCTGATTCCCTTCAACCCCTTTCCGCAGGCGCCTTTCGGGCGTTCGTCGAAGGAGCGCATCCGCCGCTTCTCCGAAATCCTGATGGCCGAAGGCATCGTCACCACCACGCGCAAGACGCGCGGTGACGACGTCGATGCGGCCTGCGGCCAGCTCGCCGGCCAGGTGCTTGATCGCACCCGGCGCACCCGCAAGACCATTCCGATCCAGGAGGTTCCCGCACGGTGAAAAGACTGATTGCAGGCGCGGCCGCCGCGCTGTCCGCGGCATGGCTGCTGAGCGGATGCGCCGGTGGCCAGACCGCCCGGCCTGGCACCGCAGCATCGAACGCCGCCTCTACGCCGGCTTCCGACTATCGGCCGGTTGAGAACATCGTGACCGGCGCCGCCCGTACCCGCGCCAAATCGCACACCGAGCTCGGTCTGGCCTATCTGGAAGCCGGCAATGTCGCGGTGGCGCTCGACGAAGGCCGTCAGGCCCTGCGCGACGACTCGTCATACGGCCCCGCCTACAACCTGATGGGTCTTGCTCACATGTACCTGCAGGAACGTCCGCAGGCGCGGGAGAATTTCGAGAAGGCACTGCGCCTGTCGCCGAGCGACCCGGACATCAACAACAATTTCGGCTGGTTCCTGTGCCAGAGCGGTGAGCACGCGCGTGCGATGGAGCTGTTCAATACCGCGATCAAGAACCCGCTTTACGCACATCCGACCCGCCCCTACACGAATGCCGGCCTGTGTGCGGTGCAGGCGGGCGATCTGGCCGGGGCCGAGGTGAATTTCCTGCGTGCGATCAACGCAGATCCGGACAACCTGCAGGCTCTCTACAACCTCGCGGCGCTCTTCTACCGCCGGGCGAACTATTACGAGGCGCGCAAGTACCTCAGCGACTTCCACGCCAAGACCGACCCGGTTGCGGAAAGTCTCTGGCTGGCCGTGCGTATCGAACGCAAGCTCGGCGACAAGGCGTCGGAATCGGGTTTTGCCGGTCAGCTGCGCCGCCGTTTTGCCGGTACGCCACAGCACCAGGCGCTGATGCAGGGGAACTACGACTGATGACGGTCGATAACGCAGTACAGGAGTCATCTTTGCAGCAATCGGTCGGTGCGCAGCTGCGCCGTGCGCGTGAAGCGCGCGGCATGACTGTCGAAGGCGTCGGTGCCGCGATCAAGCTGGCTGCGCGCCAGGTCGAGGCCATCGAAGCCGACGCCTATGCCGAACTGATGAATCCGACCTACGCCCGTGGCTTCATCCGCAACTACGCCGCCCTGATCGGTCTCGATCCGCAGGCGTTGCTGGCGCAGCTCGATCAACAGCAGGTGCGGGCAACGCCGCAACTGGTCGAGCAGGCTGACGTCGGTGTCGCGATGCCGGTGCAGTCCCCGCGCCGCAAGTGGTTGCTGCCGCTGTTTGCCCTCAGCGTGCCGGTCGTCGTCGCCATTGCGCTCTACATGTGGTCCGAGTTCTGGACTGCGCCGCCGGGTGAGCAGGTGCAGGTGGAGCAGGAGGCGGTGATGCCGCCGCCAGACGCGGTGGCCGAGCCCGAGACCGAGCCGGCGACCCCGAGTGCCGACGCGCAGGCAGCCGATGCCGTCGCGACCGAAGCGACGCTCGCTGCCGCGTTGCCCGAGGCTTCGCCGCCGCCGGCCGAATCCGCCAGTGCGTCGCCGGTGACGGGGCAGCGGCAGCTTGCATTCACCTTCGCGGCCGATTCCTGGGTCGAAATCCGTGACGCGGAGGATCGCATCATCCTGTCCGAACTCAATCGCGCTGGCAGCTCGCGCACCGTTGGTGCAGTGTTCCCGGTGTCGCTGGTGATCGGCAATGCGAAATCGGTCCGCCTGAGCATAGACGGCACGCCGCATGATCTGGCCCCAGCGACCAAGGTCGATGTTGCCCGTCTGAGGCTCGAATGATGAGTGAACTGTCCTCTGCCATTTCCCGTCGCGCCACGCGCACCGTGCGCGTCGGCGGTGTGGTGATCGGATCGGCCGCACCGGTGGTGGTGCAGTCGATGACCAACACCGATACCGAAGATCACATCTCGACCGCGATCCAGGTCGCTCAACTGGCTCGCGCCGGCTCGGAAATCGTGCGCATCACCGTGAACACGATGGAAGCCGCTGCCGCCGTGCCCAAGGTGCGCGAGCAGTTGCTGAAGATGAACGTCGACGTACCGCTGGTCGGCGACTTTCATTTCAACGGCCACAAGCTGCTGCGCGAACACCCGGCGTGCGCCGAGGTGCTCGACAAGCTGCGCATCAATCCGGGCAATGTCGGCAAGGGCAGCAAGCGCGATGAGCAGTATGCCGCGCTGATCGACATCGCCTGCCGCTACGACAAGCCGGTGCGCATCGGCGTGAACTGGGGCAGTCTGGACCAGGCGCTGCTCGCCCGCGTGATGGACGAGAACGCGCGTCGCCCGCAGCCCAAGGATGCGGTCGAGGTGATGCGCGAAGCCATGGTCACCTCGGCGCTCGAAAGTGCGGCGCAGGCGGTCGAGTGGGGGTTGTCGCCGGAGAAGATCATCCTGTCCTGCAAGGTGAGCGGTGTGCAGGACCTGATCGCCATCTATTCCGAACTCGCGAGGCGCTGCGACTATCCGCTGCATCTGGGCCTGACGGAAGCCGGAATGGGTTCCAAGGGCATCGTCGCGTCGACCGCGGCGATGTCGGTGCTTTTGCAGCAGGGCATCGGCGACACCATACGGGTGTCGCTGACGCCGGAGCCGAACGGCGACCGCACGAAGGAAGTGATCGTCGCCCAGGAAATGTTGCAGACCATGGGGCTGCGTGCGTTCACGCCCATGGTCGCGGCCTGTCCCGGCTGCGGTCGCACGACCTCGACCTTCTTCCAGGAACTCGCCGCCGACATCCAGACCTATGTGCGCGACAAGATGCCGGAGTGGAAGACGCAGTACGACGGCGTCGAACGCATGACGCTGGCCGTCATGGGCTGCGTCGTTAATGGCCCGGGCGAGAGCAAGCACGCCAACATCGGCATTTCGCTGCCCGGCACCGGTGAAACGCCGGTGGCGCCGGTGTTCGAGGACGGCGAGAAGACGGTGACGCTGAAGGGCGACAACATCGCGGCGGAGTTCCGCGGCATCGTCGATGCCTACGTGGCCCGCACCTATACCAAGAAGATCGCCGGTAGCACCGGCCTCTGAACGAAGAACAATGAGCAAACTGCAAGCCGTTCGCGGCATGAACGACATCCTGCCGGACGAGGCGGAACGCTGGGAAGCATTCGAGTCCATCGTGCGTGACTGGCTGCGTGGCTACGGCTACCGGCCCATCCGCATGCCGCTGCTGGAACATACGCCGCTGTTCAAGCGCGCCATCGGTGAAGTGACCGACATCGTCGAGAAGGAAATGTATTCCTTCGAGGACGCGCTCAATGGCGAGAACCTGACGCTGCGCCCTGAGGGCACCGCCTCCTGCGTGCGTGCGGTGACCGAGCACAACCTGCTGTACGACAGCCCGCGCAAGCTCTGGTACATGGGCCCGATGTTCCGCCACGAGCGTCCGCAGAAAGGACGCTACCGGCAGTTCCATCAGGTCGGCGTGGAAGCGCTCGGCTATGCCGGGCCGGACATCGATGCCGAACTGATCATCATGTGCCAGCGCCTGTGGGACGACCTGGACCTGATGGGCATCAAGCTCGAAATCAACTCGCTCGGTTCGCCGGAGGAACGCCTGAAGCACCGCGCCGAACTGATCGCCTATTTCGAGGCGCACCAGGACCAGCTCGACGAGGACGCGAAGCGCCGGCTGCACAGCAATCCGCTGCGCATCCTGGACACCAAGAACCCGGCCATGCAGGCGCTGGTCGAGGCGGCGCCCAAGCTCTCCGATTATCTCGGCGAGGAATCGCTCGCGCATTTCATCGCGATCCAGGACACGCTGCGCGCGGCCAACATCCCGTTTCGCATCAACCCGCGCCTGGTGCGCGGGCTGGATTACTACAACCTCACCGTGTTCGAGTGGGTGACCGACCAGCTCGGTGCCCAGGGTACGGTGTGTGCGGGCGGTCGTTACGACGGCCTGATCGCCCAGCTCGGCGGCAAGCCGGCGCCGGCAGCGGGTTTCGCCATGGGCATCGAGCGCCTGATGGCACTGTGGGACGCGAAGCAGGCTGACGCGCTGGTCGATCGGGTCGAGGTGTACATCGTGCATTCCGGCGCCGGCACCCAGGCGGCCGCCTTCACGCTGGCCGAGCGTCTGCGCGACGGCGGTTTCGCGACGCTGATGCACTGCGGCGGCGGCAGCTTCAAGTCGCAGATGAAGCGCGCCGATGCGTCCGGTGCCATGGTGGCGCTCATCCTCGGCGAGGACGAGGTCGCGGCCGGCGAAGTGACTTTTAAGCCGCTGCGCGGTGGCGAGCAGATGCGCGTCAGTCTCGACGACGTTGGCGAGCATCTTGCCGCCATGCTGCTGGACGACTTCGTCAGCGACCGCGACGACATTTTCCAATAACGAACTTTCAATAACCGGATTACCGGGCAGGAGCCGACACCATGGCAGCACTCGATCTGGAAGAACAGGAACAGCTCTCCGCCATCAAGGCGTGGTGGAACCAGTGGGGCAACGCGATCACCTGGGTGGTGATCGCCATTTCGGCCGCCATCATCGGCCAGCAGGCGTGGGGCTGGTACAACCGCGACCAGTCGGTCAAGGCGAGCGCCGTGTTCGACACACTGCAGGAGGCGGCCCTGGCCGGTGACCTGAAGAAGACGCGCGAGGCGGCGGGAGAACTGACCGAACACTACGCCAGCAGCCCGTATGCGGCGCTGGGCGCACTGCTGTCGGCCAAGGTGCATGTCGAGAACAGCGACACCAAGACGGCCCGCGCGCAGCTCGAATGGGTGAAGGACAAGGCACCGGAGGACGTTCTGCGCGACCTGGCCCGCCTGCGTCTGGCCTACGTCATGATCGAGGAGCAGGCGTTCGACGACGCCGCGAAGCTGCTCGACGGCAAGGCCGAGGCGTCGCTGGAGGCCCGCTTCCTCGAAGCGCGTGGCGATCTGCACCTGATGCGCGACCAGCGTGACGAGGCGCGTGCCGCCTATCAGTCGGCGCTGACCAAGCTGGACGACATGATCAAGGCTGAAGGTGAGGCGGCGTCGCTCGCCCAGCAGGGCTATCGCAACGTGATCGAAATCAAGCTGGACGCTGTGGGAGGCAAGCAGTGAAACGTGCTTCGGCCCTGCTGCTCGTCGCGGCGCTGACCGGGTGTTCGTCGCTGTCGCTGGACAGCCTGAATCCGTTCAGCGGCCCGTCCAAACCCAAGGTTCCGCCGCTGGGCGTGATCCAGCCGACGGCGCAGCTGGCCGAGGTGTGGCGTTTCGGCGCCGGCAAGTCGGACAATTTCGTATTCGAACCGGCGGTGATCGGCGGTACCGTCTATGTCGCCTCGCGTGAAGGTTCGGTCGCACGCATCGACGACGGACGCCAGATCTGGAAGATCGACGCCGGAAAGAAGCTGTCGGGTGGTGTCGGCGCCAATGAGCGCATGCTGGTGGTCGGTACGGAAAAGGGCGAAGTGCTCGCGTTTTCCACCGACGGCAAGCCGATGTGGCAAGGCAGCGTCACGTCGGAAGTGCTCAGCGCGCCTGAAGTGTCGGACGACATGGTGTTCGTGCGCAGCGCCGACAGCCGCATCCAGGCTTTTGCCGCCGCCGACGGTGCCCGCAAGTGGAACTACCAGCGCGCCAACCCGGCCCTGACACTGCGCACGCACGCCGGGCTGATCACGACGCCGTCGCTGGTGCTGGCCGGATTCCCCGGCGGCAAGCTGGTGGCGATCAATCGCACCAACGGTTCCGCGGTGTGGGAATCCAACGTTGCGCTGCCCAAGGGCTCGACCGAGCTGGAGCGAATCGCTGACGTGACGAGCCCGCCGGTGATCGCCGGTCGTGAGGTCTGTGCTGCCGCCTTCCAGGGGCGCGTCGCCTGCTTCGAACTGAGCAGCGGCAATGCCGTCTGGACGCGGGATATTTCGAGCAGCGCCGGTATCGACATCGATACGCAGAATCTCTACATCAGCGACGACAAGGGCGCGGTGCATGCGCTCGATCGCGCCACCGGCGCCAGCCTGTGGAAGCAGGACAAGCTGGCCGGCCGCTTCCCGGGCAAGCCGCTTGCTCTGGAGGGATTTGTTGCGGTCAGCGATGTCGAAGGTATCGTGCACCTGCTGCAGCGCGAGAACGGTGCCTTTGCTGCCCGCCTGAACGGTGACGGCAGTGCCATCAACGCGGCGATGCAGCCCTACGGACGCGCATTCATCGCCCAGAGCCGCGCCGGCAGCGTGCGCGCGCTGTCGGCACGCTGAGGAATTGATTTGAAACCCGTACTGGTACTGGTCGGCCGCCCCAATGTGGGCAAGTCGACACTGTTCAACCGCCTCACCAAGACGCGTGATGCGCTGGTCGCCGATTTTCCCGGGCTGACCCGCGATCGCCACTATGGCAACGGCCGCATGGGCGACCGCCCCTTTCTGGTGGTCGACACCGGCGGCTTCGAGCCGACCGCGCGCGACGGCATCATGGTCGAGATGGCGCAGCAGGCCGAACAGGCGATCGCCGAAGCCGACGTGCTGGTGTTCATCGTCGATGGCCGTGCCGGGCTGACCGCGCACGACCGTGAGATCGCGGCCCGGCTGCGCCGGGTCGGCAAACCGCTGGTGCTGGCCGTGAACAAGGCCGAGGGCATGCGACGCGAGATCGTCGCGGCCGAGTTCCACGAACTGGGTCTGGGCGACATTCACGTCATTTCGTCGGCTCATGGCGAGGGCGTGCGCAATCTGGTCGATCATTGCCTCGAACCTTTCCCGCAGGATCCGCAGGACGAAGACGATGTCCGCGGCCCGAAGATTGCCGTGGCCGGCCGTCCGAACGTGGGCAAGTCGACGCTGATCAATGCGCTGCTCGGCGAGGAACGCGTGATCGCCTTCGATCAGGCCGGCACGACGCGCGACGCGATCAGCATTCCGTTCCAGCGTGGTGGCAAGGAGTACACGCTGATCGACACGGCGGGCCTGCGGCGCAAGGGCCGGGTGTTCGAGTCGATCGAGAAGTTCTCGGTGATCAAGACGGTGCAGGCGATCGAGCAGTCAAACGTATGCGTGCTGGTGCTCGACGCGACCCAGGAAGTGTCTGATCAGGATGCCCACATCGGTGGCTTCATCGTCGAGAGCGGCCGTGCGCTGGTGCTGGTGGTCAACAAGTGGGATGCGGTGGACAGCTACCGCCGCGAAATCTTCAAGCGGGAGATCGCGCGCAAGCTGGGTTTCCTCGGCTTCGCGCGCCAGCTCTACATTTCGGCGCTGGAGGGGCAGGGCGTCAGCGGCATTTTCGGCGCTGTGGACGCCGCTTACGCCGCGGCGATGATCAAGCTGCCTACACCGCGCCTGACGCGGGCGCTGCAGGCCGCGGTCGAAAAACAGGCGCCGCCCAAGCACGGCCTTTTCCGCCCGAAAATGCGTTACGCGCACCAGGGCGGCATGAATCCGCCGGTCATCGTGATTCACGGCAGTGCGCTCGAACACATTGCCGACAGCTACCGGCGTTTCCTCGAACGCAGTTTCCTCGAAACCTTCAAGCTTCAGGGCACACCGTTGCGGGTTCAGTTCCGCACTGCGCACAACCCTTTTGCCGCACGGGAAAAATGATCGGCCGCTCCGGGATCAAATCGGCTGACGCCGCGTCCAAGGCTGCGGTGCATCAAAAAATCCAGTACAGTTGAATTTCAAATATACAAGAGGTGTTCCCATGAGCAACAAAGGGCAAATGCTACAAGACCCCTTCCTCAACACCCTGCGCCGTGAGCACGTTCCGGTCGCGATTTACCTGGTCAATGGCATCAAGCTGCAGGGCCAGATCGAATCTTTCGACCAGTACGTCGTGCTGCTGAAGAACACGGTCACCCAGATGGTTTACAAGCACGCGATTTCCACCGTCGTGCCGGCCCGTCCGGTCAATATCCAGCACGACCAGGGCGAGGGCAGTTGATTCCGTTCCAGATCTCTTCCATGAAAGCCTGCGCGGATGTTTGATCGTCCGTCAGGTGGGGAGCGTGCGGTCATCGTCCAGCTCGATCTGGGTGCGAGGGACTACGAAGACCGTCTCGACGAATTCACTCTGCTGGTGCGCAGTGCCGGTGCCGAGCCGGTCGCTCGCGTCGGCGGGCGCCGGCAGTCGCCGGACCCGGCCACCTTCGCCGGCAAGGGCAAGGTCGCTGAAATCCTCGATCTGGCCAACGCCAACGAGGCCGACATCGTCCTGTTCAACCACGAACTGTCGCCGGGGCAACAGCGCAACCTCGAGCGCGCGCTGTCGCGCCGTGTGGTCGACCGCAATGCGCTCATCCTCGACATTTTCGCGCTGCGTGCGCGCAGTCACGAGGGCAAGCTGCAGGTCGAACTGGCACAGCTCGAACATCTGGCCACCCGCCTGGTGCGCGGCTGGACTCACCTGGAACGGCAGAAGGGCGGTATCGGCCTGCGCGGCCCGGGTGAAACGCAGCTCGAAACCGACCGCCGTCTGCTTGGGGAGCGCGTCAAGGCGCTGAAAGAGAAGCTTGAGCGCGTCGAGCGCCAGCGTGGCGTGCGGCGCAAGTCGCGCGAGCGCCGTGAAACCCCGGTCGTCGCGCTGGTCGGCTACACCAACGCCGGCAAGTCCACGCTGTTCAATGCCCTGACCAAAGCCGGTACCTATGCCGCGGACCAGTTGTTCGCGACGCTGGACACGACGTCGCGCCAGCTTTACCTCGGCGACTTCGGTCAGGTGGTGCTGTCCGATACCGTGGGTTTCATTCGCGATCTGCCTCATACGCTGGTCGCTGCCTTCCATGCAACGCTGGAGGAGACCGCGGGCGCCGATCTGCTGTTGCACGTGATCGATGCGTCGGCCCCCGATCGTGACGCGCAGATCGCGGCAGTGGACAAGGTGCTGGCGGAAATCGGTGCCGATGCGGTACCGCAGATCCGCGTGCTGAACAAGATCGATCTGGTGCCGGCTCTGGCGCCCGGAGCCGATTCGGGGGGCTGTGATACCATTCAAACGGCGCGTGTAAGCGCTCGCACGGGCGCCGGACTCGCCGATCTGAGGGCGGCGGTTACGCAGCGCCTGATTGACGAACGAATAGCTGCCGCCAACCGGAAGTCACCGAATGACGATCCGCGTGGGCTGAATCTGGAACCCTCGTCGAGGTCTGCACTCCCAGTCATCTCACCGTCGGCGGGTGATGAAGCTTCGTCAGCCGACGGAGCGAACGCGTCACCCGACTCATCCATCCTTACTTATCCAGTCTGAACGTGCTCAATGCGATCTTGATGTCGCTCAATGACCCCCGCTGGGGCAATCAGGGCGGCAACGGCAACAAGGGCGGCAACCAGGGACCGCCCGATCTGGAAGATCTCTGGCGTGACTTCAATCGACGACTGTCCGGCATGTTCGGCGGCAAGTCCTCGGGCGATGGTGGCAACGAGGCGCGCCCGCCGGTCGGCCCGCGCCAGTTCGGCGGCGGCATCGGCATCATTCTCGGCCTGGTGCTCATCGTCTGGCTGGCCAGCGGTCTGTACATCGTGGACGCCAGCCAGCGCGGCGTCGTGCTGCGCTTCGGCAAGCTGCACGAAACGACCGAGCCGGGCCTGCAGTGGCGCCTGCCCTTCCCGATCGATTCGCACGAGCTGGTCAATCTGACCGGCGTGCGCACGGTCGAGATCGGCTACCGCGGCAGCGAGCGCAACAAGGTGCTGAACGAAGCACTGATGCTCACCGACGACGAGAACATCATCAACATTCAGTTCGCGGTGCAGTACATCCTGAAGGATCCGGTCGCCTATCTGTTCCAGAACCGCCTGCCGGAAGACACGGTGGTGCATGCGGCCGAGACCGCGATGCGCGAGATCGTCGGCAAGAGCAAGATGGATTTCGTGCTGTACGAAGGTCGCGAGCAGATCGCCGTCGATGCACAGCGCATCATGCAGCAGATCCTCGACCGCTATCAGACTGGCATACAGATCAGCAAGCTGACGCTGCAGAACGCCCAGCCGCCCGAGCAGGTTCAGGCCGCGTTCGACGACGCGGTGAAGGCGGGTCAGGATCTCGAACGGCAGAAGAACGAGGGTCAGGCCTACGCGAACGACGTGATTCCGAAGGCGCGCGGTACCGCTTCGCGCCTGATGGAAGAAGCCAACGGCTACAAGCAGCGCATCATCGCCACCGCCGAGGGTGACGCCAGTCGCTTCAAGCAGGTTCTTTCCGAGTACGTGAAGGCGCCTGAGGTGACGCGCCAGCGCATGTACATCGACACCATGCAGCAGATAATGACCAATACCAGCAAGCTGATGATTGATGCCAAGGGCAGTGGCAACCTGCTGTATCTGCCACTGGACAAGCTGATGCAGCAGTCCGGCGCGTCGGCTGATGGCACCGCCCGTCCGGCTGAGCCGATGACCTTGCCGCCGCTGATGAGCGATCAGACGGCGAACGACGCGCGCAACCGCGAGGCGCTGCGTTCGCGTGAGCGGGGAGAGCGTTGATGAAGGAAAAGCTTCCGCTGCTGCTGGGCAGCATCATCCTCGCCATCGTGCTCGCGTCGACCTCGCTTTTCACGGTGGATCAGCGTCAGTACGCGATCGTCTTCCAGCTCGGTGAAGTCCGTAACGTGATCGAACAGCCGGGCCTGCATTTCAAGTGGCCGCTGGTGCAGAACGTACGCGTGTTCGACCGTCGCATCCTGACGCTGGACAGTGCCGATCCCGAGCGCTTCATCACGTCCGAGAAGAAGAACGTGCTGGTGGACCTGTTCGTGAAGTGGCGTATCACCGATGTGAAGCAGTACTACATTTCGGTGGGCGGCAACGAGCGCCTGGCGGAAACGCGCCTGCTGCAGACGGTGAATGCCGGCCTGCGCGAGGAGTTCGGTCGCCGCACCGTGCACGAGGTCGTGTCCGGCGAGCGCGACAAGATCATGGAAGACATGCGCAGCAAGGCCAACGTCGATGCGGTCAAGATCGGCGTCGAAATCGTCGATGTGCGTCTCAAGCGCGTCGACCTGCCGAGCGAGGTGTCGGAATCGGTCTATCGCCGGATGGAAGCAGAGCGCAAGCGGGTGGCCAACGAACTGCGTTCGCGTGGTTCAGCCGAGGCCGAGAAGATCCGCGCCGATGCCGATCGCCAGCGTGAAATCATCGTCGCCGAGGCCTACCGCGAAGCGCAGAAGATCAAGGGCGAGGGCGATGCCCAGGCGGCCGCGATCTACGGCAGTGCGTTCGGCTCCAATCCCGAGTTCTACGCCTTCTACCGCAGCATGGACGCTTACCAGAAGAGTTTCCGCAGCAAGAGCGACGTGCTGGTGATCGAGCCGAATTCGGATTTCTTCCGCTATCTGAAGAATGGTTCGAAGGCGCCCGGGAAGTAAACACAGCGGGTGAAGCCGGTGGGCGTGCTGTATAGTCCACGGGTTGTTCCAAGAGGGAACCGGATCGAAGGCGACAGCCCGCATTGCGGGCTGTGCCTTTTTTGCTGATGGAATCAATCCTGTTGATCGCTGTGGGGCTCATGCTCGTCATCGAGGGTGTGCTCCCCTTTGTCGCGCCCCGTCTGTGGCGCGACACCTTCCGACGGGCGACCGAACTGGCAGACGGCCAGTTGCGCTTCGTCGGCCTGACTTCAATGATTATCGGTATCGCGCTGATCGCGCTGTTCAAGTGATGCGTCGCTGGCTGCTTCCTGAATCCATAGAAGACCTGCTCCCCGATGAAGCACGGCAGGTCGAGCGTCTGCGCCGCGGATTGCTCGACGAATTCGCGCTGCACGGCTATGAGCTGGTTTCCCCCCCGCTGGTCGAGTACATCGAGTCACTGCTGACCGGCAGTGGCCGCGACATGGATCTGCGCACCTTCAAGCTGGTCGATCAGCTGTCGGGCCGCACCATGGGATTGCGTGCCGACATCACGCCGCAGGTGGCGCGCATCGACTCGCACCTGCTCAATCGAAACGGTGTCGTGCGTCTGTGCTACTGCGGCCCGGTCGTGCATGCACTGCCGTCAGGCTTCAATGCTACGCGTGAGCCGATACAGCTCGGCGCCGAGCTTTACGGCCACGCAGGTATCGAGGCCGACGTTGAGCTGATCGGCCTGCTGCTGCGTGCGCTCGAGGTGGCGGGTGTGCAGCCGGCGCGCGTCGATCTCGGCCACGTCGGCGTGTTCCGTGCACTGGCTTCGCGCCTGCAATCCACCGCGCTGCGCAGCGAGGACGGCGAGCAGGAGCTGTTCGCCGCGCTGCAGTGCAAGGATCTGCCGGCACTGCGCCAGTTGCTCGTCGACGAACCGGCCCAGGTGCGCGACGCCTTCATGGCGCTGCCCGGGCTGTACGGCAAGATCGATGTACTGACGAGGGCACGTGCGGAACTGCCGGACTGGCCGGACATCGGCCAGGCGCTGGACTCGCTGGCGCAGCTTGCAGCGGCGATCGATCCGGCCGTGGCGGGTGTGGATCTTGCCGATCTGCGCGGCTACCACTATCACAGCGGAGTGAGCTTCGCGGTCTATTGCGCCGGTCAGGCGCAGGCAATCGCGCTGGGCGGGCGCTACGATGAAGTGGGCAAGGCCTTCGGCCGGTCGCGGCCGGCAAGCGGGTTCAGCCTCGATCTGCGTCAGTTGGCACAGCTTGCGCCGACAGTCGAGGCGAAGTCAGCCATTCTTGCGCCGGCCGTCTCTGACGCCGCGCTGCGTGCCCGTGTGAGTACGCTGCGGGCACAAGGTGAAACGGTGATTGCGGCACTGCCCGGTCACGACGACGATGTGCAGGAACTGGCGTGCACTCGCCAGCTGGTATTTGTTGAAGGTGAGTGGCAGGTGAAGCCGCTCGAAAGAAAGGTTTGAGCATGGCAAAGAACGTAGTGGTCATCGGCAGCCAGTGGGGCGACGAGGGCAAAGGCAAGGTCGTCGATTGGCTGACCGATCACGCGCAGGGTGTCGTGCGCTTCCAGGGCGGCCACAACGCAGGCCACACGCTGGTGATCAAGGGGCAGAAGTACGCGCTGAACCTGATCCCGTCCGGCATCATGCGCGACGGTGTCGCCTGCTACATCGGCAATGGCGTCGTGCTGTCGGCTTCCCATCTGCTGTCGGAAATCGACAAGCTGGAAGCGGGTGGCATCGAGGTGCGTTCGCGCCTGAAGGTGAGCGAGGCCTGCCCGCTCATCCTGCCTTTCCACAGCGCGGTCGATATCGCGCGTGAAGACGCGCGTGGCGGTGCCAAGATCGGTACCACCGGCAAGGGCATCGGCCCGGCCTACGAAGACAAGGTCGCGCGCCGCGCGCTGCGCGTGCTTGATCTGTTCAATCCCGAGCGCTTCGCAGAGAAGTTGCGCGAGGTGATGGAGTTCCACAACTTCCTGCTGGAAAAGCAGTTGGGCGCCAAGCCGGTTGATTATCAGCAGACGCTCGATGACGTTCTGGCGCTCGCGCCGAGGCTCCTGCCCATGGTGGCTGACGTGTCGGCGCTGCTGCACGCGGCCCACAGGCGCGGCGACAACCTGCTGTTCGAAGGCGCGCAAGGTACGCTGCTGGATGTTGATCACGGCACCTATCCCTACGTCACGTCGAGTAATTGCGTGGCCGGTGCGGCCAGCGCCGGCGCCGGTGTCGGCCCGGGCATGCTGCACTACGTGCTGGGCATCACCAAGGCCTACACCACCCGCGTCGGTTCCGGCCCCTTCCCGAGCGAACTGCCGATCGAGGAAGAGGGCACCGTGGGCCATCACCTGTCGACCATCGGTCACGAGCGTGGCACGGTGACCGGCCGCGTGCGCCGCTGCGGCTGGTTCGATGCCGCAGCGCTGCGTCGCTCGATCCAGATCAATGGCGTGACTGGCCTGTGTCTGACCAAGCTCGACGTGCTCGACGGCATCGAGGAACTGCAGGTCTGTACCGGCTATCGCGTCAACGGTGAAGTGTCCGACCTGCTGCCTCTGGGGTCGGAGCGCGTCGGTGCTTGCGAGCCCATCTACGAAACGTTGCCCGGCTGGGATGGGACGACGGTGGGGGCGAAGCGGGTGGAAGATCTACCAGCCAATGCACGCGCCTACATCGCGCGCATCGAGGCCTTGTGCGACGTGCCGGTCGACATGATTTCGACCGGCCCCGATCGTGAAGAGACCATCGTGCTGCGTCATCCCTTCGAGTGAGGGTGACGGGTGCGACGAACCGCATGCCCCGGAAGGGGTGTGCGGGTTTTTTGTTTTTGGCGGCAGCAGAAAACAAAAAAGCCGACATTTCTGTCGGCTTTTCTGCTGGCTTGTTTGGTGCCCAGGAGAGGACTCGAACCTCCACACCTTGCGGCACTAGTACCTGAAACTAGCGCGTCTACCAATTTCGCCACCTGGGCAAGAGGCTGCGCATTTTATACTAGGCATCTACGTTGTCAAGAGAAAAAGAGAAAAAAGTGAAACTGAGCAAGATCCGCCGCGCGGATCCCTTCTTCGAGCGTGAAACCGCTCGCTACGAAAACCCCTTGCCGAGCCGCGAGTACATCGTTCAAGTGCTTGAGCAGGCAGCGGTTCCGATGAGTGCCGACGAACTGGTCCAGGCACTCGACATACAGCCGCACGAGCGCGATTACTTCGTGCGTCGCCTCGGCGCGATGGAGCGCGAGGCGCAGCTGATGCGCAATCGTCGCGACGCCTACATCATCCCCGACAAGGCCGATCTGATCGCCGGTCGCGTGGAGGGGCATCCCGATGGTTTCGGCTTCGTCATCGTCGGCGACGACAAGACGCCGCCCGGGGCCAAGGCGGAGCGCAAGGACATCTTCCTGAGTGCGCAGGAAATGCGCAGCGTGCTGCACGGTGACCGCGTGCTGGTACGCATCAGCGGCACCGACCGTCGCGGCCGGCCCGAGGGCAAGGTGGTCGAGGTGACCGAGCGCGCGAATTCGCGCCTGATCGCCCGCGTTGTCGAGGAGCACGGCGTGCAGTTCTGCATCGCCGAGAACCGCCGCATCCGTCAGCAGATCGTGCTGGCCGCCCCCGAGAAGGGCAAGCGCGCGCTGAAGGCCGCGGCCGGTGCCGTGGTCGAGGTCGAACTGATCGAACAGCCGACGCGCTACACGCCGCCCATCGGTCGCGTGGTCGAGGTGCTGGGCAACTACGGCGACTCCGGCATGGAGATCGAGATCGCGCTGCGCAAGCACGACATGCCGCACGAGTTCTCAGCCAAGGTGCTGGCAGCAACCAAGCGTCTGCCGGACGAGGTGCGCGAGAAGGACTGCGCCGGCCGGGTCGATCTGCGCGACCTGGAGCTGGTCACCATCGACGGTGAAACGGCGAAGGACTTCGACGACGCCGTGTATTGCGAGAAGCAGGGGCGGGGCTTTCGCCTCGTCGTGGCAATCGCCGACGTGAGTCATTACGTGAAGCCGGGCACGGCGCTCGATGCCGAAGCGTTCGAGCGCGGCAATTCGGTCTACTTCCCGCGCCGGGTCATTCCGATGCTGCCGGAGAAGCTGTCCAACGGGCTGTGCTCGCTCAATCCGCAGGTGGACCGCCTGTGCATGGTGTGCGACATGGATGTGTCGGCCGCCGGCGCGATCCAGCGTTTCCGCTTCTACGCCGCAGTGATGAATTCCAGGGCACGCCTGACCTACACCGAGGTTGCGGCCGCGCTGTACGACAAGGATGCCGACGCCCGCAAGCGGCTCAAGCCGCTGCTGCCGCGCCTCGAAGCGCTGGACGCGGTGTTCCGTGTCTTTGGCAAGGCGCGTGCGAAGCGCGGCGCCATCGACTTCGAAACGGTCGA
This sequence comes from Methyloversatilis sp. NSM2, assembly GCF_038066675.1. NCBI lineage: Bacteria > Pseudomonadati > Pseudomonadota > Betaproteobacteria > Nitrosomonadales > Sterolibacteriaceae > Methyloversatilis > Methyloversatilis sp. NSM2. Next base: position 813,240 of record NZ_JBBUKV010000001.1, read on the forward strand.
GACGCAGATGCTGTTCAACGATGCTGGCAAGATCGAGCGCATCGTGCCGTACGCGCGCAACGACGCGCACCGGCTGATCGAGGAATGCATGCTGGCGGCCAACGTCTGCGCCTCGCGTTTCCTCGAAGAGAGCGGGCAGGACACGCTGTACCGCGTGCATGAAGGTCCGAGCGAAGACCGCCTGCAGAAGCTGCGCGCCTTCCTCGGTGAGTTCGGCTTCCAGTTGGGTGGCGGAGACAAGCCGCACGCGAAGGACTACGCCGCGCTGCTCGAACGCATCGGCGACCGCCCCGACCGCCAGCTGCTGCAGACGGTGATGCTGCGCTCGCTGCGCCAAGCCATCTACAGCCCGGACAATGTCGGCCACTTCGGTCTGGCCTACGAGGCCTATACCCACTTCACCTCGCCGATCCGCCGCTATCCCGATCTGCTCGTGCATCGTGCGATCAAGGCCGCGCTGGCGAAGAAGAAATACGCGCCGGGCGACTGGTCCGACATCGGTCTGCACTGCTCGACCACCGAGCGGCGCGCCGACGAAGCCAGCCGCGACGTGACCAACTGGCTCAAGTGCTACTTCATGCAGGACCGCGTCGGCGAGGAGTTCGAGGGCAGCGTGTCGGCGGTCGTGCCGTTCGGCCTGTTCGTCGCGCTCGACGACGTGTTCATCGAGGGTCTGGTGCACATTTCCGACCTGGGTGCCGACTACTTCCATTACGACGAAGGCAAGCATCGCCTGGTCGGCGAGCGCAGCGGCCGCATCTATCGCCTGGCCGATCGCGTGCGCATCCAGGTCGTGCGGGTCGATCTCGACAACACGCGCATCGATTTCCGACTTGCCGGCGGTGCCGAGCGGGACTTCGGTCGTGTGCCGCAGCAGGCGAAGCTGACGCCCAAGCCGGGGCCGACCGGTGCCGCGTCGCGCCGGCGTGTCGAGGGCGATGCGTCCGCGCGGGAGGCGAAGCAGGCATCGCACGCCAAAGTGAGAGAAAAAGCGAAGGCGAAGCCTGCTGCACCGGAAACGGCAGCGCCCGCGCCGCGCACTGAACCGCCCACGCGGACGGCCAAGCCCAAGACTGGCAAGGCTGCAGCACCGAAGCCGGCAGCGAAGAAGACGGCGAAGAGCGCAACGAAGAAAACGACAGGAAAGAAGAGCGCAGTGAGCAAAACCCCGGCGAAGAAGCCGTCCGCCGCCAAGAAGAGCGGTTCCCGTGCACCGAAGTCGGCTGTGCCGAAGCGGAGGGTGCGCGAATGAGCGATACCCGCTACATCTTCGGTTTCCACGCGGTCACCGCGAAGATCCGCCACGCCCCGGATGCGGTGAAGGAGCTGTTCGTATCCACCGCGCGTCAGGACGGTCGCATGCGCGATCTGATCCGTGCCGCAGAGGCGTCAGGCGTCAAGTGGGTACAGATGGAGCCGGCACGCCTCGACGGCCTGGCCGGAGGCGCCGCGCGTCATCAAGGCGTGGTGGCGCGTGTGCTGGCGCAGATTCCCTACCGCTCGCTCGACGACGTGCTCGATACGCTGTCCGAGCCGCCGCTGCTGCTGGTGCTCGACGGCATCCAGGACCCGCACAACCTCGGTGCCTGCCTGCGCGTGGCGGACGCGGCCGGTGCGCACGCCGTGGTCGCCCCGCGCGACCGGGCGGTCGGCCTGAACGCAACGGCGATCAAGGTGGCCAGTGGTGCGGCCGACACCGTGCCGTACGTGACGGTGACCAATTTGGCGCGCAGCCTGCGCGAGATGAAGGAGCGCGACATCCTGACCATCGGTGCGGCCGGTGAGGCCGACAAGTCGATGTACGCGGTCGACCAGTCGGGCGCGGTGGCGTGGGTGCTCGGCGCCGAGGGCGACGGCATGCGCCGGCTCACCCGCGAAACCGTCGACGTGCTGGCGTCGATTCCGATGCACGGCACGGTCGAAAGCCTGAATGTGTCGGTGGCCAGCGGCGTGTGCCTGTTCGAGGCGCGGCGCCAGCGCACGGCAAAGGGCGGCTTGTAAGAATCACGGCCCGCGCGCTATACTCGCGGGCTTACCTTGCCTCACCGGATTCGCATGCCGGGAGGTGTAACCGCCGGACAGGCTCGTGTTTGCCCGGCACTGAACCGCAAGGAGATTACATGCGACATTACGAAGTGGTTTTCATCGTCCATCCGGACCAGAGCGAGCAGGTGCCCGCCATGGTCGAGCGCTACCGTACGCTGGTCACCGGCCGCAACGGCAGCATCCACCGCCTGGAAGACTGGGGTCGCCGCCAGCTGGCCTACCCGATCCAGAAGGTGCACAAGGCTCACTACGTGCTGATGAACATCGAGTGCGACGGCGAAACGCTGGCCGAACTCGAGCACGCCTTCAAGTTCAACGACGCCGTTCTCCGCCACCTCACCATCAAGATGCGCAAGGCTGTCGTCACGCCGTCGCCGATGATGAAGGAAGAGAAGTCGCGTTCGCTGCTGGCACCGGCTGCTGAAGCCGCTGCCCCGGCTGCGGAACAGCCGGCGGCTTGACCGAAGGGCAGGGCGCGGTCGGCCCGGCGGCAAACAGCTTCACCTTGGCCGCCACGCTGATCGAACGCGATGCACTGAGACAGACCCCGGCCGGCGTGCCGATCCTGCGTGGATGCCTCGAGCACTTCTCGCAGCAGATCGAAAACGGTGCGCCACGCGAAGTCAGGTTTGAAACCGATTTCGTGCTGCTGGGAGACCTGGCAAGGATGCTCGCTCAAGCCCCGCTCGGAACGTCGTTGATCGCAGAAGGATTCATGGCAGCCCGCAGTGCGAAAAGCAGGCAGGGCGTCATGCACATAACCCGTATCGAATTCGTGACCTCGGGCAACTGAGCCCGGCGTCGCAACAGTGGAAGGAAACCACCATGGCTTTCAGACCGAAGAACGGCAAGAAGAAGGACGATCGCGGCTCGCGCAGCATGTTCAAGCGCCGCAAGTTCTGCCGCTTCAGCGCAGAGAAGATCGAAGAGATCGATTACAAGGACGTTGAAATCCTGAAGGACTTCATCTCCGAGAACGGCAAGATCATGCCGGCACGCCTGACCGGCACCCGCGCTGGCTACCAGCGCCAGCTGTCGACCGCCATCAAGCGCGCACGCTTCCTGGCGCTGATGCCTTACACCGACCTGCACCAGTAATCGAGGGAGACGACCATGCAAGTAATCCTGATGGACAAGGTCGCCAAGCTCGGCGATCTGGGCGATGTGGTGAAGGTGCGTGACGGTTACGCCCGCAACTTCCTGATCCCGACCGGCCGCGCCAAGCGCGTGACGCCGGAAAACCTGGCTGCTTTCGAAGCCCGCCGTGCCGAACTGGAAAAGGCCGCTGCCGAACGTCTGGCCGCTGCCAAGGCTGTCGCCGAGAAGCTCGAAGGCTTCATGGTGCAGATCACCCGCAAGGCCGGTGTCGATGGCCGCCTGTTCGGCTCGGTGTCGACGGCCGACATCGCCGAAGCGCTGGCTGCCCAGTCCTTCCCGGTGGACAAGTCGATGGTGCGCATGCCGGACGGCCCGCTGAAGGCCGTGGGCGATGCTCAGTTCGAGATCGCGCTGCACTCGGACGTGATCGCCACCGTGACGGTGTCGGTGCTCGGCGAGCATTGATCGCCGGCCTTCGGGCTGCGACGGAAAGGCCACCTGCGGGTGGCCTTTTTCGTTGACGCGCAGACGAACCGACATCTCATCCACAGCAAAGCCCACAGCTTTTCCACAGCTTGTGCAGTTGTCGTGCAGACGCTGCGCGGCTAGATTGCAGGATTGCCCCGGCAAGTTCTCCAGAATGAAAAAGACATCATGAGCAGCGTGCGCAACGCACCCGGTCCGGACGCCCAGGCGGCCCAGGCCGCGCAGGACAGACAGGTGGCGGCGCTGAAGCTGCCGCCGCATTCGATCGAGGCCGAGCAGTCGCTGATCGGTGGTCTGCTGCTGGACAACAGTACCTGGGACCGTGTTGGCGACCAGGTCAACGAATCCGACTTCTACCGCGACGATCACCGCCGCATCTTCCGCCACATCGCCAAGCTGATCGAGCAGGGTAAGCCGGCCGATGTCGTGACCGTCTATGAATCGATCGAGAAGGGCGACGAGGCGCAGCAGACCGGCGGGCTGGCCTATCTGGGCGAAATCGCCAACAACACGCCGTCGGCCGCCAATATCCGCCGCTATGCGGAAATCGTCCGTGAGCGCGCCATCCTGCGCAAGCTGGTCAGCGTCGGCGATGAGATCGCCGCCAATGCGCTGACGCCGCGCGGACGCGATGCCAAGACGCTGCTCGACGAGGCGGAATCGAAGATATTCGAGATCGCCGAGGCGGGCGCTTCGGCCAGTACGGGATTCGTCGCCATTCAGCCCATCCTGGTGCAGGTGGTCAATCGCATCCAGGAACTGTACGACCGCGACGATCCGTCGGAAGTGACGGGGGTGCCGACCGGCTACGTCGATCTCGACGACAAGACCGCCGGCCTGCAGCCCGGAGACATGATCATCGTCGCAGGCCGTCCGGCCATGGGCAAGACCACCTTCGCGCTCAACATCTGCGAACACGTCGCGGTCGAGCTCGGCCTGCCGGTTGCCATCTTCTCGCTCGAAATGCCGGGCACCCAACTGGCCATGCGTTTCGTTTCGTCGGTAGCGAAGATCGACCAGGGGCGTCTGCGCACCGGCCGCCTGACCGACGATGACTGGGGTCGGCTGACGATGGCGCTGGGCAAGCTGCACGAGGCGCCCATCCATATCGACGAGACAGGCGGCATCAACCCGACCGACCTGCGGGCCCGCGCGCGCCGGCTCTATCGCCAGTGCGGCAAGCTCGGCCTGATCGTAATCGACTACCTCCAGCTGATGTCCGGCACCCGCGACGGCGAGAACCGCACCGCCGAGATTTCGGAAATCTCACGCGCGATCAAGTCGCTGGCCAAGGAGCTGCACGTGCCCATCATCGCGCTGTCGCAGCTGAACCGCGCGCTGGAACAGCGTCCGAACAAGCGACCGGTGATGAGCGATCTGCGCGAATCCGGCGCCATCGAACAGGACGCCGACATCATCATGTTCATCTATCGGGACGAGGTGTACAACCCCGATACCCAGGACAAGGGTCTGGCGGAGATCATCATCGGCAAGCACCGTAACGGCCCGACCGGTACCGTGGTGCTCGGCTTCCAGGGCGAGCACACGAAGTTCGTCAACGCCGCACGGCCCGGTTCCTACTGAGGCGCGCGTGACGGTCTGGCTGCGTCGCCTCGCCATCGTCATCGTCGTTCTGGCGGTGCTCGGTGCCGGCGCCTTCCAGCTCGCGCTGCACATGTTGCGCAGCCAGGTCGAGGCAGCGCTGGGGCCGCGTGGTGAGGTGGCCAGCGTCGAGGTCCGGCTGGATGCGGTGGTGCTTCACGAGGTGCGCATCCGCGCGCAGCGGGACGGCGATGCACCATGGCCGGCCGACGACGAACTGCGCGCGCAGCGCGTCGAGGTGGTGCCGCAACTGCGCGACCTGCTGTCGGCACGCGTACGCATCGCTCGGATTACCGTCGAGGGCGCCTATCTGTCCATGCTGCGTACGCGGCAAGGTGGCTTGCGCGTGCTGCCCGCCCTGCTCGAAACGGGCTCGGCTGCCGACACGGACGGCAGCATGCCGCCGGTACATGTCGCGCGCATCGAACTGCGCGACGGCGCACTCGATTTCTTCGACGCCAGCGTGCGACGCACGCCACACCGGCTGGCGCTGACGGCGCTCAATGCGGACATCGGCCCGATCGACCTGCCAGCGCTCGACAGCGCGACCACGCTGGCCGTCGACGGGACCGTCAAGGGGCCACGACAGGACGGTCGGCTGGCACTGAATGGCGAGGTCGTGCTGGCCACGCGCGACGCGAAGCTGGAGTTCTCGCTGCGCGGCGTCGATCTGGTCGCCTTCCAGCCCTATCTGATCCAGGCCGCGGAAACCGGCGTCAAGCGCGGCACGATGGATCTGGACATCCGTCCTGTCGTCGCCGAAAAGCGCCTGAAGGCGCCGGGCACGCTCACGTTGACCGGACTCGAACTGGCGTCCGGCAACACCTTCATGGGCATGCCGCGGGCGGCGGTGGTCGGGCTGATGAAGGACAGGAACGAGCGCATCAGCGTCGATTTCACGCTGGAAGGTCGCATCGACGATCCGAAATTCTCGCTGAACGAAGGCTTCGCAACGCGCGTCACCAGCGCCATGGCCGAGTCGCTCGGCGTCAGTCTTGGGGGCCTGGTGCGCGGCGTCGGCAATGCGGGCAGTTCGGTGGTGAAGGGTGTGGGCGAGGCCGTCGGCAAGCTGTTCGGCGACTGATTGCTGCCCGATCCGCCACGCTTGCCGGGCGTGGATCAGCCCGCCTGTGTCCGCGCCTGTTCCGCGCCCTTGAGCTGTGCGCTCAGGCGCTGCAGTTCGGCCCGCATGCGCGCCATCGCGTCCGGCGGCAGGCCGGACTGACGGGCGACCTCTGCGTGTACCTCCTCCGCTCTTTCCCGCAGCGCGTGGCCGGCCTCGGTCAGTCGTATCTCGAGTGCCCGTTCGTCGGTGCGATTGCGCGCGCGCGTGAGGTAGCCGTTGGCTTCGAGCCGCTTGAGCAGCGGCGTCAGCGTCGGCGAATCGAGATCCAGCCGTTCGGCCAGTGCCTTCAGCGTCAGTGCATCTTCCTGCCACAGCACCAGCATCACCAGATACTGCGGATAGGTCAGCCCGAGCGCCTTAAGACCCGGCGTGTAACAGCGCGTGATCGCGTGGGCGGCGGCGTACAGGGCGAAACACAGCTGCTGGTCCAGCAGCATCGGGTCGATGAAGGTCATGGCGATGTCCTCCGTGAGGGATCAGAGCACTTCGGCAGCGTGGTCGGCCAGACGCGAACGCTCGCCGCGCTGCAAGGTGACGTGGCCGCTGTGCGGCCAGCCCTTGAAGCGGTCGACGACATAGGTCAGGCCGGAGCTGCCTTCAGTCAGGTAAGGGGTGTCGATCTGCGCGATGTTGCCCAGGCATACGACCTTGGTGCCGGGGCCCGCGCGCGTGATCAGCGTCTTCATCTGCTTCGGCGTCAGGTTCTGCGCTTCGTCGATGATGAGGAACTTGTTCAGGAAGGTGCGCCCGCGCATGAAGTTCAGCGACTTCACCTTGATGCGGCTGCGGATCAGATCCATCGTCGCGGCACGGCCCCATTCGCCTGAGCCATTCGGATCGTCCGTCTTGTTCAGCACGTCCAGATTGTCTTCGAGCGCGCCCATCCACGGCGTCATCTTCTCTTCCTCGGTACCGGGCAGGAAGCCGATGTCCTCGCCGACCGGCACGGTAACCCGGGTCATGATGATTTCGCTGTAAAGCTTGGTTTCAAGAACCTGGGTGAGTCCGGCCGCCAGTGTCAGCAGCGTCTTGCCGGTGCCGGCCTGGCCGAGCAGCGTGATGAAGTCCACCTCGGGGTTCATCAGCAGGTTCAGCGCGAAATTCTGTTCGCGGTTGCGCGCCAGGATGCCCCAGACCGAATTCTTGTGATGGCTGTAGTCGACCAGCGTTTCCAGCACCGCCGTCTTGCCGGCGCGTTCCCGCACCAGCGCATGGAAGGGCTTGTCCTGCTTGGCGCCGGCTTCCTTGTAGACGAATTCGTTGATCAGCAGATCCGGGCACAGCGGGCCCTTGACCCGGTACATCGTGCGGCCGTTTTCTTTCCACGACTCGAGGTTGCCGCCGTGCTCGTCCCAGAACTTCTCCGGCAGCTCGCGCGTGCCGGTGTAGAGCATGTCGGTGTCTTCGAGCACCTTGTCGTTGAAGTAATCCTGCGCATGCAGCCCGAGCGCGCGGGCCTTGATGCGCATATTGATGTCCTTCGACACCAGGATGACCTGACGACCCGGGTGACGTTCGGACAGGTGCATCACCACCGCGATGATCTGGTTGTCCGCCTTGGCGGTCGGCAGCGCGGTGGGCAGCACGCCGTTGATGGCTTCGGTCTGCAGCAGCAGATGACCGCTGGCGAGCTCACTCGATGCGGCCGCCAGCGGTATGCCTTCGGCGATCTTGTCCTCGGCACCGCTGACGATCTCGTCGAGCAGACGGCTCACCTGGCGCGCGTTGCGCGCCACTTCGGTCATGCCCTTCTTGTTGTTGTCCAGTTCCTCGAGCGTCATGATGGGCACGAATATGTCGTGTTCCTCGAAGCGGAACAGCGACGTCGGATCGTGCATCAGCACATTGGTGTCGAGAACGAAGAGTTTGGTGGCCGGGGGCGACTTGCGGGAACGGCGGGCAGGGGCTGCTGCGGGGCGTCGGGTGGCCATGTGATCCTGTGGGCGTGAAGTCTCGGGTGGTGTCGTGGGTGCGGCGTTTCAGAGCGAGCGGACGAAGGCGAGCACCTCTTCCGCGTGGCCCGGCACCTTCACACCGCGCCACTCGCGCAGGATAAGGTTGTCCGGACCGATGACGAAAGTGCTGCGTTCCACACCGCGCACCTGTTTTCCGTACATGTTCTTCATCTTCATCACGCCGAACAGCGCGCATGCCGTCTCGTCCGGGTCGGACAGCAGTTCGAAAGGCAGTTCGAGCTTTGCCTTGAAGTTCTGGTGCGACTTGATGCTGTCGCGCGAAATGCCGACCACGTCGGCGCCGAGCGCCTTGAAATCGCCGTAGCGGTCGCGGAAGTCCGCACTTTCCGTGGTGCAGCCCGGCGTGCTGTCCTTCGGGTAGAAGTAGATCACCAGCGGCTTGCCGGCAGCGGACAGCAGGAAGTCGGCGCCGGAGGTGGAGGGCAGGGTGAAGTCGTCAGCCCGGATTTCGCTCATCGTGTCTCGGTCTCCAGTGCGTGCAGAAAGATGGGGTCAGGATGTCGCGTCGGGCAGCAGCAGCGCGGCGGCCACCGCTCGCCCTTCGGCCACGAGAATGTTGTAGGTGCGGGCGGCGGCGAGGGTGTCCATCACCTCGACACCGATGCCGGCCTCGATCATCGGCCGCAGCAGCGAAGGGTGCGGGAAGCGCTGGGTCGGGCCGGTGCCGAGCAGCAGGATCTGCACCGGCAGGGCCGCGAGTTCGGTGAAGTCTTCCGGCTTCAGACGGTCGAGGTCGTCGGCGCCCCAGTCTTCGCGCAACTGCTCCGGCGCGATCAGGATGGTGCGCGTGACCCGGCGTTCGCCGATCTGCAGATAGCCGTCGCCGAAGCCGGTGACCAGCGGAATGGTGGGGCGGGGAGTCTGGTGCAGCTTCACGTCGCGTGGGGTGATGTCCGGGGTGGTTCGCAACTGTATCGTCGTGGCCGCCAGAACGGTTTTGCCCTGCTTTCGACGGTCGCTTACAATCATACCTTTTTCGCCTGTCGGCAATGTTGCCAGGGCAGCGGCAAGTGCGCGCGCGCCGCCGCATAGGTAATCCACATGTCCCGCCATACGCCCAAAGAGTCATCCGAGTCCGCCATCGTGCATCCGCCGGTCACCAAGTCGTCCAAGCTTGCCAACGTCTGTTACGACATCCGCGGCCCCGTCCTCGCCCGTGCCCGCCAGATGGAGGAGGACGGCCACCGCATCATCAAGCTCAACATCGGGAACCTCGCACCGTTTGGCTTCGATGCGCCGGAAGAGATCGTGCAGGACGTGATCCGCAATCTGCCCGATGCCGCCGGCTACACCGACTCGCGCGGCCTGTTCGCGCCGCGCAAGGCCATCATGCAGTACTGCCAGGAGAAGAGGATTCCCGGCGTCGGCGTGGACGACATCTTCATCGGCAACGGCGCGTCCGAGCTGATCGTGATGGCGATGCAGGGCCTGCTCAACACCGGTGACGAGGTGCTGGTACCGGCGCCCGACTATCCGCTGTGGACCGCCGCAGTGACGCTGGCCGGCGGTACTGCCCGCCATTACATCTGCGACGAGGGCGCCGACTGGATGCCCGACCTCAACGACATCCGTTCGAAGATCACGTCGAGCACGCGCGCCATCGTCATCATCAACCCGAACAACCCGACCGGCGCACTGTATTCCGATGATCTGCTGCGCGACCTGGTGCAGATCGCGCGCGAGCACAAGCTCATCGTGTTCGCCGACGAGATCTACGACAAGACGCTGTACGACGGCGCGACCCACACCTCGATCGCCTCGCTGGCCGACGATCTGCTGTTCGTCACCTTCAACGGCCTGTCGAAGAACTACCGCGCCTGCGGCTACCGCGCCGGCTGGATGGTGGTGTCCGGCGACAAGCGCCACGCGCGCGATTACATCGACGGCCTGAACATGCTGGCGTCGATGCGCCTGTGTTCGAACGTGCCGGGCCAGTTCGCAATCCAGACCGCGCTTGGCGGCTACCAGAGCATCAATGACCTGATCAAGCCGGGCGGCCGTCTGGCGCGTCAGCGCGACGTGGCGTGGGAACTGCTGACCGACATACCGGGCGTGAGCTGCGTCAAGCCGCGCGCTTCGCTCTACCTCTTTCCGAAGCTCGATCCGAAGATCTACCCGATCGAGGACGACCAGCGCTTCATCCTCGAACTGCTGGAGGAGCAGCGCGTGCTGCTGGTGCAGGGCACCGGCTTCAACTGGCCGCGCCCTGACCACTTCCGCGTCGTCTTCCTGCCGCACGAGGACGACCTGCGCGACGCCATCGGCCGCATCGCACGCTTCCTCGACGGCTACCGCAAACGTCATGGCACCTGAGTCGCCGGCGCTCGACGTGGTGCGCGTGGCTGTTGCTCGCGCGGTAACGGAACCGGGCTGGCTCGCCAGGGCCGAAACCGTGCATCGCGCGCTGCGGCCGGATCTGCCGGCTGACTACGCCGGCACGATGCAGGGCATCGTGGCCGACGGCGGCGAGATCGCGGTTGCCGTCGCTGACGGTAAGGTCGTCGGTGTCACGGTCTTCCGCAGCTATCGCAACACGTCCTGCGGTGTGTTCTTCTACGTCGATGATCTGGTGACCGATCCGGCGGCGCGCTCGCGCGGTGTCGGCAAGCGGCTGCTCGACTGGCTGGCGGCCGAGGCGAAGTCGCGCGGCGCGACCCGGCTGCGGCTGGATTCCGGCACCCATCGCGTCGATGCGCACCGCTTCTACCATCGCGAAGGCATGCACATCGCCTGTTTTCATTTTTCGCGTGACCTGGCCTGACCGGTCCGCGGCACCCATTACAAGACGAGGGACAGCATGAAACCCATCAACGTAGGCCTGCTCGGCATCGGCACCGTCGGCGGCGGCACCTGGACGGTGCTTACGCGCAACCAGGAAGAAATCACCCGTCGCGCCGGTCGCCCGATCCAGATCACCGCCGTCGCCGATCGCGACGTCGAGCGCGCGAAGTCGATGACCGGTGGTGCCGCCCGCGTGACCGGCGACGCCTTCGAGGTGGTGCGTGACCCCAGCATCGACATCGTGGTCGAGCTGATCGGCGGCTACACCGTGGCCAAGCAGCTGGTGCTGGAGGCGATCGCCAACGGCAAGCACGTGGTCACTGCCAACAAGGCGCTGCTCGCCGTGCACGGCCAGGAAATCTTCGCCGCGGCACAGGCCAAGGGCGTCATGGTGGCGTTCGAGGCGGCCGTGGCGGGCGGCATTCCCATCATCAAGGCGGTACGCGAAGGCCTGACCGCCAACCGCATCGACTGGATCGCCGGCATCATCAACGGCACCACCAATTACATCCTGTCGGAGATGCGCGACAAGGGCCTCACCTTTGCCGACGCGCTGGCCGACGCGCAGCGCCTGGGCTATGCCGAAGCCGACCCGACCTTCGACATCGAAGGCGTGGACGCCGCCCACAAGATCACGCTGCTGTCGGCGCTGGCCTTCGGCATCCCGGTGCAGTTCGAGCGCGCCCACATCGAGGGCATCACCAAGCTGACCGCCGACGACATCCGCTACGCCGAAGAACTGGGCTACCGCATCAAGCTGCTGGGCATCACCAAGCGCAAGGCCGACGGCTTCGAGCTGCGCGTGCATCCGACGCTGATTCCGGCCAAGCGCCTGATCGCCAACGTCGAAGGCGTGATGAACGCCGTCGTGGTGAAGGGCGACGCGGTCGGCGCGACGCTGTACTACGGCCGCGGCGCCGGCGCCGAACCGACGGCCAGCGCAGTCATCGCCGATCTGGTCGACGTGACCCGTCTGCACACCGCCGACCCGGAACACCGCGTGCCTCACCTCGCCTTCCGCGCCGATCAGCTGTCCGATACCCCGATCCTGCCGATCAGCGAGGTCGAGAGCGCCTACTACTTGCGTCTCCGGGTGCAGGACAAACCGGGCGTGCTGGCCGACATCACCCGCATCCTCGCCGACCAGGGCATCAGCATCGACGCGATGCTGCAGAAGGAGCCGTCGGAGGGCGAGCAGCAGGCCAACATCATCATGCTTACCCACGTCACCCGCGAGAAGCAGGTCGACGCGGCCATCGTCCGCATCGAGGCGCTGGACAGCACGGTGGGCGCGGTGACGCGCCTGCGTCTGGAAGAACTGAACGGCTGAGCGGGCAGGGCGGGCCGGCGCTCAGCCGGCCGGCGCCGGCTCGGCGCTCATCGCGTCGGCCAGTTCGATCCGGTGATACAGCGCCGCCACCATGTCGGTGCGATCCAGCATGCCGACCAGGCGGTCGGCGCCATTGATCACCGGTACCGCCGGCTGACGACCGGAGGCCAGCGCCTCCGCCGCGTCGGCCACGCTGTCGTTCTGGCGCAGCACCAGCACGCCGTCGCGCACCTCGCGCATCATCTGTCCGACCACTTCCGCCTTGTCCGAATGCGTGTGCGGCGAGCGCGCCAGCAGATGGCGCACGGCTTCGCCCATCGATCGGTTCGCCTCGGGCGACACTTCGCGCAGGAAGTCCTCCAGCGACAGCAGGCCGATCACCCGTCGGCTGCGGTCGACCACCGGTAGCGTATCGACCCGCAGCTTGCGCATCAGCAGCCAAGCGTCCGCCAGCGGCGTTGCGAATTCGACGGCGGGCGCCGTGACGGCGCCATCGATCAGATCGCCGCAGCGCATGCGATGCACGCGCTTGAAGGCATGCCGCAACGTGCGCTCGTAGAGATCGACCAGATCGTCCTCGCGAATATCGAGGAAGCTGTCGATCTCGCTCAGCGCTGCCTCCAGATCGCGGTGGGCGATGACGGGCGGCGCCTGATGCATCTGCTGCTGGGCGGCAGGCGGCGTGCCCTGCGGGTAATGGCGGCCGGGAACGAGGTTGTTCACCACCATCACCGCCACCATGATGGCGATCGTGTTCGCCGCCGTCGCCATCAAGGCGGGCTCGATGGCCGCGCCCTGGGCGGCGGCCATGGCCATGGTCAGCGCCATCGCGCCAGCGGGCGGGTGGATGCAGCGCGCCCATGCGGTGAGCCAGATCGACGCCGCCAGCGCGACCGCCATCACCCACGGTCCGGCCGGCAGCCAGTGACCACAGGCATAGCCCAGTGGTGCAGACAGCAGCAGGCCGCCGATCACTGACCACGGCTGGGCCAGCGGGCTGTGCGGCAGCGCGAAAAGGATGACGGAGGTCGCGCCCAGTGGCGCCAGGATGCGTTTTTCCTCGGCACCGAGCGGCAGCACGAAGAGCACGCCCTCGAACAGCAGCAGGCCGAAGAAGCCGGCGAGCGTGCTGCGCCAGCGTTCCGCGCGGGACAGCGGCGGTGCGTCGGATACCAGGTGGCGCCGCAGCAGTTCGGTCAGGCCGGTCATCGATACGGTCCGGACAAAACCCGGCAGTCTACCTGCACGCCCCATTGTGGTGCGAACATGTGCCCATAACTACGGCGAACGCTGGCCGGGGGCTGGCGGTACGCTGTGCTAGATTAATGCCCCTTGCGCGCGCTCCGCGCGCCGCTTTTCGACCACGAATCCGATGCACGACGCGATGTACTACGTATCCACCCGCGGCCAGGCGCCGCAGAAGCGCTTCACCGAAATCCTGCTGGGCGGCCTGATGGAAGATGGCGGCCTCGCCATGCCCGTGCAGTACCCGCGGTTCACGGCGACCGATCTCGAAGCGATGCGCGGCATGGATTACCGCCAGCTCGCCTTCGCCATCCTGTCGCGCTTCGCCGACGACATTCCGGCCGCCGACCTGAAGGCGCTGATCGACCGTACCTATACGCCGGAGGTGTATCGCAACACGGTGTCCGGCTCGGATGCGCGCGACATCACGCCGCTGTACACGCTGGAGCCCGGCCTGCACCTGCTCGAACTGTCCAACGGCCCGACGCTGGCGTTCAAGGACATGGCGATGCAGCTGCTCGGCAATCTGTTCGAGTACGCGCTGGAGAAGAGTGGCCAGCAGCTGAATATCTTCGGTGCCACATCGGGCGACACCGGCTCCAGCGCCGAATACGCGATGCGCGGCAAGCACGGCGTGCGCGTGTTCATGCTGAGCCCGCACGGCAAGATGAGCCGTTTCCAAACGGCGCAGATGTTTAGCCTGCAGGATCCGAACATTTTCAACATCGCGGTCCGCGGCGTGTTCGACGATTGCCAGGACATGGTCAAGGCGGTGTCCAACGATCTCGACTTCAAATCGAAGTACTGCATCGGCACGGTCAATTCGATCAACTGGGCGCGCGTGTCGGCCCAGGTCGTGTACTACTTCAAGGGCTATTTCGCCGCAACCAAGCACAACGGCGAACAGGTGAGCTTCACCGTGCCGTCCGGCAACTTCGGCAATGTATGCGCCGGCCACATCGCTCGCATGATGGGCCTGCCCATCCGTCACCTGGTCGTGGCGACCAACGAGAACGACGTGCTCGACGAGTTCTTCCGTACCGGCATCTATCGTCCGCGCGCCACCGCCGAAACGCTGCACACCACCAGCCCGTCGATGGACATTTCCAAGGCCAGCAACTTCGAACGCTTCATCTACGACCTGGTCGGCCACGACGCCGCCCAGGTTCGGGCGATGTGGGGCGAGGTCGATCGCGGCCGTCCGTTCGATCTGTCGGCGTCGTCGCTGTTCGGCAAGGTGGCTTCCGAGTACGGATTCCAGTCCGGCGCGAGCAATCACGCGCACCGCGTCGCCACGATGCGGCTGGCCAGCGAACGCTGGGGGCGCGCCATCGATACGCACACTGCTGACGGCCTCAAGGTCGCGCTGGAGCGGCGCGAAGCCGGCGTGCCGATGATCGTGCTGGAAACCGCGTTGCCGGCAAAGTTCTCGGAAACCGTGGTCGAGGCGCTGGGCCGCGAACCGGTACGCCCGGCCGGCATGGAAAACCTGGAATCGCTGCCGCAGCGCTTCGAGGTGATGGATGCCGACGTGGCGGCCATGAAGGATTACATCGCGCGCCACGCCGGCTGAGCGCAGGGGGCGCTCGCCCCACGGATTCAAGACATTCGCCGGCCTGCCGTAGACCCGTACATCGAACTGTGTATGTACGGGGACAACTCATGGGTGAGCCGGTGAACGCATCGCTTGAAGCACTGCAACGACTTTCGGCCGAACTGGAATCGGGGGACATCGTGTTCCCGACCAGCATCGACGTCTCGCTGCGCATCCGCCAGGCGCTCGAAAACCCGGACATCAACATCAACGAGGTCGCGCGCCTGGTCGGCGCCGAACCGGTGCTCAGCGCGAAGGCGCTGCGTCTGGCCAACTCGGTCGCCTACAACCGCAGCGGCAACGAAATCACCGACGTGCGCACCGCGGTCAACCGGGTCGGCACCGAGCCGATCCGCATGCTCACGATGTCGCTCATCGTCCGCCAGATGGTCGATGCGCGTGCCGACGAGCGACTGCGCGTGATGACGCACGATCTGTGGCAGCACACCATCCACGTGTCGGCGCTGAGCTATGTGATCGCGCGCCGGCTGTCGCGACTGAACGCTGATGCGGCCATGTTCGCCGGTGTGGTGCACGAGATCGGCCAGTTCTACCTGCTGGCCCGTGCGTCGGCCTTCCCGGCGCTGCTGCAGCGCGAGGAGGAATTGAGCGGCCTGATGTTCAGCTTCAGCCGTAGTGTCGGTCGGGCAGTGCTCGAATCGCTGAAGGTGCCGACCCAGATCATCGATGCGGTCGACGATCCGTCGATCACCGGCCCGGTCGTGCCGCCGCGTTCGCTGGCCGACGTGCTTTTCCTGGCCGAGAGCATGGCGGCCTTCCCCAACCCGTTCTGCAGTGCGACGGCAGTGCACGACGCGGCGATCGCCGAGACCGTCACCGCCGACATCGACAACGAAACGCTCGACGCGGTGGTGGCCGAATCGCAGGAGGAAATCGACTCCATCATCGCGACACTGCAGGTGTGATCGGCTCGACCGCCGGGGAGACCCTCAAGTCCGCGCCCGGCGGACCGTTAATTTCGGTGAAATCTGATAACAGCTGAACCAGGGCAAACCCGTCGAAAGACGGCGACGCAAAGTTTCCGGTCTACAGGGTGACGACACCCCATGACAGCGGGGCCGCCGCTATACTGCGCCACAGGTTGCGCTCCGACCTGAACCTTGCCCGGGTTTCGGCCTTTTCAGGTCGCTTTGAGCGACCGCAAAGGTAAACAATGAGCGCCGCTTCACCGATGCCTCCCAATCTGCCGCCCGAACGCGGACGCGTGATCAACGACTGCCGCGATTTTACGCTGCGTCGTCTGCGCGAATCGCTGCACGGCATGCTGACCAAGATCGAGGAAGATCTGGTTGCGCGTGCAGAAGCCGAGCTCGACCGCGACCAGCGCAACCTCTACATGTTCACCTGCGGTAAGGCCCGCGAGAACTGGGCCGGTATCGAGCAGGCCTTCATCGACAATCTTTCGCGCTATTTCGATGCCCGCGTGCGCGGTGAGCCGCTGAAGGCTTCGGCCGACGCCGCGCCGAAATCGCTTGACGAGCTGAGCCTGGTCGAGGAGGACGTGCTGACCCAGGATCTGGCGGTCAGCGAAATCACCCGCAAGCTGAAGGAACACTGCGACGAGGATCTGTACGCGGTCGAACAGCGCCTGGGCAGTCTGCTCGGCAAGCAGGATCCGACCGATGCTGACAATCCGATCGGTACCGAAGCCATTGCCAACGCGCTGCGCGCGGCGTCCGAGGAGGTCGATCCGGGCGTGCAGATGCGTCTGGTGCTGCTGCAATCGCTCGAGCAGCAGATTTCCAACGAACTGGCTCGTCTCTATCAGGAACTGAATACCCGGCTGGTGCGCCAGAACGTGCTGCCCGGGCTGCGCCGCGGGTTCCGGCGCGCACCGATGGCCGGGACGCGGCCGCGCGGCGCCGGGGCGGCAGCGGGTGGCGAACAGGCGGCGATGCCGCGGCCGGACTTCGGCACCGTGTCATCGGTACAGGGCTTCGGCAGCGCGTCGATGACGCAGGGTTTTGGCACTACATCGATGCATCAGGGCTTCGGCGATCCGTCGATGTCCGGCGTCGGCGGTTTCGATGGCGAGGGCGACATCTATGCGATGCTGGCCCAGCTGGTACAGGGGCAGATGGCCGCCCAGGGCATTCCGATGCCTGCTGCCGGCGGCTCCGGGCCCGCCGCCGGCTTCACGCCGGCCTCGCCCTTCGTGTTCGAGGCGCTGAGTGCGCTGCAGGCCGAGGCCGATCATCTGCCGGTGAGCCCGGGTGTCGGCCTTCCCGTTCCGGTGAATGTACTGCGCGATTTCCGCAGTTCCGATCTCGGCCGGCATCTGGGGCAGTTTGACGCGATCACGGTCGACATCGTCGCGATGCTGTTCGACCTCATCTTCGACGACGCGAACATCGCCGATCCGATCAAGGCGCTGGTCGGCCGGCTGCAGATTCCGCTGGTCAAGGTGGCCATGCTGGATCGCAGCTTCTTCTCCAGCAAAGCGCATCCGGCGCGCCGCCTGCTCGATCTCATTTCCCAGGCCATGCTGCGCTGGGGCCGCGATGTCGGACACGACGATCCGCTGTACGTGAAGCTGGCGGAAATCGTCGATCGCATCCTGCGCGACTTCGAACGCGACATGAGCCTGTTCGAGGCCTGCAACAGCGACCTCGAAAGCTTCATCGAGGCGCTCGAATCCGAGGAGTCGCAGCGTGCCGAAACGGCCGCCCGTCTGGCCGAAGAGCGCGAACAGGAACGTCTGCGCCGCGACGATGCGCGTCGCGCCGCCGACGACGCCGTCGACGACCGTCTGCGCACGCCGCTTCCTGCGGTGGTGCAGAACCTGCTCGACGGCGTCTGGCGCCGCCTGCTGCGCACGCTAGCCGAGCGCGGCGCCGATACCGAGGTCGATTACCGGCAGGCACTGGTAACCGCGGACGAACTGATCTGGAGCGTGCAGCCGAAGAGCGATCCGGAAGAGCGGCGCAAGCTGGTACAGGCGTTGCCCGGCCTGCTGCGCAGGCTGAATCAGGGTTTCGACACGGCCGAAGCGCACCCGGCCGACAAGTTGCTGCTGCTCAACGGCCTGTTCGATCTGCACGCGCAGTGGATCAAGCCGGGGGCGACGCCTGGCGCGCCGCCGCCGGTGAAGCAGTGGGTGCCGGGCGAGGGCTCGGCGAACGATGCGGTACCTGCGCCCGAAGTGGTGACCGAGCACGTCGAGCAGGATGGCCTCGAGTACGAGGACATTTCGCTCAATCTTCCGGCGCACCTCGACATTGCCGACGAAGGTCGGGTGGCCGAACTGAAGCGTGGCGACTGGGTCGAGTTCAAGCAGCCCGACGGCAGTTTTTCGCGCATGCGCCTGAACTGGGTCAGTCCGCAGCGCGGCATCTATCTGTTCACCAATCCGGGTTCGCCGCGCGCCACCTCGATTGCGCCCGACGCGCTGGCGCTGCAGCTGGCGCGGGGCGAAGCGCGTATCGTCGATGCCGCGCCGATGTTCGAACGCGCGGTCAGTCAGGCACTGGCACAGCCGCGCGACGAGGTTGCCGCCGGCTGAGTGTCCCGCGCGCGGCAGCGCATTCAGCGCGCGTGCTGACGATCGTGCTTCTGGTGGCGGATGCTGCGCTTGGCGCGGTCCTGCATCTTTTCCATGCGCAGCGCCTCCTTCCTGTTCAGCGAGCCGTCGGCCAGTGCCCGGTTTTCGGCGTGATCGATGTGCGCCTGCTGGTGTTCGAGCCGCGTTGCCTCGCGCTGGGTGAGCTTGCCACTTTCGACGCCGTGGTCGATGCGCTGTTCCTGTCGTGCCTGTCGCGTGTCGATGCGCTGCTCCATGTGGTCTGAGGGCGTCTGCGCGAGCGCGCCGCCGGCGACGAGCAGGGGGGGGATGGCGAGCAGGCCGGGAATGAGTTTCATCGTGTTCTCCGCAGGTTCAGCGTCGGCGGGATGCGTCCGCTGTGACCGTGAGACGCGTCGCCCCGGCCGGCCCTTACGCGCCGCCGCTGTAAGCGGATGTAATGTCCGGCCACCTGCGTAAGACACGCCGCGCTGCGACGTCAAACTGTCGTGTCCATCTTTCTGCCTGCGATGATGATTTTCCGTCTGACCCTGCTGTGTGGCCTGCTCTGGGCAGGTGTCCTGCAGGCCGAAGTGCCGGCGGTGCCGGACCCGGGTGCCTGGAGTGCCTTGCCCGCCGACCGTCGGGAAGCGCAGGCGCATGAGCTGCGGCAGAAGCTGAAGGCCGCGACACCCGAAGAGCGGCGCGAGTTTCGCGCCCGCCTGCGCGAGCGACTGTCTTCCCTGCCGCCGGAGCAGCGTCGGGAAATGAGCGAGCGGCTGCGCGAGGACTGGAAATCCATGAGCGAAACCGAGCGCGAGCGCCTGCGCGCCGAACGGCGCGCCTACATACAGTCGCTGTCGCCGGATGAGCGGCGTGCGCTGTTGCGCGAGCGCCGCGAAATGCTCGAACGGATGACGCCCGAAGAACGCCGGCGGCTCAAACGTGAACTTGAACGCTGAGGGGACGCTGTCCGGCTTCGGTGTGCTGCTGCCGACCGGCTGGCGCAGCGACGCGCTGTTGCTGCAGCAGGCGAGGGCGGGTGAGCGCGCGGCCAGTGACGAACTGGTTAAGCGCCTGCTGCCGCCGGCCCATGCGCTGGCCTGGAAACTGACCGGCGACGCCGCCGAATGCGACGACGTCGTGCAGGAGGCGTTCTGCCGCCTGTGGCAGCACGCCGGGCGCTTCGAGGGAAGGGCGCAGCTGTCCACGTGGTTCCTGAGCATCGTGCGCAATCTGTGCATGGACCGTTTCAGGCGCAGCCGGCCACGAGCGGACGAGGCGGAGCTCGAATCGCTGGCCGACCCGCAGCCCACGCCGGACGAGCAGTGGCAGGCGGCGGCGCGCAGCGGCGCACTGCGTGCCGCCCTGGTGCGCCTGCCAGAGCGCCAGCGTGCGGCGCTGATGATGTGGGCCTGGCAGGAGTACGATGTGGCGGCGATCGCGCGCGAACTTGGCATTGCCGACAATGCCGCGCATCAGCTGCTGTTCCGGGCGCGCACGCGTCTGAAGGCCCTGCTGGCCGGGGAGACTGACGATGACTGAACGATTTTCCGACGAGGCGCTTCGCAGCGCACTGCGTTCGCTGCCGCCACCGCCGGTGCCTGCAGCACTGGCGGCGCGCGTGCGGGACGGCGGGCCGCGTCGTCCCGTGTCGCACCGCCCGCGCTGGCTGACCGGCGTTGCGCTCGCCGCGCTGGTGCTCGCCGTGGCGGCCGGCGTGTTCGAGTACCGTGCGTGGCAGGAAACCGAAGAGCTGGCGCAGCTCGACGAGCTGTCGATCACCACCATGCTGGTTCTTTGACGCAACGGGTTTTCACCGTCGGGCCGGCCTGCTACGCTGCGCCGCTGCCTTGCCGATGGAGTGCATCTAATGCTGATTGACCGCCAACGTTCCTCGCTGCTGCTGATCGACATGCAGGAGCGCCTGCTGCCGGCGATGGACGACGCCGACCGCCTGCTCGACAACGTGGTGTGGACGGTGAAGATCGCGCAGCGGCTGTCAGTGCCGGTGCTGGTCAGCGAGCAGTATCCGAAGGGCCTGGGGCCGACGGTGCAGACCTTGCGCGATCTGATCCCGGCGGAATCCATCGTGCCCAAGATGCATTTTTCCTGCGTATCCGACGGCTGCCTGAAGCCCCTGCTGGACGAATCACGGCCGCAGGTCATCGTGTGCGGCATCGAGTCGCACATCTGCGTGCTGCAGACTTCGATGGATCTTCAGTCCAGTGGCCGTCAGGTGTTCGTCGTTGCCGACTGCGTCGCTTCGCGTGACCCGTCCAACCGCGGTCTCGCGCTGGAGCGTTTGCGCCAGCACGGCGTGGTCATCGTGTCGCGTGAAATGGTCGCCTTCGAATGGCTGGGTGCGGCGGGGTCCGAAGAATTCCGCGAGATCAGCCGCACCTATCTGCGCTGACGTCGGCCAGCGTGGCGCAGCCGCACAGCGCCATGCTCATTTCCAGTTCGTCGCGCAGCAGCCGGATCACGTGCGCGACACCGAGCGCGCCGCCGACGGCAAGGCCCCACAGATAAGGGCGTCCGACCAGCACCGCGCGGGCACCCAGCATCAGCGCGCGCAGCGCGTCGCTGCCGCTGTCGATGCCGCTGTCGAACAGTACCGGCACATCGTCGCCGACCGCGGCGATCACCTCCGTCAGGCATGTCAGCGCAGGTGGCGCGCAGTCCAGCACACGTCCACCGTGGTTCGACACGACGACCCCGTCGCAACCCAGATCGACGGCGCGCACGGCGTCCGGCGCGTTCAGCACACCCTTGATCAGCAGTGGAACCGGCGTGCGCGCGCGCAGCCAGGCGAGGTCGTCCCAGCCGGGTGCGTCGGCCATCCAGCCGTCGAACACTTCGCTCTGTCCCGGCCGCAACCGACGCCCGCCTGGCGGCTCGATATTGACCGCGCGCACGTCGGCGGGCAGCGGTGACGCGGCAAGCTTGATCGGTGCGTCGACGGTGAACACCACGCAGCGATAGCCGGCGGCGAGCGCGCGATCGAGCAGACGTGCCGTGCGCTCGCGGTCGCCCTGCCAGTAGAGCTGGAACCACAGCGGCTTCTCGGCGGCTCCGGCAATCTGTTCGAGCGGCTGGCTGGCCAGCGTGCTGACGATCATCTGCCCGTCCTGCGCCGCGGCCGCCATCGCGCTGGCGCATTCACCGTCCGGATGCTGCAGGCGCTGGTAGGCGATCGGCGCCAGCAGCAGTGGGTGGCCCAGGGTTTCGCCGAACAGTTCGATCCGCGTGTGGCCGCCGCGCACGTCGGTCAGTGGTCGCGGTCGCAGCGGCATGGCGTCGAGTGCAGCGCGGTTGGCGCGACCGCATACAGTGTCGCGGCCGCCGTCGAGGTAGGTCCAGATGTCCGGATGCAGCAGTTCGCGCGCCCGTTCGCGGTAGCCGGCGATCGACTGCGGCAGGTTCAGCGGCGCGTTCAGGCCGAACCCCAGCGGCGCAGCAGGTTGTGATAGATGCCGGTGAGCTTGACCATGGACGGCGTTTCGCCCAGTTGCTGGCGCAGCGTCAGCAGTTCCATGTCGAGGTCGAACAGCAGACGGCGCTGCTCGGCGTCGCGCACCATGCTCTGGATGAACATGAAGCAGGCGATGCGCGCGCCGCGCGTCACCGGCGTCACCTCGTGCACCGACGACGACGGGTAGAGCACCAGGCTGCCGGCCGGCAGCTTGACGCTGTGCCGGCCGAAGGTGTCGTCGATCACCAGTTGGCCGCCGTCATACTCGTCCGGATCGGTGAGGAAGAGGGTGGCCGACAGGTCGGCGCGCACATAGCCGCTGCCGTCCGGCATCGCGCGCATCGCGTTGTCGATGTGCTGGCCGTAACGGTTGCTGCCACCGGCGTAGCGGTTGAAGAAGGGCGGCAGTATCTTCGCCGGCAGTGCGGCGCTGAAGAACAGTGGCTCGCGGTTCAGCGCGGCAAGCACCCGTTGCCTCAGCTCCGGCAGCGTGGGGGCGCCTTCCGGCACCTGCTGGTTGTTCTTCACGACCGTCGCCTGCGATCCGGCGGTCAGGGCACCGCTGGCCCACTCGGAGCGGTCGAGCAGGTCGCGAAGGGCGGCGACTTCGTCGCCGGAAAGCAGGTCGTCAATCGTCAGCAGCATCAGAAGGAATATATGGCGGACAGTACGGCCGCGCGGCTTGCACCCGGGATGCTCTGGCCGCTGGCAAGTTCGAAGATGTACTTCTTGTCCAGCAGGTTATACACGTTCAGGCGCAGCTTGAGATCCTTGCTGACTTGATACAGCGCAACCGCATCGAACACCCAGTAGTCGTCCACCGTGGTGACCAGATCGCCGGTCAGGCTGCTGCGGATGATGGCATTGCGCGTATCGACGTACTGCGCGCCGCCGCCTACGCTCAGTGCCTCGGTGAGCTGGTAGGTCGCCCAGCCGCTGAAGCTGTGGCGCGGCGTGTTGTCCAGCGTCTGGCCTTCCTCGATCGTGTTATTCGACTTGCGCACCTGGCTGTCCTGGAAGGTGTAGCCCGCGAACAGGTTAAGGCGATTGGTCACGCGGCCGCTGGCCGACAGCTCGAAACCCTGCACCTCCTGCACGCCCTGCAGCACCACCGGCGGTTCGCCCGGCAGACCCGGCGTGCGTCCGTTGAACTTTTCGGTGCGGAACAGAGCCGTCTGGATCAGCAGCGCGTCGCCGAGAGCGTTCCACTTGGCGCCCACTTCGTAACTGCGGGTGCGTTCCGGCTTCAGGTTGAAGGTTTCGGGCGCGACCGGCAGGTTGTTGTTGCCGCCCGCCAGCTGGACGATGTCGGCGCGGCCGCTAGGATCGAAGGAACTGCCGTAGCCGGCGTAGAGGCTGAGCGTCGGAACCGGGCGATAGATCAGACCGAGGTTGCCGGACATTTCCTTGTCGGTACGGGACAGGTGCTGGCTGTAGGCCGGCACCGTGCCGTCGTTCAAGGCGCGCACCGTCGTCTTCACGTGATCCCAGCGCAGGCCGGCGTTGATGTCCCACTGCGGGGTCAGTGAAATGATGTCGCTGACATAGATCGCCGTCGTTTCGAGGTCGAGCTGTGCGCGGGTGCCGTTGTACGGGATGGGCGAGGCCGGGCGCAATTGCGGATCGAGCAGATTGGTCACCGGGCCGTTGGCGTCGAGGCGGCGCTTGTTTTCGTTGTCCTCGCGCGCCAGTTCGAGACCGGTCACCAGGTGGTGCCTGATGCTGCCGGTGGCGAACTTGAAGGTGAGGTCCGTCTGGTTGATCAGCAGATCGGTCTTCTGGTCGCGCGGCTTCTGGTTGCCGACGACATTGGTCGCGCCGGTGATGGTCGTGATGTTGCCGGGCGAGAAGCGCGGCGACGAGAAGATGGAATCGTTGTGGGTGTAACCGTAGCGCAGCTGGTTACCGATGCTCACCTTGTCGTTGAAGTCGTGCTCGAAGCGGAAGCTGGCCTGATGCGCTTCGAGGTCCTGATAGTCGGTCGAGTGACCGTAGAAGTTCGAGTACTTGACCGGGGCGACGCCACCGCCGAAGCCGGAATTGCGCAGGCTGAAGTTGCGTGCATTCGGCAGGCCGGAATCGGGGCGATTGTCCTGGCGCGTGTACAGATAGCTGAGCGTGACACGGGTCGGCGTGCCCAGACCGAAGGACAGCGACGGTGCGATGCCGAAGCGCTTGTTCTCGACGTGATCGCGCCCGGGCTGGTCGTTCTGGTGCGACATCAGGTTGAGGCGGAAGGCGGCGCCGTTCAGGCCTTCGATTGGCTGATTGATGTCGGCGGTGACGCGGTAGAGGCTGTCGGTGCCGATGCCTGCCTCGACTTCGCGTTTCTGCTTCAGCGACGGCAGCTTGGACACCTGATTGATCGTGCCGCCGGTCGAGCCGCGGCCGGCGAAGGCCGAAGCCGGGCCCTTGGTGACTTCGATGCGCTCAGTGTTGAACGGATCGCGGAAGAACACACCGGCGTCGCGCACGCCATCGACCAGGATGTCGTCACGCGCCGAAAAGCCGCGAATCTTCAGCTGGTCGCCGGAGGGCGGATTGCCCTCACCGGCCTGGAAGCTGATGCCGGTCACGTTGCGCAGCGCATCGCGCAGCGTTTTCGTGCCCTGTTCTTCGAGCAGTTGCTCGGTCACCACGTGCACCGTCTGCGGAATGTCCTGGATGGCCTGCGGCCGCTTCGGCGAACTCAGCGCCTCGGCCTTGTAAGGCGCAGGTGCCTGGCCTTCGACCTGCACGGCGGGCAGCGTGACGACGTTCGCTTCCTCCGCCTGTGCGCTGGTGCCAAAGCTGGCGGCCATCAGGGCGGCGCCCAGAGGCAGCAGTGTGCGATCGATGCTGCGGCGAGATGCCGAACTGCGGAAGCGCTGGGTGCGAACGTGTGCGGACATCGGGTTTCCTCTCCGTGGTGACGGCTTGCCGTTGTTGTGTCGGGCTCCTGTGGCGCAGCGCGCACCGGCCCGGAATCAATTCGCGCGCAATGTAAACGAAATGCAAATATTTCTCAAATGCTTAAAAGAACGTTTCGCAACGAGAATGAAGGCGGTGACGGATCCATGGCGGACGGGGCGCTGACGGCGGGGCGGCCGTCGGACGTGCGGGCGCTACGCCGCCCGGGGCGAGCAGGCTGCTTGAGACGGAAGCGGGGGAGGGCGCGCAGCGTCGCGCGCCCGGTTCAGGCGAGGGAGGGGCTGGTGTCGCTCAGAGATAGAGCACGGCCGGGAAGACGGTGACGGCCAGCACGAACACCAGCCATTCGAGGTTGTTGCGGGCGAGAAAGCCAGTGAAGTGCAGGATGAGCACCGTGATCGCCACAACGTAGTACAGGATGAACCACATCAGACGGAATCTCCGCGGATAGGGGCTGGACGAGGCTGGCGCCGGGCGCTCAGCGTTCGACGTGGCGAAGTGAAAGGTCGATGGCGCGGACGTTCTTGGTCAGGACGCCGATGGAGATGCGGTCGACGCCGGTTTCGGCGATGGCCCGCACGCGGTCGAGGTTCACGCCGCCGGACGCTTCGAGTTCGGCGCGGCCGGCGTTGATGGCGACCGCCTCGCGCATCTGTTCGATCGACATGTTGTCGAGCAGCACCATGGTGGCGCCGGCGTCGAGCGCCTCGCCCAGCTGGGCCAGCGTCTCGACCTCGATCTGGATGAAGGCATTCGACGGCGCGATGCCGCGCGCGCGCGCCAGTACCGGACGGATGCCGCCGGCGGCCATGATGTGGTTTTCCTTGATCAGGATGCCGTCGTACAGACCCATGCGGTGATTCAGGCCGCCGCCGACGGTGACCGCGTACTTCTGCGCCAGGCGCAGGCCGGGCAGGGTCTTGCGGGTGTCGACGATGCGTGCCGAGGTGCCGGCGATGGCGTCGACGAAGCGACGCGTGATGGTGGCGGTGGCCGACAGCAGCTGGACGAAGTTCAGCGCCGCGCGCTCGGCGGTCAGCAGGGCGCGGGTTTCCGACAGGATTTCGCACAGCCGCTGGTCCGGCTCGACCCACTCGCCCTCGGCCACATGCCAGGCGACGGTCGCTTTCGGGTCGAGCGCACGCAGGCAGGCTTCGAACCAGTCGCGGCCGCACAGCACCGCTTCCTCGCGCGCCGTCACCATGCCGGTGGCGGCGCGTCCGGCCGGGATCAGCCGTGCGGTCAGGTCGCCGGTGCCGACATCCTCGGCCAGCGCCTGCGACACGTTGCGTTGTATTTCGATGGACAGCTGATCGTTTTCCCGCATGGCTCGTCTTCTGTATTTGTCGCGGCGCATTCTAGCATCGGCCTGCCCCGGCCCATGCGAGCCGCAAGGCTGGCACAGGCAATCCGGCCTTCCTCCCAAGTTCGTCACGAATCCGCTTCACGCGTGCGCCGCCATGCTTAAAGTTGCGCCGTCCGCTGCCGTAGCAGGGGGATCAATACGAGAGCCGACTCGAACAGGCTCCGCTCGCATCGTCCTTTTGGGGAGAAGGAAATGTTCATCCACGTGGACGCGCCGCTGGCGCGCGGCCCGGCATCGCTCTGTCGATGCGGGGCGCTGCTGTCATGACGGGGCAATACCACCCGCTTCTGGTCGCGCTGTCACTGCTGGTGGCGGTGATGGCCGCCTGGTCAGCACTCGATCTGTCGCAACGCATCCAGAGCACCGACAGGCGCGCCGCGCGCATCTGGCTCTTTTCCGGTGCACTGGTGCTCGGAACCGGCATCTGGTCGGTGAACTTCGTCGGCATGCTCGCCTATGCGCTGCCGATGCAGACCGGTTTTGACCTGATCATCACCGTGCAGTCATGGCTGACATCGGTCGGCGTATCGCTGCTCGCGCTGCTGTGCGCCAGTCGGCTGGCACCGGCTCCGCGGCTGCGCGCGCCGCTGGCCCTGGTCGTCGGCGCGGGTGTCGTCATGGTGTTCCATCTTGCGTTGTCGGCGATGCGCATCGAACCGGCGGTCGGATACAGCCCGGGCGTGCTGGCGCTGGCCGTGCTGCTCGCCTGGGCGCTGGCGGTGGCGACTGCCCGCGCGCTGCTCAGGATGCGCGCACTCGATGGCCGCCCGCTCTATCTGTTCAAGGTGCTGGCCTCGATGGCGATGGGGCTCGTGCTGTGCGCCGTGCACTACCTCTGCATGGCGGCCGCCCGCTTCGACGCGAATGCGGTCAGCCTGGCCAAGCACGAGATCGATCCGACCTGGCTGGGGCTGACCATCGCCGTCGCGGCCATCGGCTTCACCTGGATAGGCAGCGTCGCCGCGCTGTTCGATGCCCGCATGGAACACCGCACGCGACAACTCGCGATGCGTTTGAAGGCGGCCAACAGCGAACTGATGCACGCGGCGCTGCACGACCCGCTGACCGATCTGCCGAACCGCGTCAATTTCGATGCTGCGCTGGCCGAGGCCGCCGAGCGCGTGCAGGGGCGAGGGGCGCGGCTGGCGGTGCTGTTCGTCGATCTCGATGGCTTCAAGCCGGTCAACGACGTGCTCGGTCACCACGTCGGCGACGAGGTGCTCAAGTGCGTGGCGCGCCGGTTGCGCAACGGTCTGCGCGAGGGCGATATGGTGGCCCGCATTGGCGGCGACGAGTTCGTCATGCTGTCCGAAGGTGCGATCGATGCTGAAGGTGCCGGCCGGTTGGCGCAGCGCCTGGTCGATGCCGCCAGCCAGCCGATGCTGATCGGCACTCACGAGATTCAGGTGTCGGCGTCGGTCGGTGTCGCGCTGTTTCCAGACGACGGCGACGAGAATCGCGTGCTCGTCTGCGCCGATACCGCGATGTACGCCGCCAAGCATGCGGGGCGCAACACCTGGCGCCTGTACTGCGAGGACATGGACGGCGGCGGCGCCGACATTCTCGGCATGCAGCGGGCGATCCGCCGTGCGCTCGACAACGACGAATTCGTGCTGCACTACCAGCCTAAGGTGAGTGCGGTCGATGGCGAATTGCGCGGCGTCGAGGCGCTGATCCGCTGGCAGGACCCGGAGCGCGGCATGGTGCCGCCGGTCGAGTTCATCCCGGTGGCCGAGCGCTTCGGGCTGATCAACGCGATCGGCTTCTGGACGTTGCGCGAGGCCTGCGGTCAGATCCGCAGCTGGATGCACGCCGGCCGGCGCATACCGGTGGCAGTGAATCTGTCGCCGCAGCAGTTCCGCCAACCTGATCTGGTCGAGCGCGTGCGCGCCTGCATCGACGAGTTCGACATCGATCCTGGCCTGCTGGCGCTGGAGATCACCGAGTCGGTGGTGATGGAAAGCTCGACCAGCGTGCGTCGCGTACTCGAAGAGCTGAAGGCGATGGGCGTCACGCTGTCGATCGACGACTTCGGTACCGGCTATTCCTGCCTGGCCTATCTGTGCAGGCTGCCGGCGCGCCAGCTCAAGATCGACCGCACCTTTGTCATCGACATGGACCACGTCACCGAGGCGCGCCACGTGGTCGAGGCCGTCATCCGCCTCGCGCACTCGCTGCGCATGGAGGTGGTGGCCGAAGGCGTCGAGCGTTCGGAACAGGTGGTTGCACTGCGTGCGCTCGGCTGCGATCTGATACAGGGCTATTACTTCTCGCGACCGGTACCGGCGGGCGAGATCGAGGCCCTGCTGCACAGCCGGCAGCTGGGCGACCTGTCGAACCGGGCACGCAGCCTCGGCGAGGGCTTGCAGGCCGATGCGGCCAACACGCCGCAGCCACTCGAACTGGCCGCCGGTTGAGCTTCAGCGCCGGTGGGCCAGCCAGGCGCTGGCCAGCCCGCAGACGACGATGAGGCCGGCGCCGCCGACAGCGCTGGCACCCGGCAGGTCGCCAAACACCAGCCAGCCCATCAATGTCGCCCACACAAGCTGCACGTATATGAGCGGGCTGAGCACCGATGCCGGTGCGAAGGCCATCGCGCGTATCAGCAGGAAGTGGCCGGCCATGCCGGACACGCCCAGCGACACCACCAGCAGCGCGTCGACCGGCCCCGGCAATTCGCTGTGCGCGGCCGCCGGCAGCGCCAGCGTGGACAGCGCCGCGCCGACCAGTGCGGTGTAGTAGAGCGTGGTCAGCGGCCGCTCGGTCGGCGCCAGCTTGCGCGTGGCCAGCTGGTACAGGGCATACAGCAGCGAGCCGCCGAGCAGCATCAATACCGGCAGCAGCGGCAGATGTCCGTCCGGGCGAGCGATCAGCAGCACGCCGGAGAAGCCGAACAGTGCCAGCAGCCAGTTGGCGACCGTCACCCGTTCGCCCAGCACCGGCCCGGCGAGCAGCGTCACGATCAGCGGCGTGACGAAGAACAGCGAGGTGCCCTCGGCCATCGGTATCGTCTTCAGCCCGCCCATGATCAGGAAGGACACGCCGGCCAGCAGTGCGGCCCGCAGTATCTGCAGCCGCCAGCGCGGCGTCACCAGCAGGTTGCGCCGCATGCGCGGCCACAGCACCGCGCCGAGCACGATGGCCGGCACCAGATAGCGCGCCCACACCAGCACGCCGACCGGGTAGCGCTGCGACAGGTACTTGCCGGTGGTGTCCAGCACGGCGAAACAGAACAGCGCGGCCAGCATGAAGGCCACGCCGATCAGCGGATGCCTGCGTTCAGAGGTGGATATGGCCGACTTCCTGCAGATCGGCACCGGCGATCAGTGCGTTGAAGGCGGCTCGCGCCGATTCGATCACCTCGCCGGCGGTCAGGCCGTTCGGACCCTTGCCCAGTGCGACCAGGCGGTCGCCGGCCAGTCCGTGCAGGTGCACGCCGCCGATCAGCGCGAGGTCGGCCGGCCAGCCCTGGGCCAGCAGGCCGGCGATCAGGCCGGTCAGCACGTCGCCCATGCCGGCTGAGGCCATGCCCGGATTGCCGGTGGTGTTGATGAACCAGCGTCCGTCCGGCAGCGCCAGCACGCTGCCGCAGCCCTTCAGCACGACCGAGGCGCGGAAGCGGCGTGCCATCTCGCGCGCGGCGGCGATGCGGTCGTGCTGCACCTTGGCCGTCGTGCTGCCGAGCAGGCGGGCGGCTTCCATCGGATGCGGCGTCAGCAGCGTGGCGGCGCCGCGGTCGACCAGCGCCTTCTCCAGGTCGGCATGCTGCGACAGCAGGTTCAGTGCGTCGGCGTCGAGCACCAGCGTGGCCGGCGACAGCACCGCGTCGCGCATCAGGTCGAGTGCGGCCGGGCTCTGACCCAGGCCGGGGCCGATTGCCACGCAGGTGGCCAGATCGCCCGCCAGCACCTCGGCCGGCGTGCGTATCATCAGTTCCGGCTGTTCCGGGTCGAGCGGCAGCGCGGCGTGGTCGAGCATGCCGACATAGACGCGTCCGGCCCCCACCTTCAGTGCGGCGCGACCGGCCAGCAGCGCGGCGCCGGCCATGCCGCGCGCGCCGCCAACCAGTACCGCATTGCCGTTCGTCCCCTTGTGGCTGTTGCGCGCACGTGGCCGCAGCAGGTGGTCGAACAGGCCGCGACCGACCTGCCAGCCGGAGGGCTGCACGACGGCGGCGCAGTCGAGCCCGAGGTCGTGCACCGACAGTTCACCGCAGTGGTCGGGGCCGTCCAGCGTCAGCAGCCCGGGCTTGAGCGCAATCATCGTCGCGGTGTGCGAGGCACGGATCGCGCGGCCGAGCACGGTGCCGGTGTCGGCATTGAGGCCGCTGGGTACGTCGATCGCGAGTACCGGGCAGTCCATGTCGTTGACCGCGTCTATCCAGGCCGCGTGTTCGCCCTCGATCGGGCGCGTCAGGCCGATGCCGTACAGCGCATCGACGACGATGGAAAAGTCGCCGCGTGGCAGACGCGGCACGGTGACGCCGCCGGTGGCGCGCCACGACGCCCAGGCCGACACCGCGTCGCTGGCCTGCGGGTGCTCGTCGCCCTGGTAGGCGACGACGACGTCGAAGCCGGTCTGCCGCAGCTGGCGCGCCAGCACGAAGCCGTCGCCGCCGTTGTTGCCGGGGCCGCACATGACCAGCACGCGACCGTGGCGCCCGCCGAGGATCTGCATCACCTTGGCCGCACCGGTGGCACCGGCGCGCTCCATCAGGCGCGGCGAACTGGCGGGCGCGTAATGGCGCTCGATGCGTCGCAGCGCCTCGGCGTCGTACAGCGCCGTCAGCGATGAGGTGTTTAGGGTTCGCGGGGTGGGCATGCTCGGACCGGACTGTCGCCGGACCGACGGGTCCGGCGAGCACAGGCGCGCATTCTATGCCCGGCGGCGTCATCGTGCCGAGGAATGCGGCACTTCAAGCGCGGGTGAGGCATGCGCTCGGCCCGGTCCGACGCAGTCGCCGCGACCGTCTATCTGCTGCGCTGCGGCAGCGATGCGTGCAGCAGCGCGTTCAAGTCTGCGCGCCACCGCGCCGATATGAGCGAAGCAACGCGTCGGATCGATGTTCAAGCAGGGATGGGCCGCAGCCGGCCATGTCCCGGAAAGAAGAGTCTGCAGATCATGCGCACAACCGGAACCGCCTCGCCGAGCTCCGCGGGAATCGCCTCGCGGCTGAACCGCTGGCTGGACGACGTCATCGGCACACGCAATGCCGATGCGCATCTGGCCGCCCGCATCCGAGCGCAGCAACTGCGCTCGGTCCTCCGGTTTGCACCGCTCACACTGACCGCGAATCTGTTCAATGCGCTGCTCATCGTGGTCGTGTTCTGGGACAGCGAGCCGCCCTGGGTACTGCTGCTGTGGCTGGCCGCACTGACTGCCGCGATGCGCTCGACGCTGCGCGCCTGGCGCCGCGATCAGGCCTCGCCGCCCGCGCGGGCGTCCGAGCGCGCCATACGCCGTGCCGCGCTGCATGCCGGCGTGCTGGCCCTGCTGTGGTCGGTGCCGTCGCTGCTGTTCTTCACCCGCGCCGAGCCCGACAGCGCACTGCTGGTCACGCTGATTTCGGGCGGCATGATGTGCGCCGGCAGCTTCGTACTGGCCAACATTCCGCGCGCAGCCGTGCTCTATGTGCTGCTGCTGTGCGCCTCCAGTTCACTCGCCTTCGTCATCGACCACCCGGTGCGCAACCTGGATCTCGTGGTGCTGATGAATTTCTATGCCGCGCTGGCGCTTGCCTGCGCCATTGCCAGCGCGCGTACCTTCGGCGCCCGCCTGCTGGCCGAAGCGGAGGCGGAGCGGCAGAAGCAGCTGGTCGGCCTGCTGTTGCACGATTTCGAGGCGCATTCGAGTGACTGGCTGTGGGACACCGACCGCAACGGCTTCCTGCAGCACGTGTCGGCGCGGCTGGCCGAAACCTTCGGTCGCTCGCTGGACGAACTGCGCGCGCAGCCCTTCATCGAGCTGTTCGCCCAGGGCGGCCGCGACATGAACGAGGCCGAGCGTGATGCGTTGAGCACGCTGGCGGCGCACCTGATGCAGCCGGTGCCTTTCCGCGACGTGCAGGTGGCGCTGGTGGTGGATGGCGAACGGCGCTGGTGGGCGCTCACCGCCAAGCCGCTGTTCGACGAGGGCGGTCACCACGCCGGCTGGCGCGGCGTGTGCTCGGACATCACGGACAGCCGACGCGCAGCACTGGAAATGTCGACGCTGGCGAACTTCGATTCGCTGACCGGGCTGGCCAACCGGCACCACTTCCGCAACCAGCTGGCGGCCATCCGTCCGGCCGGGTCGGACGAGGCGCGGCCATGCGCGCTTTATTTCTTCGACCTCGACGACTTCAAGAACGTGAACGATTCGCTCGGCCACGCGGCTGGCGATCGTGTGCTGCAGCTCGTGTCGCAGCGTCTGCAGGAGCGCATCCGCGCGGGCGACGTGCTGTCGCGGCTGGGCGGCGACGAGTTCGCACTGATCTGCTGGGGCTGCCGCACGCCGGAAGGCGCAGCCGAACTTGCCCAGCGCCTGCTCGACACCTTCGCGTCGCCGGTGTTGATTGACGGCGTCAGCGTGCAGATCGGCAGCAGCATAGGCATCGCGCTGGCGCCGCAGCACGGCAGCGATCCGGACGCGCTGCTGAAGAACGCCGACATGGCGCTGTATGCGGCCAAGGCCGCCGGGCGCAATACCTGGCGCTTCTTCGAGCAGGACATGGACGAGCGCGCGCGCCGTCGGCTGAGCATGCACAGCGACCTGCTCGGCGCGCTGGAGCGCGATGAATTCGAACTGCACTACCAGCCGCAGATCCACATGCGCAGCGGCCGCGTCGCCGGCTTCGAGGCGCTGATCCGCTGGCGCCATCCGCAGCGCGGTCTGGTGTCGCCGGGCGAATTCATCCCGCTGGCCGAGGAAACAGGCCTCATCGTGCCGATCGGCCGCTGGGCGCTCGAACAGGCCTGCCTGGCAGCAGCGCGCTGGCCGGACGACATGCACGTGGCGGTGAATGTGTCAGCCGTCCAGTTCGCGCGCGGCGCGGTGGTCGATGTGGTCCGCGACGCGCTGACACACAGCGGCCTGGCGCCGGATCGGCTGGAGATCGAGGTGACCGAGTCGCTGCTGATCCACGACAGCGCCGCGGCGCGCGACACGCTGAGCACGCTGCGCGCACTGGGCATCGGTATCGCGCTCGACGATTTCGGCACCGGTTATTCATCGCTCGCCTATCTGCGCAGCTTCCCGATGACCAAGCTGAAGATAGACCGCTCCTTCGTCACCAGCCTGAACAGCGAGGAGGGCGGTGGCGCCATCGTGCGCGCCATCATCAATCTCGCCGACGCCTTGCGTCTGGATACCACGGCCGAAGGGGTCGAAACCGCAGCCGAGTGGACGGCGCTGGCCGGCAAGGAGTGCACCTATGCGCAGGGCTATCTGATGTCGCGACCGCTGCCGGAACCGCAGATTGCCGCCTTCATCGATGGCTGGCGCGGGCTGGACGCCGTCCAGGGGGAGGAGAGCCGGCCGCTGCGCGCGGTCGGCTGAACACCGCCGGCGGTTTCAGTCCAGCGGACGGATCAGTTCGCGGTGGCGGAAGCAGTCGACCAGGTGGTCGTTCACGACGCCGACCGATTGCATCCAGGCATAGACGATGGTGCTGCCGACGAAGCGGAAGCCCAGCCGCGCCAGTTCCTTCGACAGCTGGTCGGACAGCGGTGTGCTCGACGGGCAGTCGCCGAGGCGCCGCCAGTGATTCACCATCGGTTGTCCGCCCACCGCGTCCCACAGCAGATCGCTCAGCGATCCGCCGCGCTCGTGCAGCGCGAGCAGCGCGCGCGCATTGCCTATGGTGGCGTCGATCTTGAGCCGGTTGCGCACGATGCCGGCGTCAGCCATCAGCCGCGCGCGGTCGTCTTCGTCATAGCGGGCGATGCGCTGCGCGTCGAAGCCAGCGAAGGCGCGGCGGTAGCCGTCGCGCTTGCGCAGTATCGTGATCCAGGCCAGTCCGGCCTGCGCACCTTCCAGTATCAGGCGCTCGAACAGCTCGCGTTCGTCGCGCACCGGCACGCCCCACTCGCTGTCGTGGTACTCGACGTAGAGCGGATCCTGCCCGCACCACGTGCAACGGGCGGGCGCCGCACTCATGCCGGGCGCAGCAGCAGTTCGCCATTCACCAGCGAACTGTCCTCGGGATCGCGGTTGATGTGGAAGCCCAGGCTCTGCACGAAACGCAGCATGCGTTCGTTGTTGGCGAGGAAGACGCCTTCCATCACCTTGAGGCCGCGCTCGCGCGCCGCTTCGATCAGCAGATTCATCATGATGCGGGCCAGGCCCTGACGCTGCCAGGCGTCGGCGATCACGATGGCGAATTCGCAGGTTTCGCCATCGGGATTCACCACGTAGCGACAGACCCCCAGCTGCTCCTCGGTTTCGCCCTCGCTGACCGCGACCAGCGCCATTTCGCGGTCGTAGTCGATCTGCGTCAGACGCGCCAGCAACTGCGGCGGCAGTTCCTTGATCGTGCTCATGAAGCGCAGGTAGCGGGTTTCCGCCGACAGCTCGCGTACGAACTTGGCTTCACGGTCGGCGTCTTCCGGCCGGATCGGGCGGATGATGGCGCGCGTGCCGTTGGGCAGGTTCACCACGTGCTCCAGCCGTGCCGGGTACGGGTGGATGGCCATGTGCGAGTAGGGCGTGGCCGTCGGCTGCACGTCGGCGAGGATGATGCGGGCGTCCACCGCCACGCAGCCGCTTTCGTCGACCAGCAGCGGATTGATGTCCATCTCGCGTATCCACGGCAGCTCGCACACCATTTCCGACACGCGGATCAGCACCCGTTCGAGCGCTTCCATGTCGATCGCGGGCATGCCGCGGAACTCGCCCAGCATGGCCGACACGCGGGTGCGCTGGATGGCGTCGCGCGCCAGTTCGACGTTGATCGGCGGCAAAGTGACCGCACGGTCGCGCAGCACCTCGACCCGCGTACCGCCATGCCCGAAGCTGATCACCGGGCCGAACACGTCGTCGTGCACCACGCCGACGAACAGCTCGCGCGCGTTGCGCTTGTTCACCATCGGCTCGATCGACACGCCGCGCAGGCGGGCGTCCGGCTTGCGGCGGCCGACTTCGGCCATCAGTTCCTGCCAGCAGTCGCGTACCGAACGCAGGTTGTCGACATGCAGGCGCACGCCGCCGACGTCGCTCTTGTGCGTGATGTCCGGCGAGTCGATCTTCATCGCCACCGGCAGCCCCATCTCTTCGGCGTACACCATGGCCTCGGTGGCGCTCCGCGCGACCACGGTTTGCGCTATCGGTATGCGGAAGGCGGCGAGCAGCGCCTTCGATTCCATCTCGGTCAGCACGGTGCGTCGCTCGGACAGCGCGGTTTCGATCACCAGCCGGGCCGATTCCACCGACGGCGGATCGAGGTCCTGCGCCAGCGAGGCCGGCGCGTGGCGCAGCAGCTGCTGGTTGCGGTAGTAGGAGGAGATGTGATGGAACAGCTCGACCGCCGGCTCCGGCGAGCGGAAGGTCGGAATGTGTGCGGCCTCGAACAGCGAGCGCGCGGCGCGTACCTGGTCGCAACCCATCCAGCAGGTCATCAGCGGCTTGTTGGCGGTCTTGGCGATGTCGATCACCGCTTCCGCCACCGCCGTCGGGTGCGTCATCGCCTGCGGCGTCAGCAGCGTCAGCACGCCATCGACGCCGGGGTCGGCCAGAACCGCTTCGAGCGCCGCGCGGTAGCGTGCATCGTCGGCGTCGCCGATCAGGTCGATCGGGTTGGCGTGCGACCAGGTCGGCGGCAGCGTGCGGTTGAGCACTTCCAGCGTTTCCGGCGCCAGCTGGGCGAGCGGAATGCCGAGGTCGGCTGCACGGTCGGCGGCCATCACGCCCGGCCCGCCGCCGTTGGTGACGACCGCCAGCCGCTTGCCGGCCGGCTTGAAGCCGGTGAACAGCGCATTGGCGGCCGAGAACATCTGGCCCAGCGTGGACAGCCGCACGACGCCGGCGCGGCGCAGCGCGGCGTCGAACACGTCGTCGGCGCCCACCATGGCGCCCGTGTGCGAAGCGACCGCCTTGGTGCCGGCCGGATGACGGCCAACCTTGATCGCCAGCACCGGCTTGACGCGGGCGGCCGCGCGCACCGCGCTCATGAAGCGGCGCGCGTCGCGTATGCCCTCGATGTACATGAAGATGCTTTCCGTCTTCGGGTCGGCAATCATGTAGTCGAGGATTTCACCGAAATCGAGGTCGATCGAGGCGCCCAGCGACACGACGGTCGAGAAGCCGACGCCGTTCGATTGCGCCCAGTCGAGCAGTGCGGTGCACACGGCGCCCGACTGCGAAATGAGGCCGATGCTGCCCGCCTTGCCAGGCGAGCGGGCAAAAGTGGCGTTGAGACCCAGAGACGGGCGCATCAGGCCCAAGCAGTTGGGCCCGATGATGCGCACGCCGTTGCGCTTGGCGGCGGAGCGGGTGCGGCGCACCAGTTCGGCGCCGGCCGGGCCGGTTTCGGCGAAACCGGCGCTGATAACGATGGCCGCCTTGATGCCGGCGCGACCGCATTCGTCGATCAGGCCGGGCACCGTGCGCGCCGGCGTGCAGATGATGACGAGGTCGGGCCGCTTGCGCAGGTCGTCGATGCGTGCCACGCAGGGCACGCCGAAGACCGCCTTGTGTTTCGGATTGATGGCATG
Source organism: Methyloversatilis sp. NSM2 (assembly GCF_038066675.1). NCBI lineage: Bacteria > Pseudomonadati > Pseudomonadota > Betaproteobacteria > Nitrosomonadales > Sterolibacteriaceae > Methyloversatilis > Methyloversatilis sp. NSM2. Next base: position 850,483 of record NZ_JBBUKV010000001.1, read on the forward strand.
CAGTTCGCCACTGAACTGCGCGTCCAGCATGTTGCGGACGATGACCGCGCCGATCGAGTCCGGCCGCTCGCTGGCGCCGATGATGGCCACCGACTGCGGCTCGAACATGGATTTGAGATAGTGCTCGTACTGCATCATGAACTCCCGTGTCTGGGAAGGCTTTCAGGCAGTGTGGGGTGTCCGCCTTGTGCGCTTCCGTGAGCAGTGCGCCCGTGCACGTTGGACCCCAGTATATTGCATTGCAACATAAATGCCGCTTGTGGAAATCCACACTTCGCGGCGAGTGTGGTGCGCAGCCTACATCCTTGCGCCGGCAGCCGTCAGTGTGTCGGGTCGGGCAGCGTGAAGTAGAAGCAGGCGCCCTTGTCCGGTGCGCCTTCGGCCCAGATGCGGCCGCCGTGGCGGTTGACGATGCGCTGCACGGTGGCCAGACCGATGCCGGTGCCGCTGCGGTCCGATTGGTCGTGCAGCCGGTTGAAAGGCTTGAACAGCTGTGCCGCGTGCGCCATGTCGAAGCCGATGCCGTTGTCGCGGATGTGGAACACCACTTCACGGTTGCGCAGGCGGGCGTCGAACTCGATTTCCGCGGTTTCGCGGCCGGCGGTGAAGGTCCAGGCGTTGCGCAGCAGGTGTTCCAGCAGCACGCGCGCCAGCATCGGGTCGACGCGCGCCATCAGGTGCATGCCGATGGCCAGCTTGCCCTCGCGTTCCGGCGATTCCGCACGCAGGTCGCGCATGATGGCGCGCGCCAGCGCCGACAGGTCGACCTCGGCGCGGCTGATCGGCGTGCGCGTGAGCCGGCCCAGTTCGAGCAGGTCGTCGATCAGCGTCGACAGCTTCTGCGAGGCGGCGCGGATGCGCGCGAGATGGCTGTGCGCCTGCGCATCCAGCTGGTCGCCATAGTCTTCCATGATGATCTGTGAAAAGCCGTCGATGGCGCGCAGCGGGTTGCGCAGGTCGTGCGACACCGAGTACGAGAAGGCCTCCAGTTCGCGGTTGGACGCCTCCAGCTCGGCGGTTCGGCGCTTCACGCGGCGCTCCAGCTCCGCATTCATGTCGTACAGCGTCGCTTCGGCCTGTTTGCGCTGGGTGATGTCCTCGATGCTGCCGGACAGGCTTTCGAGCTTGCCATTGCCGTCGAAACGGGCACCGATGGCGATTTCCAGCCAGCGCGCCGACGCGCTGCCGGTGCCGGTACGCACCTCGATCTGCATCGAGTCGCGGCGGCCGTCGAGCATGGGCTCAAGCCGCGCCAGCAGATAGCGCGCCTCGTCCTTGCTGAGCCAGCGCAGGATGCGCTGGCCGATGGCCTGGTTCACCGGCTGGCCGGTCAAGGTTTCCCAGGCGCGGTTAAGGTAGGTGAAGCGGCCGCGTGCGTCGATGCGGAAGATGACTTCGCGCAGGTGATTCACCATTTCGCGGTGTCGCGTCTCGACCTCGCGCAGTGCCCGGGTCGACTGCACGAAGGCGGTCTCGTCGCGGCCGGTGCCGCGATAGCCGCACAGCTGGCCGCTGCTGTCGGTGATCGGGCGCCCGCGCAGCTCGATGTGGCGCACTACGCCGTCCGGCCGGTGCAGCACCAGATGAAGCTGCAGCGATTTGCCGCTCTGGAACTGGCGATGACATTCCTCCCAGTCGCCGTGCACCGGCGACAGGGCGTTGATCTCCCACAGGCGACGGTTGCGCACGGCGCGCTGGTCGAGTGCGCTGGCCAGGTGACCTTCGGCGCGCGAGTACTGCAGCCGGAGTGCGGCATCGGTTTCCCAGTGCCAGTCGGTGGCAAGGTCGGTGTAGTCGCGCAGGCGCGCGGCGTCGAGCCGGTGCTGTTCGACCTCCCGCGCCAGCCGGTCCTGTTCGCGCAGCGCGAGCACGCCGATGCCGAGGCTGGCGGCCAGCACCGCGAGCCCGACCGGCAGCGACTCGGTGGCGGCGAGCGCTGCGGCGAGCAGGGCGAGCGGCAATGCGCGCCACAGAAAGAATGTCCGCGCGCCACGGGTGGGCGGCGGAAGGTCCGGAGAGCGGAACATTATTGTCCTTGGTATCCCCGGGATGATAATGCGACCCCTCGACACGAAAACCCGAATAAGGGCCCGCAGATGGCATCTCATCCTCATTTTTCAATGCAGGACGCGTCGGACTGGGTGGTGCGTTTCGGCGCACTGATCCCGCACGGCGCCGACGTGCTCGATCTTGCCTGCGGCGGTGGTCGCCACGCGCGCTGGCTGGCGGGACGCGACCTGAACGTGCTGGCGGCCGACCGTGACGCCGCGGCGCTGGCAACGCTGGACGGGCAGCCGCGCATCCGCACGCTGTGCGCCGACCTTGAGGGCGGCGACTGGCCCTGGGGCGAAGCCTGCTTCGATGCGGTGGTGGTGACCCGCTACCTGTTCCGGCCGCGGCTGGATCGTGTCGCCGCGCTGCTCAAGCCGGGCGGCCTGCTGATCTACGAAACTTTCATGGACGGCAACGCGCGTTTCGGCAAGCCGTCGAACCCGGATTTCCTGCTGCGACCGCATGAGCTGCTGGACTGGGTGCGCAGCTGGGGAAGCGTGATCGCTTTCGAACAGGGCGAGATCGCCCGTCCGGCGCCGGCGATAATTCAGCGCATCTGCGCGGTGCGCTCGGACGTGCTGCCGGTGCTGAACTGACCCGAGGCGGCTGCGATCTGCCCGGCCAGACTATCGATGCCGGCATCGTCCAGCCGCTCGGCGGCGACGGTCGGGGCATCGGTGTGGCGGCTGAAGTTGTTCGACTGCGAGCGGCGGTACAGCGGGTCGTAGTGCTGTCCGAGCAGGCTCGCAACCAGCTCGGCCCACTGCCCCGAGCGCGCGAGTGCGGACCACGCCGCCACGGTGTCGCGGCCGCGCAGCTCGGTCAGGCGCTCCAGCCGCTCGATCAGCGACTCGGCGTCCTGCGTCATGTAGTCGTAGTCGCGCAGCAGGAATTCGGTGCGCGCCGTAGCCGGCACGTCGATGCGGATGCAGGGTGCGGCGCGCAACCGCTCGATCAGCGCGTCCGGCACAGTGACCAGACCGATGCGGCGGCTTTCCGCCTCGGCGAACACCGGGCGCGCCGGGTCGAGCGCCGACAGCGCGTGCAGCAGGCGCGACTCGAACAGTTTCTGCGGTGGCTGGTCGACGCCGGGCTGGCGACCGAGCACCGAGCCCTTGTGCGCCGCCAGCGCTTCCAGATCCAGCACCTGTTCGCCGCGCGCGGCAAGGCGTTCGAGCACGCGGCTCTTCGCGCTGCCGGTCGGGCCGCTGACGACGCGGAAGTCGAAGGCGGCCGGCAGTGCCGCCAGCCGTGCCAGCACTTCGCGCCGGTAGGCCTTGTAGCCGCCTTCGAGCTGGTGGGCGTCCCAGCCGACCTGACGGAATATGGTGACGAAGGCGCCGCTGCGCTTGCCGCCGCGCCAGCAGTAGATCAGCGGCCGCCAGTCCGGCCCCTTGTCCTGGAAGCGTTCGAGCAGGTGACGGCCGATGTTGATCGCCACCAGCGCCGCGCCGCGACGCCTCGCGACAAAGGGCGACACCTGCTTGTAGAGCGTGCCGATCTCCGCCCGCTGTTCGTTGTCGAGCGCCGGGCAGTTGATGGCGCCCGGTACATGGTCGAGTGCGAATTCGGCGGGCGAACGGGTGTCGATGATGGCGTCGAAGGCGTACAGCTGGTCGACCTGGGCGATGCCGGCCGGGCGGCGCTGGCCGGAAGGGGCGTTCATGCAGCGGATGTCCTGTCTGTTCGTGTGTGCGCGGCAGCGCGCTCAGCGCCGCGCCAGCGGCTTGCCGAGCAGGGAGCGGAGCGGCGTCCATACATTGTCCACGATGCGCGACTGCGCCGCAGCAACCGGATGGATGCCGTCCGGCAGAAACTGCTGCGGATCGGTGGCGAAGCCGTCGAGCAGGAAGGGCAGCAGCGCCGAGCCGGTGGACTTTGCCACCTCGGAAAAGGTGGCGGCGAACTTTTGCGTGTAGTCGGGGCCGTAGTTCGGCGGCAGCTGCATGCCGGCGATCAGTACCTTGGCGCCGCCAGCCTGCGCCTTGCGCGTCATGCTTTCCAGGTTGTCGCGCATCGTTTTCAGCGACAGGCCGCGCAGGCCGTCATTGGCGCCGAGTGCGATGATGACGATGGCAGGCTTGTGCGCTGCCAGTGCGGCGTCGATGCGCGACAATCCGTTGGCGGTGGTGTCGCCGCTGGTGCTGGCATTGACCACCGCATGACCGTAACCGGACTGCTTCAGCCTGTCGCCGAGCAACACCGGCCAGGCCTCCTGCTGGCGCAGGCCGTAGCCGGCGGACAGGCTGTCGCCGACCACCAGCACGGTCTGCGCGGCGACGGGCATGGCGGCGAACAACAGGACAAACAGGGACCAGAAAAGCTTCTTCATGCCTACAGACACTCCGCAATCAGGCCTACTGCTCGAAGTCAGCGGGCTGGGAAAACAGGTCAGCAGCGGCAATGCGCCGCTGCAGATCCTTCAGGATATCGCCTTCGAGGTCGGTGCCGGCGAGGCGCTGGCCATCGTCGGCGCCAGCGGTTCGGGCAAATCGACGCTGCTCGGGCTGCTTGCCGGTCTTGACCTGCCAAGCGCCGGTTCGGTTCGCATCGCCGGTCAGGACATCTTCGCGCTCGACGAGGACGCGCGGGCCGAACTGCGCGGTGACAAGGTGGGCTTCGTGTTCCAGTCCTTCCAGCTGCTGCCGGCACTGACCGCGCTCGAGAACGTCATGCTGCCGCTGGAACTGGCCAATGCCGAGCGCGTGCGCGAGCGCTCGGTCGCGTTGCTCGAACGTGTCGGCCTCGGCAGCCGGCTGACCCATTATCCGCGTCAGCTTTCGGGCGGCGAACAGCAGCGCGTCGCGCTTGCCCGCGCCTTCGCGCCCGAGCCGCAGCTGCTGCTGGCCGACGAACCGACCGGCAATCTCGACGCGGCGACCGGTGCCTCCATCATCGACCTGATGTTCGAAATGAACGCCGAACAGGGCACGACCCTGGTGCTGGTGACGCACGACGAAGCGCTCGCTGCGCGCTGCAGCCGGCGCATCCGGCTGTCTGCCGGGCGGATGATGGCGTAGCGGCCTGAGCGTGCCCGTGCGCGGATTGCGAGAGCGGACCTGGCCGCGACACGGCCGCTTCATACTGCAGGCTTCGATTCAGGCTGCTGTCGGGGCCAAGACCCCTCCCACGGAGCCCCGCCCGGGCTCCGGCCACGGATCGGGCGCCTCCCCTTGTGGGAGCGGCCTTGGCCGCGACGCGGCTTCCGCACACGCGCGGTGCCTCTGCCCTCGCTCAGCCCATGTCAGCCGCAATATCGGCCCGTGGATCGAAACGGCGCACGAAGCCGCGGTCTATCGCGTCCTTCCAGCGCCATACCCAGTCGCCCTTGAGCACCCATCCGCCGCGGGCGGCGATGGCGTGGCGGCGGCCGCAGGCGAGCAGCATCAGTGCGTGCCGCTGCGCATGCCAGTCGAGCGGCGGCTGGCCGGCCAGCATGCGCGCGATGTTGGTGGCCAGCGGAGGCCCGGCGCGTACCGCGTAGACGCCGGACTTCGGTCGCGGCGAAGCACTCAGTGTTGCGACGTCGCCAGCGGCAAGCACCTCGGGGTGCGAGGTCGACTGCAGCGTGGCACCGACCTCGATGAAGCCGCGCGCGTCGAGCGCCAGTCCGCTGTCCCGCAGCCAGGCGGGTGCGGCGGCGCCGGTGGCGAGCACGGTGAAATCGCTGGCGATGGTGCGGCCGTCATCCAGCCCGATGGCGTCCGCGTCGATCCGCGTGATTTCGGCACCGGTGACGACATCTATCTGCTGGTGCGCGAGTTCGGCACCGACGCTGCGCTGCAGCCGCGCGCCAAGACCTTCGAGCGGCGCCGTGCCGCGTTCGACCAGAGTGCAGCGTGCCGCCGGCCAGCGGTGATGCAGCGCCATCGCCACTTCGACGCCGGCGGCACCTGCGCCCAGCACGGCGATGGCGCGCGGCACCGCGTCGGCGCAGCGCGCGAGCAGGCCGGCTATCGGCTTCACCGCGTGCGCGTGTTCGGCCGCACCCGGCACATCGGGGCGACGGGGTGTCGAGCCGGTATCCATGGACAGCAGGTCGTAGTCGATCACTTCGCCGCCGGTCAGCGTGATCCGGCGACGCGCGGCGTCGAGCCCGACCGCGCTGTCCAGCGTCAGCAGACAAGCCGCACGGTCGGCCAGCGGCCGCAGGTCGATGCAGGCCTGGCGCGCGCGGTAATGACCGGCCAGCACGCCCGGCAGCATGCCGGAGTAGGGCGTCAGCGCCTCGGGCGTGATCAGCCTGATATCGGCATCCGGCCGCTGCCGGGCGAAGGCTTCGAGCACGAAGAGGTGGGCGTGGCCACCGCCGAGCAGCACCAGCTTTGTCATGGCAGCGGCTGGGCGTCGAGCGACAGGTCGCCGAAATGGCCGAGCGAACTGCCGGCGGTGTTGTCGGTATCGGCCGCGACGACGACGCCGATGACCGGCGGAGCGTCCTCGCCGAAGGCTTCGCGGAAGTCGTCGCGCAGGTTGCGGCTGGCGCTGCGCCAGACGCCGGTCGGCGAGCCGTCGCCTTCCACCGCGATCATGCGCACGCGGTCGGTGTAGGCACTCCAGGCGCGCGTGCCGGGTTGCACGCGGTTGTCCCACACGTAGCAGAGCACCGCGGCGGGTACCTGATCGCCGTGCAACGCGCGGGCGATGCGCAGCTTCGTGCGGGCGCCGAAGGGCAGCTTGGCGATGTCGTAGTCGAACAGCACATAGACGCGCAGCACGTAGTCGTCGCCGTCGCGCGTCGCGAAGCGGTTGCCGGTCGGCAGGCGGTCGGCGCGCCAGCGCCAGTTCAGCCAGGGTGTTGCGGCGGTGTCGAAGCGACCGGCGTGGATCAGCGCCGACGCGGCATTGACGGCTTCGGCGCGCAGTACCGTCTGCCCGTCCAGTCCGGTCAGGCGGAAATCCGCGGGCGCGGCCTTGCCGCCCAGCGTCCACGGTGTCCAGCCGGCGATGGCGGCACCAGCGGACTGTGCCGAAAAGCGCGGCAGCGCGCCGCCCGCACACACTTCGCCGGCCAGCGCCAGCGCAGTCGCCCACAGCAGCAGGCGCAGACGGGTCAGCATGCGCCGCCCTCCAGCAGGCCCTCGCGCAGCGCGCGCTGCCAGTCGGCCGGGTGATCGACGTCGTAGCCGGTCGGCAGCACGCAGGTGCGCAGACCCTGCGCGTCGAGGCGTGCACAGGTCTGCGTCCATACCGACGAGCTGCCCCAGGCCGGGCCGTCGAACAAGGCGGGCTGCCGGCTGCGCAGCGCGACCAGCAGGTAGCCGCCGTCCTCGGCCGGCGCAAAGGCCGCGTCGTGCCCGTTCAGCGCAATTGCCGCGGCGGCCAGATCGGCCGCCTGCAGCGACACCGCGTCGGCGCCGATCAGTACCACCCGCGCATGCCGCCCCAGTGCGTCGTCGAAGGCCTGCGCCATGCGCTGGCCGACGTCGCCCGCCGACTGCGCATGCAGCGTGACCCCGAACTCGAAAGCGCAGTCGGCGAAGAAGGGGTGGCTGCAGTCGGGCGCGCACCACAGTTCGACTGCGCCAAGGCGTGCATCGGCCGCGGTGCGCAGCGCACGCCGTGTCAGGGCCGCGCTGGCGCGCGCCGCGCCGTCGGCGCCGAGCGCCGGCATCAGCCGCGTCTTTGCAGCGCCCGGCACCGGCGCGCGGGCAAACACCAGTACCGCGGTCGATTCAGTCATGGTGCGGCCGGTAGCTGCGCGCCAGCGCCTGCGGGTCGGCACCGAAAAAATAGCGCAGGCGCAGCCGCCACATCAGCCACACGGTGCGCAGCACGCCGTGCTTCTCCCAGCGGCGTCCCGAGGTGCGCACGCGTGCGCGCAGACAGGCAGGCGCGCTGAGGCTCAGTGCGCGGCGCGAGAAATCGATGTCTTCCATCAGCGCGATCGGCGCGAAGCCGCCCAGGTGATCGAACAGCGCGCGCGTACAGAACATCGCCTGGTCGCCAGTGGCGATGCCGCTCAGGCGCGAGCGCAGATTCATCATGAAGGCGACCACGCGCAGCAGCGGAGAACGGCCTTCGATCGCGACGTCGAAGCGACCCCATTGCGCGCCGCTGTCGAGCGCGCCGTCGATCAGCAAGGGCGCGCCGTCCGGCAGCGTGCTGTCGGCGTGCAGGAAGAGCAGCACCTCGCCGCGGGCATGCGCAGCGCCGGCATTCATCTGCAGCGCGCGGCCGCGTGACGACACGACGAGCACATCGCACAAGGGCCGCGCCAGCGCGCAGCTGTCGTCGCGGCTGCCGCCGTCGGCAACGACGATCTGCGCGCCGGATGCGCGCAGCGGCTGCAGTGCCTGCAGCGTCGCGACGATGCCCGGCGCCTCGTCGAGCACCGGCACGATGACGGACAGCCGGCTCACCCGCGCATCCATGCGTGATAGCGGCCGACCCATTCGAGCAGCTTCCGCGGCGCGTGCGCGCGCTTCCAGACGCCGGCGGCGTACTTGTTCGCCTCGTTCATGGTCGGGTAGATGTGTATCGTGCCCAGCAGCTTGTTGAGCCCCAGTCCGTGGCGCATGGCCAGAACGTATTCGGCGATCAGTTCGCCGGCGTGTTCGCCGACGATGGTGACACCCAGTATGCGGTCGCGGCCGGGCACCGTCAGCACCTTGACGAAGCCGTGTGCGGCTTCGTCGGCGATGGCGCGGTCGAGGTCGTCGAGGCCATAGACGGTCACCTCGAAGGGCACGCCCTTTTCGGTCGCTTCGCTTTCGTTGAGGCCGACGCGGGCCACCTCGGGTTCGGTGAAGGTGGCCCAGGGGACGACCGAATAGTCCACGCGGAAACGGCGGAAGCGGCCGAACAGCGCATTGACCGCCGCATACCAGGCCTGATGCGCCGCCATGTGGGTGAACTGGTAAGGGCCGGTCACGTCGCCGCAGGCGTAGATGTTGGGATACAGCGTCTGCAGGTAGTCGTTGGTGTCGACCGTACGGTTCGGGCGCAGCGCGATGCCCAGTTCCTCCAGCCCGTAGCCGCTCACGTTCGGCGTGCGGCCGACCGCGCACAGCAGCGCGTCGAAGACGATACGCACTTCGCCGGCCGGGCTTTCGGCGTACAGCACGCGCTCGTCGCCCTCGAGCGCGAAGCGTGCCGCCTTGTGCCGGGTGAGCACCTGCACACCGTCGGCGGCGAACTGTTTCTCGACCAGCGCCGACACTTCGGGATCCTCGCGCAGCATCAGCCGCTCTGCCATCTCGACCTGGGTCACCGTCGCACCGAAGCGGGCGAAGGCCTGCGCCAGCTCGCACCCTATCGGCCCGCCGCCGAGTACCAGCAGGCGTTGCGGCAGCGTGCGCAGCGACCACACGGTGTCCGAGGTCAGTACCTCGATCCGGTCTATGCCCGGTATCGGCGGCACGAAGGGTCGGGCGCCGGCGGCGATGACGATGTTGCGTGCGCTCAGCGTGCGCGCGCGGCCGTCTTCTGCGTAGACCTCGACTGTCCATGGCGAGGTGATGCGTGCATCGCCCTGCACGCACTCGACACCGAGCGCGCGGTAGCGTTCGACCGAGTCGTGCGGCTCTATCGTACGTACGACGCGCGCGACGCGTTCCATCACGTCGGCAAAATCGAAATCGACCGGCGCCGACTTCATGCCCAGCGACTGCGCCTTCGCCGCGTGCGCGATGAAGCGCGCCGAGCGGATGAGCGCCTTCGACGGCACGCAGCCGGTGTTCAGGCAGTCCCCGCCCATGCGGTGCTTCTCGATCAGCGCGACGCTGGCCTTCACGGCAGCCGCGATGTAGGCGGTGACCAGCCCGGCGCTGCCGCCGCCGATCACCACCACGTTGTGGTCGAAGCGCGCCGGCCGCGGCCAGCGCTTGTAGACGGCGCGGGCGCGCACGATGTCTATCAGCCTGCGCGCAATCAGCGGGAACAGGCCGAGCAGTACGAAGGCGCCGATCAGGCCGGGCGACAGGATGCCGGCGAGCGAGTCGATCTGCGCGAGCTGGGTGCCCGCATTCACGTAGACCGCGGTACCGGCCAGCATGCCGACCTGGCTCACCCAGTAGAAGGTGCGTGCCGGCAGCCGGGTCAGTGCCATCGCCAGGTTGATGACGAAGAAGGGGAAGGCCGGCACCAGACGCAAGGTGAACAGGTAGAGGGCGCCGTCACGCTCGATGCCGCGGTTGATCGCGTCGAGCGACTTGCCGACCCGGGTCTGCACCCAGTCGCGCAGCAGGAAACGCGCGATCAGGAAGGCGAGCAGGGCGCCCAGGCTGGAGGCGAAGGACACCAGCGCAAGCGCCACCCAGAAGCCGAACAGCGCGCCGCCGGCCAGCGTCATCACCGCGGCGCCGGGCAGGGACAGCGCGGTAACGGCGACATAGACCACGAAGTAGATCGCTGCCGCCGCCCACGGCGCAGCGGCGACGCGCTCGTTCAGCATCTGCTGTTGCGCCTTGAACCAGGCGAGATCGAAAAAGCGGCCGAGGTCGAACACGAAGAAGGCGCCGACCAGCGCGAGCAGGATCAGCAGCAGCGCCAGCTTGCGGGCATTCATGGCGCCGCCTCGCGCAGCGTCCATGCTGGACCGTGCAGGATGCGCTCACGGTAGTTCAGTGCGGCTGGCGAGCCGGCCGGCCACTGGCTGTCGAATTCGTCCAGCCAGCGTGCGCTGTCGTAATGCAGCGGAAGGGCGTCGACATGCACACCGCGGAGGCGGGTACCGTAAAGAGGGCTGTGCGGCGACGGCGCTACGGCGATGCGCGATACGACGCCATGCAGCGCGTCGCGAAAATTGGGCATGCCGGCGGCGCCATTGTTGATCACGACGCCTTCGTTGAAGCGTGCCAGCGCGGGCAGGCAGGTGTGGCTGCTGGCGAACACGTCGCAGCGGGCGGCGGCGAAGGCCGCTTCGTGCGCCGTACGCTGGGCCGGGTCGTGCAGCGCGCGTGCGTCGAAGGTCCAGCCAGCCAGTGCCTCGGCGTCGCCATGCACCACCCCGACACGTACCTCGCCGACGCGCACCGCGCGCCAGTAGTCGAGCGCCGCCAGTTCGCCGCGCCACATCGGATCGTGACGCACGGTCTGCGACAGCCGGGCGTGGATCAGATTCGAGCGGGTGACCACCGCTTCCGGCACTTCGTCCGGGTAGGCGCAGCCGCAACCGGCGTCGCCTGCGTCGTCGGCCAGTTCGGCTTCGACATTGCCGGCGATCGCATCGAAGGCGAGCACGCGGCGCTGCACGTCGGCAAAGTGGGCGGCGTCAATGTCGAACCAGTGGAAGTCGCCGTTGAACAGCACGCGCACCGGGCCGCGCTCCGCCTCCACTAAACGGGCGAGCGCGTCGAGCGCGGGACGGTTGCCGTACAGGCCACCGACCACGTACAGCGTGTCGGCCGCGAGGTCGTGCGCGGTACTGGCGAGTGCGCCGGCGCCGTAACGATAGTGCAGCGGGCAGCTGCGACCGGGCCTGCCGTGCGCGATGTCGTCGTCCATATTCATGTCACCCGTCGTGTCAGCAGGGCGGGCAGCAGGTAGCCTGCCGTGCACAGCAGCAGCCCGTAAAGATTGACGCCGAGCAGCTTGGCGTACTTGCCGCTGCCGATGGCCCAGCTGTCCGGTATCAGGCCGGCGGCGAGCAGCACGCCGAGCACCATGCCGGTCCAGAAGGCGAGATGGAAGGACCACGCGGCGGCGCGTGTGCCGGGCTGCGTGAAACCGGCCAGCAGGAAGATGGGCGCCAGGCCGATCACCATGGTGCCGCTGATCGTCGTCGCCTTCAGGATGTCGGTGCCAGCGATCATCGGAATGTTGCCGAGCAGCGCGATCGCCGCCATCGCCAGCATGCCGACGCCGATGGCGCGCGCCGGCTCCGGGCGGCCGGCCAGCTGCGGCAGTTCCTGCGCGACGTGGCGGGCAACCGAAGAGAAGGTCGAGTCCAGCGTCGAACCGGCGGCCGCCACCATCACGATGGTCATCACGAACAGCGCAGCCGGCCCCATGCTGCGGGCGAGCGCGGCCGGCACGTTGTCGCCGCCGGCGATGTCTTCCAGCCGCGCGTGCACACCCACCAGCGAAAACAGCAGGATGCAGGCGAAGCCGAGCAGGCCGGCCCAGACGAAGGCGCGCAGCATGCGGCGCTCGTCGGTGATGAAGCCGCGATCGGTCAGCACCGGATCGTGGAAGGGATAGGACAGTACCTGTAGCGCGGCCACCAGCAACAGGTCGACGCCCGTGTCGAAGCGCCAGTCGCCGGTCGACAGCAGCGTCGCCGGTCCGTGCGTGGGCAGCACCATCAGCATGACCACGGCGAAGAAACCGACGAACAGCACGGTCTGCAGCACGTCGGTGTAGATGGACGAGCGCAGTCCGCCCTTCAGGCTGTAGAACAGCGTGGCCGCGGTGAACAGCAGCGCTGCGCCGATGAAGCCGGCCGAACCCGCTTCGCCGTAGTAACCGCCGACCACCGAGGTGTTGCTCCACACCTCGTTGAACAGTCGCACCAGAATGGCCAGCGAAAAGGCCAGCGCGGCGAGGCGGCCGTGACGGGTGATCAGGAAGGACAGCAGACCGGTCGCCGCATACCGGCGACGCAGCCGCAGGATGGCCCAGCCGGCGAGCGGGATGGACAGCCAGTAGGTGGCGTAGGCGAGGCCGCCGACGATGCCGTAGGTGGCGCCGAGGTTCGCCGCGTTAGTGATGGACTTGGCGAATATCCACGAAATGAAGATGCTGGCGCCGAGCGCCCATGTGGCGGCCGGACGGCCCGCTTCGTCGTGGCCGCGGAAGAAGCCGGCGTGTCCGACCGCGCGCGGCGACAGCGCGTACATGCCGGCGCCGTACAGGATCAGGAAGCCCCAGAAGGCGGCGCCGAACAGCAGAGGGTCGTTCATCGCGGCGCGTTCAGTTCAGTGCGCCGCCACAGGACGAACCCTGTCCGGCGGTACAGCCATAGCAGTGATCGGCCACCACCACCGGATTGCCATCGAGATCGCGCCCCAGCAGTTGCGACAGATGGGTGCGCGGCCGTCCCTCGATGCGCAGCGGCAACCCCAGCATCTGGTTGAAGTCGCAGTCGTACACGTGGCCCTGCCAGTCCACGCTCAACTGGTTGCGGCACATCACGTTCTGCAGGTTGTCGTCACGGTGGGCGCCGCGCAGCAATTCCATGTAGCCGGAGAACAGACCCTTGGACACCAGCGTCGAACCGAAGCGCTGGATCGGCATGTTGGCCAGCGTCAGCAGGCGGGTAAACACGATGCCGTATGCGCGCCCGAGGTGCTCGCGATACGCCCCTTCCAGCTGGGCCTGCGGCGGTGGCAGTGCGGGGCCCTGCGGGTTGAACACCAGATTCAGTTCGAGACCGCCGTCCGCCCGGCCGTAGCCGAGCGCATTCAGTTGCTTCAGTCCGGCGATGCTGCGTGCGAACACGCCGCTGCCGCGCTGCCGGTCGACGTTGTCCTCCAGGTAGCAGGGCAGCGACGCGGTCACCTGCACGCTCTGCTCGGCCAGGAAGGCCGCCAATCCCTCGTGGCCCGGTTCGGACAGGATGGTGAGGTTGCAGCGGTCCATCACCGACACGCCGAGCGCGCGCGCCTCGACCACCAGCGCGCGGAAGTGCGGATTCATTTCCGGTGCGCCGCCGGTCAGATCGAGCTGACGAACGTCGCTGGCGCGGATGAAGTCGAGCACGGCGCGGATGTTCTCGGCGCTCATCTGTTCGGTGCGCGTCGGGCCTGCATTCACGTGGCAGTGCAGGCAGCTCTGGTTGCAGGTGTAGCCCAGATTGACCTGCAGCACTTCGGTGCGATGGCGGCGCAGTGGCGGGAAGTCGGTGCGGGACAGCAGCGGCAGGGTGGCGTGCATGCGGAGAAGTCCTCGATGTCTGTGCGGCAGCAGACCGCCTGCGGGCGGAAAACCTTACGGCCGGGCTGCAGTATGCTTCGCCGGCAGCGGGACACGTCATCGACGCTCCCGGGCTAACGACCGGAGGAAAGAAAGAATGTTCAAGGGCATATTGCTGGAGCAGGGCGAGGGCGGCAAGACGATCGCCAGCTTGAAGGATATCGACGACGCAGCGCTGCCCGAAGGCGATGTGCGCGTCGCCGTCAGCTGGTCCAGCCTCAATTACAAGGACGCGCTGGCCATCACCGGGCGCAGCCCCATCGTGCGCAAGTGGCCCATGGTGCCGGGCATCGATTTCGCCGGCACGGTGGAACAGAGCAGTCACCCGCTGTGGAAGGTGGGCGACCCGGTCGTGCTGACCGGCTTCGGCGTCGGCGAAGGTCACTGGGGCGGTCTGGCACAGCGCGCTCAGGTGAAGGGCGACTGGCTGGTCGGCCTGCCGGCGGGGCTGGATGCGAAGCATGCGATGGCGGTCGGCACCGCCGGTTTTACCGCCATGTTGTGCGTGATGGCGCTGGAACGTCACGGCCTGCAGCCGGGTGATGGCGAGGTGCTGGTGACGGGCGCCAGCGGCGGCGTCGGCTCGGTTGCCGTGGCGCTGCTCGCCAGGCTCGGTTACCGCGTGGTGGCCAGCACCGGCCGGCTGGAGGAGACCGATTACCTGAAATCGCTGGGCGCCGAATCGGTGATCGACCGCGCCACGCTGTCGGCGCCCGGCCGGCCGCTGGCGAAGGAGCGCTGGGCGGGCGTCGTCGACAGCGTCGGCTCGCACACGCTGGTCAATGCCTGCGCGGCGACGCGCGAGAACGGTGCGGTGGCGGCCTGTGGGTTGGCGCAGGGCATGGATTTCCCGGCCACGGTGGCGCCCTTCATCCTGCGCGGCGTCACGCTGTACGGCATCAACAGCGTCACCGTCGCTCGCGCCCCGCGCGAGGCGGCCTGGGCACGCATCGTGCGCGACATGCCGATGGACCTGCTGGACCGCATCACGCAGGTGGTGCCGCTGGCCGATGTGATCACCGTGGCCCCGCGATTCATCGATGGTCAGGTGCGCGGCCGTCTCGTGGTCGACACTTCGGTGGTCTGAGGAGCACCGGCGGCGCGGTTGCCAAGCACTGTTGCGGCGCACTAATTTTGACGCTCATCAAGTACTTGGCTAAACTGCGCCGCGATTTTGCAGGAATCCACTTCAACCCATAAGAAGAGAGACTCGATGAGCGCCAGGACCCTTCTTGCTGTCGTAGCCGTCTGCGCCAGCCCGCTCGCCTTCGCTGCCGAGGGCAATGCCGACGCAGCCAAGGACAAGATTTCGATGTGCGTCGGCTGTCACGGCATTCCGGGCTACCAGACCGCATTCCCGAAGACCTACAAGGTGCCCCGCATCGGCGGTCAGTACCCGGAGTACATCGTTGCCGCGCTGCAGGCCTACAAGAACGGTGACCGCAAGCACCCGACGATGACCGGTATCGCTGCCAGCCTGACCGAGCAGGACATGGCCGACCTCGCTGCCTACTACGGCGCCCAGAAATAAGGAACGCAGGCCATGATGAAGAAATTCGCATTCGTTGCGCTCGCCGCCATGGTGGGCATGTCCGTCGCCCACGCTGGCGATGCCGCAAAGGGCAAGGAAAAGTCGGCTGCCTGCGCCGCCTGTCATGGTGCCGACGGCAACAGCCCGGCACCGGCGTTCCCGCGCATCGGCGGTCAGCACGAGGACTACCTGCTGCAGGCGCTGCAGCAGTACAAGAAGGGCACGCGCAAGAACGCCATCATGGCGGCTCAGGTCGGTGCGCTGAGTGATCAGGACATGGCCGATCTGGCCGCCTACTTCGCGTCGCAGGCCGGTCCGCTGGTCACCCGTCGCTGAGTTTGCGTCTCTGCTCCAACAAAAAAGCCGGCATTGCCGGCTTTTTTGTTGCCCGCCGGCCGTGCGGCGCCGTTCAGAGCTTGAGGCGTCCGCCCGGGCAGTAACCGGCCTTTTCGAGCCGGCTCAAGGTCGGTGCGAGATTCAGCGTGGTCTGCGCGCGCAGCTGGCGCGCACGCTCGCGCAAGGTGTCGAGCGACAGGTCGATCACCTCGGTGCCGCCGGCGACGCAGATCGCATTGCCTTCATCCAGTGACGGCAGCACCAGCGCACGCCCGTCGTGGGCGTCGATCAGGCGCTGCGCACTGGCGCGGAAGCCGCGCGTGCGACCGAACATGTTCAGACTGACGCGCCCGTCGGCGGCAAGGTGCGCGCGGCAGTGCTGGTGAAAGGCGGCGGTATCGAGCGCATTGGCGCGTGCCCGGTGGTCATAGCCATCGACCAGGATGAAGTCCCATTCCGACTCGGTTTCGGCGACAAACTTCGCGCCGTCGCCGATGACGATGCGCAGACGCTCATCCTCGGCCGGCAACCGGAAATGCATCGCCGCGACGGCCGGCATGCGCGGATCGATCTCGACCACGGTGATGTCCGACTGCGGGCAGTAACGATGCAGGAACTTGGTGACCGAGCCAGCACCCAGCCCGATCACCAGCACGCGCGCAGGCCATGCGTCGTGCGGCGCGAACAGCAGCGGCAGCATCATTTCGCGCGTGTACTCGAGCTCGAGCGCGAACGGGCGCGCGACGCGCATGGCGCCCTGCACCCATTCGGAACCGAAGTGCAGGTAGCGCACGCCGGCCGCCTCGGACACGTCTATCGAGTTGCGCGGTGTCTTCGTGCGGCCGCTGCCCAACAGCGACGCGAGGTTCAATTGCGCTGCTCGGGCAGCACGATGTTGACTTCGAGTACCTCGTAGTTGTCCTGCTTTTCGAGCTGGACCTTGATGTCTTCCGGGTTCACGCGCACGTATTTCGAAATCACCGCGACCAGTTCCTGCTGCAGCGCCGGCAGGAAGTCGGGCGCCGAGTTCGATCCGCGCTCGCGCGCGATGATGAGCTGCAGGCGTTCCTTCGCGATCGAGGCGGTCTTCTGCTTCTGGCCGAAGATCAGGGAAAGCAGGGACATGCTTACTTCCCTCCGAACAGGCGCTTGAGCAGGCCGGGCTTTTCGTAGTCGACGAAGCGCAGCGGGCGCTCTTCGCCGAGGAAGCGCGCAACCACGTCCTCATACGCCTGGGCGACGTCGCTGCCTTCCATGTGGATGGCCGGCGTGCCCTGGTTCGAGGCCTGCAGCACGATTTCCGATTCCGGGATCACGCCCAGCACCGGGATGCGCAGGATTTCCTGCACGTCGACGTGGCTCAGCATTTCGCCTTCGACGGCGCGCTTGGGCGAGTAGCGGGTGACCACCAGATGTTCCTTCACCGGCTCGCGGCCGTCGCGCGCGCGGCGCGATTTCGACTGCAGGATGCCAAGTATGCGGTCCGAGTCGCGCACCGAACTGACTTCCGGATTGGTCACGATGACCGCCTCATCGGCGAAGGTGAGCGCCATCACCGCGCCGTGCTCGATGCCGGCCGGCGAGTCGCACACGATGTAGTCGAAACCCATGTCGGCGAGGTCCTTCAGCACCTTCTCGACGCCTTCTTCGGTCAGCGCGTCCTTGTCGCGCGTCTGCGAGGCGGGCAGCACGAACAGGTTTTCGCAGTGCTTGTCCTTGATCAGCGCCTGGGTCAGGTTGGCTTCGCCGTGGATCACGTTCACGAAGTCATACACCACGCGGCGTTCGCAGCCCATGATGAGGTCGAGATTGCGCAGGCCGACGTCGAAATCGATCACCGCGGTCTTCTTGCCGCGCAGTGCGAGGCCGGACGAAAACGCGGCGCTGGTCGTGGTCTTGCCCACGCCGCCCTTGCCGGATGTGACGACTACGATACGGGTCACTGTGTTCTCCCTCTTGTGATTCAGGTGGTCGCCAAAGCGGCGACGGTCAATACCTGTTTGTCCGAATGGTCTTCCAGGCGCACGTGCGCCGGTCGGCGCAGCAGTTCGCCGCTGGCCGTGTGTTCGAAGGTCCTGTACACGCCGGCGATCGACACCAGTTCCGCCTCGAAGCAGGTGGTGAAGATGCGCGCCTGCGTGTCGCCCGAGGCGCCGGCCAGCGCGCGGCCGCGCAGCGGCGCGTAGACGTGGATGTTGCCGTCGGCGATCACTTCGGCGCCGGCGCTGACCATGGCCAGCACCACCAGATCGCAGCCACGCGCGTAGATGCGCTGACCGGAGCGCAAGGGCTTGTCGATGATTTCGGTGCGCCGCTGGGCCTGCGTGACCACGGCTTCCGGCGCGCTTGCGACCACGGGCTCGGGTGCAGGTGCAGGTGCAGGTGCCGGGGCCGGCGTTTCGGGCGCGGATTCCGGTGTGGGTGCCGGTACGGCGCGCGGCGCGCTCTCGGCTGCCAGCACGGCCATGCCGAGCGCGCGCGCTTCGTCGGCCGCCTCATCGCACGCGGCCTGCACGGCCACGGCGGTCAGCGCGTGCCGGCCAAGTGCGTCGCGGATGGCTGGCAGGTCGGGGCGGGCGTCGGCCGGCAGTTCGCTGCAGTCGATCACCACCGGTTCGCCGGAGAAGAAGCCGGGCATGTTGCCGAGCCGTGCGTCGAGCGCCGCGGCGATGGCCGAGCTTTCATCGCTGCGCAGCACGGCACGCATCGCTTCGAGCGTGGCGCTTTTGAGTTCTATGGCCGAAGTATCGGGCTTGCGCGCCATGGGGAGTCCGCGGGAAATGTCGAAAGTCTACTCAGTGCCCGACCTGCGGGCAACACGGCTCTTCAATGCACTGCAGCCGGCGGATCGCCGAACAGGCGGGCGATGTCGGCCGCGCTGAAGCGGTAGTCGTGATTGCACATGTCGTCATGGATGTGCAGCTCGCCCTTCTCGGCGAGGATGGATTCGACCTCGGCGCGGCCCAGCGACAGCACCAGCCGACGGACCTTTTCCTCGTCGCGCGGGCAGTGATGGCGGGGCGTCTGTGCTTCGAACACGCGGATGCCGCCTGCCTGTATCTCCTCGTGGAACAGTCGTCCGAGCAGCGTTTCGCTGTCCAGCGTCTTCAGTTCGTTCGGCGTCACCGTGGCGGCCAGATGGCACACCCGCGCCCAGCCGTCGGGATCGCGCTGGTCGGCGCCCGGGAGTTTCTGCAGGAACAGTCCGCTCGCCGTATCGCCGTCGGCAGCCAGCCACAGTGCGGTGGGCTGCTGTTCGGACTGTTCGAGGAAATGTTCGAACACCTCGGCCACCGTCGCGCCTTCGAGTGGTACCACGCTTTGGTAGGGCGTAGGCGCGCTTTCCGGCTGCATGGTCATGACCAGATGGCCGTCGCCCAGCAGTTCGGGCAGCGGTGCTTCGACCAGATCGGCCGGCGCACTCGCCATGCCGCGGATGCGCAATTGCTGGTCGCAATCGACCACCAGCATGCTCACCGCGCCATTGCCGCGCACCTGAACGGTCAGCCGGCCCGGCTGCTTGAGCTGGCCGCCCACCATCAGCGACACCACGGTCACCTCGCCGAGCAGGCGCGTCACGACGGGCCCGTAGCCGCGGCCACGCAGCATGGACTGCCAGCCTTCAGACAGGCGTACGCGGGCGCCGCGTATGTCCAGACCTTCGAACATGAAGCGCTGGATCAGGTCAGTCGCGCTCATCCGAGCACCTCCGCCCAGCGTTGCGGATCGAAACCGATCAGCAGTTCGCCGCCGTGATCGACGATGGGCCGGCGGATGGCCGACGGGTTGGCGCTGAGCAGCGCGAACGCGCGATCGGCGTCGAGGTCGGTGGTCTGGTCGGGCGGCAGCTTGCGGAAGGTGGTGCCACGCGTATTGACGACGGCCTGCCAGCCGGCGCGGCGTATCCAGTCGGCCAGGGCGTCTGCCGGCACGCCGTCCTTCTTGTAGTCATGCAGCTGGAAATCGATGTGCCGGTCGGCAAGCCAGGCGAAGGCGCGCGACATCGTGTCGCAGCGCTTGATACCGAAGACGCGAAGCATGGGGCGTACAGGGGTGAAATCCGCAGAGCGCGCATTGTACGTCGCACGGCCCGCCGCTGCTGCGGGTGACAATTGCCCTCCCGGGGCTGGCGTCATCGTGCTGCAATGGTTAAGATTTGGAAAATTTATCCGAAACAACAAACTGGCACGCGAAATTGATCGGCTTTTTAAGATCGTTCGCGGCATCAACAGTGGGAGACGTGCATGATGTTTCGACGCCCGGGCCTCTATGCCCTGACGCTGGTTTTCGGATTTTCGATGTTTGCCGCCGATGTCGCGCTTGCCGCGCGTTCGGTCGCCAGCGGCAAGCAGGTCAAGTCGGCGGTCCGCCCTGCGGCCAAGATCGCCTCCAAGAAACGTGTTTCGCCCACCGTGCAGGCCGCGGCCAAGCGCTCGGCGCCGCTTGCTGTCGCGGTGCCGGCCTTCCGCCCGCCGAAGCCGCCGGCGCAGCGTCACTATGCGGTGGATGGCAGCACCTTCTACGCCGATGGCGTACGGGTGCGCGCCGCCGGTCTGGAGGGGATTGAAATGGCGGGTGCCTCAGGCATGGCCAAGCAGCGTTTGCAGCAACTGCTCGATTCCGGTCGAGTCAGCATCGAACCGCTGGGCATGGACGGAGGTGACGTGACGCTGGCCCGGGTAAGGGTCGACGGACGCGATGTGAGCGAACTGGTCAGCACGCGCTGAGTCGTTCCAAAGAAAAAAGGCCCGGTAGTCACCGGGCCTTTTTTCTTTGTCCTGTCGTCCGAGGATCAGCCTGCGGTCAGCGCCGGGTTCCGGCTGCCGTGTGTTTCCTTCGCGGCCGGTGCCTCGTCCACCACTGCCTCGTCGGCGACCGTTTCGGCGTCGACCGGCTTCAGCTTGCGGGCGTTTTTCGGGTTGACCGTCGGCAGCACGACCTCGATCTTGTTCTGCGTCATGTAGTCGTTCATCTCGCGCCAACCGGCGAAGATGGCGGCCTTCGACGCCTTCGGGTTCAAGGCGTAACAGTCCTCGAGTGCGCGGCCAGCGTGGCGGCAGGCGCCGCCGACGGCCTTGGCCTCCAGTTCCTTCTGCGCCGCGGCGCGATTGGGATCGGGAATGGGCAACTTGTCGCACCCAGTCACGAGGACTGCGCACGCGATCAGCACGATGGAGGGGACAGCTTTCACCTTGGAAGCGCTTCCGGAAACTGGGCACACACCCGGTTTACGGCAGCGCACGCCGCTGCTTGAGCGCGCCGCCCGACTCAGAGTGCGCCGCGCGAGTACTCGGCCAGCAGCGTGTCCTGCGCACAATGCCGCGCGGCGCGCGATACCCGGCGCCGGTAGCGGCCATCCGGTTCCATTTCCCAGGACTGACTGTTGTCCAGCAGATACGGGCGCAGGCCTTCCTTCATGATGCGTCGCTTCAGCTTCGGATCGAGCACCGGGAAAGCCACCTCGATGCGGCGGAAGAAGTTGCGCTCCATCCAGTCGGCGCTGGCGAGGTAGAGCTTTTCCTCGCCGTCGGCGTGGAAGTGATAGATGCGCGAATGTTCGAGGAAGCGGCCGACCACCGAGCGTACGGTGATCTTGTCCGACAGGCCGGGTACGCCCGGGCGCAGCGCGCAGACGCCACGCACGATGAGGTCGATGTCCACGCCGGCCTGACTGGCCGCGTAAAGCGCTTCGATGGTTTCGTCCTCGACCAGTGAATTCATCTTGGCGATGATGCGGCCCTTGCGGCCGGCGCGCGCGTTTTCCGCTTCCTGCCCGATGGCGGCGATCACATTGCTGTGCAGCGTGAAGGGCGCCTGCCACAGGTGCGTCAGCGTGCCGGCGTGGCCGAGGCCAGTCAGCTGCTTGAACACTTCGTTCACGTCCTCGCCGATCTGCTCGTTCGCGGTCATCAGGCCGAAATCGGTGTAGAAGCGGGCGGTGCGCGGGTGGTAGTTGCCGGTACCGAGGTGCACGAAGCGGCGGAAGCGGTGCACGCCATCCACCTGCTCGCGCCGCACCACCATCAGCAACTTGGCGTGCGTCTTGTAGCCGAACACGCCATAGACGACATGTGCGCCGGCCTCTTCAAGGCGCGACGCCCAGTTGATGTTCGCTTCCTCGTCGAAGCGCGCCATCAGCTCGACCACGACGGTGACTTCCTTGCCCTTCAGTGCGGCGCGCACCAGCGCTTCCATCAGCACCGAGTCGGTGCCGGTGCGGTACACCGTCATCTTGATCGCGACGACCTCAGGGTCGTCGACCGCCTGCTGCACCAGGTCGATCACCGGCTTGAAGGACTGGAAGGGGTGATGCAGCAGCAGGTCCTGCTTGCGGATCATGGCAAAGATGTCGTAGCGCTTTTCCATCGTGCGCGGTACCTGCGGTACGAAGGGCGGGTATTTCAGATCGGGGCGCTCGACCCAGTCCGGCACCTGCATCAGGCGCACGAGGTTCACGATGCCCGGTGCGCGGTAGAGGTCGTCGCGCGTCAGGTTGAACTGCTGCAGCAGGAAATCCGCCATGTGCTCGGAACAGTTGTCCGCGACTTCCAGCCGTACGGCGTCGCCGTAATGGCGTTGCGGCAGTTCGCCCTGCAGCGCCTGGCGCAGGTTCTTCACCTCTTCCTCGTCGAGAAAGAGGTCGGAATTGCGGGTGACGCGGAACTGGTAGCAGCCGAGCACGTTCATGCCTTCGAACAGGTCGCCGACATTCATGTGCATGGCCGACGACAGGAACACGAAGCCGTGGTCAACGCCGGTCAGTTCCTTCGGCAGCTTGATCACGCGTGGCAGCGCGCGCGGCGCCTGCACGATGGCGTAGCGCGAACTGCGGCCGAAGGCGTCGCGGCCTTCCAGCTCGACGGCGAAGTTCAGACTCTTGTTCAGCACGCGCGGGAAGGGGTGCGAGGGGTCGAGCCCGATCGGCGTCAGCACCGGCATCAGTTCGCGCATGAAGTAGTCGCGCACCCAGTCGCGTTGCGCTTCGGTCCAGTCGCCGCGGCGCAGGAACACGATGCCTTCCTTTTCCAGCAGCGGCAGGATGACGTCGTTGAGCAGCGAATACTGTTCGGCGATCAGCTGATGCGCTTCGGCAGCGATCAGGCGCAGTGCTTCCTGCGCGGAGCGGCCATCCGAGGTGACGCCACGGGCGCCCATGCGGATGTGTTCGCGCAGACCGCCGATGCGGACCTCGAAGAACTCGTCGAGGTTGCTCGACACGATGCACAGGAATTTCAACCGTTCGAGCAGCGGTACGCGCTCGTCCGCCGCCTGCGCCAGTACGCGCCGGTTGAAGGCGATCAGCGACAGTTCGCGGTTGATGAAGTGATCGGGTGCGTAGCGCGGCACCGGCAGGATGGACGGCATGATCGGTTTCTGTCTCTAAAGTTGTTGTTATGCGACCCGGTATTTTGTGACACAAGTGCTATGGAATTATTACAGCGTCCGGGCGCCTCGTGCTTGACGGCGCGCGGCTTGCGCGCTGCTACACTCCGCGCTGATCTCTTTTATTGCGCCGCCGCATGAGCTACGAACTTCTCGCCGCCGTCGACCTCGGGTCCAACAGTTTCCGGCTCCAGGTGGCGCGGGTGATCGATGACCAGATCTACCCGCTGGACGGCGTGAAGGAAACCGTCCGCCTCGCGGCCGGTCTGGGGCACGGCAAGTTGCTCGACGGGGCGTCGCAGCTCAGGGGCCTGGAGGCGCTGTCACGTTTCAACGAACGTCTGCGCGGCTTCGCGCCTGACCAGGTGCGCGCGGTGGCCACCAACACGCTGCGGGTGGCGAAGAACGCGCCGCAGTTCCTGCCGCAGGCCGAGGCGGCGCTCGGCTTCCCGATCGAGGTGATCGCCGGGCGCGAGGAGGCGCGACTGATCTACGTCGGCGTTGCCCACACGCTTCCCAATCCATCCAGCCAGCAACTGGTGGTCGATATCGGCGGCGGCTCTACCGAGTTCATCATCGGTCGCAGCTTCGAGCCGATGGCGCTCGAATCGCTCTACATGGGCTGCGTCGCCTTCAGCCTGCGCTACTTTCCCGACGGTCGCATGGACAAGAAGTCGCTGCGCGAAGCCGAACTGGCGGCGCGGCGCGAACTGGAAACCATAGAGCAGGACTACCGTTCGCTCGGTTGGGACGAGGCGGTGGGTTCCAGCGGCACTGCGCGCGCGCTGCTCGACATCATGGAACTGAACGGCTGGTGCCAGGGCGCGCTGACGCGTGAAGGCATGGACAAGCTGCGTTCGCTGCTGCTGCGCGTCGGTGACGTGAACCGTCTTGGCGTCGCCGGGCTCCGTCCTGACCGCCTGCCGGTGCTGGCCGGCGGCTTTGCCATCATGTCGGCGGTGTTCGACGCCTTCCGACTCGAACGCATGAGTTTCTCCGAGGGGGCGCTGCGGCTGGGCGTGCTGTACGACCTGCTCGGGCGCTATCACCATCGTGACCTGCGCGATGCGACGGTGCTGCAGTTCGTACGCCGCTATCAGGTGGACCAGCGGCAGGCCGATCGTGTCCACGCCACCGCGCTCAAGCTCTACCGGCAGCTTGAGCCGGACGCCAGCGACGATCATCCGGATCTGCACCTGCTGAGCTGGGCGGCGCGCCTGCACGAACTGGGCATTTCGGTGGCGCACGCCGGCTATCACAAGCACAGCGCTTACATCGTCGGCAACGCCGACATGCCGGGCTTCTCGCGCATGGACCAGGCGCGACTCGCGCGGCTGGTGCTGGCGCACCGCGGCAAGCTGGAGAAGGTGAATTCAGCCGCCGCCGACCTGCGCGACTGGCCGCTCATCCTCTGTCTGCGGCTGGCCGTGCTGCTGCATCGCAGCCGCGACGACTACGACGAACTGCCGCTGCGCCTCGACCGCAGTGGCGCGGGCTACGTCATGTCGGCTCGCGCCGAGTGGCTGTCGGCGTCACCGCTGACCGCAGCCAGCCTGCACGACGAACAGCGCCTGTGGGCGGCCATAGGCATCGAGCTGCGGCTGCGGCCGCAGCGCGGCAAAGGCCAGTCGGCCGCCTGAACGCAAGCATGGGCGTCCCGACGATCGCGTTCGAGATGTCGGGGCCGTTGCGCATTGCCGTGCTTGCCGGCGACTGGACGCTGACAGGACTGGAAGGGCGCCTCGACGCCTTGCGTGCGCAACTTGCCGCGGCCGAAGCAGGTGAGATCGAGAGCTGGAATCTCGCCGCCGTGAGCCGTCTCGATTCGCTCGGCGCCAGCGTGCTGTGGCGCGGCTGGGGCGACCGGCTGCCTGAGCGGCTGGAGGCTGATCCGCGCACGCGCAGGATGCTGGAATCGGCGGCGACGCTCGGAGTACGCCGCCGTGCCAGCGCACCGCAATCACGTTTCGGCGATTCGGTTGTCGCGCTCGGTCGCGTCGGCATCGCGCTGTGGCGGCAGCTGATCGGCATGATTGCGCTGACCGGCCAGATGCTGTTCGATCTCGCCGCCGCAGTGCGTCGCCCGCACGACGCGCCGCTGCGCGAGCTGTCGGCCAATCTGTACAAGACCGGCGTGACGGCGCTGCCGATCACCGCGCTGGTGGGCTTCCTGATCGGCGTCGTGCTGTCCTACCTGTCGGCGCTGCAACTGAAGACCTTCGGCGCCGACGTGTTCATCATCAACATCCTTGGCATCGGCATCGTGCGCGAACTGGGGCCGGTGCTGGTGGCGGTGCTGGTGGCCGGACGCTCCGGCTCGGCGATGACGGCGCAGCTCGGCGTGATGCGGGTGACCGAAGAGATTGACGCG
Organism: Methyloversatilis sp. NSM2; assembly: GCF_038066675.1. Lineage (NCBI taxonomy): Bacteria > Pseudomonadati > Pseudomonadota > Betaproteobacteria > Nitrosomonadales > Sterolibacteriaceae > Methyloversatilis > Methyloversatilis sp. NSM2. The sequence goes on from NZ_JBBUKV010000001.1 coordinate 876,012, forward strand.
CTGACCACGATGGGCGTGCCGGCCACGCTGCGGCTGGTGCTGCCCAAGGTGCTGGCGCTGCTCGCGGCGATGCCGCTGCTGGTGCTGTGGACCTCGTCGTCGGCGCTGTTCGGCGGCATGGTGGCGGCGTCGATACAGCTGGACATCAGCTACGGTTTCTTTCTCGAAACGCTGCCGCGCGTAGTGCCGATCGCCAATCTCTACATCGGCCTGGGCAAGGGCCTCGCTTTCGGGCTGGTGATTGCGCTGGTCGCCTGCCACTTCGGACTGACGGTCAAGCCGAACACCGAGAGTCTGTCGGCCAACACGACGCGTTCGGTGGTCAGTGCGATCACCTGCGTCATCCTGGTCGACGCGGTGTTCGCCATTGCCACGCGCCATATCGGCATGCCGACATGAACGACGCGGTCATCGACATCCGCGGGCTGGTCACGCGCTTCGGCAGCAATGTCGTGCATGACGGACTGGATCTCGCGCTGCCGGCCGGCGAGGTGCTCGCGCTGGTCGGCGGTTCGGGCAGCGGCAAGACCACGCTGCTGCGCCAGGTGATCGGCCTGCTGCGGCCGCAGCAGGGACAGATAAGGGTGTTCGGTCAGCCGCTCTTTTCCGGCGATGCGCTGGCCGACCGCCAGTTGCGGCGTCGTTTCGGCGTGCTGTTCCAGCAGGGTGCGCTGTTTTCCGCACTCAACGTGCTGGAGAACATCGCCTTTCCGCTGCGCGAGCTGCGCTGGCTCGATCGCGATGCCATCAACGATCTGGTCATGATCAAGCTGGCCATGGTCGAACTGGAACCGCAGCATGCCTGGCTGATGCCGGCCGAACTGTCGGGCGGCATGATCAAGCGGGTTGCACTGGCGCGCGCGCTGGCGCTCGAACCGGAGCTGCTGCTGCTCGACGAGCCGACAGCCGGCCTCGATCCGGACCGCTCGGAGGCTTTTGTCGCGCTGATCCGCCGCTTGCGTGATCAGCTTGGTCTGACCGTGGTGCTGGTGACCCACGATCTCGACACACTGGCTGCGCTGGCGACACAGGTCGCTGTGCTCGGCGAGCGACGTATACTCGCCTACGGTCCACTTGATCACGTCATGAAACACGATCATCCCTTCATCCGCAGTTTCTTCTGCGCCGAACGCATGTCGCGCGTGCTCGCGCGCAGCGGGAGCTGATCATGGAGAGCCGCGCCCACGCACTGGCTGCAGGTCTTTTCCTGCTGCTGATGAGCGTCGCCGTCGGGCTGGCGATCTGGTATCTGTCGAGCGGGGACGACGCCGGACAGGAGTACCTGCTGGTGACCACGGCCGATGTCGGTGGCCTGAGTCCTCAGGCACAGGTGCGCTACCGCGGCATCCGTGTCGGCAAGGTGAGAGATATTTCCATCAACCCGGACGACCCGCGCGAAATCCATGTCCGCATCTCGATTCCGGCGCGCTATCCGGTGACCGCAGGCACGCGCGCCGAACTTGGCTATCTCGGCGTGACCGGTCTGGCGCTGATCGAGATGACGGACGATGGCTCCGACCCGACGCCGCTGTCGCCGGCCGACGCGCGCATCCCGCTGCGCGGTTCGCAGTTCGGCGGACTGGGCAACAAGGCCAGCGACACGATGGACGTGATGCGTCAGGTGCTGTTGCGGCTGCATGTGCTGCTCGACGACCGCAATCTCGAACGCATAGGTGCGACGTTGGGCAGCCTGCAGTCGGCGACTGCGCACCTGGACCGGACGCTGGTCCATCTGCCGGGGGTCGCCGGCGATCTGCGTGAAACGCTGCAGCGTGCGCAGGCATTGCTGTCGGCTGAAAATCTCGAACGTAGCGGGCGCATTCTCAGTCAGCTGGAAGCAGTCAGCGCCCAGGGTGAGCCGCTGGCGCAGGAACTGCGAATCGCGCTGGCATCGATGCAGCAGCTGTCATCGCGGCTCGACGCGCTGGCTGCCAGCATGGGGCAGCAGATCAACGGCGACACCTTGCCGCGGCTGCAGACCCTGCTCGACGAGGCGAACCGCGACGCCCGCCAGTTGCGCCGTGTGCTGGGCGAACTCGAGTCTTCGCCACAGATGCTGCTGCTCGGGCGCGAGACGCAACAGCCGGGGCCCGGCGAGCCCGGTTTCGAACCCGCCGCCGGCAGAGCGCGCGACTGAGGAGCATCGGAGATGAAAGCACTTTGGGCAAGCGCGCTGCTGTCGATCACGCTGGCCGCTTGCGGGCCGCTGCTGCCGCGTTCGCCGACGCCGGAACTTCACGATCTGGGCAGCCAGCGCGCCGCGCGCCCGTTGGCGCGCGTGCCGGTGCTGACCGATGTGCGTGCGCCGAACTGGCTGGACGGCACTGCCATCCACTATCGCCTTGCGTACGAGAGCGAAACGCGCCGGCGCAGTTACGCATTGAGCCGCTGGGCGGCACCACCGGCCGAACTGCTGTCAGTCGCGCTGCGACGCATGCTGGACAGCCCGGGGGCGTCGTCGACCTGTCGTCTGGTGGTCGAGCTGGACGAGTTCATACAGGTGTTCGAGCAGCCGCAGGAGTCGGCCGCGCTGATATCCGGGGTCGCCACACTGGTCGGCGCCAACGGCAGGACCATCGTCGACCGCATCCGCTTCTCGCTGACCGAGAAGGCGACCGGTGCCGATGCGCCGTCCGGCGTTGCTGCGCTGTCGCGGGGCGTCGATGCGCTCGGTGTGCGGATCGCCGACTGGCTTGATCGGGCGGAGGCTGAAGGGCTGAGCAGGAGGTGTGAATCATGAATCCGGGAAATGCAGCGCCACGCGACAACGGTCTGCTGCAGGCGGCATTGGATCAGGTCGCCGAGACGTGCTGGGCGCGCCTGCCATGCGAGCGCGTCACCATCATGCTGGCCGACGGCGAGGGGCACGACGCAGTGCTGGGCATCGCGGCCTGGCGTGGCGAACTGGCGCAGGAAGTGGTCAATGCGCGGGTGAGCAGCGGCAGTTCGGTGGCCGGTGAGGTGTTCGCCAGCGGCCGGGCGCGGCGTGTCATCGACGCCGACGCGCCGCAGGCGGGCGGCCGGGCGCGCGGCGAGGGCGGCAGCTTCATCTGCACGCCGCTGCCGCTCGACGGACGCATACTGGGCGTGATCAACGTGCGACGCGGTCGCGGTCAGCCGGCGTTCACGGAGGAGGAGGAGGGCATGCTGGACTGCCTCGCGCTGTTCGGCGGCAAGTCGGTGCAGACCGCGCAACTTGCCTTCCTGGTCAAATCGGAGTTCGCGCAGCGGGCGCTGCAGGGCGAGGAGGTGACGGCGCTGGCGGAAGCCTTCTCGCAAGGGGCGGCCCAGCCGGCGCAGGTGGCGCGCATGCTGGCGAAATCCTTCTATCGGGAAATGAAGGCGGCCGGTTTCGGCAACAACCAGATTGTCGGCGCGGCGGGCGAGATCATCGACCAGCTGTCTGCCAGTCTGCGCAAGCACGGCCAGCGCATGGAGCGCGGCCGGCAGTGAATCATCGGCGCCGGGGCTGGCCGGCGCCGCGTCGCGTCAGCCGAGCGAGGCGCTGTAGGCGTCGGCGCTCAGCAGCTCGTCCAGTTCGGCCGCATTGTCCGGCTTGATGACGAACATCCAGGCGCCGTAGGGATCCTGATTGACCGATTCAGGCTGGTCGGCGACCGGGGCATTGACCGCGGTGACCGTCCCCGACACCGGGGCGTGGATGTCGGAGGCCGACTTGACCGATTCGATCACCGCCATCGCCTCGGTACGGGCGACGGTGCGGCCGACATCGGGCAGCTGCAGAAAGACCACATCTCCGAGGGCATCCTGCGCGTGGTCGGTGATGCCGACCGTCACGGTGCCATCCTGTTCGACCCTGACCCATTCGTGTGTGTCGGTGTAGCGAAGATTGTCCGGATGATTCATTGCTGTTTCCTGGTGGGTTTGACCGGGCAAGATTGTAGCCGCGCAGGACCGTCAGCGGCCGCCTGCTAGAATCCCAAAGTTATGAATGCCGATCTGCACTGTCACTCCTGCCACTCCGACGGCGTACTGTCGCCGGCCGCGCTCGCCGCGCGCGCCGCGGCCAATGGCGTCGAACTGTGGTCGCTCACCGATCACGACAACCTCGGCGGACTCGACGAAGCGCGCGAGCAGGCGCGTGTGCTGGGCATGCGTTTCATTAATGGCGTCGAGATTTCCGTCACCTGGCACGGCACCACCATCCACATCGTCGGGCTCGGCATCGATCCGCGCCACGCGCCGCTGGAGCAGGGACTGGCCAGCGTGCGCAGCGGCCGCGACGAGCGCGCATTGCGCATGGCCGAGGCGCTGGAAGCGCTGGGCGTGCGCGACGCCTACGCCAACGCGATGCGCCATGCCGGCAATCCGTCGCTCGTCGGTCGGTCACACTTCGCACGCGTGCTGGTCGAGCAGGGCTATGCACCGGACGTGCATGCGGTGTTCCACGACTATCTGGTGCGCGGTCGTCCCGGCTACATCGAACACCAATGGACGGCGCTGGAGCAGGCGGTGGCGTGGATACGCGGCGCCGGCGGCGTCGCCGTGGTCGCCCATCCGGGCCGCTATCGCATCTCCGGCGATCAGTTGCTGCGCCTGCTGGGCGACTTCCGCGATGCCGGAGGGCAGGCCATCGAAGTGGTGTCCGGCTCGCACGGCGAGGCCGAGGTCAGGCAATTCGCCCGGCTGGCCCGCGATTTCGGTTTCTACGCTTCCCGCGCATCCGACTTCCATGCGCCGGACGAAAGTCCGATCGATCTCGGACGAGGCGCGCATCTGCCGGCCGGTGTCGAACCGGTGTGGCATGCGCCTGAGCTCGGTTCGCGTGTCGCCTGCCTGGCCTGACGCCGCTTTTCCACACCCTCTGACGAATACATCCACGTGGCACAGCTTTTCACCGTACATCCCGACAATCCGCAACCCCGTCTGATACGACAAGCCGCCGACATCCTCCGGGATGGCGGGCTGGCGGCCATTCCGACCGACTGCGCCTGGTCGCTGGTCGGTCACGTGGGCGACGCCCGTGTGCTCGAACGCATCCGTCGCATCCGTGACGTGGACGTGCATCACCACTTCACGATGATGTGCCGTGATCTTTCGGACATCGCCAACCTCGCCAAGGTCGATAACGCTCAGTTCCGGCTTCTGAAGAGTGCGACGCCGGGACCCTACACCTTCATTCTCGAGGCGACGCGGGAGCTGCCGCGGCGCATTCTGCATCCGAAGCGCAAGACGATCGGCCTGCGGGTGCCGGACCATCCGGTCGTGTCGGCACTGCTGGAGGCGCTGGGCGAACCGCTGCTTGGCTCGACCTTGCTGCTGCCGGGCGAGGAGCTTCCGCTGACCGACGCCGAGGACATCCGCGAGCGCCTGCAGCACGAGCTCGATCTGGTGATCGACGCCGGTCACTGCGGAACGCAACCGACCTCGGTGATCGACCTGTCGTCGGGCACGCCCGAACTGGTACGCGCCGGCGCGGGCGACGTCGCGCGCTTCGGCCTGGACTGACGTGCCGGCCGCGTTCTGCTAGCATCCGCCCGCCTATGGACGAAAGCATTGCACGCTTGGCGGTCATCGTGCTGCCGGTCGTGCTTGCCATTACGCTGCACGAGGCGGCCCACGGATACGCCGCACTGATGAAGGGGGACCCGACCGCGCATCTGGCCGGCCGGATCACCGCCAACCCGTTGAAGCACATCGATCCGGTCGGCACGATACTGGTGCCGCTGGTCATGTACTTCGTTGGTGCGATGACGGGTCACGAGGGCCTGCTGTTCGGCTGGGCCAAGCCGGTGCCGGTCGATTTCTCGCGGCTGCGCCGTCCTAAACAGGATATGTTCTGGGTGGCTGCGGCCGGCCCTGCCGCCAATCTGGTGATGGCATTGGGCTGGGGGCTGGCAATGAAGCTGGCGCTCGGCATGCCCGGTCACTACTTTGCCGAGCCGCTGCTGCTGATGGCCAAGGCCGGCATACTGATCAATCTGGTGCTGATGGTGCTGAACCTTCTGCCCATACCGCCGCTCGACGGCGGACGCATCATGGTGAGCCTGCTGCCGCGCGGTCTGTCCATGGTGTTCGCGCGCATCGAGCCTTACGGCATGTTCATCCTGATCGCGCTGCTGGTGTCGCACGTACTCGACGACATCCTGCGTCCGCTGCTCGTGCTGGCGAACGCGCTGCTGATGTCCCTGCTTTTCTGAACCGGATGAATCGATAACATGTACGCAGAACGCGTTCTTTCCGGCATGCGCCCCACCGGTCGCCTGCATCTTGGTCACTACCACGGCGTGCTGAAGAACTGGGTCAAGCTGCAGCACGAATACCCCTGTCTGTTCTTCGTCGCCGACTGGCACGCGCTGACCACCAATTACGAAGACACGCAGGTGATCGAGCGCAGCGTGTGGGACATGCTGATCGACTGGCTGGCTGCTGGTGTCGATCCCAACCAGGCGACGCTGTTCATCCAGTCGCGGGTACCGGAGCACGCCGAGCTGCATCTGCTGCTGTCGATGATGTGTCCGCTCGGCTGGCTTGAGCGGGTGCCGACCTACAAGGACCAGCAGGAAAAGCTGGCGGACAAGGACCTGGCGACCTACGGCTTCCTCGGCTATCCGCTGCTGCAGTCGGCTGACATCCTGATCTACCGTGCCAATCTGGTCCCGGTGGGCGAGGACCAGGTGCCGCATGTCGAACTGACACGCGAAGTGGCGCGTCGCTTCAACCATCTGTATGGGCGCGAGCCTGGTTTCGAGGACAAGGCGCGTGAGGCGGTGAAGAAGCTGGGCGGCAAGCGCGGCAAGCTGTACGAGGAACTGCGCCGCCTGTACCAGCAGGACGGCAAGGAAGACGCGCTGGCGCAGGGCAAGGCCCTGCTCGAAGAGGCGCAGAGCCTGAGTCTGGGCGACCGCGAGCGTCTGTACGGCTATCTGGAAGGCGGCGGCAAGATGATCCTGGCCGAGCCGGGCGCACTGCTGACCGAGGCGGCCCGCATGCCGGGTCTGGACGGGCAGAAGATGTCCAAGTCCTACAACAACACGCTGATGCTGCGTGAAGAACCCGAGGTCGTCACGAAGAAGATCCGCGGCATGATGACCGACACCCAGCGGGTACGCCGTACCGATCCGGGCGATCCGGACCGCTGCCCGGTGTGGCAGTTCCACGTGATCTACTCGGACGACTCCGTCAAGCAGTGGGTGCAGGAAGGTTGCCGCTCGGCCGGCATCGGCTGCCTGGAGTGCAAGCAGCCCGTGATCGACGCGGTGCTGAAGGAACAGGCGCCGATCCACGAGCGCGCGAAGCAGTACGAGGAAGATCCGATGCTGTTGCGCAACATCGTCGCCGATGGCTGCGAACGCGCGCGCAAGCTGGCGTCGGAAACGATGCGCGACGTGCGCGAGGCCATGGGCCTGAACTACGCCTGATGTCCGGCGAGGCGCTCATGGCTGAACCGGTGCCGGCCGAAACGGCTGCGCCACCGGCGCGCCTGTATGGCGAGGCGCTGGAAAAACTTCCGCTCGACCTGTACATTCCGCCCGACGCGCTCGAAGTGTTCCTGGACGCGTTCCAGGGGCCGCTCGATCTGCTGCTCTACCTGATACGCAAGGCCAACGTCGATATTCTCGACATTCCGATGGCGCCGCTGACCGCGCAATACCTCGTCTACGTCGAGGCGATGCGCTCGCAGCGCCTGGAACTGGCGGCGGAATACCTGCTGATGGCCGCCATGCTGCTCGAGATCAAGTCGCGCATGCTGTTGCCGCGGCCGCCGCGCGAAGCGGCAGACGAGGGCGAGGATCCGCGCGCTGAACTGGTACGCAGGCTGATCGAGTACGAACAGATGAAGGCGGCCGCGCTGGCGCTGGACGCGATTCCGCGCATTCAGCGTGAGCACGAGTGGGTCGGCGTGCAGGTGGCCGAACGGCTGGTCGAGATCCAGCCGAACGTGAGTGCGACCGATCTGCAGCTGGCTTGGCTGGCGCTGATGCGCCGTGCCGACATGACCCGCCATCACAAGGTGACGCGTGAGGCGCTGTCGGTGCGTGAGTTCATGTCCGGCATCCTGCGCCGGCTGCACGAAGAAGGTGATCTGCGCTTCGACCAGTTGTTCGAGGTTGGCGCGCCGGCCGCCCAGATGGTGGTGAATTTTCTCGCGATGCTCGAACTGGCCCGCGAGAACCTGATTGAACTGCTTCAGCTCGAAGCCTTTGCGCCGATTTATGTCCGAACTGCCCGAACAGCCGCAGTCGCCGAGCCCGTCTGAGGTCAAGCGCGTACTCGAAGCCGCGCTGCTCGCCAGCCAGGACGCGATGAGCACCGGCGAACTGCGCAAGTTGTTCGAACAGGAGCTCGACCACGCGTTGATCCGTCGTCTGCTCGACGAGCTGCGCGAGGACTGGGCGGGGCGGGGCATCGAACTGGTCCAGGTGTCGTCCGGCTGGCGTTTCCGCACCACCGCGGACGTTCAGCCCTACCTGGATCGACTGAAGAATGAAAAGCCCGCGAAGTATTCCAGAGCGGTGCTGGAAACGCTGGCGATCATTGCGTACCGCCAGCCGGTGACGCGCGGCGACATCGAGGACATCCGCGGTGTGGCGGTGTCGCCGGGCATCATCAAGGCGCTCGAAGGGCGCGGCTGGATAGACAGCGTGGGTTACCGCGAAGTCCCCGGCCGGCCGGCGCTGTATGCAACGACACGACGTTTTCTCGACGATCTGGGCCTGCGCACGCTCGCTGAGCTGCCGCCGTTGGCCGAACTACAGAAGGTGATGGAATTCAATGATGCAAGGTAGACGCAGACCGGGCGCCGGCGGCGAGGTCAATGGCAATGTGGCCAACTATCGCTCGCAGGACAGCAAACCCAAGCGGCGCGGCCCGGTGGTGTTCAACGAGCCGCAGAAGCTGCACAAGATGCTGGCCGACATGGGCCTGGGTTCTCGCCGCGAGCTGGAAGACTGGATCGTCGCTGGCCGTATCAGCGTCAATTCGCTGCCGGCGCACGTGGGTCAGCGCGTCGGGCCGGAGGACAAGGTCCGCGTCAATGGCAAGCTGATCCACATCCACTTCGCCCAGCGTGCCCCGCGCGTGCTGATCTATCACAAGCCGGAAGGCGAAATCGTGTCGCGCGACGACCCGGAAGGCCGGCCGTCGGTGTTCGACAAGCTGCCCAAGGTGGGTGGTGGCCGCTGGATCGCGGTCGGTCGCCTCGACTTCAATACTTCGGGCCTGCTGGTCTTCACCACCAGCGGTGAGCTGGCCAACAAGCTGATGCATCCGAGCTACGAGCTCGAACGTGAGTACGCGGTGCGGCTGATCGGGGAGCTGACGCCGGAACAGGCGAAGAAGCTGACCGACGGCATCGAGCTCGAGGACGGCATCGCCAAGTTCAATTCGCTGGCCGACGGCGGTGGCGAGGGTTCGAACCACTGGTACCGCGTCACGCTGTCCGAAGGCCGCAACCGCGAGGTGCGCCGCATGTTCGAGGCGATCGGTCTGACGGTGAGCCGCCTGATGCGTGTGCGCTATGGCCCGTTCGAGCTGCCGCGACGTCTGGCACGCGGCAAGTCGGAAGAACTCAAGGCGGATCAGGTCGAGAAGCTGTTGTCGGTGGTGCCCGCCAAGGGCAAGCAGCGCAAGGGCCCGGCGGAAGACGCCCGGCCGCCGGTCGACGGCGAGACGCCGGCATCGCCCAAGCGCGGCCGTCGCCGCGGCCCGCGCAAGCCGCGTGAAGCCGGTGAGGGGGGTAACCGCGCCGCGCCGCAACAGGGCGCGCCGCAACAGGGCGCGCCGTCGCCGAAGGGCGGCGAGGGCGACGCCCCGGCGCGCAAGCGCGCACCGCGCCGCCGTCGCCGCTCGTCGGCCAAGCCAGCGGCAGGCGGCGGCGAGGCCTGACGACATACCACCGTTGGGCGGGGCCGTCCATCCTTGCAGCTTGAGGGGATGGATGGCCTCTGTTACACTCCTCGGCTTGTTGCGCTGGCCCGGCCGGCGTTTTTCGATGGGCGGTCAGCCCATTTTTTATTTGTACATCCGGAAGTGTGTTGCTGGGATGAGTGTTGCGGAACTGATCGAGCAGGCGGTAACTGGGCTCGGCTACGAATTCGTCGATCTTGAAACTTCGCCAAGAGGCCGTCTGCTGCGTGTCTTCATCGACACCGACAAGGGCATCATGGTGGATGACTGCGTGACGGTGAGCAATCACCTGACCCGTCTTTTCATGGTCGAAAACGTCGATTACGACCGTCTTGAAGTGTCCTCCCCGGGGCTTGACCGCCCGCTGCGCAAGACCGCCGATTTCGTTCGCTTCACCGGACAGGAGGCGCAGCTGCGTCTGCGCGTGCCGGTGGGCAATCAACGCAATTTCACCGGTCGACTGGCCGGCGTGGCCGACGACCGGCTCACCCTCGAGATCAAGGGCGAAGCCCACGAGTTCGAACTGTCGCAGATCGAACGTGCCCGCCTGGTGCCGGACTTTGAACGCAAGCAGGAGTTGAAACGATGAGTCGCGAGATTCTGTTGCTGGTCGATGCACTGGCACGCGAAAAGAATGTGTCCCGCGAAGTGGTTTTCGGCGCTCTCGAAACCGCACTGGCTTCGGCCACCAAGAAGCGCACCCATGACGACGCCGATGTGCGCGTGTCGATCGACCGCGAAACCGGCGAGTACGAAGCCTTCCGTCGCTGGCATGTGCTGCCGGACGAACTGGTCGAGAACGACGAGGCCGAGATTGGCCTGATCGACGCACGCGAGCAGATCGCCGACATCCAGGTCGACGACTACATCGAAGAAGCCCTGGAGCCGGTCGATTTCGGCCGCATTGGTGCGCAGGCCGCCAAGCAGGTCATCCTGCAGCGCATCCGCGACGCCGAGCGCGAACAGATCCTGAACGACTTCCTTGAACGCAAGGACCATCTGGTCACCGGCACCATCAAGCGCATCGAGCGCGGCAATGCCATCGTCGAAGTGGGTCGCCTGGAGGCGCTGCTGCCGCGCGAACACATCATTGCCCGCGAGAACCTGCGTGTCGGCGACCGTGTCAAGGCCGTGCTGCTGCGTGTCGATCGCCAGGCACGTGGCCCGCAGATCATCCTGTCGCGTACCGCGCCCGAGTTCATCATGAAGCTGTTCGAGCTCGAAGTGCCGGAGATCGAGGACGGCCTCATCGAGATCAAGGGCGCCGCCCGTGACCCCGGCATCCGCGCCAAGATCGCTGTCAAGTCGAACGATCCGCGCGTCGATCCGCAAGGCACCTGCATCGGCATGCGCGGTTCGCGCGTGCAGGCGGTCACCAATGAACTGGGCGGCGAGCGCGTCGACATCATCCTGTGGTCGCCTGATCCGGCGCAGTTCGTCATCGGCGCGCTGGCGCCGGCCGAAGTCGCCTCCATCGTGGTGGATGAGGACGCGCACAGCATGGACGTGGTGGTCAGCGAAGACAACCTCGCGATCGCCATCGGTCGCAGCGGCCAGAACGTGCGCCTCGCGTCCGAGCTGACCGGCTGGAAGATCAACCTGATGACGGTCGAGCAGTCGGCCGCCAAGTCCGATGCGGAGAACGCCGCCATCCGCCTGCTGTTCATGGCCAAGCTGGACGTGGATGAGGAAGTGGCGGACATCCTGATCGAGGAAGGCTTCTCGACGCTGGAGGAAGTGGCTTACGTGCCGCTGGCCGAAATGCTCGAGATCGAGGCGTTCGACGAAGATACGGTGAACGAACTGCGTACCCGCGCACGTAACGTGCTGCTGACCGAAGCCATCGTCGACGAAGAGCAGCTGGAGCAGGTCGATGATGCCCTGCTGGCGCTGGACGGCATGGACAAGCAGCTGGCGGCGCAGCTGGCGCGCGCCAATGTGCGCACGCGCGATGATCTGGCTGATCTCGCTGTTGATGAACTGGTCGAGATCGCCGGCATCGATGCTGCGCGCGCGACATCGCTGATCACCACTGCGCGCGCGCACTGGTTTGAATAATTGAGGACGGTATGGCGTTGATGAGTGTTTCCCAGTTTGCGACCGAGCTGAAAATCCCCGCGGCCGCGCTGCTTGAGCAGCTGAAGCAGGCCGGTGTGGACAAGAAGAGCGAAGGCGATTCGCTGACCGAGCAGGACAAGACGCGCCTGCTCGACTACTTGCGGCGTCAGCACGGCGATACGGCGGGAAAGACCAAGATCACGCTGACCCGTCGTCAGACCACCGAGATCAAGGCGACCAATTCGTCCGGTCAGGCGCGTACCGTGCAGGTCGAAGTGCGCAAGAAGCGTGTGCTGGTCAAGCGCGATCCGGCCGAGCTGCTCGCCGAAGAAGCTGCGCAGGCGGCGGCGACCGAAGAGGTAACGGCAGACGTCGTGGCGGAGGAGGCGACTTTTGCCCCCGAGCCCGAGCCGACGCCGGTGGTGCCGGAACCGGTGCTCGAAGTGGCGCCGGAACCTGAGCCCGAACCCGAGCCGGAACCTGAGCCCGAACCCGAACCCGCGCCGGTTGAGACGCCCGAGCCGGTGGCTGAAAGCGCGCCGGAAGCCGTGGCCGAGGCCGCTGCGCCGACCGAGCCGCGTCCGCTGACCGCGCGCGAACGCGAAGCCAAGCGCCACTCCGAACTGCTCGCCCATCAGGCGCGCGAGCTCAAGGAGAAGCAGGAGCGCGAAATCCGCATGCGCCAGGAGACGGAAGCCCGTCTGGTGCGTGCGCAAGCTGAAGCCGAAGCCAAGGCCAAAGCCGAGGAAGAGGCCAAGGCGGCGGCAGCGAAGGCCCCTGCCGGAACGCTGCACAAACCGGCCAAGCCGGACGACAAGGCAGCCAAGAGCAAGCCCGCAGCGCCCGCTGCAGCCAAGGCAAAGCCGGGTTCAAACTGGAAGGACGACGCCGCCAAGCGTCGTCAGATCAAGACGCGCGGCGACGCCGGTACCGGTGGCTGGCGTGGTGGCCCGAAGGGCCGCAATCATCGCGACCACGATCAGGGCCAGCAGCAGGCGCCGATCGAGGCCGTCGTGCGTGAAGTGCTGGTGCCGGAAACGATTTCCGTCGCGGACCTCGCCCACAAGATGGCGATCAAGGCGACCGAACTGATCAAGGTGCTGATGAAGCTCGGTCAGATGGTCACGATCAACCAGGTGCTGGACCAGGAAACCGCAATGATCCTGGTCGAGGAGATGGGCCACGTCGCCAAGCCGGCCAAGCTGGACGATCCGGAAGCCTTCCTCGGCGAAGCCGACGAGGAGCACAAGGATGTCGAACTGCTGCCGCGCGCACCGGTCGTCACCGTCATGGGTCACGTCGATCACGGCAAGACCTCGCTGCTCGACTACATCCGCCGTGCCCGTGTGGCGGCCGGCGAAGCGGGCGGCATTACGCAGCACATCGGCGCCTATCACGTCGATACGCCGCGCGGCATGATCACCTTCCTCGACACCCCGGGTCACGAGGCCTTCACGGCGATGCGTGCCCGCGGTGCGAAGGCGACCGACCTGGTCATCCTGGTGGTCGCCGCCGACGACGGCGTGATGCCGCAGACGCGCGAAGCCATCCATCATGCAAAGGCTGCCGGCGTGCCGATGGTTGTCGCGATCAACAAGATCGACAAGCCGGAAGCCAATCCGGACCGCGTCAAGCAGGAACTGGTGGCCGAAGGTGTGGTGCCGGAAGAATACGGCGGCGACTCGCCCTTCATCCCGGTGTCGGCGAAGAAGGGTACGGGCATCGACGAACTGCTCGAGAACGTGCTGCTGCAGGCCGAGGTGCTGGAGCTGAAGGCGCCGAAGGATGCGCCGGCGCGCGGTCTGGTGATCGAAGCGCGTCTCGACAAGGGCAAGGGTCCGGTCGCGTCCGTGCTGGTGCAGTCCGGTACGCTGAAGCGCGGCGACATCCTGCTGTGTGGTCAGGTATTCGGCCGTGTGCGCGCCATGCTGGACGAGTCCGGCAAGGCGATCAGCGAAGCGGGGCCGTCGATCCCGGTGGAAATCCAGGGTCTGTCCGACGTGCCGGCCGCCGGTGACGAGGCGATGGTGCTGGCCGACGAACGCAAGGCGCGAGAAATTGCACTGTTCCGTCAGGGCAAGTTCCGCGACGTGAAGCTGGCGAAGCAACAGGCCGCCAAGCTGGAGTCGATGTTCGAGCAGATGGGCGAGGGCGAAGTCCGCGTGCTGCCGCTCATCATCAAGGCTGACGTTCAGGGTTCGCAGGAAGCGCTGGTGCAGTCGCTGATGAAGCTGTCCACCGACGAAGTGCGCGTGCAGGTGATTCACGCCGCGGTCGGTGCGATCTCGGAAACCGACGTGAACCTGGCGCAGGCTTCCAAGGGCGTCATCATCGGCTTCAACGTCCGCGCCGATGTCGGTGCGCGCAAGCTGGCCGAGAACTTCGGTGTCGATCTGCGTTACTACACCATCATCTACGAAGCGGTCGATGAGGTGAAGGCTGCGCTGTCGGGCATGCTGGCGCCGGAAAAGCGCGAACACGTGCTCGGTACGGTGGAGATCCGCCAGGTGTTCCGCGGTACCAAGATCGGCACGATTGCCGGTTGTATGGTGCTTTCGGGTCTGGTCAAGCGTGGCGCCAGCGCCCGCCTGCTGCGCAACAACGTGGTGGTGTGGACCGGCGAGCTCGATTCGCTCAAGCGTTTCAAGGACGACGTCAAGGAAGTCAAGGAAGGTTACGAGTGCGGCTTGTCGCTGCGCGGTTACAACGAGATCGAAGAAGGCGACCAGCTCGAGGTCTTCGAAATCCAGGAAATCGCGCGCAAGCTCGCCTGAGCCTGACGCCCACACGCAATGGCCGAACGTTATGCACGCAGTGACCGAGTGTCGGAAGCGATCCGCCGAGAACTGGCTCAGCTGATCGCGACCGAACTGAAGGACCCGCGCGTCGGCATGGTGTCGCTGACCGCGGTCGAACTGACGCCGGACTATGCGCACGCCAAGATCTACTACAGCACGCTGGCCGAAGGTGATGCGCAGAAGCTGATACACGAAGGTCTGGTGCGCGCGTCCGGCTTCCTGCGCCGGGAGATCGGTCGCCGCGTGCGCATACACACCACGCCGCAGCTGCACTTCGTGCATGACCAGACGATGGAGCGTGCCGACCAGTTGTCGCGCCTGATCGACAAGGCCCTGCATTCCGGCCCCTCCACCGGCGAGGATTGAGTTGCAGCCACGCTCGCGCTGGAAGGCGATCAACGGTGTGCTGTTGCTCGACAAACCCATAGGTCTCAGTTCAAACGACGCGCTGCAGAAGGCGCGTCGTCTGTTTCAGGCCGCCCGCGCCGGACACACCGGTACGCTCGATCCGCTGGCCAGTGGTCTGCTGCCGGTCTGCTTCGGCGAGGCGACCCGCTTTGCCGGGCTGATGCTGGATGCCGACAAGGAGTATGTCGCCCAGGTACGGCTCGGTGTGCGGACGACGACCGGAGATGCCGAAGGCGACGTGCTCGAAATCCGCGAGGTCGCGATCGACGAAGCTGCGCTGCGCGGCGCGCTCGTTGCGCATACCGGTGACATCGAGCAGATTCCGCCGATGCACTCGGCGCTCAAGCACGCCGGCAAGCCGCTCTATGAATACGCCCGTGCAGGGGAGACCATAGAGCGCGCGGTGCGTCATGTACGCATACACGAGATCGAACTGCTCGATGTCACGCTGCCGTCATTCTCTATGCGCGTGCTGTGCAGCAAAGGCACTTACATCCGTACGCTGGCTGAAGACATTGGCGCGATGCTGGGCTGTGGTGCCCACCTGACCGGACTGCGCCGCACTCGCACCGGGCCCCTGCGACTCGATCGTGCGGTGACGCTTGAGCAGATCGCCGAGCTCGACGAGGACGCGCGCGCGTCGCTGCTGAACCCCGCCGACATCCTGTTGCAGGACATGCCGCTCTGCCGGATTGCCGACGCGGATGCGCAGCGCCTGATCAACGGTCAGTCGGTGCCGCTTTCAGCGGTCGACACGGACATTGCGTTGCAAGAAGAAGGCGTGTTGCGCGCCTATGCCGGACCGGTTTTTCTCGGTCTGGTCGTTGTACGCGGCGCCCGCTTGCGGGTGAAGCGTCTGTTGCCACAGGAAAGTGCGCAAAAGCCTTGAAATAGGCTTGAGATTGCGCAACTGTGGCGTATAATTTTGGGTTTTCCAAACGAGAGAGTTTAGATCAATGGCTATCGTTTCCGCCGACAAAGCCCGCATCGTGGCCGACTTCCAGCGCGCGGCCGGCGATACGGGGTCGCCCGAAGTTCAAGTCGCCCTGCTGACCGCACGCATCAACGACCTGACCGGTCACTTCAAGGAACACGTCAAGGACCACCACTCGCGTCGTGGTCTGCTCAAGATGGTGAGCCAGCGCCGCAAGCTGCTGGACTACCTGAAGCGCACCAATGCCGACAGCTATCGTTCGCTGATCGGTCGCCTCGGTCTGCGCAAGTAATTGCATCCGCAGGCAATGTCCAGGCCTCCTGAGGCTTGACACCACATACCGGCGTGAGTCCTTGGCGGCTCCGCCGGTTTGTTTTTTCTGGCGGGCGGACGATGCCCGTCACTTATCGAATCGAAAGGAATCGACTTGCTTAACGCTACCCGCAAGGAATTCATGTTCGGCACCCAGAAAGTGGTGCTGGAAACCGGCGAGATCGCGCGTCAATCGAGCGGCGCCGTCATCGTAAACGTCGAAGAAACCGTCGTGCTGGCGACCGTCGTGGCCCAGAAGTCGGCAAAGGCCGGCCAGGATTTCTTCCCGCTCACCGTTGATTACGCAGAAAAGTTCTATGCCGCCGGCCGTATCCCCGGTGGTTTCTTCAAGCGCGAAGGCCGCCCGACCGAGAAGGAAACGCTGACCTCGCGTCTGATCGATCGCCCGATCCGCCCGCTGTTTCCCGAAGGCTTCTACAACGAAGTCCAGGTCATCGTTCAGGTGCTGTCGCTGAATCCGGAAGTCGATGCCGACATCCCAGCCATGATCGGTGCATCCGCCGCACTGGCGATCTCCGGCATTCCGTTCAGCGGCCCGATCGGCGCCGCTCGCGTGGGCTATATCGACGGTCAGTACATCGTGAACCCGACCGCCTCGCAGCTGAAGGACAGCAAGCTGAACCTGGTCGTCGCGGGCACCGAAGCAGCCGTGCTGATGGTCGAGTCGGAAGCGATGGAGCTGTCGGAAGAAGTCATGCTGGGCGCTGTCGTCTATGGCCACGAGCAGATGCAGGCCGCGATCAACGCGATCAATGAACTGGTCGAAGTCGCCGGCAAGCCGGAGTGGGACTGGCAGGCGCCGGCCCGCGACGAGGCGCTGTGGAACCGCATTTCCGAGCTGGCCGAAGCCAAGCTGCAGGATGCCTACCGCATCACCCAGAAGCAGGTGCGCAGCCAGAGCGTGAACGCGCTGCGCGACGAAGTGATCGCCGCGCTGACCGCCGACGCCGCCACGGCGCCGGACGTGAACACGATCAAGAACTACTTCTTCGACATGGAAGCGCGCATCGTGCGCAGCCGCATCCTGAACGGTGAGCCGCGCATCGACGGTCGCGACACGCGCACCGTGCGTCCGATCGCCATTCGCAACAGCGTGATGCCGCGCACCCACGGTTCGGCGCTGTTCACGCGCGGCGAGACGCAGGCGCTGGTCATCGCTACGCTGGGCACCGGCCGCGACGAGCAGATCATCGACGCGCTGGGCGGCGAGTACCGCGACCGCTTCATGCTTCACTACAACATGCCGCCGTTCGCCACCGGTGAAACCGGCCGCTTCGGCGCACCGAAGCGCCGCGAGATCGGCCACGGCCGTCTGGCCAAGCGCGCGCTGCTCGCCGTGCTGCCGTCGCCGGAAGAGTTCAGCTACTCGATGCGCGTGGTGTCGGAAATTACCGAATCGAACGGTTCGTCGTCGATGGCTTCGGTGTGCGGCGGTTCGCTCGCACTGATGGACGCCGGCGTGCCGCTGAAGGCGCATGTCGCCGGCATCGCGATGGGCCTGATCAAGGACGGCAACCGTTTTGCCGTGCTGACCGACATCCTCGGCGACGAAGATCACCTCGGCGACATGGACTTCAAGGTGGCCGGTACCGACAGCGGCATTACCGCGCTGCAGATGGACATCAAGATCCAGGGCATCACCAAGGAAATCATGCAGGTTGCGCTGGCCCAGGCCCACGAAGCGCGCAAGCACATTCTCGGCATCATGCAGCAGTCGATGTCGGGCGCCCGTGAGGGCGTGTCGACCTATGCACCGCGCCTGCTGACGATGAAGATCAATCCGGAAAAGATCCGCGACGTGATCGGCAAGGGTGGTGCAGTGATCCGCGCGCTGACCGAAGAGACCGGTGCAACGATCGACATCGGCGACGACGGCACCATCACCATCGCATCGGTGAATTCGGAAGCGGCCGAGCACGCCAAGCGCCGCATCGAGGCCATCACGGCCGAAGTGGAAGTGGGCAAGGTCTATGACGGCACGGTGCTGCGTCTGCTGGACTTCGGTGCCATCGTCAGCGTGCTGCCGGGCAAGGATGGTCTGCTGCACATTTCGCAGATCGCCAACGAGCGCATCGCCAACGTTGCCGATCACCTGAAGGAAGGTCAGCAGGTGAAGGTGAAGGTGCTCGAGACCGACGAGAAGGGCCGCATCCGCCTGTCGATGAAGGCACTGCTGGCTGCGCCGGAGGCAAACGGCGAGCAGGGCTGATGTACTGCGGGGCGTCCGGCGAATTTCTTTGAAGAAATTTCGCTGAAACGCTCTGCAGGCATTGACCGCACCCCGGTCGGCCGGTAATATCTCGGCCTCTCGGGGTGTAGCGCAGCCCGGTAGCGCGCTTGCTTTGGGAGCAAGATGTCGGGGGTTCGAATCCCTCCACCCCGACCATAATCGGTCCGCAACACCGTTCTTAGTACCTGCCCGTAGCTCAACTGGATAGAGCAACGGCCTTCTAAGCCGTAGGTTGCGGGTTCGATTCCTGCCGGGCAGGCCAGCAAAGGCCTGAGAGAGTTTCAAAGCGGTTGCCGTTTGGCAGTCGTCCCAGTGGTGGCTGTAGCTCAGTTGGTAGAGTCCTGGATTGTGATTCCAGTTGTCGTGGGTTCGAGTCCCATCAGCCACCCCACCAAATTCCCTTGTTGTTGAGTGTGCGAGTCCTTCGCGCCGGCATTCGCCGCGCGCGATGCGCTCGTCGTCATGGCATGTGCCGAGGCATCGCATCGTGCGGCGATGGCGGAGCGCACTCCCCGGCCATCGCCGCCGTCGGCGTTCAGCCCGCAGCGCTCTGCAGGTAGTTCTGCTCGCCCATCAGCTTGATCAGACGCAGCTGCTGTTCCAGCCAGTGCGCGTGGTCCTCTTCGGTGTCCTTCAGCATCGGCAGCAGCAGATCGCGGGTGACGTAGTCCTGCTCCTTCTCGGTCAGCGCCATCACTTCGCGCAGGTGCTTCACGACGGAGATCTCGACCGCCAGATCGTTCTCGAAAATGCTGACGACGTCGTGTCCGACGTTCAGTGGGGCGGGCTTCATGTCGGGCGTACCGCTCAGCATCAGGATGCGGCGTATCAGCGCGTCGGCGTGGCCGGTCTCGTCATCCATTTCATGCGCGATGCGCGCGGCCGCCTTGCTGAAGCCCCATTCGTCGAGCATGCGCGAATGAATGAAGTACTGGTCGCGTGCGGCCAGTTCGTAGACCAAGAGCGCGTTCAGCGCGTCGAGGATGACCTGCTTTCCTTGCATGGCTTATCTCACTTCCCGGATGTCCGGCGCATATGAAGATTGTTCGATGATGCGCCCATTCTGGCTTCTGTGCTGGGTTTGATGGCAACCGGCGAAATCGTGGCGCAAACCGTTTCCATTCGCAGTCGCCATGTCGGTCGTGCTTCGCGGCGGTGCACTCAGTTCGACGCGACGCCGCCCAGCGCTTCTTCGAGGTGATCGATCAGGCGGCTGACTTCGCCGGTCATCAGCGCGAAATCGGTGTCGAAGCGCTCCGCTTCGTCGCCGCTGCCGTCGTCGTTTTCGGTCAGCACGTCCAGCGGGGCCACACGCTTCACCGCGAGGTTCTCGGTCAGTGTGAAGGACACGCGGTCCATCCAGCTCAGCGCCAGACGGGTGCACTGCTTGCCGGCTTCGATGTGACGGCGCAGGTCGTCCGCTTCCAGCGCATGGCGCACGTAGCGCACGGTGGCTTTGGACTGCGTGCTGGAGCGCAGTTCTGTGTCCTGATCGATGCTGAAGCCGGCGGGCGCCTCGTCGGCGGCCAGCCAGGACGTCATCGCCGACACCGGTGACAGTGCGGTCTGCAGCGGGCGTGCGCCCAGCTGTTCGACGCACTCGTTCAGCAGCTGCATCACCTCGTCGCCCTTGGCGCTGGCGGCCGCGTCGACGACGATGCGGCCCTTGACCGGATCGATCCATACCTGAGTATCGCGCCAGATGGCGAAGGCGCGCGGCAGCAGTTCGTTGGTCACGCTGTCCTTCAGTTCGCGCATTTCCTTGCGGCCGGGTTTGTAGCCCTGCTTTTCCTCGATTTCCTGGGCGCGGGCCTTGGCGACCTGATTGATGACGGTGGCCGGCAGCAGCTTCTTTTCGGTGCGCAGCGTGATCAGCATCTGGCCGCCGACCGCATGCACCAACGTGCCGTTGTCGCGCGGCGACATCCAGCCCATGCGCTGCATCTCCACGCTGCTGCCGGGCTGGAAAGCCTTGGCGGCGAGCTTTTCGTCGAGTTGTTCAGGGGCGAGCGTGAAGGGGGCGGTGAGGCGGTAGATCTGCAGGTTCTTGAACCACATGGCGTCGGGCAAAAAGGGACGCAGTGTATATGAGTGCGGAGGGGCGGCAGGCGCTGCCGCGTCGGCGGGCGCATGTCAATATCGACGGCCGCGCCCCTCTCCGTGCACACTAGCGGCCTTCCGCGC
Source organism: Methyloversatilis sp. NSM2 (assembly GCF_038066675.1). Lineage (NCBI taxonomy): Bacteria > Pseudomonadati > Pseudomonadota > Betaproteobacteria > Nitrosomonadales > Sterolibacteriaceae > Methyloversatilis > Methyloversatilis sp. NSM2. Next base: position 896,827 of record NZ_JBBUKV010000001.1, read on the forward strand.
GGCGCGTGCCGCGCTTCCGTTCCGCTGATTCATTCCGATGACGACTCCCAGCTACAACGCCGCTGAAATCCAGGTGCTCGAAGGCATCGCGCCGATCCAGAAGCGGCCGGACATGTACACCCGGACCGAAAGTCCGAACCACATCATCCAGGAAATGATCGACAACGCCTGCGACGAGGCGCAGGGCGGCTTCGCCGACGGGATCCGTGTAGTGATGCACGGCGACGGCTCGGTGTCGGTCGAGGACAACGGTCGCGGCATTCCGGTCGATATCCACCCGACCAAGAAGGTGCCGGCGATCGAGGTCATCTTTACCATCCCGCACTCGGGCGGCAAGTTCGAGGGCAAGGCCTACAAGATCGCCGGCGGCCTGCACGGCGTCGGGGTGACGGTGACCAATGCGCTGTCGACGCGGCTGGAGGCGACGGTCAAGCGCGGTGGCAAGGAACATTCGATCACCTTCGATCACGGCATTTCGCAGGGGCTGACCGAGGTCGGCAGCTGCCCGAAGTCGCATACCGGCACACGCGTGCGCGCCTGGCCGGACCCGAAGTACTTCGCCAGTTCGAAGGTGAAGCGTGCCGACATCGAGCACCTGCTGCGCGCGCGCAGCGCGATGCTGCCCGGCGTGCGCATCCGCTTCGAGGACGAGGAAAGCGGCGTCGTGCAGGAGTGGCAGTACGCCAACGGACTCGAAGGCTATCTGCGCGAGGAGATCGGCGACGCGAAGTGCGAGCTGTTCTGCGGCGCGCGCACCGCGATTGCCGGCTACGACGAAGGCGAGGGCGCTGAATGGGCGATCGCCTTCCCCGAGGGCGTGTCGGTGCGCGAGTCCTTCGTGAACCTGATTCCGACGCCGGGCGGCGGCATGCACGAATCGGGCATGCGGCAGGCGCTGTTCGAATCGGTGAAGGACTACGCCACCCACCACGGCCTGATGCCGGCCAAGCTCGCGCTGCAGTCTGAAGACGTGTCGCAGCATGCGAGCTATGTGCTCAGCGCCAAGGTGCTTGAGCCGCGCTTCCAGGGTCAGACCAAGGACAAGCTGAACAACCGCGAGGCGGTGAAGCTGGTGTACGAGGCGATCAAGGACACGCTGGACCGCTGGCTCAATGATCACGCAACCGAAGCGCAGCGCATCGCTGGCCTGGCGATCAAGAGCGCGCAGACGCGCGCGCGCGCCGGCAAGGTGGTGGAGAAGCGCGCTGGTTCCGGCGTGACGCTGCTGCCGGGCAAGCTCACCGACGCCACCGGCACGTCGCCGGAGCAGAACGAAATCTTCCTGGTCGAGGGCGACTCGGCCGGTGGCAGCGCCAAGCAGGCGCGGGATCGCCAGTTCCAGGCGGTGCTGCCGCTGCGCGGCAAGGTACTGAACACCTTCGAGATCGACTCGTCGGAAATCTTCGCCAACAACGAGGTGCACGACATCGCGGTGGCGCTGGGTATAGACCCGCACAAGCCGGATGCGCCGGACGCGGTGCTGGACGGCCTGCGCTACCACAAGATCATCATCCTGTCGGACGCCGACGTCGACGGTGCGCACATCCAGACGCTGCAGCTGACGCTCTTCCTGCGTCACTTCCCGAAGCTGATCGAGCGTGGCCACGTGTTCATCGGTCAACCGCCGCTGTACTGCGTGAAGATCGCGCCGACCAAGACGCGACCGGCGCGCCGCCTTTACGCACTGGACGAGGCCGAGCGCGACACCATACTGGCCAACCTGATCGCCGACGGCATCAGTGAGAGCGCGCTGACGGTGAGCCGCTTCAAGGGCCTGGGCGAAATGAACCCGGACGAGCTGAAGGAAACCGCGATGAACCCGGAAACGCGGCGGCTCATCCGCATCACCCAGGGTGCCGACCCCGATCTGGTGCTGAACACCTTCACCATGCTGATGGGCAAGAAAGAAGCTGAACGCCGCCGCCGCTGGATGGAACTGGAAGGCGACAAGGTGGTGCCGGATGCGTGAGGGCAGGGGCTAGGCCCTAGCCCCTAGCCCCTAGCCCCTAGTCCCTAGCCCCTCATCCCCAGCCCCTTCACAGACAAACAACGAAACACCCGGAGCACTCCGTTGACTGACAACCTGTTCGAACCCGACATCGCCGACATTCCGGTCGATGCGCACGCCGCGCAGGCCTATCTGACCTATGCGATGTCGGTGGTGACCTCGCGCGCGCTGCCTGGGCTGGAAGACGGCATGAAGCCGGTGCAGCGTCGCATCCTGTACGCGATGGACGGCTTCGCCCGGCCCGATGCCGCGCACAAGAAATCGGCGCGTGTGGTCGGCGACGTGATCGGCAAGTACCACCCGCACGGCGATTCGTCGGTGTACGAAGCCATGGTGCGGCTGGCCCAGCCCTTCACGCTGCGCTATCCGCTGATCGACGGCCAGGGCAATTTCGGTTCGATGGACGGCGACAACGCGGCCGCGATGCGCTACACCGAATGCCGCCTGACGCCGTTCGCGCGCCACGTGCTGCTGTCCGAACTGAACGCCGGCGTGATCGAGTTCCAGCCCAACTACGACGGCACGCAGCAGGAGCCGTCGCTGCTGCCGGCGCGGCTGCCGGTGGTGCTGGCCAATGGCGCGTCCGGCATCGCGGTCGGCATGGCCTGCGAGATCCCGCCGCACAATCTGCGCGAGATCGGTGACGCGACCTGCAAGCTGCTGATCGATCCGCGCATGCCGGACGACGACGTGATCGACTGCTTCCAGGGGCCGGACTTCCCGAACGGGGCTACGCTCATTTCGTCGCGCGAGAGCATCGTCGCCGCCTACAAGGAAGGGCGTGGCTCATTCCGCATGCGGGCCAATTACGAGGTCGAGGCGCTGGCGCGCGGCCAGTGGCAGATCGTCGTCACGGCGCTGCCGCCAGGCGTGAGCACCGGCGGCGTGATGAGCCGCATCGACGACCTCGCCAACCCCAAGCCCAAGGGCGACAAGAAGAAGATCAGCGACGACCAGGCGCGCACCAAGACGCTGGCCACGTCGCTGATCGATTCGGTGCGCGACGAATCGGACGCGCGTCACCCGGTGCGCCTGGTGATCGAGCCGAAGTCGCGCGCGGTGAGCCAGGAAGACCTGCTGGCCTTCCTGTTCGCCTATACCGATCTCGAGTGCAATGCGAGCCTGAACCTGACGCTGCTCGACACCCATCGCCGCCCCGGTCAGATCGGTCTGCCGGCGGTGCTGCGCCAGTGGTGCGACTACCGTCTCGGTGCCGTGTCGCGACGGCTCACGCAGCGCATCGCCGACATCGACGAGCGCATGCACATCCTCGATGGCCGGCTGGCCATCCTGCTCGACATCGACCGCGCGATCGCCATCATTCGCGCCGCCGACGATCCGAAGGCCGACCTGATGGCCGGCTTCGGCATCACCGAGCGTCAGGCCGAGGACGTGCTGGAAATCCGGCTGCGCCAGCTGGCCAAGCTGGAGGCCATCAAGCTGCAGGGCGAGCGCGACGCGCTCGATGCCGAACGCACCGGCCTGCTCAAGATCCTCGGCAGCGATGCCGCACTGCGCACTTTCGTGCGCGACGAAGTGCGCGCCGACGTCGAGCGTTTCGGCGACGAGCGCCGAACGCTGATCAATGCCGATGCGCAGGCGACCCGCACGCGCGAAGTGCCGCAGATCGACGAGGCGGTCACCGTCATCGTGTCACGCGGTGGTTTCGGCCGGCTGCGCTCCGGCCACGATGTCGACGAGGCCGCGCTGACCTGGAAGGCCGGTGACGGTCCGCTCGCGGTGCTGAAGTGCCGCACCGTGTGGCCGGTCGTGCTGATCGACGGCGATGGGCGCAGCTACACCATCAAGCCGACCGACCTGCCCAGCGGCAAGGGCGACGGCGTACCGGTGTCCTCGCTGGCCGATCTGGCCGGCAAGAAGCTGGTGGCCGTGCTGACGGGCGAGCCGGGCAGCCGATTCCTGGTGGCGTCCGACGGTGGCTACGGCTTCGTCTGCGCGATCGAGGACATGGTGAGCCGCCAGCGCGCCGGCAAGGCTTTCCTGAACACCGATGGCGCGACTGCGCTGCCGCCGGTGAAGCTGCGGCCGGGCGACAAGTGGGTGGTGGCGCAAGGTGGCGACCGCCTGCTCGCCTTCCCGCTGGACGAGATGAAGGAACTGTCGGGCGGCAAGGGCGTGAAGATCATGACCTTGCCCGATGGGGCGTCGCTACAACTGCTCGACGTGTTCCGCGAACGTCTCGCGCTCACGGTACCCGGCTCGCGCGGCCGGCCGAAGACGCTGAACATCGACGAGGCGTCGCTGATGAACTGGCGCGGTGTGCGCGCGACCAAGGGCAGGAAGCTCGAAGGCTGAACGGCACGCAGCGTCTGCGGGCTCCCGTGGGAGCGAGCTTGCTCGCGATTGCAGCGGTTGATGAAGGGGCGCTCTGTAGATGCAGCATCGCTGGCGGCGTCAGTCACCCGCGCGGCGCCGCCCCCGCGCGCGGCACCGTAACGGTGAACGTGCTGCCGTGACCGGGGCGCGAGCGCACCTCGAGTGCGTGGCCCAGCGCGTCGGCCTGACCGCGCGCCAGCGCCAGGCCGAGGCCTTGGCCTTCGTCGTGACGGGCGCTGCGATCATCGAAGCGGCGGTAGGGAACGAAGATGAGCGGCAGATGTTCGGCGGCGATGCCGGGGCCGGTGTCCCATACCTGCAGTTCCACCTCGCTGCCGCGCGGCCGGGCGGCGATCAGGACGCGGCCGCGCTCGGTATAGCGCACCGCGTTCGACACCAGGTTGTCGAGAATGGACTGCAGCATCATGGCATCGCTGTCCACCACCCGCGCGGTTGGACGGAAGCGCAGCTCCAACCCCTTTTCCTGCGCCAGCGGCACGAACTGCGCGGCGCAGGCCGCCCACACCTCGGACAGTGGCACCGCCCGCCGCAGCACACGGGCCTCGCCCGCTTCCAGGCGCGACAGTTCGAGCAAGCGCGTCAGTTGCCGGCTCATGGCACGCACCGCCGCGTCCATGCCGCCGCAGACTTCGTTCAGCGCATCGCGGCTGAGACCGGTGGGGTCCTGCGAGCGCAGGTAGCGCACATGCAGCCCGACCGCATGGACCGGCTGGCGCAGGTCGTGCGTGACGCCAGCCAGAAAAAGGTTCTTGGCGCGCATCGCCGCCTGCACGGCGTCGCGTTCCTGCCGCAGATCGTCGGCCAGCCGGGCATTCTGGCGCGTCAGCATCAGCGCGTTACGCATTGTGCCGTGCGCGTTGCGGCCGAAGGACACCAGTACCAGCAGGTAGAACAGGAAGGTGAGGCCGCCGCCGATGTTGATCAGCCCGCCCATCAGCCATGACTTGACGATGAAGGGCAGCAGCGCACAGACGAGGTAGAGGTTGAGCGCGCGCGGCAGGGCGGTGGTGGCGGTGACCGCGCCGCCGGCCATGCCGGCCAGCATGGCGACGCTGAAGAAGTCCATGAAAGGGTCGCGCCCCTCGTAGCCCAGCCAGGGCAGCAGGCCCCAGGCCAGGCCGGTGAGCCCGGCAACCGCCGTGTAGGCGCTTTCGGCACGGTCAAGACCCGGCCGCTCCAGCGTGGTCAGCTGCGGCCGCAACTGGCGCACCAGCGCGTAGCGCAGGCCGACCAGCAGCCAGATCGCGGCCAGCCAGACCCAGACGATGCCATGACCCTGGGCGCTGACCAGTACCGCGGACGCGGTCAGCGACACCGCCAGATTGCCGGCGGCGATGGTGGGCGTGTGACCGAAAAGCACGCCCAGCAGGTCGCGCCGGACGGCGTCCGTATCGCCGGGCGACGTGGCGTCGTCGAGCGTGGCGGATGTTCCGGTCATGGTAGTTTCCGCAATCATGGACGCCCGCGAGATTAGCATCGTCGTTGCCGAAGACCACGCGCTGGTGCGCCAGGGCTTGCGTCTGATGCTGTCGGCCGAGCCGCGCGTGCGCTGGCTGGGCGACTGTGGCGACGGCGAACGGGCGCTCGAACTGGTGCGCAGTCTGTCGCCCGACGTGCTGCTGCTTGATCTCGGCCTGCCCGGTCTGGACGGCCTCGGCGTGATGCAGGCCATCGCTGCCGCCGGTCTGACGACGCGGGTGCTGGTGGTGACCGCGCGCCAGGACGCCGCCTCCTTCCACGCGGCGCTGGCCTTCGGCGCCCAGGGCTACATGCTGAAGACGGACGACGCCGAGGCGCTGGTCGGCGCGATGATGACGGTGTCCGACGGTGGCTATTACGTGAGTCCGGAACTGGCGACCCTGTTCGGTCACGGCATGGCCGACACGCACGAGGGTCTGACCTCGCGCGAAATGGACATTGCCGGGCGTGTCGGGCGCGGTCTGTCGAGCAAGCAGATCGGCGCCGAACTGGGCATTTCCGAACACACCGTACGCAAGCACCGCGAGAACATCGCGCGCAAGCTCGGCCTGCGCAACGCAGCCGAACTGGTGGCCTGGGCCGTGCGGCACAGGCTGCCAGAAGCGTGAGCAATTCCCTGTCCGGACGCTGATTGCCAGCGCGCTACGCGCTTGTGCGTATTTACCCCCGCAGGGCGGACGCGCTTCAATGCCGCATGGATTTTCCCGGCGCCTGGGCGCATTCCTCATCCCGCAGCCTCGTGCAGGCAGTGGACAGCGCTGCCGGACGCACAGTGCGACGGCGGTGACGGCGAGAGCCGCGGCCGGGTCACTTACAAGACCAATACAAGAGGGTTTCAGATGACCAACCGTTTCCCGGCGGCGGCGGCGCTCGCCTTCAGCCTCTGCGCGGGCGCCGCGCAGGCGGTGCCGATCAGCTTCAGCACCACCGGTTCGCCGGTGCAGACCTACTTCCAGTCCACCCCCGCCGTCTCTGCCACCGTGCAGTTCGCGGGTGTGAGCGGGGCTCTGGACCTGACCCCGGACGTCGGCCAGCAGGCCCGGTTCTTCACCTTCTTCGCCGGTACCGGGCCGGCCGATCCCGGAATGACCGGCATCGAGTACCAGCCCTACTCGGTCGGCCTGACGGTTCTGGGGATCACGAAGTACTTCGAATTCGATCTGGGCGTGCAGGAAATCGCCAACGACCAGTATCAGATCCACGCCTTCGCCATGCCGTCGCTCACCTTCGACCTCGGCGCCACCGGCACGCTGACGGTAACGCCGAATGCGTTCTACACGCAGGCTGTGCAGTTGCCCGCCAATACGCCGGCCTATCACCTGCGCGACCTGTACGCGACCTTCCAGCTCACCGGCACCACGGTGACGCCGGTCCCGGAGCCGGGTTCGCTTGCACTGGCGATGCTGGCGATCGGCGCGCTGTCGGTGAGTCGGCGATGCCGCGGCTTGCATCGCGACCGTGACGGATGGCGCGGAAGGTTGACGGAAGTCAAATAAAGCGGGTGGATCCGGTGGGCCGGGGCGGAAGCAGTGCACATCACTTCCTACACATCGGCTTACACTTATGTAAGAAATATTCCTACACGCGGACAGCATCCGCGGGCGGTGCAGCACTCAGGAGTCAGGTCATGAAAGCCACACAACGTCGCCGCAGCCAGCCCCGGTTGCGCACCCTGGTTGCCAATCTGCGCAACGGGCACGGACTGATGGTCGGAGTGGCAAGCCTGCCGCTGCTGATGTCGCCAGCGGCCTGGGCGCAGGCGATCCAGGCCGACGGCAGAACCCTGACCACGGTGACGACGGCCGGCGCGGTGACCGATGTGCGCACCGCAACGGTGTCCGGCAACACCGGTTTCAACTCCTTCAAGAGCTTCAGCGTCAACGCCGGCCACACGGCCAACCTGCACGTGCCCGGTGGCGCACTGAACCTGGTCAACATCGTGCGCGACACGCGCACCGACATCCACGGCACGCTGAACGCGATCCGCGACGGGCGCATCGGCGGCAACGTCTATTTCGCCAATCCGCATGGCTTCGTGGTCGGTGCAGGCGGCATCGTGAATGTCGGCGCGCTGTCGATGAGCACGCCGACGCAGGGCTTCGTCGACCGCTTCTTCACCGCGCCGGGCGTGGTCGACGCCGGCGCGCTGGCGCAGTTGCTGAACGGCACGGCACCGCTGTCGTCGGCGGCCATCCGCATCGACGGCCGCATCAACGCGATCGATGCGGTCGAACTGGCGGCCGGCACGGTAAGCGTCAAGGGGGCCGTGCTGACCGGCGCCCGCTTCGAAGGCCAGGCGCCCGATTTCACCGACGTGGTCAATGCGCAAGGGTTGGCGATCGGCAGCCGGGTGGTCGAGCGCTCCGGCCGCATATATATAGCGGCGGCGGACGACATCGAGATCGCCGGCACGCTGGACGCCCGTGGCGGCGCCGGCACCGACGGCGGCGACATCCGCCTGCGCGCCGGCCGCGACATCGTGGCCGACATCGACGCCATGGTGACGGCGGCCGGTGACGGTGAGGACTCAGACGGCGGCCGCATCGATTCGCTGGCGCAGCGCAATGCGGTCATCCGCAGCGGTGCGGTGATGGACGCCAGTGCGGGCACGCGCGGCGACGGCGGCTTCGTCGAGTTTTCGGCGAAGGACACGGTCGAGCTGGCCGGCGGTCAGTTCTATGCCGACGGCCGCGGCGGCGGTACGGCCGGCCTGGTGCTGATCGACCCGCTGAACATCGTACTGAGCCAGAACCTATTGCGCGGCGCCGCTGCCTACAGTGGTGTGCCGGGTGGCGCCGACAGTGGCGTCACCGTCAATGGTGCCAACCTGCTGCTGCAGGCGACCCACAGCATCACCGTCAACGACAACATCGTCGTGTCCAGCCGTCTGGTCGGCAGCGACCACGTGAATGGGGTGTCGACCGGACACTCCGGCAACATCACCTTCGAGGCACCGAACATCCTGCTCAAGTCGGGCAGCAAGGTGCTGGCGCACGGCGGCGGCAACTTCAACGGCGGCGACGTCACCTTCACCGCACACAAGGTGTCGTCGGTGAGCATCCTGGGCTACCGCGAAGCCAGCGCGTCGATCGAGCTGGACAACGCGACGGTGAAGGGCCGCAACGTGTCGATGACCGCGTCGACCGACGTGCAGAACCGCTGGGTCTTCGATGAAGGAAGTTTCGAGCAGAACGCCGCCAACTTCGCCACCGAAGGCGCCACCGGCCTGCTGGGCATCGGCGCCACGCTGCTCGGCCTGAACATCGTGCATTCGCAGGCGGTCGGCACCTCGACCATCACGCTGAAGGCCGGCTCGGTGGTCGAGGCGACGCAGGACCTCACGCTGCTCGTCGACAACCTCACCTCAGCAGGGGCGGCGCCCGACACCGGCATCAGTGGCCCGGGCACCCAGGTGAACACGCCGCTGGGTCTGGGCGCGCTGTATGCGCGCAACAGTTCCACCGCGACCGTGGACGTGAAGTCCGGCGCCACCGTGCGCGCCGCCAATCTCAGTGTGCGTGCCAACAACGACGCCACGCTGGAAGCGTCGGTCGAAGCGGCAGACCCGGGCGAGGATGCCAGCTCGCAGATGAGCTTTGCACTCGGCCTGACCTTTGCCGACGTGCGCGCGAACGCGACGGTCGAAGCCGGCGCCACCGTGCAGGTATCGGGCGACGTGACGGTGGCAGCGACCAACCGCAACACCTTCGCCAATTCGGTCACCGCCTCGCTCGGCAACGAAGGCAAGGCGGCCGCCGCGATCGCGGTCAGCCAGTTGTCGTCGGAGGCGAACGCCTCGCTGAATGCCAACGTGGCTGACGCGACCAAGGTGCAGGTGCTGGCGATCAACGACAACACCTCGAACGCCACCACGGCCGAGGCCAAGGTAGGCACCTCGCTGAACGACGCCATCCTCGACGCGGCGAAGGAGAAGGCCAAGCCGATCACCGACACCGGCGGCTTCATCGAGGAAAAACTGTGGGAGAAGCTGCTCGCCGGCGCCGAGACCGACCAGAAGGCGCAGAAGCCGCAATCGACCTCGCTGCGCGTCGGTGGCGCCATCGCCTGGGTGGACAGCGACGCTTCGGCCTCCGCGAGCATCGGCCCCAACGCCAACGTGCATGCGAGTGATCGCGCCGTCGTCGCCGCACGCACGCTGGGCTCGGACATCCAGGTGATGGCGGAGGCCTCCGCCATTTCGCAATCGAAGGACCGTGCCACCGGCAACACCGCTCGCAACACCTTCTCCGCCGGCATCGCCATCGGCAACTTCAGTCACGACGCGCTGGCCACCATAGGCCGCAGCGCCACGGTTACCGCACCGCGCATCGCGGTGGCGTCCGACGTCATCATCCCGGTGCGGGAATCGCTGATCACCGGCGGCAGCTTCACGCGCTGGGACGGCCTGTCCACGGTGAAGGACTGGTTCAATGACCTCACCGGCATCCTCGATGTGTTCAACGGCGCTTCGGCCGCCAAGTCGACGTCGGACAACTCGAACAACGCGATCTCGCTGTCGGGCTCGTTCAGCCTGCTGCAGTTCGATCATTCGGCGAAGACTGAGGTGCAGGAATCGGCGAAGCTGAACCTGACCGGCAACGCCAGCGGCGCCTGGACCGCAAGTTACGAAACCGTGGCCGACGACAGCTCGACCTCGGAAGACGAACAGGTACTGCAGGACTGGTCCTTCGGAGCGCCGGCCGACGTCAGCGCCAAGCGCGACGTGACGCTGCTCTTCCACGGCGGCCACTTCCTGCCTGGCGGCACCGGTGGCGGCAGCGGCAGCAAAGGCCTGGGCATGGCCTACACGCAGGAAATCCTGAATGGCGACAGCCTCGTGTTCGTGCGCGAAGGCGCCGCCATCCAGGGGGTGACCGAGAGCGTCAGCGGCAGCACCGCTGGCCAGCGCAGCTACACGGTCACCGGCACGCGCGCCACCGACGAGGTGAGCATTGCCGCCGAGGGCAAGGATCTGGTCATTTCGCTGGCGACGATCGCCGGCTACGGATCGAGCTTCGGCATCAACGGCTCGGTGTCCATCGTCGAGGTGACGAACAACACGCGGGCACTGGTCGACGATGAAGCCACGCTGCGCGCCGGCACGCTGTCGATCACCGCGCTCGACGAGCCGGTGCTGTGGTCCATCGCCGGTGGCTTCAACAAGTCGGAATCGGCCGGTGTCGGCCTGGGCATCGCCTACAACGGCGTCACCGGCACCACCGAGGCGCTGGTCGGCAACAACGACGGCGAAGCGCTGAACGAGGGCGACACGCGCAGCAGCCAGCGCAGCATCACGAATGCCGTCATCCAGTCTGGCGACGTGACGGTGGAGGCGCGCGCCAGTGGTCGCATGGAGGCGATCGCGGTGACCGGCGCGGTGGCGGTCAGCGGCAGCAGCAGCGAAAGCAGTTCGCAGGGCGGCTTCTTCGGCAGCATCAAGAGCAAGTACGAAGAGGTGCAGACCAAGATCGCCGGCATGGTCGAACTGAAGCCGACCTCGACCTCGAAGCAGGGCAATACCAGTAGCCAAGGCACGCAGTCCAAGCCCAGCTTCGGTCTGTCTGCCGCCGGCAGCGCTGCGGTCAACGACGTGACGCTGGTGACGCGCGCGAAGCTGTCCGGCGTGACGGTCGATCAGGCGGACGGGGGCAGCGCGGCCAAGCTGACCGTGCTCGGCGTGTCCGACCTCGACATCGTCACCGCCTCCGGTGCAGCCGCTTTCACCCGTGCCAACAACCCGAGTCAGAACAAGTCGGCCGCGGTCACCGGCAGCGTGTCGGTGAACATGATCGACAACACGGTCGAAGGCCTGGTCGAGAACGCCGACCTGAACGACACGCAGGACGTGACGGTGCAGGCGCTGGCCGGCGGCGAGCAGCTGTCGATCGCCATCGGTGTCGCGGCCAACGCGAGCAGCAACCAGAACCAGAGTTCGTACTCGCTGACCGGCTCGCTGTCGCTGTCCATCATCGACAACACGATACGTGCGGCGCTGAATTCGACCGATCTGACCGGCGCCGCCGGCAGCGGTCGCGCGCTCGACGTGACCGCCTACAACCGCATGTTCATCGGCACCGGCGGCGGCACGCTGGCGCTGGGTGGCAAGACCGGTGCGGGCGGCGCGGTCACCTATTCCGACGTCGCCAACGTCGTCACTGCCGAGATCGCCGGCGGCTCGGCGGTGAGCGGCGTCGACAGCGCGGCTGTGCGCGCCTTCAACGCCACCGAGATCGGCGCCGGCGCCGCGCACGGTCAGGCCTCGGCGTCGAACAACGCGAACTCGATAGGCGGCGCGGTCGTCATCACCGAGATCGACAACGACACGACGGCGCAGATCGTCGGCCTGTCCTCGGTCACCGCGACCGGCGCGGTCGATGTACTGGCGCAGGACCGCGGCGCCGATGCCGCACTCGAAGACACGATAGAGCCGGGCAATCAGCGCGAGAACACGGTCAAGGGCCTCGACTACTGCGGCCGCAGTGGCGCCGGCGCCACGCCCAGCGGCAACTGCATCACCTCGGTGGCCGGCATCCTGCAGGTCAACATCGGCAGCAACAGCAATGCGGTCGGCGCCTCGTTCAACTGGAGTTCGATCGACAACGATCTGACCGCCAAGGTCGAGGATTCGAAGGTCGACGTTACCGGCCCCGCCGGCCGGTTGAACGTGAAGGCGGAATCCGACGTGCTGATCACCTCGATCGCGGTCGGCGTAGGCGCGTCGAGCAAGGTGTCGGGTGTGGGCTCGGTGTCGGTCAATTTCATTGACAACGATCTGCTCGCGAACGTCAGCGCGCCGCAGGGCAACACCGCCTTCGACGACGTGTCGGCCGCCAGCGTCACGATAGAGGCCAAGGACCGCTCGCGCATCGACACGCTGGCCGGCGGTTTCTCGGCCAGCATGAACAGCGTGGCCATCGGCGCCTCGGTCGCCTATTCGGAGATCTTCAACACGGTGCAGGCGCAGATCGACCGCGCCCATGTCGACGCGGCCGGCACCCTGAGCCTGACCTCACTGTCGGACGCGCGCATCCGCAGCCTGTCGGTGGCCGGCGGGCTGGCGCTGGGCAGTTCGCCAGCGGTCAGCGCGTCGATTTCGGTGAATTTCATCGGCAACCGGACCGAATCGACGGTCGATGACGCGCTGCTGGAAGACAGCGGCGACGGCAACACCGTCACCGTCAGCGCGACCGACAGTTCGACCCTGCGGTCACTGGCCGGTGCGGTCGCCGTCGGCATCGGTGGCAGCGCGGTCGGCGGTGCCTTCGGCTACAACAAGATCGGCAATACGACGCTGGCCTCGATCGATGGCGCGACCGTGCGCAATGCGTCGGCGCTGAGCCTGACCGCGCTGGAAACGGCCACCATCGAAACGCTGGCGCTGGCCGCCGGCGGCGCGCAGGGCGTGGCGCTGTCCGGTTCGATCACGCTCAACCACATCGGCATGTATTCCGGCGACACCAATGCCGGTGGCGAAGGCGGCAACGTCACCACCGCCGAAATCGTCGGCAGCACGCTGGAGAACGTCGACAACGACTCGGCCATCACGCTGCAGGCCTCCGACACATCGACCATCAAGTCGCTGGCCGGTGCGGCCGCCTTCTCGGGCAACGCAGCGGTGGGCGGTGCGGTCGGCGACAACTGGGTGCGCAACACGGCGAAGGCGCGCGTACATGACAGCACCATCGGCGGCGCGGCGTCGCTGACGCTGACCGGCAGCAACACGGCGCTGATCGAATCCGGATCGGTCGCCGGCGCTGGCGCGGCCACCGGTGCCTTCGCCGGCTCGGCATCGAGCAATCGCACCGACAACAAGACGGTCGCCGAGATCACCGGCTCCGACATCAGCGGCGGCACCGCTGCGGTGTCGGTCAACGCGGTCGACAGCGCGCGCATCAATGCACTGGCCGGCGCGGTCGGCATCAGTGGCTCGGCCGGCGTCGGCGCCGCCATCGCGGTGAACAAGATCGCCAATTCGACGCACGCCACGGTGTCCGGCCTGAAGAGCAGCGGCTTCGACGTGACCAATCTGATCCTCAACGCCGATTCTCTGGCGACCATCAAGACCGCGGCAGTCGGCATTGGCGGTGGCGTCGATGTCGGCGTCGGCGGGTCGGTGGCGGTCAACCTGATCAACTCGGACACGCGTGCGGTGATCAAGGAGGGCGCCGACATCGAGGCGCGTGACAACGTCGCGGTGCTGGCCGAGTCGGACGACAAGATCACGGTGCTCGCCGGCGCGGCCGGTATCGGCATCACCGCTGCCGGCGTCGGCGCGTCGGCCACGGTGAACGAGATCGGCGGCGCGACCGAGGCGGCCATCCGCGGCAGTTCGGTGGCGGCGCGCGCGAAGCAGGGCAGCGGCGTCAGCGTGAATACCGGCGAGATCGGCGGCGTCAATCTGCGCGCCAGCATCGACCGGATGAACCAGAGCGGTGGCGGCTATTCTTCGTCCAACCCCTTCGTCGCCCCCGACCTCGTCGCGTCGCGCACACGCGAGAACGTGCGCGGCATCGCGGTCAATGCGACCTCGACCCACCAGACGACGACGGCGGTCGCCAACGTCGCGGGCGGCAGTTTCGCCGGCGTCGCGGCCACCGTGAGCATGAACATCATCGGCGGCGCAACCACCGCCACGGTGACCGACTCGGTACTCAATGGCGGCGACAACAGCGCGGCCAGCAACGCGCAGGCGGTCAGCATCAAGGCGGCCGACCATGCCTACGGCAACACCTTCATCGGTTCGATCGCGGTCGGCCTGGCCGGCGTCGGTGCTTCGGCTGACGTGAACGTGTTCGATCGCGACACGCGCGCCGGCGTCAGCGGCAGCACCAGTTCGGTCACTGCCAAGGGCGCGGCGACGGTGAAGGCGCGCTCCAGCCAGGGCGTGTCGTCCATCGTCGTCGGCGCCGCCGGCGGTGCGGTGGCGGTGGTCGGCAGCGGCTCGGTCGCCAAGTTCACCAGCACCACCGAAGCCTATTCGGACGACGCCGTCTGGCGCGTCGGCGCGCTCGACATCCGCGCCGACCACGACTCCGTTTTCCTGGTGGCCGGTGGCGGCCTCGCTGCAGGCGGTGTAGCCGGATCCGGCACCTTCGCGGTGGGCCTCGATACCAGCACGACCGAAGCGCGCGTCGACGGCGGCGGTATCGATGCTGACGGTCAGGTCAATGTGATGGCCGACAGCTCGACCGAAATGCGTACCTGGGCCATCGGCGGCGCCGGTGGCGGCGGGGCCGGCATTGCCGGTGCGGTGGCGGTCGGCATCATCGACAGCACGACCAGCGCCAAGGTGGTCGATAGCCGGGTCGGCAGCGCAGCGGACCGCAGCGGCGGACTGGCGGTGCAGGCGACCGACAGCGTGGTGACCGAAAGCCGCGCCGGCGTGGCCGCGGTCGGCGGCATCGGCGGTGCGGGTGCGGGTGCCTCGGTGACCAAGGTGGACAACACGACGACGGCCACCATCCAGGACAGCAATGTCCACGTCGACAACGACATCGCGGTCACCGCGCGCGCCGAGCGCAATCTGTCGAATGCGGCGGTCGCCGCGGCGGCCGGCGGCACCGTCGGCATCGGCGGTGCGGTCGCGGTCACGGTGATGAACGCCGGCCTGAGCGGCGATGCGTCGGGCGAGGCGGACAAGGACAACAATGGCACGCTGAGCAAGGCCAACGCCTTCTCCAGCGGTGACCAGCTCAAGACCGGCGATGACGACGGGAACATCAGCACGGGCAGCAACTTCTCGCAGTCGGACATCACGCGCATCAATGCCAGCGGCAAGGTCGCGGCCAAGGCCGACGTCAATGCCGCGCCGGATGGCTCGACCCGTGCGACGGTGGTCGACACGGCGAACACCGCCGCAAACACGCTGCGCGCCGGCGGCAATATCCGCATCACGGCGTCCGAGAAGGACAAGGTGGACGTGCTGGTCGGTGGCGGGGCGCTGGGCGGCATCGCCGGCGTCGGTGCAGCGGTCGGCGTGCTGAATGTGCGCCACGACGTGCGCGCGACCACCGACGGCGCGATCACGCTGCGTGCCGATACGGGCGACATCGAGCTCGACGCCAGCACCGGACGGCTGGAGGCGGGTACGGCGGCCGTGAACGTGAAGAGCTATCAGGCGGCAGGTGGCCTTGTCGGCGTCGGCGCCGCGGTCGCGACGGCCGATCTGGCCAATACCGTCGTCGCCAAGCTGGGTGATGGCACCCAGGCGACGGTCGGCAGCGCGGCCGGTGACGTGCGCGTGCTCGCAGGTGACGCGATGGACGCCAGCGCGCACGCCGAGGGCTACGCGGTGGGCGTGGTCGCGGCCGGCATCGTCATCGCGCGTGCCGATAAGGCAGGTAGCAGTACGGCGCAGATAGGCGAGGCAGACAGCACGACTCAGGCGGCGGCGACCTCGGTCACCTTGGGCGGGGGCGCGCTGGCGGTCGAGTCGACGCGCGGCGACGCCGTCAGTGCCAGTTCGAAAGCCGGCTCCGGTGGCGTGGCAGCCGGTTCCGGATCGGAAGCGACGGCCAGCGCCACCGGTGCAGCGCGGGCGGCCATCGCCGACCGGGTGACGGTCAATGCGCCGGGTTCGGCGATTTCCGTTGCCGCACGCAGCACGCCGAAAGTCAGTGCGGTTTCGCGCGGCTACAACGGCTCGCTGGCGGTGTCGATCGGCGTGTCGCTGGCGGAAGCAACGGCGGCCACCCAGTCCTACGCGACGATGGGACGCAACAACAGCATCACCGCCGGCAGCCTGTCGCTGAACGCCGCGACGCTGTTGCCGACGCTGGGCGAAACGGCCTACTCGTACGCGAACGCCACCGGCGGCTCGCTGCTGGTCGGCGCCAATGGCAGCGACTCCTGGGCCGGCAGTACGTCGCTGGTGAACGCGACGGTGGGTGGCAGCAACAGCTTCGCCATCAGCGGCAGTACCAGCCTGACCGCGTCGAACCAGACGCGCCAGACGGCGGAAACCAGCGGCGTCACGATAGGCGGTCTGCTGGCCATCGGCGCCAACCTGGCGTCGGCGAGTGCCGGCTCGGTCACGCTGGCGTCGATCGACAATGGCAACACGGGCAGCGTCGGTTCGGCACTGTCGGTGCTGGCCACCGGACACGACCAGACCTACGCCGATGCCGAAGCCGGCTCCGGCGGCATCATCGCCGGCGCGGCGGCGGTCGCTTCGACGCGCAACCTGTCCAACACCCAGGCGCTGCTCGGCGGCGGCACCTCGACAACGGCGCTGAGCACCGCAACCAACGGTCGCATGGAGGTGCGCGCCGATCACGTCGCCACCTTCAATTCGCGCGTCGACTCGCTGTCCGCCGGTGTCGTCGGTGCCAGCGGTGCGCAGGCGCGCAACGACATCGACGCGCGCGTGGTGGCCGGCATCAAGGCCGGTGCCAATCTGCGCACCTGGGATCTCGACGTCTATGCGCTGAACCAGACACGCAAGCCCTGGCTCAGCGAGTTCAACGTATTCGCCGGTGCCGGCGGCCTGGCCGGCGGCGCTGCCGGTTCCAGCGAAACGACGGTGGACAACATCACGCTGGTCGAGGTGGGCGACGGCGCTCGCGTGCGCGTGCTCGGCGACGAGGACGCCCCCGGCCGCACCAACTTCAACGCGGTGTCCGACGTGATGCTGCGCGATCGCGCCAAGCTGGAGGCCGGCGGCGCGATCAGCGCCGCCGACGCCGAGGCCAAGGCGTGGCTGAACGCCACGCCGCTGACGCCATCGGCGGACGACATCGGCCGGACCGAAGCGCGCGTCGGCAACAACGTGGTGATCGACACCGTCGGCAACTTCAACCTGGCGGCGCGCGATGTGGCCGACGTCGAGGTGCGCGCCAATTCCAAGACCTGGGGTCTGGCCGCCTATGCCGACGGCTACTCGCTGTCCGACCTGCGTGTCCGTTCGCGGGCCTCTGTCGGCGGCGGCAGCGACATCCGTGCGGATGGCTTCATCAACATTGGCGCCGGGCGTGATGCCAATGGCGCGCGCAACACTTTTTCGACGGTTGCGACCGCCGACCTCTACAACAACGCGGCGGTACCGATCTCCAGTTCGGACTGGGGCGCCGACGCGTTGCTGAACCAGGACAACCAGATCACCATCGCCGGTACGCTGCGCAGTGTGAAGGACGTGAACCTGAGCGCCGACAAGGGCTTCGGTCACCGCGTCGACGGTCAGGGCGTGGCGCGCGACCTGTACAGCCAGGCCGCCAGTGCGATCGCCAGCGGGGTGAGCAATCTGTTCGGCGGCGGCGACGTGTCGATCGAACAGAACAGCGGCCGCAGCATCGAACAGTCGCGTGCCGGCGTGTCGGTGAGCGGTCTGGTCGATGCCGGCATCCAGAACCAGCAGCTGATGACGATCAACGAAAGCGGCAGCGGCGCGCCGACGCTGACGCTCAGTGTGCAGGTGCCGCGCGAGGGACAGGGGGCGGAGTGCCGTACTCCGGGCACCGCCGGCTGCACCTATGACACGGTGACCAAGCAGTACTGGATCACCCGCTCGGACGGCATGGAACTGCCGACGCTGAGCGTGGAGAACCTGCAGGACAACCTGCGCACGCGCATCAACGCGCTGAAGGAGATCCGCGGCAACTACCAGGGCACGACCAGCACCGGCGGCGATGCCAGCAACCCGGAAACGGTGGCTGCACTGACCGCGGAAATCAATTTCCTCGAACAGCAGATGGCCGACCTGTTCCCGGCCGGTGGCGCCAACGCATCGATCGCCAACGCGGCCTTCATCGTGATGCCCGAGGTCGACGCGCGTGGCGGCAACATCAACGTGATCGGCGACAACCTCGCCGGCAACGGTCGCCTCAATGCGCGCGGCGAAGCGAAGATCGAGATCATCAACAACAGTTCGGCCTTCCTGCGGACCGATGAACTGATCATTCCGGAGGACGCGACCGGCCGCCTCACGCTGAACGGCGTCGCCATCCTGAACACGCCGGGCAGCAACCCGACCACCGGGCAGATCAACGCCGCGCTGAACGATCGCAACCAGGGCGGCACGGCCGCCTTCGCCAGCATCGGCATCGCACCAAACTCGCCGGCGCCGTCGATCACGGTGCGCAACACCTATGTTCCGGCCGACGGCGATACGCGCGCACCGGATATCGAGGTGGTGGGCAACATCAGCAACCTGCTCGGATCGGTGACGCTGGAGAGCGAGCGCGGCAGCGTGCTGGTGCAGCCGAAGGACCCGCTGAACCCGCTGACCGCACCCAATATCCAGGCGGCGGACATCAATATCACCGCCGGTCGCGACTTCGTGTTCAGCTCACCGTCGGCCTTCTATCACACGGCCGGCAACCCGCGCGACATGTGGGGCGGCACGCGCACGCCGAGTGGCAACAGCGGCGGTCTGGCCAACAATTTCGAGGACGGCACCGCGTCGTCCGGCTCCAGTACGGAAGCACGCAACGGCACCGGCGGCCCGACCATCGCCGGCAACAACATCTTCATCAGCGCGCGCTACCTGAACATCAACGGCCTGCTGCAGAGCGGGCTGCCGGACCGCAACATCGTCATCGGCGACAGCGCGCGGGTGAACCTGAACATCGGTCCCTACAAGACGGCAACGACGCTGGCAGAGGCAAAATCCAACTACGACGCGCTGGTGGCGGCGGGGATGAAACCGTCCGATCCGCGCTTCCGCATCAGCAACACCGAAGGCAACATCGTGGCCTTCTTCAATGCGGAACTGAACCGCGTCGAGCTGGAACCGGTGAAGGTCGAGGGGGGCAAGCTTGAGCTGCTGGGCGAGATACTGAACACCGGCGGTGGCCGCATCGCGGCGATGGACGGCTACGGCCGCTTCAACATCGACAACCGCAGCGGCTACGACATCGTGATCACTGGCCTCGACACCGGCAACGACATCGAAGGCAAGGTGCGCATCACCGATTACCTGCGTCGCTGGGATCCGCTGGCCAACGGCGGCCAGGGCGCCATCGTCACCAACGCGTCGCAATCCAGCACGCAGACGCTGGCCTATTACAACAGCCTGACGCCGGTGACGCGCGAGGTCACGCGTCTGGGCAACGCCGTCAAGACACGCGACCTCATCACCACCACCGATGCCCAGAACAAGCTGAAGGAGGTCGAGGTCGAGCACTACGACGACGTGGCCGGTCGCAACACGGGATACTCGCCGGTGACCGGACAGACCTATACCTGGGTCACCGGTCAGCGCAACACGACGAACACCTACTCGCGGTACGAGAAGGAAACCAAGTTCTGGTTCTTCCCCGGCAGCTGGTCTCTGGCCGATCGCACCGCCTACCGCACCTGGGACGATCCGACGCCGCTGTCCGAGGGCGAGTACACGAAGATCGACACCGGCATGGGCAGCACGACCTACCGCTACCAGCGGCGCGACGTGACCACCGACTTCCGCTCCTGGGACCGCGAGGATTCCGAGTGCTCGGCCTTCCTCTGCATCTGGAAGTGGCATACCTACGAGGTGTGGACCGAAACCGGCTCCAAGCGCTACAACACGCACACGGTGAAGGCCGATCACTCTATCCCGATCAACTTCATCGGTTACGACAGCGGCCAGGTCGACATCCGCAGCCGCGCCGACATCATCTTCGCCGGCAGCCTGACCAACCGCACCGGTACGACGACGGTGGACGCCACCGCCGGCAACGGTCTGCCGGGGGGCGCCATCACGGCGGAAAGCGTGCGCGGCGTCATCACCGCGCAGAACCTGACCCTGCGTGCCGCCGACGGCATCGGCAACACACTCGCGCCGATGCAGATCGACATGCTGGGTAACGGCGCGGTGACTGCCATCAGCGCGCGCGGCGACATCGGCCTGCGCGAAATGAGTGGCGACATGCGGGTGAGCGAGGTGCGCACCGACAACAGCGGCCGCGTGTTCCTGCAGGCCGACCGCGACATCGTTGCGGCCGGCAGCGGCAACGCGGTACGCGTGCAGGGCGGCGGCGTCGAGCTGATCTCCAGCTCGGGCCAGATCGGCACCGACGCGCAGGCGCTCGTGGTGCAGACCCAGGCCACGCCGCAGGGCGGTCTGCGCGCTACCGCCAGCGGCGACATCCATCTGATGCAGCCGGACGGCGACATGCAGCTCGACAAGATCGAGTCGCAATCGGGCGACGTGACGCTCACCGCGCTCGGCGGTCGCATCACCGACGGCAACCGCAACGAAACCCGCGATACGCGTGCCGAAGCCGAACTCGATGCGCTGTGGAATGATCTGCGCCTGCGCGAATCGGACGGCGCCGCCGACAGTCTGGCCGACGCGCTGAAGGGCCACCGCTCGCAGATCAGCCGCGAGTACCAGGAGTACTGGTCGCTGCGCAACGTCGAACTGATCGAGGATCCGCAGAACGCCGGCACCTTCGTCTATCGCGCCGACAGCTACAACGCGGCCAGCGCATCGACGCGGCTGCGTACGCTGCACGACAAGCTGAGCGGACTTGGCATCTCGCTCGGGAGCACGGGTGCCAGCTACGACAGCAACTTCAGCTACGTCGGCTCGGCCGCGACCGATAGCGTCATCGCCGGCATGTCCGACGGTACCCATGTGTGGACCGACAACCAGGTGCGCTACGGCGTCAGCGCAGCGATCTACAACAAGTCCACGTCGGACACCGAAACGCGCGTCGAACAGCCCAATGTGGTCGGCCGCCACATCGTGCTGAACGCCAACAGCGCCAATGGCGGCGTCGGCCGCGACGAAGGCCAGTTCACCGTCAGCATCGCCAGTCTGACCGCGCTCACGCCGGATCAGCGCCGCGCGCTGTCGGCGGCCGAGGCTGACGACGTGGCCATCGACACGGTGGCCAAGACCGCCACCGTGCTCAAGCGCGACGACGTCGATATCGCCACCACGGCGGGTGGCTCGGTCACCGTCAACGCGCGCGGCCACGTCTTCCTCGGCGCAGACGACTACGACCGCAACGGCACCGTGCTGCCGGGCGACATCAATCTGGTGTCGCTGGATGCGACCGGCGGCGGCGTCGACTTCAGCAAGACGATACGGCTCAAGGTGTCCGGTGGCATCGTCGATGCCAGCACGACGAACGCGCCGAACCTGCGCGGCGGCAGCACCATCATCGAAGCGGGCAGCGGCAGCATAGGCAGTGCAGCCAGGCCGATCACCCTCGATCTGGGCGAGGCGGCGACACTGACCGCGCGCGCCTCGACCGGCATCTGGCTGAACGAGATGAGCGGTCCGATGCGGGTGGCCGAAATGTTCGCCGGCAGCGGTGGTATCCACCTCAGCAGTGCCGGCAGCATCCTGAGTGCCAGTGGCGCGCAGCGCGCGGTGGCGATGCAGACGGCGGCCGGCGACATCGACCTGGTGGCGCTCGGCGGCAGCATCGGTGCTGACGGCCAGCCGCTGCTGATCGCGCAGGATGCGGGCGGGCTGGTCAATGCGCAGGCCAGCGGCGACGTGCATCTGTCCGGCACGCGGGCGGTCGAACCCGGCCTGTCGCCGGCGCTGACTATCGGCTCCGTCAGTGCCGGTGGTTCGATGTCGCTCGCCGCACCGGTCGGCGATCTGCGTCAGACCGGCGACGCCGAGGCAGCGGGCGATATCGCGGTGCAGGCAGGGCGTTACCTGATGGACGACGGCACTGTGCTGCGCGCCGACAGCGGCACCATCGACATCGAGGCCACCGGCGACGTCGTGGTCGGTCGCATCGAGGCGACGAACAACGCGACTGCCGACGCCATCCGCATCACCACCGGTAGCCGCATTCTCGATGGCGGTGACATCGGCACCTGGGATCTGGTCGCTGCCACGCCCGGTGCCGGCGTCACGCTGGACGCCGCCGGCGGCGTCGGCAACGCAAGCTGGAACAATGGCTCTCCGCGTCCGATAGCGGATGCGCTGGAAACCGACATCGCGAAGATCGACGCCATCAGCACTGCCGGCGGCGTGCATATCGACGAGCGCGACGACATCGAGATCGGCCGCATCGAGGTTCGCGACGACGCCTGGGTACGTGCCGCCGGCGACATCGCCAACGGCACGGTGTATGCATCGCACGGCAATATCGATCTGCTGTCCGGCGGCAGGGTGACCGTGGTCGACGCGACGGCGGACCTGGGCAGCACGACGGTGATCGCCGAGGACGACATCCTGATGGATGCGGTCACCGCCGGCAACGGCGTGACGCTGGAGTCGAACAACGGCAGCGTCAGCGTGTCGCGCATCACCGGCGACATCCTGTCGCTGTCGGCGAAGAAGGATCTGAACCTCGGCACGCTGAGCGTCGGCCGCTCGCTGTACTTCAACTCGGAGTCGGTCACTGCCCGCATCCTGCATACCCGCAACGACGCACCGCTGGCGATGCGTGCGGTCGGCCGTGGCGGCGTGCCGGCGCGCTGGGTCGATCTGACCATCAACAGCGAAATCGGCGTGCGTTTCGATCGCTTCAGCGCACTCGATGCCGAAGTGACGATGGAACGCGGCTTCCTGCGCATCGACCAGGGCCGCATCGAGAACCGTGCGCGCTTCATCAACCCGGTCAGCAACATCTACATGGACAACCTGACCACGGTGGTCGAGCCGGCCGACGTGCAACTGCATCATCCTGGCAAGGTGTTCGGCAACATGCTGCTCGACGACTGGCTGCTGGTGACCGACCCCTACGTCGTGATGCGCGATCCGCTGCACGAGGTCGTGATGAACACCGTGCTCGACTACAGCGGCCGCGAGCAGTCGCGAGAACTCATCGTCACCCGCGTCAATACGCCGGACAAGCAGTCGGCTGCGGGCCAGGTGCCGCAGATCGCATCGGTATCGATCAACGTGCCGCTCGACATCCCGGCCGTGAATTCCGGCGAGGAAGAGAGCGAAGAAGAAGCCGAGGCCCGCCGTCGGGCCGAAGAGGAGGTTGTCGAGTGAGTCGTGCTCAAGGTCGTACGAAGGTGGGGCAGGGCGCAGCGTGCGCACTGGTGTCGGCGTGCTGCGTGCTGCTGTCACAGCCGGTCGGTGCGCAGGCAGTACCGCAGATTCCGGCAGCCGCCGATCCGGGCGTGATCCAGGAGCGCTCGCGCGACATCGAACGACGACTGCGCGAAGAGCGCGAACGACGGCCTGATGACACGCCCACCATCGACGACGACGCGCTGAAGCCGGTGCCGGTCAAGCCGGCTGCCGGTGCGCGTTTCATGCTCAAGCGCATCGATTTCACCCGCTCCGAACTGCTGGACGAGTCCATGCTGCGCGAGCTGGCGGCGGGCCTCGAAGGGCGCGAGGTCACGCTGGGCGAGGTGCAGGAACTGGTCGACCGCATCAACGCGCTGTACCGCGAACGGGGCGTGCCGACCGCGCAGGCGGTGCTGCCGGCGCAGGAGGTGGCCGACGGTGCGATCACCATCAAGCTGGTCGAGGGCCGCGTCGGCAAGGTGGTGATGAGCGGCAACGACAGCACTTCGGAGGCCTTCATCCGCGAGCGTCTCGGCCAGAAACCGGGCGAACTGGCGGACGTCGCCGCGCTCGAGCGCAGCATGATGCGCTTCAACCGCACCCAGGACGTGCAACTGCGGGCCGAGCTGAAGCCGGGCGCGAAGTTCGGCGAGACCGATTTCGCGCTGTCGGTGAAGGAACCGCCGAAGCACGAAATGCGGCTGTTCGCCGACAGCAGCGGCAGCCAGGCGACCGGCGTCTATCGTGTCGGCGCCTTCTACCAGAACCGCAGCCTGCTGGGTTTCCGCGATGCGCTGGGCGTCACGCTGGTTGGCGCCGACGGGCACGAGGGCAGGGCCGTGTCGTACAGCTTCCCGCTCGGTACGCTGGGGACGCGGCTGACGCTGTCATGGTTCAACGACCATACGCGCATCATCGACGGTCCTTTCCGGCCGCTGCGCATCCGCGGCGAGTCGACGGCGTGGACCGCGCTGCTGCGGCATCCGGTGCTGATCGGTGGCAACTACCAGCTCGACCTGCTGGGCGGCGCAAAGAAGCGCAAGACCGAGAGCTGGATTTCCGGACGGCTGTTCCAATCAACCGATATCGACGACCTGTCGCTCGGCGTCGACGGCCAGTGGTGGGAAAAGGACCGCATCTGGACCGGCTCGCTGACCTATTCGAACGGCAAGGCCGACCCGATCGACGACATCGTCAGCACATCGTTCTCGATCTGGCGAGGTTCGCTACGCCGCGTCCAGGATCTGTCGGACGGCTGGTCGGTGCAGAGCAACCTTGCCTTCCAGTACACGCGTGACGAGAACCTCACGTCGAGCGAGCAGTTCCTGATCGGCGGCGACAACAGCGTGCGCGGCTACCAGACCGGCCTGTTCAGCGGCGACAAGGGTCTCGCCGCGTCGATCGAACTGCACCACCCGTTGCCGCAGCCGCCGGTGGCGCCGGTGCGCACGGCCGGCTTCCTCTTCCTCGACTACGGCGCAACCCAGCCTTTCCGTCCGGTCGGTTCGACGCGCGGCACCGACACGCTGGCCAGCTACGGCTGGGGCGTGAACGCCAACATCAACGATCGCGTGTCAGCCCGCCTCACGCTCGGCCTGCCCATTCGCGACCGCGTGCAGGATCCGCGCAACTACTACGTGCACTTCCAGATCGTCGCGCAGCTGTTCTGAGCGACGGCGCACGCGCTCTCCGGACGGTGCGCCCGAGCGGCGACTCCGTCGCGGCCAAGGCCGCTCCCACATGCGGTGCATGAGATCCGCGACCTGAGCCTGGGCCGGGGTTCTGTGGGAGGGGTCTTCTGAGCCCGACTGCAGTCTGAATCGAAGCGGGCAGACCGCGGCGGCCGCGTCGCGGCCGAGGCCACTCCCACAGGAGATGCGCCTGCGCGAGTCAGACCGCGACGAAATCCAGTGTTTTCGACAGCATGAACATGACGGTGCAGCCGGTGTCCGTCTCGTGCGGTCCGTGCACGGTGCCAGCCGGTGCGGCGAACACGGCGCCCGGACCGTAGCGGCGGCCGTTCTCGATGAACTCGCCTTCGAGCACATAGGCGACCTCGTCGGCCTCGGTGTGCAGATGGTTCTGCACCGCCGATCCGGGGTCGAAGCGGTAGACGACGACTGAAGCGCCTTCGGCTGGGTTGCCGTCGAGCACCTTGTAATGCACGCCCTCGATGCCGCTGGCCTGCCAGCTCAGATCGTCGGCGTGGAACTGGGTGGTGTACATGCGGGGCTCCGGAATGGCCGGGTCGGCTTGACCCGCACGACGTTGCGCACGGACCATGCCACCCGCCTCGTCTGCCACACCCGCGCGACACGCCCCCGCACGATGGCGTCGACACGCCGTTTGCCGCCTATCGACGCCATCCGGACATACCTCCGAACGCCGCGGTCGGTCGTTCCACAGACTGAAAGTCGAACCGCCCACCGGCGGGCGGACGAATTCCGGACTGTGGCGATCGCTCGCTGACGATGGCCAGCCGTCTGTTCAGACGCGCCGGCGTGCGATCAGCCCGACCAGACCCAGGCCCGCGGCCAGCATGGCCCAGGTGCCGGGCTCCGGTACCGCCGTCACCTGCAACAACTGGCCGCGGATCTCGCCGCCGGGAAAGACCGCGTTATGGATGTTCACGTAATAGCCCCCCGCCAGCAGATCGGTCAGATCGAGCGCGCCCGGGCCGCTCTGGGTGAATGCGGCGGCTGTCCAGCTGCCGTCGCCCTGCATCGCCTGCAGGATGTCGTCAGCGAAATCGAATACCACTGGTCCGTTGCTGCCGGCCGGACCCTCGTGAATATGGGCGCCGGTCACCGAGGCGGCCAGGCCGCCGGCGCCGAAGATGAGCTGGGTGATGCTGTTCGTGCTGTCGTCGAACGTGAGATAGGCGCTGCCGGACGCCGTGGAGGCATTTGCCGGCACCTGGTTCGCGCCCGACAGGTTGGCGACGAACTGGAAAGTGGCGGCCTGTGCGGACGAGGTGGCCAAGGCGAGGGCGGCAATGACGACTTTGCAGGCTTTCAGACGGGTCATGACGAAATCTCCATAACGGTTGTCGGGAATGTTCCGGCCGGACACGGCATGCATCCTGGGCGGTACCTCTCGTGCTACACGGCAGGTGCCATTCCGGATGCAGGCATCGCCTGAAAGTCGAACCGCCCGGTCGGCGGGCTGCGGCCGATTTTCGGACTTCCCGTCTGGTGCGCTGCAGCGTTTCCCCGTGAGCAGGCACTTCACCTCCTTCCGGACTGGCGTTCCCGTCCATGTTGCGTTGCACACGATGCGCGCCGGCACAGGCTTTGCTGAATCTCCTTGGGACAACTCGCGGCGACGTCGCGAAACACCGATGCAACAAGGAGGAGGCAGATGAAAAAGCTCTACCCGGACGCGAAGAGCGCGCTCAAGGGTTTGCTCAAGGACGGACAGACGCTGGCAGTCGGCGGCTTCGGGCTGTGCGGCATACCCGAGCAGCTGATCGACGCGGTGGCCGATAGCGGCACGCATGACCTCACGGTGATCAGCAACAACGCCGGGGTCGATGGCATCGGCCTCGGCAAGCTGCTGGCCAATCGCCAGGTGCGCCGGATGATCGCGTCCTACGTCGGCGAGAACGAGGAATTCGAGCGCCAGCTGCTGTCGGGCGAACTGGAGGTCGAACTGACGCCGCAGGGCACGCTGGCCGAGAAGCTGCGCGCCGGCGGCGCCGGCATCCCCGCCTTCTACACGCGTACCGGCGTCGGCACGCCGGTCGCCGACGGCAAGGAAACGCGCGACTTCGGCGGCCACCGCTATCTGCTCGAGCACGCACTGCTGGCCGACGTCGCGCTGGTCAAGGCGTGGAAGGCGGACGGCGCGGGCAACCTGGTCTTCCGCAAGACCGCGCGCAACTTCAATCCGATGATCGCCACCGCCGGACGCACGACGATTGCCGAGGTCGAGGAAATCGTGCCGACCGGTCAGCTCGACCCGGACCAGATCCACACGCCGGGCATTTTCGTGCAGCGCGTGATCGTCAATCGCACCCCTTCGAAGCACATCGAAAAACGTACGACGAGGACTGCCTGACATGGCCTGGACACGAGACGACATGGCGCGCCGCGCGGCGCGCGAACTGCGCGACGGCTACTACGTGAACCTCGGCATCGGCATGCCGACGCTGGTGGCCAACCACATTCCCGAGGGCATGGACGTGTGGCTGCAGTCGGAAAACGGCCTGCTCGGCATCGGCCCCTTTCCGACCGAGGACGAGGTCGACGCCGACCTGATCAACGCCGGCAAGCAAACGGTGAGCACGCTGCCCGGCAGCAGCTTCTTCAGCAGCGCCGACTCGTTCGCGATGATCCGCGGTGGTCACATCGACCTCGCCATCCTCGGCGCGATGCAGGTGAGCGAGCGCGGCGACCTGGCGAACTGGATGATTCCGGGCAAGCTGGTCAAGGGCATGGGCGGCGCGATGGATCTGGTGGCCGGTGTGCGTCGTGTCATCGTCATGATGGAGCACTGCAGCCGCAGCGGCGAACACAAGATACTGAAGCAGTGCGACCTGCCGCTGACCGGGGTCGGCGTGGTGAGCCTCATCATCACCGACCTGTGCGTGCTGGCGGTGACGCCGGACGGTCTGGAGCTGCGCGAACTGGCGCCCGGCGTGAGTATCGACGAGGTGCTCGAAAAGACCGGTGCGCCGGTGCTCACTGCACCGGTGGTGCTGTGCTGACGCCGGGCGGTGCGGCGCCTGGCGCCGCCGCGCGTCGCAGCGCGCGCGCCGACGTGATCACGCTGCAGCAGCTGGTGCAGGGCTACGGCATTCCGCTGGCCCGGATTTCCGCCTTCGAGGAGCTCGGCATCATCGATGCGGCCGGTGCCGACCGCTACAGCTGCGACGACGACGACCGACTCATCATCGCCGCGGCCGCCGTGCAGCTCGGCTTCACGCTGCGCGAACTGCGCGAGCTGATGGACCTGTACGACGAAGCGTCGCCGGCGCGCCGCGCATTGCCCAACTTCATGAAGCTGCTCGCCAGCTACCAGCGCCTGATGGCCTGGCGCCAGCCCGAGGGCTACGACCCGCCGCCGGCAGGGCGTCAGCGCAAGCCTTTCCGTGCCCGGCATTTCCGCCCGGAAATCGTCTCTTCAAAGGAATCGACATGAGCATCCTGGTTGGCCAGACGGCGCCGGACTTCACCGAGAACGCGGTATGGGGCGACAACGAGTTCCGCCCCTACACGCTGTCGGACGGTCGCGGGCGCTACACCGTGCTGTTCTTCTATCCGCTGGACTTCACCTTCGTCTGTCCGTCGGAACTGATCGCCTTCGAGCGGCGCATGCCCGAGTTCGCCCGCCGCAACGTCGATGTCGTCGGCTGTTCCATCGACTCGGCCTACACCCACCTGGCATGGAAGAAGACCTCGTATGCCGAGGGGGGCGTCGGTCCGCTCAGCTATCCGCTGATCTCCGACATGACGCATGCGGTGTCGCGTGCCTACGGCGTCGAGGGCCCGATGGGCATCTCGCTGCGCGGCACCTTCCTGATCGATCGTTCCGGCGTGGTGCAGCACCAGATCGTGAACAACCTCGCGCTGGGCCGCGACATCGACGAGTTGCTGCGCGTGATCGACGCCCTGCAGCACACGGAGCTGCACGGCGAGGTCTGCCCCGCCGGATGGCAGAAGGGCAAGGCCGGCATGACGCCGACCGACCGTGGCGTTGCGAGCTACCTCGCCGAACATTCGGACATGCTGTGATGGCACCCTGGGAGAGCGGACACATGAAACTGTACGACTGGCACGCAGCCCCGAACCCGAAGCGGGTTCGCATGTTTCTCGTCGAGAAGGACCTGGACCTGAACATCGTCGAAGTGTCGGGCGAGAACTTGCGCCTGCGCGCCGACTACATCGAGAAGTTTCCGCAGGCCATGGTGCCCATGCTGGAGCTGCCGGACGGCCGCCAGATCGGCGAGTCGATGGCGATCTGCCGTTACCTCGAAGAACTGCATCCGGCGCCGCCGCTGCTCGGTCGCAACGCCTACGAGCGCGCCATCGTCGACATGTGGGAACGGCGTGCCTTCGACGAAGGCATGATGGCCGCCGGTGAAGTGTTCCGGAATACCGCCGACGCCTTCCGCGACCGCGGCCTGCCGGGCTTCGCATCGCCGGTGGCACAGATTCCCGCCCTGGTCGAACGCGGCCGCGAGCGGCTCGGTCATTTCTTCCGCAAGTTCGACCAGCAGCTCGGCAAGCACCGCTACGTTGCCGGCGAGACCTTCTCGGTGGCCGACTGCACCACCTTCTGCAGCATCGAGTTCGCCGGCTGGTCGGATATCGGCATTCCGGCCGACTGCAGCAACCTGCTGCGCTGGCACAAGGACGTGAGCGCGCGCCCGAGCGCGCGCGCCTGAGGACTGCCGCCATGCGATACCGGATGAGTGGCGACACGCTGCAGGGCAGGGCGGCGCGCGAATCCGGATCGCATCGAGGCCACTGAGCACTGCATCGGGGGATGCGCGAATGATCGACCTTTACTCTGCACCGACACCTGATGGCTGGAAGGTTTCGATTGCGCTCGAAGAGCTGCGCATCCCCTATGCCGTGCACCCGATGGAAGCCTGCAGTGGCGAACGCCTGGCGCCGGAGTTCATGCGCGTCAGCGCCTGCGCCTGTTCGCCCACCATCGTCGATCACGACGCAGCGGGTTTTTCGGTCAGCGATGCCGGCCCGGTTCTGGTCTATCTCGCCGAACGCAGCGGTCAACTGATGCCGAGCGACGCCATCGGTCGCTCGCGTGTGATGCAGTGGCTCATGCTGCCGGTCGATGCCGCCGACGCGGCGAAGACGGGCGACGCGAAGGCCGCACGGGCGGAAATGCTTCGTCTGTTCGCGCTGTTCGATCATCACCTGCGCAGCGCCGACTACCTTGCCGGCACGTTCAGCATTGCGGACATCGCACACTGGGCCTGGATGCGCATGCACGCCTGGTCCGACGTGGATATGCATCGCTTCAACGCGCTGGCGCGCTGGCTTCAGCGCGTCGCGGCGCGCGACGCCACGTCGCGCGGCCTGCGCGCGCTGCCGTCGCCGTCGCTCGAACGGCCGGCCGAGCATGTGTGGAAAGTGAAATCCATCCTGCTGCGTTGAGCGGGCGAGCGACCTTGGCCGCGACGCGCCTGTTGCGGGCCGCCGGCTTCGAGCAAGGTCGCAATCGCGAGCAAGCTCGCTCCCAAAGGCTTCGCTCCAGTAACCGCGCGAGGGCGCTCTGCGGGAAGTAGTCATGATTACCGCCTGGGCTTGAACCAAGCGCCGCGCACTGCCCACCGTCGCTGTCGGGGTCAGAAGACCCCTCCCACAGAAAGCCCGGCTTCGACCGCGTGTCGTGCGCACTTCCTGTGGGAGCGGCCCTGGCTAACGCCGAGACCTGAACCGTGCGCCGCGCACTGCCCACCGTCGCTGTCGGGGTCAGATGACCCCTGCCACAAAAGCCCTGGTTTCCGCCTTGGGTCGCGCGCACTCCCTGTGGGAGCAGCCATGGCTATCGCCGAGGCCTGAACCAAGCGCTGCACCACGTCCCTCGTCGCTGTCGCTGTCGAGGTCAGAACACCCCTCTCACAAGAAGCCGGCTTCGACCGCGTGTCGTGCGCATTTCCTGTGGGAGCGGCCTTGGCCGCGACGCGGCTTCGGCTGGCCGCCGGCTTCTATCAAGGCAGCAATCGCCCGAGCAAATTCGCTCTCCCAGTCGTCCCGCGACGCCGCGTGAGCTGCGGAGTTGGCGCAGCCCGGAAGTTGCTGCAATGCACCATGTCAAAACCGTCCGAAACGACCGTCCGACGCGGGTTTCCGGACTGTCCGATCGCACTACGGTCGCCTCATACGATGCCGTCCGAATTCCATCCGTCCGATGCCCGTCGGCCTGTTGTCCCCCGTTCGGGCGGGAAAGTTAACCGTCGACAAATCAATTGCTTGCGAGATTGCGGCGTGCCGGAATCCGCACTGGCACCGTCCTTGCACTTTGAGCTTCGTTCGATCGCGGCCAGATCGATCAGGAAACACCGGCCCACGGGGGTCGGAGGCGAAGAGCAGTTGGACTATTCAAATGGAGACGTGGAGATGACGATCGATAACTCGTCGGTTCAGGTGCTGGGGATTGATGCAGGCGGCACCATGACCGACACCTTCTTTGTCCGTGCGGACGGCCGCTTCGTGGTCGGCAAGGCACAGAGCAATCCCGGGGACGAATCCCTGGCGATCTACAACTCGTCGGTCGATGCGCTGGCACACTGGGGCCGCGAAGTCGACGACGTGTACCCGGAGCTGGTGACCTGCGTGTACTCCGGTACCGCGATGCTGAACCGCGTGCTGATGCGCAAGGGCCTGGACGTCGGCCTGATCTGCAACCGCGGCTTCGAGCAGGTGCATTCGATGGGCCGCGCACTGCAGAGCTACCTGGGCTACGCGCTGGAAGACCGTATCCACCTGAACACGCACCGCTATGACGAGCCGCTGGTGCCGGTGTCGCGTACCCGTGGCGTGACGGAGCGTACGGACGTGCAGGGCAAGATCGTCATCCCGCTGCGTGAAGCCGAAGTGCGCACTGCCGTGAAGGAACTGGTCGATGCCGGCTCGCAGGCCATCGTCATCTGCTTCCTGCAGTCGCACAAGAATGGCACCAGCGAACAGCGTGCGCGCGACATCGTCAAGGAAGAGCTGAAGAAGCTCGGCGTCGATATTCCGGTCTTTGCCTCGGTGGACTACTACCCGCAGCGCAAGGAAAGCCACCGCATGAACACGACCATTCTCGAAGCCTACGGCGCGGAACCGTCGCGCGAGACGCTGAAGAAGGTGAGCGACCGCTTCAAGAAGCACGGTGGCAAGTTCGACCTGCGCGTGATGGCCACGCACGGCGGCACCATCAGCTGGAAGGCCAAGGAACTGGCCCGCACCATTGTGTCCGGCCCGATCGGCGGCGTGATCGGTTCCAAGCTGCTGGGCGAGGCGCTCGGTGACGAGAACATCGCCTGCTCCGACATCGGCGGCACCTCGTTCGACGTGGCGCTGATCACCAAGGGTTCGTTCGCCATCAAGTCCGATCCGGACATGGCTCGTCTGGTGCTGTCGCTGCCGCTGGTGGCGATGGACTCGGTCGGCGCCGGTGCCGGCTCCTTCGTGCGCCTGGATCCGTACTCGAAGTCGCTGAAGCTGGGCCCGGACAGCGCCGGCTACCGTGTCGGCACCTGCTGGCCGGAGTCCGGTCTGGACACCGTGTCGGTGTCGGACTGCCACGTCGTTCTGGGTTACCTGAACCCGAACAACTTCCTCGGCGGCGCGATCAAGCTCGACGTGCAGCGTGCGCGTGACCACATCAAGGCGCAGATCGCCGACCCGCTGGGCCTGTCGGTGGAGGACGCAGCGGCCGGCGTGATCGAGCTGCTCGACCTGACGCTGTCCGAGTACCTGCGCGCCAACATCAGCGCCAAGGGCTACAACCCGGCGGAGTTCACCTGCTTCTCCTACGGCGGTGCCGGCCCGGTACACACCTACGGCTACACCGAGGGCGTCGGCTTCAAGGACGTCGTCGTACCGGCCTGGGCTGCCGGCTTCTCGGCCTTTGGCTGCGCCTGCGCCGACTTCGAGTATCGCTACGACAAGTCGGTCGACCTCGGTGTCGCCCAGCTGGCCAGCGACGCCGACAAGGCGGCCGCATGCCAGACCCTGCAGGCGGCCTGGACTGAGCTGGCGGGCAAGGTGATCGAGGAGTTCGTGATCAACGGCTTCAAGCCGGAAGACGTGATGCTGATCCCCGGCTACAAGATGCAGTACATGGGTCAGCTGAACGACCTGGAAATCATCTCGCCGGTGTCGACCGCAGCGACCGCGTCCGACTGGGACAAGATCGTCGAAGCGTTCGAGAACACTTACGGCCGCGTCTATGCGAGCTCCGCACGTTCGCCCGAACTGGGCTTTTCGGCCACCGGCGCAATCATGCGCGGCACCGTGGTGACGCAGAAGCCGGTGCTGCCGGAAGACCCGGACTGCGGCCCCACGCCGCCGCCGGAAGCGCGCATCGGTACCCGTCCGTTCTATCGCCACAAGAAGTGGGTCGATGCGGTGATCTGGAAGATGGAAGCGCTGAAGTCGGGCAACCACATCGTCGGCCCGGCCATCATCGAATCCGATGCCACCACCTTCGTCGTGCCGGACGGTTTCGAAACCTTCGTCGACAAGCACCGCCTGTTCCACCTGAAGGAAGTCAAGTAAGCGCCGGTTTCCTGAAGGGCTGTCGGCACCCATCCGGGGCCGGCAGCACAGCGACCCGGAAAAAACTCCAAAGGAGAGACTGAATGAACATGTTGAGCAACAACGAGACCGGCTTTGCCGATCTCCTGAAGAACGGCCAGACGCTGAAGCAGTTCCGCGACGGCATCATCGAACGGACCAAGGCGTCCGGCCACTACAACGGCCTGGAGAAGCTTGAGCTGCGCGACGCCGACCCGATCGGCTACGAAAAGCTGTTCTCCAAGCTGCGCGGCGGCCTGGTGCATGCCCGCGAAACGGCGAAGAAGATTGCCGCCAGCCCGATCGTCGAGCAGGAAGGCGAACTGTGCTTCACGCTGTACAACGCGGTCGGCGACTGCGTGCTCACCTCGACCGGCATCATCATCCACGTCGGCACGATGGGCGCGGCGATCAAGTACATGATCGAGAACAACTGGGAAGCCAACCCCGGCATCAATCCCGGTGACATGTTCACGAACAACGACTGCTCGATCGGCAACGTGCACCCGTGCGACATCGCCACCATCGTCCCGATCTTCTGGGAAGGCCGTCTGATCGGCTGGGTGGGCGGCGTGACGCACGTGATCGATACCGGCGCGGTGACCCCGGGTTCGATGTCGACCGGTCAGGTGCAGCGCTTCGGCGACGGCTACATGATCACCTGCCGCAAGACCGGTGTGAATGACACGCCGCTGCGCGACTGGCTGCACGAGTCGCAGCGTTCGGTGCGTACGCCGAAGTACTGGATTCTCGACGAGAAGACCCGTATCGCCGGTTGCCACATGATCCGCGAACTGGTTGAGGAAGTGATCCGTGCCGACGGCATCGAGGCCTACGAGAAGTTCGCCTACGAAGTCATCGAGGAAGGCCGTCGTGGTCTGATGAATCGCATCAAGGCGATGACGCTGCCGGGCAAGTACCGCAAGGTGTCCTTCGTCGATGTGCCGTACAAGCACGAGGATGTGCAGGTGTCGTCCGCCTTCGCCAAGCTCGACTCGATCATGCACTCGCCGTGCGAAATGACGATCAAGCCGGACGGCAAGTGGCGCCTCGACTTCGAAGGCGCGAGCCGCTGGGGCTGGCATACCTTCAACGCCCACCAGGTGGCTTTCACCTCGGGTATCTGGGTGATGATGTGCCAGACGCTGGTGCCGACGCAGCGCATCAACGACGGTGCCTACTTCGCCACCGAGTTCCACCTGCCCAAGGGCACCTGGTGCAACCCGGATGACCGTCGCACCGGTCACGCCTACGCATGGCACTTCCTGGTGTCCGGCTGGGCGGCGCTGTGGCGCGGTCTGTCGCAGTCCTACTTCAGCCGCGGCTACCTGGAAGAGGTGAACGCCGGCAACGCCAACACCTCGAACTGGCTGCAGGGTGGCGGTATCAACCAGGACGGCGAGATCCACGCGGTGAACAGTTTCGAAGCCTCGTCGTGCGGTACT
Organism: Methyloversatilis sp. NSM2; assembly: GCF_038066675.1. Classification (NCBI taxonomy): domain Bacteria; kingdom Pseudomonadati; phylum Pseudomonadota; class Betaproteobacteria; order Nitrosomonadales; family Sterolibacteriaceae; genus Methyloversatilis; species Methyloversatilis sp. NSM2. The sequence goes on from NZ_JBBUKV010000001.1 coordinate 932,284, forward strand.
GGTGCATGCGCCGTCAAGGACGGCCTGAACCACGCCGCCGCCATCTGGAATCCGGAAGGCGACATGGGCGACATCGAAATCTGGGAAATGGCCGAGCCGCTGCTCTACATGGGCCGCAACGTGAAGGCCAACTCCGGCGGCTACGGCAAGTACCGTGGCGGCTGCGGTTTCGAGACGCTGCGCATGGTGTGGAACGCTCAGGACTGGACCATGTTCTTCATGGGCAACGGCTTCATGAACAGTGACTGGGGCATGATGGGTGGTTACCCGGCTGCCACCGGCTACCGCTTCGAAGCGCACAAGACCGGCCTGGAGCGTCGCATCGCCAACGGCGAAAGCCTGCCGCTGGGTGGCGACATCGATCCGAGCTCGCCGACCTACGAGCACAACATCGATGCCACCGCACGGATCAAGCGCGACAAGCAGTGCATGACCACGGAAGACTGCTACGACAACCACGATCTGTACCTGAACTACCTGCGTGGCGGCCCCGGCTTCGGCGACCCGATCGACCGCGAGCCGAAGGCGATCGAGAAGGATCTGAACGAGAAGTTCCTGCTGCCCGAGTACGCCCAGAAGGTGTACGGCGCCGTCTTCACCCAGAACGCCAAGGGTGCGTATGTCATCGACGTAGCCAAGACCCAGGCCCGTCGCGCAGAGATGCGCAAGGAACGTCTGGCCCGTGCGGTGCCGGTGCGCGAATGGATGAAGGAAGAGCGCGAACGCATCATCAACAAGCACGCGTCGCAGGCCGTCCAGCACATGTTCGCCACCAGCTTCGCGCTGTCCGAGAAGTTCACCAAGCACTTCAAGGACTTCTGGAGCCTGCCGGCCGAATGGCAACTGCTGGAGACCGAACTGGGCGTTCCGTCCTACGGTTCCAAGCACCGCATGGACCTGTCGCTGATGCCTGACGTCACCACCGTCGTCCAGGTCGAAGAGTGACCTCCAACAGACCGATCACGCGAATCAAGGAGCAATAAATGTCGACTTACACCAACGAGCAGGTCGCTCACCTGGCCGAGGGCACGCTGGACTGGGAGACCACCTTCCGCATGCTGTCGATGCCGAAGGACAACAGCCGCTTCAAGCAGTACGTCGAGGCGCTGCAGAAGAAGGTGACCTTCAAGGACAAGATCGTGCTGCCGCTGGCTCCGCACATGTACATCGTGCAGACCGCGAAGAAGCAGTGGGTCATCAAGTGCGATTGCGGTCACGAGTTCTGCGACTACACCGACAACTGGAAGATGCACGCGCACATCTACGTGCGCGACACGGAAGAGGCGATGACCGAGGTCTATCCGAAGCTGATGGCGCCGGATACCAACTGGCAGGTGTACCGCGAGTACTACTGCCCGACCTGCGGCACGCTGCACGACGTCGAGGCACCGACCCCGTGGTACCCGGTGATCCACGACTTCGAGCCGGACATCGAAGCCTTCTACAAGGAGTGGGTCGGCCTCCCGGTGCCCGAACGGGCGTCGTGATGCAGCACCGGGGCGCCCACAAGGTGCCCCGGTGAAACCGGCCGGGGGAGGCCGGTCGCAGCGACAGCGGCCGGTTCCGGCCGGCCGCCTTCCTCCAAACACCCTGACGCGGAATCGGCAGTACCCGTATGCGGCCTCTGGCGGCTGCAGGGGGCCCCTCACGCCGAAATGTCCGTCCAGGTCATGAAAAGCGTCGTGCGCCCAGCGCACGGAACGGCGCCAGAAGGAGACAGAAGATGCTTCACCAGCTCAAGCGGTTCGGCAGCGGTGCACGTGCCGCGGTCAATGTCGTCACCTCGACGCTTCCCATCGCCATCATCGGTGGTCTGCTGTACGCGGGCTTCTTCGTGAAGGCCGAAGCCGTCATCAACAAGGTCGAGCCCAAGGCAGTCGAGCGGCGCGACAACTTCTTCAGCGTCACCGCACCGAGCGAGCAGATCGCCTGGGCTGCCGGTACCGGCGGCAAGATCGTTCGCAGCGACGACGGCGGAAAGACCTGGCACCGCCAGGTGGCCCCCACCTACGAGAACCTGCAGGGCATCGCCGCCTGGGATGCGCAGCACGCGGTGGTCGCGGGCAATCACGGCGTCATTCTCTACACCGCCGACGGCGGAAGCTCCTGGAAGGCCGGGCAGGTGCCGAAGTCGGACAACCCCAACAAGCTGTTCCGCGTGCACATCTTCGACGGCGTGGCCTGGGCGGTCGGCGAATTCGGTTCGCTGCTGCGCTCGGAAGACAAGGGCGTGACCTGGGCGCGCGCGATGGAAGAAAAGGACCGCGCCTGGAACGACATCTACTTCCGCGGCCAGAACGGCTGGCTGGTCGGCGAATTCGGCACCGTCATGCGCACCACCGACGGCGGCGCGACCTGGACCGAGAACGAACTCGAAAACAAGGTGAGCCTGATGGGCGTCGATTTCCGCGACGACCAGAACGGCGTTGCCGTGGGCCTGACCGGGACTCTGCTGGTGACCAGCGATGGTGGCGCCAGCTGGCGCGAAGTGCCGCGCCTGACCCGCGAACACCTGCTCGACATCGCATGGGACGAGAACCGCTGGGTCGCCGTCGGCGACAAGGGCGTGATGGTCACGTCGGACGCCGCAGCCTCCGAATGGAAGCTCGGTCGCATCTCCGAGGGTGACGTCTCCTGGCGCACGCAGATCGCGCGTGCCGGCAATCGCTACTACGTATCGGGCGCCAATCTGGGCGTGCTCGAGGGCGGCAAGCTGACCATCGTCGGTCGATAAGAAGCGCAGGGGGAGAATGCTGTGAAAAACGAAACTTTCAGCAAGGTCGAACACGCGTTCGCGACGCTGATCCGTCATCGCACCTGGGTGGTGCTGGCGGTGGCGCTGCTGACCGCCGTCATGGGGTATCTCGCGAGCCACGTCGAAGTGAAGACGGTGTTCAGCGACTTGCTGCCGAAGAACCACCCGTACGTCGCGGTGAACCAGCAGTTCAAGTCCACCTTCGGTGGTTCGAACATGGTCAGCATCATGATCGAGGTGAAGGAGGGCGACATCTTCAAGCCCTCGGTGCTGGCCAAGGTGCAGAAGATCACCGTCGGTCTGCAGCAGGTCGACAGTGTCGACACCTACCAGATCATCTCGATCGCATCGAAGAAGATCAAGGAGGTGCGCGCCTCGACCGAGGGCGTCGAGTCGCGGCCCATCATGTGGCCGGAGCTGCCCAAGGGGCCGGCAGAGATGGCGGTGCTGAAGGAGGCGGTGCTCAACAATCCGCTGATCTACGGCCCCTATGTGTCGATGGATCTGAAGGCCACGCTGATCACCGCCGACTTCCTCGACGGTGACATCAATTACAGCAAGGCCTTCGAACAGATCATGGGTCTGGTCAAGGAGGCCGATGGCGACGGCGTGATGGTGCGCGTGGTCGGCGAGCCGGTGCTCTACGGCTGGGTCAATTACTACCTCGACGAAACCATACAGATCTTCTTCGCCGCCATCGCGTCGCTGGTCATCATCCTGATGCTGATCACGCGCACCTGGCACGGCACGGTGCTGCCGCTGCTGGCTGGTGTCATCAGCGCGATCTGGGCACTGGGCGCAGCCAAGCTGATGGGCTTCCACCTCGATCCGCTGGTGATCGTGGTGGCCTTCCTCATTACGGCGCAGGCAATCTCCAACTCAGTACAGCTGATTTCGCGCTACGACGACGAGATCGCGCACGGCGCGACGACGTCGGCCGCGGCCGCGGTGGCGAGCGCGAAGAACCTGTTCAAGCCTTCGATGCTGGCCATCGTCGCCGACGCGGGCTGCGTGCTGGTGGTGGCGCTGACCCCGATTCCGATGCTGGAAAAGATTTCCTACATCGGCACGGTGTGGATCTTCTCGATCTTCGTCAGTGCGCTGATCATGACCCCGGTCATGCTGTCCTTCTTCAAGCCGGGACAGGGGTTCGTGCATCCGCTGAACATCCGCCCGGTGCTCGAAACCATCCTGCGTGCCTGTGCAGGTGTCGTCACCACGCGCCTGCGCTACGTCGTGCTGGCCATCACCGGCGTCGTGTTCGTGGTGTCCGGCTGGTATGCCTTCAACCTGAAGGTGGGTGACGCCAACCCGGGTTCTCCCATCCTGTGGCCGGACTCGTCGTACAACCAGGATGCGTCCGACATCAACCGCCAGTTCCAGGGTTCCGACCGCATGTTCGTCGTGGTCGCCGGCAAGGAGAAGGGCGCGCTGCGCGAGCCCGAAGTGCTGCAGAGCATGGCCAACTTCCAGCGCTACATGGAAGCCCAGCCCGAGGTCGGCGGCAGCATTTCGCTGGCCGACATCCTGCCGCAGGTGCGCCGCGTGCTGCGCGAAGGCAATCCGATGTACGCCGAACTGGGCAACGACGCCGGCGAGAACTCGGAGCTGACCTATATGTTCGTCTCCGGTTCCGATCCGGGCGACATGGACCGCTACGCCGATGCCGACGCGAAGAACGGCGCGGTCACGCTGTTCTTCCGCGACCACCAGGGTGAAACCATCCGTACCGCGGTGGCCCGCGTGCAGGACTACGTGGCGCAGAACCCGATCGAGAAGGCGGACTACCTGCTGGCCGGCGGCCTGGTCGGCGTGCTGGCCGCGGTCAACGAGGTCATCCTCGCCGGCCAGATCGAGGCGATCGCGCTGGCGCTGCTGGTGCTGGTCGTGTGCTGCACGGTGACCTACCGCTCCACGGTGGCCGGGGTGTTCTTCATGATCCCGGTGATGCTGTCCAACACCATCACCTTCAGCTACATGGCATGGCAGGGCATCGGCATGAACATCAACACGCTGCCGGTGGTTGCCCTGGGCATTGGTCTGGGCGTGGATTACACCTTCTACATCGTCGATGGCATCCGCGAGGAACTGCACCACAACCCCAATGTGGAGCGCGCCATCGTCAAGGCGCTGTCCAGCGCCGGCCGCGGCGTGCTGGTGACCGCACTGACGCTGATTACCAGCGTGGGCCTGTGGAGCTTCTCGTCGCTGCGCCTGCAGGCCGACATGGGGCTGCTGATTGCGCTCTGGCTGTTCATCTCCGCCTTCAGCGCGCTCTTCATCATGCCCGCCATCGTCTATGTATTCCGCCCCGCCTTCGTGGTGGGCAGCAAGCAGCGCCCGATCGAGCGCGCCGAAGAACCTGCAGTCGTTGTGTGAGGGCAGCCCGTCGCGCCCGTCGGTGTCAACCGACGGCGACGGGCGTGTGCAGGCGGCTCATGGGTAGTCTCAAACAGGAGGGAGTGGAGACATGAGAAGAAGCAGAACCTTCAGGCGGACCGGCACCGGTCTGGCGGTGGCGGCGGCACTGGCGATGATGGGCATGCCCGTCGCGCAGGGCGCCGAGGAGGCGGCGAAAGAGGGCGGCAACTGGGCGGGTACGGACGATTTCAGTTTCCAGCTGTCGGGTTATGCGCGCGCCTGGGCCTCGTTCAATCTCGAGGATCAACCTGAACTGAGCGCCGTCGGCAAGGACAGCGCGGGCAAGCTGTCGATGTTGCGCGGCTCGGTGCTGCTCGACGCGGACGCGAAGACCGGCCCGGTCAAGTGGAAGGTGATCGGTCGCCTCGACCGCGAGTACAAGACCAACTACCTCGAAGATCTCGAAGACCTGCGTGCCACCAACGGTACGGCCGGAGGCAAGAGCATTACCGAGAACTACAACAACGGTGACATCCGCGAATTCTGGGCGGAGATACCGATCGGCGACCGCATCACGGTCAAGGCCGGTAAGCAGCAGCTGGTGTGGGGTGAGTCGGACTTCTTCCAGGCGATGGACCTGGTTCACGGTTACGACTACAGCTGGCGTCTGTTCTTCGAGGGCGAGAACGAGGAATGGCGCAAGCCGCTGATCATGGTGTCGACCAAGATCCGCATTCCCGAAGCCAAGGGCATGATCGCTGCCTTCGTACGCCCGGGCTGGGACCGCTGCGAGGATATCGGCAACACCTACGATATCCGTGGCGGCCGCTGGTTCTTCCAGCCCTACCGCGGCTTCGACCTGACGCAGGTGACGGACAAGAACTGCGATCACAAGGACGGCGACATGGACGACGTGACCGGCGGTATCCGCTGGTCCGGCGAAGCCTACGGCCTGAACTACTCGATCGCCTACCTGACGACCTTCGCTGCGGATCCGGTGGCCAGTTCGTCATTCCGTCCGCATCAGGGCGTACCGGTGACCGGCGGCGTGTTCGACCTGATCCATCCGAAGATCGACGTGCTCGGCGCGACGGTCAGCGGCTACAGCGAAACGCTGGACGCCGTGATCAGCGCGGAAGTCGCCTTCACCAAGGACCAGCCGTACAACGTCGGGACCGGCGCCTTCAATCCGGGCAATGCCGCCAACCCCGGCATCGGCCTTAACGGCATCAAGAAGAAGGACACGCTGCGGACCATGATCCGCATCGACAAGGACCTGAATCTCGAAGGCATCTTCGGCACCTCACGTCCGTCCTTCTCGTCGGTCCAGCTGTTCAACACCCAGGTGCTGGACTACGACGGCCGTGAGGACCTGGTTCGCCTGTTTGCCTACGGTACGCCGCTGAACGAGCACAGCACCATCCTGACCATGTTTACGACGCTCAACTACAAGAACGACACGATCAACCCCGGCCTGGCCGTGGGCTTCGATCTGTCGAACGGTGGTGGCTTCGCGATCCCGAGCGTGGCGATGACCTTCTCCGACAAGTGGCTGGCGAAGGTCGAAGCGGACATTTTCTGGGACGGCGGCAAGAGCAACAGGACCCAGTTCAGCAATGGTGAATCCCAGCTGTTCGGCTACTTCAGTCGCGCAAGCCAGCTGGTGTTTCGCTTGACCCGGCAGTTCTGATCAAAGGAGGAAGACAGATGTACACGCTCAACACACATATCCCGGCCGGTCGCGCGCGACGCACGGGTGTCGCCGGTGCGCTCGCACTGGTGCTCGGTCTGGCCGCCGGTCAGATCAACGCCAAGGAACTGGAAGCCGGCTTCATCATCGACAAGAGCAACTACGACAGCATCAAGAACGACACCTTCGAGAAGAAGACGATCGCCTCGATGGTGCCGGAGAAGCTGGAGTGGATGATCAAGAACTACAACCTGACCATCAAGCTCGCCAACTCGAAGAAGATCGAGATGGATCCGAAGTACGTCGAGTGGTCGAAGAAGAACGTTGGCACCGTCAAGTTCAATCCGGCGGACCGCACCGTGTCGGGCTGGCAGGCCGGCATGATGTTCCCGCCCGAAACCATCAAGATGGATGACCCGCACGCCGGCGACAAGGTGATCTGGAACCTGCGCGCCGCCACCTACGGCGCCACCATGGACCTGCGCGACATCGCCTGGGCCTTCCTCGATGCGAAGAAGGGCTACGAGCGCGTGCAGGCCTTCCAGTCCCGTCGCTACTACATGGAAGGCCGTCTGGATGGCGGTCCGATCACGGTCGGCGACGGCACCATCGCGCAGAAGACCTACTTCGTCGCCCACTACCCGCAGGACATCCGTGGCCTCGGCACCTTCTCGGTCCGCTACAACCAGGCCGATTCGAAGAAGCCGGACGACTCCTACGCCTACCTGAAGTCGGTGCGCCGCGTACGCCGCCTGTCCGGCGGTGCGTGGATGGATCCGATCGGTGGTACCGACCAGCTGTATGACGACTGGGACATCTGGGACGCCGCGCCCACCAAGTACAAGTCGAACAAGCTGATCGAGAAGCGCTGGGTGCTGGCCATCGCGCATAGCCCGGAAATGAGCGTGGACGTGTCGCAGCCCTACACCGAGCCGCAGAAGCGCTTCCCGCGCATCAACATGAGCGAGGCGCCGTACTTCAACCCGGCCAAGGACATCGGCTGGGAGCCGCGCGAGGTGTACGTGGTCGAGGGCATTCCGCCGGACGAGCATCCGTACAGCAAGAAGGTGGTGTACATGGAAGTGGACTTCCCGCGTCCCTACCTCGGCTATGCGGAAGACCGCAAGGGCGAGTTCTGGAAGATGTTCATCTTCCAGAACCGGCCTGACATCGGCGACGACGGCTACAAGGCGGTCATGCCTGTCATCGGCCACATCATCGACGTCAAGCGCGGCCACGCCACCAACTGGTCGTCAAACATGAAATCCAACCCGAAGGGCGTCAAGGAAACCGACGTATCGCTGAACGTGCTCGAAGAAGTGGCAACGGGCACGGGCAAGTAAGCGCAGTTGAACGCATTGCTGGAACCTCCTCCCGGCATGTTCGCCCGACCCTGTGCAGCGCGGGGTCGGGCTTTTTTCGCCGCGGAAACCGGGTGCGGAGCAGGCCGGCATAAAGAGAACAGGATTCGATCATGAAGGTATTCACGCCATCTGGATACGAGTGGAAGGGCACGCGGCTTGCCCGTTTCATTGAACGTCATGGCTACGGCTCGCTCGATCAGCTGCAGGAGGACGCCGAGCGCGATGCGCCGGTCTTCTGGGACCGCGTCGTGGCCGAGGTGGGGCTCGAATGGAGCACGCCCTACACGCAGACGCTGGACATGAGCGACGGCATCATGTGGCCGCGCTGGTTCGTCGGCGGCCGGCTCGATCTGGTCGACAACATCGTCGGCAAGCACGCGCGCCGCCACCCGGACAAGGTGGCAGTCCGCTGGGAAGGCGACGCCGGCGAAGAGCGACGCATCACCTACGCGGAGCTGGCGCGCGAAGTCGACGGCATGGCAGCGGGGCTGCGTGCGCTCGGCGCAGGCGAGGGCAGCCGCATCGCCATCTATCTGCCCATGGTGCCGGAGGCCGCGGTCATCCTGCTCGCCGCAGCGAAGATCGGCGCCATTTCGGTGCCGATGTTCTCCGGCTACTCGGCCGACTCGGTCGTGCAGCGCGTGCAGGACGCCGCAGCCACCGTGCTGGTGTGCGCCAACGGCTACTTCCGCCGCGGCAAGCCGGTGCGCATGCTGGCCGACGCGCTGGCCGCGGCAGATGCCTGCGAATCGGTGCAGCACGTGGTGGTGGTCGACCGCCTGGGCAACGGACCTTACGCCGGCAGCGAGCATGGCGGCCACTACGATCTGTGCGACTACGCGACGCTCGCGGCCACCCCGGCAGATCCGTCCGCGGCCGAGTCCTTCGGTGCGTCCGACCCGCTGATGCTGGTGTACACCTCGGGTACCACCGGCAAGCCCAAGGGTGTGGTGCACACGCACGGCGGCTTCCCGCTCAAGGCGGCGCAGGACATGGTGATGGCCTTCGATCTGCGCGAGGACGACACCCTGATGTGGGTGACCGACATGGGCTGGCTGATGGGGCCGTGGATGGTGTTTGGCGCGCTGTTGCTGGGCGCCACGATCGTGCTGTGTGAAGGTACGCCCGACTACCCGGACGCCGGCCGGCTGTGGCGCATCGTGCAGCGGCACGGCGTCACCCACCTCGGCCTGTCGCCGACGCTGGTGCGCCTGCTGATGGGCAGCCGCGACGCCGTGCCGCAGATCGGATCGCTCGACACCGTGCGCGTGTTCGGCTCGACTGGCGAGGCGTGGAACGAGACCCCGTGGCTGTGGCTGTTCGAAACGGTCGGTCAGAGCCGTCGTCCCATCGTCAATTACTCGGGGGGGACCGAGATCGGCGGCGGCATCCTCGCCTGTTTCCCCGGTCTGCCGCAGACCGCCTGCGGCTTCAACGGACCGATCCCCGGCATGGCGGCGGACGTCGTGGACGCCGAAGGCAAGCCGGTGCGCGGCAGCGTCGGCGAACTGGTGCTGCGCCAGCCGTGGCCCGGCATGACGCACGGCTTCTGGAACGACCCCGAACGCTACGAGGACACCTACTGGTCGGCGCTGCCCGGACTGTGGGTACATGGCGACTGGGCCAGCATAGACAGCGACGGCTACTGGTTCGTGCACGGCCGCAGCGACGACACCATCAAGGTGGCCGGCAAGCGGCTCGGTCCGACCGAGTTCGAATCGGCGCTGGTGTCGCACCCGCTGGTGGCCGAGGCGGTGGCGGTCGGTGTGCCCGATCCGATCAAGGGCGAGGCGGTGGTGTGCTTCGTCACCTTGCACGACAAGCGCAGCGGGCAGGAGGGCTGGAGCGTGTGGGAAACCGAGCTTTCGGACCACGTCGCACGACTGCTCGGCAAGCCCTTGCGCCCGGCCCGCATCCACGCGCTGACGCAGATCCCGAAGACGCGCAACGGCAAGATCCTGCGCCGCGTCGTGCGCAACGCCTACATCGGCCGGCCGATGGGCGACCTGTCGTCGATGGAGAACCCGCGTTCGATCGACGAAGTGATCGGACTGCGCGCCGCCCGCGTCTGAAGGTCGGACGATCGGACGTCCGAAAGCCGGACGGTTGCAGTATGAGCCGTACAGCTTTCGGACGCACTGTGTCGTCGATTCTCAAGAAATCGGGGCAGGTGGTTGAAAAACCGATGTTTTTTCATTCATCGAAACTGGCCCGCTAATTGCAATTACGTGACACGCGGACGCGCAGCGGCCCGACGGTTGCCGCCTTCCGCGAAGGAGCATCGAGTGAACCAAGTGTCAGATCCCGTAGTCGTCGTGTCGGTCAGCCGCACTCCGCTGGGCGGATTTCTCGGCAACCTTTCGGCGCTGACCGCGCCCCAGCTCGGCGCAAGGGCAATCGCCGCCGCCGTGCAGCGTGCTGGCATCAGTGCCCACGACGTCGAGGAAGCCTATATGGGCTGCGTGCTGCCGGCCGGCATCGGGCAGGCACCGGCCCGCCAGGCGGCACTCCGCGGCGGCCTGCCGGAATCGACTGCCTGCACGACCGTGAGCAAGGTATGCGGCTCCGGCATGAAGGCCGTCATGCTGGCGCACGACGCGCTGCTCGCAGGCTCGGCCGGCATCGTCGTCGCCGGCGGCATGGAATCGATGAGCAACGCCCCCTATCTGCTGGCCCGTGCCCGGGCCGGCTACCGACTCGGTCACGACCGCGTGATCGATCACATGTTTCTCGACGGGCTGGAAGACGCCTACGACGAGCGCGGCACGCTGATGGGCGTTTTCGCCGAGCGCTGCGCCGAGGAATACGGCTTCAGCCGCGCCGATCAGGACGCCTGGGCGCTGCGCTCGCTGAACCGCTCGCTGGAAGCCGACAAGTGCGGCGCCTTCGACTGGGAGATCGCGCCGGTCGAGGTGATCGGTCGCGGCGACTCACGCGCCAGCGTGGTGCGCGACGAGCAGCCGCAGACGGCGAAGCCGGAAAAGATTCCGTCACTGAAGCCTGCCTTCCGCAAGGACGGCACGGTCACCGCCGCCAATTCGAGTTCGATTTCCGACGGCGCTGCGGCGCTGGTGCTGATGCGTGCATCCACCGCCCGGTCGCGCGGCCTGACGCCGCTGGCCACCATCGCCGCCCATGCGGGCCACGCCGGCGCACCGGCGCGCTTTCCGATGGCACCCGTCGATTCGATCCGCAAGGTGCTGGAACGCGCCGGCTGGTCGAAAGCCGATGTCGACCTCTACGAAATCAACGAAGCCTTCGCCGTCGTGACGCTGGCCGCGATCCGTGACCTCGGCCTCGATCCGGATACGGTGAACGTCCATGGCGGCGCCTGCGCGCTCGGCCACCCGATCGGCGCCACCGGCGCGCGGCTGCTGGTCACGCTGATCGGTGCGCTGCGGCGCGGCGGAGGTCGGCGCGGCATTGCCAGCCTGTGCATCGGTGGCGGCGAAGCCACTGCGATCGCGCTGGAGTTGTACGAGAATTGAGCTAACCTGATCTGATTGGCCGGGTGGCGCCCGGCCTGCGCCTTGAAGATTCACCCGGCGGCTGACATTCCGCGGCTGCCGGTGCAACATGGTTTTCAAACAAGCCTGCGAGACGATGCGCCTCGAAGCGGATCGCTACGCCGGTATCGGAGGAGTCGGGTGCTGCATGCATCACGTCCGTGGTGCCCCGCAGCCTGTCTACCTCCACTACAAACAGGAGGTGGCCATGGAATTGCGGGACGACGATCAAAGCCAGATGTTTTCGCGCCCGGAGCGAGACCGGGATGTGATGAACCACTGGGAGCGGCTGCTCAACGGCGAGGAATGCAGTTCCGATGCCCTGCGCCGCCTGATTGACGACTCGTGGCGCCGCTGCCTCAACGCCCACGTCGACCCCAGCAAGTACCAGGCGCCGCCGCCACTGAGCGAGAACTCGCTCTACTCGCTGCAGCAGAAGCACGGGGACCTGCTCACCGCCAGCACGCCGGTGATGGCGATGGCGCGCGACTTCCTCGCCGAAACCGGAACCATCATGGTGCTGACCGACCACAGCGGCACCATACTCAGCCTCGAAGGCGACCCGGCCACGCGCGACGAAGGCGCGATGATGAACATGATGCCGGGGGCGAGCTGGAGCGAAACGGCCTGCGGCACCAACGCGATCGGCACTGCCATCGCGGTGCGCCATCCGGTGCAGATCCATTCCGCCGAACACTACTGCGCCGGCATCAAGCGCTGGACCTGTTCGTCCACCGTCATCCTCGATCCCTACGACAACAGTGTTCTGGGCGCGATCGACGTATCCGGCCTGCAGCAGACCTACAACAAGCACAGCCTGGCGCTGGTGGTGGCCACCGCGAGCAAGATCGAAGGCCGTCTGGCCAAGCACGAGATGGGCATCCGCTTCCGCCTGCTCGAGCGCTGCATGCACCGGCTCACGCACTCGACCTCGGACGGCGTCATCGTGTTCGACCGCCGCGGCAATCCGGTCAAGGCGAATGAGCGCGCCGAACAGGCGCTGAACCAGCTGTCCGAAGGCCGCATCGGTTCGCGCAAGTTGGACATCGCATCGCTCACACTTGGCCATGCGACCGATGACGGTCTGCCGGCCGGCCTGCAGGGCTGGATTGCGCCGGAATGGCTGGAACCGGTTCTGGACAACGGGCAGCGCATCGGCACGCTGCTCACGATTCCGATCTTCAAGCCGCGTTCGGTGCAGGGCACTGCTATGCCGGTCGGCGCTACCAGCGCAGCACACGAGCCAAGCAAGCTCGACTGCGTGGTCGGCAAGGACCCGGTGCTGATGGAAGCGGTCGAGCGCGCCCGTCACCTGTCGCGTTCCAACGTACCGGTGCTGCTGCTCGGCGAGACCGGAGTCGGCAAGGAAGTGTTCGCCAAGGGCATCCATGACTGCGGCAGCGCGAAGGCCGCGCCCTTTGTCGCGGTGAATTGCGGCGGTCTGTCGCGAGAACTGCTGGCGACCGAACTGTTCGGCTACGCCGAAGGCTCATTCACCGGTGCGCGTCGCGGCGGCATGATGGGCAAGATCGAGGCGGCCAACGGCGGCACGTTGTTCCTCGACGAACTGGGCGAAATGCCGCTCGACATGCAGCCGCATCTGCTGCGCGTGCTGGAGGAGGGCGAAATCTACCGCCTCGGCGAGAACACGCCGCGCAAGGTGAAATTCCGGCTGATCGCGGCGACCAACCGCGACCTGCGCAAGGAAGTTACCGATGGCCGCTTCCGCATGGACCTCTACTACCGGGTTGCGGTGACCAGCGTACGCATCCCGCCGCTGCGCGAGCGGCTGGGCGACATCCCGGTGCTGTCGCGCGCGCTGATGGAAAAGCTGGCGGCGCATCACGGCGTGCCGGTGCCGCAGCTCAGCGCATCCGAAATCAGCGAGCTGTCTTCCTACTCGTGGCCGGGCAATGTGCGCGAACTGCGCAACATTCTCGAATCGATGCTGCTCACCGGCGAGCGTCCCCGTTCGCTGATGACACCCGAAGCGCCGCGCGGCATCCAGCTGTTCGATGCGCCGCTGGCCACCGATCACGGCATGGTCTTCGGCGGCGAAACGCGCGAGAACCGCCGGCTCGAAGAAGCCGAGCGCGACGCCATCCTCGGTGCCATCGACGGCAGCCACGGCAATATGGCACTGGCTGCGCGCTCGCTCGGCATCGCCAAGAGCACGCTCTACCTCAAGCTGAAGAAATTCGGCCTCGATGCCCTGGTCGAGCGCGCGCGCGAGGTGCACGCCAAGGGGCACTGAGTCCGTCGCTGGCGGCAACGCCAGCTCTCCGCGTCCTGTCGCTCAGGGTGCGGCGCCGGGCGCTCCACGCCCGGTCCTTCGAGGCCCGCCGCCGCGGTCCTGCGGGGCGGGTCTGTTTCCTGGTACCTCACATCACCTTCACCGCGCGCCCGATGTACAGGATGGGGCCGGTCGGGCGACCGATCGGCGAGCCGTACTCGGGTTCAAGCGTGATTTCGAACAGCTGATTGGGCTCAAGCGGCGGCAGTTCCTTCATCTGCACGTCGAGCGGGCGGCCCGGCTGCACCAGGCCCAGCGAGACCGGACCCTTCCATTTGTCGCCCTTGGTCCAGAACTGCAGCGCCTTGGCCTGCGGCACCTCGGTCATGCCAAGCGGGATGAGCTTGAGCGACTCTTCGGTGCTGGCCTGCACCACCCAGCCCGGCGCCTTGTCGTCCGGCGCTACCAGCACCACCATGAACTTGGGTTCGCCGGCCTGCTGCGTGCCGGGCAGACCGACGACGGCGAGCAGCATCGCGGCAGCGAAACCGGTGACGGCCAGCGAGCGCCAGAAAGCGAGGCTGTCCCAAAGCCGGCTGACGAGCGAGGAGGGGGCCGGTGCGGCGCTCGCGCGCGGCGCCGGCCACAGGCTGCGTTCGATGCGCGACCACAGGCCGGGTGGCAGCGGTTCTGGTTCGACCATGCGTGTCAGCGGCAGAAGCCGCTCCTCCCAGTCGGCGACGCGAGCCCGCAAGGCCGCGTCGTTCTCCATGTCGCGCTCGAACTCGTCGCGGCGGGCGGCGTCGAGCAGGCCCAGTACATAGAGGCCGGCGATGTCTTCGGGGGTCTGGATCATGCGAGGCACTCCTTCAGTGCCTGCAGGCCGCGGCGTATCCAGGCTTTGATGGTGCCGAGCGGCGTTGCCAGCCGGTCGGCGATTTCGCTATGGGTGCAGCCCTCGAGGTAGGCGAGCAGGATGCTGGAGCGCTTCGGCGCGTCCAGCCTCCCGAGGCAGTCATAGAGCAGACCGGCTTCCGACGAAAGCAGTACCTGCTGGTACGGGTCGGGCACCTGCCCGCCGGACTCGTGATCGATGTGCTCGGTCAGTGTGTCGTCGGCCGGCACTTCGCGTGCGTGGTCCCGCACGTGGTTCAGTGCGCCGTGGCGCACGATGCTGTAGATCCAGCCACGGGCGCTGCCGCGGCTCGCGTCGAAGCTCGACGCCTTTTCCCAGATGCGCACGAAGGCGTCGTGTACGACGTCTTCCGCGACGTCACGACGGCGCACGATGCGCAGGGCGACCCCCAGCAGGCGGCTGCCCTCGCGCTCGTATATGCGGCGCAGCGCACTGCGCTCGCCGGCGGCGCAGGCGCCGAGCGCCGCCTCGAAATCGAAATCGTCCGTGCTGCTTGTCATGGTTATGCCTTGAACGGGTGGGAAGGTGCCGGACACCGCCGCGGTCAGCCGGCGCCAGCTTCTCACGCATACCCGCGACCCGCCCGCGTGGATGCAGGCGGATGCGATTTTTTTCGATGCACGCGCCGCTGATTGTTGCAATGCGAAAAAGCGCTTGCAAACATACACGTCTGTCTGTAAAGTTCGCGCCTTCGTGCTTTCCGCGTTGGCTCCCGCCGACGCATTCCCGGTTAGGTCCGGCGCTGGCACGATAAAGTTATCGTCCCTGGCCTGTCTTTTTCTCCCGCCTGTTTGGTCAAGCGTGGTTGATCGGTTAGTGCCGATAGAACGTCGGGATTTCGCCCGACCAACCCGCTCCTTCCGCACTGCTTGCTGCAGCGCGGCGGGTGGCCATTGTGTGGAAAAAATACATGGAATTCTCAGAACTCGGTCTTAACGAATCCCTTCTTGGCGCGATCGTCGAGGCCGGTTACCCCAATCCGACTGCCGTGCAGGAAAAGGCTGTGCCCGCTGCGCTGGCTGGTCGTGACCTGATGGTGTCGTCGCAGACCGGCTCGGGCAAGACCGCCGCCTTCATGTGGCCGGCGCTGAACCGCCTGACGCAGGACTCGGCCGTCAAGGCCCGCGGCCCGCGCATCCTGGTGCTGACGCCGACGCGCGAACTGGCCATCCAGGTCACCGACGCCTGCCGCAAGTACGGTCGTGGCCTGCGCTACGCCAAGGCGGTCAGCGTGGTCGGTGGTACCTCCTACGTGATGCAGAACAAGCTGCTGGCACAGCCCTATGAAGTGCTGGTCGCCACGCCGGGCCGCCTGATCGACCAGATGGACAGCGGCCGCATCGACTTCGGCCGTCTGGAAATGCTGGTGCTCGACGAAGCCGACCGCATGCTGGACATGGGCTTCATCGAGGACATCGAAGCCATCGTCGACCGTCTGCCGCAGAGCCGTCAGACCCTGCTGTTCTCGGCCACCTTCGAGCCGCGCGTCTGCCGTCTGGCCGAGCGCCTGACCAAGGACGCACAGCGCATCGAGATCCAGGCAACCGCCGCCCAGCACGAGAACATCGAACAGCGTCTGCTGTTCGCCGACGGCATGGGCCACAAGCAGCGCCTGCTCGACCACCTGCTGCGTGACGAAGGCGTCGAACAAGCCATCGTGTTCACCGCCACCAAGCGCGACGCCGACCAGATCGCCGAGCAGCTCGGTGAGAACGGCTTCCTGGCTGCGGCACTGCATGGTGACATGCACCAGGGCGAACGCAATCGCACGCTGGGCCATCTGCGCCGCGGCGCGCTGCGCGTGCTGGTCGCCACCGACGTTGCCGCCCGCGGCATCGACGTGGCCGGCATCAGTCACGTGATCAACTTCGATCTGCCGAAGTCGGCGGAGGACTATGTGCACCGCATCGGCCGTACCGGTCGTGCCGGCCGCAGCGGCATCGCGGTCAGCCTGGCTTCCGGCGATGACGTGCGTCGCGTCAAGACGATCGAACGCTTCATCCGTCACACCATCCCGGTGCACACCATTCCGGGTCTGGAGCCGCGTGTGCAGCCGCGCACGTCCGCTCCGCGCGGCCCGCGCACCGGCACCGGTCGTCCGGGCAGCTGGGGCAACAAGCCGGGCAATGGCCCGCGTCGTCCGGGTGGCGGTGCGCCGCGCAGCGAAGGCGGCTGGCGTGGCAACAGTTCCGGCCGCAGCGACCGCGCGCGTCGTGCAGACTGATCGCTGACGCACGCTGAAGCATAGAGGGTCGACCAGACCCCAGAGGGGCACCGGGCAATCGGTGCCCCTTTCGTTTTTTCCATGTTTGTCGATTCGCTGTCGCGCGGGTGTAGAATCCGCGCCTTTTTCCGGGCCGACGAGGCCGGCGAAGGATGAAGCCGATGAGTGCTGAAGACCACGCCCGCACGCCGCTGGTTGGCGTCGTGATGGGATCGAACTCCGACTGGGACACCATGCGCGCCGCCTGCGCCATGCTGGAGCAGTTCGGTGTGCCGTTCGAGGCGCGCGTCGTATCGGCGCACCGTACACCGGACCTGCTGTTCTCCTATGCCGAGGAGGCACGCAGTCGCGGCCTGCGCGCCATCATCGCCGGTGCCGGCGGTGCTGCCCATCTGCCGGGCATGCTGGCGGCCAAGACTACGGTGCCGGTGCTCGGCGTACCGGTGCAGTCGCGGGCGCTCAACGGCATGGATTCGCTGCTGTCCATCGTGCAGATGCCCAAGGGCATTCCGGTCGCCACCTTCGCCATCGGCGAGGCCGGTGCAGCCAATGCCGGACTGTTTGCAGTGGCCTTGCTGGCGGGCGAAGATGCGTCGCTTGCGCAGGCGCTCGAGGACTTCCGCGCTCGGCAGGCCCAGACCGTGCTGGACATGAAGCTCGAAGGCTGACCGCCGTCGCTGCGGCTGCCGTCCGCTGCATCCATTTTCAGGTTTTAATCCGCGTTCATCCGCCACATCCGCATCCGTCCGCGGTCACGAGAAGTTGAGCCGGATCTTTCGGAGCCTTTGCAGATGATTCTTCCTCCCGCAACCCTCGGCATGCTCGGCGGCGGTCAGCTCGGCCGCTTCTTCGTGCTGGCCGCGCATGAAATGGGCTATCGCGTCGTTGTGCTCGACCCGGACCGCAACAGCCCGGCCGGCAAGGCAGCGGACGAGCACCTGTGCGCCGCCTACGACGACATGCAGGCGCTGGAGCGACTGGCGCAGACCTGCGCCGCGGTGACCACCGAGTTCGAGAACGTTCCGGCCGACACGCTGGATCACCTGTCTAAATTCATTCCGACCCGCCCGAACGCCGCCTGCGTCGCGGTGGCGCAGAACCGCATCGCGGAGAAGACCTTCCTGTCCGACCGTGGCTTTTCGGTTGGCCCGTTTGCCGCGATCCGCAGTGTGGCGGACATCGAGGCGGCCGATCCGTCGCTGTTTCCGGCCGTGTTGAAAGTGGCGCGTTTCGGCTACGACGGCAAGGGGCAGGCGAGGGTGGCCAATGCCGCCGAAGCGAGGGCAGCGTTCGAGAGCTTCAAGCGCGAAGCCTGTGTGCTGGAGCAAATGCTGGCGCTCGAACTGGAGGTGTCGGTGGTGCTGGCCCGCGACGCGGCCGGTCGTGTCGCGCCCTTCCCGGTGGCCGAGAACAGCCACAGCAACGGCATTCTCGACGTGACCATCGCGCCGGCGCGCATCAGCGGTGCGCTGGCCGCCGAAGCGACCGAAATGGCTTCCGGCATTGCCGCCGAACTGGGTTACGTCGGTGTGCTCGGCGTCGAGTTCTTCATCGCCGGTGGCCGGCTGATGGTCAATGAGATGGCGCCGCGCCCGCACAACAGCGGCCATTACACGATCGATGCCTGCGTCACCAACCAGTTCGAACAGCAGGTGCGCATCCTGTGCGGCCTGCCGCTGGGCGACGCACGCCAGCATTCGCGCGCGGTGATGGTGAATCTGCTTGGCGACCTGTGGTACCAGCAGGACGCCCATCACGCCCATGAACCGGACTGGTCGCGCCTGCTGCGCCAACCGGGGCTGAAACTGCACCTCTACCAGAAGCATCACGCACGTCCTGGTCGCAAGATGGGCCACTTCACCGTGCTCGGCGAGAGCGGTGATCCGGTCATCGACACCGCGATGAACGCACGCGGCGCCATCGGCATCGCCGGCTGAACGATGAGCGCGTCGGACGCCGACATCGCTGACGCTGCGCGCCGGCTGCGCGCCGGCGAACTGGTCGCGCTGCCGACGGAAACCGTCTACGGACTGGGCGCCGACGCGATGAACCCGGCGGCGGTGCGCCGCATATTCGAGGCAAAGGGTCGCCCCGCCGACCATCCGCTCATCGTGCATCTGCCGGACGCCGAACAGATGACCGTCTGGGCGCGCGACATTCCGCGCGAGGCGATCGCGCTGGCGCAGGCCTTCTGGCCGGGCCCGCTGACCCTGATCCTGAAGCGGGAGGAAGACGTGCCGCTCGAGGTGACCGGCGGTCAGGACACGGTGGGACTGCGTGTGCCGGGGCATCCGGTGGCGCTGAAGCTGCTGCGCGCCTTCGGCGGCGGCGTGGCCGCACCGTCAGCCAACCGCTTCGGTCGCATCAGCCCGACGACCGCGCAACACGTGCGCGACGAGTTCGGTGACTCGGTCACCGTGCTCGACGGCGGGCCGTGCGAGGTCGGCATCGAATCGACCATACTCGACCTGTCCGGAGACACTCCGCGCATCCTCAGGCCGGGCGCCATCAGCGCCGGGCAGATCGCTGCAGTGATCGGTCGCATGCCTGCGGGCAAGGGCGACGAGAACTCACCGCGGGTGTCCGGGGCGCTCGCCGCGCATTACGCGCCGCGCAGCGCGATGCGCAAGATTGCGCCTGCGCGGCTGCGCGACTTCCTGAACGCCTTCCGTCACAGCGGGCGACATTGTGCGGTGATCGCACACAGCCAGCCGCCACTGTCCGACTGTCCGCATCGCTGGTTCATGCTGCCGGCCGAACCAGCCGGCTACGCACGCGGGCTCTACGCCGCGATGCGCGACGCGGACGCGGTCGGTGGTTCGATGATCGTGATCGAAGCCATTCCGGAGACGCCCGAGTGGGCCGCGGTGAACGACCGCCTCGGACGTGCGCTCGCGGGCGCCGGCATCACGCCACAGTAAAGCGGGTCAGCTCCCACACGACCCAGTCCTCGCGCAGCAGCGGATGGCGGCTGCGCAGCTTGGGCATGTACTGGCCGCGCCACTCGCGCTTCACCCAGCGTTTTACTTCGGGCACGAACCACAGGTGTTCGACGCGTTCCGACTGTGTGCGGAAGAAATCCGGGTGTTCGAACTTGATCAGCCGACGCACGCGCAATGCTTCGAATTCACCCGCCGGTACAGTCACGCGCTCGTAGCCGAGCGTGTCGATCTGCACGTGCCAGCGGCGCGGCCGCTCCTTCGGATCGGTGGTCACCATCGACTGCCACGCCTCGCGCACGCCGGGTTCGAGCAGCGCCGGCAGCACCGGCAACGGTGCGTCGTAGCGGTTGTCGCGGTCATACACGGTGTCGCGGCTAACCACCCAGGGCGCTGCGTACTCCTCGAACTGGCCGCTGCGCAGACTGCTCAGCGGCTTGCCATCGACCTCGATGCGCAGGCGCGGCGGGTCCGCCTGCTCGACGACGTAACGGATCCCGGCTTGCCGCTCGCGGTTGTAGCCATTCAGTTCTTCGTACATCCACTCGTCGCCGACAGCGAGCTGCGCCGCCATGTGCTCGGCCTGCTCGTACTGCCGCGCTGTCGCGCAGCCTGCCAGCCACAGCGGCGACGCTATGAGCAGCGCCCCAGCCGCGCCACCGCCGATGAAGCGCCTGCGATCCATTCCGTCGATTCTCTTTTTCATCGTGTCTGAAATCCGTACCGATCGTGATGCTGCGACCGCGTGATTCTGAGCGATGTTCCTTCACAACCGGCATCCGAGGCCCTATAATCCGCAGCCGTTGGGGGGGTAGCTCAGCTGGGAGAGCGTCGCGTTCGCAATGCGAAGGTCGGGAGTTCGATCCTCCTCCTCTCCACCATCAAACACTAAGCCCGTGGTCTACCGGCAACAGCCGGATAGACACGGGCTTTTTTTGCAAGATTTGGTTGCGCCGTCGATATATCCGCAAAGGCTTCCGACCCGATGCGTAGACTGCTTGCGCCAACTTTCCGGCGGGTCAGCGTTCGCCCCTGGTCTTGCGAGGATGCAGCCCAATGCCCGCCGCCTCTCTCCCTTCTGATCCTACGTGTCAGGATGACGTCGAGGAAGGGATGGGGGCGTCGTTGATCGTGCTAAGTGATCAGTGCAACCAGAGTCCGAGGCGGCTGGCGTGCGACAGTGACGCGGGGGCATTACAGCCACGGCCGCAGTCCTCCTTTGCTCGCTCGGGCTCCCGTACGTCCTGACGGCATTCCATGATTGTAGCCGTGTTACCAGGCTAACACCGCGTCGACGTCGTCCCTCGATCCCGAGTGTTGGAATTGGGGCGACGTCCCTGCCTTCCCTGCCATCCCTTCCGGTAAATCATGCATTCTGATTGCGGAGGTTGTCTTGGAATGATATATTCCGACGCTTGTGAGGCTGCGAGCGGATTTCATGAATGAGTGCGATTGCGCGGGTTTGGGACGAATTCGTTTAACGCGTATTTTGTTTTGTGAAAGTTTATTTTGTTGTTTTTCGCTCGCCAGTACGGTGATTTCAGTTTGGCCTACGCCTTTGAGGCAGGGGTTTCTCTTGTGTTGTTTTGATTAACTTCCATCTAAGCGCACTGTGAATTGTATGTTTGAGCGAGAGTTTCTTGATGAAGATCCCTTTATCATCGCGGAGGTTGGTCAAAATCACCAAGGTGATCTTGACATTGCACGTGAATATATTCGAATATTCGCATTCGAGGGGGCGGATGCAGTAAAGTTTCAGACGCGGAATAATAAATACTTGTTTTCAAGAGAGGCCTATGAGGCTCCGTATGAAAGCGAGAATGCTTTTGCTGAAACATATGGTGCTCACCGCGAAAGGCTTGAGCTCAAGCCTGAGTGGCTCCCCATTTTGAAGCAGGACTGCGAGAAATACGGCGTTAAGTTCATGTCCACGCCGTTCGACGAGCCGAGCCTCGAGTTGCTGGGGGAAGTGGGTGTGGATATCCTGAAGGTGGCCTCCTTCGATTTGGGTAATCTACCGTTGATCCACCGGATCGGAAAGACGGGAAAGCCGGTGGTAATGAGCATCGGTGGCGGTAAGATCGACCAGATTCGTTCCAGCATCGAGGTGCTGCGCAGTCATCACGATGACGTGGCAATTCTTCATTGTGTCTCGGAGTATCCGTGCGAATACAACAGGCTCGGGCTCGATAACATCCCAGTCCTGAAGACGGAGTTTCCGGGCTGTGCCATAGGCTTGTCCGATCATTTCAACGGTACTCTGTCGGGTCCGGTGGCATACCTCAAAGGTGCGCGCGTTTTCGAGAAGCACGTAACGTTGAATCGTGCATGGAAAGGCACCGATCACAGTTTTGCGCTTGAGCCAGAAGGTTTTCGGAAGTTCGTTCGGGACATCAAGAGGGTTAGGCACATGATGGCGCCAAAGCCTGAGGTCGAACTCGGCAGCGAGCGCGTGTTCAAGAAGCTTGGAAAGTCCCTGGTGGCCTATGTGGATGTCAAGGCTGGGGATGAAATCACCCTTGACTCTCTTTCTGGGCGGATTTTCAACGTGGGTTACATTCCTGTTCGTGAAGCGAATCGGATCGTTGGATGTGTGGCCAAGCGCGATATTGCAAAAGGTGAGCCGATCGATTACTCCGATATCGAAGGAAAGCGTGCGTGACGCTTTCCGCTGAAAGTCTGTCTGGAGTCGAACTCGTTGCCTTCGATTTCGACGGTGTTTTTACCGACAACACCGTCTACGTTTCACAGGATGGCGTCGAATCAGTACGTTGCTGGCGGAGTGATGGGCTTGGTTTGTCGCGCTTGCGCGCATTGGGTGTTCGCTTGCTCATTATCTCGACCGAAGTCAACCCCGTTGTGACGGCCCGGGCAAACAAGCTGAAGCTGCCGTGCAAGCAAGGTGTTGAAGACAAGGCTGCGGAGATCCTCCGTACGTGTCAGGAACTCTCCGTCCCGCCCGCCAGAACCATGTTCGTCGGCAACGACATAAACGATATCCCTGCTTTCCGTGCAGTGGGTATTCCTGTCGCTGTGGCTGATGCTTACCCGGAAGTTATTCCTCATGTCGTTTATCGCACCAGCAGACCTGGCGGCCAGGGGGCCGTTCGAGAAGTGTGTGATCTGATCTTCCATGCCAAGCAGGACGCTCAAAAATAACGTGAATTACCTTCCTACTGA
Organism: Methyloversatilis sp. NSM2; assembly: GCF_038066675.1. Lineage (NCBI taxonomy): Bacteria > Pseudomonadati > Pseudomonadota > Betaproteobacteria > Nitrosomonadales > Sterolibacteriaceae > Methyloversatilis > Methyloversatilis sp. NSM2. Next base: position 955,452 of record NZ_JBBUKV010000001.1, read on the forward strand.
GTCACTCTTCTCTGTCAGCGACGAAATCGTTGTCATTACGGGCGTTTCGGGCCAACTCGGCTCCCAGTACGCACGTGCGTTCCTCCAGCGCGGTGCCAGAGTTGCCGGCCTGGATGTAAGGCTCTCTGGCGATGGGGAGGCGCTGTCCACGGATTTTCCCGATCACTTCTTCTTCTGTGCCGTGGATGTGACTGTCAGAACGACGCTGGAAACGGCACTGGTCGAGATTCGGGCTCGTTTCGGAGCACCCACCGTGCTGGTCAACAACGCGGCCATCGACTCTCCCCCCTCCGCACCTCTCGACGAGAATGGCCCGTTCGAGGACTATCCGGAATCTTCGTGGGACAAAGTGATTGACGTTAACCTTAAGGGTGTCTATCTCTGTTGTCAGATATTCGGCGGTGCGCTCGCAAGCGAAGGGCGAGGGTCGATCATCAACATCGCCTCAATCTACGGTGTAGTGTCACCGGATCAGAGCCTCTACGACTACCGTCGGCAGCGCGGCGAGGTGTTCTTCAAACCGGTCGCCTACGCTGCATCGAAGTCAGGGGTTCTCAATCTGACGCGCTATCTCGCGGTGTACTGGGCCAAGCGCAATGTCCGGGTGAATTCCCTGACGATCGCCGGTGTTTTCAATGGGCAGGAGCAGGCTTTCCTTGATGCCTACTGCGGTCGCATTCCGATTGGCCGCATGGCCAATCCGGACGAATACAACGGCTCTGTGCTCTTTCTCGCAAGCCCTGCGTCGCGCTATATGACAGGAGCGAATCTGGTGATCGATGGTGGCTGGACGGCGATCTGATGACGAACACTTCACGCATAGGCAACTGGATTAAGGGCGAAGTACAACTGCCGAGCAGTGATCGGTGGCTCGATAAGTTTAGTCCTCACGATGGCCGACTGCTGAGTCACTTCGCCGATTCATCGGCCGCTGACGTCGATTCCGCAGTCCTGGCAGCAAGCGTCGTATTTCCGGCATGGTCGGATGTGTCGCCAGTGAAACGCGGGCAAATCCTCGGCGACTTGGTGTCCGTGATGAAGCGACGCAGCGACGAACTTGCTCACTGCGTCGCTCTGGAAACCGGAAAGTCGCCGCAGGATGCCCAGGGCGAAACGGCAGGCGCCATTCTTCAGGGCGAGTATTTTGCCGGCGAGGGCATGCGCCTGCACGGCCGCTCACTGACGTCAGGAGTGCCCGGAAAGTACAGCCACACGGTGCGCCAGCCACGCGGCGTGGCGGGTTTGATCGTGCCAGCCAATACGCCGATCGCAAACATTGCCTGGAAGGTCTTTCCCGCACTCGTGTGCGGTAATGCGGTTGTTCTCAAGGCAGCCGAAGATACGCCGCAGATCGCGCAGCTTTTCGCCGAGATGACGCGGGAGGCGGGGCTGCCGGACGGCGTCTTCAACGTCATTCAGGGAAGAGGGCAGCTATCCGGGGCTGCGCTGGTGAGTGACGAGCGTGTCGCCGTGATCAGTTTTACCGGCTCCACGGGAGTAGGTCGCTGGATAGCTGAAACGGCCGGGCGACGTTTGGCGCGAGTGTCACTTGAGCTCGGAGGAAAGAATCCATTCGTTGTCTGTGATGACGCAGACCTCGAACAGGCCGTCCATTGGGCGGCATTGTCTGCGTTCAGCAATGCGGGGCAGCGCTGCGCTGCAGGCAGCCGAATTATCGTCTTCCGGAAGGTCTTTGACGCCTTCCGGGACGCTTTCGTAGACAGGGCCCGAGGTCTGAAGCTCGGAAACGGTCCGGGTTGCGACCTGGGGCCTGTCGTCAGCAGGCGCCAGCAGCAGTCAGTTCTCGCCGCGATCGAGCGTGCTCGAGAACAGGGCGGGCGCATTCTGTGCGGAGGAGGCGCACCTGCCGACCCGTCTCTGACGCAGGGGTACTACGTGGAGCCGACAGTCATCGATGGACTGGCCCCCGAGGCAGAACTCTGCGGGAAGGAAATTTTCGGTCCTGTCGCCACCTTGCATCCAGTCGAGAACCTGCAGGAGGCACTTGTCTTCTCCAATGCCACGGAGTACGGACTGACGGCTGCGATCCACACCCGCAATGTGGATCGGGCGATGTGGTTTGCCCAGCGCGTGCGGGCCGGCGTGGCGAACGTGAATATGGGCACCTACGGCAGCGAACCGCACATGCCCTTCGGCGGTTTCGGATCGTCCGGCAATGGCAGCCGGGAGCCAGGTCTCGAAGCGCTCGATGTCTATTCGGAACTCAAGAACATTTCCTTCCTTGCCCGCGCCCAACTGATCTGAACATGAAACCGAAATCCGTTGCCTTCATCCCGGCCCGCTCGGGTTCCAAGCGGGTGCCGGACAAGAACATCCGACCGCTGGGCGAACATCCCATGCTGGCGTATTCCATCAGGTCTGCGATCGATAGTGGCGTGTTTGATGCGGTGATCTGCGCCACTGACAGTGAGCGCTATGCGGACATCGCGCGACATTACGGTGCGGAGGTGCCGGTACTGCGTGCAGCGGAGATATCCGGTGACAAGTCTCCGGATATCGAATGGGTGGTGTGGATGCTCCGCCAACTGGCAGCGGCGTCCCGCGAGTTTGAAGTGTTCAGCATCCTCCGCCCGACAAGCCCTTTCCGGCAGCCCGATACGATACGCCGCGCCTGGGCGCGTTTTATCGAAGATCCGCGTGCCGATTCACTGCGGGCGATCGAGAAGTGCAAGCAGCACCCGGGAAAGATGTGGGTTATCCGCGGCAACAGAATGCTGCCCTTGCTGCCTTTCGCCAACGGAACGACACCGTGGCACAGCAGCCAGTACGCAGCGTTGCCAGAGGTCTATGCGCAGGACGCTAGTCTGGAAATCGCCTGGTCGCGCGTGCCGCTTCAGCAGAACAGCATTGCAGGGGAGTCCGTCATCCCTTTCGTCAGCGAAGGCTACGAGGGTTTCGACATCAACGAACCCGAAGACTGGTGGCTGGCTGAACGACTGCTGGCGACGCAGGCGGTGACGTTGCCTGCAGTCGCGCAGTCTTCCTACCAATTTGCAGTATGAACCGGAGTAAATCGTGGGTGATCTCGTAGGGCAAGCTGTCGAAGGAACGCTGTACTACCTTCCTTACCCAGAATTTGAGCGCGCCAGAGGGCTGGATGTCGAGCCTGAACAACGGGCAGGCATCTTTGCCGACATGTGTCGGCTGAATGCGCTCTACATGATCGCGTGTGCTGGCTCGGGTCATATCGGCAGCAGTTTCAGTAGTCTGGATATCGTCAGTTGGCTGTTGCTCGAGGAAATGAATGACGACGACGTCTACTTCAGTTCGAAGGGACATGACGCGCCGGGCTTCTACGCGGCACTGATAGGCACGGGGCGCCTCGATTTCGCGCTTACGCACCGTCTGCGGCGGATTGACGGACTGCCCGGACACCCGGACGTCGGGACTCCGGGCATTGTGACCAATACCGGTTCGCTAGGCATGGGGGTTTCCAAGGCAAAAGGCATGATCCTGGCCAACCGTCTGTTGGGACGATCCGGCCGCGTCTTCGTCATGACCGGCGACGGCGAGTTGCAGGAAGGGCAGTTCTGGGAGTCTCTCGTTTCCGCTGTTAATTTCGACCTGCACGAACTGGTCGTCGTCATCGACCATAACAAGCTCCAGTCGGATACCTTCGTCAAGAACGTGTCGGATCTTGGCGACCTCCTGGCCAAACTAGAGGCCTTCGGCTGGTGCGTTGCACGGTGCGATGGCCACGATATTCCTGCTCTTGCCCGTGCGCTGTCGGCCTTGGAGACGGACCCTCGTCCCAAGGTGATCATCGCCGATACCGTCAAGGGTCGGGGCGTGTCCTTCATGGAGCACACGGCGCTTGACTCTGATGTGGCGATGTATAGGTTCCATAGCGGCGCCCCGGATGCGGGCGCTTATCGCAAGGCCGCGCAGGAACTGATTGACCGTCTGGAGCAGCGCATTGCTGCAGTGGGCGCGCCTTCCCTCGAATTCGAGACAGTCGTGCGAGAAGCGCCTCTGCCAGTAGCGGCCGAACAGCAACGTCTGGTTGCTGCCTATTCCCGTGCGTTGATTGAACAGGCGGACAGACACCCTAACCTCGTGGCCCTTGATGCCGACCTCATTCTGGATACCGGCTTGATTCCGTTTCGCGAAAAGCATCCGGGTCGTCTGGTGGAATGCGGCATCGCCGAACAGGACATGGTGTCGATGGCCGGGGGCATGGCACTCAACGGGTTGATGCCGATCGTCCATTCGTTTGCATGTTTCCTATCGGCTCGCCCCAACGAGCAGATATACAATAACGCGACCGAAGAAACGCGGATTCTCTACGTCGGCTCTCTGGCCGGTGTCGTCCCCGGCGGACCGGGGCATTCGCATCAGGCCGTGAGGGACATCTCGACACTTGCCGCCGTGCCGGGAATGACGCTGGTCGAACCCTCCTGCGAAGCCGAGGTTGGCATGCTCGTGGACTGGTGCGTAAATGAGGCGCCGGGCAGCAGCTATCTGCGCCTCGTCTCCCTTCCGTGGAACGTGCCATTTAACTTGCCGGAAGACTACCGCCCGGTGCCGGGTCGCGGCGTATGTGTTCACCCGGGGCGTGATGTCGCCATCATTGCTTACGGCCCGGTGCTGCTCAGCGAGGCGGTCAACGCGGCGCGGCGTCTCGCCGACGAGAAAGGACCGAGCGTCAGGGTGATCAATCTTCCCTGGCTCAATCAGGTGGATACAGAGTGGCTGCGCGGCGAACTTGCCGGTTGTCAGAAGGTGTTCTGTCTGGACAACCACTACGCGGACGGAGGGCAGGCTGACATGATTCTTTCTGCCCTCGCGGTCGGCAAGGGAATTCCTCCGGACATGCAGTTCGTCCGTGTCGGCATCGAATCCATTCCGCCGTCGGGCTCGGTAGCGGAAGTTCTCCGCGCCTGCGGCCTGGATGCAGATTCGCTGGTCAGTCGCGTGCGGCAGGGCACATGAAGGGATGGATCAAGTAATGCCTTCCCGGGAACCCAGAAAGGTTGACGTCCTCTGGCTGGTCGAACATGTCGCGCGAGAGCTGGACGTCGCCTGCGCAGTCAAGGCCATTGCGCTCGTGGAGCACGGTCTGCGTGTCGAGGTGCGAAACCTCTACCAGCACATTCAGAGCTATCTGACCGAGTTCGATCCGGCCGTCATTGTTCATCCATATGTCTATTTCGTCGAGGGCGCACTCGCCACCGAGGACGTTTTCCGGCGCTGGCCTGACGCGATCCACGTCAATGCCGCCTGGGAGCAAATCCACTACAGGGCTCACTACAAGATCAAGGCCCCGGCTGACGACATCGCGCGCAAACAGGTCATCCATTTTGCATGGGGACAGTTCTTCAAGGACTATCTGACCGAGTTCGGTGTTCCGAATGAGAATGTCGTCGTCAATGGACATCCTGCCTACCAGCTCTACCAGGAGCCATACAAGGCGTACTTCGACACCCGTCGTTCCATTGCGGCGAAGTTCGGTCTGGATGTCGACAAGACTTGGGTGTTCGTTCCCGAGAACTACCGCTGGGCTTTCGCGCAGAAGAAACTCGATTTCTTCGTCTCTCTGGGCGGTGACCGCGATGAGCTCAACGAACTGATCAATTTCTCGATACCGTCACTGCGCGAGTTGCTCACGGCGTCCCGCGCGGCATCGCTGCGGGACGACGTGGAGGTGATCTTCCGCCCGCGGCCGGCCATCAATACGGCGAAGATGCTGGATTTCTTCCACCGGGAAGTAGGCCAAGATACCGGGCGTATTCACTTCATCAAGGAAGGCACGGTCAGAGAGTGGATACTGGCCAGCGATCACATCGTTTCTTCCTACAGCACGAGCCTGCTCGAGGCATCCGTCGCCGGCAAGCGGGCATGGATGTTCGAGCCTATCAAGATTCCGGACGGTCTTCATTGCGAGTGGTACGACGCGGCACCTCGCCTCCGTACAGTCGACGATTTCTGCGGGATGCTGGATGAGCGCATGGATGTTCGGGTTGATCGGCTCGCAGTCTGGGCGCGCGACAACCTGTTACCAGCCGGGGACCCGATCAGGAATATCGTCGATCAACTGGTCCGCTTGCGTGCGCAAGCCGTCGATGGACGAGCCATGGGCGTGTTGCCGCGAAATCCGGGCGACAAGAAGTATTTCAACAAGGACTCCCATGAAATGGACGAGTTCTCGGCCGAAGCGGTCGAGGCGAACAGCCGCCGCTGGGCCGGGCAGCTCTACGGGTATGCCGCCACAGACGATACAGCAGGAAGCAATGAGGTAAAGATGATCAACAACAAGTCGATGAACCGTGATGATCTGCTCACGCCCGACGCGCAGCAGATCGTGAAGGATCTGAACAGGCTGATCGAAACGATTTATGAACACGAGATCGCTCCGTCCTCTTGGGTGGGAACACTCCCCAAGCGCCCGATCGAGCGCGAGAAGGCATCGATCTGGAAGCGGTTGCTGGGACAGAAGGTCCGTGGCGCATACCGGACCGATGCCGGCGAAATCAAGGCACTGACACGCGGGGACGAGCAGCGTCTCGACTATCAGCCGCTGGTGGGAGCGGCCGATGATCTGCGCTACCCTTGGTTTCTCTACTGGGAAATCTACTGGGTGCTGCGCTACATGAGGCCGCTGCTGAAGCCGGGGCAGCGACTGCTCGACGCGGGCGGTGCCGCGTCCCTGTTCACCTGCTACATGGCGAGCCAGGGCTACGAACTGCACTCCGTCGATCTGAACGAGAAACTGCTCGCCCACGGTGACGACATCGCCCGGAAGATGGGATGGACCACCATGCACTCGTATTGCATGGATATGCGCAAACTCGACTTCCCCGATGACTACTTCGATCACGCGTTCTCGATCTGCGTGTTCGAACACCTCGATTTCGACATCAAGCAGTCTGCACTGCGGGAGATTTCACGCTGCCTCAAGCCAGGAGCCATCCTGTCGCTGACATTCGACTACCGGAATCCTGCTCCGGGCGTCGTGGGCATAGGCAAGGATCCGAGTCCGCGCAACGCGCTCAAGGACAAGGAAGACATCGCCCGGAGTTTTCTTGGCACCGGGTTGTTCGAAATTGCGGACGGCACCGAGTTCGTTGACGATGGACGGAGCTATCTGCAGCACCCGACCTTCAACAACGGACCCTACACGTTTGGTGCGATCTTCCTGCGCAACATCAAGCCGGCAGAATAGGCCGCATGGAAGTGGCACGACTTGCAATGCCGGTGCACAACGCCGGTGACGGACTCCGACTTGCGCTCGAATCGGTGTGCGGTCAGAGCAGCGGTGACTTCTCGCTTACCGTGCTCGATGATGGATCGACCGATGGCTCCTGGGATATGCTCCAGTCCTATGCGAGTCGGGATTCACGCATCCGGCTTCATAGGAATGAAAGCCGCGCGGGGCTCGTGGCGGCGTGGGACAAAGTGGCCGCGCTCGCGGTGTCGGAGAGCGGTGATTACTTCGGGTGGGTGGCAGATCACGATAGGCTCGATCCCGACTGGCTGGAGGTACTGGCGGGCTCGCTCAAAGCGCGGGAGGAAGCGGTTCTCGTTTATCCGAAGACGTGTTACGTGCACGATCTCGCCAACGCGGATGAAGTCTTCGCTTTCGGGCCCTCGATTGATTCCGCTGACTATTCAAATTACGAATGGCTGACGCGCCTGCCACAAATGGGCCAGTTCGCGGGCGACATGATCTATGGCTTGATGAGGAGCTCGGCGCTACGACGGATGGGGGGCTTCCCGGCCTCCATTTTTCCTGATCGGCTGTTCGTCCTGGGGCTCGCGCTGATGGGCGGAATCGTTCACGAGTCAGGAACGATCCGCTACAGGTATGTGCCCGAGGGCAGTAACGCCTATCGGGCGCCGATGGAGAAGCAGCTGACGACGTTGTTCAATACCGGAAATCGCCCCTCGTTCCCCTACCTGTCTGCCGCATTGCATTTCCTGCGCAGCCCTGACCCGGCGTCAGCGGGCGCGGTAACCGACGAGGACGCGAAGTCCCTTCGTGGGTATATGGGACTGCTTCACGCCCAGTACATGGCCAACAATTATCGTGAAGAGATATCCCTCGAATTGCGCGCTCCCAATGTGGCCGACGCATTTCCGCGCGGGCTGATCTACTTCATGGAAGCCGGATTGAGTGGCGACTGGTCGCTCCTCTTCGCGAATATTTCCCGGACACGGGACAAACTCAAGGCGGCCTACGCAAATTTGAACGAGTGCCGGGCGCGGGTCCAGCAGCTCAAGGAAGAATTGAGAGGAAAACGCAGATGAACGTCCAGGCGGCCGATGTGTCACATGACGGTTCTCACCGTCTGGTTGATGTTGCCATTTGCACATTCAATCGTTCGCGTTTCCTGAGGATATGCCTTGACGCACTGCTGCCTCAATTCAACGACGAGTACAGCCGGCGCGTCGGAGTTCTTGTCATCGACAACAACTGCACCGATGACACCGCTCGGATGGTCAGCGAGTTGCAGCGCACTTATCCCTTCATCCGCTATCTGCAGGAGCCGAAGCAAGGACTGTCGAATGCGCGGAACTGCGGTGAGAGAAACAGTGAAGCGCAGTACATCTGTTATCTCGATGATGATGGAAAGCCGGGAGAAGCCTATCTCGAGACCTTGGTCCGCATCCTTTCCGAGGAAAATCCGGATTTCGCAGGCGGGCCGATTCTTCCGTATTACCTGAGCGAACGGCCCGCCTGGTTCAAGGACGAATTCGAGATCAGGAGACATGCGCCGGGTACAGGATTCTTCGACTGTCCCATCAGCGGGGGGAATTTTGTGGTGCGGCTTTCATTGCTGCGCGAACTGGGCGGCTTTGCGCCGCATCTCGGAATGGTCGGAAACAAGGTCAGACTGGGAGAGGAGCGAGAACTGATTGAGCGGTACCGGCGGAGGTGTTCCGAGGCGGAACGACGGATCTATTACGCTCAGTCCCTTTTCATCTACCACTACGTTCCGCCGGTGAAGATGACCATGCGCTACATGCTCGGGCGGGCGTATCAGTCGGGCAAGATGTCGGTCGTCGTAAAGCGCGAGAGCGTGCGCTCGCTGCCCTGGATACTGACCAAGCTGTTCCGCGAGACAGTGTCCCTGATCAAGCTATATAGAGCCAGAGCACCGGTGGACCTCCGGGTGAATAAGCTCAGAGGCGCTGCTCTGCTGATCGGAAAGCTCGTGGGCCTGGTTAGACAGGCCTGTTTCCTGCCCGCCAAGATGGTGCGCTCGTCGTTCAAATGGCGTTCTTTTTCCAACCACGGTTCATGAGATCTCGCGGCGAATCCAATGCAGGATGAAACTCTTCTGTCCTTTGTCATCTGCACTTTCAACCGCGCTGCATTCCTCGAACACTGCGTGAGCGACCTGGCGAAACAGATAGAGGAGTTCGGTGGCCGGAATATCGAAGTCCTGATTGTCGACAACAACAGTAATGACGATACGGCGTCGGTCAGTGAACGACTGTGCGCCCGCTGGCCATGGACACGCTACCTGTTCGAAGGGACGCAGGGGCTGTCGCATGCGAGAAACTGTGGCTGTCTGGCCGCTTCCGGGGCATATGTCTGCTATCTCGATGACGATGCCTTGCCCGGGACGGACTATGTGCGGAATGTGATGGGGGTCGTTGCCGGTCACTCTCCAGATATTGCCGGAGGGCCGGTGTTCCCGTTCTATACGTCGAAGAAGCCCTTCTGGTTTCAGGATGAACTCGAGATCCGCCGGCACGCACGAACAACCGGATTCGTTGACTGTCCCGTCAGCGGCGGGAATTTCATCATCCGCCGCCGTTTGTTGCTGGATCTGGGGCTGTTCTCAAGCGATTTCGGCATGGTAGGCACTCAGCTCCGTCTTGGCGAAGAGCGCAATCTGATCGAACGGTACCGGCTCTGTACCGAGCCGGAAAAACGCAGGATCTACTATTCGCAGGACTGTTTCATCTTCCACCATGTACCGGCCGAGAAGATGACGCTGGCCTACTTTGTGCGTCGCGCCTTCGAAAGCGGTCGCTTGCGGGCGTCGATCGAGAAGGTGCGCCGAGACAATGGAACGGGCATCTCTGACCAAGCCCCTCCCGGAAGAGGCCTGTTACGGCGAATTCTGGTCGGTGAAAGAGGAATTCATCTGCCTCTCCGTGTCCTGCACAGGGCAGCCCTGATTGCCGGATTGCTGTCAGTGCGCATGCACGACAAATTGACGACGAGATTGTCCAAAGGATAACGATGGAAAACGAAGTCAACGATACGCGTCGTTTGAGCGACGCCGACTCTGCGGAACTGGTGCCTGGTGACGAGCACTATCGGGCCTTCGTCGGTCCGCCCGGCCGCTACGACCTGATGGGTGCCGCCCAGTTCCGCCTGCTGACGACACTCGGTCTTCGCGAAACGCATCGGGTGCTGGACTTCGGCTGCGGCTCCCTGCGGGCCGGGAGAATGCTTTTATCCTATCTTCAGCAGGGGGGGTACTACGGCGTCGAGCCGAACCAGTGGTTGCTCGACGATGCCGTCGAACGCCAGTTGGGTGGAGATATTCTGAGAGTCAAGCAACCCAGGTTCTCGACCAACGCGGACTTCACCGTGCCGTTCCGCGATCAGCCTTTCGACTTCGTGCTTGCTCAGTCCATCTTTTCCCATACCGGCCGAGCGCTGGTGAGGAAGCTGCTCGGTGAGTTCGCGCAGGTGTTGGCACCCAAGGGAATGATTGCCGCGACGTTTTCCATCGGAGACGCCGCGAATGCTACCCCTGAAGATGTGTGGGTCTATCCTGGATGCGTCCGCTACCGTCAGGACGACGTGGTGGAACTGGCGCACCAGGCGGGTCTGGCTGTGACGCCGATTCCCTTCTTTCACCCGACGCAGCGCTGGTTCCTCATGGCGGGTGCGGAGGACGTGCTGCCGTCCCGGGAGCACCACTGGCTCCTTACCGGTGGCGTTTTGAACGTCACAGAGTTTGCTGGCAGTCTCGGCAAACCGAAGGAGTGACCTGACATGACGGATTCCTATGTCATCAGGCCGGTTCCTGCCCGGGTCACGATTGCGGATCTGTGGCGGGTACGCTGGATGTTCTTTAGTCTTGTTCGGACCTCCGCGCTATTACCCTACAGCGAGACGCGCTACGGTGCCGTGTGGACCCTCCTTCGGCCATTCATATTTCTTGCAGTGATGGTCTTCATCAAGCAGCAGTCTGCGAGTCGTATGGGCGAGGAGGTGGCCTATCCGCTTTTCCTCTATACCGGCCTGGTTTTCTGGTGGTATCTGGTGGATGCGATGAAGGCAGCTGCACGCAGTCCCTTCTCCTACAAGGGGTTGATCACCAAGATCTACTACCCCCGGATCATCACGCCAGCCATTCCCGTGCTCGGGCGTCTGTTCGATCTGGCCATCCAGGGCGGGGGCATCATTTTCATGATGTTCGCGTACGACCAGTTCCCCGGGGGAAATATCTGGTTGCTGCCGGTCGCGATCTTCAACATCTTCCTCCTTGCACTGGGTCTCGGATACCTGTTTGCAGTGGCAGTGGTCGCGTTTCGCGACGCTGAGCGCATCCTCGACTACCTGCTCTACATCGGCCTGTTCCTGTCACCGGTGCTGTACGCACCCGCGATTGTTCCAGAGGAATACCGCAGCCTTTACGGGTGGATCAATCCGGCGGTGGGGCCGCTGACGGCCTTCCGCGCCGCGCTGTTTTCAGATGTCCGAATGACCTATGAACCGCTCGTCTCGTCCCTTGTCGTCTCGAGCGTTCTGTTCTTCGTCGGCATTTGGCTGTTTCAACGTGCTCAAGCCGGCTTCGCCGAGAAAATGTGATGGAACCGACGAACGATCTGGCGCTTTCGGTGCGCTCACTCGGCAAGGCATACGCGCGTGGCAACAGCCCGGGCTTGGGAATGTTCGGCAAGGGACGGTCCGAGAAGGATCAGTTTTGGGCACTTCAGGATGTCTCCTTCGACGTTCCGAGAGGGACTGGGGTGGGCATCATCGGGGGCAATGGCGCCGGAAAGAGCACGCTTCTCAAGATACTCGCCCGGATCGTGCTGCCGACCACTGGCGAGGTGGTGGTGCATGGCAAGGTCAATTCCCTGCTTGAAGTGGGAACCGGCTTTCAGTCCGACCTCTCCGGCCGCGCGAACATCTACCTGAATGCCTCGATACTTGGCATGAGCAAGGAGGATGTGGACTCGGTGTTCGATGAAATCGTCGATTTTTCGGGGGTTGGCGAGTTCATCGACATGCCGGTGAAGCACTATTCCAGTGGTATGTACTCCCGGCTGGCCTTTTCGGTTGCGGCGAACGTCACCGGCAACATACTGTTGCTTGACGAGGTGCTTTCCGTCGGCGACGCCGAGTTCAGGAAGAAATGCCTCGGGCGGATGAACAGCCTGCTCACCTCGGAGCAGCGCACCGTACTGTTCGTCAGCCACAGCATGGAGTCCGTGATGCGCTTCTGTTCAAAGGCGCTATGGCTCGATCGGGGCAGAGTGCGGGCCTTTGGCGATTCGGAGGACGTGGTGACCGAGTACCTCCGCAAGGTCAATCAGCTCAACGCGAAGTACGTGGCACCTGATGCGAATGCCAGGAAGGAGAGCGCTCCGGTTGCCGGCGCGGAAGCCGTTCCGCAGACATCCGAGGTGGTGGCGGTATCGACGGAGGTCGCGGCCGGTTTCTCGCCTGCTGCGAACATCATGTCGGTCGTGGTCACCAGCGACAGCAACGACAACGGTAGCGAAGTGATTCGCCGGGATGAGGCGATCACGGTCGAACTGAGTTGCGAGATGGTCTCCACCGCTTATGTCGTGTATCCGGTTGTCCATCTGTATTGCATGCCACGCGCAGGGGTGCTGGAAGAGGTCAATGTGTTCACCAGCGTGGGTGATCCGATGCCCCAGAGCCTCGGCCGACACCGGGTGATCGCCCGAATTCCGGCAGGACTGCTGACCGTGGGGCAGTACTACATTTCGGTCGCCCTCATCTCGCGAGCAAGGCCTCAGATCCGTCATTGCAAGCTGAATCGCGTGCTGACTTTCCAGGTAATCGATCCGAAACGCGAAGAGGCAGCATTCCTGCTGGAGCAATTGCATGGCGTGATTCAGCCCAGGCTTGACTGGTCGTGCCAGATCACGGCCGGAGGCGAGTGAGCCGATGTCGGAACTGGACAACAGGATTGCCCGGCTGCATGAAGTCGTGACCCGGCAGGGCATGAATCTCGCGCCGGTCGTCGTTCTGGGCATGCATCGCTCCGGTACCACCATGCTGGCGAAGCTGCTGGAGACGGCCGGGGTGTACATGGGAGATCGTCTCAGCGGAAATTATGAGCCCCGTCTTTTCCAGGATGCCAACCGGCAGATATTCGATTACTTCGACGCCAGCTGGCTGTCCCCTGATCGTCTGCCGGGAGCGATGGAGTTGCACAGGGGCTTCGGAGGACTGACGTCCGAGATCGCCCGGCGGCTGATCGAGGACTTCGTGCCGAGCTTCTGCAACGCTTCGGAACGGTACTCCGCTTCATGGGGATTCAAGGATCCGCGCACATCGGTGACGGCCGGACTTTTCCTCCGGCTGTTTCCGGACGCGAAGGCGGTCTTCATCCATCGTAATGGCGAGGATGTTGCAGCCAGTGTGCTCAAGCGGGAGCTCAGGATACGCAGCAAATTTCCGGCCGGTTCGGGCGTCTTGTTCGAACCACCTGCCGCGGTACTGTCACGAGCGGTCCGGGCGTGGGAAATCTACAACGATCGCGCGTTGGCAATGCTTTCGTACTTCCGAGAGCATGCGACCTTGCGTTACGAGGATGTGGTGGCCTCACCGGAACGCCTCTTGCCGCGAGCCTTCGAAAAAGTCGGTGTCGACATTTCCGGGCCAACGATACAAAGCGCCGGCATTTCGGCAGAGCGCATCGGCGGCGGCGCAGAGTTCGCCGAACATTTTGTATCGGTGCGCGAGCACCTGGCCCGTTCGCCTGTGCGCGAAGCACTGGACAAAGGATGACTTCGACGGGTCGCTCAGATGGCCGTGCCGCCTCTGCCACGAGTTTGCCTCAATCCGGAGCGTTCCTTCGGCGAACACTCGCATGATCTGTCTTGATGTATGAAATCTCTTGTTAAGTCGACGCTGGGGCAGCGCCTTCTACGACACTGTCGCCCTCACTCCCAGGTCCGCGCCGACTGGCGCCAGCTGGCTGCCTCACCGCAGTGGAGGGAACGGGTGTTGCAGGCAAGGGGCGGAAAACGCGTCCTCATCGCCACCGGCACAGGATCGAACTGGACATGCAGCAGCCTGGAAAGTGCGCTGGGTGTGGCTCTGACTCTGCGCGGTGCCGAAGTCAGTTTCCTGTTGTGCGATGGCGTTCTGCCGGCCTGTCAGGAGTGTGATCACCAATGGCTTTCCGAGCCTGATTTCGAGCGTTACGGTCCGCAACGCCATCTCTGTAGCACCTGTTATGAACCGGCGCGAGCCATGCTTGCTCCGCTCGGTCTTCCTATCCTGACTTACGGCCAGTTCCTCGACTCCACGCCCCCGTCGCCGCCGCCCGCAAGCCTCGCCGAACATGCGCATGCCGGTGCTCTGCGCTATTACGGCAGGGGAACGCTGCCCGAAACCCGGGCCGCACGCCGGATCGCACAGCGCTATGAAGCGGCAGGCGAACGCACTGTTGCGGCCCTGCGCGGGCTGCTCGAGCAGCAGCAACCGGATGTGGCTCTTTTTCACCACGGAATCTACATCCCGCAAGGCGTGGTGGGCGCCGTGCTGCGCGAGGCCGGTTGTCGGGTGGTGAACTGGGGGCTGGCCTATCGCAAAGGGACCGTGCTGGTCAGTCACGACGACAGTTATCACTACACCATGATTGACGAGTCGCCCTCGAACTGGGAGGACATGGCGTGGTCGGCGGAGCATGAGCAAACACTGCTCTCCTATCTGCGTAGCCGCTGGACCGGAGGCAACGACTGGATCAATTTCCAGCAGGACGCGGAAATCGACCGCGCCACGATCGTAAGCGCTCTGGATCTGGATCCGGGGCGGCCGGTGATCGGCCTGCTCACGAACGTGATCTGGGACGCGCAGCTGCACTTCCGGCAGTCGGCTTTTCCTTCGATGCTCGAGTGGTTGTTCGAGACCATCCAGTACTTCATTACGCGACCGCAGTTCCAACTGGTGATCCGCGTTCACCCCGCAGAGATACTGGGAACGGTACCGTCGAGACAGCCTGCCGCCGACGAGATCGCGGCGCGTTTCGGTGATCTGCCTCCTCACATAAAGATTGTGGGTCCCGAAGCCAAAGTTTCTACCTATGCATTGATGGAAGCGTGCGACTGCGCATTGGTATACGGGACGAAGACCGGGCTTGAGCTGGCCTGCATGGGCATGCAGGTGGTCGTGGCAGGCGAGGCGTGGTCTCGTGGCAAGGGGTTCACGTGTGATGTGTCGACTCGGGATGAGTATTTCTCGCTGCTTGGCCAGCTGCCGCTGGGCAGCCGACTGCAGCCGGACCGGGTGCTGGCTGCACGGAAGTATGCCTATCACTTCTTCTTCCGTCGGATGATTCCGCTCGCGTTCCTGAAGCCGGCGAAGCGTTTCGGACCTTACAGGCTGGCGATCGATTCGCTCGACGAGTTGCTGCCCGGGCGCGACCCAGGGCTGGACATCTTCTGCGACGGCGTGCTGAACGGGGGGGCATTTGTCTTCTCGTAACGATGTCTTCCATCGATGGGTGCTGCATGATTATCTGCAGGTCAATGGAGGGGCCGAGCGGCTGGTCAATATCCTGGCGAGCGGACTGCCCGGTTTCTCCTTGGGTGTGTCCGGCATCTATTCCGGCTTTTCCGGCTCAGGCAACCTTGACGGGGTAGCCCTCAGGTGTCTGTCTGGGCCCTACGGCATGTTGCCGCGAATCCCGCGAGCATTGCTGACATTCCGTCATCTGCGCCTCCTCGCCGACGCGGAATGCGTCGTGTATAGCGGCTTCTATGCACCGCTCGCCGTACGTTCGCAGCAGCGGGGCCGGAAACTGATGTATTGCCATACCCCCCCTCGTTTCGCCTTCGATTGGGAGGAGCAGTACTTGGGCCGTGTGAGTCCGGGGCTGCGACCGTTGTTGCGTAGGGTCATCGGAAGTTACCGGGAGAGTTACCTCGAGGCACTGGCCCATATGCAGGTTCTGGTGACCAATTCGGAACACGTCCGGCGACGTGCGCGGGATCTCACTGGACGAGATTCGATAGTGGTCTATCCGCCGGTTGCCACGGATCTATTCCGCTGGTCCGGACAGGGGGATTACTATCTGTCGCTTGGCCGTCTTGAGCCGAACAAGCGGGTCGACCGCGTCATCGCCGCTTTCCGGGCGATGCCGGACAAGCAACTGGTGGTCGCATCAGGGGGTAGTGAGCTGGCCCGTTTGCGTCAGCTTGCCGCGGGCGCACGCAACATCCGCTTCACCGGCTGGATTGACGACGCCGCGCTCGCCGAACTGATCGGGCGCGCGCGCGCGTGCATCTACATTCCAAAGGACGAGGATTTCGGGATGTCCGCAGTCGAGGCGATGGCGGCCGGCAAGCCCGTAATCGGCGTCGACGAAGGAGGGCTCCGGGAGAGCATTCTGCACGGAACGACGGGTCTCCTGCTTGCTGCCGATCCGAGTGCGGACGAACTGGCCGACGCAGTGCGCGTCATTACGGCTGAGCGTGCGATGGAAATGCGCAATGCATGTGAAGCGAAAGCAGCGGAGTTCTCGTCGCACCGTTTCCTGAGATCGATGGCGCAACTCGCCGGGTTGGCGCCGGAAACCGTCGAACAACCGATTACTGGACACTGAGTTGCGGGTACTGCATTTCTACAGAACGGCTTTCCCTGACAGCATGGGTGGCGTCGAGCAGGTGATTCATCATCTCGCCAAAGGCGCTGTCGGCTTGGGTATTGAAGCCGACGTGTTGTCGCTGACGCCGGCCCAGGTGCCTCGCACGATCGAGATCGATGGCTACCAGGCCCATCGAGCGCGCCTGGATATACAGATCGCGTCGACCGGCTTTTCGACCTCTGCATTTCTGCGCTTTGCCCAGCTTGCGCGAAAAGCTGACGTGATCCACTACCATTTTCCATGGCCATTTATGGACGTGGTTCATTTTGCGACCGGGGTCAGCAAACCGACGGTGGTGACCTACCACTCAGACATCATCCGGCAGAAGAATCTGCTGAAGATCTATCGTCCACTCAAGTGGAAGTTCCTCGGCGATGTGAGCAGGATAGTCGCAACCTCGCCTAACTATCTCGCGACCAGTGACGTATTGGCGCGCTACAAGCATAAGGTCAGCGTCATACCGATAGGGCTGGACAAGTCCACCTATCCGAAGCCACTTCCGGAGCGGATGAAATACTGGCGTGAGCGGCTCAGCCCGAAGTTCTACCTGTTCGTCGGCGTGCTCCGTTACTACAAGGGCCTTCATATTCTCATTGAGGCCGCCAAGGGTGCTGATTATCCTATCGTCATCGTTGGTGCAGGCCCCATCGAGGAGGAGCTCAAAGCCCAGGTGGCGCAGCTGGGCCTGAGAAACATTCATTTTCTGGGGCACCTTCCGGATGAGGACAAGGTTGCCCTGTTGACGCTGTGTTTCGGGGTGCTGTTTCCGTCCCATCTGCGCTCGGAAGCGTTCGGAATATCGCTGCTCGAAGGTGCGATGTATGGGAAGCCGATGATTTCGAGCGAAATCGGAACCGGCACCACCTTCATCAACATCGGTGGTGAAACCGGTCTGGTTGTCCCTCCCAGCGATCCTCAGGCTCTGCAGTGTGCAATGCGCCATCTATGGGAAAGGCCGGAGCTGGCGGCTGAACTCGGGCACAAGGCGGAAGAGAGGTATTGGCAGCTGTTCACTGCTGACCGGATGGTCAGATCCTATGTCGAGCTCTATCATGAGCTGAGCGCGGGGTGGCGAGGGGGCTGAGCGCTCAGAGTATTCACTCCGCCGGTCAGCAAGGTATAAACGAAACAGTGCCGGAGAGGACTTGAGGTCTCGCGGCGGATGCGACATCGAGCAGGAGGTTCCCATGAACACTGTTTTCCATATCCAGGAGACGGCGAGTGCCGACCTGCCGCGACGTCTGGTCGATATTCTTGCCGACGGCGGCGAACGCCTGCTCAAGCTGCAGGCCGAGTCGGTCAGTTCCGCGCTGACCAGCCAGATGCGGGCCATCGAGCCGCCGCAGACGGTGGCCGAGGCGATGTCCGCGCTGTGGCAGTTGCCGCAGCTTTACGGTGCGCTGCTCGAAGAGATGGCCGAGCACGCGCGGCAGTCGTATCACATCCTGTCGCAGGTGCAGAACGAGCTGGTCGACCTGGCCTGTGATTCGGTGGTGCAGCAGGCGCCGGCGCTGACCGAGGCATTGAGCAGCGGCAACGTGCTGTTTGCCGACCGGCGTCACCGCTCGGTGGTGATCAACTTTCCCGACCGCCGCGGCATGATTGCACGCAGCCGCTCGCAGAGCGCCTGACCACGGCGCCGAGCGGCGCAGTTCGGTACCTTCCGGCGGTTGCCGGCGGTGTCGTTGCACGGCATTCGCCGGGAACTGCCGCGCCGCGGTAAAATCTCGACCCTTTCGCACGGGCGGCCTGTCCGACGCCGTGCGGCCCGCTATTTCCGCACCTTCCGGTTCCCCAACACGATGAGTACATTGACGCACCTGCAACGGCTGGAAGCCGAGAGCATCCACATCATGCGCGAAGTGGTGGCCGAGGCCGAAAACCCGGTCATGCTCTATTCGGTCGGCAAGGACAGCGCCGTCATGCTGCACCTCGCCGCCAAGGCCTTCTATCCGTCGGTCCCGCCCTTTCCGCTGCTGCACGTCGACACCACCTGGAAGTTCAAGGCGATGTACGAGTTCCGCGACGCGATGGCGCGCAAGCTCGGCATGGACCTGCTGGTGCACATCAATCCCGACGCCAAGGCGCGCAATATCAATCCGTTCGACCACGGCTCGGCGCTGCACACCGACATGTGGAAGACCGAAGGCCTGAAGCAGGCACTGGACAAGTACAAGTTCGACGCCGCTTTCGGCGGCGCCCGTCGCGACGAGGAAAAGTCGCGCGCCAAGGAGCGCATCTTTTCCTTCCGTACCGCGCAGCACCGCTGGGACCCGAAGAGTCAGCGTCCGGAACTGTGGAAGCTGTACAACGCGCGCAAGCACCCGGGTGAATCGATCCGCGTGTTCCCGATCTCGAACTGGACCGAGCTCGACATCTGGCAGTACATCCACCTGGAGAACATTCCCATCGTGCCGTTGTACTTCGCGGCACCGCGGCCGGTCGTCGAGCGCGACGGCACGCTCATCATGGTGGACGACGAGCGCATGCCGCTGCGTCCGGGCGAGACACCGCAGATGAAGAGCGTGCGTTTCCGCACCCTGGGCTGCTATCCGCTGACCGGCGCGGTCGAATCGACCGCCGCGACGCTGACCGACATCATCCAGGAAATGCTGCTGACCACGACGTCGGAGCGCCAGGGCCGCGTGATCGACCACGATTCCGCCGGTTCGATGGAAAAGAAGAAGCAGGAAGGGTATTTCTGATGGCACACGTTTCCGACCTCATTTCGCAGGATATCGAGGCCTACCTGAAGCAGCACGAGCACAAGAGCCTGCTGCGCTTCATCACCTGCGGCAGCGTCGATGACGGCAAGAGCACGCTGATCGGCCGCCTGCTGTACGAATCGAAAATGCTGTTCGAGGACCAGCTGGCCGCGCTCGAAGCCGACTCGAAGAAGGTGGGCACCCAGGGCGGCGACCTCGATTTCGCGCTGCTGGTCGACGGCCTGGCCGCCGAGCGCGAACAGGGCATCACGATCGACGTCGCCTACCGCTTCTTCTCGACCGACCGGCGCAAGTTCATCGTCGCCGACACGCCGGGGCACGAACAGTACACGCGCAACATGGTTACCGGCGCCTCGACCGCCGATCTGGCCATCATCCTGGTCGATGCGCGCCACGGCGTGCAGACGCAGACCCGCCGTCACAGCTTCCTGGTGTCGCTGATCGGCATCAAGCGCGTCGTCGTCGCCATCAACAAGATGGATCTGGTCGGTTACTCGAAGGACGTGTACGAGCGCATCGAGAAGGACTACCGCGAGTTCGCCGCGCAGATCGGCCTCTCCGACATCCTGTGCATCCCGATGTCGGCGCTGAAGGGCGACAACATCATCGAGAAGAGCGCTGCCACGCCGTGGTACACCGGCCCGGCGCTGATGGACCACCTGGAGACCGTGCAGATCGAGGACGATTTGCAGGCGCGCCCGTTCCGTCTGCCGGTGCAGTGGGTCAATCGCCCCAATCTCGACTTCCGCGGTTTCTCCGGCCAGATCGCGTCCGGCATCGTGCGCCCGGGCGACCGCGTGCGCGTGCAGCCGTCCGGCCGCGACACCACGGTCGAACGCATCGTGCTGTCGACGCAGGACCTGAGCGAAGCGGTGGCCGGTCAGTCGGTCACCGTCACCTTCGCCGACGAGATCGACTGCTCGCGCGGCGACGTGATCGTTGCCGCCGACACGCCGGCGCTGATCGGCGACAGCTTCGACGCAACGCTGGTCTGGATGAGCGACGAGGCGATGGCCACCGGCCGCAGCTATCTGATGAAGTGCGCGACGCGCACTGTCGGTGCAACGGTCAATGCGGTCGAGCACCGGGTGAACGTCAATACGCTGGAGCGCTCGCCGGCGACCGCGCTCGGCCTGAACGAGATCGGCCGCGTGTCGCTGCTGACCGACCGTCTGCTCGCTTTCGACGCCTACGAATCGGTGCGTGACACCGGCAGCTTCATCCTGATCGACCGCCTCACCAACAACACGGTCGGCGCCGGTTTGCTGCACGCGGCCCGCAGCCGTCCGCGCGACCTCAGCTGGACCCGTCTGGAAGCCGGCCGCGCCGCGCGTGCGGCACTGAAGCAGCAGTCGCCGCTGCTGCTGTGGGCAGGCGAGGGCATCGCCGCGGACAAGCTTGAACAGAAGCTCATGTCGCTCGGCCGCCACACCATCACGCTGCCGGCTGCCACCGCAGATCTGCCGCGCATCGTCGGCATCCTGCTCGACGCCGGTCTGGTGGTGGTGATCGACGCCGACTCGGCGCAGCCGGACAGTCTGGTCACCGCACTGCCGGCCGGCGAGCACGTCGAACTGAAGATCGACGCCAGCGCCGCTCAGGCCGCGCTTGACGCCAGCGGCCAGCGCCTCGTGCTGGCTGCGGGCGCAGCGGAAGAAGTGGTCGAACAGATCGTCGAAACCCTGCGCCGCGCCGGACGTCTGAGCTGAGCGACAGGCCGGGCGCGCGCCCGGCCCTTCCTCCCACCGACGCCGGAGCCGCGATGAGCGCCCAACCTCCCGCAGACGAGGACGCGGTCCGCGCCGCGTCGATCGAGAAGTACCGCAAGCGCGCCGCCGGCTACGACGCCACCTGCGGACCGACCTGGCCGATCCGCGAACGCGCGGTTGCTTTGCTCGGCCTGCAGCCCGGGCAGTCCGTGCTCGACGTCGGCTGCGGCACCGGGCTCAGCCTGCCGCTGCTGCGGGCTGCAGTCGGCGATGCCGGACGGGTCCATGGCTTCGATCAGAGCCCGGACATGCTGACGCAGGCGCGCCGCCGCGTGGCCGAGGCCGGCTGGAACAACGTCGACCTGTTCGAAACCGCGGCGCAGGGTCTGCGGCTGCCGGGTCGGGTCGATGCGTTGCTGTTCCACTACACCCACGACATCCTGCGCTCGCACACCGCGATCGACGCCCTGCTGGCCTGCGCGCGGCCGGGTGCGGTGGTGGCGATCGCCGGCATCAAGTATTTCCCGCGCTGGCTGGTACCGCTCAACCTCTGGGTCTATCTGAAGAACCACGGCTACAACGGTGCGCCGGGCGAACTGCGCACGCCGTGGGACCGCATCGCGCCGCGTCTGGTCGACTGGTCGATCACGACCACCCAGTACGGCATGGGCTATCTCGCCCGCGGCCGCGTGCCGGAATGACCGACAGACCCGCGCCGGGCCCGAAGCAGGCCATCGTCGCGCTGGCCGCGCTGCTGCTCGGCAACGCGCTGCTCAGCGCCAACAATCTGTGGCCTACGCCCTTCATCGTGCCGGATCACCGGCTGTCGCCGGAATTCGTCGGCCTGTGGCTGGCGCTGATGGCGGCGGTTGCCCGCTGTGGCCGCCTGCCGGCCCGCGCACTTACGGTCTTCACCGCGCTGTTCCTGCTGTTCGCGATCGGCCGCTACGCCGACGTGACCGTGCCCGGTCTGTTCGGTCGGCCGGTCAATCTGTTCTGGGACGGTCAGCAGATTCCGCGCTTCCTCTGGGTGACGGCACAGGGTCTGCCCTGGTGGGTGAGCGTCGGTGCGCTGGCCGGGCTATCGCTGCTCGTCTGGGCACTGTGGCGCGGCGCGCGCGCGCTGGTCGCGCAGATCGCGCACCGGGCGGTTCCGTATGCGCTGCGTCACCGCTGGCCACGCGTCGCGACCGCGCTGGCGACGCTGCTGGTGGCCGCCAATCTGGCCGGTGTCGAGGCGACCTGGCCGCTGGTGTCGCGACCGATCACGCCGACCTACTGGCGGCAGGCCACGCTGCTCGCGACGCTGATGTCGCCGGAGGCGGTGGCGCGCGCGCTGCCGCAGGTGCCGGCGCTGGACGACGCGCTGGCGCAGCCGCCGGGCCGTGCGCTGAGCGCGCTGCGCGGCCGCGACGTCTATCTGATGCCGCTCGAGTCCTACGGCGCCGTGGTCTATGACAATGCCGAGGCGGCGCGCCTGCTGCAGCCGGCGCGCGACCGTCTGGCGCAGGACCTGGCCGCCGGCGGCTGGCAGGTGGTGTCGGCCTTCATGCGCTCGCCCACCTTTGGCGGCGCGTCCGATCTCGCCCAGCTCGGCATGCTGTCCGGCCTCGATCTGAGCGACCCGCGCCGGCACGACCTGCTGGTCACGACCGAGCGACCGACGCTGATCACGCTGTTCCGCCGCAACGGTTACCGCACCTACGGCTTCTATCCGGCGCTGTTCTGGGAGTGGCCGGAGCGCGTGTTCTACGGCTACGACGTGTTCATCGACGGCCGCGACCTGCGCTACCCGGGACCCGAAATGGGCTACTGGAAGATTCCCGACCAGTATTCGGCCGAGCGTTTCGAACAGCTGCACCCGCGCACACCTGGGGAGCCGCCGCGCTTCGTGTTCTTCCCGACCATCACCAGCCATCTGCCGTTCTCGCCAGTGCCGCCCTTCCAGCCCGACATCGACCGCCTGCTCGGCGACACGCCCTTCGATCCGGCCGACGCCGCACGTGCGCTGGCAAGGAAGCCGGACTGGCTGAACATGTTCCCCGACTACATCGGCACCATCGAGTACACCTACCGTTGGCTGGGCGACCACCTGAAACGGGCGACGGCGCGCGACACGCTTTACGTGCTGGCCGGCGACCACCAGCCGGTGGCCGGCGTCAGCGGCGAAGGCGCGTCGTGGGACGTGCCGGTGCACATCGTGTCGCGAGACCCCGAACTGCTTGCGCGCTTCGTCGCCCAGGGCTTCCAGCCGGGGCTGGCGCCACCGCGCACGCCGATCGGCGGCCTGCACGATCTGACGACCATGCTGCTGCGCGCGTCCGGCGATCTGCCGACCGCGCTGCTCGGTCCCGCGTCGCAGCCTTCGGCGCGCTGACCATTTACGCGACGTCGAGCGCGGCCGGCGTCGCCTCCACCGCCTCGTCGCGATAGGGCACGCGCCAGCCGAGCAGGTCGCTGGCCGCTTCCGCCCTTGCGCGCAGTTCGGCCGCGTCGGAGCCGTCCAGATGGACGATGCCGTAGCGGTGACTGCCGGTCCATTTCAGATCGCGTCGCAACGCCCGGCCGTGGCGGCCGAAGGCGAACAGCAGTCCGTCGGGAAAGGCCTCGGCGAAGCGCGCGCGCCGCGCAAGGTCCGGCATCGCCGGCACCTCGTCTTCATCGAAGGTGCGATAGACCAGGCTGGCGGCGACGCGGGCACGCGGCGCCTCGCGACGCAGCAGACGCGGGTCTTCGCCAAGCGCCAGCGCCAGCGACCAGGCGTGCGCGTCGATGCCGTGCACGCGCAGGTAGAGATCGGAGAACTGCGACGCCAGACGCGGATTGCACTCGATGACGGTGAGCCGGTCGCGCGCGTCGTCGTAGAAGAATTCGAGGTTGAAGAAGCCGTGCTCGTAGCCGATGGCGCCGAGAAAGCGGCGTGCGACGTCGAGCGCGCGCACCTGCACCGACGCCGGCAGCCGGCTGGGCAGTTCCCAGCGCATGAAGGCCTGGGTGCCCGGATGCATGATCGCGTCGACCACGCCCAGCGCATGCACGTGTCCGTCGAACACCCAGCCGTCGAGATTGAACTGCGGCGTGGCCGGATCGACAGGTTCCTCCAGCAGCATGCGGTGCGCGCTGCCGGCCTCCGGCAGACGCGCGCGGCAGACGCGGTCGAAAGGTTCGATCAGACGATGGATGATCCAGCGCTCGGCGATGTCGAAGCGGGTGTGCGCCTGCAGCGCCTCGCGGCTGTCGACTTCGCGTGCCAGCACGGAAAAGGCCGCCTTGATCGGCTTTGCATAGACCGGGTAGGCAAAGCCGGCTGGCAGCCGTGCCGGCACGTCGTCGCCGCACACCATGTCCAGCGCGGCGAAGCGCAGGCAGGCCTCTGGTGCGACCGACGCCAGCACGCGCCGCGCGTGCAGCTTGTGCTGTGCGGCCAGGATGGCTGCGGGCGGCGCGCAGGGCAGATCCAGCCGCTCCGCCACCAGCGCCGCCGCCAGCGCGCCGAAGGCCTCATGGTGCGACAGCACCGCCGACCAGCCACGACGGCGTGCGCGCGCCGCGGTGCGCTCGGCGAAGCGTTCGAGGTCGAAACCGATCAGCCGCAGATTGGACGGGAACGAAAACAGATCGAAGCCGGCGTGGTCGAAGGCGTGGCCCGCGCCCGAGCGGGCGAAGCCGATGCGATCCCAGTCGTAGGCGAACAGCAGGCCGGTACGCGGTCTGGAGGGCACGTATCATCCTTGGCGAGTGGCCGGTCGCGCCGGCGGGATCCACTGCGGGCAATCGGCCGCCCGCGCAGTAAACAGAATACGAGGGGAATGGACCATGGTGCGCACGCCGCGTTTCATCCAGCTGCAACCGGTCGACGACGCGCGGCAGATGCCGGCGCTGTGGTCCGGTCTGCAGGCGCCGGTGGCGCGGGTGTCGCCGAAGTATTTCTACGACGCGCTGGGTTCGCGGCTGTTCGAAGCGATCACCGAACTGGACGAGTACTATCCGACGCGTACCGAAGCGGCCATCTTCGATGCCCACTCCGCCGACATGGCGGCACGGCTGCGTGCGCACGTGGGCGCGGCGCACGACCTGATCGACCTCGGCGCCGGCAGCTGTGCCAAGGCGGCAAAGCTGTTTCCGCTGTTCGCGCCGCGCCGCTACGTCGCGGTCGACATTTCGGTCGACTTCCTGAAGCACTCGCTCGAGTGCCTGCAGCGCGCCCATCCGGACATGGACATGCTGGGTGTCGGCCTCGACTTTTCGGCCGCCCTCGCACTGCCGGCGACGCTGTATGAAGGTCCGGCGCTGGTGTTCTACCCCGGCTCCAGCATCGGCAACTTCGCGCCGGACGAGGCGCTGCGCCTGCTGCGCGAAGCGCGCACGGTGGCCCGCGGCGGTGCACTGCTGATCGGCGTCGATCTGGTCAAGGACAAGGCCGTGCTCGACGCCGCCTACGACGACGCGCTCGGCGTCACCGCCGCCTTCAACCTGAATGTGCTGCGCCATCTGAACCGCATCGCCGGCACCGATTTCCGCCTCGCCGACTGGCGCCACGTCGCCTTCTTCGACCCTGAACGTTCGCGTATCGAAATGCATCTGGAGGCGAGACAGTCGCTCACAGTGCATTGGCCGGGTGGCGAGCGCCGTTTCGCCGCCGGCGAGCGCATCCTGACCGAGCACTCATGGAAATGGACGCGCGCGCGCTTTGACGCCTTGCTGCGTGAAGCCGGTTTCGGCGACGTCGCCTGCTGGACCGACGCGCGCGACGGGTTCGCCGTCTTCCTTGCGTGCGCCTGATGAGAGGCCGATCAGTCGAGCGCGCAGCTGCGGAAACCGGCCGGCACGTCGTCGCGGTCGGGCCGGAAGAAGTTGCGGTAGCGCGGGTCGCGCATGCGCGGCTGCGTCATGAAGGAGGCGCCGCGCAGCACGCGGCGGTCGCCGAACCACGGCGCCGAATAGTCGCGGTAGGGGTGGGGCGCGAAGCCGGGGTACGGCAGGAAATCGCTGGCCGTCCATTCCCAGACGGCGCCCCAGCGGAAGCGGTCCGCAGCAGTCAGTGCCGAGCTCAGTGCCGCGTACTCCCATTCCGCTTCGGTCGGCAGCCGGCGACCGGCCCAGCGGCACCACGCTTCGGCTTCGTAGGCGCTCAGATGACAGGCCGCGGTGTCCGCGTCGAGCGCCTGCCAGCGGCCGTAAATGCAGCGCTCCCAGTCGCTGCCGGCGCGTCTCAGGTAGCGCGGCTGCGTGCGCCACTGCGCCGTGCGCCAGCGCCAGCCTTCGCTGCTCCACCAGCGCGGGTCGTCGTAGCCGCCGGCATCGACGAAGGGCAGGTAGTCACGCCAGCTGACCGCAGCGCTGTCTATGTCCAGCGCCGGCACGCTCACCGCGTGCGCGCTCAGTTCGTTGTCGAAGGCGAAGCCGTGTCCGCTGCTGCCGAGCTGATGGCGGGCCGCGGGCAGCGACAGCGTGTCGCGTGCGCCGGCCACGGCCGGCTGCCAGCGCGGGTCGTCCACCACGATGTCGAGTTGCTGCGCCATGTACAGCGCGGCTTCGTGGTGCATGTCCTCGTGCAGCAAGGACAGGCGGAAGAAGTAGAGCGCGTCGTCGCCGTCGTCCGGCACGTCGGCCAGCAGCGAAAGGACAGCGTCCAGCTGCCGGGCAAGATCGTCCAGCGTCGCGTCGGCGTCCGGCAGCGGCAGGGTGGGGCGGCTCGCGTGGGGCACGCGGCTGGAGTCGTAGAGCGCGTCGGCGTTCGCCCGCAGCGGCGGCGTGCGCGCGACGTCGGGGTCGGCACGCACGCCCTTCAGGAAGTGCGGATTACGCAGCGTCCACCACGCCTGGAACCATCCGATGTGGCCCAGCTCCCACAGCGGCGGATTCAGCGTTTCGTGAACCGGGATGCGCAGTGTCGGGCAGGCGCGCCGATAGTCGGCGAAACGGGCCAGCGTGGCGTTGCGGCTGGCGCGCAGCGCTGCCGCGAGAGCCCCGCGGTCTCCGCGTCGGGCGCTTGCCGATTGATCTGAGGCCTCCATCGAACACACGTCCATGTCCCGTCCATCCATCGTCATCGTCACGCCGGCGCTGGCCGACGCCAACAACGGCAACTGGCGTACAGCACGGCGCTGGGCCGCCATGCTGCGGCCGCGTTTTGACGTGCGGCTGGTGTCCGAATGGCAGGGCGGCGACGAGGCATTGATGATCGCACTGCACGCCCGCCGTTCCGCCGCAGCCGCCATCGCGTGGCGGAAGGCACACCCGTCGCGTCCGCTGCTGCTCGCGCTGACCGGCACCGATCTGTACCGCGACATCGACTGCGACGCCTCGGCCCGGCATTCACTGGCCATTGCCGATCGCCTGATCACGCTGAACACGCTTGGCGCACGTGCTCTGCCGCCGGCGCTGCGCGCACGCTGCAGCGTGCTGCTGCAATCGACGCCGGCGCGCGCGCGCCTTGCACCGCCGACGCGCCATCTGCGCGCGCTGATGATAGGCCACCTGCGCGCCGAGAAGGCGCCGGACACCCTGTTCGACGCGGTGCGCCGGCTGCGCACGCGTACCGACATCCGCATCGACCACATCGGTGGGGCGCTGGATCCCGCGCTGGGCGAGCAGGCGCGCACGCTGATGCAGGAATGCCCGCACTATCGTTGGCTGGGTGGGCTGACGCACGGCGACACGCTGCGTCGGCTCGCGCGCGCCAGCGTGCTGGTGCATCCGAGCCGCATGGAGGGCGGCGCGCATACGGTGATCGAGGCTGTGCGCTGCGGCGTGCCGGTGATTGCGTCGCGCATCGACGGCAACGTCGGCCTGCTCGGCGAGGACTACGACGGCTGTTTCGAGGCGGGCGACGCGGCGGCGCTGGCCGCCTGCATCGGCCGCGCGCGCGACGATGCAGGCTGGCTGGCCCGGCTCGAGCGGCAGTGCGCGGCGCGCGCACCGCTGTTCGCGCCCGAACGAGAGCGGGCGGCGCTGGTCGCGCTGGTCGACGGATGTCTGGCATCCTTCGGCCCGCGACACGGCGTCGCGACCGCATGACAACCCCGCAGGAACTGGATCGACAGATGAACGAAGCACAGGCAGCGAACTCCGAACCCCGACTGACTTCCCTCTCGCATGGCGGCGGCTGCGGCTGCAAGATCGCGCCCGGCGTGCTGTCCGACATCCTGAAGCACACGGCGGCGATGCCGGTGCCGCCGGAACTGATGGTGGGCATCGAAACGTCGGACGACGCCGCGGTCTACCGCCTCAACGACGAACAGGCGCTGATCGCGACCACCGATTTCTTCATGCCCATCGTCGACGACCCCTTCGACTTCGGCCGTATCGCCGCCACCAACGCGATCAGCGACGTCTACGCGATGGGTGGCCGGCCCATCCTCGCGCTGGCGCTGGTCGGCATGCCGATCAACGTACTGTCGACCACGACCATAGGCCGCATCCTGGAAGGCGGTGCGTCGGTCTGCCGCGACGCCGGCATCGTCGTCGCCGGTGGCCATACCATCGATTCGGTCGAGGCGATCTACGGTCTGGTAGCGCTCGGCATCGCCCATCCGGACCGCATCCGCCGCAATGCCGACGCGCAGCCGGGCGACGTGCTGGTGCTGGGCAAGCCGCTCGGCGTCGGCGTCATGTCGGCCGCGCTGAAGAAGGGGGCGCTGAAGAAGGGGGCGCTGGACGACGCCGGCTATGCGCGCATGATCGCCAGCACGACCAAGCTGAACACACCGGGGCCGGATCTGGCGGCGCTGGCGGGTGTGCATGCGCTGACCGACGTGACCGGCTTCGGCCTCGCGGGCCACGCGCTCGAGCTGGCGCGTGGCTCCGGCTGCGACGTGGCCATCGAATGGTCGGCGGTGCCACTGCACGCCGGCACGCGCGAACTCGCCGCGCAGGGCTTCGTCACCGGCGCATCGAACCGCAACTGGGCCGGCTACGGCGAGCGCGTCGTGCTCGCCGACGGGTTCGCGGCGGAAGACCGCGCGCTACTCACCGATCCGCAGACCAGCGGTGGCCTGCTCGTGTCCTGCGCGCCGGAGGCGCTCGACGCAGTGATTGCCACCTTCCGCCGTCACGGCTTCGATGCCGCGTCCGTGATCGGCCGCGTCGGTGATCGCAGCGCAGCGCCGGTCGTACGCGCCGGCTGATTCCGGTCGCATCGGTGGCATACTCGCCGCCGTTCCGTCCGCCCGGATGGTGAAACTGGTAAACACAGCGGACTTAAAATCCGCCGCCGCAAGGCTTACGGGTTCAAGTCCCGTTCCGGGCACCAACACAGGAACAACCGACTCAGGTCGTGGATCTGGCGCATTCTCCCTATGGGAGCGGCCTTGGCCGCGACTGGGCTCTTGCGGTTCGCCGGCTTCGATCAAGGCTGCTGTCGGGATCAAGACCCCTCCCACAGAACCCCCGGCCCGAGTTCAGGCCGTGGGTCGCGCGTAGCCCCAGTGGGAGCGGCCTTGGCCGCGACTGGGCCGTTGCGGTTCGCCGGCTTCGATACACGCTGCTGTCGGGGGGGCAGAAGACCCCTCCCACCGCATCGGCCGTGGAACGCCCGTCCTGCCGGCGATCGGCGGTTTGGCTTTCGCTGCGCACAAGGCCCGCCGGACGTCGGATTCCGCCGACAGCCCGCATCGTTGCCGGCCTACCGCGTGACAGCGGACCTCTCCCTAGACTTCAGATCAAGCCGCGAGCGATCGACATCGCGTGCTGACCGATCAATGACTGCGGAGAAACGCGATGAAAACGCCGATCCATACCCTCAAGACCGTATCCATCGTGGCCGTGCTGGCCGCACTGACGACTGGCTGTGCCGGTATGAGCCGCAGCGAGAGCAACGCAATGATAGGTGCCGCGGCCGGTGGCGTTGCCGGTTCGGTGCTGACCGGCGGCAGCACTGTCGGTACGGTGGGTGGCGCCATCGTCGGCGGCGCCATCGGTAACGAGATGGGCAAGAAGAAGCGCTGAACGAGCGGGGCGAACGTGATGCCCGCTCAGGGGCCGGTGGTGCACGGATGCATCACCGGCCCCTGTCGTTTCCTGGCAGGGCAGAGCAGCGCTATGCTGACCTCCCTGTTCTCCGAAACCGATCATGCTGATCGACACTCACTGCCATCTCGACGCCTTCGAATTCGATGCCGACCGCATCGCTATGATCGAGCGCGCACGCCGTGCCGGGGTCGGCTGCATGGTGCTGCCGGCGGTCGACCGCGACGGCTTTGGCCGGGTGAGGGCGCTGTGTGACGGACAGGCGGATCTGCGCTTTGCATTGGGCATCCATCCGCTCTTCGTGCCGGCAGCGCGACCCGACGATGTGGACCGGCTGGCGATGGAACTGGATGCGCACGACGTCGTCGCGGTCGGCGAGATCGGCCTCGATTTCTTCGTCAGCGACATCGATCCCGAACTGCAGGAGTGGTACTTCGTCGCCCAGCTGAAGCTTGCGCGTGAGCGCGGCCTGCCGGTGCTGCTGCACGTGCGCCGCAGTCAGGACCGGATACTCAAGCACCTGCGCGCCGTGTTCGGCCGCAACGGGCCGGGCGGAATCGCCCATGCCTTCAACGGCAGCCGTCAGCAGGCCGACGAATTCATCAAGCTGGGTTTTGCGCTCGGCTTCGGCGGAGCGGTGACCTGGCAGCGCGCATTGAATCTGCGCCGCCTGGTGACGGAACTTCCGCTGGAATCCATCGTGCTCGAAACCGACGCACCGGACATCCCGCCGGAATTCGCCGCCGGTGAACGCAACGAGCCGGCCAATCTCCCGCGCATCGCGCAGGTGATCGCCGGCATCCGGGGCATTGCGACCGACGAACTGATCGCCGCCACCGGGGCCAACGCGCTTCGCGTGCTGCCCCGGCTGGCGAGCGCTTACATCGAGTAGGACGCGGACAGGCCGATCAGCCAGGTGCGCTCGGCGGCCGGAGCGTAGTAGCGGCCGTTGGCGTCGTTGACGTAGATTGAGCCGACATATTCCTTGTCGAACAGGTTGTCGATGCGCGCGAACTGGTTGAACGTCCAGTTGCTGCTCTTCTGCGTGAAGCCGCCACGCAGACTCGCGATACCGTAACCACCTACACGCGCCTGATTCGTGTCATCGGCAAACATCCGACCGCTCGCTCGGTACTCTACGGCACCCAGGAAGCCGCTGGCGGCATGGCGATACGTGAGTTCGCCGTACAGACCCTGGTTAGGCACGCTGGCCAGCTTGTTGCCCTCCGAGACAAGGATGTTCGGCGTAGTGCAGGGCGGAGCACCGCAAGTACGGAAGCTGTCCTCGAACTTTGCATCGAGCAAAGTCAGCGATGCAAACGCTCCTATCGACTGGGTGAGGCGAGAATCGATGGCCAGTTCAATACCCTTGCGACTGGTATCGCCGGCGTTCTGATACGACACGCGTCCGCCACTGTTGGTACCGACGACGATTTCGTCTTCCGTATCGATGTAGAACACCGCGGCGTCAACGCGGGTCCGTTCGTTGAGGAAGGTCTTCACGCCGATCTCGTACTGCATGCTCGTGGACGGTTTCAGCCCGAGATTCAGACCACTTCCGCCATCCGGACGGTACGCCAGTTCCACCAGGGTTGGTGCCTCGAAACTGCGACCTACGTTTGCATAAAGGTTGGTGGTGGAGGTCACCTTCCAAAGGGCCCCAAAAGCGCTCGTCCACGCACCGTGGTGAGTCGAACCGCTGTCATCACCGTTGGCACGTGCCAGTTGCGCCGCGCCTGCCGCTCCTGAGCAATTGCTGGCGCAAATGAATTTGTCATCGGTGCTGAAGTCCACCCGCGTGTAGCGGATACCGCCAGAGAGCGAGAAGTCAGACTGTACTGCCCACTCCCCCTGGAAGAACGCGGCGGTCTGTTCGGCGACATTGCGCTCGTTGCGCTTGAGCGCACCACGGAAGCCGTAGTCACTGCTGGTGGACGCGTTGTCGTTGGCAATCGTGCTGCCGTTGCGATAGCCACGGCGGTCTTCGTTGGCACGCTCGTACTCGGCGCCCGTGGTGAGCGTCACCGTATCCAGACGGCGCGTCCAGCGGACATTGGTTCCCCAGTAGTTGCGATCGAATGTCGACAGGCCGCCCGACGCAGTCGCGTTACTCTGCGTGACCGCATTCAGGGCGAGGTACTGCGCGTTGTTGCGGTTGCCGAGGAAGAACATCGCCCGCAGGCTGTCACGTTGCGTGAGAGCTGTCTCGAGGACGAACCCCCCCTGCGTGTTTTCAAGCGTACGGCGCGCGCCGTAGAAATCGGCCGGTCGCAGACCGTTGGCACCCGACAGCGCAGCCTGACCCTGCTGTCTGCGGTCTGATTTGAGTTGATCCAGCGTCAGTCCCAGCGGGTCGTCGCCTTCCTGACGCAGATAGTTGCCGACCATGGAGAGCGTGGTGGTGTCATTCAGCTGCACGCGTGCCTTGAAGTTGGCCTGCTGCTTTTCCGACTTGCTGTAATCGCGATAGCCGTCGGTCCGGAAATCGGACACGCTCGCGTTGTAATTGAAATTGCCGACCGTGTCGCCGAACTTGAGGCCATAACGAGTGGCGCCGTAGCTGCCCGCCTGGAAGCTGGGCGTGATGGTGAAGTTCTCCGGACCGTCCTCGGTGAAGATCTGTACTACGCCACCCGAATGGTTGCCGTACAGCGCCGAGAAGGGCCCGCGCAGCACTTCGATGCGACTGGCCGAGGCGAGATCGAACAGACCGGTACCACCCTGGCCGTCCGGTGTGCTGGCCGGAATGCCGTCGGCGAACAGCTTGACACCGCGCACGCCGAACTGTGAGCGCGCGCCGAAGCCGCGGATGGTGAGCGACTGTTCCTGCGTGTAGTTCTCTTTCCCTGCCGCGGCAACACCGGGCACGCGGTTGATAACCTCGGACAGGTTCACCGTCGCGCGCTGTTCCTGGATGGTTGTCGCGTCTATCGAATCGATGGCCATCGGCAGGTCGAAGGAATTCTGTTCGACACGGGTGCCGGTGATGACCACGGTCGGGGCGAGAATGGGTTGATCGGCCATTGCAGCCTGACCCATCAGCGCAAGCGCGAGGGCGATCGGGGTGTGACGGAGCACGATTGTCATTGGAGGTCTCTCTCTGGATGTCTGCGGCCGTGCGCAACTGCGCGAGCCTGCTGTCTCGGATGCGCGGCGCGTCTGTGCGCGCCTGATCGAACGGGCGCGAGTATAGGCAGCCGCTGCTTACAAAGCCTCACGAAAAACTTGAACCGGCGCGCCGTACGGCCGACGACTTGCTCAGGAGGCCAGCAAGGCGGCGAGGGCGGGTGGTGCGACCACCTTCAGCGTCGACGGACACAGCCGGTGCCGGCCGAGACGCAGCACGGCGCGGTCGCGCGACACCAGCAGGTCAGCTTTGCTGCGTACCGCGAGGTCGAAGAACTTCTGGTCCTCGCGATCGCGGCAGCGCGGCAGCGAGGTATCGGGTTGCGCCGGCAGCGGATTCAGTTCGACCCGTGCGAGGTAGTCGGCGTACAGTCGGGCAGCGGTCTCGTCGTCGAGACCGAACTTGTCGTAGCGCAGCACGGTACGCAGTTCGCGCAGGC
Organism: Methyloversatilis sp. NSM2; assembly: GCF_038066675.1. Taxonomy (NCBI): domain Bacteria; kingdom Pseudomonadati; phylum Pseudomonadota; class Betaproteobacteria; order Nitrosomonadales; family Sterolibacteriaceae; genus Methyloversatilis; species Methyloversatilis sp. NSM2. The sequence continues at coordinate 989,264 of NZ_JBBUKV010000001.1, forward strand.
AGGCCTCGTCGCACGACAGCCGCGCGCGACCGTCGGCCAGCGCCTGTGCTACGCAGTCCAGTTCGGCGTTGTGCCACAGCAGCAGGTCGAGTACCGCGTTGGTGTCGAGAACGATGAGCTTCACGATGTCCTTCATGATCGGCGCGCAGTGTAGGGCTTCGGCGTCGCCGCGGCGAACGTTTCCGCCCGGCGCACGGTCTGTTGCGCATCGGCGGAAGGAGGTGCGTCATGGTGTCGCAGGAGTTGCTGGCCTTTCTGGTCGACCTGGCGTCCAAGCTGTCCGGCTATCCGCCCATTCCGGTCGACGCGCTGCCGCCGGTGCAGGTGCTGTCGGAAGCCGAACTGGCGAAGGCAGTCTGTCCTGACGCCGCGGCGGGCTGCACCAATATCGCGGCCACCTTCGAGACCGAGCACTACGTCATCTACGTGCGCGATACGCTGGACCTCGAAAACGCCGCCGACAACTCCTTCCTGCTGCATGAGCTGGTGCATGTGCTGCAGCACAAGGCCCGCGGCGACGCCATCTTCGCCGACTGTCCGACCACGCTGAAAACCGAAACCGAGGCCTATCAGGCACAGAACGCCTACCTGAAGCGCGAGGGGCAGTTCCTGCGCTTCGGCGAGGCGCTTGGTTTCATGAGCTGTGCCGGCGAGCAGAACACCTTCTTCACGCGCGACATCATGATCGATCCGCTGATCGTGAAGTAGCGCCGACGGAACAGGTTTCGATCGAGGCCGCAATCGCGAGCAAGCCCGCTCCCACCGAACCCTTGCTCACGCTCGGGTCACGGCGCTCGCGCAGTCCCCCTGTGGAAGCGGCCTTGGCCGCGACAGGGCCGTGGCGACAGGGGCGGCTTACCGGGACGCTGCCTCACCGTGGTCGTCGTCCTTGGGCTCGAAGCGCCCGTAGTGCAGCAGCAGCGTCGGCAGCACCAGCAGGTTAAGAATGGTCGAGGTGGCCAGACCGCCGACGATGATGGCGGCCATCGGGCCTTCGATCTCGCGGCCCGGCTCGCCCGAGCCGATCACCAGCGGCATCAGGCCGAGGCCGGTCACCAGCGCCGTCATCAGGATGGACGGCAGGCGCTCGGTGGCGCCGAGGATGGCGGTATCGACGTTCCAGCGGTGGCCTTCCTGCTCGACCAGATGCTGGTAGTGCGACGCCAGCATGATGGAGTTGCGCAGCGTGATGCCGAACAGCGTGACGAAGCCGACCACCGAACCAAGCGACAGCCAGCCGCCACCGGCCAGCGCGGCGAGGATGCCGCCGATCAGCGCGAACGGCAGGTTCACGAAGGTGATCATCAGGTTGCGCAGACTGGTGAAGGCCAGCATCAGCAGCACGGCGATGGCGGCGGCGGCGAGCAGCGAGTGGGTGACCAGTTCGCGCCTGGCCTGGGCCTGCGCCTCGGCCGCACCGGTCACCTTGTAGTAGCTGCCGGGATTCAGCTTCACGTCCTCGCGCAGCGCGCGCTGCACGTCGTCGCTGAAGCGGCCCAGATCGTGGCCGGCGGCGAGGTTGGCGGTGATGGTCTGCACGCGCTTGCCACCCGAGTGCAGGATCTTGTAGCGGCCGTTCTCGATCGCGATGTCGGCCACATCGCGCAGTTCGATCAGCCGGTCGTCGGGCGTGCGCAGCGGCAGGCGGCCGATTTCGGTCGGCGAGCGGCGGTGGTCCGGGTCCAATGTCACCACCAGCGGTGTCGCCAGCGTGCCGCGATAGACCTCGCTCACCCGGCGACCGGCAAAGGCAGTCTGCGCCGCCGCCAGCACATCCTCCGGCGACAGGCGCCACACCGCGAGCTTGTCCAGCCGCGGTCGCACGACGATTTCCGGCGTGCCCGGCGGCGCCAGCACCTGCACGTCGGTCGCGCCCTTTACCCGCGACAGCGCAGCGGCGACGGCGCTGGCGTCGGCGTCCAGGCGGTCGAGATTGGTGCCGAACACCTGAACCACCAGCGTCGCCGGGAAGCCGGATTCGGTCTCGCCTATTCGCTCGGTCAGGAAGGTATTCACCGAAAAGGCGAGGCCGGGGAAGCCGACGGTGTTCTGCGCCTCCTCGTCCGAGCGGTCCTCGTCGCCGTCGTCGCCGGTGACGGTGCGCCGGATGTCGGCCAGGATGCGCTCCTGTTCCTTCGCCGGCAGCGGACCGATCTCGATCTCGACCTCGCTGTAGTGCGGGCCGAAGGGGTCGGCGCCGTTCTGTGCGCGGCCCACCCACTGCGCCACCGACTTCACGCCTTCGATCTCGAGAATCTTCTCGGTCACGCGCTGACCCACGCGCAACACCTCGCCCGGCGCGGTGCCCGGGATCGTGGACAGGTGCACGATGTAGTGACCTTCGCGCAGCGGCGGTATGAATTCGCCGCCGAACAGCGGCAGCACGCCGATGCCACCGGCCAGCATGAACATGACGCCGGCGATCAGGCCATGCGGGCGGCGTTCGATGGCGCGCAGCGTGCGCTCGTAGCGCGGGCGCAGCCAGCGGATCAGCGGCGGGTCGTCGTCCGGCAGTTCGCGCCGTCCGAGCATGAGCCAGCTCATCGCCGGCGTGACCGTCAGCGCCACCACCAGCGAAGCGAGGATGGCCAGGATGTAGGCGGTGCCCAACGGCGCAAAGAGCTTGCCCGCCACGCCCGATAGCGTGAGCAGCGGCACGAATACCAGCGCCACGATGAAGGTGGCGTAGACCACCGAACTGCGCACCTCCATCGATGCGTCGAACACCACCTTCCAGGTTGGCACCGGCGAACCGTTGTGACGGTTCTCGCGCAGGCGGCGGTAGATGTTCTCGCAGTCGATGATGGCGTCGTCCACCACTTCGCCGAGCGCGATCGCCAGTCCGCCCAGCACCATGATGTTCAGGCTGGCACCGGTCTCCAGCATCACCAGCACGGCCGCCAGCAGCGACAGCGGAATCGCGACCGCCGAGATGAAGGCGGTGCGCAGGTTGTAGAGAAAGAGGAAGAGCACGACGATGACCAGCGAGGCGCCGATGATCACGTCCGCGCGCACGTTGCCGAGCGCGGTCTGGATGAAGTTGGCGGGCCGGAACAGCGCCGGGTGCAGCACCAGCTGCTCGCGTTCGAGCAGAGGCGCCAGATCGGCCAGCGCCTTTTCCAGTTCCAGCGTGACACCGAGCGTGTCGGCGCCGAGCTGACCCTGCACCATCATGAAAACGCCCGGCGTGCCATTGATCTGCGCCGCACTGATGGCCGGTCCAGGCGCCTCGCGCACGCGTCCGATGTCGCCCAGCGCAAGCGAACGGCCATCGGGCAGCGTCACGGTCAGCTGCTCGAGGCTGCGCGCGGTCGAGGGCGTGGCGTCGATGGCGATCAGCAGGCGCTGATTGTCGTTCTCGACGAAGCCGGCGCCCGCGACTGTGGCGGCGCTGCGCGCCGCCGTTTCGACGTCGGCCAGCGTGACGCCGAGCGCGCGCAGGCGGGCCGGGTCGAGCTGTATCTGCCATTGCCGCACGTCACCACCGAATACATTCACGTCGGCGACACCCTGCACCGCCAGCAGGTGAGGCCGCACGACCGAATCGACCAGATAGCGCATGTCCATCAGGCTGCGCTTGTCCGACGTGAGGCCGACGCCGAGCAGCGTCGACGCCGATGAGGTAAGCGGCGTGATGACCGGCGTGACGCCGGCCGGCAGCAGCGCGCCCAGCGTACCCAGTCGCTCGGCGACCAGCTGGCGGTTGCGGAACAGGTCGGACTTCTCGTCGAAGATGACGGTCACCACCGACAGGCCGGGGATGGACTGCGAGCGCAGCTCCTTCAGTCCTCGGGTGCCGGACACCGCTGCCTCGATTGGTGTGGTGACGCGTGTTTCGACCAGATCGGCCGGCAGTCCGGGCGCTTCGGTCTGGATCACCACCTGCGCCGGTGCGAACTCCGGGAACACATCCAGCCGCGCATCGACCATGCGGCTGACCGCGTAGATCGTCAGCACCAGCGCAAGCGCCAGCACGATGCCCGGCCGGCGGACCGAGAAGCGGACGATGGCTTCAATCATCGCGCGCCCCTGCCGCCTGTGGCGCCAGCCAGCGTGTCAGCCGGACGATCGCCGCAGGCATGTGATGCGCGGCCGCATCGCGGCGGGGGCGCCGCTCCCACGGGGTTCGGAGCGACGGACGGCGCGGGTCTTTGTGGGAGCGGCGCCTCGCCGCGATTCCGGTCGCGGCATCGCGAGAGGCGGGCGAACGGTGTGCGAGCGCGGACGAAATCCGCGATCCTGCCGGCAGGCGATCAGTCATCGTTCTCGTCCGCCAGCGTGTGCTTCAGCTCTTCCGACAGCAGCAGCTGTGCGCCACGGGTGACGACGCGGGCGTCGTCCTCAAGTGCCGGCGCGAGCCAGCCGTCCGGGCGCTGCGATTCGGCGGGCAGGGCCTGGCGGATGAATTCCTCCGGCTCGTCGTCGTCGCGCACATAGATCCACGGCAGGCCGGCGTACCAGACCACGGCGCTGTTCGGCACCAGGTGCAGCACCGCGGTGCCGGTCACGCCGCGGGCGGCAAGGCGGGTGCCGGTCGGCAGCACGCGCTCGGTCTTGTACAGCCAGGTTTCGCCGGCCGCGTGCGCCAGGCTGCGCGGTGCGAGACCGATGCGGCGCGCTTCGATCGATTCGTCGCCGTCGGGCAGACGCAGCTGCATGGTCGGCGGCGCGTCGCCGGCGCCGCGCAGCGCGATCGCCACCAGCGAGGCGCGGCGGTCGGCGAGCTTGTCCAGTTCCGGCGGCGCCTCACCGGATGCGGTGCCGCCGAGCGCGCCCCAGCCCTGCACCAGTCGCGCATGCAGACCGTCAGCGCGGGCGCGCGCCGCGGCCAGTGCGCCACGGTCCTGTTCGGCCTGGCTGCGTGCGGTCTGCAATGCGCGCTCCGACGCGTTGCGGTCGTCGCTGTACAGCGCCTGGATGCGGTCACGCTCGGCTTCAGAGCGGGCCAGTTGCGAAGCGAGCCGGGCGATGTCGGCACGTGCTTCCTGCAGCTGCGCGCGCAGTGCGAACAGCGGCTCGACGTCGAGTACGGCTGCCTGCGCCTCGCGCTCGGTGCCGGCGCGCACGGTCAGCGGCTGGCCGACCTCGATGCCGCTCGCCTTCTGCGCGGCGGCCGTCAGCTTGACGCTGCTCATGCCGCTTTCGTCGCGCTCGACCAGCGAGGGCACGGCAATGTCGTCGTCGGCGGGCGCTTCGTAGAGCTTCCATTCGTCGCGTGCGTAATAGATGAGCGCCCAGACCAGGGCGATGATGAGCAGGCCCATCAGGAACATCGCGCGATGTGGTGTCAGTGCTTTCATGGCTGTCCTTCCGTGGCGGCGCCGGCGGCAAGCGGGCGCTGCATGGCGTCTTCGAGCGCGAGGCGCGAAGCCAGCGTGCGGGTGCGCGCCTGCAGCAGCCGGATGTCGGCTTCGAGCAGGCGGGTGAGGGCGAGCACGCGGTCGAGCCGGTCGGCGTCGCCGCGGGTGAAGCGCTGTTCGGTGCGGGTCAGCTGCAGCCGCGCTTCGTCGTGTTCCGCTTCGGCGCCGTCGGTATCCAGCGTGGCGGCCTTGACCCGGGCGCGCGCGAGGTCGAGTGCGGCGAGTGCCTGCGACTGCAGCAACAGGAAGTCCTGCGCCGCGATCTCGCGACGCGCGACGGCTTCGGCGATCGGACCGGCCTGGCGTTGCGCCGCGAACAGCGGCAGCGAGGCGCCGAGTTTCCAGACGGTCGCACCCTGGTCCCACAGCAGGCCGGGCTGCAAGCGGATTTCCGGGTATTGCGCGCGCAGTTCGACCTGCAGGCCGGCTTCGGCGGCGGCGTGGCGGGCCAGCGCGCGGCGCAGATCGATTCGGTCCAGCGTCACCGCGCTGCGCAGCGCGTCGTCGGTGGGCAGCGGAGGCGGCTGTTCGAATTCATCGAAGTCGAGCGTCAAGGCATCGACAGCCGACAGCGGCAGCGCGAGTGCCTGCGCCAGTTCGCCGCGGGCGCGGATCTGCCGCTGCTCGGTCAGCACGTAGCGCGATTCGGCCTGTGCGGCCGCGGTGCGCGTCGTCGTCAGATCGAGCGCGTCGGCGGCGCCGAGGTCGTAGCGCTTCTGCATCGCCGCCTGAGCGTCCAGCCAGCTCACGACCAGGCGGTCCAGCAGTTTCAGTTCTTCACTGGCTGACCACAGTTCAAGCAGCGCGCGGCGCGCGTTGCTGCGTATCGTCCACGCAGCGTCGGCCTCGTCGAGCAGCGCGCTGTCGGCCAGCAGGCGGGCGCGTTCGATCCGCGCTTCGCGTACCGACTGACCGGTGATCGCAAGGTCCAGCGCCAGCCCGATACTCCACGCCGACTGGCCGGGGTCGCGCTCGTTGGTGCGTTCGACTTCCGGCGCCAGCACTGTGCGCGGCTTCAGGCCGGCGGTCTGCAGCTCGGCGCGGGCAAGCTGGGCGCGAGCACGCGCCTGCGCGGTGGCCGGGTGACGGTCGAGGGCGGCCAGTACCAGTTGCTCGGGCGCCCATTTCGCCGGCGGCCATTGCGCGACATCCATATTGCGCTGCGCCAGAAAGTCGCGCGTCTGCGCATCGGTCAGCTGGCGTTGGCGGAACGCCGACTGCGACGCTTCGGGCTGCAGCGGCGCTGGCTCCACGTGCTGCATGGCACAACCGGACAGGGCCAGAAGCGGCAGCAGCAGTGGAAGAAGTGAGGTGAGGCGCTGCATCCTGATTTGTTATTCTGGGCCGCGTATGGACGCCGAATGCTAACGATGCTGACAGTTGAGTGCAAATCCGCAAGCGCCGTTGCCGGGCGCCTGTGGCGGTCGATGATGGGTGCGCTGTTCGCCCTGACGGTGAGCGCTTCGATGGCGGCGGAGACGCTGCCGATGAAGGAGCTCGCGCCGGGCGTGTTCGTGTTCAACGGTGTCACCGCCGAACAGGACGCGCACAACCGGGGTGCGATTTCGAACCTCGGTTTCGTCGTCGGAAGTCGCTGCGTCGCGGTGATCGACACCGGCGGATCGCCGGCGGTCGGTGCCGCGCTGCGCGAGACCGTCCGACAGAAGACGGCGCTGCCGGTGTGCTACGTCATCAACACGCATGTGCACCCGGATCACGTGCTGGGCAACCAGGCTTTCGTCGCCGACAAGCCCGAGTTCGTCGGCCACGCCAAGCTGCCGGCGGCATTGGCGGCGCGCGGTCGCAACTACATCGCTTCGGCCGAGCGCCTGATGGGCGAAGCCGGGCGCGGGCTGGAACTGGTCGCGCCGACGCGCACCGTCAGCGGCGAGGACACGCTGGACCTCGGCGGACGCGTGCTGCGCCTGCGCGCCTGGCCGACCGCGCACACCGACAACGACCTCACCGTGCTCGACGAAACGAGCGGCACGCTGTTCGCCGGCGACCTGCTGTTCGTCGGTCACATGCCGGTGGTCGACGGCAAGCTGCTGGGCTGGATCAAGGTGAACGCGCAACTGGCTGCGCTCGACGTGAAGCGCGTCGTGTCCGGTCACGGCGACGCGGGGCCCGCCTGGCGGGAGGCGTTTGCGAAGCAGGGGAACTACCTGCAGGCCCTCGCCGATCAAACGAGAGCGGCGATCAAGGCCGGCCGCAAACTGGCGCAGGCCGCCGACGAGGTGGCGCGCGATCAGGTCGGCAACTGGGAACTCGCTGATCTGTTCCACAAGCGCAACGTCACCGCGGCGTATGCCGAGCTGGAGTGGGAAGATTGAGATTGGCGGGGCGCAGTGCGCCTGCGGTGGGAAGACGGCGATGATGCGAGGGCCCTGTCGCGGCCAAGGCCGCTCCCACAGGAGGTGTGCCGGAGCGGGTTTTTGTGGGAGGGGTCTTCTGACCCCGACATTGGCCTGTGCCGAAGCGTGCGGCATGCATCGGCGCAGTCGCGGCCAAGGCCGCTCCCACAACAGCGGCTGTCAGGCGACCTGGGTTACAGAACAATCGAGCGATCAGCGTCAGACTGATCGTCGCGGAGCAGTCCATCTGGAGGAGAAGAACATGAGTATTTCGCGCAGGCTTGCCTTTCTGCTGGCCGGCTTCCTGTGGGTCGCCGGTGTCCAGGCGGCCGACGACGGGTCCGACACGGCGATCTGGGGCAAGGTGAAAACGCTGCTGGTCGGTGATCGCCCGGTGATCGACGATACGGCCGGCAGCGTGATCGAACTGGACGCACCGGTACGGGCCGAGGACGCGGCGGTGGTGCCGCTGGCGGTGCGCACGAAGCAGCAGCCGGGCGGCGTGCATGTCAGCAAGGTGCACCTCGTGATCGACGAGAACCCGTCGCCGATCGGTGGCACCTTCACCTTCTCGCCCATTGCAGGGCGCGCCGACATCGAGACGCGGGTGCGCATCGAGGCCTACAGCTGGGTACGCGCCCTGGCCGAAACCAGCGACGGCAAGGTCTACATGGCGCGCCGCTACGTGAAGGCGTCGGGCGGCTGTTCGGCGCCGGCCGGCAAGGACCAGGAAGAGGCGATGGCACGCCTCGGCAAGATGAAGCTGAAGCTCGACGATGACGCCGTCGCCGGTCAGCCGAGCGCGGCGCAGCTGATGATCAGTCATCCGAACAGCTCCGGCCTGGCGATGGACCAGCTGACGCGACTCTACGTGCCGCCGCACTTCGTGCGCCGGGTCGAGGTGAGCTACGCCGGTGAGCCGGTGATGACCGCCGACGTCGATTTCTCGATCAGCGAGAACCCCAACTTCCGCTTCTGGTTCGTGCCCAAGGGCGAGGGCGAACTGAAGGCGGTCATCGTCGATTCGAAGGATCTGAAGTTCGAGAGCGCGGTGGCCATCCGGCCAGGCATGAAGGGCGGCAGCTGAGCGCCGCGGACAGGCAGTGTGCGGCCGGCGACGCCGGCCGCAACGGGCATTACTTGATGAAGCAGCGCTTCTTCGACTCGGACACGATGCCCATGTATTTCTTGACCGCATCCTTGGTCTGGTCGGTGCCGCGGAACATGCCGCCGCGCTCACCGCTCATGCCCGACGAGCGGCTGAAGCTCGACAGTTCGACGTATTCGTCGTAGTTCAGCTTTTCGGCGATCTCGTCGATAAGGCACGAACACTTGTAGATGTACTCGTGGTTGTTGCCATAGGTCTGCAGGCATTCGAGCGCGAATTCGACGCGCGACGACGTCGGGTAGTCGTTCGCTGCAGATGCCAGCCCCGGCGCCAGCAGGGCGGCGAGCGTGGCGACAGTGATCTGGAAACGATGGACGTTCAAACCGGTTCTCCTCAATTGTTATCGACGGACTTGTTATCTGCGAACCTCGGTGGCTCGGCCTCGTCGGGTGCAGAAAAGGCTAGCACAGCGCTGAAGACCACCGTCGGTATGCCCAAGTTTCGCGGGATTCTTTCCTTGTTGCGCGGCGCGGTCATCGCGATTTTCTGGTTCCTGCCCGCAGCGGTGCTGCAGGCGCAGACCTTGCCAGCGCAGACCTTGCCAGCGCTGACCGTGCGCACGCTGGCCGACGGCGTGCACGTGCTGCTGGCGCCGTCTTTCGAGGTGACTGCCGAAAACGCCGGCTTCGTCACCAATATCGGCGTGATCGAGGACGCGCGCGGTCTGGTGCTGATCGGCACAGGTACCAGCCACCGCTTCGCGCAGCACCTGAAGACCTTCGTCGAATCGCGTTTCGGCAAACCGGTGATCGCTGCGGTCAATCTGTACGGCGGCGGCGACCACGTGCTGGGCAACGGTTTTTTTGTGTCACGGGGTGTGCCGGTTGCGGCGCAGATTGAAACAGACCGCTTCATCCGGGCCAGTTGCCACACCTGTGTCGAGCGCCTGACCGCGGCACTGGGCGAAAATATGATGTCGAGTACCGAACCGACACCGGCGACGGTAGTGTTTGAGGGCACGGGCCATCTGCCCGGCGTTTCGCGCAGGCTGAAGCTGCTTCATTTCGGCCACACCTTCCAGCCCGGTGCGACGGCGCTGCTCGACGAGGCGACGGGAACGCTTTTTGCCGGCGAGCTGGGCGCCGCACGCTATCTGCCCGATCTGTACAACGCGCAGGAGCGCGGCTGGCGCGACGCGCTGGCGCAGCTGGGCCGGATGGACGTGAAGCAGGTGGTGCCGGCGCACGGCGCACCGGGTGGCCGCGAGGTGCTGGATGCGCCACGTCGCTACCTCGATACGCTGATCGCGCAGGTCGATACGCTGTTCGAGCAGGGCGTGTCGCTGCTTGAATCGCTGGAGAAGGTCGAGGCCGTCGGCTTCAATGACTGGTACGGGTACTCGGTGTGGCACCGGCGGAACGTGCATTTCGCCTACCTGCACCGGGAGCAGGGCGAGTTCGGCGCACTGACGGACAAGGGCGCAGGACCGGAAGAAGGACAGCACTGAACAATGCGAGGGCGTCGGTACAGGCGCCCCGAAAACTACATCGCGGACAAAAGCGAAGAAGTCACGCACAACGAACTGACTGAAGAGGATCACCGTAAATGTCGGAACCGTTTTCCATCCCGCTGGAACAGATGCGCCGCATGGTCAAGCCGACGCCCAAGGGGCGCGCGCTTGATCAGCAGGCGGTGGACGAGGTCCGTGCGCTGCTCGGCAGGATGCCGCGCCGCCGCGACCTGCTGATCGAGTGCCTGCACCTGCTGCAGGACAATATCGGTGCCGTCCACGCCCGCCATCTGGCTGCCCTGGCGGCGGAGCTGAAGATGTCGCAGGCCGAGGTGTACGAGGTCGCGACCTTTTATCATCACTTCGACGTGGTCCGCGAAGGCGAAGCCGCGCCGCCGGAACTGACGGTGCGCGTCTGCGAAACGCTGTCCTGCGCGATGGCCGGTGCCGACGAACTGCTGCACAAGCTGCCGGGCATCCTCGGCACCAAGGTGCGCGTCATTCCGGCGCCCTGTGTCGGTCGCTGCGAACAGGCACCGGTGGTCGTGGTCGGCCAGAACGCGCTCGGTGGCGCCACCGAGGCGGCGGTCAAGGCGGCGGTGAAGTCGAAGGAAACGACCGCGCCGGCACCGAAGTACATCGGCTACAAGGCCTATCTGAAGGCGGGCGGCTACCAGCTGTTCCGTGATCTGGTGGAAGGCCGTCGCGATCCGGAAACCGTGATCACCGCGATGGAGCACTCCGGCCTGCGCGGTCTCGGCGGCGCCGGTTTCCCGGCGGGCCGCAAGTGGCGCATCGTGCGCAGCGAAGCCGCGCCGCGCCTGATGGCCGTGAATATCGATGAAGGCGAGCCCGGCACCTTCAAGGACCGCTGGTACCTCGAACGCGACCCGCACCGCTTCCTCGAAGGCATGCTGATCGCCGCCTACTGCGTCGGCATCGGCGAGGTCTACATCTATCTGCGCGACGAGTACGCCCACGTGCGCGAACTGCTGCAGAAGGAACTGAAGAAGCTGCTGGCCGATCCGCCCTGTGCGCTGCCGCCCATCCACCTGCGCCGCGGCGCGGGCGCCTACATCTGCGGCGAAGAGTCGGCGATGATCGAGTCGATCGAAGGCAAGCGCGGCATGCCGCGCCTGCGCCCGCCTTACGTCGCCCAGGTCGGCCTCTTCAACTACCCGACGCTGGAACACAATATGGAAACCGTGTTCTGGGTGCGCGACATCGTCGAGAAGGGCCCGGAATGGTTCTCCAGCCAGGGTCGTAACGGCCGCAAGGGCCTGCGCTCGTTCTCGGTGTCCGGCCGGGTGAAGAAGCCGGGCGTGCATCTGGCGCCGGCCGGCATCTCGGTCAAGGAGCTGATCGCCGAGTACTGCGGCGGCATGCTCGACGGCCACACCTTCTACGGCTACCTGCCGGGTGGCGCTTCGGGCGGCATCCTGCCGGCCTCGATGGGCGACATTCCGCTCGACTTCGACACGCTGCAGCCGCACGGCTGCTTCATCGGCTCGGCCGCGGTGATCATCCTGTCCGACAAGGACACGGCGACCGACGCCGCGCGCAGCATGATGCACTTCTTCGAGCACGAGTCCTGCGGCCAGTGCACGCCCTGCCGCGTCGGCACCTCGAAGATGAACACGCTGATCGACAAGCCGGTGTGGGACACCGCGCTGGTCGAGGAACTGTCGCAGACCATGGTCGATGCGTCGATCTGCGGTCTCGGGCAGGCGGCACCGAACCCGGTGCGCTGCGTGATCAAGTATTTCCCTGACGAAATCAAGTGAAGGGACGGCAACCCATATGAACGCACCTCTTGATCCCGCGGTCGCCGCGGAAAGTATTGAATTCACGCTCGACGGGCAGACGATGAAGGCCCGTGTGGGCGAAACCATCATCCAGGCGGCTGCCCGCCAGGGCGTGGACATCCCGCACCTCTGCTACAAGGATGGCTACCGTCCGGACGGCAACTGCCGCGCCTGTGTCGTCGAGATCGAAGGCGAGCGCGTGCTCGCCCCCAGTTGCTGCCGCGCGCCGACGCCCGGCATGAAGGTGAAGGCCGAATCCGAGCGCGCCGTGAAGGCGCAGAAGATGGTGGTCGAGCTGCTGCTGTCCGACATGCCGGACAAGACCTACAAGCCTGATTCCGAACTGGCCTATTGGGCCGGCAAGCTCGGCGTGACCGACTCGCGCTTCGAAGCGCGCGAGCAGCCGCCGTGCGACGAATCGCACCCGGCGATGAGCGTGAACCTCGACGCCTGCATCCAGTGCAACCGCTGCGTGCGTGCCTGCCGCGAAGAGCAGGGCAACGACGTGATCGGCTACGCCTTCCGTGGTTCCGCGTCGAAGATCGTGTTCGACCAGGACGACCCGATGGGCGCCTCGACCTGCGTGGCCTGCGGCGAATGCGTGCAGGCCTGCCCGACTGGTGCGCTGATGCCGGCCGGCGGTGTCGGCATGGTGACGCCGGACAAGAAGGTCGATTCGGTCTGCCCGTACTGCGGCATCGGCTGCCAGCTGACCTACCACGTCAAGGACGACAAGATCCTGATGGTGACCGGCCGTGACGGCCCGGCCAACGAGGAACGCCTGTGCGTGAAGGGCCGTTTCGGCTTCGACTACGCCCGCCACCCGCAGCGCCTGACCAAGCCGCTGATCCGTCGCGCTGACGCGCCCAAGCACAAGGACTTCGTGGTCGACCCGGCCAACCCGCTGACCGCCTTCCGCGAAGCCACGTGGGAAGAGGCGCTGGCGCTGGCCTCGGGCAAGCTGCGCGAAATCCGCGACAGCAAGGGTCCGAACGCGCTGGCCGGCTTCGGCTCGGCCAAGGGCTCGAACGAAGAGGCCTATCTGTTCCAGAAGCTGGTGCGTACCGGCTTCGGCACCAACAACGTCGACCACTGCACCCGCCTGTGTCACGCCTCGTCGGTTGCCGCGCTGCTTGAAGCGGTCGGTTCCGGCGCCGTGTCCAACCCTGTGCGTGACGTGCTGCATTCGGAAGTGATCTTCCTGATCGGTTCGAACCCGCTGGTGAACCACCCGGTGGGCGCCACCTGGATGAAGAACGCCGTGAAGAACGGCGCCAAGCTCATCGTGTGCGACCCGCGTCGCAACGATCTGCAGCGCTACGCCACCCACTTCCTGCAGTTCAAGCCGGACACCGACGTGGCCATGCTGAACGCGATGATGCACACCATCATCGAGGAAGGCCTGGTCGATGAGGCTTTCGTCAAGGACCGCACCTCGGGCTTCGAGGAACTGAAGAAGAACGTCGCCGACTTCTCGCCCGAGAAGATGGCGAAGATCTGCGGCATTCCGGCGGAAACGCTGCGCGAGGTCGCGCGCATGTTCGCCACCTCCAAGGCTTCGATGATCCTCTGGGGCATGGGCGTGTCGCAGCACGTGCATGGCACCGACAACGCGCGCTGCCTGATTTCGCTGGTCATGATGACCGGCCAGATCGGTCGCCGCGGTACCGGCCTGCATCCGCTGCGCGGCCAGAACAACGTGCAGGGTGCGTCCGACGCCGGCCTGATCCCGATGGTGTTCCCGGACTACCAGGCGGTCGGCAATCAGACCATCCGCCAGAAGTTCGAGGAACTGTGGGGCACCACGCTCGACCCGAACCCGGGCCTGACCGTGGTCGAGATCATGGACGCCATCCACGCCGGCAAGCTGCACGGCTGCTACATCATGGGCGAGAACCCGGCGATGTCCGACCCGGACGTCGACCACGCCCGCGATGCGCTGGCCAAGCTCGACTGGCTGGTCGTGCAGGACATCTTCCTGACCGAAACCGCCTACTTTGCCGATGTCGTGCTGCCGGCCTCGGCCTTCCCCGAGAAGACCGCGACCTTCACCAATACGGACCGTCAGGTGCAGCTGGGCCGTGCCGCCATCAACCCGCCGGGCGACGCCCGTCAGGATCTGTGGATCATCCAGGAAATGGCGCGCGGTCTCGGTCTGGACTGGAACTATGAAGGCTCGAAGGACGTGTTCAACGAGATGCGCAAGGCGATGCACTCGATCGCCGGCATCACCTGGGAACGTCTGGAAGCCGAGCACTCGGTCACTTACCCGTGCGAGAACGTGGGCGATCCGGGTGACGAAGTCGTGTTCATCGACAAGTTCCCGACGCCCAACGGCCGCGCCAAGCTGGTACCGGCCAAGCTCATCACGGCCAACGAGAAGCCGGACGCCGAGTACCCGATGGTGCTCATCACCGGCCGTCAGCTGGAGCACTGGCACACGGGTTCGATGACGCGCCGCGCTTCGGTGCTCGACAGCATCGAGCCGATCGCCACCGTCACCGTGCATCCGGAGGACGTCGCGAAGCTGAAGGTGAAGGCGGGCGATGTGGTCACCGTCGAATCGCGCCGCGGCAAGATCGCACTGTACGTGCGCATCGACCCGCACGTGCCGGTCGGTTCAGTGTTCATTCCGTTCGCGTACTACGAAGCGGCGGCGAACATGCTCACCAATCCGGCACTCGACCCCTTCGGCAAGATTCCGGAGTTCAAGTACTGCGCCGTGCGTCTGAAGAAGGGCGGCACGCCGACCCAGCTGTCGACCTACGGCGGCGGCCAGGCGAAGCCGGTGACGGCGTAAGCGCAAGCTGCAGCAGTGAAGACCGGGGCCTTGAGCCCCGGTTTTTTTTGGTCGTGCGTCGGTGAGCGCTCCTGTAGATACTGTTATCCGAGTCAAGCACCGTGAGCGGTTGGGTCAAAAGGTTTGCCGGATCGGAGAACGCCAAAGGCGACGTGGATGAGCTTGCGCATCATTGCGCCGATGATGAGTTTGGGCGGCTTGCCAGCAGAGGACAGACGCTGTCGGAAGAGCTTCCCCCAGGCGGTGCGATAGAGCGCGACCATGGCCGGCATGTAGAGTGACTTGCGCAGGAAAGAGTGGCCGACCTTGGACATGCGTGGTTTGGCGCAGACGCTGCTGCCGGATTGGTGCTGCCGAGGGTCAAGGCCAGCGAATGCAGTGGCCTGACGAGCGTTGTCGAAGCGGGATACCCGTGCGTAGAAGGCCAGCAGAATGGCGATGGTGCGTTCGCCCAGGCCCGGGATGCTGTCGAGCAGACGACGCTTGTCGTCCAGATCGTCATCCTGGTCGAGCAGATCCCGGATCGCGCGGGCGAGCCGCTCAATCTCGGCGTCCAGCCATTCGATGTGCTGAGTGATCCCCTGCTGTACCGCGCTTTGCGCAACGAGCAGACGATTCGATTCCTGGGTGCGCATGCTTTGCACGCTGTCCAGACGCAGCACGAGCGCGCGCAAAGTGCGTTCGGCCTCGGACGGCGGCTGCCAGGGCTCGGGTGAGCGTTCATGGCAGAACAGAGCGATGAGTGCGGCATCGACCTTGTCGGTCTTGGTGCGCACCATGCGCGAGGCGGCAAAGGCCTTGATCTGCGCCGGGTTGATGACACTGACGGTGACGTGGGGCAGAGCGGCGAGGAACTCAGCCACTGGCTCCCAATAGACGCCTGTGGCTTCCATGCATACGTGCAGTGTCAAAGCGTGTTGCCGGGACAGGAAAGCCTGCAGTTGGGCGAAGCCGGCTGCGTCGTTGGTGATGACCTTGTGGCGAATCTTGCCCTCGGGTGAGCGCAGCGCACAGTCGAGCTTGGCCTTGGCTACGTCGATACCCAGATGAAACAACTCCATGCAAAACCTCGTGAGATCAACCTTGTGAATGCGGGCTGCCGGCAAAGCCGGGCCAAAGATACTGTTCGATCGGAACGTGAGGGTGAGCAGGTGCTGCAAAATCTACAGAACGGGCGATAAGCCCAAGGAGCGACGCGGCATCCACCTGCTCGTCCCGAGGTGCCCCTCGGGAGGTAAAGACAATACAAGGAGGGGTCTTCTGACCCCGACAGCGGCCGGGATCGAAGGCTGTGCGGCCGGCATCGGCCCTGTCGCGGCCAAGGCCGCTCCCACGGAAGCTGCGCTCGACCCACGGCCGGAGCTTGGCTGGGGTTCTGTGGGAGGAGTCTTCTGACCCCGACAGCGGCCGGGATCGAAGGCTGTGCGGTCAGCATCGGCCCTGTCGCGGCCAAGGCCGCTCCCACAGAAGCTGCGCCCGATTCGCGGCTGGAGCTTGGCTGGGGTTCTGTGGGAGGAGTCTTCTGACCCCGACAGCGGCCGGGATCGAAGGTTGTGCGGCCGGCATCGGCCCTGTCGCGGCCAAGGCCGCTCCCACAGGGTCTGCGCCCGATTCGCGGCCGGAGCTTGGCTGGGGTTCTGTGGGAGGGGTCTTCTGACCCCGACCGCGGCGCTGGCCTCCTCGCCTTCCTTGACCTGCCCTCCGCATTTCGCATACCCTGCGCTCGCCTCAGGTGCCCCGCGCAGCGTCCGCTGCAAGGAGTGAAACGGGAAGTCCGGTGCGCAGCCGCATTCGCGGTCTGCTATTCCGGCGCTGCCCCCGCAACGGTAAGCGAGTCGTAGCGATCCATTCAGCCACTGTGCCCTCGGCACGGGAAGGCGGATCGCACATATCCCCTCGTGAGCCCGGAGACCGGCCTGGCGCAACGGGTCTTTCGACCCGACGACCGATGGCTGCGGTGGGCGGCCGGGGGCGCATGCGTTCGCTCGGCCGTGTTGCGGCCGTCCTATCCGTTCCTGTGCGTTTCTCGCGCGGCTTGCCGTGCGCCATCGGATTTTCTGCACTTCGCCGGCGGGTGATGCCGGCACTGCACGGAGGTCTGCATGCGCACCACACTTTCCACCCTCATCGCCCTGTCCGGCTTCGCGCTGGCGGGGTCCGCACACGCCGGGCCGTTCGCGCCGGCGGCCGGCAGCGCCGGCTCCACCGCCATCCACAAGGACAGCGCTGCCTTCGTCCAGTGGGCCACGGGCTACTCGGACTACCAGCCCGGCCCGAACGTCGACGCCGCCTGGAAGAATCCTGCCGAAGGCCTGGGCAAGGCCGAAGGCACCTCGACCGACGTCGTCGTGCTGGGCGACGGCGGCCGCATCACGCTCACTTTCGACGGCTACATCACGAATGGCGCCGGCGCCGATTTCGCGGTGTTCGAGAACAGCTTCAGCAACACCTTCCTCGAACTGGCCTTCGTCGAGGTGTCGTCCAACGGCACCGATTTCTTCCGTTTCCCGAACTACTCCTTCACGCCCAGCCCGGTGTCCGGTTTCGGCACCATCGATCCGACCAATATCGATGGCCTGGCCGGCAAGTACCGCGCCGGCTATGGCACGCCCTTCGATCTCGACCTGCTGAGCGGCATCGCCGGCCTGGACGTGAACAAGGTGCAGTACCTGCGCCTGATCGACGTCGTCGGCAATGGCTCGACCTTCGACAGCTACCCGGCAGCCTACGGCGGCCCGCACCCGATCTACGACCCGTACCCGACCAGCGGTAGCAGTGGTTTCGACCTCGACGCGGTGGGCGTCATCCACTACGCAGTCTTCGACGCGCAGACGCCGCCGGTGCCCGAGCCTTCGCAGTGGGCGATGTATGCCGCCGCGCTCGGCCTGCTGTCCGTCATCGTCCGTCGCAACCGCGCCTGAACGGCGCCGCACCAGGAACACCACACATGAATATCCGCACGCTTGCACTCTCGCTCTGCGCACTCGCCCTGAGCCAACCGGCCGCCGCGGTCAGCGTATCGACCTTCGACGACCTGACGCTGGCCCCCGACAGCGTCTTCTTCCCGAGGACCAGCACCACCTTCACCAGTGGCGCCGCCACCTTCAACCACAGCTTCAACGACTGGGGTGGCGACTGCTGCCATACCGACTGGGTCTATTCCAACCAGACCGACACCACCACCGAGGGCTATCTGAACCAGCACAGCGCCATCGCCGGCGGCGGTGCCGAAGGCTCGGCCAACTACGCGGTGGCCAATATCGGTGCGCCGGTGGCGAGCTTCGCCGCACCGGTCAGCGTGCTCGGAGCCTGGTTCACCAACAGCACCTACGCCGCGCTGTCGATGCTGAATGGCGACGGCTTCGCCAAGCAGTTCGGCGGGGCGGCCGGCAGCGATGCTGACTGGTTCATGCTCACCATCACCGGCCTCGACAGCTTCGGCCAGAGCACCGGCAGCGTGGACTTCATGCTCGCCGACTACCGCTTCGCCGACAGCGCCGACGACTACATCGTCACCGACTGGCGATGGGTCGACCTGAGCGCGCTGGGCACCGTGAGCAGCCTGCAGTTCGCGCTCACATCCAGCGACAACGGCGCCTTCGGCATGAACACGCCGGCCTATTTCGCGATGGACAACCTCGCGGTCGCTGCCGTGCCGGAACCCGAACAGGCGGCGCTGCTGCTGGCCGGTCTGGCGCTGGTCGGCGCCGTCGCCCGTCGTCGGATGGCCTGAAGCACGGCCTGAGTCACGTCCTAAGGCATGCCCGGCTCCGCCCGAGTGGCGGGGCCGGCGCGAAGAGGCGATATCCATGAACATCTCTTTCTGGCGTGCGCTGGCGAGCGTGCTGTGCCTGCTCGCCTTGCGGGCCTACGCGGACGAGGCATTCCGGCTCGACGAAATCGTCATCAGCGCGCCGTCGGCCGATGACACGCTGCGCGCGGTGCCGCACGGCGTGTCGGTCATCACCGCCGACGACATCGAGCGCGCCGGTGCGCAGGGCATGGGCGAACTGCTCAGCCGTGAAGCCGGCCTCAACCTGCAGAGCTATTTCGGCCGCGACAAGGGCGCCACTGTCGACATGCGCGGCCTGGGCGCGACCGCGGTGAGCAATGTGCTGGTGCTGGTCGACGGCGTGCGCCTGAATGCCGACGATCTCTCGGGCGCGGACCTGTCTTCGGTTTCGCTGTCGCAGGTCGAGCGCATCGAAGTGCTGCGCGGCGCCGGGGCGGTGCGCCATGGCGACGGTGCGGTCGGCGGCATCGTGCACATCCAGACCCGGCGCCCGCGGCCCGGGCCGCTCACCGGTCAGCTCGATCTGCGCGCCGGCGCCTGGGGCACCCGCGAAGCGCGGCTGCGCGCAGCCGGCGGCACCGGGCCGCTGGCAGCCAGTGTCACATTGAGCCGGCAGGACAGCGACGGCTACCGTGACAACGATCGCTACGCCGCGCGCGACAGCGCGGTCGAGCTGAGTCTGCTGCCTGAGGGCGCGTGGTCCTTCATCGACCTCAGCCTGCGTGCCGCGCGCCATATCGATGAGTACGGCCTGCCGGGGCCGGTCAGCGCAGAAGCCTTCCGCGGCAGCAGTGTGCGAAGACGGGGCAGCAGCGCCTCACCGCTCGATGGCGGCAGCACCGACGACCGCACGCTGGGCGCCCGGCTGCGTGCGGATTTCGGCGATGCCGGGCTGTTCACCGTGCAGTTCGATCACCGCGACCGCGAAAACCCGTATTTCATCGGCGTGCAGGCCGGTACGGCGCTGGCTGACCAGCGTAACGTGATCGACTCCACCCGGCGCGACCTGCGCGTGACGCATGAGCTGGGCGTCGACGCCTTCGGGCAGCGGCACGACCTGGCATTCGGCTACGTCAGCCAGTCGTCCGACTACCTGCGCCGCGAGAACGGTGATTTCGTGGTCGGCAACTCGACCCGGCGCAGCGGCGAACTGAACGGCCACGCGGGCTGGGCCGAAGGTGTGTTCAGGCTGGGGCAGGGCGTCAGCGTCAACGCAGGCCTGCGCCACGACCGCGCCGAGAGCCGCACCGCGGGCAGCCGCTACACGCGCGAGTGCCAGTACATCTTCATTCCGTTTCCGGTCGAAGTGCCCGGCAGCTGCGTGAACGCATTCCGCGCCACCGACGCCACCGCATCGGACTGGCGCAACCGGGCGAGCGAATTGGGCGCAAGCTGGCAGCTGTCGCCGGCACTGACCGTGTTCGCCGCGGACAGCCGTCACTTCCGCAACCCGAACGTCGACGAACTCGCACTCGCGGCGGCCGACCTGCGCCCGCAAAGCGGCCGCACGCGCGAGGCAGGCCTGCGTGCGCGTGGGGAGACGGTCGAGTTCGGCGCCACGGTCTATCGCATGCGAATCGAGGACGAAATCTACTTCGACAGCGCCAGCGGCCTCAGCGTGAATCGCAACTACGATCTGCCGACCGTGCGCACCGGCGTCGAGATCGAGCTGCGCTGGCGCATCCGGCCCGGTGTGCTGTTTGCCGCCAACGCCGGCTACGTGCAGCCGCGCTTCGAAGGCAGCGACGCCGACGTGCCGCTGGTGCCCCGCCGCACCGCCAACGCCCGCGTCGAATGGACGCCGACCGAAGCGCAGCGCCTCACCCTGAGCGCCCGCCATGCCGGCCGCCGCTTCGACGGCAACGACCTCGACAACCGCAGCTCCGCGCCGCTGCCGTCCTACACCGTGTTCGACCTCGCATTCAGCATCCGGGCAGGCGCCGCGACCTGGTCGGCCGGCATCAACAACCTGTTCGACAAGGTGTATTCGACGCTCGCCTACAGCAACACCTACTACCCCATGCCCGAGCGAGCGGCCTGGGTGGCGGTGAGCTGGAAGATGTAGGGCCGCCTCCATTTCAACCGCTGCGGTCGGCTGCAATGGCTGCCTCTCAAAGGGAGTGGGCCCGATCCGCGGCCGGCGCCGGGACAGGGGTTTTGTGGGAGGGGTCTTCTGACCCCGACAGCGGCCTGTGCCGAGAACTGCAGATTGCATCGGCCCTGTCGCGGCCAAGGCCGCTCCCACAGGGTATGCGCCCGATCTGCCGGCGGAGCGTGGGCTGGGCTTCTGTGGGAGGGGTCTTCTGACCCCGACAGCGGCCTGCATCGAAGCCCCCGGGCAGCAGAGGCCGCGTGGCGGTCGGAAGACCGCTCCCGCAAGAACACCGTCACCCGCGTCTCATCGCTGAAACATCCGCTCGCTACCCTCGACTGTCCACCAACACACCAACAATCAGGGGGTCTTCATGAAACTTACGTCACTGGCAGCGGCTTTGCTGCTCGCGGTCGCGGCTGCTCCGGCATCCGCCGTGTCCTTCGTCAATGGCATCGCCATTCCGGGCTCCACCGGTGATCTGTTCGGCAGCAGCGTGAACGACGGCCGGCTCGGCATGTTCTCCGACATCTACTACGACCCCAACCGCAACGAATGGTGGGGTCTGTCGGACCGTGGCCCGGGCGGCGGCACGCTGCCCTACGACGTGCGCGTCCAGCGCTTCACGCTCGACGTCAATCGCAGCACCGGTGCGATCTCGAATTTCCAGGTGGTCGATACGATCAAGTTCCGTAATGGCGCCGGCACTGTGCTCGGCGGCCAGTTCCCGAGCACGCTCGGTGGTTCTGCCAGCAATCTGGGCACCGCCTTCGACCCGGAAGGCATCGTGATCAACCCGCTGAACGGCCACCTGCTGGTGTCTGACGAATACGGCCCGTCGCTGTATGAATTCGACCGCAGCGGCACTTTGATCCGCGCCTTCAATACTCCGCAGGCGCTGCGCCCGGCACTGACGGCCGGCGGCTACAACTACGACGGTGACGGCAATATCGGTCGCCGCACCAACCGTGGCTTCGAAGGCCTGGCGATTTCGCCGGACGGCCAATACACCTTCGCCATGCTGCAGAGCGCGATGGTGGACGAGGGCGGCGCCAACGGCGTGTACAACCGCATCGTCAAGTTCGACAACGCCAGCGGCGAAGCCGTCGCCCAGTACGCCTACCGGATGGAAACCGCCGCCCAGGGTCGCGGCATCTCCGCGCTGGTGGCGATCAACGAACACGAGTTCATGGTGCTGGAGCGCAACAACCGCGGCCTCGGCGCCGACGCCACCTTCGCCGGCACTGCCGGCAACAAGAACGTCTACCTGATCGACCTCGCCGGCGCGACCGACGTGACCGGCATAGACCTCGACGCACCCGGCGCCAGCTTCACCGCCGTCAGCAAGAACCCGACGTCCTTCATCGACCTCGCTGCCGACAATCTGCCCGCAACCGGCGGCGTGTCACCCGAGAAGTGGGAAGGCCTGGCCATCGGCCCGCAGCTCGACGACGGCTCGTGGCTCATCGTCGCCGGTAACGACAATGACTATTCGGTCACCCAGAACGGCAGCGCGGTGCAGTTCGACGTGCTGTTCAACCCGCTCACGCAACAGCGCATCCAGTGCCCGCTGGGCTCGACCGAAGGTTGCACGCTGCACGCCAGCAGCACGCCCTACAGCGGCAGCACCGAAGGTTTCGAACTGATCCCCGGCGTGCTGCACGCCTACCGCGCCAGCCCGGCCGAACTCGCCGGCTACACCGCCCCGGTGCCCGAGCCCACCACCTGGGCCATGCTGGGCGCCGGACTGGCGTTGATCGGCGCTGTTGCACGCCGCCGGGTCGGGTGACCCTTTCGCGCATCCGCGCAGGCTTCCGGTCGGGCGGATGCGCGAAGCATCTCGTGGGAGCGGTCTTCTGACCGCGACTCGGCCGTCAATCAGACGCCGCCGCCTGTCCAACCGCTGCACTCGCGTCCAGAGGACCGTTCCGGCTCAGGCAACCGCACTCAGCAGAGACCCAGGCCGACTCACCGCAGGACGTTATCCCGGTCCCGGAAGGTCGCACCGTATGAATATATATATTGCTGACCCGTGACTCCTCGCCGGGACAGCGCAAGCAAGCATCAGTCACTTCCCTGCAACCGTGACGTAGTACTCTGACGTCTGGTTGCACTGCAGCATGCGTTCAGGCTATTTTCGAGGCTGTCACATTTTGTGAGAAGGTCGTCGCGACGCCACGCGGGCTGTCGGTCACAATCGCAGTCCACCCTCGAAGACACCCAGGTTCAGGTTCCATGAAGAAATCCCTCGTACCGGCTTTTCTCGCCGCTGCACTGATGGTGGTCGCCGCCGGCGTCGCGTATGCGCTTACCCCCCGCACTTATATGGCGGAGCAGGGCAGTTCTGTGGATTACGAACAGATCATCCCGAAAAATTTCGGTGAGTGGGTGGAAGCCCCAGCATTCGCCAACCAGGTCATCAATCCTCAGCAGCAGGCGCAGCTTGAGCAGCTTTACTCGCAGATCGTCGCGCGCACCTTTATCCACCAGCCGAGTGGCCGCCGAATCATGCTCTCCATCGCCTACGGACGGGACCAGTCGCGCGAGAACCAGGTGCACAAGCCTGAGGTTTGCTACCCGGCGCAGGGCTTTCAGATCAAGAAGATCTACAAGGATGAGGTGAGCGGAGCCTCGAGCCACATTCCGGTCATGCGCTTGCATACCTTCCACGGGCAGCGTCAGGAGCCGGTGAGCTACTGGATCAGGGTGGGCGACAAGCTTGTTCGCGGCGCGATCGAACAGAACGTCGCGCGTGTGAGTTTCGGGCTTGAGGGGGTGATTCCTGATGGATTGCTGTTTCGGGTGTCTGAGGTCAATCCAGATGTTGAGCTCTCGTTCAAACTGCAAGATCGCTTCGTTACAGACCTTCTCAACGCGCTGCCGCCTGCGAGTCGTGAGGCGCTTATTGGACGCGAAGCTTGACCACGGTCTTCGACTCTGACGGAGCACGAAGCAAGCCTGGGGGCATCGGCGAACGAGCGATTGCCCTCAGCGCATCACGCGAGCCGTATGTCGCGATCCAAAGTGGTCGTCACCAGCCTGGTTTCCTCGAGAAGGTAAGTCGGAGGTGATTCGGGGGCTATCGCAGATTGCGCTGGCGACGGCGATACGGCTCGCTTCGTCGATCTGCGTCTTTCTTTACGCTGCAACCGTGTGGCGCCCCGAGGAATTCGGTGCCTTCATGTTTGCCTTTTCCGTCTCGGCCATGCTGGTGCTTTGCTGCGAGTTCGGGTTCTCTCAACAAGTGCTGCGAGACGTGGGAAGAGTTCCGAGTGAAATCGGGGCGGTAATGACCCGCTTTCTGGCCTCTAAGATCTGGCTATCGGTGGCCGTACTTGTTGCTGGATGCACCTACGCTTTGCTAAGTAACGCCCTGTCCAGAGATCTGAGCCTGCAGTTTCTGTCGTTGCTTGCAGCCGCTGTACTTCTCTCATTTTCCGATCTTGTTTTCAATGCATTGCGTTCGCTGGGGCGCTATGGGGACGAACTGCGTGTTTCGACCATCACGAATGGTCTGACAGTTGTCGCTCTCGTCCTGGTCATTGCATCCGGAGGTACACCGCTCGAACTCGCCGTGGCGATACTGATTACGAGGGCGCTTCAGTTCGCGCTTGTAGGGCGTCTCTTCCTCGCAGGATGGGTGAGTTTCAACGGCCTGCGGTCACACGGATCATGGTCAAACACGCGGCAGACACTGCGAAACGGTGCTGCGTATGCGTCGGATGTCTTTGTAGGGGCGGCTTTGCTTAACCTGGACATGATCATCGTTTCCCGAATGCTCGGCTATGTGGAAGCGGGCGTCTATCAGGCCGCCGCGCGCCTCTCGCAGGGGGTGGGGGTCGTATTCTCCGTCCTCGCAAGCTATTTCCTACCCAAGCTGTCTGCGGAATCCGTCTCCACGGGAGACTCTTCGCATGCCTCCAAAACGAGGTTTGCATGGACCACCGTAGCCCTCGGCATGGTTCTGATTCTTGGCTTCCTGGTTGCGTACCTTGCGTATCAACGATCGCCGACGGGGACAACACTGAATATTGCATCCGCCTTACTGCCTGGCTTCGCGGCTTTGGTCATACCCAGACTCTTGTCCGGCTATCTCGGGGTGATATTGACCGCGGACGGGAATCAAAGACTCAGGGCAATCTGCTATGCACTCTCGCTCTGCATGTTTGTTCTGCTTGCTCACTTCCTCGTCGGCAAGTTGGGAACCCCCGGTGTCCTTCTTGCGTATGCGATTTCCTACTCGACGCTCGCGTTCGCGTTCATGGTCCTCCTGTGGCAGCGCTTGCCAAAGCTTCCAGCTATTTGTGTCGCTGTATCGGTCATTGCCAGCAGCTGCATTCTCCTATTCCTAATTTAATTTGTGAGCAAGGTGCTTTTTTATGCCAAAGGGTTTTTATCTGACCGGTGGATGGGGTTATGGCAACAAGGGAGACAACGCAATTCTTGAGGGAATGAGGCAGTCACTCTCGTCGCGCTTTCCCGATGACTCTCTTACCGTCACCTCCTACTCTCAGGCAGAGATGCGCGAGCAGCACGGCATCGAGTCCATAAAGTCCGTGCATAGGCTACTGTGGAAACGTGCGCCGCTCGGCCTTCTTCGCTGGATTGGCATTTTCGTGTGGCGAGCGACGGATCTGAAGGTCCTGCTTGTGCCTTCACTCCGGAAACATCAGAGTCTCATGCGACAGGCTCGTGCGGTCATCATGGGTGGCGGAGGCTACTTCAATGATGCGTGGCCGGACATGTTGCGCAGTCGATACGTCGAGATCGATCTCGCTCGCTCGGTCGGCACGCCAGTGGTGATCTACGGGCAGACCCTCGGACCCTTCTCAAAGACGACCATCGATCGTTCTCTGGGTCGCTATCTTGGCTACGTCACCAAAATTGCGTTCCGTGATGCACAGTCGCTCAAGGTCCTCGAGGCGGCGGGGGTTCCGGAAAACAAGCGTGTACTCAGTGCGGACGAAGCGAATCTCCTCTCTGTACGCCCGCCCCTTGAACCGAAGCGCACGGGACGCAAGGTGGTTGGCGTAATGATCCAGAAGTTTCGCCCACATCTTGGCCCGTCAGGCCCCTCACCGGCTGGATCGATACCGGACGAGGGTAGTTATGTGCAGCGCGTCGTTGAAGCGTTGGGCGACGTAGCGACGAAGAATCCGGACGTCGACTATTTGTTCATCCCGAGTACGCGATGGGATGAATCAACGGTTCGTCGAGTGGCCGACGAATTGAGGACAAAATTTGATGGGCGAGTTCAGATTATTTCCGACCCAACCGCAGATCAGTTCATTCGCGCCTGTCAGAACGTCGATCTGATGGTAAGCACCAATATGCATCCGATTATCCTCGCGGCAACTGCTGGCGTTCCGAGCGTCGCAATCTCTTATCACTATAAGCTCGATGATTTCATGGCGTCGATAGGTCTTGATAAATACATACAAAGGATCGACGATTTTTCCGCACTTGATCTATCGGCAACCATCAATACTGCATCAAGAAGCCTCGAAACAGATTCCAACGAACTGAAGACCTTCCATTCATCAGTTAAAGATCTGGCGAAAAACAACGCAGAAACTCTCTTCGACGCGGTAAATTAGAGTGGAGGTTAATAATGGTTGATTCGCGCGGGCGATGGGTTGTAGTCAGCTTTTTTTCGCTTTTGGCAGTGATTTCAGCGCTCGCCATATCAATTGGGTTTTTTCAATTTGTAATTCTTCCGGCAGGGCTGATAGGCTTGGTTGTTTTTGGTGCATTTCTTCGCGGAAACGCAAGGCTAGCAGAGTTCATGCTTTTGTTTGCAGCAATCGCATACGTAATTTTAAGCTTTCTTTGGCCGCGATATGTTGCCTTCTGGGTCCCGGGTCTTCCATCCATAAATATGCAGAGAATTGCAAACATAGCGGTGCTGTTCGTAATGTTCTCATCGCTTTTCTCTGTTCCATCCTTTAGGTCAAAAATAGGTCAGTCATTTCGAGACTATCCGTTTTTTTGGATCTGTTTTCTGCTGTTCGAGGTTTTTAGGTTTATATCCATATTCTTCTCAAGCGATTTTGGTGTTAGCGTATATCAGTATATCAACGAAATATTTGTGCATGCGGTATTTGTTTTTCTCGGTGTTTTTCTTGGCTCGTCAATAAAATACTTCGAGATCTTTGTTATTGCGGTCTCCTTTTGTCTGGTCGCCTCTTTTGCGGTTGCGCTTATCGAAGTAGTAAGGGGGGGGAATTTATTTGCCGCGTTTGTTGATCCAGACAACGCTTATGTGCAGTGGGCATTAAGCAACAAAGTAAGGGGCGGCGCTTATCGAGCACAGAGTACCTTCGGCCATCCACTTACCTATGCTGAATTTGCATCTGTTGCTTTGGGAATCTCCCTCTGCGTACTCTGCTTCGGGAAGTTTGGAACAAAGAAGGTCTTGGTGGCGCTAGCTCTCGTCGGTGCAGCTATCGGAGGTGTTCTGCTCTCGCGGTCAAGAGCTGGGTATGCTGCAGCGGCTGTCGCTGGTTCTTTGATTTTTACTGCACCTTTCTTCTCTGCAATCATTCGCAAAACTCTATCTCTTCGAAGTGCGACATTCTGGGCTCTTTCGTCGAGTTTGGTTCTAACGGCCGTTGCTGCAGTTGCGTATGTGGTAGTTGATCATGCATTCGGATCGCAATCATATGATGTTAGCAATTCAGCGCGGATAACGATGTTTGTGCGTGGATGGGATCTTTTACTGCAGTCGCCTATTGTAGGTTACGGCGTTGGCCTAGCAGCTGAAGTAATTGGGGTTAGAGCCTATAGTGGCGTTTCTCGATATACTGTAGATAGCCTTATTCTTTCATACGCGGTAGATTCGGGTTTCGTTGCGCTATTGTCGTTTCTGGGTTGTGTTTTTGCGGTCTTAATTAGTGCGCTCGCGTCGCTAAGAAATTCAAGTGAAAAGTACTGGTACATTTGGTATTCGATGATCGCTTCCGTGCTTTCATTTTTCGTTTTTAAAGTTATTCTTTCTCTGTCGGACAATAACTTTTTCATGTACATAATATTTGGCCTAATTGTCTCGGCGCTATCCAGATCAACTTCGAAGATTGCGAACCCCCCTGGCTAAAGAATTATGTCGATCCCAAATGTATTGGTTGTTCTTGTTAACTGGCGCCGATCAAGCGACACTATAGAGTGCTTAAAAAGCTTGAGGCGAAATACCTATGGCAAATTCGCTGTCGCCGTGTGCGAGAATGGTTCTAACGACGGTTCGGACTTGGCTCTTCGGAATTACGTTAGAGAAGTGACTTCCGCGGTGGAAACTTGCGAGAGCGAAAGTGATGAAACTGTTCTAATCGGTAAAGAACTTGATCGGGATCGTTACTATTTGATCGAGTCAACGAAGAACCTTGGGTTTGCTGGTGGTAATAATCTGGCGTATCGAATTGCGTCTCGATTTGATTTGTTTGATTACGTCTGGTTTTTGAATAATGACACGGAAGTTGGGCCTGAGGCAATTTCAAGTTATGTAAATAAAATGACTAATGACTCGTCGGTTGGAATTTGCGGCGCGACATTGGTCTATGCGCATGATCGCGAAACCGTCCAAGCGTTCGGGGGCGCGCGTTACAACCCTTTCTTCGGTTTGGTTTGCGAGATTGGCCAAGGCAAGAAATGGCCGTGCAACGTCGATGCGGCTAAAATTGCTTCGGATATGACTTACGTGTCTGGCGCCTCGATGTTTGTCTCCAAGGAATTTTTGGATCAGGTCGGATTGATGTCCGAGGACTACTTTCTTTATTTCGAGGAGCTAGACTGGGCCCTTCGTGCAAGGAAGAGTGGTTTTAAGATGGAGTACTTGAGTGAGGTTGTGGTGTTCCACAAGGAGGGCGCTGCTCTTGGCTCGGGAAAGAGCGATAAGCGCAGCCAGTTATCTGAGTATTATGCGATTAGGAACAAGCTTAGAATTACGTTACGCTTTTACCCATATGCATTTCCAACTGTTTATTTAAGTTCTTGGCTTCAAGTTTTAAAGCGTCTCTTGCAAGGACGGAGTAGGCATGCATTGCTGATGGCTAAGGTTCTAATCGGTACGCAGAGGCCGATGCCGTGATGAGTCAAATTCGGTTACCTATCTTTCTGTTGATTTTGCTTCTCGCTTCATCGGTCTCGTACGCGTGCGACGGTTTCGAGCTATCAAAGGGCCCTTTCCAGGTCATAGATCGCTTCTCAAACGAGTTCAACATTGGAAGTTGCGAGCTAAAGGGTTCTAGAGCGATTGCACTTACCGGGACTATTTCTCGTCTTGCGAGTAAAACCTCTTATTCTCTGAGTGTTAAGTTTCTTTCTGGGACTGGGGCGCGCATCGGGATTGACTCAGGAGCAACCTATGTCGGCAATGCAGATGAGGTTGAACTTGACGAGTATTTCTTAGTTCCCGCTGGAGCAAGCAAAGCAGTTTTCTTTATCAAAGTTGAAAGTAGACGTCCTAGCGACCAAGTGGCTGAACTCATAAACGGCCGTGTTCATCGAGCGTTTCCCGTCTCGATTCACGCAAAGAATGGTTATGTTTCACGGTTCGGTGACTCGGTCGAGTGGGTAGTTGCATCGCATGATAGGGTTCTCGACGTCTCGGCCATTATAAGTGTTCGAGATATTGGTGGCGGAGTTGTGAGTAGTAGAGAGCTTCGTATCCCGGCCGGTGCTGAACGAGGTATTATAAGATTCGATGATATCCCGTTGGGTTATTATTCCATTGAGGCAAAATTCTTGTCTGATGGACATCGCGGAGTGAACCTTTCTTCATCGTTTGCAGTCTTTAAGTCGAATGCTAACGATATTCCTGACAAGAGATTCGGACTTGATGCTGCTTTAAGTTGGTATGGTGGGAGCGACGACGAGGTTAGGATGGCGTTGGATCTCATGAAAAAGGCGGGCATCGGAAGTGTCCGAGACCGACTTAGTTGGGCTCAAGTCAACCGCCGCCAGGGTCAGTTTGAGTGGGGCCGTTACTTGGACGTCGCTCGCATGACGTCACTGGCCGGTTTTGATGTTGCAACGGTGTTTCACGACTCACCGGCTTGGACGCGGCCAAATGATCAAGACCTCTTGAGGAATGATAAGAAGCCGCCGGTGCTAAATGAAGCTGCTCGCGAATTTGGCTTGCGGTTCGCTCAGGATGTTGGTCAGTATATAAATTACGTTGAGTATTGGAATGAACAGAATAGTGATTTTTTTCGTGGGCTTCCTTTTCAGTATGCGGCGGGTCTCAAAGAGTTCGCTGCGGGCGTGAAGGAAAAGCGTTCGGCCGTTTCGATTCTTCTTGGGGCGCCGACCGGATCCCCCGGAGTGTTTTTCGATGAACTCTATTCGAACAACGTCATTAGGTTTGTTGATGGCGTCTCTATTCATTATTACAAGGCTCCGGGAGAGTTTATTTCTTTCTACTCGAATGAGTTTTTAAGGAATTATCGACTTCACTCTAGAGATATTCCCGCAACTTGGGTTACTGAGACTGGGGCGCCGGTTGTTCTTGATGAATCAGGATCTTTTCTTAAATCTGAACTTGACCAATCTACGTATCTGGCAAAGACGTTTGTTGAGCTTCTTGCTAGTGGCCAAGAAAGAGTTTTTTATTTTTTTCTTCGGGATTTGGTTGAGCCCGAATTTGGTATATGGGGGGTTCTCAGACGAGATTTCTCTCCCCGGCCCTCCTACGTCACCCTGGGCTCGTTAATCCGCCATCTTGAAGGTGCGAAATTTGTCGCTAGTGTTCGGAATCAAAAATACTCCATTTTCTTTTTCAAGCGACCCGATGAATTTCGCTACCGAGCTGTTGCGTGGGGGGAGGGTAATCCTGACAAGCTGCTTGGAAAGTATCAGACAGTTCAGGATCACTTTGGTCGAAGTGTGGGTGGGAGAATGCTTTCGAGAGAGCCGCTCTTTTTTAGTGAGGTCGAATCTCTGCCGAATGCTGCCGCCGTTGCAGTTGGCGAAAGCGTCGTTTATTCACGCGATATTCCAAAGGTGCGGCTCTCGTCCAACTTGCGAGTAGATGGGGTCGAGTTCGGTGGCGTTAATGAGAACGGCACTTCTATTGCTGTTTCGGATGGAGGAGCGATATCTCTGTTCGGGGTTGTTGACGGGGTGGCGACAACAGATCAGTTGCGTGTAAGGTGCGCGGCATCAACTGGAGTGGATTTGCTCGGTCCTTCCTTTTCGGAGCTCAAAGAAGACAGTAATAAGCGCAAACGATTTGAATGTGCTTACAGGGCTGGGGCTTCGCTTGCAAATCAGTCTTTTGTTAAAGTTGAACTTTTTTTAAAGGGTCAATTGGTTGATTACTCAAAGGTCGTTCTTAAGCCCGATATTAACCTCTTCGCTAAGCGCTCCCATTACTCCTCTGATGGGTTAAGGAAGTGCTTAAGGTGGTTGGTGCGCTCATCTCCTTCGGTTAGAGTAACCTTGGGGGGCGAATCTAGGGGTGTAAGTGGATGTGTTACACCTTCGGTTGTTAGCAGGCAAACGGTGAGTGGAGATGCTTGGGTCTTTCCTTACGCGAAAATCGACCTCGGGCCAGAGTCATTTCGAGGTGTCGCTGTTGAGGTTAGAGGGGTTTCGGGTGCTCCGTTTCCACCCAAGAACTTTGTTCTTCAATTGGTTGAACGATCGGGTGGTATTTGGCTGGTTGATTTAGAAGCGCGAGACATTGGTGGTGTAAAATCTTATGTAGGTCTTTTTGGTCTTGCGAAGCGTGCCCCTTGGAAGCCTAGTTCGAGTCAAAGCCTTCAATTGTCAGAGGTGCATGAGTTGATGTTCGGATGGGGCGGGTATGCTGGGAAACAGGGGGATGTATTTGGATTCTCAATCGGAGAGGTTGAATTCGTGCGTTGATTTTTTTAATTCTCGCAGTAAGTTATGACTAAACTGGTGCTCAATTTGTCTATGCTCGGCCCACAACCGACAGGACTAGGCGTCTATTCCGAAAGGTGTGCCTACTCCCTCGCCGAGCGCTTTCAGCTCGATCTGATAGCAGGTCACGGATCGCTGCCCGATGCGCCGGTGTGTGTGCGAGCACCGGATTCAGTTGCAATCGGGTCCGGGAAGGGCGCCGCGATTCGCCGCCAGTTGTGGATGCGGCGGCTTCGCTTCAGTGCCGATACGCTCGTGTATTCGCCCACGCATCACGGCTTGCCAATGCAGGATGGGCAGATCATCACGGTGCACGACCTGATCTGTCTGCGTTTTCCGGCTCAGCACCGCCCACAGTATCTGTTCTTTCGCTTTGGCCTCCCGAGACTGCTCAGGAAGTGCAGGGCGGTATTCACGGTGTCGGAAACGACACGCCAGGATATCGCTGAGACTTATGGCTTTCCCGAAGACCGGATATTCGTGGTGCCGAACGGGGTGGACCGCTCTCTCTTTCTGGAGCAGAGGGGCTCGGCCATTGAGCGCCCATATCTATTGATGGTTGGTGCCCGTTACCCGCACAAGAATATCGATGAGGTGCTTGAACGGCACGTGCATTGGGCTGACCGTTACGAGTTGCGGATCACCTCATGCTCCGGCGATTACCGGATGTCGCTGGAGCGCAAGGTTCAGGCGCTGGGGCTCGCGGGATGCGTTCACTTTCTCGATTACGTCACGCGCGAACAGCTGATCGGGCTGTATCAGCGCAGTGCTGCGCTGCTTTATCCGTCGAAATGGGAAGGTTTCGGAATCCCGCCACTGGAAGCCTTGGCCTGCGGTGTGCCGGTGATTGCTTCCGACATTCCGGTGCATCGCGAGGTGCTGGGCGAGGCCGGCATATTCGTCCGCCTTGGTGATGATGCCAGTTGGGGGGAAGGGCTGGCGCAGCTGGATAAGCCGGAACGAATCTTGCATGTCAAGGAAGCAGCCGGTCATATGCTGGAAAGATGGTCGTGGGAACATTCTGCTGAAGCCCTGCAGGCAAGCCTTCTGGTGGTGGAACCTTCGTTGGCGAATCGTCTTAAAGAGCACACGTCTGGTGCGCAGAAGGCTTGTGCATGACCCAACGAGAGGAGTTTTCAATGCACGCCGGGCGCGTCAATCCGGTCATCGTCAATTACCGCACGCCCGACCTGGTGCTGAAGTGCGTGTCGTCCATTCTTGCTCATGGAGTGGCTGCCGCGGAGGACATCATCGTTGTGGAGAACGCGTCGCCGGATGACTCCGCCATGCGTCTGCGGGAATCGCTGCCATCGCGTGTCCAATTGGTGGTCGCCGAGCGCAACGCAGGTTTCTCGTCTGGCATCAATATCGGCCTTCAGCATGTCAGCCGTGAGTTCGTGCTGGTGTTGAACCCGGATACTTACTTCGTCGATACCAGTATCGAGCGCGCGCTTGCTCTGCTCGATGAAGCGCGTGATGTCGGTTTGGTCGGACTTGACCTCATCTACCCCGACGGCGAGCGGCAGTACTCGGCGCGTCGTTTCTACAGCGTGCTGGACATCATTGGGCGGCGGCTTCCGATCGGCAAGTACTGGCCTGTCCGTCAGCGCGTGGATCGACACATGATGAAGTCGGACTGGCGCTCGGGCGAGCCATTCCCTGCCGAGTGGGTAATGGGTACCGGCTTTGTCATCCGCAGGGAATTGTTCCAGCGTCTGGATGGAATGGATGAGGCCTATTTTCTTTACATGGAGGATGTGGATCTCTGCGCGCGGGTCTGGGAAGCTGGCTACAAAGTGATGTGTGTTCCGGGCGCTCGACTGGTGCATGACCATCAGCGATCGAGTGCTCAGAACCCTCTGGGCCGCACTGGGCGCATGCACCTCAAGAGCCTGGAGATCTTCCGCCGGAAGTATCGCCTCCCTCTCCTTGTGCCACCCGGAGTTCATGGCCTGAAACGCTGACTCGGCGGCAGCTCCTCTTTCGTATTCTTCTTTGCAGGAAGCCTCCATGACCATCCTGGTAACCGGCGGAGCCGGCTTCATCGGCAGCAACTTCGTTCTCGACTGGCTGGCAGGCAGCGACGAGCCGGTCGTCAATCTCGATGCGCTGACCTACGCGGGCAACCGCGCCAACCTGGCATCGCTCGATGGCGACGCGCGTCACATCTTTGTGCACGGCGACATCTGCGACCGCGATCTGATCGACCGCCTGCTCGCACAGCACCGTCCGCGCGCGATCGTGCATTTCGCTGCCGAATCGCACGTCGATCGCTCGATCCACGGTCCGGGCGAGTTCATGCGGACCAACGTCACCGGTACCTTCACGCTGCTGGAAGCCGCGCGTGGCTATTGGGGCGCACTCGAAGGCGACGACAAGGCCGCCTTCCGCTTCCACCACGTGAGCACCGACGAGGTCTATGGTTCGCTCAAGCCCACCGACCCGCCTTTCGCCGAAACCAATGCCTACGAACCGAACAGCCCCTACTCGGCGAGCAAGGCGGCGAGCGACCACCTGGTGCGCGCCTGGCACCACACCTACGGCCTGCCGGTGGTGACCACCAACTGCTCGAACAATTACGGGCCGTATCACTTTCCCGAGAAGCTGATCCCGCTCATCATCGTCAATGCGCTGGCCGGCAAGCCGCTGCCGGTTTATGGCGACGGGCAGCAGGTGCGTGACTGGCTGTACGTGAAGGATCACTGCGCGGCCATCCGCGAAGTGCTGGCGCGCGGCAGACTGGGCGAGACCTACAACATCGGCGGCTGGAACGAGAAGCCGAACATCGACATCGTGCGCACGGTGTGCGCGCTGCTCGACGAAATGAAGCCTGACGCCGCGGGCCCCTACGAGCGGCTGATTACCTATGTGAAGGACCGTCCCGGCCATGACCGGCGCTACGCGATCGACGCGCGCAAGATCGAGCGCGAATTGGGCTGGAAGCCGGCGGAAACCTTCGACACCGGCATCCGCAAGACGGTGCGCTGGTATCTGGACAACCAGCCCTGGGTGCAGGACGTACTCAGCGGCGGTTACCGCGACTGGGTGAGCAAGCAGTACGGCCCCGAAGCCACCGCCGCGTAAGTCCTCAGATTTCTCGTTTCAGGAGCATTCCCATGACACGCAAGGGCATCGTACTGGCCGGTGGATCCGGCACGCGCCTGCACCCGGTGACGATCGCGGTATCGAAGCAGCTGATGCCGGTCTACGACAAGCCGATGATCTACTACCCGCTGTCGACGCTGATGCTGGCGGGCATACGCGAGGTGCTGGTGATCTCGACACCGCAGGACACGCCGCGCTTCCAGTCCTTGCTGGGCGACGGTTCGGCCTGGGGCATGAAGATCGAGTACGCGGTGCAGCCCAGCCCGGACGGCCTGGCGCAGGCCTTCATCATCGGCGAGGACTTCATCGGCGGTGAGCCGTCAGCGCTGGTGCTCGGTGACAACCTCTTCTACGGCCACGAATTCGCGCACGACCTGAAGTCGGCCAGCGCACGCGAGGCAGGGGCTACGGTATTTGCCTACGGCGTGACCGATCCGGAGCGCTATGGCGTCGTCGAGTTCGACGCGAATGGTCGCGCGATCAGCCTGGAAGAGAAGCCAGCAAAGCCGCGCAGCCGCTACGCGGTGACCGGACTGTACTTCTACGACGGGCAGGCGAGCGAGATCGCCAAGGGCCTGAAGCCGTCGCCGCGCGGCGAACTGGAAATCACCGACCTGAACCGTGTGTATCTGGAACGCGGCGAACTGGAGGTGCAGGTGATGGGCCGTGGCCACGCCTGGCTGGACACCGGCACGCACGACTCGCTGATCGAAGCGGCGCAGTTCATCCAGACACTGGAAAAGCGTCAGGGCCTGAAGATTTCCTGCCCGGAAGAGATCGCCTGGCGTCAGGGCTGGATCGATTCCGACCAGCTGAAAAAGATCGCCACGCCGCTGGCCAAGAGTGGTTACGGCCAGTACCTGCTGCGCATCATCGACGAACAGGTGTTCTGATGAAGGTGATCGAAACAGGTATCCCTGGGCTGCTCGTGCTCGAACCAAAGGTGTTCGGTGACGCCCGTGGCTTCTTCATGGAGAGCTTCAACGCGCGCACCTTCGCCGAGGTGACCGGGCTGAAGCTGGACTTCGTGCAGGACAACCACTCGCGCAGCGGGCGCGGGGTGCTGCGCGGGCTGCACTACCAGGTGCAGCAGCCGCAGGGCAAACTTGTGCGGGTGTCGCAGGGACGGGTATTCGACGTCGCGGTAGACCTGCGCAGGTCATCGCCGACCTTCGGCCAGTGGTACGGGGTGGAGCTGAGCGGCGAGAACCACCGGCAGTTCTGGGTACCGGCTGGCTTCGCACATGGCTTCTACGTGCTGAGCGAGACGGCGGACTTCCTGTACAAGACCACGGACTACTACGCGCCGGAGCACGAGCGCAGCCTGGCGTGGAACGACCCGACGGTCGGAGTGCAGTGGCCGCTCGAGGGGGAGCCGCTGCTGTCGGCCAAGGACCTCGCAGGCAAGCCGCTCGGTGGGTGCGAGGTGTTCGAGGCGCTTTGAGGCGGCGGCGCCTTTCCTGCTTGAACGGCCTTGGCGGCGAGTCGGCCGCTGTTGTCTGTCGGTTTCGATCAAGGCTGCCGTCGGGGTCAGAAGACCCCTCCCACAGAAACCTGGCCTGGGCTCCAGCCGCGGATCTGGCGTGCCGGCTGTGGGAGGTGCCTTGGCTGCAACTCGGCTTATGCAATCTCCGGGCTTCGATCAAGGCTGCTTTCGAGGTCCGAAGACCCCTCCCCCAGAGGACCGCTATCTCCCATAGAACGCCGACCGCCTCTGCGGAATCCCGCTCCGTGTGCTCAGCCCACCGTATCCCCCCGCGGCGGCGGGCCGAGCCTCTCCAGTTCGGCCTCCTCATCCGGCTCATACAGCCGCGAGCGGGTGAGGAAACGGATGCCTTCCGGCGATTCGATCGAGAAGCCGCTTCCACGGCCGGGCACGACGTCGATGATGAGGTGGGTGTGCTGCCAGTATTCGAACTGCGACGCGCTCATGCAGAAGGGCATGCCGCCGATTTCGCCGAGGAGCACGTCGGAGCTGCCGAGTATGAATTCATTGCGCGGGTAGCACATCGGGGCGCTGCCGTCGCAGCAGCCGCCGGACTGATGGAAGAGCAGGGCGCCGTGTTTGGCGGCGAGCCTGGCGATCCATTCGAGCGCTTCAGGGGTGGCGCTGACGCGGGTAACCATGGGTTCTCCTCCTGCGTGGGTTCTTGTGTAATTGATGACCGTGCTGTGCCGGGTATGGTTGTCGGCGCAGGGCGGTCGAACGGATGCTGGCTGCCGATTGTTGTAGGAGCGGTCTTCTGACCGCGACAGGGCCGGCAACGATGCACCGACGCTTCCCATACCGCCGCGGTCGCGGTCAGAGGACCGCTCCTACATGGTCAGCGCTGTCGACGAAAAAAAGGGGCGCCGGAGCGCCCCTTTCTCATTGCTGCCTCAGAAGAAGCCCAGCGCCTTCGGCGAGTAGCTCACCAGCAGGTTCTTGGTCTGCTGGTAGTGGTCCAGCATCATCTTGTGCGTTTCGCGACCGATGCCCGACTGCTTGTAGCCACCGAACGCGGCGTGTGCCGGGTAGAGGTGGTAGCAGTTGGTCCATACGCGGCCGGCCTGGATGTTGCGGCCGAAGCGGTAGGTGCGATGCACCGAGCGCGACCACACGCCGGCGCCGAGGCCGTACAGCGTGTCGTTGGCGATCTGCAGCGCGTCGGCTTCGTCCTTGAAGGTGGTCAGGGCGAGCACCGGGCCGAAGATTTCTTCCTGGAACACGCGCATCTTGTTGTGGCCCTTCAGCACGGTCGGCTGGATGTAGTAGCCGCCGGTTTCCGATTCCTGACGCTTGGCGCCACCGATCAGCACTTGCGCGCCTTCCTGGCGGCCGATGTCGATGTAGGACATGATCTTTTCGGCCTGGTCGGAGCTGGCCTGGGCGCCGATCATCGTTTCGGTGTCGAGCGGGTGGCCGCCGCGCACCTTGGCAACGCGGGCGATGGCGCGCTCGATGAACTGGTCGGCGATCGATTCCTGCACCATCGCGCGGCTCGGGCAGGTGCAGACTTCACCTTGGTTCAGCGAGAACATGGCGAAGCCTTCGAGGCACTTGTCGAAGAAGTCGTCGTCCTTGTCCATCACGTCGTCGAAGAAGATGTTGGGCGACTTGCCGCCCAGTTCGACGGTCGACGGGATTATGTTCTGGGACGCATATTGCAGGATGAGACGGCCGGTCGTAGTTTCGCCGGTGAAGGCGATCTTGGCGATGCGCGGGCTGGTGGCCAGCGGCTTGCCGGCTTCGATGCCGAAACCATTGACGATGTTCAGCACGCCCGGCGGCAGGATGTCGGCGATCAGTTCGGCCAGCACCATGATGGAAACCGGGGTCTGCTCGGCCGGCTTCAGGATGATGCAGTTGCCGGCGGCCAGCGCCGGAGCGAGCTTCCACGCGGCCATCAGGATGGGGAAGTTCCACGGGATGATCTGGCCGACCACGCCCAGCGGCTCGTGGAAGTGGTAGGCGACGGTGTCGTCGTCGATTTCCGACAGGGAACCTTCCTGGGCGCGGATGCATCCAGCGTAGTAGCGGAAGTGGTCGATGGCTAGCGGGATGTCGGCAGCCAGCGTTTCGCGGATCGGCTTGCCGTTGTCCCAGGTTTCGGCGACGGCCAGCATTTCGAGGTTGGCTTCGAGGCGGTCGGCGATCTTCAGCAGTACGGCGGCACGACCGGCCGGCGAGGTGCGGCCCCATGCGTCGCGCGCCTTGTGGGCGGCGTCGAGCGCGAGTTCGATGTCGGCGGCCTGCGAGCGGGCGGCCTGGCAGAAGACCTTGCCAGTGACGGGAGAGACGTTGTCGAAGTATTGACCCTCGACAGGCGCCACCCACTTGCCGCCGATGAAGTTGTCGTAACGGGGCTTGAAGGTGATTTTCGAACCGGGTTGGCCGGGGTCGGCGTAACGCATGTACTTTCTCCTCGTGTTGTCGATTGCCCCTGCGGTCGGCCACAATGCATGACAGAACAACACAGGGTCACCGCGCACGCTAATGCGGCGCAGGTAGGTATCCGGTAGGTAGCTTGTGGGTTGAGTGGTGGAGCGAGACCAATGACAGCTTCAAGTGCAAGTCTGGCGGCACGCCGGCGGCGCATCGAATCGATCCGGCGCGGCGAGCGCACGGTCGGTGAGCGCATCGTGGTGGTCGGCATGGACATCGCCGGCTCGTGGCAGCGCTCACGCGAGGCCGTGTCGGAAACCTGCTCGGCAGCGCCGATCGACGCCGACGCGCCGGACTGGACGACGACCCCGTACGGCGAGGCGGTCAATTCATGTGTCGACGAACTGGAAACCGTGGCCCGCGAAAGCGGCATGGTGGCGGCGGTCAGCGACGCTGACGGCCGCCTGCTCTGGACCGGCTGCAGCCGCAGCATGCGCACCCGCGCCGAACGCGTGCATTTCGTGCCCGGCGGGCGCTGGGACGAGCGCTCGGTCGGCACCAATGCGCTGGCGCTGGCGCTGCGCTACCGTCGCCCGGCCAGCGTGTTCTCGGCAGAACATTTCATTCCGGCCGTGCAGGACTGGGTGTGCTACGCCGCACCGGTGCGCGACGCCGGCAGTGGCGAGGTGATGGGCGTGGTCGATCTGTCGACCACCTGGAACCGTCATTCACCGCTGGCGCTGCACGCAGTCGAGCGCTTTGCGCAGCGCGTGTCGCAGGCGCTGCAGTCGTTGAGCCACGCACCGGTGCTGCGCCTGCGCATGCTGGGCACGCCGCAGGCTTTCCTGCAGGGCAGGGCGCTGGCGCTGTCGCCGCGCCAGCTTGAAATCCTGTGCCTGCTGACACTGCACCCCGAAGGGCTGGATCTGGAAAGGCTGCACGCCGCGCTGTACGGTGATCGCCCGGTCGGCGTGGCGACGCTGAAGACCGAGGTGTCGCAGCTGCGCGACCGTCTGGGTGGGGCCATCGGCTCGCGGCCCTACCGGCTGCTTGTTAACTGGCAGGCGGATTTCCGCGATCTTGAGCAGGCACTGGACGCCGGCCGCATCGAAACCGCGCTCGCCTGCTACCGCGGCGCCTTCCTGCCGCGCACCGAAAGCCCGCTGCTGCGCGTCTGGCGCGACTGTCTCGAATCCCGCCTGTCGGACGCCATCTTCCGTGTCGACGACCCCGATGTGCTGCTGAATCACCTCGGCCAGTCGCCCGAGGCGGTCGATGCGCTGCAGCGCCTGGGCGAACTGCTGCCACCGGACCATCCCGGCCGGCAGTTGCTGGCAAGGACCTTCGGCGAAGTTTGAGGGCGTCACGCCGGATCGCCGCTGCAGCAGCTTTGAGCGGTGTGCAGGTGCCCTGTCGCGGCCAAGGCTACTCCCACAGGAGAGCGGCGCGCGAACGGTCGCCAAGGCGGGCTTCTTGTAGGAGCGGTCTTCTGACCGCGACAGCGCCCCGGATTACCCTCGTGCTTCCGCCGCTCCGCGAGTCTCAAACAAGCCAGACAGCATCCCAATGCGGATAATCACCCACCCGGGCGACGAGCCCGGCGCGCAGCGGGTTGGCCACGATATAGCGCGCGACGGCGCGCACGTCGGCTTCCGTTCTGATCGCCCGATCGTGATAGCCAGCCTGCCAAATCGGGCGACCGATCCTCAGGGCGCTGACACTCTTCACCGTACGCACCAGAGCTGACAGAGTGCTGCCGTCGCCGAGCCGGATCAGCCAGTGCAGGTGATCGGGCATCAATACGTAGCACAGACTGCAGGAACGGCTGCGCAAGGCCGTGCAATGCATGACCTGTATGACTGCTCGTGCATGGCAGAGGTCGACGAAGACAGGCAGGCGATACCGCGTGGCTATCGTCAAGTGATAGATCTGACCGGGCGTCGATACCCGGCCATGACGCAGCCGATGATGTCCATGGTCGTTTTCCATGTATTCATCATATTCAAGGGCGGGCTGTTGGTCATGGAAATCGGTTGGGGCTGCTCTCCGAACGCGGCGGTGGAATGAGAGACGTGCGGGATCGCCAGCCGTGTCGCGGTCAGAGGACCGCTCCTACGGGGGGAGAGGCGCGATCTGCCCGGTAGGTCGTGCCTGCAGGCCGCGAGCGGTCGACAGGAGCCCTATATACTTCGCCCGACTTCACGCCAGGAGCCCTGATTTGATCCGCATCAGCAGCCATTTCGACAGCGGTGCCATCGAGGTGCTGGACTGTTCGGACGCGTCGAACATCCGTCTCAATCTGCCGGCCGACAATGCGGCGGATTTCCGGCAGTGGTTCCACTTCCGCCTGCAGGGTGCGCGCGGTCAGGCTTGCGTGCTGAGCTTCGAGAACGCTGGGCAGTCGGCGTATCCAAGTGGCTGGGACGGTTACCGCGTGGTGGCGTCCTACGACCGGCGCAACTGGTTCCGGCTGTCCGCCGGCCAGTACGACGGACAGCGTTACAGCTTCCGCATCACGCCGGACTACGACAGCGTCTATTTCGCCTATTTCGAGCCCTATGGCTGGGATCGTCACCTCGATCTGCTCGGCGCGGCCGACGCGGCGCCGGTGGCTTCGGTCGACGACCTCGGGGCAACGCACGACGGACGCGACCTCAACCTGATCACCGTCGGCCGCCCGGCTCCGGGCAAGCGCAAGGTGTGGATCACCGCCCGCCAGCACCCGGGCGAGACGATGGCGGAGTTCTATGTCGAGGGGCTGCTGGAACGGCTTTACGACACGTCCGACCCGGTGTCGCGCCGGCTGCTCGAACGCGCCTGCTTCCATATCGTGCCGAACATGAATCCGGACGGCTCGGTGCGCGGCAATCTGCGCACCAATGCACGCGGTTGCAATCTGAACCGCGCATGGCGCGAGCCGGACATGGATTTCAGCCGCGAAGTGGCGCTGGTGCGCGAGCGCATGTTGGTCACGGGTGTGGATGTTTTCCTCGACATCCACGGTGACGAGACACTACCGTTCGTGTTCATCGACGGTAACGGCATGGTGCCGGGCTTCACCGAGGCGCAGGGTGTGCAGGAGAAGCGTTTCTGCGATGCGCTGCTGGCCGCCAGCCCCGATTTCCAGGTGGGCGAGGGCTATGCGCCGGACCGCTTTACCGACGAGTTGCTGACGCTGGCGTCGAAATGGGTGTTCAACCACTTCGGCTGCCTTTCACTGACGCTGGAAATGCCATTCAAGGACAACGCCCATCTGCCCGACGGACTGTTCGGCTGGAGTGCCACACGCAGCCGCCGCCTCGGCGCCGCGACGCTGCAGGCGCTGCTGGCCGTGCTCGACCGCGACTGATCCGTCTGTGTCCTGCTTGCTTTCCTCTCCGCAGCGTTCACCTCAGATTTCACTTTTCGCCGGAAACTCCTGAATGAAAATCACCGTAATCGGCACCGGGTACGTAGGCCTGGTCTCTGGGGCCTGCATGGCCGAGATGGGCAACGACGTGCTGTGTCTGGACCTTGATCCGGAGAAGATCCGCATCCTGAAGGAAGGCGGCATTCCGATCCACGAGCCGGGGCTGGACGCGGTGGTTGCGCGCAACGTCGAAGCGGGTCGGCTGCACTTTACGACCGACGTGGCCGAAGCAGTGCGCTTCGGCACCATTCAGTTCATCGCTGTCGGCACGCCGCCGGACGAAGACGGCTCGGCCGACTTGCAGTACGTGCTGTCGGCGGCGCGCAACATCGGCCGGCTGATGACCGATTACAAGGTGGTGGTCGACAAGAGCACGGTGCCGGTGGGCACGGCCGACAAGGTGAAGGCGGCGATCGCTGACGAACTGGCCAAGCGCGGCCAGGAGATGGAATTCGCCGTGGTGTCCAACCCGGAATTCCTGAAGGAAGGTGCTGCGGTCGAGGACTTCATGCGTCCGGACCGCATCGTGGTGGGTGCCGACGACGAACGCGCCATCCACCTGATGCGCGCGCTCTACGCTCCGTTCCAGCGCAACCGCGACAAGCTGGTGGTGATGGACGTGCGCAGCGCAGAGCTGACGAAGTACGCCGCTAACGCGATGCTGGCCACGCGCATCAGCTTCATGAACGAACTGGCGCTGCTGGCCGACCGCATGGGTGCGGACATCGAAATGGTGCGCCAGGGCATCGGCTCGGACCCGCGCATCGGCTACCACTTCCTGTACGCCGGCTGCGGCTACGGCGGCAGCTGTTTCCCGAAGGACGTGAAGGCGCTGATCCGCACCGCCCGCGAGAACGGTCAGGACCTGAAAGTGCTGCAGGCGGTGGAAGACGCCAACGACGTGCAGAAGATGGTGCTGGTCGACAAGATCGTCGCGAAGTTCGGCGAAGACCTGTCGGGTCGCCGTTT
The DNA here is from genome assembly GCF_038066675.1 of Methyloversatilis sp. NSM2. Taxonomy (NCBI): domain Bacteria; kingdom Pseudomonadati; phylum Pseudomonadota; class Betaproteobacteria; order Nitrosomonadales; family Sterolibacteriaceae; genus Methyloversatilis; species Methyloversatilis sp. NSM2. Next base: position 1,032,312 of record NZ_JBBUKV010000001.1, read on the forward strand.
CGCGCTGTGGGGACTGGCGTTCAAGCCGAACACCGACGACATGCGTGAAGCGCCGAGCCGCGTGATCATCAACGAACTGTTCCATCGCGGTGCGACGGTGACGGCCTACGACCCGGTGGCGATGGCGGAAACGAAGCGCATCTACGGCGACGAGCCGCGGCTGACGCTGGCCGACAAGCCGATGGACGCGCTGGAAGGCGCGGACGCGCTGCTGATCGTGACGGAGTGGAAGGAATTCCGCAGCCCGGACTTCGAGCGGATCAAGTCGGCGCTGAAGCAGCCGGTGATCTTCGACGGACGCAATCTGTACGAACCGGAGGTGCCGCGCGCCGCCGGCATCGAGTACTCGGCCATCGGCCGTCGTTGATCCTCGCCCGATGAAAGTCCTGCTCACCGGCGCTGCCGGTTTCATCGGCATGCACGTGGCGCTGCGCCTGCTCGAACGCGGCGACGAAGTGGTCGGGCTGGACAACCTGAACGACTACTACGACGTGCGGCTGAAAGAAGCGCGGCTGGCCCGACTCAAACCGGCTGCCGGCTTCCGCTTCGTGAAGATGGCGGTCGAGGACCGCGACGGCATGGCGAAGCTGTTCGAAGCCGAGCGCTTCGACCGCGTCGTGCACCTCGCCGCCCAGGCCGGCGTACGCTATTCGCTGCAGAATCCGAACGCCTACATCGACGCCAATATCGTCGGCTTCATGAACGTGCTCGAAGGCTGCCGGCATTCGGCGGTGAAGCATCTGGTGTACGCCAGCAGCTCCAGCGTCTATGGCGGCAACACGAAGATGCCGTTCAGCGAGGCCGACAGCGTCGATCACCCGGTCAGCCTGTACGCCGCGACCAAGAAGGCCAACGAGCTGATGGCGCATACCTACAGCCATCTGTACGACCTGCCGACCACCGGTCTGCGCTTCTTCACGGTCTATGGCCCGTGGGGCCGCCCGGACATGGCGCTCTTCCTGTTCACCAAGGCGATGATCGAAGGGCGGCCGATCGACGTGTTCAACCACGGCGACATGCAGCGCGACTTCACCTATATCGACGACATCGTCGAAGGCGTCATCCGCACGCTGGACCGGGTGGCTGAGCCGGATGCAGCCTTCGACGGCGACCATCCGCACCCCGGGCATTCGAAGGCGCCATTCAGGGTGTTCAACATCGGCAACCAGGGGCCGGTGCAACTGATGGAGTTCATCCAGGCGATCGAGAAGGCGCTGGGCATCACCGCACAGAAGAACCTGCTGCCGATGCAGCCGGGCGACGTGCCGGCGACCTATGCCGACGTGTCGGAACTGACGGCCTGGACCGGCTTCTCGCCAAGCACCGCGATCGACGACGGCGTTGCGCGCTTCGTCGCCTGGTATCGCGACTACTACCGGGTCTGAACGACCCGCGTCACTTAGACAAGGGCGCCGCTGGCGCCCTTGTCACTTCTTCAGCTTGTAGTCGATCGGCAGCAGGAATTCGAGCCGCTGGCCGGCCAGTGCCGCTGGCACCGGCGGCAGCTTCGTCTTCTTCACCAGCGCCAGCGCTGCTTCGTCCAGCACCGACTGGCCGGATTCGTCGACCAGGGTGGCTGATACGAGTTGGCCGTTCTCGATGACGATGAGCACCTTGGGCGTACCTTCCAGCCCGCGCATCGCGGCCAGTCGCGGATAGGTCTGCCCCTTCTTGATCTCTGCCGACAGCGCCTGACCGTAACCTGCCTTCAGCGACTGGAAATCGACGCTGGGCGCGGCAGGCGCCGGCGCGGGCGCAGGGACCGGCGCCGGTGCGGGCGGCGGAGGCGGCGCATCGATCGGTGGCAGCGGAGCCGGCGGCGGCTGCACCGGCACCACGCGTTCCTCGGGTGCAGGCGACGGCGCTGCCGGCGCGGCCAGCACTGGCAGCGGTGCCTGTTGCGGCACCGGCTTCGGCGGCTTGGGCACCGGTTTGGGCGGCGGTGGAGGCGGGGGCGGCTCGACCGGCTTCGGCGGTGGGGGAGGCGGTGGCGGGGGCGGCGGAGGTTCTTCCTTGATCATCCGCACGTCGACGCGAATCTCGGTCGGCGGCACGCGCGGCACGTATACCGACGCACGCCAGACGACGAAGCTGTGCACCAGAATGGACGCGACGAAGGCGGCAGCCCAGAGCCAGGAGCGGAATCGCGTGAAGTCGCTGAAGTAGGCGACGTAAGGCGGACGGAGGACGGAAGTCGGATTCATCGGCGAGGCGGTGGCAAGCCCGGATGAATGGTTTGTTCTGTTCCGGGCGGGGCAGCCGCGGACTTTACTTCAATTGCCGCGTCCGGTGCACCGTCGGGAAAACGTCCCGATTGCTGTTGCCGCGCAGCAATCATGCGATGGCGCGCGGATGTCGCCGTATTACCCGCAGCAGGATGACGCCGATCATCACGCCCGCCAGCACGGTCGACAGCAGCGTCGCCAGCCAGAAACCGGCCGCACCCATGGGCTGCGCGATCAGCGCGATGCCAGCCCCAGGCAGGCCGTGAAAGGCGAGTACGTAGCCGCTGCCCAGCCCGACACCCCAGAAGCAGACGGTGTGCACGATCATCGGTGCCACCGTCACCTTGTAGCCGCGCAGCGCGAACGAAGCCAGCGTGTGCGCGGCATCGATCAGCACGAACAGCGCGACATAGGGCAGCAGACTGCGGGCGACGCCCAGCACCGCCGGGTCCTTGCTGTAGAAGGCCAGCACCGACTCGCGCGACAGCCACAGCAGCAGGCCGACGAATACCGCGAGCACGCTGGCCATCGCCAGGCCGGTCAGTGCGGTGTGGCGGGCGCGCAGCCAGTCGTGTGCGCCGGCTGCCTGACCGACCAGCACCAGCGTGCCGCTGCCCAGCGCCAGCGGCAGCATGAAGCAGACGCCGTTGATGTTGGCGATCACGCGGTGTCCGGCGACCACGTCGGCGCCGAGCCGGGCGACGAACAGCGCGATCAGCGTGAAGCTGGTGATCTCGACGAAATTCGATACGCCCATCGGTCCGCCCAGCCGCAGCATTTCGCGCTGCGCCCAGGCCCTGGGCGCCTGCCAGTCGTGAAAGGGGCGCAGCGCGCGCAGCTGCGGCGAGTGCTTGAGCCACAGCAGTGCGCAGACCACCGACAGCCAGTTCACCACCAGCGTGGACAGCCCGCAGCCGAGGGCACCCAGCGGCGGGCCGAACGCGCCGGTGGTGAGTGCCCACGCCAGCGGCACATGCACCGCGAGGCAGGCCAGCATGATCAGCATCACCGGCCGCGGCTGGCCGATACCGTTCATCAGCGCCTGGAAGGCGCGGAACAGCAGTGCGCCAGGCACGGCAAAGGCGAGGGCGAGCAGGTAGTCGCGCGTTTTTGCCTCGACCACCGGATCGAGCTGCGACAGCGCGAGCAGCGGGTCGGGCAGGGCGAGCAGCAAGGCACCGGGAACGGACAGGAACAGCGCCATCCACACCGCCTGCTGGAAGGCAGGTGCGATGTCCTCGCGCCGGCCGGCGCCGACGTGGTGCGCGATGATGGGCGCTGCGGCATACAGGATGCCGATCAGCGCGATCACCACCGAAATGAACAGGCCGCCACCGACCGCGACGGCGGCCAGATCGGCGGTCGCGTGATGGCCGGCGATCAGCGTGTCGGCGACATTGGTGCCTATGCTCGCCAGCTGCGACACCAGCATCGGTGCGGCCAGCGCGAAGATGCCCGCAGCGGTGCCGCGGCGGGCGTCGGCGGTCACGATTCCGCCAGAGCGCGCGCAGCGTCGGCGACCAGCGCCGGGCCACGGTAGATCAGGCCGCTGTACAGCTGCACCAGCTGCGCGCCGGCGTCGATCTTGTCCTTCGCGTGACGACCTTCGGTGATGCCGCCAACGCCGATCAGCGCGACCTTGCCGTCGAGCTTCTGCGCCAGTGAGCGCAGCACGGCGGTCGATTTCTCGCGCACCGGCGCGCCCGACAGACCGCCGGCTTCGCCGCCGTGCGGCAGGTTCTCGACACCGGTGCGCGACAGCGTCGTATTGGTCGCGATCAGCGCATCGATGTGGTGGCGCACCGTCGCCTCGGCGATCGCGTCGATCTGCTCGGCGTCCAGGTCGGGCGCGATCTTCAGTGCGATCGGCACGGTGCGGCCGGCGGCGGCGTCCAGCTTCTGCCGCTCGGCGTCGAGTGCGCCCAGCAGCTGGTTCAGTTCATCCGCACCTTGCAGCTGGCGCAGGTTCTTCGTGTTCGGGCTGGAAATGTTGACCGTGATGTAGCGCGCGTAGGGGTGGGCGCCACGCAGTCCGATCAGGTAGTCGTCGGTCGCGCGTTCGATCGGCGTGTCGGCGTTCTTGCCGATATTGATGCCGAGAATGCCGCCCTCGCGCACCCAGCGCGAGCGCTTCACGTTGTCGATCAGCGCATCCAGGCCCAGGTTGTTGAAACCCATGCGGTTGATGATGCCCTGCGCTGCCGGCAGCCGGAACATGCGCGGCTTCGGATTGCCCGGCTGCGGGCGCGGCGTGATGGTGCCGATTTCGATGAAACCGAAACCGAGTCGCGCCAGCCCGTCGATCGCGGCGCCGTTCTTGTCGAGACCGGCGGCAAGGCCGACCCGGTTCGGAAAGTCCAGACCCATGCAGCGCACCGGATCGGCTGCGATGCGTTGCAATGGCACCAGCCCCGGATGTTTTGCCAGCGTGCCCAGCGTCAGGTCATGGGCACGTTCGGCGTCGAGCGAAAACAGCAGCGGGCGCAGCAGCGGGTAGAGCATGGGTGGAATCCGGGTTGCAGGTCGCAGCGGTGCGACGCAAAGGCGCGGATTATCGGCCCGGCGGCGGGGGCAGGCAACCAGCGGGGGCGGTGGCAAGAGCCAGGGTTGCGTGGAAAGGGCTTCTGACATCGACGGCGGTCTGCTGAAGCCGCATCGCGACCAGAGGTCGCTCCCACGAAAGCACTCCCTGACGTCGGCCGGAGCCGGGGTCTTGTGGGAGCGAGCTTGCTCGCGATTGTGACCTCGATCGAAGCCGGCGGCCTGCTGAAGCCGCATCGCGACCAGAGGTCGCTCCCACGAAAGCACTCCCTGACGTCGGCCGGAGCTGGGGTCTTGTGGGAGCGAGCTTGCTCGAGATTGTGGCCTCAATCGAAGCTGACGGTCTGCTGAAGCCGCATCGCGACCAGAGGTCGCTCCCACAAAAGCACTCCCTGACGTCGGCCGGAGCCGGGGTCTTGTTGGAGCGAGCTTGCTCGCGATTGCGGCCTCAATCGAAGCTGACGGTCTGCCGAAGCCGCATCGCGACCAGAGGTCGCTCCCACGAAAGCACTCCCTGACGTTGGCCGGAGCCGGGGGCTTGTGGGAGCGAGCTTGCTCGCGATTGCGGCCTCAATCGAAGCTGACGGTCTGCCGAAGCCGCATCGCGACCGCAGGTCGCCACAAGGGAGGCGCTAAAGCCCCAGGTCGCCGTCGTTCAGTTCGCGCCAGACGCTGTCGATGCGGCCTTCGAGTGGGCGGAAGCGGGCCTTGTAGGCCATCTTGGCGCTGTCGCGTATCCAGTAGCCCAGGTAGACGTATGGCAGGCCGAGCAGGCGCGCCAGGCTGACCTGCCACAGGATGTTGTAGGTGCCATAGCTGGCGCCTTCGACGTCGGGGTCGTAATAGGTGTAGACCGACGACAGGCCGTCGTCGAGGATGTCGATGATGCTGACGATGCGCAGCGGAGCGTCCGGCTCGCTGCCTTCGCGGAATTCGATCAGCCGCGTATCGACATGGCTCTGCAGCAGGAAGTGCGAATACTGTTCGCGCGAGTCCTGGTCCATGCCACCGCCGCTGTGACGGCTCGACTGGTAGCGCTGGTACAGCGCGTAATGCTCCTCGCGGAAGGACAGCGGCGCCTCGCGGGCGACCAGGTTCTCGTGTCTTTTTTCAGAGCGACGCTGCGTGCGCGAGGCGGTGAAACGGTTGACCGGCAGGCGGACCGGCGTGCAGGCGCGGCAGGCGTCGCAATAGGGGCGGTAGGTGAACACGCCGCTGCGACGAAAACCGGCGCGCACCAGATCGCTGTAGAGCCGGGCGTCGATCAGGTTGGACGGCGTGGCGACCTGCGAGCGCGCAGTGCGGCCCTGCAGGTAGGAGCAGGCATAGGGTGCCGTTGCATAGAACTGCAGCGTGGTGAAAGGCAGGTCCTTGAGCAGCGCCATCGCGTCAGCGGAATCGGTGTCCGTTTCAGGGTCTGAAATAAGCCGGTATTTCGTCGGGCCGCCAGCGCCGCGGATGGGCCGACTGCACCGACTGTGACAGCACGCGGCAGAATTCGCTGCGTGCAATTTCACGTCCGCCCATGGACGCCAGGTGCGCGGTGTTCATCTGGCAGTCGATCAGCGCATAGCCCTGCGATTCAAGATAGCGTGCGAGATGCACCAGCGCAATCTTCGAGGTGTCGCGGGCGCGCGAGAACATCGATTCGCCGTAGAACATCTTCCCCAGCGCCAGACCGTAGAGGCCGCCCGCAAGTTCGCCATCGACCCAGGTTTCCACGCTGTGCGCCCAGCCCTGCATGTGCAGGGCGCCGTAGGCGGCGATCATGTGGTCGCTGATCCAGGTGCCGGCCTGGCCCTCGCGCGGTTCGGCACAGGCGCGCATGACCGCTTCGAAGGCGGTGTCGCAGCGGACTTCGTAAGGCCGGTTGCGCAGTACCTTGCGCATCGACGGCGTGACGCGGATCTCGGACGGTACCAGCACCATGCGCGGGTCCGGGCTCCACCACAGCACCGGCTGACCCTCGGAGAACCACGGGAAGATGCCTTGCCGGTAGGCGTCGAGGATGCGCTGCGGCGTCAGTTCGAGACCGGCCGCCAGCAACCCGTCCGGGTCACGCAGCGCCATATCGACCGGCGGAAACGGGTCGCCGGGTTCCAGCCAGGGAATCACGCCGCGCTGGACAGCGGTTCGGCTGCGGTCTCGGGGTGGCGGAAGGCCACCACGTGGTCGGCATCGAGACGGATGCCGATGAATTCGCCGATCGCGTGGTTGTGGTGCGACGGCACCAGCGACAGCACGCGGCGGCCAGAGCCGAGCCGCAGCGTGTACAGGAACTCGGCGCCGCGGAAGGACTTGCACAGCACTTCGGCGCGCAGCGGCGCGGCGTCGTCGTGCACCACGTCGTCCGGACGCAGCAGCACGTCGACCCGGTTGTCGGCGGCGCAGTGCGGACAGCCGTCGTCGCAGCGGAAGGGAAACTCGCTGCGCAGCACGCCCAGTTCCATTTCCACCTCGTGGTCGCCACGCAGCGTGCCGGGCAGAAACACGCCCTGACCGACGAAATCGGCGACGAAGCGGCTTTCCGGTTTGTGATAGAGGTTGTACGCGCTGTCCCACTGCAGCAGCCGGCCGCCCTGCATGACGCCGATCTCGTCGGCGATGGCGAAGGCTTCCTGCTGGTCGTGCGTGACCAGGATGGCGGTGATGCCGCGCGCCTTCAGGATGTCGCGCAGTTCGGTGGCCAGCCGGGTGCGCAGTTCGACGTCGAGGCTGGAGAAGGGCTCGTCGAGCAGCAGCAGTTCAGGGTCCGGTGCCAGCGCGCGGGCCAGCGCCACGCGCTGCTGCTGGCCGCCCGACAGCTGGTGCGGGTATTTGTCGGCGTGATCGGTCAGCCCGACCACTGCCAGCATTTCGTTGGCGCGCCCCCGCTTTTCGTCACGCGAACCGCTGCGCAGGCCGAAGGCGACGTTGTCGGCGACGCTCAGATGCGGGAACAGTGCGAAGTCCTGGAATACCATGCCGACGCGCCGCTGTTCCGGCGCCAGGTGCTGGCGGCTGGACGACACCGTGACACCGTTGATGTCGATGTGTCCCTCGCGCAGCCGCTCGAAGCCGGCGATGGCACGCAGCACCGTCGTCTTGCCGCAGCCCGAAGGGCCGAGCAGGCAGCCGATCTGGCCGCGTTCGAGACGCAGCGACAGGTCGCGGACCACTTCGGTGGTGCCGTACGCGATGCGCACGGATTCAAGCAGCAACTGTGACATGGACCGAAGTGTGGCGGAGGAGGCGGTACAAAAAGGTGATCCGGATCAAGATCGATAATCGCTCTCAATTATAATGCGCTTGCCGCTGCGTGAGCGTAACGGCCACCGATAACTCAAGCCGGGACAGCCGGCATGCCCCACTTGTCTGCCCGCCGTCTTCATCCCCTGTCGCTGATCGCTCTGCTGCTGGCGCTGCTGGTGGCTGCGCCGGTGCTGTCGGTGCTGTTCAACCTGTTCAGTGGCGGCACCGCAGACACCTGGGCGCACCTGGCGTCGACCGTGCTGCCGGACTACGTCGCCAGCACGCTGTGGCTGTGCCTTTGGGTCGGGCTGGGCACCGCAGTGATCGGCGTATCGACGGCCTGGGCCACCGTGATGTGGGAGTTCCCCGGCCGCCGCGTGCTGGAATGGGCCATGGTGTTGCCGCTGGCGACGCCGGCCTACGTGATGGCCTATACCTACACCGACCTGCTGCAGTTCGTCGGCCCGGTGCAGACGGCCTTGCGCGACACCTTCGGCTGGGAGCGCGGCGACTACTGGTTTCCGGACGTGCGCACCGTCGGCGGCGCCGCCTGCATGTTCATCGCCGTGCTCTATCCCTATGTGTATCTGCTGACGCGGCAGTCGCTGATCGAACGCGCCGCCGGGCTGAACGAGGCGGCGCGCATGCTGGGGCAGGGCGCATGGGAAGCCTTCTTCCGCGTCACGCTGCCGCTGGCGCGGCCGGCGATTGCCGCCGGCGTGTCGCTGGCGCTGATGGAAACGCTGGCCGATTACGGTGCGGTGAGCTATTTCGGCGTGCAGACCTTCACCACCGGCATCTACCGCGCCTGGTTCTCGCTCGGCGACCGCGTTGCCGCCGCCCAGCTGGCCGCACTGCTGCTCGGTTTCGTCGCCATGTTGCTGCTGGCCGAACGGCTGAGCCGTGGCGGCGCACGCTTTCATGACAGCGGTCGGGCCGGCGGCAGTGCGCGCCGTCATACGCTGCCACCCGCCGCCGGCTGGGGCGTTACCGTCGCCTGCGTACTGCCGCTGGCCGCGGGTTTCATCGTGCCGGGCGCCGTGTTGCTGAAATGGGCGTTTTCCGAGGGCGATGCGCAGTTCGGCGAGCGTTTCGTCGGGCTGGCGATCAACAGCTTCACGCTGGCCGCCGTCGCCAGCGTCTGTGCGGTGGCGCTTGCGTTGTTGCTCGCCTACGCGGTGCGTTCCAGCCGCTCGCGCCTGGTGGCGCTGGCACGCTCGGCCGTCGGTCTGGGCTACGCGGTACCGGGCGCGGTGATCGCGGTCGGCATCCTGATTCCGGTCACCCGCCTCGATCACCTGCTGTCCGGGCTGTGGCAGCAATGGACCGGCAGCAACCCCGGGCTGGTGCTGACCGGCGGCATCGCCGCGCTGGTGTATGCGTATCTGGCGCGCTTCCTGACGGTGTCGCTGCAGTCGGTCGAGTCGGGCCTGGCGCGCATTACGCCCAGCATGGACGAAGCGGCGCGCAGTCTCGGCCTCGGCGTCGGTGCAACCCTGCGCCGCGTGCACTGGCCGATGCTGCGTGGCAGCCTGCTGACCGCATCGCTGCTGGTATTCGTCGACGTGATGAAGGAGTTGCCGGCGACGCTGGTGATGCGGCCCTTCAACTTCGACACGCTGGCCACTCAGGCCTACACGCTGGCCAGCGACGAAAGATTGCAGGAAGCATCGACCGCCGCGCTCGCCATCGTCGCGGTTGGCCTGCTGCCGCTGATCGCGCTGTCTAGACAGATCGCACGATCGCGGCGGAATTGAGCAGGCGTAACACCCCTGTGGGAGCGCTCTTCTGACCGCGACGCGACCGCTGCTGCCCGCAGGCTTCGATACAGGTTGCTGTCGGGGTCAGAACACCCCTCCCACAGAACCCCGGCTCAGGTACAAGTCGTGGATCTAGCGCATCGTTCCTGTGGGAGCGGCCTTGGCCGCGACACGGCCTGTGCATGTCGCACGCTTTGATCACTCACGGCCGCTGTCGGGGTCAGAAGACCCCTCCCACAGAATCCTGGCGCGCTCAGTTCGTGGGCGGATCGACCGGTTCGTTCAGCACCAGCCAGTACAGACCGAGCTGACCAACCGCGTAGATGAACTTCTCGAAATCCACCGGCTTGCGGATATAGCTGTTGGCGCCGAGCTGGTAGGCCTCGTAGATGTCCTGCTGTTCACGCGAGGTCGTCAGGATGACGACCGGCAGCAGATTGGTACGCGCGTCGGCACGGACGCGGCGCAGCACTTCCAGGCCGTCTACGCGCGGCAGCTTCAGGTCGAGCAGGATGACCGCCGGCGCGACGGAAAGATCGCGGCCAGCGTGGTGGCCGGTGCCGAAGAGATAGTCGAGCGCTTCAACGCCGTCGCGGGCCACGACGACTTCGTTGGCGATGCGGTTCTTGTGAAAGGCTCGAAGCGTCAGCGCCTCGTCGTCGGGATTGTCTTCAACCAGCAGTATCGGGCGTTCGCTTGCCATAAAACCAGCCTGTCCAGGTCACCCGCATCACTGCGATGCGGGTTCCAGCGTGAAGAAGAAACTTGCTCCGCGTTCCACCTCGGCCTCGGCCCAGATCCGCCCGCCGTGCCTCTGCACGATGCGGTGAACGATGGCCAGACCGATGCCGCTGCCTGAAAACTCACCGACCGAGTGGAGTCGCTGGAAGGGGCCGAAGAGCTTTGTTGCGTATCGCATGTCAAAGCCCGCGCCGTCGTCCTTCACAAAATACACGAGCTCTCGACCATGCTGCAAGCAGCCGATTTCGATGCGGGCGGCGTCGTGGCGGCTGGTGAACTTCCATGCATTGCGCAACAGATTGTCGATCGCGATGCGCAAGAGGTTGGCGTCAGCATACACGCGCATCGACGGCTGGATGAGGAATTCTGCCCTGCGCTCGGGCTCGGTCCGGGCCAGGTCGGCGACCAGTTCCGAGGCCATCGCGCTGAGATCCACAACCTGCCGGTTCATTTCGTTGCGCGTGATGCGGGCGAGGCCGAGCAGGTCGTCGATCAGCCGGTGCATGCGCTGCGTGCCGGCGCGGATGCGCTGCAGGTAGTCGCGGCCGCGTTCGTCGAGTCGGTCGGCGTAATCCTCCTCGATCATTCGCGAGAAACCGTCGATGCCGCGCAGCGGTGCCGCCAGATCGTGCGATACCGAGTAACTGAAGCTTTCCAGTTCGCGCATCGCGGTGACCAGTTCGGCCGTGCGCTCGCGCACGCGCGTTTCCAGCTGCTGGTTCAGCGCCAGGACGCTGCGTTCGGCGTCCTTCTGCGCACGGATGTCCAGACCGGTGCCGAGCAGGTGCGGCAGACCATCCAGGTCGATGCGATACAGGCTGAAGGCGTGCGCCAGATGTTCGCCGCTCGCCGACAGCAGGTCGGCTTCGAAGGTGGCTTCGCGGTGTGTCAGGGCGCGCCGGGCCTGACGCCGCAGCAGCGGGTGGAATTCGGGCGGGAAGAGGTCGAGCGCCGGCTTGCCGATCAGATCAAGGGCGCGGTGACCGGTGACCGCCTGCAGGTTCTCGTTCCAGCGACGCAGCGCGCCGCGTGCGTCGAGCAGGAAGAAGGCGCCGGGCATGCTGCGCACCAGCGCTGCCGAGAAGTTCTCCTCGCGGCGTGCGGTGTCGAGCGCACGGCGACGGGCGGTGTCGTCGGAGAAGATCCAGATCGTTTCGCCCGCTTCGCCGGCGTCGCTGGCCAGCTGACGCACCGAAACGTAGGCGTGCAGCGGACTGCCGTCGCGCCGCTGCAGTGTCGTCTCCTGGGCGTAAGGCTGCGGCTTCACGCGCGCAGCGCCTTCGAGCAGGCGCGACAGCTCCATCTCGTCGCGGAAGAAGGGTTCCATCGTCTGCCCGATCAGCGCCCGGCGGTCGTGGCCGAAGATTTCCTGACAGCGCCGGTTGCAGTCGGCGATGCGGTCGTCGCGCACATAGACGATGGCTACCGGCACGTCGTCGAGCAGCGCCTGCTTTTCGGTTACCAGCGTGCGCACCGCCTGTTCGGCCAGCTTGCGCTCGGTGATGTCGGTGATCGAACCGGAGAAACGCAGCACCTTGCCCACCGTGTTGCGCGTCGCCAGACCGCGGTCGCGCACCCAAAGGTAGTGACCGTCCTCGTGCCGCATGCGGTACTCGATGTCGAACGATTCTCGCCGCAGGAAGTGCTCGTCGATCGCGTGCTGAAGCCGCGACAGGTCGTCCGGGTGCACGCGTTCGAGCAACTGCTCGTGCGTCTGCGGTTGCATGGACTGCGGCAGGCCGAGGATTTCGCTCAGTCGCGGCGACAGGAAGTAGCGGCCGGCGCCGATGTCCCAGTCCCAGGCGCCGTCGAAGGAACCGCGCACCGCGTGGAACAGCCGCGCCTCGCTTTCGCGCAGCGCGTCCAGCGTCATCCGCTCGCGTGTCACGTCCTCTATCGTGCCGGACACGTAGAGCGGCTTGCCGACGGCATCGTGATGGGCGCTCGCGCGCAGCCGGAACCAGCGGTAGGTGCCGTCGCGCACGCGCAGCCGGATCTGGTCGTCGCTGTGCGTCATTTCGCGCCCGAACAGCCGTTCGCGCGCGCGCCGGACGGTGCCGGCATCGTCCGGGTGGGTGGCAGCGCCCCAGTTGAACTGCTGCGCGAACGAGGCGTCGCCGCCGTAGCCGAGCAGGTCGGGGAAGCGATCGCTGTACCAGATCTGACCGGTCTGCAGATTCCATTCCCACTGCGCTTCGTCGTGCGCGCTGGCCACCCGCGCCAGACGTTCGGCTTCGGCGACGGCGTCGCGACGGCGCTGTTCGAGCGCCGAGCAGGCCGCCTCCAGCGCCTGCGCGAGCTTGCTGAGCGGATGCCCGGCTGGCAGTGCGACACGCCCCACCGGTTCGCCGCGCACCAGCGCCGTCGCCGCCGTCTCGACCGGACCGATGGCAGCGGCGACGCGTCGCCGCTCGGCGGTCCGGGCGCCCCACGCGACCAGCACGCAGAAGACGGCCAGCGCGCAGGCCGGCAGCAGTGTGGTCAGCAGCACCGGCAGCCCGGTGTCGCGCGCGGCGGCGATCGTCAGCGTACCGACGAGCACGTCGTCGACGCGCAGACTGCCCTCGGCGCGCAGCATGAGCGCGCTGTCGTCGGTGACTGAGGGCGGCAGATCGACCAGCAGTTCGCCCTTCGCGTCGCGCAGGCTGGCTTCCGTCAGCAGGCCGCGGTCGTGCGCCTCCGAAAGGATGCGGCGCAGTTCGGGCGTCTGCCGCGCCTGCAGTGGCGCCATCAGCGTGTGCGTAAGTTCCGCGTGAACGGCCCGCAGATCGCCGCGTGCCGACAGGCTGGCCAGGCCGAGCGAAATCATCAGCACGAAAAAGCCAAGCGCGATCGCCTGCCAGCTCGTAGCGGACAGGCGGTGCGAACGGCGATGCGGTGTGGCGTCGGCCGGAGGCGCTTCGATGCCGCTCATTGCTCCAGATCTTCTGCCCGCAGCAGGAATACGGGAGCAGTGGCCGAGTCGGTGTCGAGCCAGACCAGCGGCAGGTCGGGCAGCGCGGCTTCGGTTTCGGCCTGGTTGCGACCGACCTCGACCAGCAGCAGACCGCCCGGGTTCAGGTGGCGGCCCGCTTCGGCGACGATGCGGCGCACGATGTCCATGCCGTCGGCACCGGCGCCGAGCGCCATCTCCGGTTCGCGACGGAATTCGTCCGGCAGCGCGGCCATGGCCGCTTCGGTTACGTAGGGCGGATTGGAAATGATGAGGTCGTAGCGACGGTCGGCCACCGGTTCGAACAGGTCGCCGTGCAGCACTTCGACGCGGTCGCGCAGCGCGTGGTCGTGGATGTTGAGCTGGGCCACCTTGAGCGCGTCGGCCGACAGATCGACGGCATCGACCCGCGCGTCCTGGAAGAAGTGCGCGGCAGCGATCGCCAGGCAGCCGGAACCGGTGCACAGGTCGAGAATGCGCTCCGGTTCGCCCATATCGTCCAGCCACGGCGCGAAGCCGTCCTGCATCAGTTCGAAGATGTGCGAGCGCGGAATGATGACGCGCGGATCGACGCGGAAGCGGAAGGGGCCGAGCCAGGCCTCGCCGGTGATGTAGGCGGCCGGCTCGCGTTCTTCGCAGCGGCGTTCGGTCACGCGCATCAGGCGCTCGCATTCGTCCACCGTCAGCGCGGCGTCGAGGAAGGGCTCCAGACGGTCCAGCGGCAGGTGCAGCGTGTGCAGCACCAGATAGACGGCTTCGTCCCAGGCATCGACGAAACCCTGGCCGAAGGCGACTTCGGCAGCGCCCATGCGGCTCACCATGTAGCGCACCCAGTCGCGCACCGACATCAGTTCTTCCGGCGGCACCGTTTTCTTCGCGGGTGCCTTGTCGCTGGTCTTGAGCTTCATGCTGTGTTTCCTTGACCGAGCAGCCGGTCGAGCAGGTTTTCGTAGATGCGCGACAGCGGCTCGATATCGGCTACCGCCACGCATTCATTCAGTTTGTGGATGGTGGCGTTGCTCGGGCCGATCTCGACCACCTGGGCGCAGATGTCGGCGATGAAGCGACCGTCGGAAGTGCCACCGGTGGTCGACAGTTCGGTGGTCAGCCCGGTGACGTCGCGGATGGCAGCTTCTGCCGCATCGACCAGCGTGCCGCGCGGCGTGAGGTAGGGCTTGCCGCCCAGTGTCCAGACGATGTCGTGCTCGACGCCGTGCCGGTCGAGTACGTCAATCAGCCGCGCTTTCAGCGATTCCGGCGTGCTGGCGGTCGAGAAGCGGAAGTTGAACAGCACTTCCAGCGTGCCCGGAATGACGTTGGTCGCGCCGGTGCCGCCCTTGATGTTGGAAATCTGCCAGCTGGTCGGCGGGAAGTATTCGTTGCCCTCGTCCCAGCAGATGGCAGCGAGTTCAGCCAGCGCCGGGCCGAACATGTGGATCGGGTTCTTCGCCAGATGCGGATAGGCGATATGTCCCTGCACGCCCTTGACCGTGAGCTTGCCCGACAGCGAACCGCGGCGGCCGTTCTTGATCATGTCGCCGAGTTTCGTCACCGAAGTGGGTTCGCCGACCACGCAGTAATCGAGCTTCTCGCCGCGCGCGGCAAGCCGCTCGACCACACGGACGGTACCGTCGATGGCGTCGCCTTCTTCATCGGAGGTGAGCAGGAAGGCGATCGAGCCAGCGTGATCGGGCACGCGGGCGACGAAGCGTTCGGTGGACGTGACGAAGGCCGCCAGCGAGGCCTTCATGTCGGCTGCACCGCGTCCGTACAGCATGCCGTCGCGCACGACTGGTTCGAACGGGTCGCTGTTCCACTGATCGAGCGGACCGGTCGGCACCACGTCGGTGTGACCGGCGAAGCAGAACAGCGGGCCGGCGGTGCCGCGGCGGGCCCAAAGATTCGATACGCCGCCGGCGTCGATGCGTTCAAGCGTGAATCCGGCTGCGGCAAGCCGGGTACCTATTGTTTCGAGACAGCCGCCGTCGACCGGCGTGACCGAACGGGTGGAAATGAGCTGCCGGGTGAGCTCAAGGGTTGCTTCTGACATCGGGGAAAATCCGGGTAGATCGGACAGGGCGGTCAGCGGCCGCCCTCGTCGAGGTTGAGCGAGAACTCGGCGAATGAAGCGCCGCTCGGCTCTGTCGATTCGAGGTCGCGCAGTTCCGGGTCGGGCGCATCGACCTTGGGTGCTTCGGTCACGCCGAACTGCGAATTGTTGATCAGCCAGGACAGATTGGTCGGCGAGTCGGAATTCGACAGCGCTTCGTCGAGCGTGATTTCGCCCTCGCGATAAAGGCGGAACAGGTCCTGCTCGAAGGTTTGCGAACCGGGCGCCATGCTGCGCTCCATCGCTTCCTTGACGCTGTTGACCTCGCCGCGCTCGACCAGCTCGGAAATGTAGCGGGTGTTCAGCAGCACTTCGACCGCCGGCATGCGCCGACCGTCCGGCTTGCGCACCAGGCGCTGCGAAATGATGCCCTTCAGCGTGACCGACAGGTCGAGGAAGAGCAGCGGGCGGCTGTCCAGCGGGAAGAAATTGACGATGCGGTTCAGCGCGTGGTGCGCGTTATTGGCGTGCAGCGTGGCCAGGCAGAGGTGGCCGGTCTGCGCGTAGGCGAGGGCGGCCTGCATCGTTTCGACGTCGCGGATTTCGCCGATCAGGATGCAGTCCGGCGCCTGGCGCATCGCGTTCTTCAGCGCCGGCGCCCAGCCCTCGGTGTCCATGCCGATCTCGCGCTGGTTCACGATCGATTTCTTGTGCTTGAACAGGTACTCGATCGGATCCTCGACCGTCAGGATGTGGCCCGACTTGTTGGCATTGCGATGGTCGATCATCGCCGCCATCGTCGTCGACTTGCCGGAACCGGTGGCGCCGACGACCAGGATGAGCCCGCGCTTCTCCATGATCAGCTCGGTCAGCACCGGCGGCAGGCCCAGCGTGTCGAGCGGCGGAATGTCGCCGAGGATGTAGCGCACCACCATGGCGATGCTGCCGCGCTGCCAGAACATGTTGACCCGGAAATTGCCGAGGTCGCGCCGGCCAAAGGACAGATTCAGTTCGCGCGTCTTCTCGAACTTCTGCTGCTGCTCGTCGCTGAGCATTTCGTAGGCCATGCGCTGGATCGTTTCCGGATCCATCACGCGCTGGTTGATCGGCACCGTGGTGCCCTGGATCTTGATCGCGATCGGCGCGCCGGCCGAAATGAAGATGTCGGAGGCGTTCTTGTCCGCCATGACCTGGAACAGCTTGTCGAGAATCACGGCGGGCCTCCGACGGCAGCGACTTCAGTGGATCAGTAAGGGCTCAGGCGCGCAGCAGTTCGTTGATGCTGGTCTTGGCGCGCGTCTGCGCGTCGACCCGCTTCACGATGACCGCGCAGTACAGGCTGTACTTGCCGTCGGCCGACGGCAGGTTGCCGGACACGACGACCGAACCTTCGGGCACCCGGCCGTACATCACCTCACCGGTGGCGCGGTCATAGATCTTGGTGCTCTGGCCGATGTACACGCCCATCGAGATGACGCAGTTGTCCTCGACGATGACGCCTTCGACCACTTCGGAACGGGCGCCGATGAAGCAGTTGTCGCCGATGATGGTCGGGTTGGCCTGCACCGGCTCCAGCACGCCGCCGATGCCGACGCCGCCCGACAGGTGCACGTTCTTGCCGATCTGCGCGCAGGAACCGACGGTGGCCCAGGTGTCGACCATGGTGCCCTCACCGACGTAGGCGCCGATGTTCACGTAGGACGGCATCAGCACCGCGTTCTTCGCGATGAAGGCGCCGCGGCGCACGGTGGCCGGCGGCACGACGCGGAAGCCGCCGGCACGGAAGGCCGCTTCGTCGTAGCCGGCGAACTTCATCGGCACCTTGTCGTAATAGCGCGTTTCGGCGCCGTCCATGACGACATTGTCCTGCATGCGGAAGGACAGCAGCACCGCCTTCTTGATCCACTGGTGGGTGACCCACTCGCCGTCGATGCGCTCGGCGACGCGCAGTGCGCCGCTGTCCAGCTGCGAGAGGACGAAGTCGATAGCTTCGCGCACCTCGGCCGGCGCATTGGTCGGCGAGTACTGGGTGCGGTTTTCGAAGGCGGTTTCGATGATCTGCTGTGCGGCCTGCATGGAGGGTGTCCCGTAAGTTTTATGGTGTGGAGGGTAGTGGCGCCGCGGCTCAGAGCGCGCGGCAGAACTGCACGATGCGTTCGGCGGCCTCGATGCACTCGCCGGCGGGTGCCACCAGCGCGATGCGGACGAAGCCAGCCCCCGGGTTGATGCCGTGGGCGTTGCGGGCAAGGTAGCTGCCCGGCAAAACCGCAACATTATATTCGGCGAGCAGCCGGCGGGCGAATTCGGCGTCGTCGATCGGCGTGCGCACCCACAGGTAGAAGCTGGCGTCCGGCAGCGGCGAATCCATGACCGAGGCGATCAGCGGCTGCACCGCGTCGAACTTGGCGCGGTACTGGTCGCGGTTGTCGCGCACGTGCGCTTCGTCCTGCCAGGCCGCGATGCTGGCGCGCTGCACCGCCAGCCCCATCGCGCTGCCGTGGTAGGTGCGGTAGAGCAGGAAGCGCTTGAGCAGGCGGGCGTCGCCGGCGACGAAGCCGGAGCGCAGGCCCGGCACGTTGGAGCGCTTTGACAGGCTGGAAAACACCACCAGCCGCTCGAATGCGCTGCGGCCCAGCTCCTGTGCGGCCTGCAGGCCGCCGAGCGGCGGGGCTGCCTCGTCGAAATAGATTTCCGAATAGCACTCGTCGGAGGCGATGACGAAGCCGTGGCGGTCGGCCAGTTCGAACAGCGTGCGCCACTCGTCCAGCGTCATCACCTTGCCGCAGGGATTGGCCGGCGAGCACACGTAGACGAGTTGTACGCCAGCCCAGTCCGCCTCCGGGATGCGGTCGAAATTGCAGGCGAAGCGGTCGTCCGGCAGCTGGTTGTAGAAGGCGATCCGGGCGCCGGCCAGCAGGGCCGCGCCTTCGTAGATCTGATAGAAGGGATTGGGCGCCAGCACCTTGGCGTCCGGCCGGCTGGCGTCGATCACGCACTGCGCGAACGAGAACAGCGCCTCACGCGAACCATTCACCGGCAGCACCTGGGTCGCCGCATTCACGGCAGGCAGACCGTAGCGGCGCTGCAGCCAGGCCGCGATACACTCGCGCAGCGCGTCGATGCCGGCCGTGGTCGGATAGACCGCGAGGCCGTCCAGCGCACCGGTCAGCGCGTCCTTGATCAGCTGAGGCGTGGCATGCTGCGGCTCGCCGATCGACAGGCGCACCAGCGGCAGATCGGCCGGACCGGTCACGCCGGCGGTCAGTTCCTTCAGTCTTTCAAAGGGATAGGGTTGGAGCAGAGACAGATGGGGCGTGACGGGCAGGGTGTCGTTCAGCATGAAAGTCAGCAGTTTCGGTCCTTGAAGCCGGTGACGCCGACCGCGGCGCCCGGAAACGCATAAGTATACGTCCCGATGCTCACTTCCCGCCGGCCGTCTTCACGGCTGCTGCCCTCGGTCGCGCTGCTCGCCGGCGCCGTCATCTGGGGCCTCATCTGGTACCCCTACCGCGTCATAGAAGCCGCCGGCATGGGCGGCGTCACCGCCACCTTCATCACCTACGGTCTCGCCTTCCTGTTCGGCCTGATCCCGTTGTGGCCGGTACTGCGCCGCACCCGGCCCAGCTTCTGGCTGGTCGCGCTGGCGCTGGCGGCGGCCGGCACCAATCTGGGCTATGTGCTGGGCACCCTGGACGGCGTGGTGATGCGCGTGCTGCTGCTGTTCTACCTGTCGCCGCTGTGGACCGTGCTGCTGTCGCGCCTGCTGCTGGGCGAACGGCTGAGCCGGGCAGGCGCCGGTGTGATCGCGCTGTCGCTGGCCGGCGCCTTCGTCATGCTGTGGCGGCCGGAACTGGGCCTGCCCTGGCCGCAGGGCTCGGCCGAGTGGATGGGCCTGGGCGCCGGCGTCTGCTTCGCGCTCGCCAACGTGCTCATCCGCCGCACCGTCCACATCGAGATCGAGCAAAAAGTGATGGCCGTCTTCCTCGGCGTCATCGCCGTCGCGCCCGTCGCCGCCTGGCTGCGCGGCGAAGCCCCGCTGCAGCAGTTCGCCGCCATCGGCGCCGACACCTGGCTGCTGCTGGCGCTGATCGGCGGCGTGCTGCTGCTGGTCAACCTGGTGGTGCAGTACGGCATCACCTTCCTCAGCGCCAACGCCGCGATCGCGCTCTTCCTGTTCGAACTGGTGGTCGCCGCGATTTCGTCCTGGTGGCTGGCCGGTGAGGTGATGGGGCTGAAGGAGTGGATAGGCGGCGCGATGATCATCGCGGCCAGCCTGTTTTCGGGGCATCTGGAGGCGCCGGGTGAGCAGACGGCTCCGGGCGGCGAACCGGTCAGCCTGCGCTGATTACCGGCAGCGGGTGCGAGTCAGCCGGGCCAGTTATCGCTGGCAAGCGCATCCTGAGGGTGTCGGGCGCCTGATGGGCCCGGTCCGGCACGCGCGCTAAGTCGCCGATCGCGTGGCGGCCCCGGCGGCGGCTCGATCCGCCGCTGCCAGGCAGCCCGCGCTCCTAGAGGTGAAAATCGCCCGCCGCCTCCGGCTGGTAAAGCACGCGCTCTATCTGGATGCGCCGGGTGCGGTGCGGCGTTCGCCAGTCGATGGCATCGCCCTCGCGATAACCCAGGATGGCGGTGCCGATGCTTGAGCACACCGACAGCTTGCCGTCGCTGCCGTCCGCGTCCTCCGGATAGACCAGGGCCACTTCCATTTCCTCGTCGTCCAGATTCAGCACGGCACGGGAGTTCATCGTGACCACGTCCCGTTTCACCTGTTGCGGCTCGACCACGATGGCGCGTTCGATCTCGTGTTCCAGATCGACCACGTCTGCCTCGTCTTCCAGCGCGATCAGGGTGCGCAGCCGGCTCTGGTCGATCTCGGTGATGTAGATGCCGGACGGATCGTTGGCCGTGTCCTCGCGCAGGCGCTGCAGATAGCGCTCCCAGCTCATGGCGAATGACTTCAGCATCGGTGTCTCGCTTTCGAGCACGAAGCCGCAGCGCAGGAAGGCCTTCAGCGAGCGCGTGTTGTCCGCGTGAATCCTTGCGATCAGCTTCTCGGCGCGCATGTCGAAGAAGGCGAGCTTCATGCCTTCGCGCAGCGCACTGGCGCCCAGCCTGCGGCCCCAGTTTTCGCGGTCTCCGATGACCAGCACGATTTCGCAGTCCGCGCCGTTCTTGACGAGGCGGACGAAGCCCACCGGCCGGTCGTCCCGGTCGCAGGCCATGAAGAAGCGGCCGCCCTGGTTGAACAGATGGGTCAGGACGGGCAGTTGCACCCGGCTGACGACCTGTTCGATGTGGCGGGAGACATGACGCGAATCGCTCAGGTAGCGGATGACGTTTTCGTCCTCCAGCCAGTCCATCAGATTCAGCGCATTTGCCCGGGTGATCTCCGGGCACAGAGAAATGAAAGGCTTGCTCATTTTCACCCCATTCGATTTCAAGGATGAAAGCCTTCCATGGTCAGTGCCATGACGGTTCTTTCGACTGAGGCGTCATCTTAAGGCAGTGGGCACGAACGGGCCAGTTCGCGCGCCGCGGCGGGCACAGCTTGCCTCAGGCAGAAGGACCGATGTCCGTGCTGTCGCGTCATGCGCGGCGAGGGAGCCGTAAGGTCGCTTTTCACGCGTTCGCAAGAATGCGTGAATTGGTACGGATGTAACAGGTGTTGCACTGCACAAGATACGACTTTTGGCCTAGCATGAAATCGTTACCTTCGTGTGGATCGAGCGATGCAACGCGATACCGAAGAAATCTACCCACTCGGCTGCAAGCGCAAGGTGGCGGGCGAGTACCGGGTGCATTACTACGGCTACTGGATCAAGATCTATGAGCCGCCCGCTGACTCGCTGTCGGCGAAGAAGAAGCTGATCGAGGCCTTGACCCGGCGCCTGTTCAACCATGTCGAGCACGGCATCAACATTCCGGGCTCCCGGCTGACCGAAGCACGCGCCGCCTACGATGCCGAACAGGATCCGGCGCTCAAGCGGGTCAAGGGCGGCATGCTCGCCGGGGCGCTGTTCAACCGTGCGACGGACATTTTCACGAGGCTGGTCGAACTGCAGGCGGCGGGCGTCGAGATCGACAGCGACAACGGCCTGATGCGCGAGTGCGGCCGCTGTCTTCAGGAAGCGCTGGAGCTCGGGCGCTCGGTGCGGCATCGCAGCGGCGAAGAAGGCATCGACGAAATGTGGGGCGAGCCGTTCAAGGCATTTTCGGTGCCGGTCGAGTCGTTCTACGAAAGCCGCTACATCAAGATCGCACTCACCATGCGCGATATCGACCTGATCGCTGGCGAGCTGTGCGACACCTTCGGCAATCGCCCGCGCTTCAAGGGGATTTTCGACCTTGTCGTGAGCTTCGCCGATGCAGCCAAGATCAAGACGGAAACCTTGCGCACGGACAAGTCCATCTTCGATGTCTGGGCCAGCTTCGCGGTGTCGGCTGAACAACTGCTCGCCTTCGTGCCGGACGATGCGGACTGTACGGATGCCGAACGGCGCGATCTTGATCTGGGTGTGCGCCTGATCCGTCAGGGCACGGAACTGCTGAGCGACATCACGCGGGCACGGGTGCCGATGCCCAAGAGCACGCGCGACTTCGTCGCGCGTTGTGCCGACTACCGCTTGCGCGCGCCGTCCTGTTGATGTGATCGCCAAGGCAGGCGCGGACGTGATCGCCGGAGCACCGCCGCGAAACCGCCGTCGTGCCCGGTGTGGTGCCCGATCATGCAATGAGCCACAACGGACGCGCTGAAACCGGCCGGCTGCTGCAGGACTGACCGACCGTATCGATGTGCGCGGCATGGCGTTTGCCGCCCGGCCGTGCCCACCCGGTCAAAGCCGGAGAGCGGGGGGCGATGCTATCATTCGCGCCAATCCGGCCATTCCCGGCCTCATCTGCCCGACTCTGCCCCGCCCGCCGCCGACCCGTGCGACTGTCCAAGCTCAAACTCGCCGGTTTCAAGACCTTCGTCGATCCGACCACCATACAGATGCCCGGCCAGCTGGTCGGCGTGGTGGGGCCGAACGGCTGTGGCAAATCCAACATCATCGACGCGGTGCGCTGGGTGCTCGGCGAGTCGCGCGCGTCCGCCTTGCGCGGCGACGCGATGACCGACGTCATTTTCAACGGCTCGGGTACGCGCAAGCCGGTGGGCCGGGCCAGCGTCGAACTGGTGTTCGATAACGCGCAGGGCAGGGCGGCCGGGCAGTGGTCGCAGTACGCCGAGATCGCGGTCAAGCGGGTGCTGGAACGCGACGGCCAGTCGGATTACTTCATCAACAACACCCGCGTGCGCCGGCGCGACGTGATCGACGTGTTCCTCGGTACCGGCCTGGGCCCGCGCGCCTACGCCATCATCGAGCAGGGCATGATCACCCGCATCATCGAGGCGCGGCCGGAAGAGCTGCGCGCCTTCCTCGAAGAGGCGGCGGGCATTACCAAGTACCGCGAGCGGCGCAAGGAAACCCAGGGCCGGCTCGACGACGCGCGCGACAACCTGGTGCGGCTGGACGATATCGTCGGCGAACTGGGCACGCGTATCGAACGACTGCAGAAGCAGGCCGAGATCGCCGCCCGCTATACCGACATGAACCGCCGCCTGTCCGAGCGGCAGGCGCTGCTGTGGGCGATGAAGCAGCGTTCGGCAGCGGCCGAGGCCGACGCGCTGACGCTGGAAGCCGGCCGCATCGAGAACGACATCGAGCGTGAGACCGCGGCCCTGCGCCACCACGAGGCGGCGCTGGAGCGCATCCGCACCGAACATTTCGCCAGTTCCGAGGCGGTGCACGCGGCCCAGGCCGAACTGCTGACCGCCAATGCCGAAGCCAGTCGACTCGAAGACGACCTGAAGCGCGCCGCCGAGAACCGGCACAAGCTTGAAGCGCGCATCGCCCAGCTCGAAGCCGAGGTCGCGAACTGGCGCGCGCGCATCGAGGCGATCGAAACCGACACCGGCCGCTGGACCGAACTGGCTGAGCACGCGGCGCACCGCATCGAACAGGCGGAAGCGCGTCACGAAACGACCAGCGCGCTGCTGCCCGAAGCGGAAGCCGCCTTCCAGGAAGCCGAGCAGCAGGCCAATCTTGCGCGGCGCGAACTGGCCGCGGTCGAGCAGCAGCTCAAGGTCGAGGAAACCCACCGTGCCAACGCCGGCCGCACGCTCAATTCGCTGGCTGGCCGGCGCGAGCGCATCGCGCACGACGAGGCGCAGCTGATCGAGCCAGACCGCGAGGCGCTGGCGCAGGCACAGGACAAGCTCGAATCGCTGCAGATGGCGCAGGAGGCGGCGCAGCAGCGTCTGCAGGCGGCGCAGAACGCGGTGCCGCAACTACAGGCGCAGGTGCGTAACGCGCAGGACGCCGAACGTGCAGCCACGCGGACGCTGACCGAAACGCGCGCCCGTCGCGACGCGCTGGTCGAGCTGCAGCGCAAGACGCAGACCGACGGCAAGCTCGCCCCCTGGCTGACCGCCCTCGGCCTGCAGGACGCGAAGCCGCTTTGGCAGTCGCTGCAGGTCGATGCCGGCTGGGAACTGGCGGTCGAAGCGGTGCTGCGCGAGCGGCTGGGCGCGCTCGAGGCGGCGTCGGCGGATACGCTGGCCTCTGCCTGCGCGGCCGGTGCGGCACCGCAGAACCTGACGCTCGCCCTCCCCGGCAGCGATGCCCGTGCGGACGTCGGCGCCGACAGCCTGCGCCATCGCGTGCGCGCCCACGACGCGCGCTGGGACGCACTGCTCGATCTGTGGCTGGGCCCGGTCGCCGCCGTCGAGTCGCTCGATTTCAGTGTTGGCGGCCTGCGCGTGGACCGGGAAGGCCGTGTCGCGCAGGGCGCCTCGCTGACGCTGTACGCGCCGGACGCACGTACGCACGGCGTGCTCGAACGCGCGCGCGACATCGACCGTCTCGCCGAGGAGATCGAACTCGCCGACGCCCAGCTCGCCGAATCGCGCGAGGCGCTGCGCGAAGCCGAGGCGGCGCTGGCCGGCGCACACGAGGAACAGGCCGCGGCGCGGCGCGAACAGCAGTCGCTGACGCAGGCCGCGCACAGCGCCCAGGTCGAGCAGATCAAGCTGGCGCAGGCGGTGTCGCGCTTCGACGAACAGAAAGCGGCGCTGGCGCGCGATCGCGCCGAAGTCGATCAGGCCGAGCAGACCGAGCGCGCGCACCTGGAACGTGCCGACGCCGAGATCGAGCGCGCGCGCGAACTGATCGAGGTGCAGCGCATGCGGCTCGACGCCGCGACCGAGGCGCAGAAGAACGCCGACAGCCAGTTGCGCGAGGCGCGTTTCGCCGATCAGGCGGCGGCGCGCGAACTGCAGGAGGCGAATTTCTCGCAGCGCGAATGCACGAGCCGCCTGACCGATCTGGCGAACAACCTCGCGGTGGCCCGGACCCAGCTCGAAAATGCCGAACTGGAGCGCGCGCTGCGCAGCGACGAATTCGCGCAGATCGACGAAGGCAGCATAGACAGCCGGCTGCAGCAGGTGCTGGACAACCGCCGGGCGCGCGAACAGGTGCTGGCCACCTGCCGCGACGCGCAGGAAGTGCTGGCCGCCCAGCTGCGCGAGCTCGAATCGCAGCGCGCCAACACCGAACACCTGCTGGCGCCGGCGCGCGAGCGGCTGGCCGAACTGAAGCTGAAGCAGCAGGCGGCCGCGCTGAATGCCGAACAGTACGCGCAGCGCCTGGGCGAGATCGAATTGCCGGAAGGCCG
Source organism: Methyloversatilis sp. NSM2 (assembly GCF_038066675.1). Lineage (NCBI taxonomy): Bacteria > Pseudomonadati > Pseudomonadota > Betaproteobacteria > Nitrosomonadales > Sterolibacteriaceae > Methyloversatilis > Methyloversatilis sp. NSM2. Next base: position 1,057,506 of record NZ_JBBUKV010000001.1, read on the forward strand.
GCTCGATGCGCTGCTGGCCGAGGGCGAGGCAGAGAAGGTGCGCGAGGGCGCACTGACGGCCGAAATCAGCCGCCTGACGCGGGAAATCGCAGCACTCGGCGCGGTGAACCTCGCCGCGCTGGAAGAGCTGGCGCAGGCGAATGAGCGCAAGGGTTATCTCGATGCGCAGTCGACCGATCTGCGCGATGCCATCGCCACGCTGGAAGACGCCATCCGCCGCATGGACCGCGACACGCGCGCCCTGCTCAAGGAGACGTATGATCGCGTCAATACCGAGTTCGGCCGCATCTTCCCGGAACTGTTCGGTGGCGGTGAGGCCCGACTGGTCATGACCGGCGACGAGATTCTGGATGCTGGCCTGCAGGTGTTCGCGCAGCCGCCGGGCAAGCGCAATGCGTCGATCCAGCTGCTGTCCGGTGGCGAGAAGGCGCTGACCGCGACGGCGCTGGTGTTTGCCTTCTTCCAGCTCAATCCGGCGCCGTTCTGCATGCTGGACGAGGTCGATGCACCGCTGGACGACACGAATACCGAACGCTTCTGCGAAATGGTGAAGCGCATGTCCGCTTCGACGCAGTTCGTGTTCATCAGTCACAACAAGATCACGATGGAAATGGCGCAACAGCTGGTCGGCGTCACCATGCAGGAGCGCGGCTGTTCGCGCGTGGTCGAGGTCGATATGGAAGCGGCGCTGAAGCTGCGCGACGAAGCGCTCAGCGTCTGAACGGATAAAGGGATACGGATTCATGCAACTGACTGAACTGCAGATGGGGCTGATCGCGCTCGGCGTGGTCGGTGTCGGCGCCGTGATCGGCTACAACCTGTGGCAGGAAAGACGCCACCGCCGCACCGCCGAGCGCGCACTCGGCGACGCCCAGCCCGACGTGCTGATCGATCCGCTGCACCAGCCGTCGCGCCGCGTCGAACCGACGCTGGATTTCGACCTGGGCAGCGACCTCGCAAGCGACACGCCGGTCGAGCCGGCGATCGATCTGCCGACCGACGAGCCGCTGAGCGCCGCGGCTGACGACACCGTGCAGCTTGCCCCGCAGCGCGAGCCGGTGCTCAAGGCGGCGCCGGCAGACGACGCGCCGGCGTGGGCCGATGCCAAGGTCGAAGAAGTCATCGTCGTCGAACTGGAAGCGCCGATTGCGGCGACCGAATTCCAGCGCGCCTGGAGCGAGCTGACGCGTCAGGTCGACACCGGCCTGCGCCTGCGCGGCCGCGACGACCAGGCGGGCCGCTGGCTTGAATTGACGCCGGACACCGCCGGCAATCTGTCGCGCATCGAAATGGCGGTGCAGCTCGCCGATCGCCGCGGCCCGCTCGGCGAGGCGTCGCTGTCGGCGTTGGCGCACGCGCTGCAGGCCGTCGCCGACCGCTTCCTCGCCGTCGTGCATTTCCCCGACGCGCGCGATCTGCTGGCCCGTGCGCGTGAGCTCGACAGTTTCGCCGCGTCCGTCGACGTGCAGATCGGCCTCAACCTGGTGGCCGGTGAGCACCCGATTTCCGGCACCAAGCTGCGCGGTCTGGCCGAAGCGCAGGGCTTCGCGCTCGATAACGGCCTGTTCCGCGCGCGCGACGATGCCGGCGCGACGATCTACACGCTGGGCAACCTCGATGCCGCCGAGTTCATTGCCGAAACGATGAAGAACCTGCAGACGCCGGGCGTGACGCTGCTGCTCGACGTGCCCACGGTTGCCGACGGCGCACGCAACTTCGACCGCATGGTCACCCTGGCCGAACAGTTCGCGCACGCGCTCGGCGCCCGCGTGGTCGATGACAACCGGCAGCCGCTGTCGCCGGCTTCGCTCGGCGTGATCCGCGGCAAGATCGCCGAATTCCAGACCCGCATGACGCAGTTCGGCGTTGCGCCGGGCAGCGCGTCGGCGCGCCGCCTGTTCAGCTGATGGACGCGGTTGTCCTTGCGCGCGCAGCCGAGCTGCGCGCGCAGATCACCCGTCACGACCGCCTCTACTACGAACTCGACGCTCCGGAAATTCCGGACGCGGAATACGACCGCCTGTTTCGTGAACTGCAGGCGCTGGAAGCCGAGTACCCGGCGCTGCGCACCGCGGATTCGCCGACGCAGCGCGTCGGCGGCAAGCCGCTCGACAGCTTCGCGCCGGTGCGACACGTCGTGCCCATGCTGTCCATACGCACCGAAACCGATACCGAGGCGAGCGGCGCGCTGAACTTCGATGCCCGCGTAAGGCGCGAACTTGGACTGACCGAGGAGGCGCCGCTGGTCGACTATGCCGCCGAACTGAAGTTCGACGGCCTGGCCATCAATCTGCGCTATGAGAATGGCGTACTGGTGCTCGCAGCCACCCGGGGTGACGGCGAGACCGGCGAGGACGTGACGCAGAACGTGCGCACCATCCGCGATGTGCCCCTGGCGCTGACACCGCTTCCGACCACAGGCCAGCCCTCGCTGTTCGACTCACCCGGCCTGCCCGAGGTGCTGGAAGTGCGCGGCGAGGTCTATATGCGGCGCGACGACTTCGACGCCTTCAATGCACGCGCCATCGAGGCGGGCGAAAAGACGCTGGTGAATCCGCGCAACGGCGCGGCCGGCAGCATCCGCCAGCTCGACCCGGCGATTGCCGCGAAGAGGCCTTTGTCCTTCTACGCCTACGGCCTCGGCGAAGTGCGTGGCTGGGCGCTGCCCGACACCCACGCGGGTGTGCTCGACGCGCTGGCCGCCTTCGGCCTGCCGGTCAGCGAACACCGCGCGGTGTGCAGCGGCGGCGAGGCGCTGGCCGTGTTCCACGCGCGCATTGCGGAGGCGCGGCCGACGTTGCCTTTCGACATCGACGGCGTGGTCTACAAGGTGAACAGCCTGGCCTTGCAGCAGCGCATGGGTTTCGTCACCCGCGAGCCGCGCTGGGCGGTGGCGCACAAGTACCCGGCACAGGAAGCGCTGACCACGGTGCAGGACATCGAGGTGCAGGTCGGCCGCACCGGCAAGCTCACGCCGGTGGCGCGGCTGGCGCCGGTGTTCGTCGGTGGCGTCACGGTGACCAATGCGACGCTGCACAACGAATCGGAAATCCGGCGCAAGGACGTGCACGTGGGCGACACCGTCATCGTGCGCCGTGCCGGCGACGTGATTCCGGAAGTCGTGTCGGTGCTGTCGGACAGACGGCCGGCGGATGCGCGGGCATTCTCAATGCCCAGCCACTGTCCGGTCTGCGGTTCGGACGTGGTGCGTGAAGAAGGCGAGGTCGATCATCGCTGCACCGGGGGCTTGTACTGTTCGGCGCAGCGCAAGCAGGCGCTGCTGCATTTCGCGCAGCGTCGCGCGATGGACATCGAAGGGCTGGGTGACAAGCTGGTCGAGCAACTGGTGGATGGCGGACTGATCCGCAGCCTGCCTGACCTCTACCGGCTGGGCGTGCTCAAGCTGGCCGAACTGGACCGCATGGCGGTCAAGTCGGCGGAAAACCTGGTGACCGCACTGGAACAGTCCAAGCGCACCACGCTGGGGCGCTTCCTGTTCGGTCTGGGCATCCGCCACGTCGGCGAGGCGACCGCCAAGGATCTGGCGCGCCACCTCGGCAGCATGGATCGCATCATGGACGCTTCCGTCGAGGAACTGGCACAGGTGCCTGACGTCGGTCCGGTGGTCGCGGCCAGCATCCACACCTTCTTCGCGCAGCCGCACAACCGCGAGGTGGTCGAGCAGCTGCGCGCCTGCGGCATCGTCTGGGAAGAGGGCGAAGCACAGGTGGCGAGCGGTCCGCTGGTCGGCAAGACCGTGGTGCTCACCGGCACGCTGCCCACGCTTTCGCGCGATCAGGCCAAGGACTTGCTTGAGGCTGCTGGCGCGAAAGTGGCCGGCAGCGTGTCGAAAAAGACCGATTTCGTGGTGGCTGGCACGGACGCCGGTTCCAAGCTCACAAAAGCGCAAGAACTGGGCATTAATATTCTCGATGAATCCGGGCTCATGTCGATGCTCGAGAAAAGGGAGCCTTAGAACGATGAAATCCGTACGCAAAGCTGTATTTCCCGTCGCCGGCCTGGGCAGCCGATTCCTGCCCGCCACCAAGGCCAACCCGAAGGAAATGCTGCCGGTGGTCGACAAGCCGCTGATCCAGTACGCCGTCGAAGAAGCCGTGGCCGCCGGCTGCACCGACCTCATCTTCATCACCGGTCGCACCAAGCGCTCGATCGCCGACCATTTCGACAAGGCCTACGAGCTCGAACACGAACTCGAGATGAAGAAGAAGCATGACCTGCTGGCGCTGTGCAACACGGTGCCCAAGCATGTGAACTGCATCTACATCCGCCAGTCGGAACCGCTTGGCCTGGGCCACGCCGTGCTGTGCGCGGCGCCGGTCGTCGGTGACGAGCCGTTCGCCGTGCTGCTGGCCGACGACCTGATCGACGGCGAGCCGCCCATCCTGAAGCAGATGACGGACATCTTCGACCGTTTCGGCCGCTCCATCCTCGGCGTGCAGCAGGTGCCGCGCAGCCAGACCGGCAGCTACGGCATCGTTAGTACCGACGCCGACGTCGGCGGACTGTACGGCGTGACCGGCATCGTCGAGAAGCCGAAGCCCGAAGTGGCGCCGTCCACGCTGGCGGTGGTCGGCCGCTACGTGCTGACGCCGCGCATTTTCGATCACCTGCGCGCGATCACGCCGGGCGCCGGCGGCGAACTGCAGCTGACTGACGCCATCGCCGCGCTGCTGAAGGAAGAGGCGGTGCTGGCCTATCCGTTCAAGGGCACCCGCTACGACTGCGGCTCCAAGCTGGGCTATCTGCAGGCCACCGTCGCACTGGCGCGCAAGCATCCGGAAGTCGGCGCAGCATTCACCGCCTGGATGGACGCGCAGGAAGTGTCGCGCGAAGAGATTTCGCGCGAAGCCGACGCAGCGTGAGTCGCCTGGCCGACACGCAGGCACTGCTTGAAGGTGCCGACCTGATCTGTTCTGCTGCCGAAGTCGAGGCGGCGGTCGATCGGGTCGCGCAGGAGATCACGGCGGCGGTCGGCGACAGCTATCCGCTGCTGCTGTCGGTGATGGGCGGCGCGGTGGTATTTACCGGCAACCTGCTGCCCAAGCTCGCCTTTCCGCTCGACTTCGACTATCTGCATGTCACCCGCTACGGCGACGAGACCTCGGGCGGCGAACTGCGCTGGATCAACGAGCCGCGCACGCCGCTGGTCGGCCGCACCGTGCTCGTGCTCGACGACATCCTCGACGAGGGCATCACGCTGGCGGCGATCCGCCAGCACATCCTGTCCAAGGGCGCGACGCGTTGCCTGACCGCCGTGTTCTCGGACAAGCAGATCGGTCGCGCCAAGCCGATCACCGCCGACTTCACCGGGCTGCAGCTGCCCAACCGCTACGTGTTCGGCTACGGCATGGACGTGCGCGGTGCGTGGCGCAATCTGCCGGCCATCTACGCACTGAAGGACTAGGGCGTGACGGACGCCGGAACCGATGCGCTGCCGGTCTTCCTCGACATCGAGGCGTCCGGCTTCGGTGCCGGCAGCTATCCAATAGAAGTGGGCTGCGTGCTGCCGGACGGGCGCACGCTGTGCTGCCTGGTGCGTCCGCCGGAGCAGTGGCGGCACTGGGATGCCAGCGCGGAATCCATCCATCACATCACGCGTGACGTGCTGATGCAGCACGGTCTGCCGGTCGAGGAAGTCGTATGCCGGCTGGACGAGGCGCTGCGCGGACGCGAGGTCTACAGCGACGCCTGGGGCAACGACTACGCCTGGCTGTCGCGCCTCTACGACGAGGCGGATCGCGTGCCGCGCTTTCATCTTCGCAGCCTGCGCGAACTGCTGAACGAAGACCAGGCGGCGCGCTGGCATGGGGTCAAGCAGGCGGTGGCGGAAGAGCTGCACACCACGCGCCATCGCGCCAGCAACGACGCGCGCGTGCTGCAGACCACCTACGCCAGGCTGCGCGCGCAGGCGGCGATCGAGCGCCGCACCTGAAGCCGCTCGCTGATCGATGCACAAATGAAAAGAGCGCCCATGGGCGCTCTTTTCATTTCATTCGACGCTGCCCCGAGATCAGGCTTCGTCGCGCGAGGCACGCTTGCGCTCGTGTTCCTTCAGGTGACGCTTGCGCAGGCGGATGTTCTTCGGCGTGATTTCGACCAGCTCATCGTCGGCGATGAATTCGATCGCCGATTCCAGCGTCAGCGCGATCGGCGGAATCAGGCGCACGGCTTCGTCGGTGCCCGAGGCGCGCACGTTCGTGAGCTGCTTGCCCTTGATCGGGTTCACCACCAGATCGTTGTCGCGCGAGTGGATGCCGATGATCATGCCTTCGTACAGCACATCGCCCGGATTGACGAACATGCGGCCGCGGTCCTGAAGGTTCCACAGCGCGTAGGCGACTGCTTCGCCGTCGTTCTGCGAAATCAGCACGCCGTTGCGACGTTCCGACATCGCGCCGGCCATCGGGCCGTAGTCGTCGAACACGTGGCTGGCCAGACCGGTGCCGCGGGTCAGCGTCAGGAATTCGCCCTGGAAGCCGATCAGGCCGCGCGCCGGAATGCGGTACTCGATACGCACGCGGCCCTTGCCATCCGGCTGCATGTCCTGCATTTCACCGCGGCGACGGCCCAGTTCTTCCATCACGCCGCCCTGGTGGGTTTCCTCGACGTCGACGGTGAGCATTTCGTACGGCTCGCACTTCACGCCGTCGATTTCCTTGAACACGACGCGCGGACGGCCGACCGCCAGCTCGTAGCCTTCGCGGCGCATATTTTCCAGCAGGATGGTCAGGTGCAGTTCGCCGCGGCCCGATACCAGGAACACGTCGGAGTCGTCGGTGTACTCGACGCGCAGAGCCACGTTCTTCAGCAGTTCCTTCTCCAGGCGCTCGCGGATCTGGCGGCTGGTGACGAACTTGCCCTCACGACCGGCCAGCGGCGAGGCGTTCACCATGAAGTTCATCGTCAGCGTCGGCTCGTCGACCGCGATCGGCTTCATCGGCTCGGGCGATTCCGGGTCACAGATGGTGACGCCGATGCCGACCTGTTCGATGCCGGACACCAGCACGATGTCGCCGGCGCTGGCCGATTCGGCCTGCGTACGGTCGAGACCCTTGAAGGTGAGCACCTGGCCGACCTTGGCCTTGCCGCGGCTTTCGTCGCCGTAATAGACGACCACTTCCTGGTTCGGCTTGATGCGGCCACGCTTGATTCGGCCGATGCCGAGCTGACCGATGTAGGTCGAGTAGTCGAGCGAACAGATCTGCAGCTGCAGCGGCGCGTCTTCATCGACTTCCGGCTGCGGCACGTGCTTCAGGATGGTTTCGAACAGCGGGCGCATGTCGGTGCCCGGCTTGTCGGCGTCCAGCATGGCGAAGCCGTTCAGCGCCGAGGCGAACACGACCGGGAAGTCGAGCTGTTCGTCGGTGGCACCCAGCTTGTCGAACAGATCGAAGGTGTGGTTGATCACCCAGTCCGGACGGGCGCCCGGGCGGTCGATCTTGTTCACCACGACGATGGGTTTCAGGCCGAGAGCCAGCGCCTTGCGGGTGACGAAGCGGGTCTGCGGCATCGGGCCTTCGACGGCGTCGACCAGCAGCAGCACGGAATCGACCATCGACAGCACGCGCTCGACCTCGCCGCCGAAGTCGGCGTGGCCCGGGGTGTCGACGATGTTGATGTGTGTGCCTTCGTACTCGATCGCGCAGTTCTTCGCGAGAATCGTGATGCCGCGTTCTTTTTCGATATCGCCGGAATCCATGACCCGCTCGGACACCTGCTGGTGCGATGCGAAGGTGCCGGATTGGCGCAGCAGCTGGTCAACCAGCGTGGTCTTGCCATGATCGACGTGCGCGATGATGGCGATGTTGCGTATGGAGCGGGACATGGGAATGGTGCGGCGCAAAAGATAAACACGCGAGTTTAGCACGCCAAGGTCGCAAGACGTCAGGTGCCCGGGACGGAGGGCGTCCCGGCTGCTAGACTCGCCGGTCATCCAATCAGGAGTTCCGGAACGATGCTGGCCATCATTGGCGGAAGCGGGCTGACCCAGCTTGCCAACCTCGACGTCACGCGGCGCGAGGTCGTGCGTACACCTTACGGCGAACCGTCCGGTCCGCTCACCTTCGGCCGCCTTGGTGGCCACGAGCTGGTGTTCATCGCGCGCCACGGCTACGGCCATACGATTCCGCCGCACCGCGTCAATTACCGCGCGAACATCTCCGCACTGAAGAGCGTCGGCGTGGACAAGGTCGTATCGGTGGCCTCGGTGGGCGGCATCCGCGCCGACCTTGCACCGGGCAGCCTGGTCGTGCCGGATCAGATCATCGACTACACCTGGGGGCGCCACTCCACCTTCTTTGACGGCCACGACGGACAGGTGAAGCATGTCGACTTCACCGAACCGTACGACAGTGCCTTGCGTGCCCGTCTGCTCGCTGCCGCGGCGCTGGCCGGCGAGGCGGTGATCGACGGCGCCGTCTATGCGGCCACCCAGGGACCGCGTCTGGAAACCGCGGCCGAGATCAACCGCTTCGAGCGCGACGGCGCCGACGTCGTCGGCATGACCGGCATGCCGGAAGCGGTGCTGGCGCGCGAAGCCGGTCTGGCCTATGCGGCGCTCAATGTGGTGGTGAATCACGCGGCCGGTCGTGGCGATTCCGCGCACGGCATCCAGATGTCGGCCATCGAAGCCATGCTGCAGGAGGCGATGATGCGCGTGCGTCACCTGCTCGAACGTTTGTGCCAGGAAGGGGTGTGCCCGTGATCCGCGACATCCTGCGCATGGGCGACCCGCGCCTGCTGCGCGTTTCGCGGCCGGTCGAGCGTTTCGACACGGCCGAGCTCGACGCGCTGGTGACCGACCTGATGGACACCATGCAGGCCGCCAACGGCGCCGGTCTCGCGGCGCCGCAGATCGGCGTTGACCTGCGCGTCGTCATCTTCGGCGGCTCGCCGTCCGTGCGCTATCCGGACGCGCCGGTCGTGCCCTTCACCGTGCTGGTCAATCCGGTGCTGACGCCGCTCGGCCACGACATGGAGGAGGGCTGGGAGGGCTGTCTGTCGGTGCCCGGTCTGCGCGGCATCGTGCCGCGCTACAGCCGGCTGCACTACAGCGGCTTCGATCCGGAGGGCAAGCCCATCTCCCGCGAGGCGGAAGGCTTTCACGCACGCGTCGTGCAGCACGAATGCGACCACCTGGACGGCATCCTCTACCCGATGCGGGTGCGTGACTTCAGCCGCTTCGGCTACACCGACGTGCTGTTCCCGGGCGTCGAGGATGGTGACGACTGACGGGGACTGAGCGCGCGCCGCGGTTGAGAACCGAGAAGGCTTCTAGCCCCGGCATGAGCCGATATCTAGGTCTGCAGACGGCCGCCGCTGCGTCGCGGCCAAGGCCGCTCCCACAGGGGATGCGCCCGACCCACGGTCCGAGCCCGGGCCGGGGTTCTGCGGGAGGGGTCTTGACCTCGACGGCAGCCTGCATCGAGCCAGCGGACGGCGGCGGCGGCCGCGTCGCGGTCAAGGCCGCTCCGACAGGAAGTGCGCTCGATTCGCCGTCGGAGCCAGGATCCGGCTTTCTGTGGGAGGGGTCTTCTGACCCCGACCGGGCCGTCGATGAGCAACCATCGCTCATTCGACGGCGGAGAGGAGAGCGGTCGGGCGGCCTTTGCCTAAATGCTGCTCGAGGCTGAGACCCCGGCTGCGCGCGCTGCGACCCAGGCTTCCAGTTCGGCCGCCGGCAGCGGTTTGCTGAACAGGAAGCCCTGCACGCATTCACAGCCCAGGTTGCCGAGGAAGGCGTACTGCGCGTCGGTTTCCACGCCTTCGGCGATCACCGTCAGGCCGAGGTTGTGCGCCAGGCTGATGGTGGCTGCACAGATGGCGGCGTCGTCCGGATCGTTCTCGATGTCCTTGACGAAGGAGCGGTCGATCTTCAGCCGCTGCAAGGGCATGAGCTTCAGGTGGCTCAGCGAGGAATAGCCAGTGCCGAAGTCGTCGATCGCCAGTTCGAGGCCCAGTTCGCGCAGCTGCGCCAGCATGCGCAGCGTGTTGTCGGCATCCTCCATGGCGACGCTTTCGGTGATTTCCAGTTCGAGGTCGCCCGGCTTCAGGTCGTACTTCAGCACGACGTCCTTCACCTGCCGCAGCAGATTCTTCGAGCGCAGCTGCCGCGCCGACAGGTTGACGGCGATCCGCATCTGCAGGCCCATCGCGCGCCAGACGCTGAGCTGGCGACAGGCTTCCTGCAGTATCCATTCGCCGAGGCGGATGATGAGGTCGCTCTCCTCGGCAATCGGAATGAACTTGTTCGGCGGCACCAGACCGCGCTCCGGGTGCTCCCAGCGCACCAGCACTTCGACTCCCATCAGCCGACCGCTGCCGGTTTCGATCTGCGGCTGGTAGTGCAGCACGAACTGCCGCTTGGCGATCGCCTGGTGCAGGCTGCTCTGCAACGTCAGCCGCTCGCTGGCGTTGGCCGACATGCTGTCGTTGAAGAACTGGTAATTGTTCCGGCCGGCGGCCTTGGCGTGATACATCGCGCTGTCGACGTTGCGCAGCAGGTCATCCACCGTTTCGCCGTCGTTCGGAAACACGCCGATGCCGACGCTGGGCGTCGAATGCAGCTGGTAAGCCTCGACTGCGTAGGGCGCAGACAGGGCGGCGACGATCTTCTCGGCCACGGCGGCCGCGGTCAGCGTGGTCACCATATCGGTCACCAGGACGACGAATTCGTCCCCACCGAGGCGCGCGACGACGTCGCTCTGCCGCACGCAGCGCAGCAGACGCTTGCCCACCTCGACCAGCAGCGCATCGCCGACGTGATGGCCCAGCGTGTCGTTGATGTCCTTGAAGTGGTCCATGTCTATCATCAGCACCGCAAACAGCGTGCTGTGCCGGCGCGCATGCGCCATCACCTGTTCCATGCGCAGCTGCAGCGACAGACGGTTGGGCAGGCCGGTCAGCATGTCGTGGTGCGCGAGGTGGTGGATCTTTCTTTCCGCCTCCCTGCGCTCGCTGATGTCGGAAAAGGAATGCACGTAGTGAGCGATGCGTCCCCCGGGTTCGCGGACCGGATAGATGCTGAGCGACTTCGGATAGCTTTCGCCGCTGGCGCGCCGGTCGTCGAGTTCGCCCCGCCAGTAGCCGTCGCGTTCGAGTTGATCGGCGAATTCGTTGCGCGATTCCTCGCTGTACGGACAGCTCACCACCGCCGACGCCGGACGTCCGCTGGCCGCGTGTTCGTCGATGCCGGTCAGCGCGCTGAATGCCGGATTCACGGTGACGACGCGTCCGCGCGCATCGGTGACCATGATGGCTTCGTTCAGACTGTCGATCACGCTGGCTGCGAGCGACAGTTCGGCGTCGCGCATCTGCAAGCGCCGCAATTGCAGCTGTCGCAGATAGAGCAGGGCGGCAATGGCCAGCGACACGGCGGCGCCGGCCCCCCAGATGCCGAGCACGCGCGCGCTGCCGTAGCGGTTCTGCCAGCCGCCTGCCGGGACGGCGGCCAGTTGCCAGCGCGCGTTGTCCGGCAGTACGACGTCGACCAGCACCGGCGTCTGGTCGAACAGGGCGGCGTCGCCATGAAAGACCTCGCCTGCCGCACCCAGCCCGTCGCGACCGCGCAGCGCGTAATGCAGGTCGCCGCGCTCAGGTACGAGACCGCTGGCTTCGAGCAGTGAGTCGAAGCGCAGCACGACGGCAACCAGGCCCCAGTAACGTTCCGGCTGTCCGTTACGTGCCGGAAGGTAGACCGGGAAGCGGTTGATCAGCCCGATGCCGCCCTGCACCAGTTCGAGCGGACCGGCGAGTACGAAGCGACGGGAGTTCATCATCTGCACGACCGCGTCACGTTGCGACGGCGTATCGAGATAGCTCAGACCGATTGCGCGCTCGTTACCGGCGAGCGGATAGACGTCGCGCACCACGTTGTCCGGCGCCACCGAAATGTTCCGCAGATGGCGGCCGTAGGCCAGCATGCGCTCGGCGACGCGATCGAAGGACGCGCGGTCGAAGTCCGGATTGGCGGCGATGAAACTGACCAGGCCGAGCGACAGGTAGGCGGCGCTGTTGACCTCGCTCTCCAGCCGCGCCCGCACCTGTCCGGCCTGCGCCGTCACGGCGCTGCGCTCGCGCTGATGCAGTTCCGCCGCCTCGTTACCTGCGATGTAGGCGGTGAGTGCCAGACCTGCCAGCAGCGCCACCAGCGCAACGATCAGTGGTCGCGCGCGGTCGGTCATCGTGATGTGTGCGGGTTCGTCGCGGGTCAGGCTCAAGGCAGGGTTCCGTCCTCGTCGGGGATGCCCGGGTGCGTCGGCATCGACAGTATGTCCGGAAACCTGCGCGGCGCAGCGAGCACTGCGTCGCGTCCGTCATACCGTACTCAGGAAACGGCCAGTTCCCCCAGCAGTTCCTGCTCCAGCCGGATCAGGGTCGTGCTGTTGTCCAGCTCCTCGCCCGAGATCAGGAACACGTCCTCGGCGCGCTCACCGAGCGTCGTGATCTTGGCGGTGTGCAGGCGGATCGCGTGCGCTGCCAGCACGCGCGCCACCGAGTAGAGCAGGCCGGGACGGTCGGCTGCGGTGACGTGCATGATGTGGTGCTGCTTGCGTTCGTCCGGCTTGATGACGATTTCCGGCGTGATCGGGAAATGCTTCACCTCGCGTGACAGGCGTCCGGCGATCGGCTGCTCGGCCGGAAGCTGCGCCTGCAGGCGCTCGACCAGTCCGGTCTCGATCAGCGCAATCATGTCGCGCGAATTGAGGTGGCCGTTCGGGTCGAGCAGCACGAAGCTGTCGAGCGCATGGCCGTCGGTCGTGGTGTGGATCTTGGCGTCGGCGATGCTGTAGCCCAGGCGGCCGAAGAAGCCGCACAGCCGCACGAACAGGTCGAGCTGGTCGGGCGCGTACACCATCACCTGCAGGCCGTCGCCGACCTGGTTCGGCCGCGCCTTGACGACCGGCACCGTCGCCTCGACCTGGAAATACAGCATGCGCGTGTGCCAGGCGATTTCGTCCGGGTCGTGGCGCATGAAGTAGACGGTGTCGAGGCGCGACCAGAAAGCCTGTTCGACGCCCTCGCGCAGTCCGAAGTAGCGCAGCAGACTGCGCGCTTCCTCCTGCCGGTCACCGCTGCCGGGTACGTGGGCACCGTCACCCTGCAGCACGCGCAGGGTCGAGAAATAGAGGTCTTCCAGCAGCTTGCCGCGCCAGGCGTTCCACACCTTGGGACTGGTGCCGCGGAGGTCGGCGTGGGTCAGGATGTAGAGCGCGGTCAGGCGACGCTCGCTCTTCACCACGCGCGCGAAGTCGCGGATCACGTCCGGATCCGACAGGTCCTGCTTCTGCGCCACCGAGGACATCGACAGGTGGTGCTCGACGAGGAAGACGACCAGATCGGTGTCGACGGGACTCAGATCGTGCTGGCGGCAGAACAGGCGAGCGTCGCGCATGCCGAGCTGCGAGTGATCGCCGCCGCGGCCCTTGGCGATGTCGTGGAACAGTGCCGAAAGGTAGAGCAGCCAGCGCCGCTCGAAGCCGGTGATCAGGCGCGACAGCAGCGGGTATTCGTGCGCGTGCTCGGACATGGTGAAGCGGCGTACGTTGCGCATCACCTGCAGGATGTGCTGATCGACCGTATAGACATGAAACAGGTCGTGCTGCATCTGGCCGACGATGCGGCCGAAGGCGGGCAGGTAGCGGCCGAGAATGCCGTACTGGTTCATCCGGCGGATTTCGTGCACCAGGCCGCGCGTCTGCTGGAACAGAGACAGGAAGAGGGCGCGGTTCTTCGGGTCGCGGCGGAACTTCGCGTCGATCATCCGGCGCGCGCGCCAAAGCCCGCGCAGCGTGCGGGCGGTCATGCCCTTCAGTTCGCTGTGCCGCTGCAGCAGCGTGAAGCATTCGAGCAGCGCGCTTGGCTCGCGCTCGAACACCTGTTCATCGACCACGTCCAGCAGTTCGCGGCTGGACTGGAAGCGCGCATTGATCGGCAGCACTGCCGCATCGTCGGCCGGGAACAGCGCAGCCGAAATGTTCTGCAGCAGGATGGTGTTCAGCTGGGTGATGGTCTTCGCGCTGCGGTAATAGCGCTGCATGAACACTTCGGAGGCGCGCCGCGTCGGCGTGGCGGCAAGGCCGAAGGCGGCGGCCATCGCCTCCTGGTGATCGAAGATCAGTCGGTCTTCGCGCCGGCGCGCGATCAGGTGCAGCCGTACCCGGGTGTCACGCATGAAGCGCTCGACGCGTGCGAGCTGACGTGCTTCCTCGGCAGTGATCAGGCCGCGCGCGGCCAGTTCGGCCCAGCTGCCGCCCAGCTTGCTCGCGCGTGCGATCCACTGGATCACCTGCAGGTCGCGCAGGCCGCCCGGGCTTTCCTTGCAGTTGGGTTCGAGGCTGTAGGGCGTTTCCTGGTAGCGCTGATGGCGTTCGTCCTGCTCCAGTCGCTTGGCCTTGAAGAAGGCGCCGGGGTCGCGCTGCGCCTCCAGCGTGCTGCTTAGTTCGCGGAACAGCTTGCGCGAGCCGGCGAGCAGGCGCGCTTCGAGCAGCGTGGTTTCGACCGTGATATCGCGCGCCGCCTCATCGACGCACTGTCCGACCGAGCGCACGCTGTGACCGATGTCCAGACCGATGTCCCACAGCAGTCCGACCAGATGCTCGAGCTTGGCCTCGATGTCAGCCGACACCTCGCTCGGCGTCAGGAAGAGCACATCGACGTCGGACGCCGGGTACAGCTCGCCGCGCCCGTATCCGCCGACCGCGATCAGCGCCGCGCTGCGCGGCAGTCCGACCGCTGTCCACAGCCGCCGCAGCGCGTTGTCGACGGCGCGGGCGCGCGCCGCGAGCATGCGGCTGCTGTTGCCGTCGTGTTCGAAACGGGTGCGGAACTCGAGCTGGCTGGCTGCCAGTTCGCTGCGCAGCGCGCTGGCGAGCTGGCGCAGCGCGTCGGAATCGGACGGGCCGTTCACCGCTCAGGCGGCCCGCGCGGTGTCGCCGCTCAGCGCCGGCGGCGGGCTGCCGGCCGACACGGTCAGCACCTCGTAACCGTCGGCGGTAACCAGCACCGTGTGCTCCCATTGCGCAGACAGGCTGCGGTCGCGGGTGACGATGGTCCAGCCGTCCGGCAGTTCCGACACGGCGGCGCGGCCGGCGTTGATCATCGGCTCGATGGTGAAGATCATGCCTTCCTTCAGCTCCATGCCGGTGCCGGGCTTGCCGTAGTGCAGCACCTGCGGCTCCTCGTGGAACTTGCGGCCGATGCCGTGACCGCAGAACTCGCGCACTACGGAAAAACCGTTGTTTTCCGCGTGGCGCTGGATGGCGTGGCCGATGTCGCCCAGTCGGGCGCCCGGCTTCACCTTGGAAATGCCGAGCCACAGGCATTCGTAGGTGATCAGGCACAGACGTGCCGCCTGCTTGGTGGTTTCGCCGCCGACGATGAACATGCGGCTGGTGTCGCCGTGGAAACCGTCCTTGATGACGGTGATGTCCAGATTGACGATGTCGCCCTTCTTCAGGGCCCGGTCCGCCGGCACACCGTGGCACACGACGTGGTTGACCGAGGTGCAGATCGACTTCGGGTAGGGGCTGTAGCCGGGCGGCGCGTAATTGAGCGGCGCCGGGATGGTCTGCTGCACGTTCACCATGTATTCATGGCACAGGCGGTCGAGCTCGGCCGTCGTGACGCCCGGCTGCACGTGGGGCTCGATGTAGTCGAGCACTTCCGACGCCAGTCTGCACGCGACGCGCATGCTCTCGATTTCTTCCGCTGTCTTGATGGTGACGCTCATGAAAAGGCTCTGTAAGGGTGTTCCGAGGGACAGCAGGTTAGCGGAAGCGGTTCCGGGCGGCAAACTGCTGTCATCCGGCCGACTTGAGTTTGTTGCATTGCGGCTGCTAGAATCGCAGGCTGTCTGATTTCAGTGCCCGATGGCGGGTGCGTCAGACAAATCCACACGCCCGGTGTCGCCGCATATGTATACGGTGACTGAACCGATAGGGTGCGCAGCCGGAACACCGGCTGTGAACACGGCCGGGCGGAGGTCAAACCCTGTTCGGAGTAATCTCGAATGTCCGTATCCATGCGCGAAATGCTGGAAGCGGGTGTCCATTTCGGACACCAGACCCGCTTCTGGAACCCCAAGATGGCCCCCTTTATTTTCGGCCATCGCAACAAGATCCACATCATCAACCTGGAAAAGACCGTCGCCAAGTACAACGACGCGATGGCCTTCATCCGCCGCATGTCTGCCAACAAGGGCACCATCCTGATGGTCGGCACCAAGCGCCAGGCCCGCGAAATCGTGGCCGAAGAGGCGCAGCGCGCCGGCGTGCCCTATGTCGATGAGCGCTGGCTCGGCGGCATGCTGACCAACTTCAAGACGCTGAAGCTGTCGGTCAAGCGCCTGAAGGACCTGGAAGCCATGGTCGAAGACGGCTCGATGGAACGCATGCCGAAGAAGGAAGCCCTGGTGCTGCAGCGCGAGCTGGTCAAGCTGCAGAAGAGCATCGGCGGCATCAAGGACATGGGCGGCCTGCCGGACGCGCTGTTCGTGATCGACGTCGGCTACCACAAGATCGCCATCACCGAAGCCAACAAGCTGGGTATTCCGGTCGTGGCCGTGGTCGATACCAACCATTCGCCGCTGGGCGTCGATTACGTCATTCCGGGCAATGACGACTCGAGCCGCGCCATCCGTCTGTACGCCTCCGGCGTGGCCGACGCGATCCTGGAAGGCCGCAACAGTGCCGCCCAGGACCTGGTGGCACAGCTGAAGTCCGACGACGAGTTCGTCGAGGTCGAAGGCGAAGGCGAAGCCCAGGCCTGATCGATTGATGCGGGCGCCCAGGCGCCCGCGATTGTTTTACCGATTCGTATTTATAGGCAGGAATGAGCATGGCGGAAATCACCGCAGGTATGGTCAAGGAGCTGCGCGAAAAGACCGACGCTCCGATGATGGAATGCAAGAAGGCGCTGACCGAAGCGGGCGGCGACCTGGCGAAGGCCGAAGAAATCCTTCGCGTGAAGCTGGGCAACAAGGCAAGCAAGGCTGCCGCCCGCGTGACCGCCGAGGGCGTGGTGGGTCTGTTCCTGTCGGCCGACGGCAAGACTGCCGCAATGGTCGAAGTGAACTGCGAAACCGACTTCGTGGCCAAGAACGACGACTTCCTGGCGCTGGTCAACGGCGCAGCCAAGCTGGTCGCCGACAACAACCCGGCCGACGTGGCCGCGCTGTCGGCACTGCCGTTCGGCGAAGGTACGGTCGAATCGACTCGCGCTGCACTGGTCGGCAAGATCGGCGAGAACATGTCGATCCGCCGCTTCGTGCGCGTGCAGGCTGAAGGCAAGGTCGCCAGCTACGTGCATGGCGGTTCGAAGATCGGCGTGCTGGTCGATGTCGTCGGCGGTGACGAAGCGATGGCCAAGGACCTGGCGATGCACATCGCCGCGTCGAAGCCGAAGTCGCTCGATTCGACCGGCGTGTCGGCCGACCTGATCGAAGCCGAACGTCGCGTTGCGATCGAGAAGGCGCGCGAAGCCGGCAAGCCGGAAGAGATGATCGCCAAGATCGCCGAAGGCTCGGTGCAGAAGTACCTGAAGGAAGTCACCCTGCTGGGTCAGGTCTTCGTCAAGGCCGAAGACGGCAAGCAGACCATCGAACAGCTGCTGAAGGCGAAGTCGGCGAAGATCGCCTCCTTCACGCTGTACGTGGTCGGCGAAGGCATCGAGAAGAAGACCACCGACTTCGCTGCCGAAGTCGCCGCCCAGGCTGCCGCCGCAGCGGCCGCCAAGGCCTGAGCCCGGGAGCCTGCATGACTGTTGCCTATCGCCGCATCCTTCTGAAGCTGTCGGGCGAAGCCCTCATGGGCGACGACGACTACGGCATCAGCCGTGACATGCTTGCACGCATCGTCGCTGAAGTTGCCGAAATCCGCGCCCTCGGCGTGGAAGTGGGCGTCGTGATCGGCGGAGGCAACATCTTCCGCGGCGTGGCGGGCGGTGCGGCCGGTATGGACCGCGCCACCGCCGACTACATGGGCATGCTGGCAACCGTGATGAACGCGCTGGCGCTGGGCGACGCGATGCGTCAGGCCGGCGTCGCGGCGCGCGTACAGTCGGCGCTCAGCATTGAACCCGTGGTCGAGTTCTATATCCGCGGCAAGGCGATCCGCTACCTCGAAGAGGGCAAGGTCGTCATTTTCGCCGCCGGTACCGGCAATCCCTTCTTCACCACCGACACCGCCGCTGCGCTGCGCGGTCGCGAGATCGAAGCCGAAATCGTGCTGAAGGCGACCAAGGTCGATGGCGTCTACAGCGCCGATCCGATGAAGGACAAGAGCGCCACGCGCTACGACCGCATCAGCTTCGACGAGGCGATCAGCCGCGATCTGAAGGTGATGGACGCCACCGCGCTCGCGCTGTGCCGCGACCAGCAACTGCCGATCAAGGTGTTCAGCATCTTCAAGGCGGGCGCGCTCAAGCGTGTCGTGATGGGCGAAGACGAAGGTACGCTGGTCCATATATAGTGGTGCAGGGGCCGTCGGCCCCTTTGCTTCAGCGGCCGCCCCGGTGCGGCCGTCCCTTCCAACAAGAGGCGACGTCATGATCCCCGAGTTGAAGAAAACCACCGAACAGAAGATGCAGAAGACGCTGGAGTCGCTCAAGACCGACTTCGGCAAGGTACGCACCGGTCGTGCGCACACCGGCATCCTCGATCACATCCAGGTCGATTACTACGGCTCGCTGGTGCCGCTGTCGCAGGTCGCCAACGTGACCTTGATCGACGCGCGCGCAATCGGCGTGCAGCCGTGGGAAAAGAAGATGCTGTCGGTCGTCGAGAAGGCGATCCGCGATTCCGACCTCGGCCTGAATCCGTCTGCCATGGGCGACATCGTGCGCGTGCCGATGCCGCCGCTGACCGAAGAGCGCCGCAAGGAGCTGATCAAGGTCGTTCGTGGCGAAGCCGAGAACGCGCGCGTGGCCGTGCGCAATCTGCGCCGTGACGCGAACAATGCGCTGAAGGAAGCCGTCAAGGAAAAGGAAATTTCCGAGGACGACGAGCGCCGCGCGCAGGACGACGTGCAGAAGCTGACCGACCGCTACATCGCCGAGGTCGACAAGCAACTGGCGCAAAAAGAGCAAGACCTGATGGCTGTCTGAAGCCAGGCACCGGATCTTGTCTTCCAGCACCGGCACGTCCGCAGTCCCGCGACACATCGCCATCATCATGGATGGCAATGGCCGCTGGGCGCGTCGCCGTTTCATGCCGCGCGTTGCCGGGCACCGCAAGGGTGTCGAAGCGGTGCGCGCGGTGGTCAAACGCTGCGCCGAGCGCGGCGTCGGCTATCTGACGCTGTTCGCCTTCAGTTCCGAGAACTGGCGGCGGCCGGCCGAGGAAGTCAATTTCCTGATGCAGCTGTTCGTGCGCGCGCTGGAGGACGAAGTCGTCCGCCTGCACGAGAACGGCATCCGCCTGCGCGTGGTCGGCGATCTGGGCCGTTTCGAGCCGCGTCTGGTCGAACTGATCCGCAATGCCGAGGCGCTGACCGAAGGCAATACCGGACTCAACCTGACCATAGCCGCCAACTACGGCGGCCGCTGGGACATCCTGCAGGCGGTCGAGCGCATGCTGAAGGCGCACCCGGAGCGGCGTGAAGGCTTTACCGAACAGGAGCTGGCGCCGCATCTGTCGATGGCCTACGCGCCCGAGCCCGATCTGTTCATTCGCACCGGTGGCGAACAGCGCATCAGCAATTTCCTGCTCTGGCAACTGGCCTACACCGAACTCTATTTCACCGACAGCCTGTGGCCCGAATTCAATGGTGCGGCCATAGACGAGGCCATCACGTCCTACCAGCAGCGGGAACGTCGCTTCGGCCGAACCAGCGAACAGGTCCAGTCAGCGGCCGCAGCCGGCCAGCATGCTTAAGCAGCGTGTACTGACGGCCATCGTCCTGCTGGCGGGACTGTCGGCGGCACTGTGGGGCATGGATCTGGCCGCTTGGGGCTGGCTGGTCGCCGCGATTCTGGGGTTCGCCGGCTGGGAGTGGGCGCGCCTGATCGGTTTCGCGCCGCTTGGCGCCCGCGTCGCGGGCGTGCTCACCTTCGCCCTGGTCGGGTTCTGCGCACAACGCGCTTTCGACGCGCAGGGCGTTGTCAGCGATGCGGCGCCCGCGCTGTCCGCGCTGCATGCGCTGGCCATCCTGTTCTGGCTGCTGATCGTACCGTTCTGGATGTCGCGCGGCGCGCGCCCGGCGCAGCCCTGGCTTGTTCTGACTGGCGTGCTCGTGCTGCTGCCGCCGGCGCTGGCGCTGATACAGCTGCGCGCCATCGGCGTGCTGCCGCTGCTGTTGCTGATGGCCGTAGTCTGGATCGCCGACATCGCCGCCTATTTCACCGGCAAGGCCTTCGGTCGACACAAGCTGGCGCCGTCGATCAGCCCTGGCAAGACCTGGGAGGGCGCAGCCGGTGCCGTGGTCGCCGTCCAGCTGTACGGCCTCGCCATCAAGCCGGCGCTGTTCGACGCTGCGCAGATGCCCTCGGCACCGTTCTGGGCGGCGATGCTGCTGTTGCTGACGGCGGTCAGCATCGTTGGCGACCTGTTCGAATCGATGATGAAGCGGCAGGCCGGCATGAAGGACAGCAGCCAGCTGCTGCCCGGCCATGGCGGCGTGCTCGACCGCGTCGACAGCCTGACGGCCACCTTGCCGCTGATAGGCTTCTACCTGCTCAACCTGATACCCGGAGCGTCGAACTGATGCGCAGACTGACCGTACTGGGCGCGACCGGCTCGATCGGCGTCAGCACGCTGGACGTCGTCGCGCGCCACCCGGACCGTTTCGAGATCGTTGCGCTGTCCGGTCATCGCCAGATCGACCGCCTGGCCGAACAGTGCATCGCCTTCGCGCCGCGCATCGCCGTGGTGGCCGACGCGGACGCTGCCGTCGCGTTGCGTGAACGCCTGGCCGGACGGGTGCCGACCGAGGTCATGCACGGCGTCGAGGCGCTCGAAATGGTCGCTGCGCTGCCCGAGGTGGATACCGTGATGGCGGCCATCGTTGGCGCCGCCGGCCTGCGCTCGGCGCTGGCGGCAGCGCGCGCCGGCAAGCGCATCCTGCTCGCGAACAAGGAAAGCCTTGTGATGAGCGGCGACCTGTTCATGCGCGAGGTGTCGGCCCACGGCGCGACGCTGCTGCCCATAGACAGCGAACACAACGCCGTCTTCCAGTGCATGCCGGCCAAGGGGCGCGAGGGCGTGCGCCGCATCCTGCTCACCGCGTCGGGCGGTCCGTTCCGCCGCACGCCGATCGCCGATCTGGCGAACGTGACGCCGGAACAGGCCTGCGCTCACCCGAACTGGGACATGGGCCGCAAGATTTCGGTCGATTCGGCCACCATGATGAACAAGGGCCTCGAAGTGATCGAGGCGCGCTGGCTGTTCGACACGCCGGCCGATCGTATCGACGTGGTGATCCATCCACAGAGCATCGTGCATTCGATGGTCGAGTACGTTGACGGCTCGGTGCTGGCGCAGATGGGTAACCCGGACATGCGTACGCCGATCGCGCACGCGCTGGCCTGGCCGGAGCGGATCGAATCCGGCGTCGGCGTGCTCGACCTGGCGGCGGCGGCCGATCTGGTGTTCGAGCGCCCGGATCTGGACCGTTTCCCCTGCCTCAAGCTGGCTTTCGACGCACTGCGCGCCGGCGCCGGCACGCCGGCCGTGCTCAATGCGGCGAACGAAGTCGCGGTTGCCGCCTTCCTGGAACATCGGCTCGGTTTCCGTGCCATAGCCGATGTGATTGCCGCCACCCTCGACACCCTTCCCGATCAGCCGTCGAGCACGCTCGACGAAGTGTTCGCCGCCGATGCTGCGGCGCGCGAGGTCGCACGGCGCCAGATCGGGGCACGCGCTTGAATCCGCTGTTCTACCTGGGGGCCTTCGCGCTGGCGCTGGGCATCCTGATCACCGTGCACGAACTCGGCCACTACAGCGTGGCGCGGCTGTGCGGTGTCAAGGTGCTGCGTTTTTCCGTCGGCTTCGGCCGCCCGCTGTGGATGCGTCGTTACGGCCCGGACCAGACTGAATGGGCCTTGTCGGTGTTTCCGCTCGGCGGCTACGTCAAGATGCTCGACGAGCGCGAGGGCGAAGTGGCCGAGCACGAACGCCACCGTGCCTTCAACCGGCAGACCGTCGGGCGCCGCTTCGCCATCGTGTCGGCCGGGCCGATCGCGAATTTCCTGCTCGCCATCGTCGTCTATTGGGGCCTGTTCATCTACGGCATGGAAGAGCCGCGCGCACTGCTGGCGGCGCCCGCGGCGGGCACCCCGGCGGCGGTGGCCGGTGTCACCGACGGCGAGCAGGTGCGTGCGGTCGATGGCAAACCGATCGCGTCGGCGCAGGACCTGCGCTGGCACGTCGCGCGTGCCGCGGTCGAGGGGCGTTCGCTGCTGCTGGAAACGATCAATGATCGCGCCGAAATCAACAACCGCCGCATCGACCTGTCGGGCATAGGCAGCGACGTCGACGCCACGCTGATGGAGCGGGTCGGCCTGCTGCCGTTCCGGCCGCGCGTCGCGACTGTCGTTGGCAGCGTGGGCGAGGGCAGCGCGGCGGACAAGGCCGGCATGCGCGAGGGCGACCGCGTGCTGTCCATCAACGGACAGGCGGTCGACGACTGGGCGGCCATGGTGCAGCAGGTGCGCGAACTGGGCGGGCGGACCGTAGATGTGGTGGTGCTGCGCGACGGCGCCGAGGCTGTGCTGCGCGCCGAAGTCGCCACGGTGGAGGAGGGCGGACAGCGATTCGGCCGCCTGGGCATCGGCCCCGAACCCGATCCGACACTGCGCGAGCGGCTGTTCGTCGAAGTAAGGCACGGCGTAGGCGAATCGCTGCTGCTGGCGGTCGGCCAGACCTGGGACACGGCCCTGTTCAGCCTCAAGGCCTTCGGCCGCATGATCACCGGCGAACTGTCGTGGAAGAACCTGAGCGGGCCGGTCACCATCGCCGACTACGCGGGCCAGTCGGCGGCCATGGGGCTGACCCATTACATCAAGTTCATCGCGCTGATCAGCATCAGTCTGGGCGTGCTCAACCTGCTGCCCATCCCGCTGCTGGACGGTGGGCACTTGATGTACTATACGATCGAATTTTTCAAGGGCGGTCCGGTTCCGGAGCGGGTCATGGAGATCGGGCAGCAGATCGGCCTCGCCATCCTGCTGATGCTCATGGCGTTCGCCTTCTACAACGATATCAATCGCCTTTTCGGTTGACTACCGACTGAATTCCCCACTTCCCCCAATGCGCAAGTTTCTCCTGCCCGCCCTGATCGCGGGACTGCTGTCGGCTCATGCCCACGCCTTCGCACCCTTCGTCGTCCGCGACATCCGCGTCGAGGGAATTCAGCGGACCGAAGCCGGCACGGTGTTCAACTATCTGCCGGTGCGCGTCGGCGAGAGTTTCACCGAGGACAAGGCGGCCGAGGCGATCAAGGCACTGTTCGCGACCGGCTTCTTCAAGGACGTGCGCATCGAGGTCGAGGGCGACGTGCTGGTGGTGGTAATCGAGGAGCGCCCGGCCATCGCGTCGCTCGACTTCACCGGCATGAAGGAATTCGACAAGGAAGCGATCAAGAAGGGCCTGCGTGACGTGGGCCTGGCCGAGTCGCGCATCTTCGATCGCGCCGTGCTGGAGCGCGCCGAGCAGGAACTGAAGCGACAGTACCTGTCGCGCGGCCGTTATTCGGTCGAGGTCAAGACCACCGTGACGCCGCTCGAGCGCAACCGCGTGGCCATCAACTTCCAGGTCGACGAAGGCGAGGTCGCCAAGATCCGTCAGATCAACATCGTCGGTGCCAGTGCCTTCAAGGAGAAGGACCTGCTGAAGATGATCACGCTGACGACGCCGAACTGGCTCACCTGGTACACGAAGAACGACCAGTATTCGCGCCAGAAACTCAGCGCCGACGTCGAAACGCTGCGCAGCTGGTACCTCGATCGCGGCTATCTCGAATTCAACGTCGATTCGACCCAGGTGTCGATCACGCCGGACAAGCAGGACATCTACATCACCGTCTCGATCACCGAGGGCAAGAAATACACGGTGTCCGGTGTCAAGCTGTCGGGCGATCTGCTGCTGCCGGAAGAGGAACTGCGCAAGCTGGTGAAGCTGAAGCCGGGCGACGAATTTTCGCGCAAGAACCTGACCGACACCACGAAGGCGATCAACGACCGTCTTGGCAACGAAGGCTATGCCTTCGCCAACGTCAACGCGGTGCCGGAACCGGACAAGGAAAAGCAGACTGTCTCGTTCACCGTGTTCGTCGATCCGGGCCGCCGCGTCTATGTGCGCCGCGTGAACGTGCTGGGCAACAGCAAGACCGCCGACCAGGTCATCCGCCGCGAATTCCGCCAGATGGAAGGCGCCTGGTACGACGGCGAGAAGATCAACCGTTCGCGTACCCGCGTTGACCGCCTCGGCTATTTCGACGCGGCCACGGTGGAGACGCCTGCCGTGCCCGGCACCACCGATCAGGTCGACGTGAACCTGACGGTGAAGGAAAAGCCGACCGGCAACCTGATGTTCGGTGCCGGCTTCTCCAGCTCGGAAAGTCTGATCCTGTCGACCTCGATTTCGCAGCAGAACCTGTTCGGCAGCGGCAAGTCGATGTCGCTGAGCCTGAACAGCGGCAGCATCAACAAGACCTACGCGCTGTCCTTCACCGATCCGTACTACACGCCGGACGGCATTTCGCGCGGCTTCGACGTCTATCTGCGCAACGTCGACCCGACCCGTCTGCGCATCGGCAACTACCGTACATCGTCGGTCGGCGCCGGCCTGCGCTGGGGTTTCCCGATCCGCGAGGACGACCGCATCAACTTCGGTCTGGCGGTCGATCAGACCTCGATCGACACCTTCTCCGACAGTCCGCAGCGCTACAAGAACTTCGTCAATGAATTCGGCGACACCAACAACTCGCTGGTGAGCACCATCGGCTGGGCACGCGACACGCGCGACAGCTTCATCTACCCGACGAAGGGCTCGATCCAGCGCGTGAACGGCGAAATCGCGATTCCGCCCGGCGGCCTGCGCTACATGAAGGCCTCCTACCAGCACCAGACCTATTTCCCGCTGTGGGGCAACTTCGTGCTGATGCTCAATGGCGAACTGGGGTATGGTCGCGGCTATGGCGACAAGCCGCTGCCGTTCTACAAGAACTTCTACGTCGGCGGCATCGGCTCGGTACGGGGCTTCGAAACGGCGTCGATCGGTCAGCGCGACCGCGATGGCAACGGCAACCTGCTGCGCACGACCATCGGCGGTGATCGTCGCCTCGTGATGAATGCCGAGGTGCTGTTCCCCTTCCCCGGCATGGGGCAGGACAAGTCGCTGCGTCTGGGCACCTTCGTCGATGCCGGTAACGTCTGGGCCGACGGCCAGAGCCTGAGTCTGGGCGATATGCGTTATAGTGCCGGCCTTTCCGTGGCGTGGAGTTCGCCCATGGGACCGCTGAAGTTCAGCATTGCACAGCCCCTGAACAAGGATCCGCTCGATCGTCTGCAGCGCTTCCAGTTCCAGATGGGTAATGTGTTCTGATCAAGAAGAGCTCCGTATGAACAGGTCGAGTATGTCCGCACGCTCCATATTCATTGCATTGCTGTCTTCGCTCGCCTTGCTGACGGCCGCACCGGTGCGCGCAGAAAGCGACGTCAAGATCGGCTTCGTCGACACCGAACGCATCCTGCGCGAGGCGGCACCGGCGGTGCGTGCGCAGAAGAAGCTCGAGAAGGAATTCGAGAAGCGCAGCCAGGAGCTGGAAAAGCTGGCCAAGCAGTTGCAGGGCATGCAGCAGAACATGGAAAAGAATGCGGTCACGCTGTCCGACAGCGACCGCCGCGCCAAGGAGCGCGAATTCAGCGAACTCACCCGCGACATGCAGCGTCGCGAGCGCGAGTACCGCGAAGACCTGAACCAGCGCCGCAACGAAGAACTGGCCGGTGTGCTCGACAAGGCCAACAAGGCGATCAAGGTGATCGCCGAGGCCGAGAAGTACGACATCATCTTCCAGGAGGTGGTGTATCGCAGCCAGCGCATCGACATCACCGAGAAGGTGCTGAAGGCGCTGGCCGACCCGCCGGCAAGCAAGTAAGAACATGGCAGCCCGTCTTGGCGACATCGTCGCCCGGTTGGGCGGCGAACTGCATGGCGACGCCGACCTGCTGGTCGAGCAGGTGGCGCCGCTCGACAGCGCCGGCCCGGCTCACATCTCCTTTCTGTCGAACCCGAAGTACCGCAGCGTTCTCGCCAGCAGCGGTGCGGGTGTGGTCATCGTGCCGCCGGCCGACGGCGAAAATCTCGCCCGCACGCACATCCGCGTGCGTAATCCCTATCTGTACTTCGCCCGCGTCGCCCAGCTGCTGAATCCCGATCTGCGCCCGGCAGGTGGCATCGATCCGGCTGCAAGCGTGCATCCGGGTGCGCGGATCGACGCGTCCGCCCATGTCGCCGCCGGTGCGGTGGTGGACGAGGGGGCGGATATCGGCGCCAACGTGCTGATCGGCGCCGGTTGCGTGGTGGGCGAGGGCGTGCGCATCGGCGCTGGCACGCGGCTGCACCCGCGCGTGGTCGTATACGCGCACTGCGTGATCGGCGAGCGCTGCATCCTGCATTCGGGCGCCGTGATCGGTGCCGACGGCTTCGGCTTCGCCCGAGAGACGGATGGCAGCTGGGTCAAGATTCCGCAGATCGGTCGCGTGCTGATCGGCAACGACGTCGAAATCGGCGCCAACACGACGGTGGACCGCGGCGCGCTCGAAGACACCGTGATCGGTGATGGCGTAAAGCTCGACAACCTGATCCAGATCGCCCACAACGTGCGTATCGGCGACCATACTGCGATGGCGGCGTGTTCCGGCGTGGCCGGCAGCACGACGATAGGCAAGCGCTGCATGATCGGCGGTTCGGCCAACATCATGGGCCACATCGACATCGTGGACGACGTGGTGGTATCGGCGGTGTCGTTCGCGACCAAGTCGATTCCGGAGAAGGGCGTGTACACCGGTTCGGTGCCGTCGATGGAGCACAAGGAATGGACGCGCAACTACTCGCGCCTGCGCCACCTCGACTCGATGGCCGATCGCATCAAGGCGCTCGAGCAACAACTTGCAACGCTGCAAGGCAACAAGGAAGACTGAATTGAAATCGATGGACATCCACGCGGTGCTGAAGTCGCTGCCGCACCGCTTTCCTTTCCTGCTGGTCGATCGCGTGCTCGAAGTCGAGGCGGGCAAGTACATCAAGGCGCTGAAGAACGTCACGATCAACGAGCCCTTCTTCCCCGGCCACTTCCCGAACCACCCGGTCATGCCGGGCGTGCTCATCGTCGAGGCGCTGGCGCAGACTGCGGCCATCCTGTCCTTCGAAACGCTGGGCACGACGCCCGACGCCGATTCGGTCTACTACCTCTGCGGCGTAGACAACACCCGCTTCAAGAAGCCGGTCATGGCCGGCGACCAGCTCATCCTCGAAGTCGATCTGCTCAAGCACTCGCGCGGCATCTGGAAGTACCAGGCGCGCGCGCGTGTCGACGGCGGCGTGGTGGCCGAATCCGAACTGCTCTGTGCGGTGCGTCCGACCTGATGGCAACGCTCATCCATCCGACCGCCATCGTCGATCCGGCGGCGCAGATTGCCGATGGTGTCGAGATCGGTGCCTACAGCATCATCGGGCCGAACGTCGAGATCGGCGCCGGCACCAAGGTGCATGCGCACGTGGTGATCCAGGGCCACACTCGCATCGGGCGCGACAACGCGTTCCACCCCTTCTGTTCGATCGGCGGCGCACCGCAGGACAAGAAGTACGCCAATGAACCGACCCGTCTGGAGATCGGCGACCGCAACACCGTGCGCGAATACGCGACGATGAACTGCGGCACCGTGCAGGACGGCGGCGTCACGCGTCTCGGTGACGACAACTGGATCATGGCCTACGTGCACGTGGCGCACGACTGCCAGGTCGGCAGCCACACCATCATGGCCAACAACACCGCGCTGGCCGGTCACGTGCATGTCGGCGACTGGGCCATCCTCGGCGGCTTCACCGGCGTGCACCAGTTCGTGCGCGTCGGTGCGCACAGCTTCTGCGGCGTGCATTCGAGCGTGCTGCAGGACGTGCCGCCCTTCGTGCTGGCCAACGGCGTGCCGGCCAGCCCGCACGGCATCAACAGCGAAGGCCTGCGCCGTCGCGGCTACAGCAGCGAAGCCATCATGGCGATCAAGCGCGCCTACAAAACGCTGTACCGCGAGGGGCTGACGCTGGACGACGCCAAGGCCGCCATCGCCGAAGCGGCGAAGGCGACGCCCGAAGTTGCGCTGCTGTCCGATTTCCTCGCATCCGGCGGACGCGGCATCATCCGATAATGGCCTCCCGCATCACGGTGGCCATGGTCGCCGGCGAAGCGTCGGGCGACCAGCTGGCTGCGCACCTGATCAAGGCGCTGCGCGATGCGCGGCCCGATATCGACTTCGTCGGCATCGGCGGGCCGCGCATGCAGTCGGCCGGATTCGACGCCTGGTGGCCGTCGGAAAAGCTGGCCGTGCGTGGCTATTTCGAGGTGCTCAAGCACTATCGCGAACTGGCCGGCATCCGTCGCAGCCTGCTCGACCGCCTGCTCAAGGACAAGCCGGCGGCCTTCATCGGCGTCGATGCGCCCGATTTCAACCTGTGGCTGGAGCGCAAGCTGCGCGACGCCGGCGTGCCCGCCATCCATTACGTGAGCCCGTCGATCTGGGCCTGGCGCGGTGGCCGCATCAAGGGCATCGCGCGCAGCGTGTCGCGCGTGCTCTGCCTGTTCCCGTTCGAGCCGGCGATCTACGAAAAGGCCGGCGTGCCGGTGAGCTATGTCGGCCACCCCTTCGCCGACGAGATTTCGCCCGAACCACAGCGCTTCGCCGCCCGCGAACGGCTGGCGATTCCGGTCGATGCGCGCATCGTGGCCTTGCTGCCGGGCAGCCGCCAATCGGAACTTCAGTACAACGCACACGCGTGGATCGGTGCAGCCAAGCTGCTGCACGAGCGCCATCCGGATCTCCGATTCCTGGTGCCGCTGACCACGCGCGAAACGCGCACCCAGTTCGAACAGGCGCTGTGGGACTGCCAGGCAACCGAACTGCCGGTGTCCATCCTGTTCGGCCACGCGCGCGACGCGCTGATGGCGTGCGACGTGGCGCTGGTGGCCAGCGGTACAGCGACTCTCGAAGCGGCGCTGTGCCGCGCGCCGCACGTCGTGGCCTACCGCATCCACGCGCTGAGCTACCGCATCATGAAGCGCATGGCCTACCAGCCCTGGGTCGGCCTGCCCAATATCCTGGCCGGACGCAGCATCGTGCCGGAACTGCTGCAGCACGACGCCACGCCTGAAAAGCTGGCCGACGCGCTCGACGCGCTGCTCGGCGACGCGGTGGCGCGGGCGGCGCAGATCGACGAATTCGAGCGCATCCACTTCACGCTGCGCCAGGGCACGGCAGCGCGCGCTGCCGCCGCCATCCTGCCGCACCTGCCACGCGCATGAAGATCGCCGGTGTCGACGAGGCCGGCCGCGGTCCGCTGTGCGGGCCGGTCTATGCGGCGGCGGTCATCCTCGATCCGGCACGCCCGATCGACGGTCTGAACGATTCGAAGAAGCTGTCGGAGAAGAAGCGCGAGGCGCTGGCGCCCTTGATCCGCGAGCGCGCGCTGGCCTGGGCGGTCGGCATCGCGACGGTGGAGGAAATCGACCGTCTGAACATCCTGCACGCGACCATGCTGGCGATGCGGCGCGCGGTCGAAGGCCTCGCCGCACCACCCGATCAGGTGCTTGTCGACGGCAACCGCATACCGCCCGGCCTCACCGTTCCGGCACGCGCCATCGTCGGCGGCGACGCGTCGGAAGCGGCGATCTCGGCCGCCTCCATCCTGGCCAAGACCGGTCGCGATCACGAAATGATGGCGCTGGCGGCGCTCTATCCACAGTACGGCATCGCCAAGCACAAAGGCTATCCGACCGCCGAACACCTGGCCGCATTGCGCATCCACGGCCCGTCGCCGATACACCGGCGCAGCTTCGCGCCGGTCGCACAGAGCGCGCTGGATTTCGGCGTGCCCGACTGAGGCCGTTCGCCTTCGCTTGAGCCAGTTCAAGCCGCCCGTGCAGCGAGGGTCTAGCATGGGCAGCATGTCCTGCTGCACACATCCGCAATGAATCCGTTTGGCTGGCTCAACGACCAGTTGCTGCGCATGCAGTGGCTGTCAGACCTGGTGCGCACCCTGGTCGAGCAGGGCATGGGCTTGCCGATGAGCGGACGGGTCGGTGCAAGCGTGCATTTCTTCATCTATGACACGGCGAAGATATTCATCCTGCTGTCGCTGCTGATCTTCGGCATTTCATACGTGCAGAGCCATTTCCCGCCGGAGCGCACGCGTCGCATCCTGGGACGCTTTTCCGGGGTGCGCGGAAATGTGCTGGCAGCCCTGCTCGGTACCGTCACGCCCTTCTGTTCCTGTTCGTCGATTCCGCTGTTCATCGGCTTCACCAGTGCCGGCCTGCCGACAGGCGTCACCTTTTCCTTCCTGATTTCGTCGCCGCTGGTCGATCTGGCGTCCGTCATCCTGCTGGCGAGCATTTTCAACTGGCCCATCGCCATTGCCTACGTGACGGTAGGCGTCGTGCTGGCGGTGGTCGGCGGCAGCTTGATCGGCCGTGCGCGGATGGAGCGCCACATCGAGCCCTTCGTATTCACCAGCCCGGTCATGAACGGTGATGAAAGCGTACCCGACGTGCGCGAGCGCCTGCGCTTCGCCCGTGATCAGGTGCGCGACATCGTTCGCCGCGTCTGGCTCTACATCCTGATCGGTGTCGCCATCGGGGCAGCCATCCACAACTGGATACCGGCAAGCCTGATCAACGGGCTGCTCGGTCAGGACAAGCCATGGTCGGTACCCCTGGCCACGCTGGTCGGCATGCCGATGTACGCCGACATCTTCGGCACGCTGCCGATCGCCGAGGCGCTGGTTGCGCGCGGCGTGGGGCTGGGAACGGCGCTGGCGTTCATGATGTCGGTCACTGCGCTGTCGCTGCCGTCCATCGTCATGCTCAAGCGCGTCGTCCGCACGCCGCTGCTGGCGACATTCGTCGGCATCGTGGCGGGTGGCATCGTGCTGATCGGTTACATGTTCAACGCGCTGGCGAGCGCATTCACCTGACGCGACAGACGGGGAGACGACATGATCATCAAGGTACTGGGCAGCGGTTGCCGCAAGTGCATCGAACTGGCGGACAACACGCGCAAGGCGCTGGCCGCACGCGGCCAGCAGGCGGATATCGTCAAGGTGACCGATTTCGTCGACATCGCCGCCTATGGCGTCATGTCGACGCCGGCGCTGGTGATCGACGAGAAGCTGGTGTCCGCGGGCAAGGTGCTGAGCGAACAGGAAATCGGCGAACTGCTCGGCAAGGCCCGCTGAAGCGCTCAGTCCGGCGGGTCCAGATGCACGGCCAGCCAGACCGATGGCGTGGCGGCATCGGTGCGGTCGACGCGGTGGCGCCGATGCGCCGCGATGAACACCCAGTCGCCGGGGCGCAGTTCGCGACCGGTCGCTTCATCCTCGAATCGCAGCGTGGCGGAACCGCTCAGCAGTGCCACCCATTCGTCGCCCGGCTGGTCGTACCAGAAGCCGGGCGGGCTGCACTGACCGGTCGACACGATGCGCTCGATGCGCACGCCAGGCCGCGCGCACAGCGTTTCGAACAGCTCTTCCGGCTGCGATGCCGACGGCAGGCCGTCGAACAGGTTGGCGCTCACGCTGCGGCCTCGTCCAGCAGTTCGGTGTCGTCGTGCGCATAGGCCGGGCTGCAGCAGCAGAGGATGATCAGCGCCCCGCTGCCGGTCGCCTCGATGCAGTGCCTCGTGCCAGGCGGAATCAGCACGGTGTCGCCGACCGTCACGTCGAAGCTGTGCTCGCCCAACGTCATGCGCCCCTGGCCGGCGGTCACGTGGTACAGCTCTTCGGTCACGTGATGCCGGTGCAGCGCGGTGCGCGTGCCGGCCGGTACGGTCGCTTCGGCCAGGCTCTGCGCCCGCCCGCCGTGCTGCGCCGGATGCATCAGTTCGCGGATCAGCGATCCGTCCTTGGTCACGTAGGCGGCGATGTCGTCGTAGCGGGTCTTCATCGGGTGTGCGGAACAGGCGAACCGGGTGGAGCGCCAGCGTAGTCGAAAGCACGAGAAGCTTGCATTGATTCGATAATTCAAATAATGTTGAATTATGGAAGAACAGGACATCATCCGCGCGCTGGCCGCACTGGCCCACGAAATCCGTCTGCGCGTGTTCCGCGCACTGGTGGTTGCCGGCCCCGACGGCATGACGCCCGGCGCGCTCGGCGAGGCGCTGGCGGTGGCGCCGACCACGCTGTCCTTTCATCTGAAGGAACTGACCCAGGCCGGCCTGCTGCTGCAGTCGCGCGACGGCCGTCACCTTATCTACCGCGCCGACTACGCCCGCATGGGTGCACTGATGGCCTATCTGACCGAAAACTGCTGCCGCGGCACGCCCTGTGTCGAGGCTGCACCTTCCTGCACGAACTGCTGACCGGAGAACCGCAATGAAGCGCTTTCACGTCCATCTGCACGTCGACGACCTGGCGAAGAGCATCGCCTTCTACAACAAGCTGTTCGACGTCCAGCCGGCGCGCACCGAAGCCGACTACGCGAAGTGGATGCTGGAGGATCCGCCGGTCAA
Source organism: Methyloversatilis sp. NSM2 (assembly GCF_038066675.1). Classification (NCBI taxonomy): domain Bacteria; kingdom Pseudomonadati; phylum Pseudomonadota; class Betaproteobacteria; order Nitrosomonadales; family Sterolibacteriaceae; genus Methyloversatilis; species Methyloversatilis sp. NSM2. The sequence continues at coordinate 1,090,242 of NZ_JBBUKV010000001.1, forward strand.
TTTCGCGATCTCGACCCGTGGCAGCAAAGCAGGCATCGACCACCTCGGCATACAGACCGACGACCCGGCCGAACTGGCGGCGATGAAGGCGCGCGCCGAGTCGGCCGACATGGCACTGCTCGACGAAGGCGAAACCACCTGCTGTTACGCGCGCAGCGAAAAGCACTGGGTGACCGACCCGCAGGGCATCGCCTGGGAGCACTTCCACACGCTGGGCAACATTCCGGTGTTCAACGAAGCGGCCAGCGGCGGTGCTGCCTGCTGTGCGCCGCAGGCGCCGGTGACGCGCGGCAAGCCGCTGAACATCGGCGTGAAGACCTCCGGTTCGGGCTGCTGCTGACATGGTTCGCCCGCTCAACGTGCTGTTCTTGTGCACCCACAACTCGGCGCGCAGCGTGCTCGCCGAGTGCCTGCTCAACCACCTCGGCGGCGCGCGTTTCCGCGCCTTTTCGGCTGGCAGCCAGCCGAGCGGGCGGGTGAATCCGTTTGCGCTGCAGGCGCTGGCGGAGCAGGGCATCGATACGACGGGCGTGCGCAGCAAGGCCTGGGACGAATTCGCAGCGCCCGACGCACCGGCGATGGATCTGATCATCACCGTGTGCGACAGCGCAGCCGGCGAAACCTGCCCGGTGTGGCCGGGCCATCCGGCGACCGCGCACTGGGGCTACGCCGATCCGTCAGCCACGCCCGGCAGCGATGCGGCGAAGCTGACCGCCTTCCGCGACACGCTGGCGCTGATCCGCCGTCGTCTCGAAATCCTGGTCGCGATGCCGGACGAACGTCTGCACGCGCTGGCGCTGCAGCAGACCGCGCGCGATCTGGCCGCACACTGAGGTCTTTCCATGGGCATGTTCGAACGCTGGCTCACCCTGTGGGTGGGCCTGGCCATCGTCGCGGGTGTTGCGCTGGGTCTGGTCGCACCGTCGGCCTTTGCTTCCGTTGCTGCGCTGGAACTGGCACACGTCAATCTGGTGGTGGCCGTGCTCATCTGGGTGATGATCTACCCGATGATGATCCAGATCGACTTCGCCGCCGTGCGCGACGTCGGTCGCCGGCCGCAGGGCCTGGTGCTGACGCTCGTCGTGAACTGGCTGATCAAGCCCTTCACGATGGCCGCACTGGGCGTGCTGTTCTTCCAGCATCTGTTCGCGCCCTGGGTCGATCCGCAATCGGCGTCGGAATACATTGCCGGCATGATCCTGCTCGGCGTCGCACCGTGCACCGCGATGGTGTTCGTCTGGAGTCAGCTCACCCGCGGGGACCCCAATTACACGCTGGTGCAGGTGTCGGTGAACGACCTGGTCATGGTGTTCGCTTTCGCGCCGATCGCCGCCTTCCTGCTCGGCGTGACCGACGTGGCGGTGCCGTGGGAGACGCTGCTGCTGTCCACTGCGCTCTACGTGGTGCTGCCGCTGCTCGCCGGCGTGCTGACACGACGTGCGCTCGGCAATGGCACCGCACTGGCCCGCTTCGTCGCGCGGCTCAAGCCCTGGTCCATCGTCGGTCTGCTGGCGACCGTGGTGCTGCTGTTCGGTTTTCAGGCGGAAACCATCGTCGCCCAGCCCTTCGTGATCGCACTGATCGCCGTGCCGCTGGTGCTGCAGACCTACGGCATCTTCGCCATCGCCTTCGTCGCCGCGCGGATGATGAAGCTGCCGTATCCGGTGGCGGCACCGGCCTGCCTGATCGGCACGTCGAATTTCTTCGAACTTGCGGTCGCCGTCGCGATCTCCCTGTTCGGTCTGCACTCGGGCGCGGCGCTGGCGACCGTGGTCGGCGTGCTGGTCGAAGTGCCGGTCATGCTGTCGCTGGTCGCCTTCACGCGGCGCAGCGCGCATCTTTTTCCGGATTCCGCTGAACTTTTTTAGAACAAGTCTAAACAAAGAGGCAGTTTCGCAATATCATTGCGACTTTCACCCCACCCACAAAAGAGGATCTCGACATGAGCATCATCAACAGCACCGTCCAGCCCTTCAAGGCAAACGCTTTCCACAACGGCAAGTTCATCACCGTGACCGACGAGAGCCTGAAGGGCAAGTGGTCGGTGATCGTGTTCATGCCGGCTGCCTTCACCTTCAACTGCCCGACCGAAGTCGAAGACGCGGCCAACAACTACGCCGAATTCCAGAAGGCTGGTGCCGAAGTGTATATCGTCACCACCGACACCCATTTCTCGCACAAGGTGTGGCACGAAACCTCGCCGGCCGTCGGCAAGGCCCAGTTCCCGCTGGTCGGCGACCCGACCCACCAACTGACCCGCGCGTTCGACGTGCACATCGATGAAGAAGGTCTGGCGCTGCGCGGCACCTTCATCATCAACCCGGAAGGTCAGATCAAGACCGCCGAAATCCACGACAACGCGATCGCCCGCGACATGAACGAAACGCTGCGCAAGCTCAAGGCTGCCCAGTTCGTCGCCAGCCATCCCGGCCAGGTCTGCCCGGCCAAGTGGAAGGAAGGCGCTGAAACCCTGACCCCGTCGCTCGACCTGGTCGGCAAGATCTAAGCGCACAACGCTTCGCAGAGGCGCCCGGGTCAGGTGCCAGGGTGTGTTCTCAAGCGGTTTTGAGAACATGCCCTGACGGCGCCCGGCCCGGGCGTATTGTTTTTCGCATCATCCGTTTCGAAAGCCGAGCACACCATGCTGGACGCCACTCTCAAGGGCCAGTTGAAGGCCTATCTCGAAAAGCTGCAGCATCCGATCGAACTGACGGCTGCGCTGGACAACAGTGCCGCTGCAGGCGAACTGCGGGGCCTGCTGTCCGACATCGCCGAACTGTCGGACAAGATCACGGTGAGCGAGGAGCAGGGCAGCGCCGCCCGCAAGCCGTCGTTCGCGATCAACCGGAAGGGCGGCAACATGTCGCTGCGCTTCGCAGCCATTCCGCTCGGCCATGAATTCACCTCGCTGGTGCTCGCGCTGCTGCAGGCCGGCGGTCATCCGCCGCGCGTGTCGGACGAGATGATCGAACAGATCAAGTCGCTCGACGGCGACTACAGCTTCGAAGTGTTCATGTCGCTGTCCTGCCACAACTGCCCGGACGTGGTGCAGGCGCTGAACCTGATGGCGGTGCTGAACCCGCGCGTCAAGGTGGTCACCATCGATGGCGCGCTGTTCCAGAAGGAAGTCGAGGACCGTCAGGTGATGGCGGTACCGATGGTGTTCCTGAACGGTGAACTGTTCGGCGCCGGTCGCATGACGCTCGAAGAGATCGTCGGCAAGGTCGACACCGGTGCTGCAAAGCGCGACGCCGACAAGATGAGCGCCAAGGCGCCGTTCGACGTGCTGGTGGTCGGCGGTGGACCTGCCGGCTCGGCGGCGGCGATCTACGCCGCGCGCAAGGGCATCCGCACGGGTGTCGTGGCGGAGCGCTTCGGCGGCCAGCTGATGGACACGCTGGGCATCGAGAACTTCATCTCGGTCAAGGAGACCGAAGGCCCCAAGCTCGCCGCCGCGCTCGAAGAGCACGTGAAGAGCTACGAGATCGACGTGATGGCGCTGCAGCGCGTCGACAAGCTGATTCCGGCCGCTGAGTCGGGCGACGGCCTGATCACGCTGCAACTGTCCAATGGCGGCCAGCTGAAGTCACGTTCGGTCATCCTCGCCACCGGCGCGCGCTGGCGCGAAATGAACGTGCCGGGTGAACGCGAGTACCGCAACAAGGGCGTGGCCTACTGCCCGCACTGCGACGGCCCGCTGTTCAAGGGCAAGCGCGTGGCGGTGATCGGCGGCGGCAATTCGGGCGTCGAGGCGGCGATCGACCTGGCTGGCATCGTCGGTCACGTGACGCTGCTGGAATTCGACAAGCAGATGCGCGCCGACGCGGTGCTGCAGCGCAAGCTGCTGAGCCTGCCCAACGTGAAGGTGATCCTGCAGGCGCAGACCACCGAAGTCACGGGTGGGGCCGACGGCAAGGTCAATGCGCTGAAGTACACCGACCGCGCCACCGGCGAATCGCATACGGTCGAGCTCGAAGGCATCTTCGTGCAGATCGGTCTGGTGCCGAACACCGAGTGGCTGAAGGGTTCGATCGAGCTGACGAAGTACGGCGAAATCCCGGTCGATGCGCGCTGCGAAACCAGCACGCCGGGCGTGTTCGCTGCCGGCGACGTGACCACCGTACCGTACAAGCAGATCATCATCGCGATGGGCGAGGGCTCGAAGGCGGCGATTTCGGCTTTCGACCATCTGATCCGCACGTCGGCACCGGCCTGATCACCGGGACGCGTTAACATCGGAGCCCGCGCATCGCAGGATGTGCGGGCTTTTTCTTGGCTGCGCGACTGCCCGTGCGCCATTCACCGAGGGTCTTCACACCATGAGCCACGTTCCGTTGCTGCTGTTCCTGCACGTCGCCGCAGTCACGATCTGGGTCGGCGGCATGTTCTTCGCCTATGTCTGTCTGCGCCCGGTGGCCGCCGTGCAGCTCGAACCGCCGGCGCGGCTGCGCCTGTGGCGCGGTGTTTTCGGCGGCTTCTTCCCGCTGGTGTGGGCGTCGGTCGTCGTCATCCTCGTCAGCGGGCTGGGCATGATGCTGGCGGTCGGCATGAAGGCGGCGCCCATCCACTGGCACCTGATGTTCGGCGTCGGCCTGATCATGATGTTCATCTTCATGCACGTGTTCTTCGCGCCGTACAAGCGGCTGCTGCGTGCGGTCGATGCGTCCGACTGGCCGGCCGGCGGCGCGGCGCTGGCGCAGATCCGCAAGCTGGTCGGGCTGAACACCGTGCTCGGCTTCGTCACCATCGCGCTGGCCACGCTGGGGCGCGCACTGGTGGCCGGATGAAGCACGTACAGTCGCGCGACAACGCGCAGTTCAAGCAGCTGCGCAAGCTCGCGACCTCGTCGCGCGCGCGGCGCGAAGCGGCGGAGACGCTGATCGACGGCATCCATCTGGTCCGCAGCGCGCTCGACGCCGGCGTGCGTCCGAAGCTCGCCATCGTCGCCGAGCGCGCGCTGGATCAGAGCGAGGTGAAGGACATACTGGCGGAGCAGGGCGACGCCGTGCTGCTGCTCACCGACGCGCTGTTCGACGAACTGAGCCCGACCGACACGCCGACCGGTCTGCTCGGGCTGATCGACATACCGGCCGAGGAGGAGGAGCCGATCACCGGCGACTGTCTGGTGCTCGACGCGGTGCAGGACAGCGGCAACCTCGGCACGCTGCTGCGCGCCGCCTGGGCCACAGGCGTGCGCGACGTGCTGCTGACCACCGGCTGCGCCCAGGCCTGGAGCCCCAAGGTGCTGCGCGCCGGCCAGGGCGCGCATTTCGGTCTGCGCATCCGCGAGCACTGCGACGTGGCGGCGGCGCTCAAGACTTACCCGGGCCGCATCGTCGCCACCCGGCTCGACGCGCGCACCTCGCTGTATGCGCTGGACCTGCGCGGCCCGGTTGCCTGGCTGTTCGGCAACGAAGGCGCCGGCCTGTCGCCGGCCGTCAGCGCGCTGGCGACTGATCCTGCCATCATCCCGATGCCCGGTGCGGCCGAGTCGCTGAATGTCGCAATGGCGGCCACCGTCTGTCTGTTCGAGCAGGTAAGGCAGCGCCTCAAGGCCTGATCAGGCGGCCGGCGCTTCGCCCGCTACGTCCGGCCGTGCCGCCCAGGGCACCAGGCCGGCGGCGGTGGCGAGGCGCACCAGTTCGACGTCGCTGCGCACGTCGAGCTTCTGGCGGATTTCGCTCATCCGGTTCGAAATGGTCTTCGGGCTCAGCTTCAGCGCGTCGGCGATTTCGTCCACCGTCATGCCGGCCAGCAGCAGGCGGCAGATCTCGAACTCGCGCGGCGTCAGCACGTCCAGCCGCTTCTCGTCCGGCATCACGTTGTCCAGCGCCAGCTGTTCGGCCACGCGCGGGCTCAGCGTGCGCCGGCCCTGGGCGGCGGCGATGACGGCCTGCACCAGCGCTTCCGGTTCGGTGTCCTTGGTCAGGAAGCCGATGGCACCGGCCTCCAGCGCCTGGCGGGCGAAAGCCGGCTGGGCGTGCATCGAGAACATGAGCACGCGCGCCCGGCCGTCGAGTGCCAGCATGCGGCGCGCTGCCTCGATGCCGCTGGCGCCGGGCAGCGAAATGTCCATCACCACGACGTCCGGCTTCATCAGCCTGAACAGCTGGTAGGCCTCGTCGGAACTGCCCGCTTCGCCGACCACCTCCATCATGCGGTTGTGTTCGAGGAAGCGGCGGTAGCCAGCGCGCACAACGGCGTGGTCGTCGACGAGCAGAACGCGGATGGGAGTGTTCGGAGCCATGTCAGTGTTCCTGTACCGAGGTTTTCAGGGGCAGCCAGGCGGTGACTTCCCAGCCGCCGCGCGAACGCGGACCGGCCTGGCAGTCACCACCCAGTGCGAGCGCGCGTTCGCGCATGCCGACCAGACCGAAGCCGCTTTCGGGTGCGACGTAGGGCGTCGGTTCGCCGTCGTCGGTCACCCGCAGCGATACGCGGCCGAGCCTTGTGTCGATGTCCAGGTGGACATCGATGCGGGTGCACCGTGCGTGCTTGGCCGTATTGGTGAGGCACTCCTGCACGATGCGGTAGAGCGTGATGTCGTGCATGGCCGACAGCTGACCGAGATCCTCGTCGAGATGGAACACCACCTCGACCTTGTCGGCGCCACGGCTGCGCTGGGTGCCCAGTTCGGCCAGCGCGTGGCGCAGGCCCAGTTCTTCGATGTCCGGCGGGCGCAGGTGTTCGAGCAGGTTGCGCACCAGGCGCAGAAGGTGGCCGACCTGTTCCGACATCCAGCGCGCCGCCTCGCGGTGCTCGGCCAGTTCGGGCCGGCCCTCGCAGGCGTCGGCCAGCAGACGGGCGTGCGGGTGGATGGCCACCAGATAGGGGCTCAGTTCGTCGTGCAGATCGCGCGCCAGCGACTGGCGGATTTCCTCTTCGTGCGTGATCAGCTTGCGCAGCAGGCGAGCGCGCTCGTTCACCGCCGCCTCCAGCGTGGCCGCCATGCTGTTGAAGGAATCGGACAGCGGCGCCAGGTCGCCCGGGCCGACGTTGTCCAGCCGGGCGTCGAGACGGCCTTCGCCGATTGCCGACAGCGCCCGCATGACGCTGCCCAGCGGCTGCAGCGCACGGCCGACCGCCCAATACACCATGAAGCAGGCGATCAGCCCGATCGCCAGCACCATGCTGGTCTGCTTGATGTAATCGTCCCAGATCTCGCGCAGCTCGTCGTCGGCGTTCGGCACCAGCAGGTAGTAGCCAACCACGCGCTCGCCGACGCGGATGTCCTTGCGCAACGGCGGCAGGTTGCGCAGTCGCTCGCCCATCCAGTTCAGCGCGGCCGGCGCCTCGATCGGCGGCGCGTCGCGCGAACTCAGTATGGTGCTGCCATCCAGCGCGTGCACCTCGACGGTGAGGTGGCGCAGCGTGCGCAGCTCATGCGTGAGATCGATGTGCGCGAGCAGCGACTCGGTAGACATGCCGGGCGGCGCCGGCGTCAGCACACTGGGCAGCAGCGCGTGCGCAAGACGCGCCACGGAATCGATCTCGGTCACTGCATCGTCGTGGGCGTCGTAGAGCCTGCGCCCGCTGTCGGCGATCACCAGCAGGGTCATCAGCGAGGCGATGATGAGGGTGAGTCTGAAACGCAGACTCATGCAGGCATTCCGGAAGTTGGGTGACCGGGCATCGTAATGCGAAGGCTGTCGGGAAATCCTCCCGCGCATCGCGCGCCGCCGTCCGTGGCGCGGGACCGCATCCCGCCCGGTGCGATTGGATTTCCCTGCCACGAGCGGGCGTGACTCACCGATATTGAACGGCGCTGTCGCCGTTCGAGCGGCACGTCACCGAGGAGAAAGCCATGAAGAAAACTGCCCTGATCTGCACGCTGGCCCTGCTTGCCGCACCGGTCTTCGCCGCCGACGCGAAGAAGCCGTCGTCGGACAAGCCCGAACTGGCCCGCGACTGGGTCGAGATGGACGCCAACAAGGATGGCTACATCACGCCGGACGAAATGGTCGCCTGGGAAAAGAAGCGCGCCGACGCCAAGAAGTGAGCGGACGGTGCCGGCTGCAGTCCGGCACCTCCCCATTTTTCAAAACTTTTCCAAGCGCAAAAACACGTAAGAGCCTGTCGTCGGACGGAACTGCGGGGCGTGCTTCCGCCTCTATGCGGGGCATTCGATTTGCGCGCTAAGTATTGCCGCAACGATGCACCCCATAACCGACGACAGGAGATGGCAATGAAGAAGTTCAGTCTTGTTTTTGCAGCCTGCGCCGTGATGAGCGCCGGCGCCCACGCTGCCGACGCGAAGGCCGACAAACCCGAGCTGGCGCGCGACTGGGTGGCGATGGACGTCGACCGTGACGGCCACATCACGCCGGACGAAATGGTCAATTACGAAAAGAAGAAGGCCGCGCAGAAGAAGTGAGGTCCGGGGCTGGATGAGCCCCGGATCCTTCGTACCGACGGGGGCCGCACTGCGGCTCCCGTTTTTTTGTGCGTGCCCGGCGCGCCACGCCGACGCCGAGGCCGCCTACACTGCGGCCATGGACTGCGTACTGATTTCCCATCCCGACTGTCTGGACCACCGTCCGGGCGACCGTCACCCCGAATCGCCGGCCCGGCTGCAGACCGTGCTCGCCGAACTCGAGCGCACCGGCGTCACGCGCAAGTGGCAGCGCGTCGAGGCGCCTCTGGTCACCCGCGCCCAGCTTGAACGCGTGCACAACGCCGCCTATCTCGACGAAGTCGAGCGAGTGGCGCCCAAGACCGGCACCTACAAGCTGGAGAGCGACACCGTGATGTCGCCCGGCTCGCTCGCCGCCGCGTCGCGCGCCGCCGGCGCCGTCGTGCAGGGCGTCGATCTGGTCATGAGCGGGCGAGCGAAGGCGGTCTTCTGCGCGACACGCCCGCCCGGCCACCACGCGAAGCCGGGGGACGCGATGGGCTTCTGCATCTACGGCAACGTCGCGGTCGGCGCCGCGCACGCGCTGGCGACGCACGGCATCGAGCGCGTCGCCATCGCAGATTTCGACGTGCACCGCGGCAACGGCACCGAACTGATGTTCAGGCGCGAGCCGCGCGTGCTGATGGCCGACAGCTTCCAGCACCCGTATTACCCGCGCGGCGAGTTTCCCGAGCGAGCGGGCTACATTCCGCTGCGCATGGCGGCGGGCGAGGGCTCGGACGCCTTCCGCCGGCACTGGAAAGAGGTCGCGCTGCCGAAGCTGCGCGCCTTCCGGCCGCAGCTGGTGCTGATTTCCGCCGGCTTCGACGCGCTGCGCGACGACCCGTTGGCCAATATCGAACTCGAAGCCGCCGACTATCGCTGGATCACGCACGAACTGCGCGACATCGCCGAGGCGTCGGCGCAGGGGCGCATCGTGTCGACGCTGGAAGGCGGCTACGGTCTGCCGGCCATCGGCCCGGCGGTGGCCGCTCACCTGATGGCGCTCGGCGACTGCAGCGTCTAGACTGCGCCGGCATTCACTGCGGACTTTCAATATGGATATTCAATGGTGGCACTGGCTGGTCGCCGGTCTTGCACTGCTGGTGATCGAGCTGGCCGTGCCCGGCATGGTGGTGCTGTGGTTCGGCGTTGCCGCGATCGGCATCGGTCTGCTGCTGTGGGCGGTGCCCACACTGTCGCTGACGCTGCAGCTCGCGTTGTGGGCGGTGCTGTCCTGCGTGCTGGTTTTTGCGTGGTTCCGCGTCTTCCGCGCCGACCAGCACCGCACGCACTCCGGCATGTCGGCCGGTGACGTGCTCGGCGAGGTGGGTCTGGTGGTGCACGAGATCACCCCCTTCGGTCGCGGCCAGGTGCGCTTCCAGAAGCCGCTGCTCGGCGCCGACGTATGGGACTGCATCGCCGACGACACGCTGCCGGTCGGCGAGCGGGTGAAGGTACTGTCGGTCGAGGGCTCGCTGCTCAAGGTCGGGCGCACGAACATCAACAAAACCTGAGGGAGGATTGCCCATGAGTTCCGGACTGATCGTCGTCATTGCATTGGTAGTATTCGTCGCCGTCACGCTGGCCAAGGGCCTGCGCGTGGTGCCGCAGGGCGAGGAGTGGGTGGTGCAGCGCATGGGCAAGTACCTGCGCACGCTGCTGCCCGGCCTCAACATCATCATTCCCTATCTCGACGACGTCGCCTACAAGGTGGTGACCAAGGACATCATCCTCGACGTGCAGGAGCAGGAGGTGATCACCCGCGACAACGCGGTCATCCGCACCAATGCGGTCGCCTTCATCAAGGTGACCGACCCGGTCAAGGCGGTCTATGGCGTGACCGACTTTTCCGAGGCGATCCGCAACCTGATCATGACCACGCTGCGTTCCATCGTCGGCGAGATGGACCTCGATCAGGCGCTTTCCAGCCGCGACAAGATCAAGGTGCGGTTGCGCGAGAGCATCGCCGACGAGGCGATCGACTGGGGCCTGACCGTGAAGTCGGTCGAGATCCAGGACATCAATCCATCCGACTCGATGCAGCGTGCGATGGAACAGCAGGCCAGCGCCGAGCGCGAGCGCAAGGCCATGGTGACGCGCTCCGAAGGTCAGAAGCAGTCGATGATTCTCGAAGCCGAAGCGCGGCTGGAGTCGGCCAAGCGCGATGCCGCCGCCCAGGTCACGCTGGCCGAGGCGAGCGCGGAATCGATCCGTCGCGTCACCGCATCGCTGGGCGAGCAGCAGCTGCCGATGATGTATCTGCTCGGCGAGAAGTACATCGCCGCGCTGAACAAGCTGGGCGAATCGCCGAACGCCAAGGTGGTCGTGCTGCCGGCCGACCTGCAGGACGCCGTGGCCGGCATCTTCGCGCGCGCCGGCGGCAAGGGCTGAGTTCGCGCGGGCCATCCAGAACCTGCAGGAATCCTGACATGCCCGGCCCGCACGCGCGGGCCGGCACCTGATCGGCGAGAATCGGCCTGTAGGCGGCCTTGTCCGCTCCCGCACCCGAGACAATACGAATGAGCGACATCGAACGCGAGTCCATGGAATTCGACCTGCTGGTCGTCGGTGCCGGCCCGGCCGGGCTGGCGGCGGCGATCCGCGCGAAACAGCAGGCGGCACAGGCCGGCATCGAACTGTCGGTGTGCGTGATCGAGAAGGCGGCCGAGGTCGGCGCCCACATCCTGTCCGGCGCGGTGATGGACCCGCGCGCGCTGACCGAATTGCTGCCCGACTGGGCCTCTCAGGGCGCGCCGCTCGACACGCCGGTCACCGAAGACCGCATGCTCTTCCTGTCGGAAACCGGTGCGCGCCCGGTGCCGCACGCGCTGCTGCCGCAGAGCTTCCACAACGACGGCAACTACATCGTGCGCCTGGGCCACGTCGTCAAATGGCTGGGCGAGCAGGCGGAAGCGCTGGGCGTCGATGTGTTCGCCGGCTTCACCGGCGCCCAGCTGCTGATCGAGGACGGCAAGGTCGCCGGCGTCATCACCGGCGACATGGGCCTCACGCGCGACGGTGAGCAGGGGCCGAACTTCCAGCCGGGCATGGCGCTGCGCGCGAAATACACGCTGTTCGCCGAAGGCTGCCGCGGCCACTTGGGCAAGGAGCTCGAACAGCGCTTCAATCTGCGCGACGGCGTCGACCCGCAGACCTACGGCCTCGGTCTGAAGGAACTGTGGGAGGTACCGGCGGCACAGAGCCAGCCGGGCCTGGTCGTGCACACCGCCGGCTGGCCGCTGGACAATGCCACCTACGGCGGCGGCTTCATCTATCACCTGAAGGGCAATCTGGTCGCCATCGGCTACGTGGTCGGGCTCAACTACAGCAACCCGCACCTGTCGCCGTTCGAGGAATTCCAGCGCTACAAGACCCACCCGGCCATCCGCACTCACATCGAAGGCGGGCAGCGCCTGTCGTACGGTGCGCGGGCGATCACCGCCGGCGGCCTGCAGAGCCTGCCCAAGCTGGTGTTCCCGGGCGGTGCGCTGATCGGCGATGACGCCGGCTTCCTCAATGCCGCGCGCATCAAGGGCAGCCACGCCGCGATCAAGAGCGGCATGCTGGCCGCCGACGCCGCGGTCGAGGCGATTGCCGCCGGGCGCGCGCAGGACGCGCTCGCCGCCTACCCGGAGAAATTCCGCATCAGCTGGCTGCGCGACGAGCTCTACCGCACCCGCAACTTCAAGCCCTACATGAAGAAAGGCCTGTGGCTGGGCGCCTTCCTGTACGGCGCCGAACAGCTGCTGTTCAAGGGCGCCGTGCCGTGGACGCTGCGCAACACCGCCGACCACACCTCACTGCAGCCGGCCGCCAGCTGTACGCCGATCGAATACCCGAAACCGGACGGCGTGCTCACCTTCGACCGCCTGTCATCGGTCTTCCTGTCGAGCACCAACCACGAAGAGGACCAGCCCTGTCACCTGCGGCTGGCCGACGCCGGCGTACCGATCACCGTCAACCTCGCCGCCTACGACGCGCCCGAGCAGCGCTACTGCCCGGCCGGCGTCTACGAAATCGTCCGCGAGCAGACCGGCCCACGTCTGCAGATCAACGCGCAGAACTGCGTGCATTGCAAGACCTGCGACATCAAGGACCCGACGCAGAACATCACCTGGGTCACGCCGCAGGGCGGGGAAGGGCCGATCTACAACGGCATGTAGGTCAGTTTCCTGTGGGAGCGGCCTCGGCCGCGGGTCGGACGCGATCCCCCTTGTGGGAGCGGCCTTGGCCGCGACACGGCCGTCGCCGTCCGCTGGCTTCGACGCAGGCCGCAGTCGGGGTCAGAAGACCCCTCCCAGAAAACCTCGACTCAGACCGTGGGTCGGGCGCGATCCCCGTGGGAGCGGCCTTGGCCGCGATTGGGCCGGGACCCGGCGCCGCCACTCTGCTCACCGCCGCTGTCGGGGTCAGAATACCCCTTCCACAGAACCCCAGCTCAGGCTCTGGTCGTGGATCAGGCGCACCGCCCCTGTGGGAGGGGTCTTCTGACCCCGACACGGCCGCAAAAAACCTCAACATCACCAACTCGCCGCGCCGCCGTCCAGCAACCCGCAACACCCCTCACTTCGCCGGAATGCAGGTCCCCTTGGTCACCTGCGAACTCAGCAGCCCCAGGGTTTCAGCTGCAGCACCGGCCTTCTTCGCCTGCCCGTAATGATCGGCCCACTCCTGCCGCATCTGCGCTTCCGCCGACAGACACTCCGCAAGGCTGCCGAAGACCAGATCGGTCTTGACCGGCGAGTTCATCACGATGATCACCAGCATCCACTTCATGGTCGTTCTCTCCCTGTCTGCTTATCCCGCCTACCTCACCGCACTTGAACCGCCGCCGGCCGCTTACCCCCGCACCGCTGCCTCGATCGCCGCGATATCAATCTTAGTCATGCCCATCATCGCCTCGAACGCCCGCTTCGCCGTTGCCGGGTCGGGGTGGGCGATGGCGTTCATCAGCGCCACCGGCGTGATCTGCCACGACAGGCCCCAGCGGTCCCGGCACCAGCCGCAGGCGCTCTCCTGGCCGCCGTTGCTGACGATGGCATGCCACAGCCTGTCGGTTTCCGCTTGATCCGCCGTCGCCACCTGAAACGAGAACGCCTCGGTCTGCGGGAAGGCCGGCCCGCCGTTCAGCCCGAGGCAGGGGATGCCCATGACCGTGAATTCCACCGTCAGCACATCGCCTTCCTTGCCGGACGGATAGTCTGCCGGCGCGCGATACACATTACCAACGAGGGAATCGGGAAAGGTGGCGGCGTAGAACCGTGCCGCCTCCTCGGCGCCGCCGTTGAACCACAGACAGACGGTGTTCTTTGCAGGTGTGACCATGGTCGTTCTCCTTCAAAGGTGTCCGGAATCCGGGGCGCTTCAGCGCGCATCGCCAGGCTTCGTCGTCCCGCTGCTTTGCGACTGCCAGGTATCCGCACTCCAGGTCGGCGCCGCTTCCTCAATGAGCTGCAGAAGGTCAGCGGGCAGATCATCCGAGCCGGTCAGCTGCCGGATCTCCAGAATGTCGTCCGTGCCGAGGCCCGACGGCGCGCGCAGCGCCCACTGTATGGCGTCGTCGAGCGAGGGGACTTCGATGATGTAGAAGCCACCCACCAGCTCCTTGGACTCCGCGAACGGACCATCGACGAGATAGCGTTTGCCGTCCGCAACAGCAATCCGCGCGCCTTGCGCCGCCGGATTCAGACCCTCGGACGCGATCAGCACACCCGCCGTGTGCATCTCTTCGTTGAAGCGCATGTAGGCCTTGAACAGCTCGGCATCGAACTCCGCCGATGCGTCGGATGGCGTGCTCGCTGCATCGGACTGCGCCGTGATGATGAATCGCATCGCCTGATCTCCATTCAGAGTGGGGTAGGGATGGGTACGACGAACGATGGGCTGGCGGATCGACAGGGCAGCCTGCCAGAGGGCTGAGTGCCAACTCGCAACGGACTTTCAACGCATGACAGACGACGAACCGTTAGCCCCGGATTCGGATTCGCTTTCCTCAGCGGGAAAATGTGGTCTGTCCCTTATTGGTACTTATTGGAATTTGGCTAGCCGTGGCGTTCCCGGTTGGAATCAGTTCCGGTCGTAAAATACTTTATGGCAACCAGAACGCAAAGGGCTGAATAAAGGAAAGGAAACTTCCAGTTGATGGCTTCTGTTAATGAAAAAACAACGCCACCCGTTTCGATTCTCTTCCACACAATGTGACCGTGCGGAATGAATCCTTTCGCGGAAAGCCATGCGACAACTGAAAGCAGGATCAGATAAGGACGGAGCGATAGAATGGATAATGTGATCGCTGCATAGTAGATGCCTTTTATGGCGAATACCCAGAGCGGCGTCAGGAAAACCATAAGCATGGCGAGAACACCAGGATTCCAAAGAGCAAAAGTGTCACTGGGCGACAATTTGTGCAGCTTGAAAAGGCCAATGGCGGTGCTCCAATAGAGGTTTGATGCAGGCCAATACAGAAGAAAAAAAGAAAGACCAGCAAAGCCCAAATACCAACTGATCGATTTCGCGGTACTGACAAGTCTGGCGATAGTCATGAATATCTCCTAGACGTTGCAGCTCCCACGATGGCAGCCAAGGCGCGTTCCACTAAAACGTGATGCGGACGGAAGCGCATGATCGTGTCGCTTCGCCGTGATAGACCGCTTCGATGTTGTTGCCATCCGGATCGAGCACAAAGGCCGCGTAGTAGCCGGGGTGATAGGGCCGCTCTCCCGGTGCCCCGTTGTCCTTGCCGCCACGCGCCAGCGCGGCCGCGTAGAACGCATCCACCATCGCCCGATCCTGTGCCTGGAACGCCAGGTGACAGCGACCGGTGACCTTGCCTTGCGCCGCAACGCTTGTTGCCGTCGAGATGAACAGCTCGTCCGCCCAGAAGTAGTCATCCGCCGAGCCGCCGAGGGGAATGTTCAGGGCGCCGAGAACAGCCTCATAGAAGGCCTTGCTGGCCGCCAGATCGCTGACGACGAGCTGGATGTGATCGATCAGGCGGCCGCGGTGTAGTTCCTGCGTTTCCATCGATGGGCTCCGGGTTGCGGCGCTGAATGACGAAACTCGGCGCCTGTTGCGTCGTTCGCAATGATCTGGAATGTCGAGGATGAAACCGATGTCTGCGAACTGATAACGTTCTCGGCCCCCAATTATTGCCCCTATGACACCATTCGCGGTGCTCCAGCGGGGAGCTACTCGTTGGTCATTTGACCGCCTCTTGGTTGCGGCGCACTGCCAACAAGGCCAGAAGTGCCAAGCCTGACAGCGCGAGGGTTTTCGGCTCGGGTACGGGAGTGATTACAGACTCTCGAACAAGGAAGCTACCGAGCTCTCCATACTGGCCCGAGCGCTGCACCTGTGTCGAACTTCCGTCCCGTGCCCATGCGTACGTTGTCCATCCCAATTGATAGAAGCCTATGTCCGCATAACGACCAAAACCCGCATAGTCCGGGTTGTCGCTGTAATCGTCTGCAACGAAGCCCATGACACTTCGCCGCTGCAGAGGAGAACCTTCATCCTCGTGGATAAAAGTCGGGCCCAAAAGACGCGTCAGGTCAATGATCCGATCTACATAGGTGACATCGCTGGGGGGCGAATACGTGTCGTAGGAAAAGTTTGGCGTCACACCGGCAGAAACAAAAAGCCCTCGCAATTCAGCCATGGTCGCATAGCGAAATCCTGACGACGTGGTCCATCCGCCCCAGCCGGCTTTTACTTCGGTGAAGGAGCGACCGTCGGTAATCGTAGTGTCGAGCCATTCCAAACCGGTATCGGAATCATAGGTGAGCAGAGCATCACCTGAGCCCGCAGCGAAGTCCCGTGTTATGAGGGCCGCGTTAGTCGAGGCTGCAAAAGAGATGCCCAAGAGCGATAGGGCGAGCGTGGCGGAAAGCTTTCTCAAAACAATCCTCAATAAAAAGTTAAAAAGAGGGGGTGCAATTTTGCCGATCTTTTAGGAATTCAGATCACTGAAATCGTGGTCTATCCCCTATTGTTCTCTTGGTAAAGGGTGTACGTACCGTGATATCTGAAGAATAGAGGCAAGGGCGTAAAATCACAGGTTTCTATTCATCGAAAAACGGGATCTGCCCCCTATTTTCTTGGCATCGTCTTAAATCGGTGTTCCCCTAACGCGCTATACACGGTCTGCATACTTGCGCCAGACATCGAGAGGGGCGCTTATGGTTCAAGGAATCTCGCGAGCCAGCCGAAGGCCAACGGCGAAATTTCGGCTATTAATGTTGCCGAAGCCTCGATGAGACACGCGAAGTGCATTTGTACAGTCGTATAACTCATATCTGGAAACGCCAATTACCCACCAGCTTCCCCCCCGCATCGAACTCAAACATTCGTTCGGTTTATCTGTTCCCGTCAATCGGCCGACTAACCCCCCAGCTGGTTTCCCTGATGTGACTGCACGGCCGTCAGATGGCAAGACCGTATAGTCCTCTGTGTAGCAATCCGCCACGAAAGTCATCGGCCCACCGACCATGTCGTAGAGACCGAACCCGTTGGGCTCATACGACCCAACGGGTTTAACGCCCTCGGTGCCACGCACAGAGCAATTCGCTTTACCATTTTCAAATTCATCGCCCCATGGATATACACTGTCACGCCCGCCGCTAGCGGCCCACTCATACTCGGACTCCGTTAGCAATCGATAGGCCTGCTTCGTCTTCTCGCTAAGCCATGCAGCATATGCGGTGGCGTCATGCTTGTTAATGCACACCGCCGGATAGTCGAAAGATTGAGCGTAACCAGGATATGCCCACCCATGTTCCGCGCCAATCTGCCACATGAAGTAGTTGTATAAACAGCCCTTTATTCCGGTTTCGGATTTGTACCCCGTTTCTCGAGCGAAGTATGCGAATTCGCCGACGGTGATGGGGTATTTCGAAACAAAGAATGGCCGAGATAACTTGATTTTTCGACGAGGTGCTTCGCGGTCAAAGGCCAATTTGTCAGTGCCTCCGATCGAAAATTCTCCACCAGGGACGGCGATCATCAACGGCGCATACGACCCATCCCAAATTTCAATTCTCGACAGATTAGAGTAGACGACGCTCTCTTCGGATGTAGGCGAATTCTCCGAAATAGAGCCTTCTCTAGTTTCTAACTCTAAGCTACGGATCAATGATTCACTATTCTCGTGAGATAATTTCCAGGTGTCGAATTTTTTGGCTCGCTCTGGAGCCCATTCGGATATAACGGCCTCAAGCAATTTATTCTTTTCCTCAATGGCTTCCGCCATGATTTTGGGGTCGGAACCAGGGTAAAGCGTTCCGCAAGCAGATAGCGTTGATGCAAATGCGACAATTATAACTCGTTTTAGATTCATGATCTGTCGTGGAGGGTTAGGGGCAAGTGAGCGAATTGGTTGCTTGAAGATGTGGCGGTTTATTGTATGAGCGAAGCAGCCTGCGTGATTTCCGAAGCCGAGCCCCCTCTCGTCGTGAACACCCAGCAAGCCGGATCGGACGAATTTTGTTAATCGGCCCTCGCACTTGCCCGCTTATTGGCTGATCCGGGCGACTGCGGACGGGGTGATGTAAGTGGACACAGGGGTCAAGTAGAAACGGTGGCAGACCACGATTATATCGACCCAGTAGAGATTCAGATTTCTAGAAACGTGGTCTGTCCCCATTTTACAAGTTACTATGGCGCCGTTCGCAGAAAACTCCTTGCACGCGCCACGTTAGGTGTCGCGGCCATTCACCAGACCTCGACATCTCTGAGCCACTTCACAGGGCCTGTTGTTTGGGCCACTTGAGGTTTGCAAGGAGATACACCCCAATGAGAGTTCCGATGGGAAAACCAAGCAACATCAAACAGCCAACGACCATTCAAGAAATCCGTGCCCAGGGAGCTGATCGTGCCGCTCCGAATGCAATTGCTCCATGTACGAAGCCGATAGCTAGAAGCAGAAGGGCCGGTCCAACAATAGACATTCCTTTCGATTCGCTCCCAAAGAGCACGATGAACGCGAAGCCAAGCAAGCTGTAGAAAACGCATAGCCCTCGATGGGCGCTCATGCTTCGAACGTTGTCCGCCTTGCTGGTTGCAACGGTCTTGCGTGGTTCAATTCTACTCACTCTTCCTCCTCGAAATATTGTTCATCAAGTGCCTAAAGTGATGAATACGCCAGGACTGCGTGATATATCAGAACGCTGCGTGATATTCCAGCGAACCACGCAATCGATTCATTCGTACATTCAGGATGTTGCAGCGGGCTTTCGTTTATCTGAGCCTCTCATCTGCGGTGTTACACGGCAATCGACCTTTCGGCGGATGCATCGGCACCCAGGCCAACTCCATGTCCCCCTCAGGCAACTCCGGCGCAAGTGCCCGGTGAGCACCCGTTCACGCCGTTTGAAACGCCCTGTCTCCACCCCGCTGGCGCATCATCACACCCCTGTTCCCCGTCACCGGATACACGGCATGAAAACGCGCATCACCGAACTTCTGGGCATCCGCTACCCCATCGTTCAGGGCGGGATGATGTGGGTGGGGCGGGCGGAGCTGGCTTCTGCGGTGTCGAATGCCGGCGGACTGGGCATTCTTACCGCGCTGACGCAGCCGACGCCTGAGGCGCTGACGGCGGAGATTGCGCGCTGTCGCGACATGACGGACCAGCCTTTCGGCGTGAATCTGACCATCCTGCCGGCGATCAAGCCGCCGCCTTACGAGGCCTATCTCGACGCGATGCTGGATGCGGGCATCCGCATCATCGAAACGGCGGGCAACAATCCGGAGGCCTTCATCGCCAAGGCGAAGGCGCGCGGGGCGACGATCATCCACAAGTGCGTGGCGGTGCGGCATGCGCTGTCGGCGCAGAAGAAGGGCGTGGATATCGTGAGCATCGACGGTTTCGAGTGCGCCGGTCACCCGGGTGAGGACGACGTGCCGGGCCTGGTGCTGATTCCGATCGCGGCGCAGGCGCTGGACATTCCGGTGATTGCGTCCGGCGGCATCGGCGACGGCCGTGGCATGGCGGCAGCGCTGGCGCTGGGCGCCGAGGGCGTGAACATGGGCACGCGCTTCTGCGTGACGAAGGAGGCGCCGATTCACGACAGCATCAAGCAGACGCTGGTGAATGCGAGCGAGCGCGACACGCGGCTCATCCTGCGCAGCCTGCACAACACGGCGCGCGTGTTCCGCAACGCGGTGTCGGACGCGGTGGTCGAGGCGGAAAGCCGCGGCTGCACCTTCGACGACATCCGGCCGCTGGTCAGCGGCGCGCGCGGTGCGGCGGCGCTGGCGCAGGGTGAGGTGGATGGCGGCGTGATCACCGCCGGTCAGGTGATCGGGCTGATCCGCGACATTCCGAGCTGCGCCGAGCTGATCGCGCGCATGGTGGATGAGTGCCGCGCCGCGCTGAAGAGCGCGGCAGAGAAGGCGAGCTGATTCAGCGCGGGTCGGCGCAGAGCAGGCCGTCTTCCAGCCAGCGCGCGAGCCAGCCACCGATCAGGGCCTGCGCGTCGTCCGACTCGACGGTTTCGCATGCGGCGGCGAAAGGCGTGCCGCACAGCAGGGCGTTCAGCATGCCGGCCTCTGCCGCGTCGATCGAGCGGAAATGCGGCTGCACACCCTTGCGCCAGACCAGCACCGTCACCGGCTGCGCCAGGTCGACGACGGCCGGCGGCGTGTCGCCGCGGTCCATCGCGTGCCACAGATCCAGCGTATTGCGCTGCACGCGCAGCATCTGTGCGGTCGGGTGCAGGCTGAACACGACAGTCGTCCAGTCCTCGTCGCTCAAGCCCGCGAGTGCGGCGCCATCGAGCGGCTGTGCGTCGGCGCCGTCGAAGGCGTTGCGCATCGCCCAGTCCAGCCGCGCCAGTTCGGCCACTTCCGGGTCGGCGGGCCAGGCGCCGTGCAGCCAGTCGGCGTAGCGGTCACCAAAGGGGCGCAGGCTGAACTGCGTCGGCGGATGGTCGGCGATGTAGCGCAGCCCGGCGTCCTCGAAGGCGTCGTCGCCGAGCCAGGCCCAGGTCTTGTCGAAGCTGTCCTTCAGCGTGTCGAGCAGCCGCACGCGGTAGGCATTGCGATAGATGTGGGCACGGGCGGCCGGCGCCAGGCCCTCGCTCGCGGCCAGCGTGTCGACGAAGGCGTTCGGCGCCTCGTGCAGATAGCGCATGAATTCGTGCTGCAGGGCGGCCAGAGCGTTCATGCCGCCTCCCGCGTGATCGTTTCGGCGCGCACCGCGATGCGGCGGGCGCGCGCCAGTTCGTTCAGCAGTTCGTGCAGCGCCGGAATGTTGTCGTCGCGCTCGATCATGGTGGCCACCTCGCCGAACATGCCGCAGGCGATGTCGTACAGCGCCCACACTTCCTCGCACACCGGCTGGTCGTGCGTGTCGACCAGGTGGTCATCGTGCGTCGAGTGGCCGGCCAGATGGATCTGCTGCACGCGCGCGGCCGGCAGACCGGCCAGATAGTGAACCGGATCGAAGCCGTGATTGACGCTGCTGACATAGACGTTGTTCACGTCGAGCAGCAGCAGGCAGTCGGCTTCGTCGGCGACGGCGCGGATGAAATCCCACTCCGTCATGTCGGACACCGCATAGCCCAGATAGCTGGACACGTTCTCCAGCACCAGCCGGCGTCCGAGTTCGTTCTGCACCTGGGTGATCTTGCGCACCAGCAGGCGTACCGCTTCTTCGGTGTAGGGCAGCGGCAGCAGGTCATGCGCGTTCTGCCCCCCGATGCCGGTCCAGCAGAAGTGGTCGGAAATCCACAGCGGCTGGACACGGTCGGCCAGCGCTTTCAGCTTTTTCAGATAGGTGCGATCCAGCGCGTCGGTCGAGCCGATCGACAGGGCCACGCCGTGCATGGCCATCGGATAGTCGGCGCGCAGACGATCGAGCATGGCCATCGGCTTGCCGCCGTCGACCATGAAGTTTTCGGAAATGATTTCCAGCCAGTCCAGCGGCGCGCGTGCGTCGAGCAGCGTGGCGTAGTGGGCCGGGCGCAGACCCAGGCCGAAGCCGGGCGATGGGGCGGTGAGGGCGGTCGTGGTCATGGGCGCGCTGCGCGGCACGGCGCCCGAAGGCCCCGTGCCACGCCAGTCGGTCGCTGGAAGAATTACTTGGCGGCCAGATCGCCGATGGTGCCGCCCTGGCCCAGACACTCCTTGGCCGACGTGGCCTTGAAGCCGTGGCCCTTGCAGGCGTTCTGACCCTTGCAGCTGTGCTCGGTGGTGGCGCAGTCGCTGTTGCCCTTGCAGGCGTGCAGGCCGTAGCAGTGGACCTTGTCGCCGGCGGCGACGGCAGCGCCCTTGCTGCCGGCCGGTGCGTCAGCGGCGAAAACGGCGCCCGACAGGGCAAAGGCGGCAGCGGCGGCGGCGATCGAGGCGCCGAAACGGGACGTGGACATGAATGTTCTCCTAAAGATAGTGTGCGGCCGGGGACCTCCCCGGCGTCGGATTCGCGAGAACAGCCGCCGGTGTCCGGACACTGCGCACTACGCTCTCCCGCCACTAGACCCGGGCAGGGGGCGCACCCTTACTTCGACGGAGAAATTTTTTCCTGCGACGACCACGGAAGCTGCTGCTTCTGTGCCTCGTCGTGCCAGCGCTCTTCCTCTTCGTGGATGTAGCGCTGCGTGGTGCGCGCGTCGGTGTGGCGCGCGTCCTTCTGCACGTAGCGCTCGTTCATGCCGCTGTCGAGCTTGGCGGTGATGCCGGTGTGGCGGCCCCAGTGGGCGGAGGCGGCACGCAGCTTTTCGCGCTTGTGCTCCGATATTTCCGGCAGCAGTTCGGCCGCCGCGTAGAAGATCTTCTTCAGGATCTGGTTCAGCCGGCGCGCAGTGATCGGGCTGCGGTCCTTGATCGACACCAGCAGCGGCGTGAGGTCGGTCCGCTTGGGCATGGCGCTCAGGCCGAGGTGTTTGCGGTAGCGCACCAGCGCGTGGACCATGTCGTCGGCCACTGGCACCTTGGCCTGCTTGCCGCCCTTGCCGACGACATGCCACCACCAGCGACCGCGCTCTTCGCGGAAGCTGTTCATGCGGTGCGATTCGAGCTCGCCGGCGCGCGGCGCCAGCATGTAGAGCAGGGCGGCGATGAAGCGCGCGCGCTCGTATTCGTCGCGTTCGCTGTCCAGTTCGCGCGGCATCGCCTCGATGGCCTGCGTCACCGCCTGCCACATTTCGGCGTCGAGAAAGCGTTCGACCTTCTGCATTTCCTCGGTCTGGGCGATCACGTGCGCCGGCCCGTTCTTTTCCAGCGACAGCTTGCGCCGGCGCTGGCGGATCAGGCCCAGCGGGTTGCCGGCGAGATAGCCGGCGTCGACCAGATAGCTCATCAGCGAATTGATGGCGGCGATCGCCGTCAGTACGGCGGACTCCGACAGCGGCCCGACGAAGGGGCGCCACTCCGCGCGCACGCGCTGCACCTTGGGGCCGCACCACTGCGCGGCCGGCTGCGGGTCGGCGAGGAAGTGCAGATAGCCTTCGAAGTCCTGCCGGTTCAGGCTGGACAGCGGCTTGCCGCACTCGACCAGCGACCACAGCAGCAGCCGTTCGCACTCGCGCTGGTAGATGCGGTGCGTGCCGGGCGAGCGGTCGTATTCGGCGAGAAAGCAGCGGATCGCCTCGATGTCGGTCTGCGCGCCGATCTGCAGTCGCGCGCGGTCGGCGCGGTTCACGCCGTCGTGCCCGTCGAGCGCTTCGGGCACGCTGATCTCGTCGAGCGGGCGCAGTGGAATCGGGAGCGGAGCAGTCGTCATGGTGGGCGATCTTACCTGCGCCGGGGAACCTGGAGACAGCACGCACGGTCAGGTCGGCGTCAGCAAATGCTGCGATGCTTGCGCGCCTGATGCGCACGCCGCCGGGTCGATCCGGCGGCGGCAAACAATGTATCCTTCGGCCGGTTTCAGCCAGCCACAAGTCCGGCAGCCTCCATGAATCCACTCGCAACGATAGTGCTGTTGCCCCTTGTGGCCGGCACGCTGCTCTGTTTTGCCTTCGGTCGCGACAACTCGCCCGCGCGTCGTCTGCTGACCGCGCTGGTCGCCGGCGCCGTCACGCTGACCGCGTTCGGCATGCTGCTGTCGCTGGCGCCACAGGTGTTCGCCGGCCAGACACTGCTGGCGCACACCGACTGGGTGCCGTCGCTCGGTCTGTCGATAGGCTGGCGCCTCGACGGTCTGGCGCTGATGTTCGCGCTGCTGATCACCGGCATCGGCGCGCTGATCGTGCTGTACGCGCACTTCTATCTGGCCGAGTCCGACCCCGCCGGCAAGTTCTACACCCTGCTCATGCTGTTCATGGCGGCCATGCTGGGCATCGTGATGTCGGACAACATCATGCTGCTGGTCGTGTTCTGGGAGCTGACCAGCATTTCGTCCTTCCTGCTGGTCGGCTACTGGGGCCACAAGGAAGAGGCGAGGGCTGGCGCGCGGATGGCGCTGGCGGTGACCGGCGGCGGCGGCCTGGTGATGCTGGCCGGTTTCGTGCTGCTCGGCCAGATCGCCGGCAGTTATGAGCTGAGCGACATTCTGCTGAGCGGCGACGTGATCAAGGCGGACCCGCTGTATCCGCTCATGCTGGTGCTGATCCTGGTCGGCTGTTTCACCAAGAGCGCGCAGGTGCCGTTCCACTTCTGGCTGCCGGAAGCGATGGCCGCCCCGACGCCGGTGTCGGCCTACCTGCACTCGGCCACCATGGTGAAGGCCGGCATCTTCCTGCTGGCACGTCTGTACCCGGCGGTCGGCGGCACCGACCTGTTCGAGGGCATCGTTGCCAGCTTCGGTCTGGCCACGGTGGCTTTCGCGGCCTGGGTAGCCATCTTCAAGCACGACCTGAAGGGCCTGCTGGCCTATTCGACGGTGAGCCACCTCGGCTTCATCACCTTCCTGATCGGGCTGAATTCGCCGCTGTCGGCGGTGGCGGCGGTGTTTCACATCCTGAACCACGCCACCTTCAAGGCGGCGCTGTTCATGAGCGCGGGCATCGTCGATCACGAGTGCGGCACGCGCGACATGCGCCGCCTGGGCGGTCTGCTCAGGCTGATGCCCTGGACCGCCACCTTCGCCATGACGGCGGCGGCAGCGATGGCCGGCATTCCGCTGTTCAACGGTTTCCTGTCGAAGGAAATGTTTTTCCACGAGGCGGTCGAGGCGACCATGTTCTGGGGCGCGGCGGTGCCGGTGGTCGCGACCTTCGCCGGCGTCTGCTCGATGGCCTACTCGCTGCGCCTGGTGCATGACACCTTCTTCAACGGCGCGCCCAAGGATCTGCCGGCCGACGCGCACCCGCACGATCCACCGTTCGGCATGCTCGCGCCGGTGGCGCTGCTGGCGGTGCTGTGCGTCGTGGTCGGCGTCATTCCGGCGCTCACCTACGGCCCGCTGGTCGAGGTCGCGGCGCGCGCGCTGCTCGGTGGCGACACGCCCGACTATCACCTCGCGCTGTGGCACGGCTTCAACCTGCCGCTGCTGATGAGCGGCATCGCGGTGGTCGTCGGCGCCGCGCTGTATCTCGCACTGCAGCGCGTGTTCCGGCTGCACGGCTACACGCCGCAAACCTTCTCCGGCAAGGCCACCTTCACCTGCCTGATCGACCGCCTGTTCGGCTTTGCCGGCCGCCTCACGGCGCGCTTCGAGAACGGCTCGCTGCAGCGTTCGCTGGCGCTGATGGTCGCCTTCGCAATCCTGCTGGCGGCGACACCGTTCTGGGCGGCCGACACGCTGCCCGCGGCGGGATCGCGCGAACTGATGCCGGCCTCGCCGCTGGCGCTCGCCGTGTGGCTGCTGCTGCTGGCGGCTGCCACCGCGCTGGTGCTGACGCACCACAACCGCTTCCAGGCGCTGGTGCTGACCGGCGTCGTCGGCCTGGTCACCGCCTTCACCTTCGTCGGGCTGTCGGCGCCCGACCTCGCGCTGACGCAGCTGTCGGTCGAGGTGGTATCGACGGTGCTGCTGCTGATGGGTCTGGCCCTGCTGCCGCAGCGCACGCCCTTCGAATCGGGCGCGCTGCGCCGCGGCCGCGACGCGCTGCTCGCCGTGTTCGCCGGCGGCGGCGTGGCCGGGCTGACCTGGCTGATGCTGACGCGCCCGCACGATTCGATCTCGTGGTTCTTCCTCGACAAGTCGCTGAGCGAGGGCGGCGGCACCAATGTGGTGAACGTCATCCTGGTCGACTTCCGCGGCTACGACACCTTCGGTGAGATCACCGTGCTCGGCATCGCCGGCATCGGCGTGCTGGCGCTGCTCGACGGCTTCCGCACTCGCCGGCCCGACGCCGACCCGGACGGCCGTCGCTGGGCCTTCGAGGAACAGCCGCTGCTGCTGCGCGTCGCCGCGCGCGTCGTGCTGCCGCTGGCGCTGCTGGTGTCGGCCTACATCTTCTGGCGCGGCCACAACGTGCCGGGCGGGGGCTTCATCGCCGGCCTGATCACCGCGGTGGCGCTGGTGATGCAGTACATGGCGCTCGGTCAGGCACGCGCCGAGGCCTTGCTGCACGGCGCGGCCGGCCGTCGCTTCTCGCGCTGGATAGGCAGCGGCCTGGCGATCGCCGGGCTGACCGGCATCGGCGCCTTCTGGTTCGGTCGCCCCTTCCTGACCAGCGCGCACGGTCACCCGGCGCTGCCGCTGCTGGGCGAACTGCCGCTGGCCAGTGCGGCGGCCTTCGACCTCGGGGTCTACATCACCGTCGTTGGCGCCACCATGCTGACGCTGTCGGTACTGGGTGCAGCGAGCAAGGAGCAGCACGGATGAGTCTTTTCGCGAACATCAGCATGGAATTCCTGGTGGCCAGCGGCATCGGCTGGGTCACCGCCTGCGGTGTCTACCTGATGCTGCGCGGACGCAGCTTCCCGGTTGTGCTGGGCCTGACGCTGCTCGGTTACGCGGTGAACATTTTCATCTTCGTGATGGGCCGGCTGTGGAGCGCGGCGCCGCCGATCCTGGGGCAGGGCGATGTGCAGGCCGACCCGCTGCCGCAGGCGCTGGTGCTCACCGCCATCGTGATCGGCTTCGCCACCACCGGCTTCGTGATCGAACTGGCGCTGCGTAGCCGCGCCGAATCGGGCACCGACCACGTCGACGGCCGGGAGCCCGGAGCATGAATATGAGTTTTGCCGATGTGATGATGCAGCTGTTCCGCCAGCACCTCGCGGTGCTACCGGTGCTGCTGCCCAGTTTCACCGCCATGCTGATGCTGCTGATCGGCGACCGCCCAGCGGAACTGAGGCTGCCGCGGCTGCGTCGCATCGCGCTGGTGTCGGTGACGCTGGGGCTGATGTTCGCGCTGAAGCTGGCGATGGAAGCGGACGACGGCGTGCTGCGCGTGTATCGCGTCGGCGACTGGCCGGCGCCGTTCGGCATCGTGCTGGTGATCGACCGGCTGTCGGCGCTGATGCTGGTGCTGACGCAGGCGGTGGCGCTGCCGGTGCTGTTCTACGCGAGCGGCGGCTGGGACAGCCACGGCCGGCATTTCCACGCGCTGTTCCAGTTCCAGCTGATGGGCCTGAACGGCGCCTTCGTGACCGGTGACCTGTTCAATCTGTTCGTGTTCTTCGAGGTGCTGCTGATCGCCTCCTACGTGCTGCTGCTGCACGGCCAGGGGCGCGAGCGCTTCCGTGTCGGCGTGCAGTACGTGGCGATCAATCTGGCGGCCTCCGCCCTGTTCCTGATCGGCGTGGCGTTGATCTACGCCACCGTCGGCACGCTGAACATGGCCGACCTCGCGCAGCGCGTGCCGATGGTGAGCGGTGACGACGCGGTGGTACTGAAGGCGGCGGCGCTCATCCTGCTGGTCGTGTTCGGCGTCAAGGCGGCCATCCTGCCGCTGCATCTGTGGCTGCCCTCGACCTATGCGGCGGCGAGCGCGCCAGTCGCCGCGCTGTTCGCCATCATGACCAAGGTCGGTGTCTACAGCATCCTGCGCGTGCATGGCGTGATCTTCGGCGCCGACGCCGGCGCGTCGGCACTGACGGTCGAGCCCTGGCTGCTGCCGCTGGCACTGGGCACCAGCGTGCTGGCGGTGTTCGGCATGCTGGCCGCACACACGCTGCCGCGCATGGTGGCCTACATGACGGTCGCCTCGGTCGGCACCATACTGGCCGCCCTGGGCCTGTTCAGCGAGGCCGCCTGGTCGGCGGCGCTGTACTACATGGCACACAGCACGCTCATCATCGCGGCGCTTTTCCTGCTGGTCGAACTGGTGGCGGCACAGCGTGGCGACGCGGCCGACCGGCTCGAAGCGGGGCCGGCGGTGGCGCAGCCGGCGCTGCTCGGTCTGCTGATGCTGCTCGGCGCCGCGTCGGCCGCCGGTTTGCCTCCGCTGCCCGGTTTCATCGGCAAGCTGATGGTGCTGCAGGCGTCGAGCGGACACGAAGCGCAGGCCTGGGTGTGGACCGTCGTGCTGCTGGTCGGCTTCCTGACGCTGATCGGTCTGGCGCGCGCCGGCAGCGTGCTGTTCTGGAGCGTGCGTCCGGAGCTGGAGGGCAGCGGCACCACGTCGGGCGCCAGCCCGCGACTGGTGCTCGCCACCGTGTCGCTGATCGGCGCCGGCGTGCTGATGAGCGTGCTGGCCGGGCCGCTCAAACGCTACACCGATGCGGCCGCGGTGCAGTTGGTAGATCGCCGTGCCTACCAGGAGGCGGTACTTGGCGCCGCCGGCGCGCAGACCACGCAGCCCTATGTGTTTCCGCGTCCGGCAAGCGAAGGAGCTCAATGATGGCGACCACTGAAGCCGTGCACGGCAAGCGCTGGTTCGGGCATCCGATCATGTCGGCCATGGTGGCCGCGGGCTGGCTCACGCTGCAGCAGGCGATCGATCCGGGCAATGTGCTGACCGCGATCGTGCTCGGGCTGGTGATTCCGCGGCTGGTCAGCGGCTTCATCGGGCCCGGCGTCACGCTGAAGTCCTTCGGGACCGTGCTGCGGCTGAGCGGCATCGTCGTGTGGGACATCATCATTTCCAACATCACGGTCGCCAAGCTCGCACTGAGTCCGACGCGGGTGCCGCAGCCAGCCTGGGTGCCGGTTCCGCTGGACATCCAGCACCCGAATGGCGTCGCGCTGTTCGCCTCCATCATCACGATGACGCCGGGCACGGTGTCGTGCATCGTCGACGAGCATCGGCGCGAAATCCTCGTTCATGCACTCGACTGCAGCGATCCGGTCGCCGCCGCGCGTGACATGAAGGCGCGTTACGAAGCACCGCTGCGGGAGATTTTCGAATGATAGATATGGCTCTGGACATCACCGTCGGTGCCATCGTGATCGCCATGCTCATCTGCGGCTGGCGGGTACTGCGCGGGCCGGAGATCGTGGACCGCATCCTCGCGCTCGACACCCTGTATGTGAACGTGGTGGCGCTGGTCATCGTGCTGGGCATGCGCCAGCACACCGATCTGCTGTTCGAGGCCGCGCTCATCGTCGCCATGCTCGGCTTCGTCGGCACCGTCGGCCTGTCGCGCTACCTGACGCGCGGCGACGTGATCGAGTAAGGAGCAATGATGGACACGCTGAATCCGGTGGTCGAAATCGTCGTCACCGTCATGCTGCTGATCGGCGCCTTCTTCGCGCTGGTCGGTGCCATCGGCATGCTGCGCTTCAGGGACTTCTTCCAGCGCCTGCACGCACCGACCAAGGCCACAACGCTGGGCGTAGGCGGTGTGCTGATCGCCAGCATCATCTACAGCGCCGCCAACGGACGCTTCGGTATCCACGAACTGCTGATCACGCTCTTCCTGTTCATCACGGCGCCGGTTTCGGCCAATCTGATGGCCAAGGCGGCGCTGCACCTGAAGCTGCCGTCGAAGGCGGGGCATCCGCAGAAGAAGGACTGAGCGTTGGAGCTGGGGGTTCTGTGGGAGGGGTCTTGACCCCGACAGCGGCCGGTATCGAAGCTTGCGGCGTGCACAGGCCCTGTCGCGGCCAAGGCCGCTCCCACAGGGATCGCGCCCAATCCGTGGTCGGAGCCGGGATTTTGTAGATACTGTTATCCGAGTCAAACCCCGTGAGCGGTTGGGTCGAAAGGTTTGCCGGATCGGAGAACGCCAAAGGCGACGTGGATGAGCTTGCGCATCATTGCGCCGATGATGAGTTTCGGCGGCTTGCCAGCAGCGGACAGACGCTGTCGGAAGAGTTTCCCCCAGGCGGTGCGATAGAGCGCGACCATGGCCGGCATGTAGAGTGACTTGCGCAGGAAAGAGTGGCCGACCTTGGACATGCGTGGTTTGGCGCAGACGCTGCTGCCGGATTGGTGCTGCCGAGGGTCAAGGCCAGCGAATGCAGTGGCCTGACGAGCGTTGTCGAAGCGAGAAACCCGTGCGTAGAAGGCCAGCAGAATGGCGATGGTGCGTTCGCCCAGGCCGGGGATGCTATCGAGCAGACGACGCTTGCCGTCCAGATCGTCATCCTGGTCGAGCAGATCCCGGATCGCGCGGGCGAGCCGCTCGATCTCGGCGTCCAGCCATTCGATGTGCTGAGTAATCCCCTGCTGTACCGCGCTTTGCGCAACGAGCAGACGATTCGATTCCTGGGTGCGCATGCTTTGCACGCTGTCCAGACGCAGCACGAGCGCGCGCAAAGTGCGTTCGGCCTCGGACGGCGGCTGCCAGGGCTCGGGTGAGCGTTCATGGCAGAACAGCGCGATGAGTGCGGCATCGACCTTGTCGGTCTTGGTGCGCACCATGCGCGAGGCGGCAAAGGCCTTGATCTGCGCCGGGTTGATGACACTGACGGTGACGTGGGGCAGAGCGGCGAGGAACTCAGCCACAGGCTCCCAATAGACGCCTGTGGCTTCCATGCATACGTGCAGTGTCAAAGCGTGTTGCCGGGACAGGAAAGCCTGCAGTTGGTCGAAGCCGGCTGCGTCGTTGGTGATGGGGTCAGCTCACGAAACGGAAAAAATCGTACGCTATGCCTTGTCGTGCCAGCCCAGCACAATGATTGACATGCCCAGTAGCGCGACTCCAGCCCCCGTCCAATCCAGCGCGGACAGCTTCACGCCATCCACGACCCGAAGCCAAACCAGCGCGGTAGCCACATAAACGCCGCCATAGGCGGCGTAAACGCGGCCACTGGCGGCTGGGTGTAACGTGAGCAGCCAAACGAAGAGCGCCAAGCTCATCGCTGCCGGAATCAGCAGCCACATTGGCCCCCCTTTGCGCAGCCACAGGTAAGGCAGAAAGCAGCCGACGATCTCGGCAAGCGCTGTTGCGATGAACAGTCCGGTCGTTTTCAGAATCAAGATCAGTAGCTCCACAGTTGATAGACCTTACGAAGACGTTGCTAGCGGTGCCTGCTCGATCAATCGCAGCGGCCGGAACTTGCCCTGCTCGACGTGTTTGTTCTGCCGCCAGATGTAGTCGCCGGTCAGGTTGATGTGCTCCCAGCCCAGCGGCGAGAGATGTGGCAGCAGTCTCTCGTCGATGTCCTTGCCCGAGTCCCGCAGCCCCTGGATGGCCCGCTCCAGGTAGACGGTGTTCCACAGGACGATCGCCGCCACCACCAGGTTGAGGCCGCTGGCGCGGTAGCGCTGGTTCTCGAAACTGCGGTCGCGGATTTCGCCGAGCCGGTTCAGGAACACGGCGCGGGCCAGCGCGTTCTTGGCCTCCCCCTTGTTCAAACCGATCTGCACGCGGCGGCGCAGCTCGACGTTCTGCATCCAGTCGAGCGCGAACAGCGTGCGCTCGATTCGCCCAAGCTCGCGCAAGGCCACGGCCAAGCCGTTCTGTCGCGGGTAGCTGCCGAGCTTCCTGAGCATCAGCGAGGCCGTCACCGTGCCCTGCTTGATCGAGGCGGCCAGGCGCAGGATTTCGTCCCAATGGGCGCGAATGTGCTTCACGTTGACGCTGCCGCCGATCAGGCCGGCGAGCGTCGGGTACTGCTTGGCGTCGCCGTGGATGTACAGGCGCTTGTCGGTCAGGTCGCGGATGCGCGGCGCAAAGCGGAAGCCCAGCAGGTGCATCAGCGCGAACAGGTGATCGGTGAAGCCGGCCGTGTCGGTGTAATGCTCCTCGATGCGCAGGTCGGATTCGTGGTACAGCAGTCCGTCCAGGACGTGGGTGGCGTCGCGCACCGTGGCGTTGATGACCTTGGTGTGGAACGGCGCGTACTGGTCCGAAATGTGGGTGTAGAACTGCACGCCCGGTTCCTGGCCGTACTTCAGGTTCACCTGGCCGGCGGCGTGGCCCCGACCGCCGGCCTTGAAGTTCTGGCCGTCCGACGACGACGTGGTGCCATCGCCCCAATAGGCGGCGAACGGCTGACGGAACTGCGCGTTGACCAGCTCGGCCAGCCCGGCCGAATAGGTCTCGTCGCGGATGTGCCACGCCTGCAACCAGGTCAGCTTGGCATAGGTCACGCCCGGGCAGGATTCGGCCATCTTGGAGAGCCCCAGGTTGATGGCGTCGGCCAGGATGGTCGTCAGCAGCAGGTGTTGATCTTCGGCCGCCGCGTCGCTCTTGAGGTGCTTGAAGTGGCGGCTGAACCCCGTCCAGCCATCGACTTCCAGCAGCAGCTCGGTGATCTTCAGGTGCGGCAGCGGGCTGTACGCCTGTTGCATCAGCGCCTCGGCCTCGTCGGGCACGCCGTTGTCCAGCGGCGAAATCCTGAGCCGGCCGGTACTGGTGATGGCGGCGTCGGGCAGCTCGTTGGCGGCGGCCAGCCGCTCCACCGTCGCCAGTTGCTCTTGCAGCACCGTGAGGCGCGCCTCCAGGAAGCGCTCGCAGTCGGTTTCGACGGCCAGGCCCAATTCCCGCTGATCGCGCTGCGCGGCGAAACGCGGTGGCGGCAACAGGTAGTCCTCGAAGTCCTTGAACTGGCGCGAGCCCTGCACCCAGATGTCGCCGGAGCGCAGCGAGTTTTTCAGCTCGGACAGCACGCACAGCTCGTAGAAGCGCCGATCCAACCCGTCTTCGTTGCGCACCAGGCTTTCCCAGCGCTTGCGCACGAACGACGTGGGCGCATCGTCCGGCACTTTGCGCGCCTGGCGCTCGTTCATCCCTTTGAGCACATCGACGGCGGCGAGCAGCTCGCGTGCCGCCGGCGCGGCCTTCATGGTCAGCGCTTCCAGCAGGGCCGGCGTGTAGCGCCGGAGCTGGTTGAAGCCGTCGCCGACCAGCGCGAGGAAGTCGAAACCTTCCGGCTGGGCCAGCAGCTCGGCCTCGGTGATGCTCTCGGTGAACACCTCCCACGGGATGATGGCCTCGATGGCGGCGAACGGATCGCCGCCCGACTGCTTGGCTTCCAGCAGGGCGCGGCCGATGCGCGAGTAGAGCCGCACCTTGTCGTTGATCGCCTTGCCGGACTGCTGGAAGCGGTCGGCGTGGTTGCGCTTGGCCTTGCTGAACAGCGCGCCCATGAAACGGTCGTGCAGGTCGATGATCTCGTCGATCAGGGTGGCGCGGGTATCGAGGATCACCGCGGACAGGGTCGCATAGCGGCGGCTCGGCTCCAGGTCGCGCAGGTGCTGGGCCGTCATCTGTCCTCCTTCGCGGGCGAGCTTCAGCAGGCGGTTTTGGTGGACGGTGTGCTCCAGCCCATCCGGCAACGCCAGGTCACGGAGGGTCTTCAGCCGCTCCAGGTGGGCCAGCACATGCTTGGGCTTGGGCGGGCCGGGCGGCTGGCGCAGCCAGATTAGCCCGCTGCCCTTGGTGCCCTCGCGGATCGCCAGCAGACCGTCGAGCGCACGGCGATGGTGATCGGCCAGCGGCGCGGTCAGCGCCGCGTACACCTGGCGCGTACCGCGCGTGAGCGCCTCGCTACATACACGCTCGATGACATCGATGGCCGGCAGGATGATACGTTGCTGCCGCAGCAGCTCGACCAGCGCCTCGGCCAGCACGATACCCCGGTCGGTCTGCTGGGCCAGCTCGGCGAGCTGGTGGACGAAGCGCCGGTAGTCGGCGGCCGCGAACGGCGTCAGCTTCAGCCACGCCTGCAATTCCAGCAGGTGCTCGCGCCGGGTTTCCGGCCGCTGCGCGTACTGCGGCCAGATGTCCGGCGCGATGCGCAACTGGCGGCCGACGATATTCAGCAGGGATGCGGGCGGTTCCGCGTCGGTCGGCAGGGCGAAGCCGGGATAGCGCAGGTAGCACAACTGCACCGCGAAACCGAGCCGGTTGTGGTTGCCGCGCCGTTGGCGGATCACTGACAGGTCGGGTTCGGAGAAGGTGTAATGCCGGATGAGGTCGTCGTCAGTGGTCGGAAAGGCAAGCAGGCCGGTGCGCTCGGCGGGCGTCAGCAAGCTGCGGCGCGGCATGGTCAGTCATCCGTTCTCAGGTATTGGTACAGGGTTTCGCGGCTGATGCCGAATTCGCGGGCGAGCTTGGCTTTCTGCTCGCCGGCGGCGGCCCGCCGGCGCAGCTCGGCCACCCGCTCCGGCGACAGCGCCTTCTTGCGGCCCCGGTAGGCCCCGCGCTGCTTGGCGAGCGCGATGCCTTCGCGCTGCCGCTCGCAGATAAGGGCGCGCTCGAACTCGGCGAACGCGCCCATCACCGACAGCATCAGGTTCGCCATCGGCGAGTCCTCGCCGGTGAAGGTCAGGCTTTCCTTGACGAATTCGATGCGCACGCCGCGCTGGGTGAGCTTCTGCACTAGACGGCGCAGGTCGTCGAGGTTGCGCGCCAGGCGGTCCATGCTGTGCACCACCACCGTGTCGCCCTCGCGCACGAAGGCGAGCAACCGTTCTAGCTCGGGGCGCTGGGTGTCCTTGCCCGATGCCTTGTCGGTGAACAGCCTGTCCACCGGCACATGCTCAAGCTGGCGTTCCGGGTTCTGGTCGAAGCTGCTGACGCGGACGTAGCCGATGCGCTGACCGTGCAAAGGGTCCTCCTGAGGGGAATGTGTCAGGAAGAAATCTATGACTCTTGACGGTGCGTGTCAATCAATTCTGAAGGCGACTCTATTCTGACGCTTTCGCGCCGGATGGTCTGACGCCATGTTAGGGTATAGCTTAACCGGACACATCGGCCTCTGTGCCTCTACTGCTTTTCGGTACAACCGTCAAGAACAGGCAGAGCGCTCCGATAGTTATCGCCACATCAGCGAGGTTGAAGGCGGGCCAGTGCACAAGCTGCCAATGGAAGTCGAGGAAATCGACAACCGATCCACGCAGCACACGATCCACGACATTGCCGAGCGCACCACCAAGGATCAGGCTGTAGCCCACCGCTTCAAGGCGTGGCCGCTGCTGGCACAGCATGCGGCCCAGCCAAGCAGAAACGACCAGACCCAGCGCCATGAGAAAGTAACGTTGCCAGCCGCCAGCGTTCGCCAGAAAGCTGAATGCCGCGCCGGGATTCAGGACATGGACAATGTTGAAGAAGGTGCTGACTTCGACCTGTTCACCGTAGGCAAACGTGCGGGTGATGGCGAACTTTGCGAGCTGATCTGTCATGACAGAACTGGCGGCCACTGCGAACCAGACCCAAGTCGATGTGCGGCGAGCCGATTGCCACACAGGGGCGGCCAGCGGCATCAGCCACCCGGCGAGCGCCGTGCAGCTCAATCCAAGTACCCACCCCGCCAGCACATCGGCAGGAAAGTGCATTCCGGCTGCGATGCGTGACCAACCGACCAATGCGGCGTACAACACCAAGCCGATGCGGCCACGACGGCCTATC
The DNA here is from genome assembly GCF_038066675.1 of Methyloversatilis sp. NSM2. NCBI lineage: Bacteria > Pseudomonadati > Pseudomonadota > Betaproteobacteria > Nitrosomonadales > Sterolibacteriaceae > Methyloversatilis > Methyloversatilis sp. NSM2. The sequence continues at coordinate 1,125,211 of NZ_JBBUKV010000001.1, forward strand.
AAAGGCCAGAGCGCGCCGACCACCAGCGCGGCATAGGTGGCATGCCCGCTGGGCAGGCTGTAGTGTCGTTCGATGCCCCCGATAACGCGCACCATGTCGCCAAAAACGGCAGGCGGGCGTGGAAAGTCGATCCATAGCTTCAAGATGGTGGCGACGAGAAATGCCAACGCAAAGGCCACGCTAAAGACTCTGAGTCTGTACCGGATGGCATCGGCCCGCGTTGGGTCAGGTGCCGACTTTGACCATCCCCACATCGCCAAGAGCATCAGTGGTGCAGTCCAGTAGTTGCCTATCACAAGGTTGAAGAACGATACCGGCGGTTCCAGCGCTGCAGGTGTGCTCATGTTGATGGCTTGGAACAACGCGATGTTTAGACCACCCCAGTCGTAGAGAAAGAATTTCCAGCTCATTTGCGCAACAGCCTCAAGCCATTGCCAACGACGAGCAAGCTGGCCCCCATATCAGCAAACACCGCCATCCACATGGTCGCTTGACCCGTGAAGGTCAGCACCAGAAATACTGCCTTGATGCCAAGGGCCAGCACAATGTTTTGCATCAGCACCTGCGCCGTCGCACGCGACAGGCGCACGAAGGTCGGAATCTTGCCCAGGTTGTCGTCCATCAGGGCCACGTCAGCGGTCTCGATGGCGGTATCGGTGCCAGCCGCTCCCATGGCAAAGCCGATGTCCGCACGCGCCAAGGCCGGGGCATCGTTGATGCCATCACCGACCATGCCGACCTTGCCCTTTATGGCCAGTAGCTCAACTTCGCGCAGTTTGTCGTCTGGGAGCAGATTGCCTTGCGCACTGTCGATCCCGGCTTGTGCGGCAATGGCCTGTGCCGTGTGGGGGTTGTCGCCGGTCAGCATCATGGTGTTGATGCCCAGTGCATGAAGCTCGGCAATGGCGCTCCTGCTGCTTTCCTTGATGGTGTCCGCTACGGCAAATAAGGCATGAACCCCTTTTGCGCTGACCAACATCACGACAGTTTTACCCATGGTTTCCAGCGCCGCGATGCGCTGTTCCAGTTCTGGTGTGCATTGCCCCAGCGCTTCGAGCATCCGCTGGTTGCCAAGATGGTAGGTCTCACCGTTGATTTGGCCTTGCACGCCCCGACCGGGCAGCGCGCTGAACTCGGCTACGTCGAGTAAGGCAACCCCATCCGTCTGCGCGGCTTGTGCCACCGCTTTGGATACAGGGTGGTCGGAACGAGCCGCCAGACTGGCAGCGATGCTGCGGCTGTTTGCGGCGAGTGCATTGCCCCAAGTGACAAAATCGGTCTGTGCGGGCTTGCCGTGCGTGATCGTGCCGGTCTTGTCCAGAGCCAGCCAGCGCAGCTTGCGGCCTTCTTCCAGATAGACGCCGCCCTTGATGAGAATGCCGTGGCGGGCGGCAGCGGCCAGGCCGCTGACGATGCTGACCGGCGTAGAGATCACCAGTGCGCACGGGCAGGCGACCACCAGCAGAACCAATGCACGGTAAATCCAGTCGAGCCATGCCGCACCCATGAACAGCGGTGGCAACAACGCGACGGCGATGGCAACACCGAAAACAATGGGCGTGTACCAGCGGGCGAACTGATCGACAAAGCGCTGAGTCGGCGCACGGCTTCCTTGGGCAGCCTCTACCGCGTGAATGATGCGGGCCAATGTGGAGTTGCTGGCCACGGCGGTGACGCGGTACTCGAATGAACCGGATTCGTTGATCGTGCCCGCAAACACCGGATCACCGGGGGATTTCTCGACCGGAAGGCTTTCACCCGTGATCGGGGCTTGGTTGACGGCAGAGCGGCCTTCCAGCACCTCACCATCCAGGGCGATGCGCTCACCTGGCTTGACCCGGACGCGGCTACCGATGGCAATTTGCTTTGCACCCACCTCGCGCCATGTGCCGTCAGCCTGCTGCACCGTGGCCTGTTCCGGGGTCAGGTCGAGCAGGCCACGGATGGCATTGCGGGCGCGATCCAGCGACTTGGCTTCGATCACCTCGGCCAGCGCGAAAAGCACCATCACCATTGCCGCCTCGGGCCAGTGCCCGATCAACATGGCACCCGTGACGGCAATCGACATCAGGGCGTTCATGTTGAGATTACGGTTCTTGAGCGCAATCCAACCTTTCTTGTAGGTGGACAGACCGCCGGTGAAGACCGCGACGAGCGCCAGAACGACGACCGACCAATGATTGCCGTTGTGGAGCCAGTAGACCGCCTCGGCCGCCGATGCAGTTACAAAGGAGATGCCCAGCGGCCACCAGTTGGTCGGCGTGGTCACAAGGGATGCGGATGGCGATGCGGCCTCTGCGGTGTCCAACACCTGCGCCTCGAATCCAAGCGCTTGCAGTGCCGCGAGCACGTCCGGCAGAACCTGGTCCGCATGGCGTACCGACAGCGTGCGCTGCATCAGGTTGAAATCGAGATCGGCAACTCCGGCCATGGTACCGAGCTTGTTGCGGATCAACGTCTCTTCGGTCGGGCAATCCATTTTGGTAATGGACAGCTTGGTCGTTTGCCCGGTCGATGCCTGATCCATGCGCACGGCTTGCATGCCGATGGCGGTTAGCGCCTGCTCAACGGGAAACAACGAAGGCAGTTCGTGCCGAACGGCCAAAGTACGCTGCATCAGGTTGAACTCAAGACCAACCACCCCCGCCAGCCCGACCAGCTTGCCTCGGATCAGCGCCTCTTCCGTGGGGCAGTCCATGTTCTCGATGCGATACACCGCTTGAGCCGATCCGGTTGTCGCTGGGGCTTGTGTCGTGGGTTGGATGATCGGCCCAGCCGAGCAGCCACACGCCGTGGAAGCGCATTCGCTCATAAATAACTCCTTCAAATCTATACAACTTCCATTACAAACCCTATAGTTACTATAGAGTCAAGTGAAATAAAGGAGATTGATGCATGGAAATCAGAATTGGCGACCTCGCCAAGCGCTCTGGATGCGAGGTTGTGACCATCCGCTACTACGAGAAGGAAGGGCTACTGCCGAAGCCAGCGCGAAGCGGTGGCAACTTCCGGCTGTACGGTGAGGCGCACATTGAGCGCTTGCAATTCATCCGTCATTGCCGTTCGCTCGACATGACGTTGAGCGAGATTCGCGCATTGCTGGGTCTGCGAGACAACCCGATGCAGGACTGTGGGGAGGTCAACACGCTGCTGGAGGCCCATATTCAACAGGTGGAAATGCGTGTGTCCGCGCTGTTGCAGTTAAAGCGGCACTTGGTTGATTTGCGCGAGAAGTGTTCTGGCTCTCGATCTGTAGAGGCGTGCGGCATTTTGCAAGGGTTGGGCAATTGCAATTGCCATGGTGAAAGTGCCACGAAAAGTCAAACATCTGGGTAAGTAAGGGCTTAGCGTGCTTTATTTTCCGTTTTCTGAGGCGACCCCATTAACGGCCAATCGAAACGGCCGCCAATTCAACGCCAGCCAGCGCTGCATCTGACGGCAGGCTTCACCCAGCACCCACGCGCCGATTTTGGGCATCAGCCCGGACGATTCGGCCAGTGGCAGGAACGCGCCCGGCGGCAGCAGGCCAAGGCTCGGGTGCCGCCAGCGCAGCAGCGCTTCCGCGCTGGCAATTCGGCCGCGGCGCAGATCGACGATGGGCTGGTAGTGCAGCTCAAGCTGCCGATGCTCGGCCGCCTGGGCCAGTTGCGCCGCCGTCCAGCCATCCGGCTCGGTAGCGCTCATGATCTTCCCTTGAACGCCCGCATCGCCCGCGCCAGGGACAGGACGAACAAGCCGGTCAGGCCGAACGCCGCAATGCCCCAATACTTGCCGAGGAACGCACCGGCGGTGGTGCCGGCAAGAACGATGGCGAGCACCGGCAGGTGGCAGGGACAGGTCAGCGCGGCGAGCAGGCCCCACAGGTAGCCGGCGACCGGCTTGCGCGCCTCGGGGGAAACGCGCTCCGGGCTGTTCATGCCGAGATCTCCGACGTGCTGTGCGCCAATTCGGTCAACTGCGTTTCCAGGTTCGTCAGCGCTTGGCGTCGGCGCTCGACGAGGTGGCACAGGTCGGCAAGATGCGCCGACGCTTCATCGCCGTCTGCGGTGTCCAGCGCCCGGCACAGCCGCGTCAGCAGGTCGAGGCCGATGCCGGCCTCCAGGGCGGCTCGCACGAAGCACAGCCGCTGCAAGGCGGCCGCGTCGAACACCCCGTAGCCGCCGGCGGTGCGCGCCACCGGCCGCAGCAGCCCACGCACCTTGTAATCGCGCACGACATGTACGCTCACACCGGCCTCATGGGCCAGACGCGATACCGTGTAGGCGTTCATCGACCACCTCCTGTTCCTCACCCGGCGCAGCAGGACAGCTGCTTCACGTCCTTGTTGAACGTCTGCGCCGCGAGCTTCAACCCTTCGACCATCGTCAGGTACGGGAACAACTGGTCGGCCAGTTCCTGCACCGTCATGCGATTGCGGATCGCGAGCACTGCGGTCTGGATCAGTTCGCCCGCTTCGGGCGCCACCGCCTGTACACCGATGAGCCGTCCGCTACCTTCCTCGATGACCAGCTTGATGAAGCCGCGCGTGTCGAAGTTGGCGAGCGCGCGCGGTACGTTGTCGAGCGTGAGCGTACGGCTGTCAGTCTCGATGCCGTCGTGGTGCGCTTTCGCCTCGCTGTAGCCCACCGTCGCCACTTGCGGATCGGTGAACACCACGGCTGGCATCGCGCTCAGATCCAGCGCCGCGTCACCGCCGGTCATGTTGATCGCGGCACGGGTGCCCGCCGCGGCCGCCACATAGACGAACTGCGGCTGGTCGGTGCAGTCGCCGGCGGCGTAAATGTGCGGGTTACTCGTGCGCATGCCCTTGTCGATGACGATGGCGCCCTGCGCGTTGATCGTGACGCCCGCCGCTTCGAGGTTCAGGCCGCGTGTGTTCGGTGTGCGGCCGGTGGCGACCAGCAGCTTGTCGGCGGCAACGATGCCGTGCCCAGTGGTCAGCACGAATTCCCCGGCGGCATAAGCGACGTGGCTCGCCTGGGTATGCTCCTGCACCTCGATGCCCTCGGCACGGAAGGCGGCGGTGACGGCCTCGCCGATCGCCGGGTCCTCGCGAAAGAACAGCGTGCTGCGCGCCAGGATCGTCACCCGGCTCCCGAGCCGGGCGAAGGCTTGCGCCAGTTCGACGGCTACCACCGACGAGCCGATGACGGCGAGCCGCTGCGGGATCGTGTCGCTTTCCAGCGCCTCGGTGGACGTCCAGTAGGGCGTGTCCTTCAGTCCGGGGATCGGCGGCACGGCCGCACTGGCGCCGGTGGCGATCAGGCAGCGGTCAAAGGCCACCTCGCGCTCGCCACCGTCGGTCAGGCGCACCGTGAGGTGGTGGCCGTCCCTGAAGCGCGCTTCGCCGCGCAGCATGGTAATGGCGGTGTTGCCGTCCAGGATGTTTTCGTATTTGGCGTGGCGCAGCTCATCGACCCGCGCCTGCTGCTGGGCCAGCAGCCGCTCGCGCAGGATCGCCGGCGGTGCCGCGGCGATCCCGCCGTCAAACGGGCTTTCTCGCCGCAGGTGGGCAATGTGCGCGGCGCGGATCATGATCTTGGACGGCACGCAGCCCACATTGACACAGGTGCCGCCGAGGGTGCCGCGCTCGATCAACGTGACCCGCGCGCCTTGCTCGACGGCCTTCAGCGCCGCCGCCATCGCGGCACCGCCGCTGCCGATGACAGCGATATGCAAACCACCCCCATCGCCGCCCGCCTTGTCGCCACTGCCCAGCCACTCGCGCATCTTGCCGAGCAACCCGCTTCCCATCGCGGCGGGCGGCGCATCGGCGAGCGCGGCCCGGTAGCCAGCTGCTGCGACTGCCGAGACGAGCATCGTCGGATCAAGCGCCGGCTCCCCGCTCACACGGGCCAAGGCGTCAGGGTAGGACACCTCCGCCTTATGAACACCGGGCACGGTGAGAAGCGCCTTCTCGACGTGGTTTGCGCAGGAATCGCAAGTCATCCCGGTAACATGCAGAACACGGCTATTCATTTCATATCCCCTTCTTCTGGTTTTCTCCGACTCCAACAGCGCAGCAAGCGGCTTCCGCCCGCCGGCGACGCAGCGCGTAGATCGTGATGCCGACAAAAACGACGAGGGCCGGGATCAGCACGTAATCGAGCCACCCGACCCAGGCGGACAGACCCAGGACGCCGAGCGCAATCACGAGCACGGGGGTCGCGCAGCATATGGCGGCGATCACCGAACCGGTGATGCCGGTCTTGAGCAAGGTCCGGTTATCCAGGGATCACCTCTTGAGCTCGGACGGATAGCCGGCATCGGCGGTGGCCTTGGTCAGGGCCTGCACGCTGGTCTTGGCATCGTCGAAGGTGACGACGGCCTCGAGCTTCTCGAAGCTCACCGCAGTCTTGCTCACGCCTTCGACCTTGGAGAGCGCCTTCTTGACCGTGATCGGGCAGGCGGCGCAAGTCATGCCGGGCACCGACAGCGTGACAGTCTGCGTGGCGGCCCACACCGGGGCAGCAACGGCGACGAGGACGAGGGAGGCAAACAGCTTTTTCATGGCGAACTCCTGATCAGTAGAAAAATGGCACGACGAAGGGAAAGGCGAGCGCGACCAGAACCAGCGCGGCCACGATCCAGAAAATGAGCTTGTAGCTGCCGCGCACCTGTGGAACTGCGCAGACCTCCCCCGGCTTGCAGGCTTGCACCGGGTGGAAGATGCGCCGGTAAGCAAAGAACAGCGCCACCAGCGCCGTGCCGATGAAGATCGGGCGGTATGGCTCCAGCACCGTCAGGTTGCCGATCCAGGCGCCGGAAAAGCCAAGCGCGACCAACACGAGGGGGCCGAGGCAGCAGGTCGAGGCGAGGATGGCCGCGACACCTCCGGTGGCCAGCGCGCCACGACCGGTCTTGGGTTCTGACATAAAGCTTCTCCTTCTGGGTCTTCGCTTGATGTTGTAACGTTACTGCCGTAGTCAACTACGGAGTCAAGCGGGATGGAGAACGGTCTGAAGAACCTGACCATCGGCGCCTTCGGTAAGGCGGCCGGGGTCAATGTGGAGACGATCCGGTTCTATCAGCACAAGGGCTTGCTGCCCGAACCGGCGCGGCCCTATGGCAGCATCCGCCGCTACGGCAAGGCGGATGTAGCCCGGGTGAAGTTCGTGAAATCGGCCCAGCGCTTGGGCTTCAGCCTGGATGAGATCGCCGAGCTGCTGCGGCTGGAGGATGGCACCCACTGCGACGAAGCCAGCCGCCTGGCCGAGCACAAGCTCCAGGACGTGCGCGCCAAGCTGGCCGACCTGGCGCGCATGGAGGTCGTGCTGTCCCAACTCGTGTGCGCCTGCCATGCACGCCAGGGAAATGTTTCGTGTCCGCTGATTGCGTCGTTGCAAGGCGAAACGAGCCTCGCCACGTCGGCAGGGGACCGGCTTGGGCGAGCTATGCCTTAGCGTACGATTTGTTCCGTTTCGTGAGCTGCCCCCGTGATGACCTTGTGGCGAATCTTGCCCTCGGGTGAGCGCAGCGCACAGTCGAGCTTGGCCTTGGCTACGTCGATACCCAGATGAAACAACTCCATGCAAAACCTCGTGAGATCAACCTTGTGAATGCGGGCTGCCGGCCAAGCCGGGCCAAAGATACTGTTCGATCGGAACGTGAGGGTGAGCAGGTGCTGCAAAATCTACAGAACGGGCGATAAGCCCAAGGAGGGATGCGGCATCCACCTGCTCGTCCCGAGGTGCCCCTCGGAAGACAAAGACAATACAAGGAGGGGTCTTCTGACCCCGACAGCAGCGTGGATCGAAGCCGGCGGCCCGCATCGGCCCTGTCGCGGCCAAGGCCGCTCCCACAGGGATCGTGCCCAATCCGTGGTCGGAGCCGGGATTTTGTAGGAGGGGTCCTCTGACCCCGACAGCGGCCGGTATTCAAGCCTGCGGACCGCATCAGCCCCGTCGCGGCCAAGGCCGCGCCTGCAAAACGCGCTTCAGTGGTTGGCGAACATCAGACCCGCATGTTCGCGCATGGCGTGGAACTTGATCTTTTCCCACTTCTCTTCGGCCACCTTGAGCTCGGCGCGCATGGTGGCGAGGAAGGCCGGTGCGTTCACCGCGTCATAGGCGATGCGGTGGGCGTTGGCGTCGATGAAGCGCTTCAGTTCACGCTCGTCGTCGCAGGTGACCCAGCGTGCCATCGTGTAGCGCGTGCCTTCGAGGCGGGCGTCGCAGCCGTACTCGGTCTTCAGGCGGTGGATCACCACCTCGAACTGCAGCTGACCGACCGCGCCCAGCAGCAGCGTACCGCCCGCCAGCGGGCGGAAAACCTGGATGGCACCTTCTTCACCCAGTTGCTCAAGACCTGCACGCAACTGCTTGGTTTTCAATGGATCCTTGACTTCAACGCCTTGGAACAATTCCGGTGCGAAGAAGGGCAGGCCGGTGAATTGCAGCGTTTCGCCCTCGGTCAGCGTGTCGCCGAGCTGCAGCGTGCCGTGGTTCGGGATGCCGATGATGTCGCCGGCGTAGGCCTCTTCCAGCAGTTCGCGCCGCTGCGACAGGAAGGTGACCACGTTGTTCGGCCGGATGTCCTTGCCGTTGCGGCTCACCTTCATGCGCATGCCGCGCTCGAAGTGGCCGGAGCAGACGCGCAGGAAGGCGACGCGGTCGCGGTGCGACGGGTCCATATTCGCCTGGATCTTGAACACGACGCCGGTGAACTTCTCTTCGGTCGGCTCGACCCGGCGCTGGATGGCCGGACGGCCGCCCGGCGGTGGCGCGAGGTCGACCAAGGCGTCCAGCACTTCCTTGACGCCGAAGTTGTTGATCGCCGAACCGAAGAACACCGGTGTCTGCCGGCCGGCCAGGAATTCGGCTTCGTCGAAGGGCGGTGCGGCTTCGCGCACGAGGTCGATCTCGGCGTGCGCGGTGTCGAACTGCATCGGGTAGCGACCGACGATCTCGGGGTTGTCGAGACCGAGCAGCACTTCCTCGTCGCCGGAAATGCGGTCCTCGCCAGCGCGGAACACGCGCATGCGGTCTTCGCGCATTTCATACACGCCGGCGAAATCCTTGCCCATGCCCAGCGGCCAGGTGAAGGGCGCGACGTCCATGCCCAGCGTGCGCTCGAGTTCGTCGATCAGGTCGAGCGGCGCGCGCACCTCGCGGTCCATCTTGTTGATGAAGGTGATGATGGGCGTGTTGCGCGCGCGGCAGACCTCGAGCAGGCGCAATGTCTGCGCTTCGACACCGTTGGCGGCGTCGATCACCATCAGCGCGGCATCGACCGCGGTCAGCACGCGGTAGGTGTCTTCCGAGAAGTCCTTGTGGCCCGGCGTGTCGAGCAGGTTCACGACGCAGTCGCGGTACTCCATCTGCATCACCGAGCTGGCGACCGAAATGCCGCGCTGCTTCTCGATTTCCATCCAGTCGGAGGTGGCGTGACGGGCGGCCTTGCGCGCCTTCACGCTGCCGGCGATCTGGATCGCGCCTGCGAACAGCAGCAGCTTTTCGGTCAGCGTGGTCTTGCCCGCGTCCGGGTGGGAAATGATGGCAAAGGTGCGCCGGCGGGCGACTTCTTTTTCAAGCGACATGAGCGTTCTTCAGCAAATGAAAACGGCCGCGCGAGGCGCGGCCGCGAAAACAGGATGACGTGTCAGTGCAGGTGAGCGGGCGGCTGGTCCGACGATTCGGGCAGTTCGGCGTGTACCGGCTGGCCGTCGGGGTCCGGATACATCGGCGCGCCGCAGTCGTCGCAGTACTCCATGGGCATCCGGTGGTCGAGCACCAGCGTGTCGGTCAGACCGCATTCGCGCAGCACGCCTTCGATCTCGCCAACGGTGTCGGTTTCCTCGTCCTCGGCACCGAGCAGCGCCCACACGACGCCGTGCACCACGTCGCTGGAGTCGGAGGTGGTGAAGGCGACGCGGTACTCCTCGAGCTGCTTGTCGTAGAAGGGCGCGATGATGGCGCGCAGGCCGCTCGCCGGCACCGCCAGCGTCTGTTCGAGGAAGGCGACCGAGGCGCGCAGCGAGTACGCGCGCGACGCGCGATCGGCTTCACGGCAGGCCGAGTGGTAGGCGTTGGGCGGCAGCAGTTCGAAGGCACAGCCCTGCATCAGCGTGCCGATGACGGCGCCACCCTGGGCCTGCCACTGTTTCACCACGTGTTCGCGCTGGCCGTCGTCCTCCTGCCAGCGGAACAGCGCCTGACCGCGCGGCACGATGGCGATGCCGATCAGGTAGCGGGTGTCCGACAGGAAGGTGGTGGTCTGCGCCATCGCTTCCGCCTCCAGCTTCAGATCATTCCCGGCGAGCACGGCTTCGCCGAGGTCGTCGGCCAGGTCGCGCGTTTCGACATAGCCGCGCGGCAGCTGGTCCGGGCTGAACAGATAGTCGGCCAGCGCAACCTTGGTGTGGGTGCCGAAAGCGTGCGCGCACAGCTGAACCTTGAGGCTGGCCAGCAGCGGCGCGGCAATCGGCCCGGCCGGGATCGAGAAGCGCGACCAGGCGAGCAGGGGGGCTGCGAACACGACGGCGTCCCAGTCCTTGTTGGCGTCGCCCGGCAGACCGCATTCGCTGCCCGCTTCGATGAAATCGGCCAGTTCGTCATAGGCCGGCGCGTCCTCGCGCCACAGGTGGTCGAGCGCGGCGTTCAGCGCGTCTTCGTTGCGGTCGGCCAGCAGCCGGCTCACCTGTTCGGTCAGCCGCACTTCCCAGTAGCGGTCTTCGATGCGGCTGGCGGACAGCGCCAGGCCGGTGGCCAGCCGGGTGAGCAGGGCGGCGTCCTGGGTGAGGCCGCCGCGGCGGGCGAATCGGGTGCGTTTCATGTAAAGGTCCGGTGACTGAGGCGCGATTCTACCAAGGGCCGGCGCAGGCGCCGCGGATATCAGCCGCCGAACAGCAGGCGCTCGGCAGCCGCGAGGTCGTACTCGACCCCGGCTTCGACCAGCGAGTAGCCGCTCAGCCCATCGGCGCGCGCGCGCCAGTCCGGCTGCCGCAGCAGCGTGGACAGCGACTGCACGGTGTCGCGCGAGGCGGGCGCGTCGCGCATCGCCAGGAAGTACATCTCTTCGAACAGCGGGATGAAGTCCAGTCCGAGGCGATGGGCGAAGGCTTCCAGCCCGAGTCCGGCATCGGCTTCGTCGCTGGCGATCAGCGCCGCCACCGCGGCGTGCGTGTGTTCTTCATCGCCCTCGTTCAGCGCGCGCGTGTCCAGCCCGGCGCGGCGCGCCAGCAGATCGAAGGCGAGTCGCGTGCCGGCGCCCGGCTGGCGATGCACGAAGCGCAGGTCGGTGCGTGACAGGTCGGCCAGCCCGCTCACCTTCTTCGGATTGCCGCGCGCCAGGATGAGGCCTTGCCGACGGCGGGCGAAACCGATCAGGCGCAGCCGCGGCAGACCGTGCTGTGCGCGGTAGAGCGCCCAGATGTCGCGTCCCAGTTCGCCGACCGGGCAATGGAAGCCGGCGATCTCGCAGCGGCGGGCGGCCAGCGCGAGCAGCGATTCGAGGCTGCCGTGCGTGGCCAGCGTCACTGTGGCGGCATCGGTCCGTTCGCTGCGCAACTGACGGATGAGGTCGTTCAGCAGCGGTTCGTGACTGGCGGCGAAACGCAGTGCCGCGCCGCCGTGTTCAGCCGGCTGCAGCGACAGCGCGCGCATCGGCTGGCTGGCGCCGTCGAGCGCACGCGCCAGCGACTGACGGGCACCGCGATCGACCTCCAGCAACTGGCGGGCGAAGGCTTCGAGCGTCGAACCATGCGCCCGCGCGGTGGTGATCAGGGGTTGGCCAAAGTAGGCCTGCCAGGCATTGATGAGCCCCCAGGCGTTGCGATACGACAGGCCGGTCGCGCGCGCCGCACCGGCGATCGAACCGCTGACTTCGATGGCCGTCAGCAGCGCCAGCAGGCGACCAATGCCCACCGGTGCGTCGGGGCCGAAATCCCACTCGACCCGCAAGCTTGGATTGCTTTTTGCAAATTCAGACATATAGGACGCGCGGCTTCAGTGCGATAGCTTCCCGCATCTTATGTGTTTTCCGATGCCGATTGATGCCATTCCCTTCTGCGACGCCCTTTCGTTGCGTCGCAGCGCGCCCGTCCGGAGCCGCGCAGACATCCGTACCGGACGAGGCCGTCGCGTGACGAACTGGATGTCCACTTCCGGACTGCGCCCGCGTGCTGGTGTGGTCGTCGCAGCCCTGTGTTCGCTGTCGTCGCTTGCCGCGGTGGCGCAGGACGAGGCCTGTGCCGACGCGCCGCGCGTGGTCGCTGACCTGAAATTGGCCTGGACCGCAGCCGGCCTGTCGGTCGACGCGGGCCACAACGTCGCTTCGGCGCCGGTAATCACGCCCGCCCGGCGCGTGGCTGCGCGCCTGCGGCCGGAGAGCGAGGTCGCGCTGCGGGCACCGGGTCGGCGCCCCGCTGGCCACGCCGGCATCCTCGATTTCACCGTACCGTCGGCCGGCATCTATCGCGTCATGAGCAGCGAGCGCGCCTGGATCGAGGTGCTGTCGCCGGATGGACTGCCGCTGCCTGTCTACATGCGCCCGCTGCGCTGCCTGCGCGGCGAAGGGGTACAGAAGGAACTGATCTACCGGCTTGAAGCCGGCCTGCGCTACACGCTCGAAGTCAGCGCCGTGGCCGGGCCGGCGCTCGACCTGCTGATCATCGCGGAGCCGACGCGATGAGCACGATGAGCGAAAGCTTCGCCACCGCAGGTCGCCTGATCGTCGCCGCCGACCCCAATCTGCTGCACATCGTCGCGCTGAGCCTGCAGGTCAGCCTGACCGCCGTCTTCCTCGCCGCCTGTCTGGGACTGCCGATAGGTGCTGCGGTGGCGGTCGGCCGCTTCCCGGGGCGCAAGCCGCTGACCGTCATCCTGAACGGCCTGATGGGTCTGCCGCCGGTGGTGATCGGTCTGCTGGTCTATCTGCTGCTGTCGCGCGCCGGCCCGCTGGGCTCCCTCGGCCTGCTGTTCACGCCGACGGCGATGGTGATCGCTCAGGTCGTCCTGATCACGCCCATCATCGCCGCGCTGTCGCGGCAGATCGTCGCCGACGCCTGGCGCGACTACGAAGAACAGCTGCGCTCGCTCGGCGCATCGACCCCGCGCGCCGCGCTGACGCTGCTGGTCGATACACGCTTCTCGCTGTCCACCGCGGTGCTGGCCGGCCTCGGCCGCGCGGTGGCGGAGGTCGGCGCGGTGATGATCGTCGGCGGCAATATCGACGGCGTCACCCGCGTCATGACCACCAGCATCGCGCTCGAAACCAGCAAGGGCGACCTGCCGCTGGCGCTGGCGCTGGGTTTCATCCTCATTTCCATCGTGCTGATACTGAATGCGCTGGCGCACGCGGTACGCGAATGGGCGGTGCGACGCCATGGCTGACGTACTGCTCACGCTGGACGCGCTGCGCTACGAGGCGGGCGACCGCGCGCTCATCCGCGACGTGTCGCTGCGCATCGAAGCAGGGCGCCGCACGCTGATACTCGGTCCGAACGGCGCGGGAAAGAGCGTGCTGATGCGCCTGATGCACGGCCTGATCGAACCGACCGCCGGCCGCATCCTGTGGAACGGCGGCAGCGGCACGCCGGTGCAGGCCATGGTGTTCCAGCGCCCGGTCATGCTCCGTCGCAGCGTGCTCGACAACGTGACTTACGCGCTCTACCTCGCTGGCGTGCCGGCGGCGGAACGCCGCACGCGCGCGCTTGACGTGCTGGAACGCGTCGGCCTCGCCGCACTGGCCGACCGCCCGGCGCGCGTGCTGTCCGGCGGCGAGCAGCAGCGCGTGGCGCTCGCCCGCGCGTGGGCACTGCGACCGCGCGTGCTCTTCCTCGACGAGCCGACCGCCAGCCTCGACCCGGGCGCCGCGGCCGAAGTGGAACGCATCATCCGCGTCATCGCCGACGACGGCTGTTCCATCGTCATGGTCACCCACCACCTCGGCCAGGCCCGTCGCCTGGCCGACGACATCGTATTCGTCGACACCGGCCGCATCACCGAACACACGCCGGTGGCCGACTTCTTCGCCGCACCGCGCTCGGCCGAGGCCGGGCAATACCTCAGAGGAGAGCTTTCATGGACCTGATCCGCCGTTCCTTCATCGCCACCGCCGCGGCGGCCGCGATTACGCTGGCCGCGCCCTTTGTGCACGCCGCCGACCGTTTCATCACGGTGTCGTCCACCACCTCGACCGAGCAGTCGGGTCTGTTCAAGCACCTGCTGCCCATCTTCCAGGCGAAGACAGGCATCGAGGTGCGCGTCGTCGCGCTCGGCACCGGCCAGGCGCTGGACATGGCGCGCCGCGGCGACGCCGACGTGGTGTTCGTGCATGACAAGGTGGCGGAGGAGAAATTCATCGCCGAGGGCTACGGCGTGAAGCGCCAGGAGGTCATGTACAACGACTTCATCCTGGTCGGCCCGAAGTCGGACCCGGCCAAGGTGGCGGGCGGCAAGGACATCACCGAAGCGCTGAAGGCCATCCAGGCCGCACAGGCGCCCTTCGTGTCGCGTGGCGACAAGAGCGGCACGCACGCCGCCGAACTGCGTCTTTGGAAAGCGGCCGGCGTCGATCTCGACGCGAGCAAGGGCGCCTGGTACCGCGACACCGGCTCCGGCATGGGTCCGGCGCTGAACACCGCGGCGTCGATGAACGCCTACATCCTGGCCGACCGCGGCACCTGGCTGTCGTTCAAGAACCGCGCCGACCTGACCATTTCGGTCGAAGGTGACAAGCGCCTGTTCAACCAGTACGGCGTCATCCTGGTCAATCCGGACAAGCACCCGCACGTGAAGAAGGCCGACGGCCAGGCCTTCATCGACTGGGTGGTGTCGGCCGACGGTCAGAAGGCGATCGCCGACTACAAGATCGACGGTCAGCAACTGTTCTTCCCGAACGCGGCCAAGTGAACATGCGTACGCTCATCGTGGCGACCTGCACCGCGCTGCTGGCCGGTGCGGCGCAGGCCGACGGGGCGTCGGTGCATGCCGCCGGCAGCCTGAAGGCGGTATTCACGCAGCTCGGCAAGCTGTATGCGGAGCAGGGCGGGGCGGCGCCCCGCTTCGAATTCGGCCCGAGCGGCGTGCTGCGCGAGAAGATCGCCGCCGGGGCCACTGCCGACGTGTTCGCTTCGGCCAACATGACGCATCCGCAGACCTTCGTCGATGCCGGCAAGGCAGCCAAGGTCGAGCGCTTCGCGCGCAACGAACTGTGCCTGCTGGTGCGGCCGGGCCTGACGGTGACGCCGGCGAACGCGCTCGACGCGATGGTCAGCCGCGATCTGAAGCTGGGCGCGTCGACGCCCAAGGCCGATCCGGCCGGTGACTATGCAGTCCAGATGTTCCAGCGCGCCGATGCGCTGCGACCGGGCATCGGTCGCGCGCTGGCAGCGCGTGGGCGACAGCTTACCGGCGCGGCCAATTCGGCGAAGCCGCCGGAAGGTCGCAACGTCTATGCGTGGGTGGTCGAAAGCGGGCAGGCGGATCTGTTCGTCACCTACTGCACCAACTCGCGACTGGCTCGCCGCGAGGTGCCGGCGCTGCAGGAGGTCGCGCTGCCGTCCGATCTCGCGGTCGGCGCCGACTACGGTCTGGTCGTGCTGTCGGCGCCCGGCAGCGAAGGCGAGCGCTTCGCTCAATTTCTGCTGTCGGAACCGGCACGCAAGGTCCTCGCGGCCGACGGCTTCGCGCTGCCCTGAGGTTCAGCGTGGCATCCAGCCCAGGCCGGCGACTGTATCGCCGGCCGGGATGTATTCCGCGCTGACCCAGCCGGTGTAGCCGATGCGGTCCAGCCAGTCGAACAGGAAGCGGTAGTTGATCTCGCCGCTGCCCGGTTCGTGACGCCCCGGGTTGTCGGCGATCTGTACGTGGCCGATACGCGGCAGCTCGCGCTGCAAGCTGCGGGCGAGGTCGCCCTCCATGATCTGCATGTGATAGACGTCGTACTGCAGCTTCACATTGGGCTCGCCGACGCGTTCGATCAACGCCAGCGTGTCGGCCGAGCGGTTCAGCAGAAAGCCCGGCATGTCGCGGTCGTTGATCGGCTCGACCAGCAGTTCGATGTTTTCCCGCGCCAGTGCACGCGCCGCGAAACGCAGATTCCGTTCCATCACCGCCAGCAGTTCGGCGCGCTCGACACCGGCCGGCGCAATGCCGGCCAGGCAGTTGATGCGCCGGCAGCCGAGTGTACGGGCGTAGTCGATGGCGCGACCGACGCCATCCTCGAATTCAGCAACGCGGTCGGGCAGGCAGGCGATGCCGCGTTCACCCGCGGCCCAGTCACCGGGCGGCAGATTGAACAGCACCTGCTCCAGCCCGTGACGACGCACTTCCTCGGCCAGCACGGCAGCCGGTTCGGCGTACGGGAAATGGCATTCGACGCCGCGAAAGCCGGCGCGCGCCGCGGCGGCCCAGCGCTCGACAAAGGGGTGTTCGGTGAACAGCAGTGACAGGTTGGCGCAGAAGCGGGGCATGTGACGGGATCTCCGGCGGGGCACCGATTCTAAATCGGGTCGGTGCGTGCGTTGCCGGGAGCAGGGGAGTATCGTCCCTGCTTTCGCGGTTTTCGTCGTTCTGTCACAGATGTCCCCCTCCCTGAATACCGGCACTTTCGCCCGCGCGCTCGCCGAGAACGTCGCGGCCCACGATTTCTGTTTCCTGCCGTCGGCGCAGGTACGCGACGCACTGTCCAGCCTGCGTTCCGGCTGGCGCGCCGACTGGGACGTGTTTGCCGCCAGCTGGGGCGATCTGGAAACCGATACCTATATGGCGGACGGTGGCCGCTACCGTCGTCGCCGTTACGCGGTACTCAGTGCGCCGGCCGACGGGCTGCGCATCCAGTTCGAACCGCATCAGCCGCATTACCAGAGCCTGGACTACAACACGCTGAATGGTGGCGTCGAGCGCCACTTCGAGCCGATACGGCCGCAGGTGCTCGGCGGCTCGACCATGCAGACGGTGGCGCAGTTCGGGCTGGCGGTGTTCCAGCGCCTGCACCCCGGTCACGACGCGCACATCGAGGTGCATCAGTTCCGCATCGAGGCGCGCGCCGAGGGCGAGGGCAAGCCGACACCGGAAGGCGTGCATCGTGATGGCGTCGATTTCGTGCTGGTCATGATGGTGCGGCGGGAGAACGTCGAGAGCGGCACCACGGAAATCTTCTCGCCGGAAGGCAAGCGCCTCGACAGCTTCACGCTGACGGCGCCCTGCGATGCAGCGCTGGTGAATGACCAGCGCGCACTGCACGGCGTGACGCCCATCCATCCGCTCGATCCGTCGAAGCCGGCTTGGCGCGATGTGCTGGTCGTGACCTACCGCCGGCGTCCGCCGGCGCAAGGCTGAGTGTGTCGGACCTGAACGATCCACGCGTCTTTTTCGCCGCCGAGCGCACCTTGCTCGCGTGGTCGCGCACCGCGCTGGCGCTGATGGCCTTCGGATTCGCGATCGAGCGCTTTGCGCTGTTCGTCGCGATGCTGGGCAATCAGAAGACGCTTGCCGGCGCGCCGCACGGCCTGTCGTTCTGGATAGGCGTGGCGCTGATCGCACTGGGCTCGATTTCAGTGACGCTGGCGGTCGTGCAGTACCGGCGCGTGCTGGCGACCTTGAAACCGGTGGAAATTCCCGACGGCTACATGAGCGGTCTGGCGTCGTGGACTTCGCTTGCGGTCGCGGCAATCGGCGTTGCGCTGATCGCACACCTGTTCACTTCAGCTTGAATTTTTGCTTTTCGGCGTCAGAAGAGCGGGTAGCGAATCGTTTCTGTTCAAGATGTTGAGAGCGAAGTCTTATGCCTCGATGTAAGTTCTGAAAACAGTAATCCCTTGTATGCACACTGCATCTTGACAGCGGCATAGCTTTCGTGCGGGGTCACCGCGGCCACCACCACGGCCGCCGCCGCGATCCTCGCCAGCCGTTCCCACATGCGCCGCCCTTCGGGCGTCTTGGCCCGCGCTGCCGCGCACTCTGCCATGACTTCCGGCTTCCCGAGCATTTCCGCAAGCCGCGCGGCCGTGTCCTCTGCCGGCGCGTCGTCGCCCTTCCGCCATTTGCTGACCGCCTGCGGCGTTACTTCCAGCTTCCTTGCGATGTCGCTGTCATTCTTGGCGATTCCGCGCTCTTTCGCCTCGTCCAGATATATGCGAATGGGTTTCATGCTCTCGGCTCCGTGAACCTGTTAACGCCCCGAGGATAAATGTTCAACCGCTGCTTGACAAAACATTCAACCGCTGCTTGAATACAAAACATCAACCGGCGGTTGAAACCCCCGCCTAGTAACTACGGGGGTAATTCAGAGTGACCAAGGGGAAACAGATGCGGACCGTTCAGGAACTTCTTGAAGTGCAGCTTCAGCAGGCGCGCAGGAATGCTCAGGTTGCCCGCGCGGCTCTTGCGGACCCGGCCCTTCGTTCTGGCCGTAGCAAGTTCCGCAAGATGCTGAACGATAACGTCCAGCTTGAAAACGCCACCGCCGCCGAACTCTCGAAGTTCGTCAATCTGAAATGAGCGCCATCGTCGATTACCTGTCGGTGACCTTCCGCCCGACAGGCGACCCCCGCGCCTTCCTGCAATCCATTCTCGGGCTTTTCCTTGGTGACGCGCTCGCCGGCTCCGTACAGGACACCGGCCACGGCCGTTTCGGTTATGCGCACTGCCTTGAGATTCCCGGCCTCGGGCTGTGCATGTACGGCGGCAACGCCGGCACCGTCCATATTTCGCTGACTGGCACCGGCTGCGCTGCCGTCCGCGATTGGGACCTGATCGCGGACACCATCGAAGATCAGGCCGCGAAGATTACGCGGATAGACCTCGCGCACGATGATTTCGAGGGCACGCACCCGGTTCAGTGGTGCCGCGACCAGTATCACGATGGCGGCTTCAATCCTGCACGCGGACCGGCGCCGAAGCCGCGGTACATCAGCGACGAAGGCACAGGCGACGGCTCGACTTTCTACGTCGGCACCCGCGCCGGCTTCCAGCTTCGCGCCTATGAGAAAGGCAAGCAACTGGGCGACCCGTCGTCACCATGGGTCCGCTATGAAGGCGAATGGCACGCGGACAACCACCGCGAACTGACTGCCGACATGATCCGCCATCCCGGTGAATACCTCGCCGGCAAGTATCCGTGTCTGGCTTGGATCAACCCCGCCGAGCAGTCCGCCGTCCGCACGGTGATCGCCATCGGCAAAGCCACCGTCGAAAAGACCCTCGACCACGCCCGCAAGCAAGCGGGCAGGGCGCTGCACATGGCGTTGCGCCTTACCGGTGGCGACCTTGGCGCCGTCTTCGAATGGCTGCACGTGCCCGAACTTCCCAAACGATGCCGCGCGCTACTCGCCGCCGTCG
This sequence comes from Methyloversatilis sp. NSM2, assembly GCF_038066675.1. NCBI lineage: Bacteria > Pseudomonadati > Pseudomonadota > Betaproteobacteria > Nitrosomonadales > Sterolibacteriaceae > Methyloversatilis > Methyloversatilis sp. NSM2. Next base: position 1,144,494 of record NZ_JBBUKV010000001.1, read on the forward strand.
ATCTTTCTGACACAGACAGACCGCCAGCCTTCTGGCGTCACGCACATCCGTCCGACAGGGCGGCTTTCCACGAGGCGCTACGCGCGCCGCTACTCGCATAGGTGATTCATGAAAAGCCCGTTCCAAATCCCGTTTCAGCTTATCAACGTCCGTCATCTCAACGGCAAAAAGGATACGACAAAGACGTATTCCATCATCGGCGGAATCGTCACGCTTCCCGATGGCACCCAGGGTTTCGCCGAACTGTTCGCCGAAGGCAAGCACGTCTATCAACCCGGCGTCTATCAGGTCGAGCTGAAAGTTTCCATTGACATGAACCGGCGTCTGGAACTGCGCTTTGACGCGCTCCATCCCGCGAACGTGAAACCCGCCGCAGCCGCCTGACCATGGAACACCTCGGTCTTTTCCTCGGCTTTGTCTCCGGTCTGTCGGTTGGCCTCGGCCTCGGCTTCTGGCTTCGTGGCCGTCCGCTTCCGCCATACACCGAGGTGTCTTGATTTCTCCGGCGTCGATCTGGCCCAGCGTCGCCGGTCTTTCAACGGGCCATGGAGAAACAGAGATGAAAAAGCACCTGCAATCCCAGCTGGATCGCATCAACGCCGCTCGCGCCGCCGTCGGTACCGCGCTCATGGTCGGCGCCGGTTCGGTTCTCGCCGCCGTGCCCGAAACTGTCACCACCGAACTGACCGCAGCTTCCGTTGACACGAAGACGATTGCCGGTATGGCGTTTGCCATCGCGCTCGGCATCGTCGTTTTCAAGTACTTCCGCCGCGCGCTGTAACCGGCTTGCGCCGTGTCCGTGATGCCGTTCGGATGCGGCGCGTTTTCTTTCTGAGGAGCTCGATATGCGCACCGTTTTGCTTGTGTGTTCGTTGATCGTCAGCGGCTTTGCGTTCGGTGCGCCGCCGGAGGACGTTGTTTCCGAACTGGACGCATTGCGTATCGACTGCGTCGTTGTCGCGTCCGCCTCCTTCTTCATCGCGCTTGTCCTGTGGGTCTTTAAGCGTTTTGGCGGAAGTCTCTGAATATGGCCATCTTGGTGGAAGGTCAGTGCCTCGACGACCAAGCCGGCCGCGTACTGATGGCGGCTTCCGCGCCTCGTGTTTCCTCGGTGTCTGCGTCTGGTGACTTGGTTCAGTGGGAACTGCGGCACGAGGACCCGGACGGCTTTTCCGGCGAGCAGTGGCTATATGTCAAGACCATAAACGGCGATTTCGATGCCTTTGTCTATGCCAATGTGCTCGAGGTGCCGTGTGATCCGGCGGAGTCCGTGGCGGATGGTGTAGCCCTCGGCTGGCTGGTCGGCTCGGCGCTTATCGGAGCCGCGATTTTCAAACTCATGCAAAGGGCAATGTCATGACACCCGATCCTTATTTCGTCGCCGGCTTTTTCGCCGTCGTCGGCGCTATCTGGCTGATCGTCTCATGATTCGCCGGCTCTTTTTTTTTGCGTTCGGTCTGCTCTTGGGGTCTTGGTGCGTGATCTCGTTCGCAGCGCCTACCGCCGCGGGTAGCCGCATCAATCTGAATCTCACGCCTTCCGCTCCTTCTGGCGTCACCCTTTCCGGCGCGTGGGATGCCGTCGTGCCCGGCCTCGAAGATACCGGTTATGGCGGATATCGCCCAGGCACTGCCGGGGCTGGCAGCGCCGAGATATACCGAGGTGTCGCGACGCGTGTAGATGGCATCCCGCTGGCGCTTGAAGCCAAGCGAGGCATCACAGCGCGAAATCTAGCGAAGGGCGCTCTCAATTTCGCAAAGCGTGGCGGCCCGGCGGGTTTGATTCGGGGCGCTCTGGTTGGCGCTGGCCTTCAGTGGGCGTCTGAGCAGTGGCTTAAAGAGATACCCGCGCCGGGTTCGCCGATTTCTGTTCCCGAGAATACGATCACACTCGCTAACGTATGTCAGATCGTTGGTCTTGGTCAGACAGTTGTCGAACAAAATGACGTTGATTTATGGACTTACTGGACTGTCGTGCCGGGGGCTCAGAATCTGGTGCCTAGTGGATGGTTCGGCGAGCACTCATGCACGAATTATCCGGCCGTCCAAGGTGCCTATCCGCGAGCTTGGCGTCGCACAGTCGGTGTCCCGCCCGACTTTCAGACTCAGACTGTACCCGCGACAGATCAGGACATCGAAGACCTTCTAACTGATAACCTCGTCGATGGCGACTTGACGCCAGAACAAGCGCTGCAGGAACTCATCGAGCAGGGCAACGCTGCTGACGGTGATGCGTTGAACGGCTATCTAGAGCCGGTGCAGGGTTCTGGTCCGTCTTCGCTTCCGGGTGGCACCTCGACCAGCGTCAGCAGTTCGCCAGCCGGTCAGACCACGACAACCACGTCCACCGGGTATGACATCGCATACGGCCCAGCCGGGGCGGTTGGCATCACGAAGAACCAGACCACGACCACGACCACGCCGGACGGGCAGACCACTACCACGGAGAACACCGAAACGCCCGCCAACGGCCAGAACAATAAGCCCGCCGACGAGAAGCCGTTCTGTGAGTTGTATCCCGATGCCATGGCGTGCCAGCCGCTCGGCACACCGTCGCCCGTTGAACTTCCGACCGGGACAATCAACGTGCCCGGCCTCAGCTATGAATCCGTGACTGCCGCGTGTCCTGCGCCCTATACCTTCACGCCGGCCGCAGGCGGCAGCTACGAAATCTCTTGGCAGCCAGTCTGCGACGGTGCGGAAGCTGTCCGGCCGGTCGTGATCGTCATCGGCCTGTTGACTGCCGGTGTGTTCGTGTTCGTTGGCATGCGCAGGGGGCAATCATGAGTCTTGCGGCCTTGATCGGTGCCGGTGTCGGGATGTGGGCACGTCAGGTGCTCGTTTCGCTCGGGGTCGGCGTGATTACTCTCGTGGGCCTGACGGCGTTGCGTGACCAGCTGGATGCACTCGTTCGCGGTGCGCTCGGCGGCTTGACCGGAGACCTGTATGCCATCGTTGCGATGGCTGGTTTCATCGACCTAGTCAACATCTGGCTGAGTGCCTTCGCCATCGTCGTGACCATGATGGCCGTCAAGCGCTTCGGTTTCACGTCATGAGCGACGGCGCACAGATCACGCTTTTCACTGGCCTTCCCGGTGCCGGAAAGACCGCGCTCGTTGTGTCCATGCTTCGCAAGGAAGTAGAGCGGGGCAGGCTGGTCTATTGCCTCGGCATTCCGGGCTTGAAGCTGGAACACCTGCAGCCGCCGCCGGTCGCCGAGTGGTGCCACTCTGTGCCGTTGCCGGAAGATCCGGCCTTGAAGGAATGGCGCCTTACGCTGCCGGACGGCTGCTTGCTGCTGATCGACGAGGCTCAGAAGATTTTCCGGCCTCGGCCGACTGGCTCTCAAGTCCCGCCGCTTGTTCAGTCGCTGGAAACGCACCGTCATAAAGGGATTGACATCTGGCTGATCACGCAAAGTCCTACGTTCGTTGATTCGAACGTCCGCAAGCTGGTCAATCGTCATATCCACGTGCGCAACCACTGGTCCGGGCGTTCGCTCTTCGAAATGCCGCGCGCATTCGATCCAGATTCGAAGGCCGAGCGCGACATATCCGCCAAGCGCAAATATCGGCTCCCTAAGGATGCGTTTGCGCTCTACACGTCGAGCAGCAAGCATGTCAAGAACGATCGGCGCATTCCGACTTTCGTCTATGCGGCGCCGCTGATTCTGTTCGTCGTGGCTTACCTCGGATGGACTTTCTACTCTTCGAGGTTCGCGGAACAGTCGGAACCTGTCGTCGCATCCGTAGAGAAGGGCGCGCCCGCCAATCGAGCGACGGCGCAGCCGGCGCTGATGGGGGGCGAGTCCCGCACCTCACCCGGACAAGCTGACCCTTTGGCCGACTGGCTCCCGCGCATCACGACAAGACCGGAGTCCGCTCCGATGTACGACAAGCTTCGACAGGTCAAGGCGCTGCCATACGTCGCCGGGTGCGCTGCCATTCGAGACCGCTGCACTTGCTACACGCCCCAGGGCACCGACGCTTTCTTGACGGCCGATCAGTGCCGGGAGTGGATGCGCAAGCCGCCCTTCAATCCGTGGTTGGAGGCTCCCGCCCCGACTTCGATTCCTGCCAGCCAGAAAACAGCCTAGTCCGGAAGGGCACCGAAGGGCACCGCCCCGGACGGACACCACTCGACTCACGTTATACGGGCGGCCCGAGGCTGAGGGGGGACCCGCGAATTGATCCGTCTTGCACGCTCATGAGGACCGGGCTACATTGCGCGCCCGGCTCGTGACGCGGGGTGAGAAAGGGCCGCTCCGCTCACGCACCGATGCAACCATGTGCGCCCGCAGCAAAAAATGACGGACGCAAGCGCGAAATATTCCGCGAAACGCTCTTGACAATCGACGAGAGCAGCGCCAGCGCTCGCAATCCAACTTCTGAAAACAGTAATTTTCAGAACTATCGATATCGGGTGTATCCGTGCGTCCGATTCGTCTGAAGCAGCTATACCGCCTCGATCGAGTGCCGTTCCCGTCCGGTCCTTGCGGCCTCGCGACTACGGCCGGAACGGCTGGATTCCGCTGCCGACGTAGATCTGCGTGACCTGTCCGTCCTCACCAGCCGAAAAGCTGACCGGCACATTGGGCGGAATGTCGGCCAGCTTCAGCGCCTTGCGCACGTTGCCGCGACCGTCGTCGATGAAGATGACGGTGTTGGCGTTCGCCTTGTAGCGCTTGCCGCCGATCATCAGCGTGCCGGACGCGCTGTCCACGGTGCCGACCGTGCCGCGCGATTCGTACAGCGACGGATTGGCGATCGGCGACAAGGGTTCGGCGGCGTACGCGCCGCCCGCGGCCACGCACATCAGTCCGGCAATCAAGGCTCTCATCGTCAGTCCCTCAGTATCTCTTTCCACGACACGCGCCCGGAGCGCAGTCCGTCCGACACGCGGCGTGTCTGCGAATTGCCGTCAGATCCACCGACGACCTGCTGCTTGCCCAGTTGCAGCGGACTGCCCGGCAGGCTGTCCGTGCTGTAGCCGCTGCCGACCACCTTGCGGTTGGTGCCGTTGCCACCGGTCAGATTGACCTGGTCGCCGGCATCCACGCCGCCATCGCGGTTGAAGTCGAACACATCGAACTCCTGGCGACCGCCGGTGAATGGATTGACGCCCAGCACCCAGCCGCGGCCACCCGGTTCGCAGGGGTCGCTGCTTGGAATGAGGGTACTGGCGAACAGCGTGGTCGCGCCCAGCACCGGCGCGAAAACGATGCGCTCGCCCTCGGGGCCACCGGTCGGTGAAGTCAGGTCGATGTACCAGCCCCGCTTGTTGGTCATCGTGCTGCCGCCGGTCGGGTCGCCGGGCTTGGAAATGACACGGTAACGGTCGCCCTGCCCCGTCGCCCCCTCTTGCAGAATGATGCGCTGGGCCAGATCGCTGCGGCTGGCGATGGTGCTGCCGGTGTCGTTCAGCCCGTACCAGGTCTGTGTTGCCGTGGTGGACAGGTCGCCGGTCGACAGATAGCGGCCGGTGCCGAAGAACACCCACAGCTTGCGGTCGGCCGGATTGAAACCGACGCTCACGCCGCCGGTGATCGGCTGCACCACGTTGCTCGCGCTGCGCGCAGTGAAGAGTGGATCCGGGGCCGCGGTGGTTCCGTAGGCGATCCGCCACTGCGCCGGGGCGGCGTTGCTCAGGTCGAACTTCCACAGATTGCCGAGCAGATCGCCGCCATAGACGAAATCGGTGTCGCCATCCCGATCGACATCTACACCCTCCACGGTCGCCAGACCGTTCGGCGCGGTGCCCGAGCCGCGCAGCGTGTCGATGCGTGCGATCAGCGCACCATTCGAGATATTCAGCACGAAAAGCTCGGCGCGCTCGTTGCTGCTGTTGTAGCCGTTGCCGACGACCACCGCCCAGTTGCCATCGTTGAGCCGCGTGATGACGGGTGTGCCGGTCGTCTGGCCAAGGCTGGTGTGCGTGTATTCCCACAGCACCTTGTTCGCGGCGAAACCGTCCGGGTTGGTGATATCCAGCGCGTACACGCTTTTGCCGCCACGCCCCTGAGTGCCGACCAGTACCGTGCGCCAGGCGCCGCCGAAATACACCTCCCCCACGACGACTGAGCCGTCGTTGATGAACTTGTGTGCGTAATCGGTATTGGCCAGCGTTCTCATTGTTGCCAGCGCACCGCTGGGCACGAAGGCGAAACGTTCGTCGCCGGTGCGCGCGTCGAAGGCATGCAGCATGCCGTCGTTGGCCGCGACATAGACCATCTCGCGCCGCGCGGCGACGGCCGCCCGGTGGTCCTGATAGGTGCTGGCGCCAGTCCAGCTGAAGCGGTCAAGCCGCAGATCGGTGACCGCGCCAACATAGAGCGGCGCCGAATTCACGATGTCGCCCAGTACCGATGACCGGTTGCGATAGCTGCCGCCATTGCGCGCTTCGCCACTGGTGACGCCGCGCAGGTAGCTGACGATGGCCGACGATCCGAGGGTGGTGCGCTGCGCAGCCGTCAGATTGGCCCACTGGAAAGGGATGCCGGCCGTGCCTGACCACGTGTAGATCGAACGATTGGCAGGCGTCGGCAGGTGTTCGGACGCTTTCCAGCTCGGCGTGGTCGCCAGCGTGCCGTCGGTCAGGATGCGCGTGGCCCACAGGTCGCCGGTCCAGTCGCCGCCAACGAAACGGGCCTGGAACAGCAGGGTGTTAGAGGTGATCGATGTGCTGGTCGCCGCCACCGTGCCGCTGGACGCCACCCGCTCGCCGATGTCGGTCAGCATCGCCGACAGGCCATCGACGAACTGCGTCGGATTGGTCGCATTCACGAAGCCGCCGCGGCCGTTCAGGCTGGCGTGCCAGAGGTCGTCCAGCTTGGCGGGCGAGCTCAGCGTCGGATTCGGCCAGCTCTTGGTGCCCGCGGTCAGCGCCGGCAGATCGGTGGCCGGGTCCAGCGTGCCGCTGGTGCCGAGCGACAGGCCGAAGGTGACCATGTGCTGCCAGTCCGCCGGGTCGCGGCTGCTGGTCGGCACGTTGTTGGCGATGCCGGTACGCAGATCGCGCTTGTAGTAGTGCATCGCCACGTCCGCCAGCGTGTTGCTGTGCGTGTCACGGTATGGCCGCGCTTCATTGCCGTCAGCGTTCTGGCTGCCCACCGGCAGCGAAAAAGTGTCACCCCAGTAGCCGTCGGTGGTCAGGATGGTGAAGGACTGCCGGCAGGCCAGCGGATTGGTGTAGGCCGCGTCCTTCCACGGGTCGTCGGTTCCCGTCTTGGTCTCGAAGTAGTTGCCGGCCCAGTTCAGCGCGGTGCGCAGCGGCGTGCCGCTGGTGCCGATGTCGGTTTCGAGCAGGCGCTGGAACCAGGTTTCGCGATTGCTGCCGCTGAAGGTTCCACTGGTCGGTATCAGCAGCTGCCCGTCGCCGTTGATGGTGCGGAAACCAACCCGGTAATTGGTACCGAGCTGGCCAAAGGCGATCGACGCGCCAGCGCGCGCCGCGAGGATGCGACTGCGGTAGTAGCTGAACCAGTTGGCGAAGTTCTGCGTTTCCTGCGCAACCGTGCGGGTGACACCATTGGGCCAGCTGAAGCTGGTGATCTCGACCTCTGCCGTGGTGACCGGGTCGCGCTTGTAGGCCCGCGTGCCGCGGATCTGGTACTTCGTGTAATTCGCCGCACTGACCCGCGAGCCGCTGCCCCGATAGATGAAGAAGGTGATCGGCTGGAAGGTCTGGTTGCACGGCGGACCGCAGGCGTAGCTCGCGGAATTCTGGTTGGTGTTCGACGTGTTGGTAAACCAGTACGCCGATTGCGTCTGCGACGCAGTGAGGTTGAGCGTGCCGCGAGAGGTGTCGGACGGGTTGTAAGGTGCCGCCGTCGGCGACACGTCGCCGAAGCTGACGCCGGTGTGGCGTATCCAGGGCTTGTAGGTTGTCTGCGGGTTGTAGAACACCGCGTTGTTGTCCGGCGACCGGCTGAAGAAGTTGTGGATGTTGTTGTCCTGAAAGGTCGGCACCTGCGAGGTATAGGTGCTGCCGCCATACAGCCCGAAAGGGACCGGGAACAGGTAGTAGGCGGAATAGAGGTTTTCGTCCGGCATGACCTCCCACTGCATGGAGCCGGAATCGTCGAGCAGGAACATCAGGTTGGGCGCGACCGCGCTGCCCACCATGATCGGTGCGTCAGCGATATCGACCGCCGCGCGCAAAGGCTGCCCTGCAAGGCAGGCCAGCAGCAGCGCAGCGAGGAAGCGGTAGAGGGCGGGAAGCGGGTGCATGGTCATGGCCGGTAAGTGGTCTGCAGCAACACCGAAGGTCGACCGGACACCGGTGCGCTGCGCGCCGTGATGCGATAGCGCGGTTTCAGGCAATCGGCGGCGATGGTGGTGACCGTATCGCAGTCGGGCGTGGACGGCCAGATGCCGAGATCCTCGATGATGTATTGCGGCGCCCCGGCCGCCTTGGCGCGCGTGTCGGCGTCGGCCCCCTCCCACCACACCGAGGCGTTGGCCCACACGGTGGCAGCCGCCTCCCAGCGATTGGCGAAATCCTCGGCACCCGGCGCCGGCTTCGGATAGAGGCCGCTGACCGTGCCGTCGAAGGGCCCGGCGGTGCCGGTGGCGAGCAGCGCCTCCGCTTCGCGCAGCGCCGATTCGGCGGCCTGGAAGGCGATCGCGCGGTCGTAAAGATTGGCGCTCATGCGCTCCTGCATGCCGGTGCCGCGCATGCTGGCCAGACCGAGCAGCGTGATGGCGATCAGCAGCATCAGCGCCACCACCAGGGTGACGCCACGTTGCGCATGCGGTAGATGGACGCTCATGACATCCGGTTCCTGAGCGTGACGACGTGCGTCATCGTCCGGCGCACGCGGTCGGTCACTGCTGCGGGGCGATCCGGTTCCTCTATCGTCAGACGCATGCGGACACCGGTGACCGCATTCCAGTCGGTGACCGCCGATGCGGCGACGTAGGCGCTGCCGCCTTCGATCAGGTAGTCGAGCTGCAGGTCGATCACGCCGTCGAGCACCTCTTCGGTCACCAGCGACAGCGTGCCGGCCTCGTTCTGCGGGGCCACGCGATAGAGCGAACGCGATGTCGTCGATGTGCGGCCGGTGTTTCCCACGTACCAGGCCAGGGACTCCAGCCGCATCACCACGGCATTCGCCTCGAAGCGGTAGGTCTGACCGGTTTCGCTGCAGTCGGGCGGATTGGCGAAGCCGAGACCGCGCGAGCAATTGCCCGGTGTGCCGCCGGTGCCGTGCGACACCGTGCTTGCGTCGGCCGCCGACACCTGGAAAAGGCTGGCCTGGCTGAAATTGCAGACAATGGCCAGATCGCCGGCCGACAGCGCGCTGTTGCGCGGACTCAGCGTCAGCAGCTGGCTGCCGGTATCGTGACTGGCCACCGTCTGCGGCTGGCTGCCGCTGCGCATGATGTGCAGCGCCGCAGTACCGGCCACGCGCTGACCGACGCCCGAGCCGAAGGTGGCGCCAGCGAAGGCGTCGCTGCCGCCGTAGCCGCGTACGCCGCCGTTCCACTGCGTCCACCACAGCGACGACGAATTGGTCAGCACATTGACGAACTGCAGCGCGCCGCCGCAGGAATTGAGCCCGGCTTCGCGGATGTCGCGCGCGAGCAGCTCGAACGCAGTGCGTGTCGATTCCTGGATGCGCGACAGACCTTCGGTCGTGTCGTAGGTCTGCCGGTTGCTCAGCATCAGCGCGATGGCGGCACCGATGATGAACAGCCCGAGCGTGAGCGCGATCATCAGTTCGATCAGCGTGCTGCCGCCCTGCCCCCGCGTACTCACAGCCGCGCCTCGATGCTGAAGGTCTGATTGCTCAGGCCACCCTGCACCCGGCTGTCGTCCCAGCGCACGCTGATGACGCAGCTTGCGGCCGCCCCTGCGCTGCAGGTCACGCCACCACAGGCGGACGGTCCCATGCTGGTCTGCAGATCGGCCAGCCAGGCGGCGAGCTGGACTTCCGGAAAAGTGGAGCCGCCCGGCGACGCGCAGTCGTCGTCGAGGGCGAGGTTGTAGCTGCCGGCGCGCGCCGCGGTGACGTCGGCGCGCAGGCGATCGATCATCGTATAGGCGGCCATGACGGCCGCACTGCGCTCGTAGGAACTCTGATTGGAACGCAGCGAGGCCATCTGCAGCGCAGCCATGCCCAGCATGCCGATGGCCAGCACGAAAATGGCGACCAGCACCTCGATCAGCGAAATGCCGGACTGCCCGGAAGGCGCGCGCATCAGACGTCCTCCGGCGCCGCACAGGCGGCCGAGGTCGCGCGCGCCACGCTGACGCGGCTGCCACCGCCCAGCCTGACGTCGCGCGCGTTCTGCTGGATTGTCGCCGACGCCTCGCACAGCCGCAGCGTGGCCGTCTGCAGCAGGGTCTGGCCGGGCGCGCGGGCCAGGCCGTCCGGCCGAAAAACGATGCGGTTGCCGGCGCCGGCCAGCGCATTACCGGCTACGGTCTGAAGAAGGTTGCCGTGAAAGGCGTGCGTGCGGATGAGCACCTCGTCCGGGTTGCTCGCCGCGTTCGGGTTGTAGGTGCCACTGGCGTCGGCGTCGACGAATACCATCCAGCCGGCCCAGCGCCCGGCGCCGGCCACGCAGCCGGTGGCCGCGGCGACCGTGCCGCCGTCGGTCGCTGCGCGGCAGAGGATGACGCGCCGGTTCACGCGTATCGCTTCGGTGCGCGTCTGCCCGAGTGCGGCGACCAGTTCGTTCGCCTCGCTGGCCAGACGGTTGAGCATGATCAGCGACTGGAAAGACGGCACCGCAAAAGCAGCGATCACGGCCAGGATGGCGACCGTGATCATCAGTTCAAGCAGCGAAAAGCCCGTCTGTGGATGGGGGCCGGACATGAGGGACGCAATGAGGGACGATCAGTCGTCTACGGCCTTTCCACCTTGCAGCTTGAGCGCCCCCTGGCCGGCGGCACGCCGTTCCGTGTCAATTTCGGTGTCTGCCACTCACTTCCAGCAGGCCGACACACCAGCCGCGGTCGAACAGCGCGCAGCCGAACCGGACGCGCCCTTGGTGCCGGTCTGGTTCAGCGTCAGCACGCACCCGCACTTGCTGTCGTTGTTCAACTGGGCGTTGAGCGGCGTCGCCGTGATACCGAATGCGCGTGGCGTGTCCTCGTCGATGTTGGATGCGAAGGTGTAGAAGCCGGCCAGGTCGGTAACACACTGCCGCGTGTTCAGGTTGGTGCCGCCGCCGGTATACCTCAGATTGGTGGTGAAAAAGCGCTCGAGCGCCTGCGCCTGTTCGGAAAGACACGCCGCCGCCGTCGCGCGCCGGCTGTCTATCACGTACTGCGTGTAGTTCGGGTAGGCGATCGCGGCGAGGATGCCGATGATGGCGACCACGATCATCAGTTCGATCAGCGTGAAACCGCGCTGCAGGCGAGTGTTGTGTGCAGTGTTCATCTGTGTGTATTCCGTGTCAGTCGGCGATCAGTTCGCGCCAGGAAATCCGGCCGAAGCGGTCGGGCAGGTTCAGGCGCTCGCGCAGGATACCGAGATCGGACGTATTGACCAGTGCGTCCGAACGCCCGACCGTTGTGCCGCCGGTCGAGCCACCGCTCTGGTTGCCGGACCCTCCCTCGTTGCGAACCAGGATGGGGCTGGACGGCATCGATCCGGTGCCCACCGCGCTGACGTAGTAATTGACGCTCGAATCGCCCGAGGTGACGGTCACCTGGGTACGGTTGGCGAACAGGTCAGCGTCGAGGCGACCACCGGTGTAGGGGTCGATCGCCATCAGCCAGCCAGAGCCGCCCGGCGTGCAGGGATCGTCGGCGGGAATTGCACTGGTCGCGAACAATGCGCCACCGAAGGCCTGCACGCCATAGATCATGCGTTCGCCCGCCGCCGTTCCGGTGGGAGGAACCAGATCGAGATACCAGCCCTTGCGGATGTAGGTGCCATCCGCATCGATGACCCGGTCGCCACCTGTCGTGTCGCCCTGGGCGGAGATGACCCGCACCTTGACGCTTTCGCTGGTCGTTTCGGTCTCGCCTTCGGCGTTCTCTGTCTCCGTGGTCGTCGTCTGTGTGGTTTCGACAAGCACCACGCGCTGCGCAAGATCTGAGCGGCCGCTCACCGGAGAGGTGGCCGCATTCGCGTAGTTGTCGTAAAGACCGTACCAGGTCTGCAGCGCGGTACTGGAGCGATCGGTATCGCCAAGGAACTGGCCAGTACCGAAGGACACCCAGCGCGTGCCGGTGGAGGGGTCGAGCAGCACTTCGACCTTGGAGGTGATCGGCTGCGGCGTACCCGACCCATTGCGCGCCCGGAACAGCGGCAGCGGCGATGTGTCGGTGCCGAACGACACCTTCCACTGGGACGGCGTGCTTGAGGTGACATCGAAACGCCACAGATTGCCGCGCAGATCACCGGCATAGACGTAGTCGATGTCGCCATCGCTGTCCTCGTCCCAGGTCGTCACTTCGGCCAGACCATTGCTGACGCAGGGGTCATCGGTTTCCGGGCAGGCGCCGGTGTCGATCTTCTGGATGAGCGCACCGGTCGTTGCATTGACGACGAACAGGAAGCCTTTGTACTCGTTGCTGTTGTAGCCATTGCCCACCAGCACCGCCCAGTCGCCGTTGTTCATCCGGCCGACGACCGGCTTGCCGGTGAACTTGCCGAAATCGGCGTCCGAGAACTCCCACATCACGCGCCGACCGGCCGGGTTGTCCGCCGGGATGGTCGGGTCGCTGACATCGAGCGCATAGAGCTGACGCCCGCCGCGACCGGTGGAACCCACCAGAAGCGTGCGCCACGCGTTCGCGGTACCGGCGTCATAGACGTCGGCCACGGTCAGTGCGCCGTCGTTGATGAACTGGTGGGTGTAGCTGGGCCGCGTCAGCTGATACATCTGCGCCAGCGACGATGACGGCACGTAGGCGAAGCGCTCCGCACCCGTACTCGCGACGAAACCGTGCAGCATGCCGTCGTTCGCTGCGACATAGAGCATCGGTGTGCGGTCCGCACGCAGCGTCCGGTGTGTCTGGTAGGTCGACGCGCCGGGCCAGGAAAAACGTTCGTAGGCAAAGTCGTCTGGTTCCGCCACATAGACCGGTGACGAATGCACGATGTCGCCGATCAGCGACGAGCGGTTGCGGAAGGTGCCACCTTCGCTCGACTCGCCGCTGCGCACGCCGCGCAGGTAGTCGAGCACGGCGCTGTTGTTGCCCAGCGTGGTCTTCTGCGTGTCACTGAGTTGGTCCCATACGAAAGGGACCGCAGTGCTGCCGTTACGCGTATAGATGTTCCGGCTGGCCGGCGCCGGCACCCGCTCCGAGGCCCGCCATTCTGGATCCGTCGGGATCTGTCCGTCGCTGCCGATCAGGAAGGACCAGATGTCGCCGGTCCACACTTCGCTGGTGAATCGCGCCTGGAACACCCGGCTGCCCTGCCGCAGCTGGGCCGACGAAACGCCCAGGTTTGACGACGACGCGGTGCGCGCGACGATGGAGTCCAGCGCGCCCTTCAGGCCATCGGCAAATTCCTGCGGGTCACCCGCATTGACGAACTGGCCGCGGCCATTGATCGTCGCGTGCCACAGATCGTCGAGCTTGCCGGCATCAGTCGAGATGCTCGGCCAGGAAATTTCGCCGGAGGTCAGGCGTGGCAGATCGGTTGCGGTGTTCAGCGACCCCGTCAGGCCGAACGAAACCCCGAACGTGTTCATGTGCTGCCTGTTGTTGCCGTCCTCCGGGGTGGTCGGCACGTTGTTCTCGATGTCGGGCTGCAGATCGGTGTCGTAGTAGTACATCGCAATGTCTGCGAGCGTGACCGACTGCGTATCCGCGTAGGGCCGGCCCTTGGTGCCGTCGGCATTGCCCGCGGTGGAGTACACCGTGCTGTTGTCGTTGTAGTAGCCATCGGTGGTCAGGATGGCAAAACTCTGACGACAGCTGAGCGGCGCGCCGCCCACGTTCGGCCCCCAGGGCGCAGCCGTCGAGAAGTAGGCGCCGGCATTCCACAGCGAAGTACGCAGCGGCGTATTGCCGTCGGCGACGGCATCGAACAGGCTGGTGAAGAAGTTGCTGCGATTCGTGTCCGAGAAGGTGCCGTCGGTCGGGATATCCAGCCATCCCGTCGTGCTGTTGATGGTACGGAAGCCGACCCGGTAATTCTGTCCGAGGGTCGAGAATGCGTAGCTCACCCCCCCCTTGGCTGCATTGATGCGGCTGCGGTTGTAGGTGTACCAGTTGGCGAAATTCTGCTTTTCCTGGTCCAGCGTGCGCGTAATTCCGCCCGCCCAGCTGAAGCTGGTTACCGCGGTTTCGGTGCCATCCGCCAAGTCCTTGCGCGTGGCGGCAGCGCCGACGATGCGGTAGCGGTAATAGTTCGCCCGCTCGTAGATCGATCCCGTGCCCTTATGAACAAAGAAGGTCATCGGCGCGTAGGTCTGGGCGCAGGTGTCGTCGGGTTGCGTATTGCCGTCCGGGCCGTCCGGGCAGGAGAAGGTACGCGGGACCGAGGAAGAGCTCGCGGAAAACGTCGTGGCCGTCGTGTTTGTCCGCCAGCGGAAGGTGTGCGTCTTTTCCGTGGTCAGATCTATCGTCGTGGTCGAGCCTGGACGGATCGGCGCGGCTGTCGGCGAAGACTGGGCATAGCCGGTTCCGTCCGCGTTCGTCCAGGTGCGGTAGGTGACGTTGGGGTTGTAGTAGATGCGGTTCAGCGACGACGACCGGAGCGCCAGATTGAAAATGTTCAGGTCGTCGTAATCCGGCATGTAAATGCTGGTGCTGCCGGTGTGGCGCATCGCCAGTTCGAAATCCCAGATGTCCCGGAAGTAGTCCGGCAGCGACTCGTAAAGCATCGACCCCGAGTTGTCGAGAATCATCATTACATTCGGCGCAGCGGTGACGTTGAGCACCAGCGGCAGATTCGACATCTCGGTCTGCGCCTTCACCGGCGCCGACGCAAACGCAGCCAGCAATGCGGCACTCAGTGCGCTTTTGCGCCAGCCGAAGCGGGAGGGGATTGCGCTCATGATGCGTACTCCGAGTGAATTCACGGCCGGTAGTTGGTCTGAAGAACAACGTTGGGCAGGCCGTCGATAGGCGGCATGCGTGCGGTCACGCGATAGCGCGGTCCGCGGCAGCTGGTGTCTCCGCGCTGGCCGCAGCCGGTGCCGTCTTCCGACATGCCCATGTATTCGATGATGTATTGCGGCTGCCGGTTGGTTCCGCCCAGCCGCGCTTTCATGTCGTCGTCGACGCTGCCCCACCAGGTGGTGGCGCTTGCCCAGGTCGTGGTCGGATCCTTCCAGCGTTCGACATAGGTTGCACTGGAGGCCGAGGGCGTCTCGCTCTCTGTGGCCGACTCGGTTGCGGACGGCCCGGGAGCCGCGCAACTGGGCGGCACACCGTTGGGCGGGCAATACAATCCAGTGCTGTTGGTGACCGCGGTATTGATGCTGATCCGTGCTTCCGCCTCACGCAGCGCCGACTCGACGGCCTGGAAGGCAAGACTGCGGTCATACAGATTGGCGCCCATGCGCTCCTGCATGCTGGTGCTGCGTATGCTGGCAAGGCCGAGCAGCGTCATCACGACCAGCATGACCAGCGCGATCAGCAGGGTCGCACCACGCTGACGGGCCCTGGAATGAATATGGAATGTCATGGCACACGATTCCTCAGATTGACCACGTGCGTGAGCGTGCGCGTCAGCCGCGGCTGCGTCGTGCTGGTGGTCGTGCCGGATTCAGGTGATTCGATGGTTAGAGTGATCTCGACGCCGGTGACGAGGCGCCAGTCCGCCACCGTACCGGCGAGCCGGTACTCGTCATCGCGGTCGTACATGTAGCGGAGCTGCATGTCGCGCACCCCTTCGACCACCTCCTCGACGACTGGACCCGCGTTACCGGCGCCATCATTGACGACGCGGATGCGGTACAGAGAGGTGGGGCTGCTCTCGCTGCCGGTGCGACCGTTGTTGCCGACAAACCAGGCGACAGGCTCAAAACGCATCAGCTGCGAGCCCGGCTGGAAGGACCGCGTGACCACGGAAGCGCAGCTCGGACGGAAACCCAATGTGTTGGCGCAATTGCCGGGCGTCCCGGGCGAATCGGTCACCGATGCGTGCGCGACGGAGTTGGCATCGGCATTGACGCCGGTGGCCTGGAATATCGTCGTATCTTCGTAATCGCAGACCACGAGCAGGTCTCCGGCCACGAAGCTGTGTCCCTGGCCACCCGGCTTCTCCAGTGCGATCGATCGCGCCGGCACGGTCAGGCCGGCGAGCGTCGCATCCGCCGCAGATGCGTTGTGCACCTTGACGGGCAGCGCATTGGTCGAGCCGTGCATCAGTTCGATCATGTCGGTGTTGGCGACCCGCGAGCCTGTTCCCGAGCCAATGGCCACGGCCCCGGAGACGTCGGTGTTGTCGAAGCCGCGCAGGCCGCCACTCCAGTCGGTCCACCAGCGCGTCGTCGGGTTGGTGAGCAGGTTCATCACCCGCACACCGCCACTGCAGGCGTTGATGCCGGACGCCCTCAGATCGCGCGACATCAGGTCGAAGGTGATGCGCGTTGCCTCCTGCACCCGAGCCAGTGCCTCGGTCGTTCGGTAGGACTGCCGGTTGCCCAGCATCAGTGACAGTGCGCCGACCGACACGATCAGCCCCAGCGCCAGGGCGACCATCACCTCGACCAGCGAGATACCGCGCTGCGTGTTTGTGAGCCGCCTCATATGCGTACGTCCACCTCGAAAACCTGCGCCGCTGCGCCCCCCTGCACCCGGCTGTCGTCCCAGCGGACCGAGATGCGGCAGAAGACGGGGCTGCCCGCACAGTTGATGCCACCGCAGGCTGCGTCACCGAGGTTGTTCCTCAATTCGGTCAGCCAGGCATTGATATCCCGCGACACCCGATCCAGCCCTTCGGGGGCGGTACACGCGCCAGTTGGCAGTGCGCGGTTATAGCTGCCGTCGCGCGTCCATTGCTGGTTGCTGCGTATGCGTTCGACGATGGAATTGGCGGAGATCACCGCAGCATTCCGTTCGAACGCACTCTGGTTCGCTTTCATCGCCATGGTCTGCATGCCGGCAATGCCGAGCATGCCGAACGCGAGAACGAACAGCGCAACCAGCACTTCGATCAGCGAAACACCGGATTGCCGATGTGTTCCGACGGGCCCGTTCATGCTCCTTCCTCCGTTGCTTCCGCCGGCGCAGTCACACCGCAGCTCGCATTGCCTGCACGCGTGACCGCCACACGGCTGCCCGACAGCAGCGTCACGTTGCGCGCATTGGCGGTCACCTCGAGCGCACCGCTGCTGTCGCAGACGCTGATCACCGCACCCTGCAGCGCAAGCGAGCCGGGCGCCCGCGCCAGACCATCCGGCCGGAACGCGATGCGGTTGCCCGCTGTGCGCAGCGCCTCATCGGACACCAGGTTCAGGGAACTGCCGGTGATCACCTGCTCCCGGAGCACGACTTCCGACGCGTCGAACACTCCATCGGCGTCCTCATCGACAAAGACGAACCAACCCTGCCAGGGCTGAGTGTCGGCGGTCGTGACGCAGCCGGACGCAGTGGCCACCGTTCCGTTCGACGTCGTGGCGCGGCAGAGTACGCTGCGGCGCTGCGTGCGTACCGCCTCGGAGCGCGCCAGATTCAGTCCGGCGAGCAGTTCGTTTGCCTGCGACGTCAGCCGGTTCGACGCAATGAAGCTCTGGAACGCAGGCAGCGCGAACGCTGAAATGATGGCCAGCAGCAACACCACGATCATCAGTTCGATCAAGGTGAAGCCGTGCTGGGCTGACCTGGCAGGAATCATGAGCTGCACGTCCATGCGGAGAATTTGTGACTTGAGGTTAAATCAGCGCGGCGGCAATCTCGACCCGACGATGACGAACGGCAGAAGTCATCACCCGAACGGCGCGGCGCCGACCGCTTGCGTGAAATGCGTCACGCGCCCGCACCGCCCTGCTCTGCTGCACAATGCGCACCGGACATCACACGCTCCCTCTTCATGACGACGCCCGACCACGCCACCGCCGGCAAGCTGACCGAACATCCGCTGCGCTACAAGCTGAACAACGAACTGCACGCGCGACCACCGGTGCCGGTCGCGCATCCGCAGCTGGTGTCCTATGTGGCGCTGATGCATGACGGCGTGCGCGAGGACGACGAACTTCGTCACCTGCAGGCGCTGGCCGACGCCTACGCCCGCCCGCTGCCGCTCGCCGAGGGGGGGCACCTTCAACTCGATCTCGGCGACTTCAAGCTGAAGTGGGAGCGCCACAACGAGTTCTCCAGTTACGCCTTCTTCCGCACGCCATCGGAAGGTGAGGACTGCGCCCGCGGCGCACTGGCATCCGTGCCGGCGCACTGGTTCGACGGCCTGCCGGGCTCGCTGATGGTGGCCACCCATATTGAATTGCGCTCCACCGCCGAACTGCCGCCGCGCAGCGTGATGGACAGGCTGATCGCCAGCGGGCGGCAGGCGGTCGGCGCCCAGGTGTCGGACGGTGCCGCCTGGGTGTTCACCGATTTCATGCTGACCGACGGCTGGTCGCGCTACACGGTGCTCGACGAGCGGCTGACGCCGCGGCAGGCCGGGCGCACCGTGCAGCGGCTGCTGGAGATCGAGACCTACCGCATCATCGCCCTGCTCGCCTTTCCGGTGGCCAAGGACGTCGGTCGACTGCTCGGTCGCGCCGAGGGCGAACTGGCCAATCTGATGGACGGCATGGGCAGCGCATCCAGTGCCGAGGACGAACGCAGCGTGCTGTCGCACCTGACGCGCCTCGCGGCGGAAGTCGAGCACTCGGTCGCCCGCACCACCTTCCGCTTCGGCGCTGCCCAGGCCTACTACCGGCTGGTACGGAGCCGCATCGCCGAACTGCGCGAACAGCGCATCGAAGGCTTCCCGACCATAGGCGAGTTCATGGACCGCCGCCTTGCGCCGGCGATCTCCACCTGTGAGGCGATTGCCCGGCGCCAGGACGATCTGTCCGGCCGCGTCGCGCGCAATTCGCAACTGCTGCGCACCCGGGTCGACATCGAACTGCAGCGGCAGAACCAGGAACTGCTGGCGCAGATGAACCGGCGCGCGCGTCTGCAGTTGCGTCTGCAGGAGACGGTCGAAGGGCTGTCGATCGTCGCCATCACCTACTACGCCTCGCAGCTGGTGCAGTACCTGGCCAAGGGTGTGAAGCATCTGCTGCCGCTGAGTCCGGAGGCAATCACCGCGATCTCGATTCCGGTCATCGCCGGTCTTGTCGCGCTCGGCCTGCGGCGCATGCGCCGCAAGCTCGCGGCGGAAGAAGGCGCGCACTGAGCGACCGCCCCCGGGTCGTCGAACGCTAGCCGAGCCGGCGGCGGCACCATGCCGACGATGCGCTCGGCATCGGTGCGCGCGCACCGACGGTGTGCGTCGCGCCACGGGCGGCGCAACATTTCCCGCGCGGGAATGCGGAGGCGGCGGGTGGCCTGCCTCTTGCATGAGCGCGGGCATGAATATGCTTACGCTCCCAGACACGAGCTCGCAGACGACCGTCCGTCTGCGTCTTCCGCTCTCGACTTCGCTGCACGGCGCGCTTGCCATCGTGCTGGCCTTTGCCGCCGGCTGGCTCGCCAGCCTGTCGGGCTGGGCGGCGTCCGCTGCGCTGCCAGCGCTCGCTGCAAGCGTGTTCTGCCTGGCACTGCAACGCCGACGCGAAGCGCGCGCCCAACAGGCCCTCACCTACTTCGCCATGGCACTCGAAGGCGGTGAACTGACCGCCCGTCTGCAGCCCGGCAGCATCGACGCGCCTGCGTTGCTGGAGAGCATGAACAGCATGGCGCGCTCGTTCGTCCGTCTGATGACTCGCCTGTCGCGCGCGGTACGCGAGCTGGAGCACTCGGCGCGTGAGAGCAGCGCCAACGCCGAGGCCGGCGAC
The DNA here is from genome assembly GCF_038066675.1 of Methyloversatilis sp. NSM2. Classification (NCBI taxonomy): domain Bacteria; kingdom Pseudomonadati; phylum Pseudomonadota; class Betaproteobacteria; order Nitrosomonadales; family Sterolibacteriaceae; genus Methyloversatilis; species Methyloversatilis sp. NSM2. The sequence continues at coordinate 1,164,355 of NZ_JBBUKV010000001.1, forward strand.
AGCGGCGTGCGCTCGCAGCGCGAAGTCACCGTCGGATCGGCCGCCACGCTGGAACAGCTGTCGACCAGTCTCGCCCTCAGTTCCGAACAGGCCGGCGACGCCGCCGCAATGGCGCGCGCCGCGCACGAGGCAGCTGGCGACGGCATGCGCACAGGCAGACAGCTGGGCCTGCGCATGGACGACATCGCCGCCGACATGCAGACAGCCGGTGAACGCATGGCCCAGCTTGATACCTGTTCGATCGACATCGGCGGCATCGTCGGCACCATCGCCTCGATCGCCGAGAAGACCAATCTGTTGGCACTCAACGCAGCGATCGAGGCGGCGCGCGCCGGTGAGGCCGGGCGTGGCTTCGCCGTGGTCGCCGACGAAGTGGGCAAGCTGGCCGGCCTGACCCGGCAGGCCACTGACGAGGTTCAGGCGCTGATCGAGCGCCTGCAGGGTGAAGTGTCGGCCGCCAGCCAGGCATTGCGCGCTGCCGGTGACGAAGTCGCGCTGGGCTCCGCTGACACGGCCACTGTGCTCGCCGGCCTGCAGCATATCGCGGCACAGATCGACACCACGCTGCACGCGGTGACCGAAATCGCCCAGGCCAGCATCGAACAGAGCCGTGCCGCCGAAGCTTTGGCGCGCGACGTCGAACAGGTCGCCGGCCTTGCCGAACGGAACGAGCATCTGGTGCATGACAACCAGGAACTGTCGGGCTATCTCGAACAGATGGCCGGACAGCTCGGCGACACACTCAAAACCTACCGCTTCGAGCCGACATGCTGAATGCAATTTTCATCTCCACCGCGCTGATAGTGGCCCTGGCGCTGCTGTCCTGGCACCGGCGCAGAACGGCCTCGCAGACTGCGCACACGGCACTGCGCGCGCTCGACGACTGTGCGCTGCTGCTGCAGCTGGTGCGCACGCTGCAACAGCACCGTGGCATGAGCGTCGCATGGCTGGCGGGCGATGCCAGCTTCGCCCCGCAGATGCGGCAACGGCAGCTGGAGATCGATCGCTGCATCGCGACACTCGACGGCACCGTGCGCGCCGAGGAGGCGATGCCGCGTGCCTGCCTCACTCACAACGAACTGATGGTGTTCCGCTTCCAGTGGCGCGAACTGACCGAGCTGCTCGGCAATGGCGGACTGTTGCCCGAACAGAGCCTGAGCCGCCACGGCCAACTGGTGTCGCGTGCGCTTGAGTGGCTGGACGCGCTGGGCGAAAGTCGGGTCGAACTGGGCGCGGCCGGTCGCGTCGACGCGGGCCGCGTACGCAACCACGTCGCCAGTCTGCCGGCGCTGGCCGAATACCTCGGTCAGGCCCGCGCCATCGGCACCGGCGTCGCGTCGCGCGGTCAGTGCGCACCGGTGGCGCGCGTACGCCTGATGTTCCTCGCCGCACGCATCGATGCGCTGGTCCGGCAGGCACTGGCTGCGGCCGACGGCAGCCGCGCCGCGATCGAGGCTGGACGCAATGTCGGCGGCATGATGACGACGCTGCGCCGCAATCTGCTGGGCGAGACAGGCGGCATCACTGCCCAGGCCTGGTTCGCCGAAGCGACCCGCGCCATCGACAGCGTGTATGCGTGGGTCGATGAATGCGGTGTCGAACTGCGACGGGAACTGCAGGCGCCGACTGCGCTGCTGCAGCCCGCCATGGCGGCGCACTGAGCGTTCGTGCGCGTGGACAGGCCGCGGATGTGCTCGAAGTCGTCCCTCGGCAGCTAGATCAGGCGCGATTATTGTGGGAGCGGCCTTGGCCGCGACTTGGCTGCCGTCGTCCGCAGGCTTCGATGCAGGCTGCCGTCGGGGTCAAGACCCCTCCCACAGAACCCTTGCCAAGCCTCCTGCTGCGAGTCTGGCGCCCTCCCTGTGGGAGCGGCCTTGGCCGCGACGCGGCGTATGCAGGTCGCCGGTTTCGTTTCAGGTCTCAGTCGCGGGCAGGAGACCGCTTCCGCAACCTTCGTCAATCCAGCTCGCGCAGCCGCGCGAATGCTTCCTCCAGCCGTTCCACGGGTATGACGGTCAGCCCGTCGATCGCCTGCTTCGGTGCGTTGGCGCGCGGAATAAGGGCATGGGTGAAGCCAAGCTTGGCCGCCTCGCGCAGACGTTCCTGACCACGCGGGGCTGGCCGGATCTCGCCGGCAAGACCGACTTCGCCGAAGGCGATCAGCTTGGCTGGCAGGGGCCGGTTCTTCAGCGACGACACGATGGCCAGCAGCACGGCCAGATCGCCGGCCGGCTCGCCGATCTTGACGCCACCCACCGCATTGACGAACACGTCCTGGTCGGCGCAGGTGACGCCGGCGTGCCGGTGCAGCACCGCCAGCAGCATCGCCAGGCGCGCGCTGTCGAGCCCGACGGTGAGCCGGCGCGGATTGCCGTGCGCGCTGTCTACCAGCGCCTGTATCTCGACCAGCAGCGGTCGCGTACCTTCCTGCGTCACCAGTACGCAGGAACCCGGCACCGGCTGCGCGTGCTGCGACAGGAACAGCGCCGACGGATTCGACACGCCGCGCAGCCCGCGCTCGGTCATGGCGAACACGCCCAGTTCATTGACCGCGCCGTAGCGGTTCTTGAAGGCGCGGACCAGACGGAAGCTCGATCCGGTTTCGCCCTCGAAATAGAGCACCGTATCGACGATGTGCTCGAGCACGCGCGGCCCCGCCAGCGTGCCTTCCTTGGTCACGTGACCAACCAGGATGAGGCTGTGCCCGGCCTGCTTGGCCGCACGCGTGAGCTGAGCCGCGCATTCGCGCACCTGAGCGACTGAACCGGGCGCCGACGTGAGCTGTTCGGAATAGACGGTCTGGATCGAGTCGATCACCACGACGCGCGGTCGCGTATCGTTCAGCGCGGCGCCGATCTTCTCCAGATTGATTTCGGCCAGCAGCTGCATGCCGGCCGGGTCGAGCGCCAGCCGCTGCGCGCGCAGCGCCACCTGTTCGCCCGATTCCTCGCCGGTCACGTAAAGCGCCGGCACGCGCGGCGCGAGCTGGGCTAGCGCCTGAAGCAGCAGCGTCGACTTGCCGATGCCGGGGTCACCACCGATCAACACCACGCCGCCCGGCACCAGGCCGCCGCCCAGCACACGGTCGAATTCGTCGAGCCCGGTGGGCAGGCGCGGTTCCTCGCGCGGCCGGATGTCGGCCAGCGCCTGTACCTTTGCGGTGCCGGCCAGCGAGGCGAAGCGGTGCGCGCCGGTGCCCTGCTCCGGCACCGTTTCGACCAGTGAATTCCAGGCCTTGCAGTCGGCGCACTGGCCAGCCCATTTCGGGCTGACCGCACCACATTCATTGCAGACGTAACTGGTTTTCGGCTTTGCCATCGATGTCAGCGGGCGAGCGCGACAGTCGGCTGCGGCTCGGTCAGTTCGGCCGCACCGATCTCGACCGCCGGCACGCGCAGCGCCAGCGCGCACACCAGCTCGTAATTGACCGTGCCCGCGCGCAGCGCCACTTCGTCCAGCGACACATGCTCGCCCCACAGTTCGACCACGCTGCCGAGGCCGGCCTGCGAGATGTCGGTCAGGTCGACGGCGATCATGTCCATCGACACCCGGCCAACCAGCCGGCTGCGCACACCATCGACCGCCACCGGCGTGCCGCTCGGCGCGTGACGCGGGTAGCCGTCGGCGTAACCGCAGGCCACGGTGCCGACGCGCATCGAGCGCTCGGCAGTGAACATGCCGCCGTAGCCGACGCGGTCACCCGGTTGCAGGTGCTGCACCGCGATGACCCGCGCCTCGAAGCGCATGACCGGCTTCAGGCCGATGTCGGCTGCCGTGGCGTGGGCAGTGGCCGGACTGGCGCCGTACAGCAGGATGCCGGGGCGCACCCAGTCGGCGTGCGTCTGCGGGAAGCGCAGCAAGGCGGCGGAATTGGCCATCGACACCGGACCGTCGAACTGGGCGGCCAGCGGCGCGAAACGCGCGAACTGGGCATCGACACCGCGCTCGCCGTCGGCGTCGGCAAAATGGGTCATCAGGCCGATCTGACCGGCGTGCGGCCAGGCGCGCAGGCGCGCCAGCGCCGCGGGCACCTGGGCCGGCGTAATGCCGAGCCGGTTCATGCCAGTGTTCACCTTGAGGAAGAGCGGAATGCGCGCGCCGGCCGGCAGTTGCGCCGATTCGAGCCAGTCGAGTTGCTCCAGCGTGTGCACCACAGTGGACAACCTGCGCGCGGCGATTTCAGGCAGGTCCTTGGCGCCGAAGAAACCTTCGAGCAGCAGGATGGGCTGCGTGATGCCGGCTTCGCGCAGACGGACGGCGTCCTCGAGGTCGAGCAGTGCGAAGCCGTCGGCCAGCGTCGCCAGGCCGCGCGCAATGCGCATGATGCCGTGACCGTAGGCGTTGGCCTTGATCACCGCCCACATCTTCGCGCCGCCGGCGAGTTCGCGTGTGCGCAGGTAGTTGTGGCGCAGCGCATCGAAATCGATGCAGGCGTGGATGGGTCGGAAAAGCGGAAAGGGTTCGGTGTAGTGCGGGCGCGACATGAGGGGCGTTCGGCGGGAACGGCGAGCTGCGAAGCCCCGGATTGTACTATCGGCGCTGGGACAGCCGGGTTGCAGCGAACTCGCCAAACTGTTTCGCCATATAGGTGCGGAAGCGTTCCGACGGGTACAGCAGCGTCATGTGCCGCACCAGCCGAGGGCGCAGCGGTATCGCCACCAGAAGCCCGAGGCTGGTTTCGTGGCGGATGGCCGCCTGTGACAGGATGGCGTAGGCCAGTCCGCGCTCGAGCACGCCCTTGACCGAAGACAGTCGATCGAGCTCGAACGCCAGCGGCAGCTTGGCCGGATCGACGCCACCGCGCGACAGGTAGTTCTCGAGCAGCGCACGCACGCTGCCCGCGTCGCGCCCGGCACAGGGGTGCAGCAGCAGGTGTTCGGGCGTTACTTCCTTCAGCTTGGCGAGCGGAAAATCGGGTGAACAGACCACCACCAGTTCGTCCTCGGCACAGGGCTCGACCATCACCTGCGAGCCGCCGCGTCCGAGGCCTTCAACGATGCCGATATCGAGCACGCGCTGATCCACCATGTCCTCGATCACGTCCGGATTGTCGACGGTCAGGCGCGGCACCACGTTCGGATGGGCGATACGGAATTCCGCCAGCACCGGCGGCAGGTGGTACTCGGCGACGGTGGGCGTGGCACCGATCAGCAGGTGGCCGCGCAGGTCGGTGGCCATCGCCTGCAACTCGTTCTCGAGACTGGCGAACAGATCGAGGATGCGGTCGGCGTAGTCCTTCACCTTGACGCCTTCGGGCGTCAGCGACACGCGGCCGTGGGCGCGCTCGAACAGGCGGGTGCCGAAATGCTCCTCCAGCTGCTTGATCTGGAAAGTGACCGCAGGCTGGGTCATCTGCAGCAGTTCCGCCGCGCGCGTGAACGACATCTGGCTCGCTGCTGCGTGAAAGACTTCCAGCCTTCTATCGGGCATTTTTCCCTCTATATAAGTGACGCCTGCCCTCGTGGTTATAGACCAAGTCGGGGTTGGCGGGTAAACCAAAATGCGTCAGTGGACGCGATGCGACAGCAGCGCTGCGGATGCCGAAATCGTGTTGCGGCGCGACAGGATACGCTTTGTGACACGAAGCGCGGGGGCGGCAAGGGCGTCAAGGGGTTCATGGTATAAAGGCGCACTTTTTTCGCCCGGCCGGCGGCCTGATCCGGCCGCAGACGTTCGATGCCTTTTGGCTTCTACATCATCATGGCGGCGCAGTTTTTCTCCGCGCTCGCCGACAATGCCCTGCTGGTCGTTGCCATCTATCTGCTGAAGGACATGCAGGCCCCGGGCTGGCAGATTCCGCTGCTCAAGCTGTTCTTCACGATTTCCTACGTGGCGCTGGCCGCTTTCGTCGGCGCCTTTGCCGACTCGATGCCGAAGCGACGGGTCATGTTCATCAGCAACATGATCAAGGTGGGTGGCTGTGCGCTGATGTTCGGCTGGGTGCACCCGCTGTTTGCCTATGCTGTCGTCGGTCTTGGCGCGGCCGCCTATTCACCGGCCAAGTACGGCATCCTGACCGAATACCTGCCACACCGTCTGCTGGTCGTCGCCAACGGCTGGATCGAAGGCCTGACGGTCGGCGCCATCATCCTCGGTGTGCTGATGGGCGGACTGCTGATCGATCCCTCGCTGAGCGCGCGCCTGCTTGCCATCGACCTGCCGCTGATCGACACCGGTCTGGACACCACGGTCGAGGTCAGCCTGATCATCGTCGGCGGACTGTATGCACTTGCAGCATTCTTCAACCTCTACATTCCGGATACCGGCGTACCGATGAAGCCGCTGCACGCCAGCCCGCTCGCACTGCTCGTCGACTTCGGCCGCTGTTTCACCGGTCTGTGGCGGGACAAGCTGGGGCAGATTTCGCTGGCGGTCACCACGCTGTTCTGGGGAGCGGGCGCCACGCTGCAGTTCATCGTGATCGACTGGGCCGACCGCGCCCTCGGCATGGGGCTATCCCAGGCATCCAAGCTGCAGGGCGTGGTGGCGGTGGGCATCGCCATCGGCGCGGTGATGGCGGCACGCCGCATTTCCCTGCGCGCCTCGGTACGGGTGATTCCGCTCGGCATCGCGATGGGCGTACTGGTGCCGCTGATGGTGCTGGTGAGCAATCTGTGGCTGGCGGTACCGCTGCTGGTGCTGATCGGCGCCTGTGCAGGTTTCTTCGTGGTGCCGATGAATGCGCTGCTGCAGCACCGCGGCCACATGCTGATGGGTGCCGGCAATTCGATCGCCGTGCAGAACTTCAACGAAAACCTGTCCATCCTGATCATGACCGGGCTCTACGCCGCCCTGCTGGCGGCCGGCCTGTCGGTCTACATCGTCATGATCCTGTTCGGCGCTTTCGTCGCGGCGACCATGTACGCGGTGCGCAAATGGCACCACGCCAATCAACGCCGGCACGACGACGTCGCGCAGCTGGACGACGGCGCGATCCACTGACCGGCGCCGTCGGATCGCCGTCTAGGGTCCGTTGCCTGTGATTATTCGCGCCCTTCGCGTTCCAATGGCAAGAGACCCTAGCCGCGCGGCACCCAGGCGCCGTCATCACGGCGACAGGCCGTCCCTTTCGACGTGTCGCTGCGGCCGTTCGCCTCGCCGCGCAGCGTGTAGCTGCGGCAGCCATCCCCGCTTGCCTTGCCCGGTGTCAGCGTGTAGCTGACGCCTTCCGACATCCAGTGCACCGGCTTGCCGTTGTCGGCCAGTTCAAGTGCGTGACCGATGCAGGCGCGGTCCGCCTCGTCGAGGTCACGACCGATGCGGGCACCAATCAGCGCGCCTATCGTGGTGCCGAGCACGATGGCAACGAGGCGGCTGTCACGGTCCGACACCGCCGATCCGACCAGACCGCCCACCGTCCCGCCCAGTGCCGCGCCGACCGCTTCGCGGTTGCAACGGCCGGAGCGGATGCCGTAGTCGTCGTTCCACTTGTAGCCGGTATAGCCGACGTAGTGCGGATCGTTCTTCTTGCGCCAGCCGTGCGCCGGCGCATGGGCCGGCGGCTGGGCAAGAAGCGGCGCCGCAAACGCGGTCAGACTGAGGGCGATTGCGAAGTTTCTGAGGGTGTACACGTAGGGACTCCGGATGAAAGTGGCGCGATGCTAGCGCCGGTCAGACACCGGCGCTGTCAGACGACGCTGGCACGCGCGAAACACAGATCTTCCCAGGCCCGCGCCTTGTCCTGCGGGTTACGCAGCAGATAGGCGGGATGATAGGTCACCACCACCGGAACGCCCTTGCGCTGGAACAGACGGCCACGCGCAGCGGCAATCTTGATCTCGCCGCCGAGCAGCGTCTGTGCGGCAGGCCGGCCGAGCGCGACGATGATGCGCGGCCGGATCAGTTCGATCTGACGATCCAGATAGGGGTGACAGGTCGCGATCTCATCCGCCTCGGGCGTGCGATTGCCTGGCGGCCGGCATTTCACCGCGTTGGCGATGTAGACCTTGTGGCCGCGCGCCAGCCCGAGCGAGGCCAGCATCGCATCGAGCAGCTTGCCGGCCTGGCCAACGAAGGGCTCGCCGCGCGCGTCCTCTTCTGCGCCCGGTCCTTCTCCGACGAACAGCCAGTCCGCTTCGCGGTCGCCCACGCCGGGCACCGCCTGCGTGCGACGCTCGCCCAGACGGCAAGCCTGACAGGCGCGGATGCACTGTTCCAGTTCGTCCCAACCCAACCCCTCGGCTGACACGGTGGAGGACGGCGCAGCGATTGGCGTCACCTTTGGCGTCACCACTCGCGTGACAGCTCGTGCAGGTGCAGCTTCGACGCGCACCGGTGCAGCCGGACGCGACGCCTCGGCCGGTGCCTGCGCATCCGGCAGCGCCTCGACCGTGGCCTGCTGCGGCGACGGCGAAGCGCGATCGCGCCACAGCGGCGCGATACCCATTTCGCGCAGCATCGAATCGCGGCGGCTCATCGCGGTGACCTCATTGCATCCATGTGTCGTCCAGTTCAGCGCTCATCACGATGGCATCCTCTCGACCGTCCAGCGCCGGGTAATAGCGTGGGCGCCGCCCTATCGGCTGAAAGCCGGTACGCTCGTACAACGCACGCGCGGCCACGTTGGACGGCCGGACCTCAAGAAACATGCGTGCCGCACCATGATTCTTCGCCTCGCGGCCGAGGTGGGCGAGCAATCGCCGGCCGAGTCCGTGGCATTGATATTCGCGCGCCACGCTGAGATTCAGCAGGTGAGCCTCGTCGAGCACGCACATCATGACCGCGTAACCCGCCATCGAGCGTCCCTGCCACATGGTGCGGCAGCAGTACCCGGCACTGAGGGAGTCGGCGAAATTGACGCGCGTCCATGGGAAATCGAACAGCGTGCGCTCGATGCGTGCCACCTCGTCGAGGTCTTCGTCGCGCATCGGCGCGAACGAGGTGACCGTGCCGAAGCTGACGCCGGCCGCCGCCATCAAGCGCGGCCTCCCGCGGCCAGTCGTTCGGCCGTGGTCTGCGCCACCTTGTCGCGCACATACAGCGGCGCCGCCAGCGCTGCATCGACGGACAGGCCCGCGGCCAGCCGGATCGCACCGAGCCGGGCGATATCGCGCGCATGCACCGCGGCGGCGGCATCGATCGAAGCGAGATGTGCCGTCCACGCCAGTTGAGCGAGCGGCGCCAGTGCGAAACCGCTGCCGCAACCGTGCCAGTGCGCCGGGCCGTCCGGCGGTGGCGGCAGGCTGTCGGGCGGTCCGACCCGGATGTCGGTGCGCGCCTCGACCTGCCCGTCCCGCACCTCGCAGGCCACACTATAGACCTCGCTCATGCGCGCATCGACGCAACACAGATGCAGCCCGTCGCCACGTCCCAGCGCGAGTGCATCCAGTGTCGGCACCGGCACCAGCGGCAGCCCGGCACCGAGCGCCAGTCCCTGCGCCACCGACACGGCCAGCCGCAGGCCGGTGAAGCTGCCCGGGCCGGCGCTGAACGCGATCGCATCGAGCTGGTTCAGCGTCAGGCCCGCCTCGTCCAGCAGTTCGCCCACCCAGCCGAGGATGAACTGCGCATGGGTGCCCGGTGTTCCCCCTTCCCTCGACAACATGCGGTCATCGAGGCACAGCGCGACGGAGGCGGTTTCAGCGGACGTTTCGAGAGCAAGCAGCTTCATGCAGTGCAGCAACAGGGGACAAAGGCGAATTGTAGGGGCTTCTGTTGCCCGCCGCGCGGGCGGATACTTCAAGTTCGACGCGGGTACCGCCGTTACACCTGACTGTGCCCCAGTGTCCGGAGTCCGTCACACCTCATGTTCCTGCCGACCGAAGTCCTCGACAAGATGCGCGTGGTCATCGCCGACGCGAATCAGGTCGTGCGTACCTGGGTGCGCACGCAGCTGTCGCAGGCGGGCGTCAAGCACGTGGGCATGGCCGGCAGCTCGGCCGACCTGCTGAGGCAATGCTCGGCAGCTACCCCCGACGTCGTGCTGTGCGACTACAACTTCGGTGAGAAGCAGGACGGACTGCGAGTACTTGAAGAACTGCGCCTGAACGACATCCTGCCGCTGTCCTCGGTCTTCATGATCGTGACCGGAGAGCGCGTCCGCAAGCGCGTCGTCGCGGCCGCCGAGTTCGCGCCCGACGACTATCTGCTCAAGCCTTTCACGTCCGGTCAGCTCGGCGAACGCCTGGTCAAGGCAGTCGAGAAGAAGCACGCACTGAAGTCGATCTACGAACAGATGGCCGCGCGCAATCTCGAAGCGCTGATAGAAGAGTGCGACAAGGTGCTCGCCAGCCAGCCGCGCTACTCAATGGACGCGCTGCGAATCCGGGCCGAGGCCTTGATCGCCCTCGGTCGCCTCGACGAGGCCACCGAGATCTACAAGGCAGTGATGGCCCGCAACACCGTGCCCTGGGCGCGCATCGGTTATGCGATGGTGCTGCGCGAACGTGGAGACGTGGCCGAGGCCGCACGCCACGCTGCCGAGATCAACGAGGAATTTCCCGAGTTCATGGGCGTGTACGACTTCCTCGGTGAGCTGCATGAGCGCAATGGCGAACTCGAACAGGCGCGCACCTATTACGAACGCGCCGACTCGATCGCGCCGGACAATCTGCGTCGGCTGCGCAGCATCGGCGAGATCTGTCTCGAGTCAGGTGACGTCGAGCGTGCGGCAAGCGTGATGCGCCGCGTGGTCGAGCGTACCGAAGGGACGTCACTGGCCAGCGCCGAGGACCATCTGACGCTGATCAAGAGTCTGATTGAACTGCCCGAAGCGGCGGAAGAACTGAATGCCCGCTTCGAATCGATGCGTGGTCTGCTCGGCGGCAGCGATACGGCGGCGGTGCTGTCGGACGTGGTCGAGGCGCGCATGCTGTCGCAGCGCGGAGACGAGGGCGGCGCGCGCGAAGCGATCAACCGGGCACTGCAGGCGCACGCGCGGCTCAGCAAGCCGGACACGCTGGCGACCAGCGAACTGGCCGAAGCCTGTTTCGCCACCAATAACGAGGACGCCGCAGCCGGTCTGGTCGACAAGATCCAAGCCGCCGGCGGTACGGTGTCCAACCGCCTGAAACGCCAGAACGCGCGCTCGGCCCGCGAGCGCGCGCAGGCAGCCGCAGCAAATCTTGCCGAGGAAAGCGCAGCCGGTCCCGACCTCGACCACGTCGACGCCGAACTGGCTCGACTGGCCGAACTGATCAGGCAGCTCGACCCGCGCTGGGACGACGCCGTCGCCGAGGACGCGCGCAACATCCTGATCGACGTGTTTACGCTCGCGCCGCGCGAGCGCCGCGTGATCGACGCGCACATCCAGTACAACCGCGTCGCGCAGAAGCACGGCTACGACCGCCACAAGCCGACCGCCCGCGCCGTCTGATCGCGCCTCAGGCGTGCAGCAATCCGGGCAGCGGCGGCGTTGCCGCCAAGGCGGCAACCGGGCTGACACCGAGCCAGTCGCGCGAGATCGATGCATAGACCGACCGGAAGTCGACCGCCGGCACGAAGGCGCCGCGTGCATCGAGCGCATCGAAGCTCAATGCGCGGCCATGCAGTCCGCCGACGACGCGACCGCCGGTGAGCAGCTGGATGCCGGCATTGCCGTGGTCGGTGCCAGCGCTCAGATTTTCGTGCGCCAGTCGCCCGAACTCGCTGCGCGTGAGGACCAGCGTATCGCGCCAGCGCCCCATGGCGCTCAGCGCGCTGCGCAGCGCCGTCATCGACGCGGCGAGCGAAGCCAGCAAAGGGGCGTGGGCCGAAGGCTGGTTCTCGTGCGTATCGAAGCCATCGAGCGCCACCCGCACCACCGCGGCATCCGAGCCGGACAGCAGTTCGGCGCAGGCCTGCGCCAGTGCGCATCCGAGCACGTCCTGCGGAAAGCCGAAGCGCCCGGCGACATTCTCCGGATACTCGTCGGCCAGTCGGCGGCAGCGCGGCAAGCCGTGTACAGGTCCCGGCAGGTCGGACGACACCGTCAAGGCCTGCGTCGCCGCGTGGCGGATGCCGTCGTGCAGCGACAGGCAGCGCGCCAGCCAGCCGGTCTGCAGCGGCGCGTCTTCGAGCAAGGCACTGTCGAGAATTTCGGTGGCACGGTGATGCGACACGCTGCCGCCCGTACAGCCCACCCCCTGCACCAGCGCAAGCTCACCGGCATCCCACAGCGGCATCAACGGACGCAGTGACGGATGCAGGGCCTGACCCGGTGCGATCGGCAGGACCGTGCGGCGGTCGAGTGCAATGGTCGGACGGGCGCGGTAGTAGGCGGGGTCGGTGTGCGGTGCCAGCGTATTCAGCGCGTCATTGCCGCCGGCCAGGTCGATCAGGAACAGCAGTCGTGGAGCAGGCGCAGGTTCGCTCGCGCGAAGTTCGCTGGCCAGCGCCAGCGACGCGCTTCCGGCGGTCAGCAGAAAATGCCTACGGTCCATTCAGGCCCCCGAAAACAAAAGACCTGCCCCTGGGGGCAGGTCGCAATGCCGCTGCGCGGCAACCCACGAAGAGGAGGTGTGGGCCGAAACTGCTGTAGCGGACAACGGGCGAAACTGGGAAAAGCGAAGCGGGAGGCCGAAGCCGGTCACGGCCGAGGTGCATCGCGATAGAGCTCGCGGGCCGCATCGCGGATGTCGCGTCGCAGCTGGCGACGTTCTTCAGGCGTCATGCGGTTTCCGCGCTGGTCACCGAAGTCGAGACGCCGGACCGGGCTCGCTTCCTCGTCGAAACGGCGCATCGGCTGCAACGTCGCCCCGGCCGGAATCACACGCTCGAAGCGCTGCGGCTCGACGAAATCCCGACGCCCGCCCGCTTCACCGGGGCCTGCCAAAGCCGGTGCAGATGCGAACAACACCGCACCCACACAGGATCCGGCAAGGATGCCGTACAGTCGCGAGCCGGCAAGGTCAGCACACTTCATCCGATTACGCTCCTCAAATCGCTAGTGTTCAACAGTCTCCAGGAGGCCGGCCGCGCCGGCCAACTGTGCGCCGTCGCCCGGATTGTAGAGGTAGCGACTGGAGCGGTGTAGCGCGTACTGCAGCAGCAGGTGCGAATCCGCAACACTGTTGCCCGCCGTCTCCGGTCTGTCGTTCGCGGGGGCGGCGGCCTGAACGGCCGACCCCACCCCTCCCGGCGGCGTCTGCACAGCCGGCACAACCGCTGCCATGACGAAGGCCGGTGCCGCGCAAAGCGCTGCAATGCCCATCAGTCTGCATCTGCTCACCCTGTCATCCCCCTGAAGCCCAGCGTCCGATATCCTTGGGCTCAATGCTGTGCAGCGGCTGTAAGCCTTGTGTGAGGGGGTGGCGGCGCTTTGTAAGCGCGGGTAACCACCCTGCAGGTGCGTTACATCCGCTCACGGCGCAATTGAATTGCGCCAATGCGCTCGGGTAGCATCGGTCCATGGAAGAAAAAAAACGCAAGATACTTGTCGTCGATGACGACGTCCGCCTGCGCGCGCTGCTCGAACGCTATCTCGGCGAACAGGGCTTCACGGTCAAGGCGGTAGCCGACAGCACACAGATGGATCGCGCGCTGGCTCGCGAACTGTACGACCTGATGGTGCTCGACCTGATGCTGCCGGGCGAGGACGGCCTCGCCATCTGCCGACGACTGCGTGCGCAGGACAATACGATTCCGGTGGTCATGCTGACCGCCAAGGGCGACGAGGTCGACCGCATCGTCGGTCTCGAAATGGGCGCCGACGACTACCTGCCAAAGCCCTTCAACCCGCGGGAACTGGTCGCCCGCATCAACGCGGTACTGCGTCGCCAGGCGCCGAAACCGCCGCCGGGCGCGCCGACGCTGGACGAACGCGTGGTGCGCTTCGGCCAGGTCGAGGTCAATCTGGCGGCGCGCACGCTCACCCGCAACGGACAGGAGCAGGTGCTCACCACCGGCGAGTTCTCGCTGCTGCGCGTGCTGCTCGAGTCGCCGCGCGTGCCGCTGTCGCGCGACAAGCTGATGGAACTGGCGCGTGGCCGGGAGTACGACGCCTTCGACCGCTCGATCGACGTGCAGATGTCGCGTCTGCGCAAGCTGGTCGAGGACGATCCGGCCAAGCCGCGCTATCTGCAGACAGTGTGGGGCTTCGGCTACGTGTTCGTGCCCGACGGCACCCGGCATGGCTGACGCGCGCCCCGGGTACGCCCCGACGTGGTGAAGCGGGCACGCCGGCGCGGCAGCCTGACGCGCTGGACCGGACAGAACCTGAGCCGCCCGCTGCGCAGCTTCACGCTGCTGCCGCGTTCGCTGCTCGCGCGCACCTTCCTGCTGCTGGCGGGTCTGCTCACCGCGTCGGTGCTGGCCTGGTCCGGCATCTACAGCTGGCTCGAACAGGGGCCGCGTGCCCAGCAGGCGGCGCAGATCGTCATCAGCGTGATCAACCTGACGCGCGCCTCGCTGGTCAGCGCCGATCCGCAGCGCCGGCTCGAACTGCTGACCGAACTGTCGATGCGCGAAGGCCTGCGCATCTATCCCGACGGCGACATTCCGGGCTTCCAGCCGGTCAGGGGCGACAGCACGCTGCGCGCCATCGAGCAGGAACTGCGCAAGCGGCTCGACCCGCGCACGCGCATTGTCGTCACCAAGGGCCTGCAGAGCGGACTGTTCGTCAGCTTCAGCATTGCCGACGAGGAAGGCGTGGACGACTACTGGCTCATGCTGCCGCGCAACCGCATCGAGCGCCCGCTGGCGCTGGAGGTGATCGGCTGGGGCACGGCGGCGCTGCTGCTCGCGCTCGGCGGCGCCTATCTGATCGTGCAGCGGGTGACGCGACCGCTGGCGGCGATGAAGCGCGCCGCGCGGGCCATCGGACGCGGCGAGCGCCCTGCCCCGCTGGCCGAGTGCGGCGCCGAGGAACTGGCCGAAGTGGCGCACGCCTTCAACCAGATGGCGGACGACATCGCTCGCAACGAGGACGAGCGCGCGCTGATCCTGGCCGGCATCTCGCACGATCTGCGCACGCCGCTGACCCGTCTGCGGCTCGACATGGAACTGGCCGGGCTGGACCCCGAAACGGTGCGCGACATGAGCGCCGACATCGACGACATGGACAAGATCATCGGCCAGTTCCTCGATTTCGCGCGCATCACCACCGGCGAGGAGCCGATAGACGGCGATCTGGCCAGTCTGGTGCTCGAAGCGGCGCAAGCCTACGCGCGCCACGACAAGCCGGTCAGTACCGGTCATATCGATCCACTGCCGGCAATGCGCTTTCGCCCGCTGGCCATCCGCCGCTGCCTGAACAACCTGATCGACAATGCGCTGCGCCACGCTGGCGAGGACCAGCCGATAGAGCTGAACTGCAGTCTGGATGGCAACGAGGTCCGGATAGACGTGAGCGACCGTGGCCCGGGTATTCCGCCGGAACAGGTGGAGCGGCTGAAGCGTCCGTTCACCCGGCTCGACAACTCTCGCACCGGTCAGAGCGGCGCCGGACTGGGGCTGGCCATCGTCGAGCGCACGATGCGCGCGCACGGCGGGCGCTTCGACCTGCTGCCGCGCGAGGGCGGCGGGCTCATCGCCCGCCTGACCCTGCCGGTGACGGCAAACGCGGCAAGCGTGAAAAGTTAGTGCTTGGTCGCTTCTGCCGCCTCGGCGGTCGCCGGCGCGTCGGCCGCGCCGCGCGCTGCGGTGCGGTCGAGCAGGATGCGCAGGTGGCCGAGTGACAGCAGTTGCGCATAGACCAGACCCATCCAGCCGCGACGGAACAGATCGACGGCCGCTGCCGCCGACAGCGCCTGCAGCTTGGCTTCGTCGATCACCCACAGGCCGTCGAGGCGGAACTTGCGACCGTCGTTGAGCTCCGCCATCGCGCTCATCTCGTTGAGCAGGCCGAGCTGCTCGACCTCGCGGCAGAACTCGGCGGTACGCTGCGCCTCGTTCTGATAGCCCTGCACGAAGGCGAGCGCATTCTTCAGGAAATCGGTTTCCGCACCGTTCTCGTCGAACAGGCGTTCGCCCTCTTCCGTGTTGAAGCCGGGGAACTTGTCGTCCATGCACACCAGCAGCTTGTCCGGCGCGTTGTTGTCCTGCACCGCGACGAAGGGGTAGCGGCGGACGAAGGCCGGAACGTAACGCGCGTCCCATTTGCCTTCCGGCGTGACATAAAGGTTTTCGGCGTCGCGCAGGCCAAGCAGCGCGACCGGCACCAGACCGCCGGGCAGGCGGGCGAACACGATGGGGTACTCGCGGGCGACGTCGCCGAACTCGACCAGGGCCAGCGGGACGCAATTGGTTTCCGCCGCGAACTTCAGGTTGTCCTGAGGCTTCAGGCGCAGGTCGCGGTGGGTGTCGCGGTTCAGCACGACCACGTTGTCGTAGAAAAGCAGGGTCTTCATGGCAGTCCTCGGTTCGGCTCGGGTCATGTAAGCGACGCGCAGCGCCGCGATTCTATGCCGGCAGCGATGACGTCCCTGCGAAAAACGACCGCCGTCCACGCGATGTAGCCGTCCCGCAACGCGATAAAATCACGCCTCGACGCAGAATCACCACGCCATGACCCAGACTGCCACCACCTTCTACGAACACATCGGCGGCGAGCCGACCATACGCCGCCTGGTTGACCGCTTCTACGAACTGATGGACACGCTGCCGGAGGCCTACGGCATCCGCAAGCTGCATCCGGCGGACCTGTCGGGCTCCAACCAGAAACTGTTCATGTATCTGTCGGGCTGGCTCGGCGGCCCGCAGCTGTTCGTGCAGGCCTATGGCCACCCGCGCCTGCGCGCGCGTCATCTGCCCTTCACCATCGGCGAAGCCGAGCGCGACCAGTGGCTCATGTGCATGCGCATGGCGATGGACGAAGTGCTGCCGCCGGACGAAGCCAACGCGCAGTTGTTGAGCGCAATCGAGGACCTCGCCGACCACATGCGCAATCGCGAGGGCTGATCTCGTCAGCCCAGGTCGCGCGTGACCGACTGCAGGCGCAACCGGCGCGCGTGGGCGTGCCGGGCGTGAAGTCGCGGATCGGAGGCGACGATGCTCACCGTTTCGCCGATCACCATCACGACGCCCAGCACCGGCAGCACGAGCAGCAGGCCAGCCACGCCGGCGACCGCGCCACCGACGAAAATCATCAGCACGGTCACCAGCGGATGCATCTTCAGGCTGCGTCCTATGGTCAGCGGCATGAACACGAAATCGTCGAGCAGACGGACGCAGACGAACAGCCCGACCGCCGCATAGGCGACCGACGGCGACCCCGGAAAGTCGGTCGCCGCCACCATCACCACCACCGCGCAGCCGAGTATCGAGCCGACGTAAGGCACCCAGGCCAGTACGGCGGTGATCAGCCCCAGCATCAGCGGCGACGACAGCCCGATCAGCCACAGGCCGGCGGCCAGACAGGCAGCGTCGAGCACGGTGAGCTTGATCAGCCCCTGGAAGTAGGCGCGCGTCGTGCGATCGACCTCGTACAGCAGGTGCAAGGTGCGCTCGAAAAAGGCGTTCGGCACGGCGCGCGCGAGGAAACGCTGGAAGCGCCGGCCGTCGCGCAGGAAGAAGTAGGCGAGGAAAGGCGCCAGCAGGAAGGACGGCAGCCAGGCAGCGATGCCCAGCATCAGCGCCGGCAGGCGTTCCTGGGCAAAGCCCTCGCCCGCCGCGGCGATGTGCGAGCTCACCGCATCGGCCACGTGCGCGTCGCGCATGAAGCGCGAACGGGCCTCGAGCGCGCGCAGCGTATCGTCGAGCAAGGCCAGCCCGCCCTGCAGATAGCGCTGGCCGGTGTCCTGCACGCTGACGGCGTGCGCGGCAAACCAGGGCAGCACCAGCACGAAACAGATGACCAGCAGCACGGCGAACACGCCGACCGTGATGTTGGCCGCCGCCGCCTGCGAAAAGCCGGCGAACATCAGCCGCTGCATCGGCGGGTAGAGAAAGTAGTAGGCGATCAGCCCGAACAGGAAGGGCAGCACCAGCCACAGCACGTGCTGGAAAAGATAGAGCGCAAGTGTGGTCGCCAGCAGGATGCCGCACCAGGCGACGGGACCGGCGCCCGAGGGCTGCAGCCGCCTCACAGATGCCCTTCCTGGCGGGCGCCGGCATTGGCCTGGCGCAGCCGGCCGCCCAGATGACGGGCCAGCGCCAGTGCGATCTTGGACGCGATCTTGGGATGGGTTTCCAGCAGGCTCATGAAGTCGGCGCGGAAGAAGACCACGAGCCGGCAGTCGCTGTATGCCCTCGCCTGCGCCGCCCGCGGCGCCTGATCGAGCAGCGCCAGTTCACCGAACACCTCACCGCTGCCGAGCAGCGCCAGCCGCAGCTGGCGATTGCCGTCGGCGCGCAGTATTTCGACCTCGCCCTCGACCACGGCATAGATGGCCTGCCCTTCGTCGCCCTCGTCGAACACGATTTCGCCGGCCAGATACTGGCGTTCGTGGCGGAGTGCCTGTACCACCTTCAGCTCGCGCGCGGTCAGCGACGAAAAGAGCTTGATCTGGCGCAGCGGCTGCAGCGCTGCGCGGTCGTCGTCGCGGCCGAAAAGACGCACTTCTGGGCTCCTGGCGTAGGTGGGCGGTCAGCGCGCAAGCATACCGGCTTTCCGCCGGCGCTTTCGCCACGGCACACGGAATTCCCCCTATCCTTGCCGGTCACAGGCGCGATCGCCAAAACAAGAACAGACCATGACATCCCGACTGCTGCGCTGGATCGATCTGAACATCCTTTCCCTCGGGCGCGAAATGCGCCTCTCCTACCTGCCGCCGCTGATGGTCTACATGGCCGCCGGCATACAGGGCCTGACCGGCATCGTCGGCACCTTCTTCGTCAAGGACTACCTCGGGCTGTCGGCCGAATTCCTGGCGATGCTGGGCTTCTGGGTGGGCATCCCATGGGCTCTGAAGATGCCGATGGGCCATCTGGTCGATCTGCTGTGGCGGTTCAAAAGTCTGCTCATATACCTCGGCGCCGGCCTGATCGCGGCCAGCCTGCTCATCATGGCCGGCCTGATCGCCGAGCGCGACGCGATGGCGGCGGTGTTGCCGGTCAATACCTGGTTCGTCATCAGCGTGCTGCTGAGTCCCATCGGCTATGTACTGCAGGACGCGGTGGCCGACGCGATGACGGTGGAGGCGGTGCCGCACGTCGATGAGCAGGGGCGTCAAGTACCGCCGCATCAGCTCAAGCTGATGCACACGACGATGCAGACGCTTGGCCGTGTCGCCATCATCGGCGGCAGCGTGCTGGTGGCGCTGATCAACCTCTACGTGTTCGCCGGCACCGAAAAACTGCCGGAGGCGGAAAAGGTGCTGATCTACCGCGACATCTACCTGATGGCGCTGGCCATTCCCGCCATTTCGGTCGCCGGTGTCGCCTTCGCCGCCTGGCTCAAGCGCGGTGCCATCGCGGCCCACATGGCGCGCGGACTGTCGCGCGCCGAGGCTGCCGCGCTGCTGCGCGACCCCGACAGCCACACCGAACCGAACTGGTGGATCCTCGGCGGCAGCCTGGTGTTCGTCGTGTTCACGCTGGGCATGGGCCTTTCCAACCTGAAGTGGAACCAGGAAATCATCTTCGTCGGCTCCTTCACCATCATCGCCTTCCTGATGACCCGGCTCACCCGCGAGCTGGACGCCAGCGCACGCAACACGCTGATCGGTACTGCGCTGGTCATCTTCATGTTCCGCGCCACGCCCGGCACCGGCCCCGGCGTGTCCTGGTGGACCATAGACGTGCTCGGTTTCGACCAGGCCTTCTTTTCGGTGCTGTCACTGATCGGCTCGACGCTGACGCTGATCGGCATGTTCATGTTCCGCCGCTTCATGGCCGAGCGCTCGATCACCTATGTGGTCGGCTGGCTGACCGCGGCCGGCTTCATCCTGTCGATGCCGACGCTGGGCATGAGCCTGGGCCTGCACGAATGGACCGCCCGCATGACCGGCGGCGTGGTCGACGCACGCTTCATCGCGGTGATTGATACGGCGCTGGAATCGCCGCTGGGGCAGATTTCGATGATCCCGATGCTGGCCTGGATCGCCAACTCGGCACCCGCCCACCTGAAGGCCACCTTCTTCGCGGTGATGGCGTCCTTCACCAATCTGGCGCTGTCGGCCAGCCAGCTTGGCACCAAGTACCTGAACCAGATCTACGTGCTGTCGCGCGAAGTGAAGGACCCGGCCACCGGTGCGGTCACGACCGCCGCGAACTACGGCGACCTGACCCCGCTGCTGCTGACCGTGGTGGCCATCGCCGTCATCATGCCGGTCAGCGCCATCCTGGTGGCGCGCTGGCTTGGTTTGCGCAGTGCCTGATCTGCCAGCGGAGTCAGCGCTCCGTGGAGCGAGCTTGCTCGCGATGGCAACCTGAAGCGAAGCCGGCGGCCGGCGATCGCCGTATCGCGACCGGAGGTCGCTCCCACAAGAGCTGCGCCTGCCCGTCATGGGAGCGGTTCTCTGTGGGAGTGAGCTTGCTCGCGATTGCCGCCAGAATCGAAGCCGGCGGTCAACGATCGCCCAGCCGTGGTCGGAAGGCCGCCCCCACAGGGCGGTCAGCCCTCCAGCCAGCGCTCGACCAGCCGCGTCCAGTAGGCAACGCCCAGCGGAATGATGCGATCGTTGAAGTCGTAGCGCGGGTTGTGCAGCATGCAGCCGCCGCCTTCGGCATGCGCCGGGTCGGACGCTGCGTCGGGTCCGCCGCCGTTACCCAGCCAGACGTAGCAGCCGGGCTTCTCCTGCAGCATGTAGGCGAAGTCCTCGGCACCCATGCTGGGCGGGTAGTTCGTATGCACTGAGCCGTCGCCGAACACTTCCCGCGCGACCGTCGCGCAGAAGGCGGCTTCGCTTTCGCTGTTGATGGTCGGCGGATAACCACGACGGTAGGTCGTCGACGCGGCGACGCCGTGGGCGGACGCCACGCCCTGGACCACGCGCGCGATGCCGGCTTCAAGCTGGTCGCGCACTTCGGGCGTGAAGGCGCGCGCCGTGCCGCGCAGCGTCGCCGACTGCGGAATCACGTTGTAGGCCTCGCCGGCGTTGAACTGGGTAATGCTGACCACGCCGCATTCGACCGGCGGCACGTTGCGCGACACGATGGACTGCAACGACTGCACGATGGCCGCGCCGGCCAGCACCGGGTCGGCGCCCAGGTGCGGCATGGCCGCGTGCGCGCCGCGTCCGTCTATCGTGATGTCGATCGAATCGCTGCAGGCCATCGCCGGGCCGGTATGCACCGCCATCTGGCCGACCGGCAGGCCGGGCCAGTTGTGCAGGCCGAACACCGCCTGCATCGGGAAGCGCTCGAACAAGCCGTCGGCGATCATCGCCGGCGCGCCGCCCATGCCCTCCTCCGCCGGCTGGAAGATGAAGTACACGGTGCCGTCGAAGCCCCGCGTCTCGGCCAGGTACTCGGCCGCCGCCAGCAGCATCGCGGTATGCCCGTCGTGGCCGCAGCCGTGCATGCGTCCCGGATGCGTCGAGCGATGAGCGAAGGTGTTCTGCTCGGTCATCGGCAGCGCGTCCATGTCGGCACGCAGGCCGATCGCGCCGCGGCCCGAACCGTTGCGGAGCACACCGACCACACCGGTGCGACCGATGCCTTCGTGCACCTCGATGCCCGCTGCGCGCAGCGTCCGCGCCACCACTTCGGCGGTGCGATTTTCCTCGAAGGCAAGTTCCGGATGGGCGTGCAGATCACGCCGGGTATGTGTCCAGCGCTCGACACGCGCGTCCAGCGCCTCGATCAGCGGGTGCGTGCTGCTCATTGCAATTCCTCGATATCGGAAAACATCGCCGCCTGACCGCGCAGCACGCCGTCGGCGTCGATCACGTTCCACACCGTGGCACGACTGATGCGGAACAGCGTGCCGTCGCTGCGCACGCGGATGCCGCAGTAGTCTGCGATATAGCCCTGTCGTGTCACCAGATCGAGCAGGCGGGCACGTTCGTCGCGCTCCGGCGCGCGTGCAGACAGACGCGACGGCAGCGTAACGAAGGTGGCCCAGTCGTAGCCGAACAGTTGCTGCGCGAACGCATTGGCGTAGTTGAACACCGGGTCGGCTTCCGTGCCGTGCGAAACCAGCGCGAACGGCGCGTGATACAGCGTGTGCGGATCGGACGGCAGCAATTGTCCGGTCACACGGTGAAAGCTGTCGGCCAGCAATGCGCTGTGCTCGCGCAGGAAGGTGTCGTCGGGCGGTGCACTCATGGCCCAAAGATACCATCGCTCGCCGACGAGCCGGGCCGGTTCCGCCACGCGGCCGGCGCCGCCGGGAGGCGATACCCCGTTCGGCAGCTTTCGGTGCGCGTAGTCCGGACGGACTATCGTTCGTCATGCGCGCGCAACGCGCGCCACGCATGGTTGCGGCTGAAACGACCTTCACGGAGCCGCAACATGAAATTCACATTGGGCGCAGCAGCGCTGGCCCTCGCCTTCATCGCCCCGGTGCAGGCGCAGATCACGAGCCTGGATCTGGCGAACTACAGCCTGGTCGCCACCTACGACCTGCCCGCTGCACGCGCGTCCGAAGCCTCGGCCGTCACCTGGAACTGGGACAGCGACACGCTGTTCGTCGTCGGCGACGAAGGCGACTACGTGGTCGAGGTGAACAAGCAGGGCCAGATGATCAGTTCGATGAACCTGTTCGGCTTCGACGACACCGAAGGCCTCACCTATGTCGGCAATGGTCAGTTCGCCATCGTCGAGGAACGCCTGCAGGACGTCTACCTGTTCAGCTACCAGGCCGGCGGCGCGATCGGCCGCAACAACCTGCCTTCCGTGTCGGTCGGTCCCACCGTCGGCAACATCGGTCTGGAAGACATTTCCTACGATCCGCTGAGCGGCCGCTTCGTGCTGGTGAAGGAGAAAGTGCCGCAGGCCGTCTATGACGCGGCCCTCGACTTCGCCAACGGTTCCGCAGCGGTCACCGAACTGGTGCCGCCGGCCAATCCGTTCGCCCAGATCTTCGGCACGCTGGACCTGTCCGGCGTGCAGGTGCTGAACACGGTGCAGTCGCTGCGCGGCACGACCGACGAGGACAATCTGCTGGTGTTCAGCCAGGAAACGCCGCGTCTGATGGAAGTGAACCGTAGCGGACAGATCCTGAGCAGCTTCGATTTCTCGGCCATCGCCGGCGATGCCGAAGGCGTCACCATCGACGGCAATGGCGTCATCTACATCGTCGGCGAAACGCCGCGTCTGTATGTGCTGGCGCCCACTCCGCCGGTGCCGGAACCCGGGATGGCCGCGCTGATGCTGGCGGGCCTCAGCCTGATCGGTGCCACCGCGCGTCGTCGCATGTCTTTCTGATCCCTCTCATTCACAACGGAGACAACAATCATGAACAAGCTCATCGCTCTGCTGTTCGCAGCTGGCCTCGCCCCTCAACTGGCCCATGCCGAAGTCCGCATCACCGAATGGATGTACTCGGGCGGCAGCGGCGAGTTCATCGAATTCACCAACCTCGGCAGCAGCGCCATCGACTTCACCGGCTGGAGCTATGACGACGACAGCCGTCTGCCGGGCGTGTTCGACCTGAGCGGCTTCGGTCTGGTCGGCGCCGGAGAATCGGTGGTCATCACGGAAATCGATGCCGACACCTTCCGCCTCGACTGGAACCTCGACGCTGGCGTCAAGGTGCTGGGCGGCTACACCAACAACATCGGCCGCGCCGACGAACTGAATCTGTTCGACGCCTCCGGTTCGCTGATCGACCGCCTGACTTACGGCGACAACAGCACCGCCGGTGGCCCGCGCACCCAGGGCGTCAGCGGCCGCGCCTCGTCGGAAGCCGCGCTCGGCGCGAACGACGCAACACAGTGGGTGCTGTCGTCGGTCGGCGACGCCGAAGGTTCCTACGTGTCGCTCAGCGGTGCCGTGGCCAGCCCGGGCGTCACCGCCTTCGCCGCCGCCGTACCGGAACCCGAAACCTACGCCCTGCTGCTGGCCGGCCTGGGCATGATCGGCTTCGCCGCCCGCCGTCGCGCCTGATCGACATTGCTTGACGCCACGCAGGCCCGACGGGCTGCGTGGCCCACCGGCAACACGGAAAACAGCAGACAGATCGGGAACATCAACCGAACTGCATGATCGCCCCTTCGGACGATGGCAGAGGACAGGACATATGCGTAAAGATGACGGCGCACATACCGTCGCCTGCCGACAGACGTCCCGAGGAGCTCATCCGATGCGCACGCCGTTTGCCATTGCCTTGCTGATTGGCGCAGTTCTGCTCAACCCGGTCGCACACGCCACGTCCATCGCGGGAAACGTATCCTGCAGCGGCGAGCTGAGCAGCTTGTCCGCGACCTTCGGCCACCTGTCGTGTGCCGGCAACCTTTCTCTCAGCGACGCCGTGGTCGCGGACCCGATCAAACTCGTGCTGGAGGCATCCGGCAGCCTGACGCTGCTGCGCTCGACCCTGGAAGCCCCCGAAATCGTGCTCGTCGCGCCGCATATCGACATCGACTCCGATTCGACAGTGCGCCTAGGCGGCCCACTCGATAGCATCGCCCCGACGCCGCGCCCCGTGTCACCTACCCACCCGTCGTCACTGACCGGAAATGGTCCGCTGCCCACCCTTCCGCTCAATGGGGCGGGTGGCGCAACGCTGACGCTGTCCGCCGGAGGCGGCCTGCCCGGCCCGCGGCCTTCCCCCCAGGGCGGTTCCGTCCAGCTGGGGCGGGACGGCGACGCTTCGGGCGGCATCAGCCAGAATTCGGGCGGCGATGGCGTACCTCCGCTGTCGATCGCAAGCACCGTGCCGGAGCCGTCGGCCGCCCTGCTGCTGGCCGCAGGCCTGGGGCTCATCGCGCTGCGGCGCAACATAGGGGCAGACCGCCGATAGTCAGAATTTCGCCCTTCGGGCGTATGCTGCGCCCATGAGCACGCTGTACGGCATCGATTTCACGTCGTCGCCCTCGGCCCGCAAGCCGATCACCGTCGCCCGCGGCACGGTGGTGGCAGATCGCGGGCTGGTCCTCGAGGGCATCGAGCGCTTTCCGTCCTGGGACGGATTCGAGGCGTTCCTGAATCGCCCGGGCCCGTGGCTCGGGGCTTTCGACTTTCCTTTCGGCCTGCCGCGCGAATCAGTGCTCGAGCACGGCTGGCCGACCGACTGGGCCGGCATGGTGCAGGCCGTCACGGCGCTTTCGCGCAGCGAATTCAAGAACCTGGCCGACGCCGAGCGCGCGCAGCGCCCGGCGGGCCAGAAGTATCCGCACCGCGTGACCGACCGTCCTGCCGGATCGCACAGCCCGCTCAAGTTCGTCAATCCACCGGTCGGGTGGATGTTCCAGGAGGGCGCGCGCCGACTGCTCGCCGCCGGTGTCCACATCCCCGGCATGCACGGTGGCGACGCCCGTCGCATCGCACTGGAGGCCTATCCGGGCTGGCTGGCGCGCAGCATCGTCGCCGGCTCCTACAAGAGCGAAGCCGCCACCGGCCAGACACGCGAGCGCCTGGCCAACCGCATGCTTCTGGTCGAGGCGCTGCTGCGTGGTCAGCATCCGCTGGGCGTGCCGCTCTGCTGTGACGATGCGCCGCTGCTAGAGGCGATGACCACCGACGGTACCGGCGATACGCTCGATTGCGTGCTCTGTCTGGTCGAGGCCGCGTGGGCGTGGATGCGACGCGATGCCGGCTACGGCCTGCCGCTGCACATCGATCCGGTCGAGGGCTGGATCGTCGGCGTAACCGCGTCCGAACGGGTCGCCGTGACGACGCACTGAGTGGGTCTATCGGGTCGCGTCAGTGCCCCGCCAGCAGCTTCTGCACCAGCGGATGCTGTACACGCCGTTCGGCGGAGATCGCGTAGAAGTGTTCGACCACTTCGGTACAGCGGCCGAGTAGCTGCAACTGGCGGTGGTGCGTGAATTCCTCGTGTGACCACTCTGTCGCCGGAAAGGCGCCGAGCCCGCTTTCGCCGAAGGTGGCGAGCAACGCACTGTCCTCGAATTCGCCGGCGACGTGCGGATGCAGCCCCTTGCGTTCGAACCAGTCGTCGATGCGCGCGCGCACTGCCGAGTGACGCGTCGGCAGCAGCAGCGGCATGCGGTCGAGGCAGGCCGGAAAGCCCTCTCCGGACTGTGTCGCTAGTGCGGCCGGCGCGTACCAGGCGAGCGCCGCGTCACCGACCGCGTGACTGTAGACCCGCAGATTCGGATTGACCGGTGCCGGGCGGTCGGCCAGAACGACGTCGAGCTTGTGCAGGGCGAGATCGGCCAGCAACTCATCGAACTTGCCCTCGACGCAGATCAGATGCAGGCCCGGCGTATCGGTAGCAGGCGCCAGCAGATGGCGCGCCGCCGGTTTTGGCAGGCCGTCGGAAATGCCCACCGACAGACGCACGCCCTGCGCCTGAGCCGCTTCGCGCACCGCCAGCGGCAGTTGCTCGCCGAGCTGGAAGATCTGTTCCGCCAGACGCAGCGCCGCGCTGCCGGCCGGGGTGAGCTCCACGGTGCGGCCGGACGGCTTGAACAGCGCGTGACCGAGCGCGCGCTCCAGTTCGCGGATCTGTGTGCTCACCGTCTGCACCGCCATGTCCAGCCGCTCGGCTGCACGGGCGATGCCGCCCTCCTTGGTGGCGACCCAGAAGTAATAGAGGTGGCGGTAGTTCAGCATGGATGCCTTTGACTTCGTAATTTACGAAGTAAAGCTACTACAAACATCTATTTTTAGGAAACGCACACGCGCGTAAGGTGGCGCTTCCATCCCACACAGGAGGTCCGCCATGGAAGTCATCGTCGAATCACGGAATCCGGAAGTCAGTGCCCTGCGCAGCGTGGCCGAGAACCGGCTGCGCTTCGTGCTGCGGCGACTCGCCTGGCGCGTGCCGAGAGCGAAGGTGAAGCTCGACGACACCAATGGTCCGCGCGGTGGCGTCGACAAGGAGGTGCGCGTCGAACTGCAGATGATAGGCAGCGAACCGGTGGTGGTCAGCGCGCGTTCGCGCGACTGGCGCGGTGCGCTCGACGCCGCCCTCGCCCGCGCAGCGCAGCGCCTGCTGCGCACCGTGCGCCGCGCCCGGCAGCAGCCATCCGCCCGGACACTGAATTTCCAGACCGAATGAGCCAGCACGATCAGGCGCATCCGTTTCAACGCTTTCAACGAATGGAGTAATACAGACATGGAACATCGATATCCCCGTACCACCCCGCTCGGCCTGCGCGCCGAGGTCGCCGACGCAGTCGTCATCGACGGCGCCGGCCGCAAGGTGCTGCGCAATACCTATATGCTGCTCGGCATGAATCTGGCGTTCAGCGCCCTGATCGCCTACGTCGCCATGGCGGCGCGCTGGCCTGCACCGGGCATTCTGCTGACGCTGGCCGGCTACTTCGGCCTGCTGTTCGCAGTCAACAAGTTCCGCGACAGCGGCGCAGGCGTGCTGCTCACCTTCGCGCTGACCGGCTTCATGGGCTACACCATCGGCCCGCTGCTGAATGCGGTAATGAGCCTGCCCGGCGGCAGCCAGACCATCACGCTGGCGCTCGGCGCCACCGCGGGCGTCTTCCTCGCGATGTCCGGCTGGGCGACGGTGACGAAGCGCGACCTGTCGGGCATGGGCAGCTTCCTGTTCATCGGCATGGTGGTGGCGGTGCTGGCCGGTCTGGGCGCCATGTTCTTCCAGATCCCGGCGCTGTCGCTGACCGTGTCCGCTGCAGTGGTGCTGCTGATGGCCGGCATGATCGCCTTCGAGACGCAGCGCATCGTGCGCGGCGGCGAAACGAACTACGTGATGGCCACCACTGGCCTGTTCGTGTCGATCTTCAACCTCTTCACCTCGCTGCTGCAGTTGTTCGGCTTCATGGGCAGCAGCAACGACTGACACTCCTCCGGTGCGATCCCGGTTGTCCGCGCGCGGCGCCCGCCGCCCGCGGACTTTTTTTCGTCCCGCAACGCGACCGCGCCGGCTCAAGAAACCGGGAAATGCACCCGTTACCCTGCAAGACGGGTAGCCGCGGCACCCGGGCAACAGACAACACACGCCCGCCGGAGGAGCCATGTTGAAGAATCTGAGTGTGCGCAAAGCCTTTGCACTGTTCGGCGCCTCGTCGGCGCTGGTCTGCTGCGTCGTGCTGAACGTCGCCTCTGGCTGGGAGAACTGGCCGCTGCAGATCGGTGCTTCGCTGGTACTGCTGATCGGCGGCGCAGTGACCGGTGCGATGATTGGTCGCTTCTACGGCCAGCGCGCCGAAGTGATCGTCGGCGGCCTCAATGCGCTGGCCAAGGGCCACCTCGACTGCAAGCTGAGCCTAGACGGCAAGGACGATTTCGCTTGGCTGTGCTACGAGTACAACGCGGCCCGCAAGGCGGTGAAGCAGCTGGTCGAGCGCGTGCAAGGGCTGTCGGGCACGCTGACCAGTGCCGCGGTGGACCTGTCCACCTTCTCCGGCGCTGCGCGCGAGAACGGTACCCGCCAGCTCGATTCGATCCGCGCCGTCGGCAGCGCGATCGAACAGATGAGCGGCAACATCCGCGAGGTCGAGTCGCTGTCGCACGAGGCCAGCGAACTGGCGCGCAGCGCCGGCGAAGCATCGCAGGCGGGCAAGACGACGCTGCAGGCATCGCTGACCAGCGTACATGCCGCCTCCGACAAGATGGCCAGCTCGCTCACCGTGATCGAGCAGTTGGTCGAAGACTCGCGTGCGATCAACCGCATCAACGAACTGATCAAGGAACTGTCCGATCAGACCAATCTGCTGGCGCTGAACGCCGCCATCGAGGCCGCCCGTGCCGGCGAACAGGGCCGCGGCTTTGCGGTGGTGGCCGACGAGGTGCGCAAGCTCGCGCAGCGCAGCCAGGCGTCGGCAAACGACATCAGCCAACTGGTGGTGCGCATCCGCGACGACGCCGAACAGACGATCGCGCTGGTCCGCAGTTCGAGCGAGGAAGTGAATGGCGCCACGCAGAACACGGCGGCCGCGGTCAGCGAGTTCGACGACATCCTGCAGCGTCTGCTCGAACTGTCGGGCAAGTCGACCACGATCAGCAGCAGCCTCAGCGTGCAGAACGCGGCGGTGAGCGAGATCGTGCGCAACAACGACGTACTGTTCGCGCTGTCGGAAGAGAGCGCGCACGGTGCGCAGGAAACCGCCCGGCAGGGCAATGAAGTGGCCAGCGCGGCACAGACACTGCAAGCCGCGGTGCAGGCCTTCAAGACCTGATCACCTCCGCCACCCCGCGGACGGCGTCGCCTGCACCCGTCGGCAAATCCGACTCCAAGTACGCAGCAAGGCAGGCATCAGAGATAAATGGCAAGCGGCATCCGCACACTGTTCAGTCCCGCCATCCGACTGATGAACCGGCTGGACTACCCCCGCAAGTTCGCGGTGCTGGGCTCCATGGTGCTGTTCGCCTTCGCGGTCGTAGTCTACAACCTCTACAGCAGTCTGAGCGCCGATATCCGCGCGGCCCGGTACGAGCTTGAAGGCATCGCGCGCATCCGCACGCTGACGCAGGTCGTGCAGTCGCTGCAGAAGCATCGCGGCCTGATTGCCGGCGAACTGGGGGGCGTCGTGGCGATGCGGTCGGAGCGCGAGGCGCGCGAGGCGGAGGTCACCGCCGCTTTCGACGTGCTGGTGCACGAACTCCCGCGCGATCTGACCACCAGTCGTGACTTCTTCGACATCCGCACCGAGTGGGAACGTCTGCGCATGCAGGGGCCGGGCTGGTCGCCGGAAATCAATTTCGAGGTGCACACGCGGCTGATCGAGCACATGCTCAATTTCGAGGCCGACGTCGCCGACCGCTATCTGCTGACGCTGGACCCCGAGCCCGCTTCCTATTATCTGATCGACAGCAGCGTGAGCAAGCTGCCAGCGACG
This sequence comes from Methyloversatilis sp. NSM2, assembly GCF_038066675.1. NCBI lineage: Bacteria > Pseudomonadati > Pseudomonadota > Betaproteobacteria > Nitrosomonadales > Sterolibacteriaceae > Methyloversatilis > Methyloversatilis sp. NSM2. The sequence continues at coordinate 1,194,036 of NZ_JBBUKV010000001.1, forward strand.
ATAGAGCGACTGGGCAGGGTACGTGCCTTCGGCACCGTCATCCTTGCGGCCGGGTCGGCGACGCCGCAACAGCTGATCGAAATGTCAGCGCTGGTCGCCGAGCTCGATGCCGCGCGCAAGAGCGCCAGTTACAACATCGAGAAGACCGGCCGCTACAACCCGTCGCTGCAGGAGGCGGTATCGAGGTCGGCGGTAGATATCGCCGACTCGCTGGGCAGCATCGTGCGTCAGGTCGAGACGCAGTTGCTGGCGTCTTCCGGACAGACCGCGCTGTCACCGCAGGTGTTCTACGACGGCACGACGGCGGCCATCGACCGCATCTATCGTCAGATCGAACAGTCGCTGCTGCCGACCGCCGAAGACCTGATCCGCCAGCGTATCGACCGGCTCGACCAGGCGTTGTACACGACCCTCGGCGTCGCCCTGCTGCTGCTCGTCGGAGCGGCCTACTGTGCCATCGGCGGCTATTTCGCGATCACGCGGACCGTGGCCGGACTCGCCGCGTCGGCACACGCGCTGGCCGGCGGTGACCTGAAGGTACGCATCCGCCCGGACAGCCAGGACGAGCTGGCGCAGGTCGCGGCCAGCTTCAACGAAATGGCCGACGGCCTGACCGGCCTGATGGCGGCGCGCGAAGAGGACGATGCGCGCATGCGCGCCATCATCGAGTCTGCGCTCGACGCGGTCGTGCAGATGAACGCTGACGGCCTGATCACCGGCTGGAACCCGCAGGCCGAACGGATATTCGGCTGGTCGCGAACCGAGGTGCTGGGCCGGCCGATGCACGACGTGATCATTCCTCCGGAATTCCGCGACGCTCACGTGCGCGGCCTGAAACACTTCATGGCATCGGGCGTCGGCCCGGTGCTGAACAAGCGTGTCAAGATCAGCGGCCGTCATCGTCACGGACACGATCTGCCGATCGAACTGACGATCTCCGCCAACATGCATCGCGGCACCTACGAGTTCAGCGCTTTCATCCGCGACATCACCGAACAGAAGCGCACCGAGGAGCTGATCTGGACGCAGGCGAACTACGACGTGCTGACCCAGCTGCCGAACCGCCGCATGTTCCGCGACCGGCTGGAGCAGGAACTGCGCAAGTCGCACCGCAGCGGTCGTCCGATGGTGCTGATGTTCATCGACCTCGATCGCTTCAAGGACGTGAATGACGCCTTCGGTCACCAGACCGGTGACCTCGTGCTGATCGAGGCCGCGCGCCGCATCACAGCTTGCGTGCGCGAGTCCGACACGGTGGCGCGGCTGGGCGGCGACGAGTTCACCGTCATCCTGTCGGAACAGGACGACGCCGCGGGGACCGAACGCATCGCCGGCGACGTGCTGCGTGCGCTGCAGGCACCGTTCGAACTGGGCCACGCTCATGCCCACCTGTCGGCCAGCATCGGCATCACCGTCTACCCGCAGGATGGCACCGACGCCGACAGCCTGATCCGCAACGCCGACCAGGCGATGTACGGCGCCAAGGATGCCGGGCGCGACCGCTTCAACTACTTCGTCAGTTCGATGCAGGAGGCGGCGCTCAGGCGCCAGCAACTGGTGCAGGACCTGCGCACCGCGGTCGACAACGACCAGTTCGTGCTGCACTACCAGCCCATCATCAGCCTGAGCAGCGGGCGCATCCACAAGGCCGAGGCGCTGTTGCGCTGGATGCATCCGGAGCGCGGCCTGGTCAGCCCGGCCGATTTCATCCCGCTGGCCGAGGAAACCGGCCTCATCGTGCCGATCGGCGACCGCGTGTTCCGCGACGCGACCCGCCAGCTGCTGCACTGGCGTGCGCACTACGCGCCGGAACTGCAGATGGGCGTGAACATGTCGCCGGCCCAATTCGCGCGCAGCGAGGGCCACGCCAACTGGGTGGCCCACATCGAAGCGCTCGGCCTGCCGGGCGACAGCGTGGTGATCGAAATCACCGAAAGCCTGCTGCTCGACGCCAGCAGCAGCGTGTCGCGACAACTGCAAAAATTCCGCGAGGCGGGCATGCAGATTTCGATCGACGACTTCGGCACCGGCTATTCGGCGCTGTCATATCTGAGCAAGTTCGACATGGACTACCTGAAGCTCGACCAGTCCTTTGTCCGCAACATGACCGTGGATCCCTCCGGCACGGCTCTGCCGGAGGCCATCGTGCTGCTGGCGCACAAGCTGGGCATCGAGGTGGTGGCGGAAGGCGTCGAAACGGTGGCGCAACGCGACATCCTCGACGGGCTGGGCTGCGACTACGCGCAGGGTTACCTGTTCGCGAAACCGCTGCCGGCTGCGGAATTCGAGGCCTTGCTGAAAATGCAGCAGGCGTCACCGCACGGCTTTGCGCACATGATGGGGGTGGGATAGAACATGTTCGCTGCAGGACGCATTGCATCGCGGACTACCTGACCCGCGACGGGCACTACGTCGCCGTGCGGTCAGGCAGCAGTCTGTCGTATTCCTTCTTCACCACCGCGTAGCACTCGCAGGTACGCGCCTCCAGCCCTTCCCGGTCGAGCACGTGGATATGCCCGCGCGCATAGCGGATCAGGCCGATCTTCTGCAGTTTCAACGCCGCCTCGGTCACCCCTTCGCGACGCACGCCCAGCATGTTGGCGATCAGTTCCTGCGTCATCGTCAGCTCGCTGCCCTGCAAGCGGTCCAGGCTCAGCAGCAGCCAGCGGCACAGCTGCTGGTCCAGGGTGTGGTGGCGGTTGCACACCGCCGTCTGCGCCATCTGTGTGATCAGCGCCTGCGTGTAGCGCAGCAACAGATGCATGACTGGGCCGGCGCGGTTGAATTCTTCCTTGATCGTCTGCGCGCGCATGCGCACGCCCCTGCCGGCACTCTGCACGACCGCGCGGCTGGGCGTCGACTCGCCGCCCATGAACAGCGAAATGCCGACTACGCCTTCGTTGCCGACCACGGCGATCTCCGCCGAGGCGCCGTTCTCCATTACGTACAGCAGCGACACGATGGCGCTGGTCGGAAAGTAGACATGGCTGAGGGTGCGGCCGGATTCGTACAGCACCTCGCCCAGCGGCATATCGACCCATTCCAGGAGGGGCTGCCATCGCAGCCAGTCGGCCTCGGGCAGGGCGGCAAGCAGACGGTTGCTTTTCGGGTCTGCGGCGTTCACGTTCAGCGCCCTCCAGCGACTTTGGGTAATCGAAAAAAAAGCGTGCTGCAAGCACGCCGGAGAACTACTGAACTAACTATAGCAAGCGATCACCCAGGCGCTATGTGCGTTACCGTACATAGTGCCCGGGCCGGGCAGGACTGCCCGGAAATATCCATTGCGTCAGCGGCGACCGTCGCCCGCGGTGTTGATGATGATGTCGACGCGGCGGTTCTGCTGCCGCCCGTTGGCGGATTCGTTGCTGGCGATCGGTGCATGTTCGCCCATGCCGGAGGCGACGATGCGCGACGACGAAACGCCGCGGGCCACCAGATAGGCCTTCACCGAATCGGCCCGTCGCTGCGACAGGCCGAGATTGGCGTCACCGCGGCCCACGTTGTCGGTGTGCCCCTCGACTGTCGCGGTGCGCTCCGGATAGGCCTCCATGAACGCCGCAAGCTTGTCCAGGTCCGGTGCGACGCCTGCGATCAACCCCGCTTCGCCGCTGCTAAACAGCACGTCACCCAGCGTGATGACCAGACCGCGATCGGTCGGACGGGCTTCGAGCTCATCCATCCGTGCCTGAGCGTCCGCATTCGCCTGTTCCGCCCTGGCCGCATCCGCGCGCGCAGTCTCGGCCTGACGGCGCGACAGTTCGGCGTCGCCGCGGGCGTCCTCGGCGTCGCTGCGCGCCGATGTGGCATCGTCCCGAGCGACGTCGGCCTCACGCGTCCGGGCATCCAGTCGCGCGCCTTCGCGCTGCGCGGCGAGCTGGCTGCGCTGGTCTTCCGCCAGCCGCGCTTCGGCCAGTGCCCGCGCGATATCAATCCTGCGTTCAGCCATCACGACGCGATGTGCCCCCTGCTCGCTGTCGCGCGGCGGCAACTCCGCCTCGCGCACCGCCGCTTCGGCATCGCGGAGCGCCTCCGGAGCGCGGCGCGCCAGCTGCGGGTCGGCCTGCAGTTGCGCCAGCCTGTTGCGTGCCGCGTCGGCACCGGGTGAAGAGTCAGGCAGTGTCGAACAGGCGGCCAGTGCGAGCGTGCTCAGAACGGCTGCCCCCAGTCGGGTTGCGGCGTATCGGGTGGTGTCCATCAGCGGTCTCCGGTGTTGCGCTGCATTTCCTGCTTCAGCGTGTCGGTGCTGCGACTCATGTCCGCATTCACCGCGCGGGCCCGTGCCAGAGCGGCACGGGCGGAGGCCAGTTCGGCGGCGGCGCGGGACTGTTCGGCCAGTCGATACGCACGCCCCATGTCCTCCTGCCGCACGGCGTCACGGGCGGCATTGAGCTTGTCGCGAGCCTCGCCCAGTTCGTTGGCGGCAAAGTCGGTCACGCGTGCCTGCTCGGCGCTCGCGATGGCCCGCTCGGCCGCCTGCAGTGATGCGGTGGGCGGTGGTGTCGACGCACAGCCGACGAGCGCAATCAGCACCGCCACTGCGGCAACACCCTGCCGGCCTGCCCGGTACGGGCTGGAATGCTTGTTCATATCGTGTTCCCTGTTGAAGCCGCCGGCGACACCGGTCGCCGTACGGTCACGGCGCGATGCGCGCCCCAGGGGTGCGCTGCCGCCGCATCGTTCGGACATCAGTGTCGCGCCGCCGCACCCGCAGGTCGGTACGCTGGCGTACCCAGCCCCCTCAGCGCAGCGGCATACCGTGCGCAAGAAGGCCGGCGAACGCGTCGGCGTCCACCGGTCGGCCGAGCAGATGTCCCTGCACCGACTCGCACTGGCGGATACGCAACAGGGCAAGCTGCTGCTCGGTCTCCACCCCCTCCGCGATCACCTTCTGCCGCAGATGGGTGGCCATGCCGATGATGGCGCCGACGATGCCGTCGTCGCCCTCGTCGCTGTCGAGGTCGTGCACGAAGGACTGGTCGATCTTCAGGGTGTCGAAGGGAAAGCGCCGCAGATAGCTCAGGCTGGAATAGCCGGTTCCGAAATCGTCGATCACCAGCTGCACGCCGATGCACTTGAGCGACTTCAGTACGCTCATCGACGATTCGGCGTCCTCCATCAGCCGGCTCTCGGTCAGTTCCAGCTCCAGCAGGTGCGGCGGCACGCCGGCTTCACCGAGGATGCCGGCAACGCTGTCAGCGAAGCCCGGTCGCCACAACTCGACCGCCGAAATGTTGACGGCGACCGGCACCACGCGCAGCCCTGCGTCCAGCCAGGCGCGTATCTGCCGGCACGCCTCGCGCATCACCCACTGTCCGATCGGTGCGATGAGCCCGCACTCTTCGGCGATCTGTATGAACTGCGCTGGCGGGATCAGCCCGTGGACCGGATCGCACCAGCGCAGCAGCGCCTCGGCGCCGGTCATGCCGCCCGACGCAAGATTCATCTGCGGCTGATAGTGCAGCCGGAACTCGGTGTTCCCCAGCGCCCGGCGCAGACCGCTCTCGATAAGCAGGCGATGCACCGCGCGCGCGTTCATTTCGGGGGTGAAGAACTGGCAGTTGTTCCGGCCCTGCGCCTTGGCGTGATACATCGCGGTATCGGCGTTCCGCATCATGGCGTCGGCCGTGTTGCCGTCGTCCGGATAGACGCTGATGCCGATGCTCAGCGTGATCTGCAGCGCGTGCCCGGCGACCTGCTGCGGTTCGATGAACGCCTGGTGCAATTTGTCGGCAACGCCGGCGGCATCCTGCGGCTGTTCGATCTCGGCCAGCAGGATGACGAATTCGTCGCCGCCTTGGCGACACACCGAGTCTGTCGTGCGCACGCAGCCCACCAGCCGCTCGGCCACGCACTGCAGCAACTGGTCGCCCACGGCATGGCCGAGCGAATCGTTGATGCGCTTGAAGAAATCGAGGTCGATGAAAAGCAGCGCGACCTGCTTGTGATGGCGCGCCGCCTGGCCAATCGCCTGCGCCAGCCGCTCGGTCAGCAGGGCCCGGTTCGGCAGCCCGGTGAGAAAGTCGTGCTGCGCCATGTGCGCCATGCGCAAGGTCATTGCGCGCGACTGGCTGACGTCGTGAAACACGATCACGGCGCCGGTCACCCGGCCATGGCGGTCGTGTATCGGAGCGGCGGAATCCTCGATCGGCAGCTCGACGCCGTCGCGCCGGATGAGCAGGCAATCCATCGCCAGACCCACCGTCCTGTCCTCGTCAACGGCACGCTGCGCCGGGTTGGCGGCCACGGCGCGGGTGGTGCCGTCGATGATGGCGAATACCTCGGTGAGCGGCTGCCCCAGCGCCTCGCGCGCCGTCCAGCCGGTCATCGACTCGGCCACCCGGTTCATGTAGCTCACGCGGCCCCCGATATCGGTGGCCAGAACCGCGTCGCCGATCGAGTTGAGCGTGACCTGCGCCCGCTCCTTCTCGTCGAACAGCGCCTCCTCGGCCCGCTGCAGCACGGCCTCGGCAGCCTTGCGGCCGGTGATGTCCTCGATCGTCTGGACGCATCCTCGGGGCAGGCCGTCATCCGCCATGAATGCCGCATGCAGTCGCGCCCACACGACGCCGCCATCGCTGCGCAGAAGACGCATCTCCGCGCTGAAGGCGACAGCACCCTGCAGCGCTGCTGCCCATTCCCGCTGCACGCGACTGCGGTCGTCGGGGTGGACGAAGCTGCTCCAGTGCATGCCCTCGGCCTGTCCGAAATCGAGCCCGCAGATCGTGCGGTAGGCGGCATTGGTGTAGGTGCAGTGACCCTGTGCGTCGGTCACCAGGATGCCCAGCGGCGACGCATCGCTGATCGCGCGAAAGCGCGCCTCGCTGAAGCGCAGCGCCCGCGCGGCTGTGCGTCTTTCCATGGCGTGGTCCACCGTGCGCGCCAGCCAGTGCGCGTCGGTGTACCCCCGGAGCAGGAAGTCGTGAGCGCCGCGCAGCAGCGCGGCACGGGCGCGTGCCTCGCCGCCGGCCTCGGCCAGCACCAGCACGAGTGCGTCGGGGGCCAGCGCGCACAGCTGTTCGCAGGCATCGAGCGCGTCGAGGGCGGGCGGCCCCAGATCCAGCAGCACGACAGCAATGCCGCCAGCGGCCAGCCGTTCGCGCGCATCGGCAAACGCGCTTACGCACTCGACCAGATACGGGCGTCCGGTCATCGCGTGCGCCTCTCCACCCTCCAGCGCACTGCGCAGCCGCTCCGCATCCTGCGGATCGGCGTCGACGATCAGTACCCGGGTTCGAGCGGCATCCATGTCATGTGCGTCCATCGAGCGCTCCCGGATCAGGCTGGGCAGAGGTTTCAGGGCAGGCGCTTGAGGCGCACATTGCCTTCCCAGATGCAGCTCATCGAGCCGCAGCGGTAGCGGTGGACGGACACGAACATGTTGATGAACAGATCCATGAAATTGCGTTGTACGCGGTAGGCGGCGCGCCCACAGCGAGGGCACGGGATGCCTTTCGCGTAATGGCCGGAATCGTCGCTGCGTCCGGCCCGGCCGATAGCGGGTGTGTTCATCGGAATCTCCGTCTCGTCTCGAGTGCCGACGGTGGCCCGGTTGGCCGAACCGACCGCCGGCTGCGAAATCGCCGATTCGCCGTCCTCACGGCGCTTCTTCTCCATCACGCCAGTCGGCGCGGCGAAGCTCGGCCCCGGAGGACGATTTTCCCGGCGCTTACTTGTGCAGGATTTCGAAGCGTTCGATCTGCCGTTCCGCCTGCTCCTTGGTAAGGCCGTAGGCCTCCTGGATGCGGCCCGACAGTTCCATGCGCTTGCCGGCAATCACGTCGAGCTCATCGTCGGTGAGCTTGCCCCAGCGCGCCTTGACGGTGCCCTTGAATTGCTTCCAGTTGCCTTCAATAGTGTCCCAGTTCATATCGGATACCCTCTCTCTGATTGACACACCTGCGAAATCGCCGGTGCATGACACGAAGATTAGGACTTCGTGTGCGAAGGGTCGGTACGCTGTCGTACATAGATGCGACATGCCGACGGACGGGTCAGCCCGGCAGGCTCACCTCGACGCGGTGGGGCTGCCGGTCGTCGACCAGCACCACCGCGCCGTCGCGACAGTAGGCGCCATCCAGCGTGACCAGGCTGTCCGGCCGCTCGCCATCTGCCACCGAGCGCTCCACCACGATGTGGTACGCGGTTTCGCCGAAGCGGTAATCGATGACGAAGTCGCGCCACTCCGGCGGCATGCAGGGCTGGATGCGCAGCGTGTCGCCCGTGCGTGTGAAACCGAGCAGCGATTCGAGCAGGAGCCGGTACATCCAGCCGGCGGAGCCGGTGTACCAGCTCCAGCCACCGCGGCCGGTGTGCGGGTCCGCCGCGTAAACGTCGGCGGCCATCACGTAGGGTTCGACGCGATAGATCGCCACGGCCTCCGGCGACAGCGCGTGATTGACCGGATTGATCATGTCGGCGACGGCCCACGCGCGCTCGCCGTCGCCGAGCGCGGCGAAGGCCATCGCCGCCCAGATGGCGCCGTGCGTGTACTGGCCGCCGTTCTCGCGCACACCCGGCACGTAGCCGCGGATGTAGCCTGGATCGAGACCGGCCGTGTCGAACGGCGGGTCGAGCAGCTGCACCAGCGCGTCAGCGCGTCGGACCAGCCGGGCATCGACCGACTGCATGGCACGCCGCGCACGGCTGTGGTCGCCCTCGTCGCCGCCGGACAGCACCGACCAGCTCTGCGAGATCGAATCGATGCTGCATTCGGCATTGGCCGCCGAACCCAGCGGCGTGCCGTCGTCGAACCAGGCGCGGCGGTACCAGGCGCCGTCCCAGGCGTGCTTCTCGATATTGCGGCGCAGACGCACGCGCTCGCTCAGGCACAGGTCGACGACCTCGGCATCGTCGCGTTCCCGTGCCAGGACGGCGAACTGCTGCAGCACCTCGCACAGGAAGAAGGCCAGCCAGACGCTTTCACCGCGCCCCCTGATGCCGACCCGGTTCATGCCGTCGTTCCAGTCGCCGGAGCCCATCAGCGGCAGTCCGTGCGTGCCGAAGTGCAGCCCGTGGCGGATGGCCCGCACGCAGTGCGCATACAGGCTGTCGGCATCGGCCGAACGCGCCGGCAGGTCGTAATAGGCGTCGTCCTCGGCATGTACCGGGCGACCTTCGATGAAGGCGACCTCCTCGTCCAGCACCGCTGTGTCGCCGGTGCTCTGCACATAGCGGCACACGGCCAGCGGCAACCAAAGGTAGTCGTCGGAACAGCGGGTACGCACGCCGCGCCCCGACGGCGGATGCCACCAGTGCTGCACGTCGCCCTCGGCGAACTGGCGGCTGGCACTCAGCAGCAGATGCGCACGCGCACGCTGCGGTTCGGCATGCACCAGCGCCATCATGTCCTGCAGCTGGTCGCGGAAGCCGAAGGCGCCGCCTGACTGGTAGTAGCCGCTGCGCGCCCAGACGCGGCAGGCCAGCGTCTGATACACCAGCCAGCCATTGACCAGCAAGTCGAGCGCGCGGTCGGGCGTGCGCACCTGTACCGTACCGAGCGTGTGCTGCCAGTGCGCACGCACGGCGTCCAGCGCCGCCTGCGCCGCCGACGCGCCGCGGAAGCGCTGCACCAGGCGGCCGGCATCCTCGAGGTCGTGCCCGCTGCCGAGGCGGAACACGAGCTCGCGCGTCTGCCCTTCCTCAAGATCGACACTCACCTGGATGGCCGCGCACGGGTCCAGACCGGCGCCCACCCGACCCGACAGGCGCTGTCGCCGCATCGCGGCCGGCGCGCGCAGACTGCCGTTGCGACCGATGAACTCGGTGCGGTCCGCGGTCACGGTGCGCGCCGTGTCGTCGACGTCGAAGAAGGCGACCCGCTCGGCGAACTCCATGCTGTAGTGGTTGCGCGCGTAGAGCGCACCGCTGCGCGGCACCGTTTCGGTGACCACGTGCATGGCGGATTTCTCCCGCAGATCGCCCAGCACCCAGTCGACATAGCCGGTGGCCGACAGGCTGCGTGGCCGACCGGACACATTGCGCAGGCGGAGCAGCGAGAACTTGACCGGGGCGTCGATGGCGACGAACACCCAAAGCTCCGACTGGATGCCGTCGCAGACGGTTTCGAACACGCTGTAGCCGAAACCGTGCCGTATGGTGAAGGCGCTCGTCGCCGGCACCGGCAGTGGTGTCGGCGACCAGTAGCGTCCGCTTTCCTCGTCGCGGATATACAGCGCCTCACCACCGGTGTCGCTGACCGGATCGTTGTGCCAGGGCGACAGGCGGAACTCGTGTGCGTTGTCGCACCAGGTGTAGGCGCTGCCGCACTCCGACACCACGGTGCCGAAATGCGGATTGGCCAGTACGTTCGCCCACGGCGCCGGCGTGACCTGGCCAGGCGCCAGCGTAACGACATACTCCCGCCCGTTGGCGGAAAACCCGCCGAGGCCGTTGAAATGCGAACGCCCTGCCGCGTCCCCGGCGACGCTGTCCGGCACTGCGGGCGCCTGCACATCGGCGGGCCGGGCCACCAGTCCGGGTACCCTTGCCGGCGCGATGGCTCGCCGTTCGATCTGCTCGGCCAGCGACCCGCCGCTGTCGGATATGACGATGCGCGCGACCGACAGCAGCAGCACCCGGTCCTCGCCCGAAATCTGTTCCGCCTGGCGGACGAAGATGCCACCCGGCCGGTCGATCACGCTGGCTTCGATGCCGGAGGCGATCAGGCCGGTGATCTGGTCCTGCAGCATCTGCCGGTAGCCGGCGTGGTCCTCATTCCAGATCACCAGATCGACCGCCAGCCCCTTCAGCCGCCAGTAGGCGTGCGCCTGCACCATCTGGCGCACAAGATCGATGTTGGCGGCGTCGGCGATCTGCAGCAGCACGATGGGCAGGTCGCCGGAAATGGCGTAGCCCCAAAGCCCCGACTGCCCGCGCCGGTTGCGCATCAGCACCGCCGGGTCGGCGCGCAGCGACGGGTTGGCGAACAGCACCGACGCCGCGAGGCGCGCGTGCAGCTGGGCGTCGGCCTCGGTCGCGTTGAGCTGACGCAGCACCACCTGACCGTGCGTCCAGGTCAGATCGATCACGCGATCGGACAGGTGGCGGTCGCGATACTTGTCGACCAGCGCCAGCGCGATGTCGCGGCTGTCCGCCACGCCGGTCACGATGTCCAGCGTGACCGCCTGACCGGCGTCGAGCGTGAGCACGCTGCGAATGGCGACCACCGGATCGAGCACCGCGCCATCGGTGCCCGACAGCGTGGCCGTGTCCATCGCCCGTGCATCGGCGCAGGTACGGGTACGGCCGATGAAACGCATGCGGTCGGTTTCGCACGACACCTGCTCGGCATCGACGCCATGCACCGCCATCAGGTGCAGCATCCACGGTGATTGCTCGCCGGCCGAGCGCGGCCGCCGGGTGCACAGGATGGCCGGCCGGTCGCGCAGGATTTCGGTCTGCACGAAAAGATTGCTGAACGCCGGGTGCAGTGCGTCGGAGGCCGCCGGGGCGATCACCACCTCGGCATAGCTGGTGACGTCGATGCGCCGGCGTGTCGAGGTCCGGTTGGTGATGCGCACGCGGCGCAGTTCGATGTCGTCCTCGGGCGACACGACGATTTCGGTATGCGTCTCGAACTCGCCTTCGCCGTCGGCGCTGGCATCGCGGCGGCGGAACTCCGCCCTGCCTTCGGAGAAGATCGCCTCATAGGACAGCGCGCGCCCCTGCACCGGCTGGTGCGCGGCAGACCACATGTTCGGCGCGCCGTCGGCGACATCCAGCTCGCGCACGTAACAGAAGCTGCCGCGGTCGTCGCAGGTGCCGTCCTCGCGCCAGCGCGTGACCGCCAGATCCTTCCAGCGGCTGTAGCCGCCGCCGGCCTGGGTCACCATGACGTGATAGCGGCCGTTGGACAGCAGCTGCACCTCGGGCATCGGCGTGTCCGGCGTGTCGAACACGCGGATCGGCGTCTGCGATGTCATTGGCGTCGAGCGCAGCGCGTGCAGCTGTGCCGTGTGCTCGAACAGTGCGGTGGCCTTGGGAATGCGTTCGTGCAGCAGCAGCATGACCGACTGGAACAGCCGGTCGGACGCGAAACGGCGCTGCATCGGTCGGTCGAGCAGCAGCGACGCCAGCGCCAGCAGGCTCATGCCCTGGTGGTGCGCCATGAAGGCCCGCACGACGACGCGCGTCTGGCCGCGCCGCTGGCGGGTCGGCGTGTAGTCGATGGCCTCGAAGAAGCCGTAGCGCCCGACGAAGCCCTCCCCGGCCATCCGCTGCAGGTTGGCGCAGGCCTCTTCCGGCGCCACCAGCAAGGCAAGCACCGACGCATAGGGCGCGACCACCAGATCGTCGGCCAGACCGCGCTTGAGACCCAGGCCCGGCACACCGAAGGCGCGGTACTGGTAGTTCAGGTGCACATCGACCGTGTTGTAGCCGGACTCCGAGATGCCCCAGGGCACGCCGCGCTGCCGTCCGTACTCGATCTGCCGTGCCACCGCGGCGCGGCAGGTCTGGTCGAGCAGCGTGCCGTCGAAGGACGGCATCACCAGCATCGGCATCAGGTACTCGAACATCGACCCGCTCCAGGACAGCAGCACCGGCTCGCCGCCGGCAGCCGTGAGCAGGCGTCCGAGCGCAAACCAGCCCTCCTGCGGCAACTGTCCCTGGGCGATGGCGACGAAGCTGCACAGACGCGCCTCGGACGCCAGCAGATCGTAATAGCTGCTGTCGGCGCGGCGCTCCGGCACGTTGTAGCCGATGGTCAGCAGATGGCGCGAGCTGTCATACAGGAAGTCGTAATCCATGCGCGCCAGAGCGGCCGCCTGGGCGGCCAGCGCGTCGAGCCGCGCCAGTCGTTCGCGCGCCCGGCGGCCGCCCTCGTCCAGATGGTGCAGCAGCATGTTCAGCCAGGCCCGCTGTTCCACCGAGCACTCGTATTCGCCCAACTGGGTGCGGGCGGCAAGCCGGCGCCCGATGTCGGCACCGAGCGTGCGATCCAGGCCGGCCAGCGCCGCCAGCGTCGACATCGCCCCGGGCGACGGCAACAGATCGGTCAGGCCACCCGTCGTCTGGTGCGCCATCGACAGCCAGGGCACCAGCAACGCCAGTTCGTCGAGGGCGGCGGCGCACTGGCGGCGCATTGCTGCAGCCCACGTAGCGGCCTCGGACTCAGCGGCGTCGCCGCCTGGCGCGGGCGGCAGATCCAGCTCGCCGATCAGCACCTGCAGGCGTCGCAGGGCGGTGGCGACGGCGATCAGGCTGTCCGGCGGCGCAACGCACAGCGCCTGCAGTTCGCCGCGCAGCACGGTCACACGCCGTGCTGCGTCGACGTCGACCGCTTCGGCGAGCAGCGCTGCGGTGTCGTCAAGACCGGCGAACAGGCGGACCGGCAGCAGCGGCTGATCGGCCATCGCTGCGAGGCCGGCGCGCAGCGTCAGCAGATGGCCGGCCAGATTGCCGCTGTCGACCGACGACACGTAGAGCGGCGGCATGGGCAGCAGCGTCTGCGTGTCGTACCAGTTGTAGAAGTGGCCGCGGTAGCGTTCCAGCCCCGCCATCGTGCGCAGTGTCGATGCGGTGCGTTCCAGCATCGGTCCGGCGCACAGATAGCCGAAGTCCCAGGCCGACAGGTTGGCCAGCAGCGCCAGCCCCATATTGGTCGGCGAGGTGCGGTGGGCGATGGCGGCGACGCGGTACTCCTGATAGTTGTCCGGCGGCAGCCCGTGGTCGTCGCTGCCGACCAGGTTGTCAAAGTAGGCCCAGGTGCGGCGTGCCAGGCCGCGCAGGAAATCGGTCTGCGCCGCCGTCAGCCGTACTGCGCGCCGTCTGAGCGGCTGGCTTACCCACCAGGCGATCGCCGGCGAGGCGGCCCAGAGCAGGAGCACCGGCGCGGCGGCCAGCAGCAACTGCGGCGCGGCGACGCCCAGGTGCAGCGCCGTCGTTGCCGCCAGCGCCGGCCCGATCCACATCGCCTTCAGGAGGCCGGCGGGCGTGCTGCGCCGGGCCGCCTGACGATCCACCTCGCCGGACGGATTCCATTCCAGCATGCGCCGGTGCGACACCCGCATGCGCCACAGCGTGCGCGCGATCGCGTCCAGGCTGTAGAGCGCCTGATGCGGCAGGCAGGCCAGTTCGAAAGCGGCCAGCCGGAGGTGGCGCAGCGCACCGCGTCCGACCATGGACAGGTGCTGGTGCAGCAGCACGTCGGACGGTTTGCGCAGCAGATCGGTCAGACTCGCGCACAGCGCCGGCAGCAGCACGACGGCGAGCGCGGCGGCGGTCCACATCCAGGCGGAGGACAGCAGCGTCCAGCCGAGCAGCAGCATCAGCACGAGCGACAGCGGTACCAGGCTGCGGCGCAGATTGTCGAACAGCTTCCATTGCGCCAGCAGTGACAGCGGGTTGGGCTGCAGGCGTGTTCCTTCCGCGGCGTCGCACAGGCACATGCAGGGCACGCGGCGCTTCAGCCAGCCGGCAAGCTGCCAGTCGCCGCGTATCCAGCGGTGCCGGCGAGCGACGTCGGCGCCGTACTGCGCCGGATGGTCCTCGAACAGCTGTACGTCGCTGAGCAGCCCGGCGCGTGCGTAACAGCCTTCCAGCAGGTCGTGACTGAGGATGCGGTTCGGCACGAAGCGCCCGCCGAGCGACTGTTCGAAGGCATCGACCTCGTAGATGCCCTTGCCGATGAAGGAGCCCTCGCCGAACACGTCCTGATAGACGTCGGACACCGCCCGCGTGTACGGATCGATGCCCGGCTCGCCGCCGTGCATGCGCGCGAAGCGCGACCGACCGGCAGCCGGGAGGCTGGTCGCCACCCGCGGCTGCAGGATGCCGTAGCCCTCGACCACGCGTCGCTTCACCGGGTCGTAGCGCGGCCGGTTCAGCGGATGGGCCATGGCGCCGACCAGCTGGCGGGCGGCGTCGCGCGGAAGCTGGGTGTCGGTATCCAGCGTGATCACATAGGTCACGTCGCGCAGCGGCGCGGTATTGCCGACGACCAGCGAGAAGACGTCGCCGTCCAGTTCGGGCAGGCGGCCGCGCAGCAGCGCATTCAGCTCCGCCAGCTTGCCGCGCTTGCGTTCATGGCCCATCCAGACGCCCTGCTGCGGATTCCAGCGTCGTGCGCGGTGGAACAGGAAGAAGCGGTCGCCGCTCAGCGGCGCACACGCGTCGCGATACTTCGCGTTCAGTTCCTCGATCCGCAGTCGGGCCAGCGCCAGCAGGGCGGCATCGCCCGGCTGTGTGGCCTCCGGCGCGTCGGCGAAGTCGGTGAGCAGCCCGAAGTGCAGGCGCGGGTCGCGGTTGGCGAGAAAGCGCACCTCCAGCGCTTCCACCAGCGATTCGACGGCCGCCTCGCCGGTGATCATCGTCGGCACCACGACCAGCGTACGGGCACCCTCTTCCACGCCCGCCGAATAATCCATGCGCGGCAGAGGGTGCGCCGTCACAAGCAGCGTCACCAGCCAGTTCACCAGCGAAAGTGCGAGCTGGCTCACGCCCGGCAGCAACAGCAGTCCGAGTGCGTAAAGCGCCAGTCCGCCCGCCCAGCTGGGCACGCGATCGAGCGGTACGCCGGCCAGCAGCCAGGCTTCGACCAGCGCGGTCAGCAGCGCAATGCTGCCAAGATAGGGCAGCAGCGGCACGCGCCCGACGGCCCGGCCCAGCGCGCGGAGGGCCGACAGGCGGATACCGAGCGCGCGCTCCAGTTCGGGCAGTCCGCGGTCGGCCAGGTAGAAGCCGACGTGGCCGATGCGCCCGGGCTGGACCGCGGCACCGGCACTCGCCAGTTCGAGCGCCTTCAGGGCGACATCGCTCTCGCTCACGCCGCCGCGTCGCGCGATGGCTTCGGCGGCATGGCGGTAGTGATCGCGGCTGCAGAAATCCATCCGGCCGTAGATGCCATCCGGGTCCCGGCGCAGGATCTGCTCGACCACGCTGAGGCTTTCGACGAAGTCGCGCCAGTCTGCGGCCCCGAGCACGCGCAGGCTGCCGATGCTGTTGCTGATCGACAGCTGGTCGGCCGCCTGCTGCTGGTTCTCCTGTTGCACGAGCTGTTCGATCGTCAGCGCGGACTCGGACAGATACTGTTCGATCCAGGTCAGCGGCAGCGCCAGCGCCGGACCGCGCCCCTGCAGCCTGCGCGCCAGTTCGGCAACGAAGGCGCCCACCATGGGCGGCTTCGAATGCGCCATGTCGGCGATGACGAGGATCAGTCCGGCCGGGTTGCGCTCGACCGCCTCCGTCATGCGGTCGGCCCAGACGCCGGCCAGCGTGCGCTGATTCCAGCAGGCGGCCACGTGCGCGCCCACCCGGCGCAGATTCTCGATCAGCGCCAGACGCAGCATGATGGGCACCGCCCACAGTTCGCCTATCGTCAGCGGCGATACGGTCTGGTAGGCGGCCACGAAGCGGCCCAGACTTTCAGTGTCGACGCGGCCGTCGCCGTGCGCCACGGCAGCCAGCGCGATGTCGTACACGCGCGGATGCCCGGCCGACGGGCCGCGCGCGAGGCGCGGCAGTTCGCGGCTGTAGCCCTTGGGCAGATGCCGTTCGGCGGCGCGGATGTGCTCTTCGATCAGGTAGAAATTGTCGAGCAGCCAGTCGGCCGCCGGCGTGATGCGCCGGCTTTCGGTCGCCGCCTCGGCCAGCAGGGCGCTGACGCCCGCGAGCACGACTTCGTTCTCGGCCAGTCGCGCCAGCAGGCGGTCCGGCAGGCGAGCGGCGGTCAGTGTGTGCGAAGCGGCCAGTTCCTTGCCGTGCTGCGCCATCTGTTCGGCGCTGAACAAGCCACCGCGCAGCGGCGTTTCGTCGTCGGGCGCGCGCTCAACGCGGCGCGCGTCGTGGCGGCGTCTTCTCCATGCGCGCCATCGCGCGCCGGCAGACAGTTGGGCATTCACGGCTGTGACCTTGCGCCGGCCGCAGCGGCGCCCGCAGGTGCGGGCTGAAGTGTGTATCCGGCCATCGGCCGGACCCTTTTCGGGCCGACGGACTGCAGTCGGCGACCACTCACTTGATGCGCATGTCGTTCTTGACCGACTTCACACCGCCGACTGCGCGTGTCACCGCGACCGCCTTGTCCATCATGGCCTGCGTGCTGACGAAACCGCTCAGCTGCACGACGCCCTTGAAGGTTTCGACGTTGATCTCGGCCACCTTCAGCGTAGGTTCATTGAGGATGGCCGCCTTGACCTTGGTGGTGATGACGGTGTCGTCGACATACTCACCGGTGCCCTCCTGCTTCGAGGTGGATGCGCAGCCGACAGCCGTTGCCAGTGCCACGGCAAGGAAGACTGCCGAGAGGTATTTGCCTGCTTGTTTCATGATGGAATTCTCCTGATGAGGGATGGGGTCGATGGCCTGACGGCACACCGAAGAGACGTCTCTGCACCGTGCAACGCGGGTGCGACGCACGGTGCCGGCAAACTGCAGGCGTGCACCGGTGGCCCGGTCAGCCGGACGCGCCCGATGCGAAAGTCATCGGCGAGATCATCGATGAAGCCCTTCTGCCATAACGGATCCGGAAGAACCCGATACAGCACGAAGAGCATAGCGAGTGGCTGCGCCGGGGTATGTACGGCAGCGCACACAACATGTTTTCAGGCAGGGGCGAGCACTGCGCCCGGACCGACAGACACTCAGGCGAGCGGCGGCGTCGGCCACTGCCAGTTGCGGATCTCCGGCATGTCTTCGCCATGCTCGAGGATGTACTGGCGGTGGGCGTTCAGACGGTCGCGCATGCGCTGCTTGATGTGGGCGGCCTGCGGCTGCAGCATCGGCACGCGGCTGGCGACGTCCATGACGAGATGGAAGCGGTCGAGCATGTTCAGCACCACCATGTCGAAGGGGGTGGTGGTGGTGCCCTCCTCCTTGTAGCCGCGCACATGCAGGTTGCCGTGGTTGCTGCGCCGGTAGGTCAGGCGGTGGATGAGCCAGGGGTAGCCGTGATAGGCGAACAGGATGGGCACGTCGGGCCGGAACAGCGACACGAACTCGTCGTCCGACAGGCCGTGCGGATGCTCTTCGCGCGGCTGCAGCGTCATCAGGTCGACCACGTTGATGAAGCGCACCTTGAGCGTCGGCGCCAGTTCCCGGAGCAGGTCGATGGCGGCCAGCATTTCCAGCGTCGGTACGTCGCCCGCGGCGGCGAGCACCACGTCGGGCTCGCCCGCGCTGTCGCTGCACGCCCACTCCCACATGCCGATGCCGGCCTCGGCATGATCGACTGCGGCGTCCATCGACAGCCACTGCCGTTCCGGATGCTTGCCGGCAACGATGACATTCACCCGGTCGCGGCTGCGCAGACAGGCGTCGGTCACATAGAGCAGCGTGTTGGCGTCCGGCGGCAGATAGACACGGATGATGTCGGCCTTCTTGTTCACCACGTGGTCGATGAAGCCGGGATCCTGGTGCGAGAAGCCATTGTGATCCTGGCGCCAGACGTGCGAAGTGAGCAGGATGTTGAGCGAGGCGACCGGGCGACGCCACGGTATGCCGCGGCACACCTTGAGCCACTTGGCGTGCTGGTTGAACATCGAATCGACGATGTGGATGAAGGCTTCGTAGCAGCTGAACAGGCCGTGCCGTCCGCTCAGCAGATAGCCCTCCAGCCAGCCCTGGCAGGCATGCTCCGACAGCATTTCCATCACCCGGCCATCGGGCGCCAGATGGTCGTCGGCATCGAAGCGCTGCGCCATCCAGGTGCGGTCGGTCACTTCGAACACGGCGCCCAGCCGGTTGGACGCGGTCTCGTCCGGACCGAACAGGCGGAAGCTGTGCGGGTTGTCGCGCATCACGTCGCGCAGGAAGCCGCCCATCACCCGCGTCGACTCGGCCAGTGTCGCGCCGGGCGCCGGCACGTCGATCGCGTGGCTCCGGAAGTTCGGCAGGCGCAGGTCGCGCAGCAGCGTGCCGCCGTTGGCGTGCGGATTGGCGCCCATGCGGCGCGTTCCGTGCGGCGCCAGGGCGAGCAGTTCCGGTCGGGGCGCGCCATTGGCGTCGAACAGTTCGTCCGGCCGGTAGGATTGCATCCACTCTTCCAGCAGGCGCAGATGGTCCGGATTGTCCATGTCGCCGAAAGGCACCTGGTGCGAACGCCAGCTGCCTTCGGTCTTCAGGCCATCGACCTCCTTCGGACCGGTCCAGCCCTTGGGCGAGCGCAGCACGATCATCGGCCACTGCGGCCGGCTCATGTAGGTCCCCTGGCGCGCGCGGTGCTGGATGTCGCGGATGGCGCTGATCGCCTTGCCGACCGCCTTCGCCATCAGATCGTGCATCAGCACCGGATCGTCACCCTCTACGAAGATGGGTGCGTGGCCGTAACCGATCAGCAGGCTTTCCAGCTCGGCGTGACTGATGCGGGCCAGCAGGGTCGGGCTGGCGATCTTGTAGCCGTTCAGGTGCAGCACCGGCAGCACGGCGCCGTCGGTGCGCGGGTTCAGGAACTTGTTCGAATGCCACGAGGTGGCCAGCGGCCCGGTTTCGGCCTCGCCGTCACCGACCACGCAGCAGGCGATCAGGTCCGGGTTGTCGAATACCGCGCCGTAGGCGTGCAGCAGCGCATAGCCGAGTTCGCCGCCTTCGTGAATGGAACCGGGCGTCTCCGGTGCGGCGTGGCTCGGGATGCCGCCAGGGAAGGAGAACTGGCGGAACAGCCGGCGCATGCCTTCGGCGTCCTGCGTCACGTCCGGGTAGAACGCGCTGTAACTGCCTTCCAGCCAGGTATTCGCGACCACCGCGGGACCGCCGTGACCAGGACCGGCGACGAAGATCATGTCGAGGTCGTGGTGGCGGATCGCCCTGTTCATGTGGGCGTAGATGAAGTTCAGCCCCGGGGTCGTCCCCCAGTGTCCGAGCAGGCGCGGCTTGATGTGAGCGCGCTGCAGCGGCTGTCTGAGCAGCGGATTGTCGAGCAGGTAGATCTGTCCGACCGACAGATAGTTGGCGGCACGCCACCACGCGTCCAGCCGCCGCAGGTCGTCCGCGTCGGGCAGCGCCGAAGGCTGGGTCATGTCCTCTCTCCTGGTCATCGCCTGCGCGAAGTCACCGCGAGCGCCCGGGTTCGCCGGCGCCTCGCGGTAGGCCGCTGACCGGACCCGTCCGAATGGATTGAAGATGGCTCAGTGACGCCGGATGAGCAAGGCGGCAAGCAGCCCGGCGGTGGCCGCGAGCGCAATGGCCTTCCACGGATGTTCGGTCACGTAGCCCTGCGTGGCGTCGGCAGCGCGGCGCGTCGTGTCGGCGAGCGCCACGCGTGCCTCGTGCAGGCGGGACTTCGCATCGATCAGATGTGCCTCGACCCGGGCCTGCACGGCGGCGCGGTCTCCCTCGCCGAGGTCGGCATCGGGCGTTCGCCAGTCCTTCACGGTGCTGTCCTTCTTGCCGTCCAGCGGGGAATGCAGCGGATTCGTTTCGATGTTCATCGGGATTCCTTTCACAAGCACGTCCGGACAACCGCGCCCGTGACGGGCGCGGCAAAGAAGTTCAGCGTCGCATCAGTCCCATGATCAGGGTGACGCCGAATACGACCAGAAAGACGAAGAAAAGTATCTTCGCGATATCGGTGGCGCCCGCCGCAATGCCGCCGAAACCGAACACGGCTGCGACGATGGCGATGACGAAGAATATGACGGCCCATCTCAACATGGTGATCTCCTTCCCGGGGGCGGCGATCTGCAACTTTCCCCGAATCAGACTGCAAATCGGGTCCGGCGACGCCGGCCCCGCGACGGCGCGGAACGGCGGCCGCCTTGCGGGCCGTCCATCGGTAAGCGCGTAAGTCCATCGTGTGCCGCGACCGCTGACCCGTCTGTACGCCACCGTACCAATGTGCCGCACGAGGCGTGCCGGCCGGCGCACGACCGAATTCGCGGTCGCGCCTGCTCGACACCAGAGGCGATCGAACGGGCGTCGCACCGCATCGGATGCCTGTGCGTGGTCCATCGGCTGCGCACCCACTACTTTCCGGCCGCGTCCTGGATCTTCTCGCCAGCCCTCTCGATGCTCTCGCCGGCTTTCCGTGTCGCGTCGTCGACATTGTCGCCAGCGCGATCGGCGGCGCGATCCACATCCCGTGATACCTTGTCGCCGGCTTCATCAATGTTCCTGCCGGCGCTTTCCATCGGGCCTTCCTCCTTCTGGCAACCCGACAGCAGGGCAAGGCAGGCCGCCAGCATCCATACGCGGCCGATGCCCTCATGTGCGTTCTTCATCTGTATCTCCTCTCCGGATTCGTGCATGCAGACAGAATGCGCGACCTTCACCGGCCGCGCATCGCTCACTTCTTGTCCTTGCCGACCTCGTGTCCGATGATGCCGCCCACGGCCGCGCCGCCTACTGCGCCGGCCGCACTGCCGCCGGTCAGTACCGCACCGCCCACGGCGCCGGCACCGGCGCCGATGGCCGTACTCCTGTCCTGCGCCGACATGCCGGAGCAGGCCCCGAGCAGAAGCAGCATCGCTGCCGCCACGCTCACCCGGGTACATCCCCGGGTACATCGATTCATCATTTCCATGGTGTCACCTCGTCTGTTCGATCGTGCCTGCCGATCTGCTGCGGGGTCCGGAACGGCTCGGGATCTGCGGCGTCGCGCCGCTTTCGACCGATTCGAAGCGGTCATCCCCGGCGCCACCTGCATGGGTGTCGCGCCCCGGAAACACAATGGAGCCGCAGTCCTTGCCCGTCTGTCTGCTGGCGTACCGAAGCCTCGCGGCAGCGCGTATCGCACAGGCATCCCCTCCGATCGCACTGTGTGCGCTACCGCCCCGACCGCTCGTCGATCGCCGCGTATGCTTGCACTGGCCGGAATTACCCGACGCCAGGAAGGTCGCCGTGCCCACTCACTCCACTGCATCAGCCGGCAACAGCTTCATCGCCGCGCTGCCGCGCCGGGAACGCCAGCATTTGCTGGCCAGTTGCGACACCGTTGAACTTGTCCTGTCCGACGTGCTGGCCGAACCGGGTCAGCGCATACGTCAGGTCCACTTTCCGATCGACAGCTTCATTTCACTGATCACGCCGGTCGACGCCACCGCCAGCATCGAGGTCGGGCTGGTGGGCAACGAAGGGATGCTGGGTGCGACCCTGCTGTTCGGGGTCGATGTATCGCCGCTGCACGCACTGGTGCAGGGCGCAGGGCCGGCGCTGTCCATGGACGCCAGGCGTTTCCGCAACGAACTCGAGTCGGTGCCTGCGTTGCAGCGCGCGCTCGGGCGTTACCTCTACGTGACCATGGCGCAGCTTGCACAGACCGCAGCCTGCCCGCGCTTTCACCTTGTCGAAGCCCGTCTTGCGCGCTGGTTGCTGATGACGCAGGACCGCGCGCACTCTCCGCACTTCCACCTGACGCACGAGTTTCTCGCCTACATGCTGGGCGTCAGGCGCGTCGGCGTGACACACGCGGCCACCGCGCTGCAGACGCGCAAGCTGATCAGTTACCGCCGCGGCAACATCACCGTACTCGACCGCGCGGGTCTGGAGGCCGCGTCGTGCAGCTGCTACGGCGCCAACAATGCCGTCTGGGACAGCGTGATGGGGCGACGCGCGCAGCAGCGCGCCGGTTAGGCCCGCCGACAGCCGCAGATGTAAGAACGGCGCAGTGCGATACCTGCGCCGTTCGTCATGACCTGCACCGAAGCCGCCGCACCGGTCGTCCGGTCGCGGCGGCCTGGCCGGGTCAGCTGCGTTCGCCGGCCATCGCCAGCATGAGCTGGTTCATCCGGCGCACGAAGCTGGCCGGATCTTCGAGCGCGCCACCTTCGGCCAGCAGGGCCTGATCGAACAGCACGCCCGCCCAGTCATCGAAGTGCGCTTCTTCACCGCGCAGCCGCTGCACCACCGGGTGCTGCGGATTGATTTCGAGGATGGGTTTGGACAGCGGCGCTTCCTGCCCGGCCGACTTCAGGATGCGGGCGAGGTTGCCGCCGATGTCGAATTCGTCCGACACCAGGCAGGCCGGCGACTCGGTCAGGCGATGCGTGATGCGCACCTCCTTCACCCGCTCGACCAGACTGGCCTGAAGCTTGTCGACCAGCGGCTTGAACTCGCCCTCGTCGCGCTCCAGCGCCTTCTTCTCTTCCTCGTCGGCGAGCGCGCCGAGGTCGAGGCCCCCCTTGGCGACCGACACCAGCTGCTTGCCGTCGAAGTCGTTCATGTTGCCGACCACCCACTCGTCGATGCGGTCGGACAGCAGCAGCACCTCGATGCCCTTCTTGCGGAACACTTCGAGGTGCGGGCTGTTCTTCGCCGCCTTGAAGGTTTCGGCGGTGACGTAGTAGATCTTGTCCTGACCTTCCTTCATGCGGCCGATGTAGTCGGCGAAGGACACCGACTGCTCCTCGGTATCGAGATGGGTCGAGGCGAAGCGCAGCAGGCCCGCCACCTTTTCGCGGTTGGCCTGGTCCTCGCCCACGCCTTCCTTCAGCACACGGCCGAATTCCTTCCAGAAGGTGGCGTACTTTTCTTTCTGGTTCTCGGCCAGGTCTTCCAGCACCGACAGGATCTTCTTTGCGCAGCCGGAGCGTATGGTGTCGATGTCACGGCTTTCCTGCAGGATTTCGCGCGACACATTGAGCGGCAGGTCGGCCGAATCGACCACGCCGCGCACGAAGCGCAGATAGGCCGGCAACAGCTTCTCGGCGTCGTCCATGATGAACACGCGGCGCACGTAGAGCTTGAGGCCGTGGCTGGCGTTGCGGTCCCACATGTCGAACGGTGCGCGCGACGGGATGTAGAGCAGCTGCGTGTATTCGTGGCGGCCCTCGACGCGGGTGTGGGTCCACGCCAGCGGGTCGCTGAAGTCATGGGCGACGTGCTTGTAGAACTCGACATACTGCTCGTCGCTGATGTCCGACTTCGATCGGGTCCACAGCGCGCTGGCCTGGTTGACCGTTTCGTCCTCGTCGGTCACGACCTGCTTGTGTTCGCCATCAACGTCCTTCCACTCCTCCTTCTTCATCACCACCGGCTGCAGGATGTGGTCGGAATACTCGCGGATGATGGAGCGCAGCTTGAAGCCGGACAGCAGCTCGTCCTGGTCCTCACGCAGGTGCAGCACGATTTCGGTGCCGCGGTCCGCCTTGGTGATGGATTCCACCGAATACTCGCCGGCGGTATCGCCGGTCATCGAGCAGGACCAGCGCACACCCTGGTCAGCCGGCAGACCGGCGCGGCGGGTGTTCACGGTGACGGTGTCGGCGACGATGAAGGCGGAGTAGAAACCGACGCCGAACTGGCCGATCAGGTTGGCGTCCTTCTTCTGGTCGCCGGTCAGGCTGGAGAAGAACTCCTTGGTGCCGCTGCGGGCGATGGTGCCCAGATGGGCGATCGCGTCGTCACGCGACATGCCGATGCCGTTGTCGGTAATGGTGATCGTGCGCGCCGCCTTGTCGTAGGCGACACGGATCTTCAGGTCGGCATCGGATTCGAACAATGCCGGGTTGGCGATGGCTTCGAAGCGCAGCTTGTCGCAGGCGTCTGACGCATTGCTCACCAGTTCGCGCAGGAAGATGTCGCGATTGCTGTACAGCGAGTGGATCATCAGGTGCAGCAGCTGCTTCACCTCGGCCTGGAAATTCATGGTCTGGGCGGTTGCGGTGTCCGACATGACAACTCCGAATCAGTAGACGTGGGGTGGGATGACAACGGCGGGATATGGAGACTTCCCCCCGGCATTTCAAGACCCCGCTATGCTGTCGGGTCCACAGAATGTTTTCACGCCGATGACCACCCGCACCAAACTGGGTTTGCCGCGCAAATCCGACGACGACACGCCGACCGACCGCAATCCGGCCCGCAAGCCGGTACGCAACAGTACGGCCAAGTCACGCACGCTGAGCCGCAACACGACGCAGGTCGCACCGGCCGCCAAGTCCTACGCCAAACCCGCCCCCAAGGACGCTCCCGCGCGCAAGCCGCGTGCCACCCGTCCAGACGGCGACCGCCCGCCGCGCCCGGCCGGCGAGAAGCGCGAGTGGACACCGCGCCCGGACCGCGAAGCCCGCCCGCCGCGCGCCGATTCCGGCGAGCGCAAGCCGTGGGAAAACCGCGAACGACCGGCGCGCAGCGAATCAGGCGGCAGTTCCGGCGACCGCCCGCCGCGCAAGGAATTCGGTGACCGCCCGCCGCGCCCCGCTGGCGAGAAGCGCGAGTGGACACCGCGCCCGGACCGCGACGCCCGTCCGCCGCGCACCGATTCGGGCGAGCGCAAGCCGTGGGAGAACCGCGAGCGCCCGGCCCGCAGCGAAACGGGCGGAAATTCCGGCGAGCGTCCGCCGCGCAAGGAGTTCGGCGACCGTCCGCCACGCCCGGCCGGCGAAAAGCACGAGTGGACACCGCGCCCGGACCGCGACGCCCGCCCGCCGCGCACCGATTCCGGTGAGCGCAAGCCTTGGGAGAACCGCGAGCGCCCGGCCCGCAGCGAATCAGGCGGAAATTCCGGCGATCGTCCGCCGCGTCGCACTGAGGGCGACAGCCGCCCCGCGCGCGCCGGCGGCGATTTCAAGCCGCGTCCGCCCAAGGCGGCGCCAGTGCGTCCGGCCAAGGCCTGGGACGAACGTGAAACCGACAAGCTGGGCCGCGTGCAGGCCGACAAGGGCGAGGACGGCGACGACGCGAAGGACGGCATCCGCGTGTCGCGCTGGCTGGCCGACCGTGGTGCCGCGTCGCGCCGCGAGGCGGACGACTGGATCGCCCGCGGCTGGGTCACCGTCGATGGCGAGGTGGCGCTGCTGGGCCAACGCGTGCTGCCGCATCAGAAGGTCGAGGTGCACAAGCAGGCGCGCGCCGATCAGGCACTGCGCGTGACCGTGCTGATGCACAAGCCGGTCGGCTATGTGAGCGGTCAGG
The DNA here is from genome assembly GCF_038066675.1 of Methyloversatilis sp. NSM2. Taxonomy (NCBI): domain Bacteria; kingdom Pseudomonadati; phylum Pseudomonadota; class Betaproteobacteria; order Nitrosomonadales; family Sterolibacteriaceae; genus Methyloversatilis; species Methyloversatilis sp. NSM2. Next base: position 1,219,818 of record NZ_JBBUKV010000001.1, read on the forward strand.
CCGAGGACGGCCACGAGCCGGCCAGCGTGCTCTTCCTGCCCGAGAACCAGTGGGCCGGCGACCGTTCCGGTCTGAAGTTCAATCGCAACCATCTGCGTGGCCTGGCGCCGGCCGGTCGTCTCGACATCGATTCGCACGGTCTTCTGGTGCTGACCCAGGACGGTCGCGTCGCGCGCCAGTTGATCGGCGAGGACTCGACCATAGAGAAGGAGTACCTGGTCCGCGTCAGGGCGACCAAGCCCTTCGGCCGCGGCGCGCTGTCCGAGGATTTCCCCGAGGAATCGCTGAAGCTGCTGAACCACGGGCTGGAGCTGGACGGCGAGGCACTGAAGCCGGCCAAGGTAAGCTGGCAGAACGAGGAACAGCTGCGCTTCGTGTTGCGCGAGGGCAAGAAGCGCCAGATCCGCCGCATGTGCGAACTGGTCGGCCTCGAAGTCGTCGCACTGAAGCGCGTGCGCATCGGCCGCGTTCCGCTGGCCGACCTGCCGGTCGGCAAGTGGCGTTACCTGCGCAAGGACGAGCTGTTCTGAGCGCCTGACGGTCTCACGCGACGTCGAGCGCCGGCACCTCCGGCGCCGCGTCGTTGGCGCTGCAACCGGCGGTCTGCACATGCAGACCGCCTCCGCTGGCCTTGGCCTGCCGTTTGGCGCTGGCTGCGGCCGAAGCGACCTCCTCGGCCGTACGGAAGCCGCCGCCCTGCCCCAGCACCACGCCGGCACACAGCGTGGTGAGCGGAAAGCGCGTGCGGTTGCCCTTGCGGTCCTCGCCCTCCATGTAACCGCTGGCCAGTTCCTCCGCATTGAACAGTCCGCGCGCCTCGGCGTTGAAGCGGGCGATGATGCGCTCGCAGCGCGCCTGCCAGTCCTCGCTCTGAAACAGCACGATGAAGTCATCGCCGCCGACGTGGCCGACGAAGTCGCGCAGCGGGTCCGCCTCATGCTGGATGCTGCGCGCCGCAAGCTTGATCATTTCGTCGCCGCGGTAATAGCCGTAGAGGTCGTTGAAGGGCTTGAAGTTGTTCAGGTCGAAGTAGGACGCCGCGTAGCTGGCCCGCCCCGCCATCAGCCGCTGAAGGTGCTCGGTGATCGGAATATTGCCCGGCAGGAAGGTGAGCGGATTGGCGTGCCGCGCCGCCTCGATGCGCATTTCGGTCACCGCGCGCACCAGGCTTTCGCCGGTCGCCACACCGACGTAACGACCGTGCTCGGTGACCACGAAGCCGTCATACAGATAGCGCTGGTCCTCGCCGGCCAGCACGGTGCTCATCGATTCCAGCGGTGTGCTGCGCTCGACGCGCAGCGGGTTCGGATTCATGAACAGCGCGCATGGCCGCTTGCCGTACACCTCCTTGTGATACGGCTGGGTGTACAGGTCCATGAAGCTGCGCCGGTTGATCAGCCCGACCGGAATGCCCTGCTCCAGCACCGGCAGCGCCAGCAGTTCCGGGTGATCCGCGAACACCTGCACCACCGTCAGATTCGGCGTATCCGGCTCGACCGCGGGCGCCGAGATCGCCAGCCGGCTTACCGTGCCGGTGCTCATGTCGCGATGCGGTGTGTCGGGCAGCACCGCGATCTGCCGCGACTGCATCAGCGCGATCACCGCCGGCCGCATGTGACTGACCGTCTGTCCCTGTGGTCGTCCGAGCAGATAGCCCTGACCGAAGTGCACGCCGAGATCGCGCAGCACCGCCAGTTCGGCCTCATGCTCAATGCCCTCGGCCACCAGTTCGGCGCCGAAGGAGCGCGCCAGCTGCACCGCGGCACGCACGGCTTCGACGCGCCGGCTGTCGGTGTGGATGCCGTGCGTGAAGTAGCGGTCCAGCTTCACCCGCGGCGGCGCCAGTTCGGCCCACAGACGGAGGCTGGAACGACCGTCGCCAAAGTCGTCGAGCGCGACCACGATGCCCAGCGCCGAAAGTCGGGCCTGACTGATGCGCAGCGAATCGACGTCGGTCACCCGTTCGTGCTCGGTCAGTTCCAGCACCAGGCGCGACGGCGACAGCGCGTGCTCGGCCAGCAGTGACAGCAGGCCGACGCAGCCCTCCGAGCCAAGATGACGGATGGTGCCGGCGCTGCAATTGACGTAAAGCTGGCCCGGCGTCGCCGGATCGAACTGGCGCACCGCCGCCTCGACGCAGGCGATCTCGAGTTCGGCTTCGAGGCCGATGGCGCGCGCCGTGGCGAACAGCACCGCCGGCAGGTGCAGCGCGCCGCCCTCGGGGCCACGCACCAGCGCTTCGTGGGCCACGACGGCAGCGTCATCGAGGCGGACGATGGGCTGGAACACCATGCCCAGCGCGCGGCCATCGATCAATGCGCGCAGCGCGGTCTGGTTCAGCTTGTCGGAAGAGGTGTGCATGTCTGTCTGTTGTATTCATGGACCCGAGTGCCTATCGGCAGCGACGCCGCCAGCTTTCGTGAAGCTTCGGTGAAGCTTTCGCTACGTGCAGTGCTTCCGGATCGCGATGCGGATCTGTCACCAATTCTTAGACGAACTGCATTCCGGCCGTAACCCTGTCTTCCTAGTCTTGCCACACTCACAGGAGGACTTACATGCATTCCTTTTTCGAAGAACTGCGCACCCAACGCTGGGACGATCATCGCTACTACCACCACAGCCGCATCAATCAGGCACTTCATCTGCTCAGCGCGCTGAGCTTTCTGTGTGCCTACGTCATGCTTCTCGTCGACCCGGTGATCGCGGCACTGCTGAGCTGGGGCGTGGCCATGGTGTCGCGCCAGGCCGGACACTTCTTCTTCGAGTCCAAGGGCTACGATCACGTCAATCAGGCGACGCACGAGCACAAGGAAGACATCAAGGTCGGCTACAACCTCCGCCGCAAGGTGGTGCTGATGGCGATCTGGGCGGCGTCGCCGCTGGCCCTCTACATCGATCCGACGCTGTTCGGCCTGTTCGAGGCGCACACCGACGCGCGCGGCTTCCTGTACAACATGTCGGTCACGTGGATTGCCATCGGCATCGGCGGCCTCATCTTCCGCACGCTGCACCTGTTCCACCTGCAGGGCGTGCAGACCGGTCTGGTGTGGGCGACCAAGATCGCCACCGATCCCTTCCACGACGTGAAGCTCTACCACCGCGCGCCGCTGGCGCTGCTGCGTGGCGAACTGATCGATCCGATGCACGCGCAGCACGCAGCAAAGGCCTGAATTGCGCGCGGACTTTCTGTTCGGGGACATACGGGGAAGGGCGCTGCCCTTCCCCGTTTTCATCTGCACGGTCAGGATCCTGTGCGCCCAGCAAGGTTGCACCGGACCGGGAGCGAGCCGGTCCCGGGACGGTTCAGCGCTTCCGCGTCAGCATCTCGCGCAGGATGCGTCGGCGTATGCCCTTGTTGCTGGCGCCGGGCGGCGTCCACCACCAGCCATCGGCTTCCATTGTCTTCGCCGCGGCCACGAAGCGTTCGCACACCGCATCGAACTCGGCCTCGCCGTAATTCAGACTGAAGATAAAGCGGCCGGTGCCGACCCAGCTCAATGCCAGGCCTTCCGCGCGCAGGTAGTACTGCAGCATCCAGTTGTAGCGCGACGGCACGGTGTAGGTCACCGTCCAGATCGACTGCATGTGCGCCACACGCACCGGCAGTCCTTCGATACGCAAGCGCTCGTTCAGTCGATCTGCGCGCGCGGTCCAGACTGCGTCGGCGTTGCGGTAAATCTCTTCGATTTCCGGCGTGTCGAGCAGCTTCAGGAATTCGTTCATCGCTGCCATCACGTGCGGATGCGAATTGAAGGTGCCGCGGGCGAAGCAGATGTCGGCCGGCCGGTCGTCGCGGTAGCGCTTCATCAACCGATGCGGGCCGCAGACGACGCCGACGGGGTAGCCGCCGCCCAGCGTCTTGCCGTAGGTGACCAGATCGGCGCGTACGCCGAAGTAGTCCTGCGCACCGCCCTTGGCCAGCCGGAAGCCGAGGAACACCTCGTCGAAGATGAGCACGATGCCGCGCGCCGTGCACACCTCGCGCAACTGCTGCAGCCAGGTGGTATAGGCAGCCCGGTCGTAGCCGGCACGGCGGCCGCCATCCACCAGCGACGAGTCGCCCGGTGCGCCGGCGTTCGGGTGCAGCGCCTGCAGCGGATTGACCAGCACGCAGGCGATGTCCCGGCGGGTGCGCAGCACGCGCAAGGTGTCCTCGTGCATGTCCTTCAGCGTATAGGTGTGCTCGGCCGCGGTCGGATTGCCGACGCCCGGCTGCACGTCGCCCCACCAGCCATGGTAGGCGCCGCAGAAGCGCACCAGATGACTGCGGCCGGTGTGGTAGCGCGCCAGCCGCACCGCCTGCATCACGGCTTCGGTACCCGACATGTGGAAGGACACTTCTTCCATGCCCGAGATCGCGCAGAGCCGCTTCACGTTGTCGGCCAGCAGCGGATGGTAGGCGCCGAGCACCGGACCGAGCGCCTCGACCGCCGCCGCGCCGCGCGCCATGCAGCCCTTGTAGACGTCGTAGCCGAACACATTCACGCCGTAGGAGCCGGCGAGGTCGTAGAACACGTTGCCGTCGAGGTCGGTCAGCGTGACGCCGGCCGACGACTGGACGAAGGAACCGGCCTTCAGATGGCCGCGCACATGGCGGCTGAACTGGAAGGGCACGCGGTAGCTGCCGGTGAACTGCATGTCCGACACCATGGACTGCGTGTCGTCGGTCAGCGCGCGGGTACGCGCGAAACGCTGCGCGTACAGCGCGGCCAGTGCCTCGAAGCCGTTGCGACGCCGGGCGGCCACGTCGTCCGGCGCGCCGTCGGCGATGTAGACACCCGTTTCGTCGAATTCATAGAAGGGCAGCAGCTTCGCCACCCGCCGCGACATTTTCGAGTGGCCGGCGAGGGAGCGGTGCTTGGCCCGCGAAAGCTGGAGCCGGCGGTGCAGCCGCGGCAACAGCGCTGCCAGCGCCGCAGCGCCGGCCACATAGAGAGGAAGGGATTCGTTCATATGTTGCACATGTATCAGCGCGAGGTTACGCAACCGTGACTGCACGCACCCTGTTCCAGCGCCTGCTGGCCAACGACGCGCTGAACTTCGCGCTGACTAACCGCATCCCGCGCGCGGCACTCACCCGCTTCTTCGGCTGGTTCAGCAAGATCGAGCATCCGTGGGTGCGCGACGCGTCGATTGCGCTGTGGAAGGCCTTCGGCGAGGTCGATCTGTCGGAGGCGAAGAAGACGCGCTTCGCCAGCCTGCACGACGCCTTCATCCGCGAACTGCACGACGGCGCCCGACCGATCGACCCGCGGCCCGACACGCTGGTGAGCCCCTGTGACGCCATCGTCGGCGCGCTCGGCCGCATCGACGGCGACACGCTGCTGCAGGCCAAGGGCATGCGCTACTCGCTGGGCGAGCTGCTGGGCGACGAATCACTGGCGGCGCAGCTGCGCGACGGGCACTACGTGACACTGCGCATCACGGCTTCGATGTACCACCGCTTCCACGCGCCGACGGATTGCCGCGTCGAGCAGGTGCACTACTTTCCGGGCGATACCTGGAACGTGAATCCGCCGGCGCTCGATCGCGTCGAGCGGCTCTACTGCCGCAACGAGCGGGCAGTGCTGACGGCACGGATGCGCGACGGCACGCCGCTGGTCATGGTGCCGGTGGCCGCCATCCTGGTCGCCAGCCTGCGCCTGCACTGCATCGACCTGACGCTGCACGCACGCTACGCCGGGCCGCACCGACTGCGCTGCGATTCGACCGTCAGCCGGGGCGAGGAAATGGGCTGGTTCGAGCACGGTTCGACCATCATCGTGCTGCTGCCGGCGCACGCAGCGCTGGCGCCGCAGGTCCGCACCGGCGAGCGTATCCGGATGGGTCAGGCGCTGTTCGCGCCGCCGCCGGCAGACGGCATGTAGGACAGCCCCGACACGCTGCAGCGCGGCGCACCGACGGAACTTTCAGTGCCGGATGCAGAAGATGCTGGGGCGGCGCACGTGCGCCGACCATCACAACAGGGAGCCCGACATGAACATCCATCGCACCGTAGCTGCCACCCTCGTCGCCGTCTTTGCCGTTGCGCTGGCCGCCTGCGAGCAGGAAGGACCGGCCGAACGCGCCGGCAAGGCACTCGACAACGCGGTCGAGCAGGCTGGCGACAAGATCGAGAACGCCGGCGACAAGGCCAAGGACGCGCTGGACGAAGCGCGCAAGTAAGACGCACACCGCCATGCACGCCGCGCCGATCACCCTCGCCGTGCTGTCCGGACTGCTGCTCGGAGCGTGCACGCGCCCGTCCGACACCGCCGCGATCGCCGACAGCCGTACCGCCGAGGCGGCGATGATCGCGGCGGCCACGCCATGGTCCTACGGCGTCGAAAGCCCGTATGGCGAGATCGTCCGTATCGACATGTTGTGGCCGCTGGTCGAGCAGCCGCTGGAGCCGCACTCGGCCGATACGCCGAAGCAGGATGGCGCAGCACCGCCCGGGCGCTACAGCATCAGCATCATGCTGGAGAGCGGCGAACTGCGTACCGTCGTACGTCCGAACCTGGGCAATCTGCGCGTCGGCGACCGGGTGCGGCTGTTCGGCGAGGTAATGCTGCGCAGCTAGGGTCCGGCAGCTGTGCCGCGACTTAACGCATGGACACAAATCAGACATCGGCAGAGAGCATTCCGCCACGGTAAGCGCGCGCGGGATGAATAGAATCCGTCATCCGACCTTCTGACGGACGATGTTCGTGTCCTGCTTCCGCCACGCTCTGCCGCTACTGCTGTGCTCGCTGCTCGCCGGCTTTTCCACAAGTGCCTTGGCCGCCGATCGCCGGGGCTATGCGGACGCACTGCGGCGCGCCGACATCGAGCGCTCACGCACTGACCACGAGTGCGAGCGCGTCGTAGCCGAACTCAAGGACGACTGTCTTGCGCGCAGCAGGATGCGGTACGAAGCGACGCTCGATCAGGCGCGCAAGCTTTTCCCGGGCGAGGCGATGACGCCACTGCAGCCCGACGAGGCGGCGGCTTACGAGGCGGAACTGGCGGCCTGCGGCACGCTCGGCAACAAGGACAGATCGGGCTGCGTGCTCGACGTGAAGCGGCGCTTCAGGCGCTGAACGCGCTCAAGCGGCGTCCGCTACTCGTTCGGGCCAGCGCTGCTTGATTTCCAGCACCTGCGGCAGGCAATCAAGGAAGAGATCGACCAGCAGCGGCTCAAAGTGACGCCCCTTCTGTTCGATCAGCAGCGCACAGGCATCCTCGACCGACCATGCCTTCTTGTAGGGCCGCTCCGAGGTCAGCGCATCGAACACGTCGGCAACCGCAACGATGCGCGCCTCGATCGGGATCGCGGTCTCGCGCAGGCCTTGCGGATAGCCCGAACCGTCCCACTTCTCGTGGTGCCCGCTGACGATGCGCCGGGCCACGGCGAGCAGGCCGCTGTCGTGCTCGCCGATGATGCGCACGCCGATATCGACGTGGCTCTTCATGATTTCCCACTCGGCGTCGTCGAACTTGCCCGGCTTGCGCAGAATGTGGTCGGGAATGCCGATCTTGCCGATGTCGTGCATCGGTGCCGCATGCAGCAGTTCCTGAGCGCGCTGCTCGCTCCAGCCGGCGGCGCGCGCAAGAATGCATGCGTAGTGGCTCATCCTGATGACGTGCAGACCGGTCTCGTTGTCCTTGTATTCGGCGGCCAGACCGAGCCGCTGTATCACCTGCAGGCGCGTCTCGATCAGTTCGCTCACGCTGACCAGCGACAGATGGGTGCGTACGCGCGCACGAACGATGGCTGGACTGACCGGCTTGCAGATGTAATCGACGGCACCAAGTTCCAGTCCGCGCGCCTCGTCCTCGACATCGCTCAGCGCGGTGACGAAGATGACCGGCACGCGCGCCAGGCGCTCGTCCGCCTTCAGCGTGCGGCACACCGCGTGACCGTCCATGTCCGGCATCATCACGTCGAGCAGAATGAGATCAGGCCGCTCGACCTGCGCCAGTTCGATCGCCCGCCGCCCGTCGCGCGCGAACAGCAGACGGTAGTCACCCTGCAGTATCTGCTTGAGCACCTGCAGATTGGATGGTTCGTCGTCGACGCAGAGCACGGTCTGACGTGCGTCGCCTGCGCCGGCGGGGGCATCGGTCGTCAGGGGTTCAAGCCTGTCCATTCAGGCCTCCGCCTCGTGCAGCCGTGTGGCGTCCATCGCCTGCATGCGGGCGATCAAGGTGCGCAGATGCGTCATGGCGAGCGCTCCGTCGAAGTTCTCGATCGCTTCGGCAAGCGGACCGAGCAGCGTGCTTGCGGAATGGCCGCCGACCGCGGCCAGCAGGCGCGCCAGCGTGAGGTCGTCGAACTCGCCCCGCTCCAGCGCCTTCAGCAGCGTGTCGGCGTGATGCAGGACGGCCTGCGTGTCGCATCGTGCTGCCGCCCCTTTCGCCACCGGCCGCTCGACCGAACCCTGCCAACCGGCGACTTCGCTGCGCAAAGCCGACAGCGCGCCCCCGACTTCGGCGATGCGCGCCGTCAGTGCCAGCGGCGCTTCCGTTGTCGCGGCGTCTTCCAGGCCGGCCAGCGTGGCAGCCAGTTGCACGGCCCCCAGATTGGCCGCCACGCCCCGCACGCGGTGCGCCAGCGCACGCAGCCCGTCACGCGCCGACAGCGCGGCGAGACGATCCAGTTCCTGCGTCAGTCCGGCGTTCTCGTCGAGCAGCCGCTGCATGCCCCGTTCGACACGCTCACGGGTTCGCCACAGCGCAAGCGCGCGCTTCATGTCGATCGCCGGGTCATCGGCGCGGTCATCGGCGCCGGCCTTCGTGCTTGCGGTCTGTATGCCGAGCACGCGTGCGATCTCGACCAGCAGTGCTTCGAGATCGATCGGCTTGGTCGCGAACCCGTTCATGCCTGCCGCGCGCGCAGCCTCGCGATCCTCGTCGAGCACGCTGGCGGTCAGCGCGATCACCGGCACCGGCGGTCGGCCGGTACGCAGCTCGGCGGCGCGGATGGCACGCGTTGCGTCGAGGCCGCTCATGCCGGGCATGTGGAGGTCCATCAGGACGAGATCGAAACGTTCGGCGCCGGCCCGAACCACCGATTCGGTCGCCTCGGTGCAGGGCGTCACCTCGTGTCCGTCGCGCGCCAGCAGGGACGCCAGCAGTTCGACGTTCTGGTCGACGTCATCGACCACCAGCACCCGCATCGGCGGCAGTGCCATCGGCGATGGCAACGCGACGACCGGCGCGCTGCCGGGCCGCAACGGCAGCGTGAAGTGGAAGGTGCTGCCCTCTCCCGGCGTGCTGCGGGCGCCGATCCGGCCACCCATCAGTTCGACCAGCTGCCTGCAGATCGACGTACCGAGACCGGTACCGCCGAAGCGGCGGCTCATCGACGCATCGGCCTGGGTAAAGGGTTCGAAGATGGCGTCGAGCCGTTCCGGTGCGATGCCGATGCCGGTATCGCTGACCGCGAAATGCACGCCGTCTGCCTGCGTCCGCACGGTCACCACGACCCCGCCGCGCTCGGTGAACTTGACCGCGTTGCCGATCAGATTGGTCAGTACCTGACGGATGCGCAGCGAGTCGCCGCGATAGTAGCGGCCGACCCCGCGGTCGATGTCGACGCGCAGCGTCAGCCCCTTGTCGGCCGCCTGCACGTTCAGCGTCATCACCAGCTGGTTCAGCAGCTCGGGCAGGTCGAAATCGAGCACTTCGAGTTCGACCGCACCGCGTTCGAGTCGGGCGGTATCGAGGATGTCGTTCAGCAGGCGCAGCAGCGAGCGCGCGGAGTTGCCGACGATTTCCAGCGGACGCCGGTGCTCGGCCGGCAGCTCCCGACCGAGCAGCACGTCGGTAAAGCCGATGATGGCGTTCATCGGCGTGCGTATTTCGTGGCTCATGTTGGCGAGGAAGGCCGACTTCGAGGCGGCGGCCTGTTCGGCGCGCTCCTTCGCCGCGCGCAACTCCTGCTCGATCTCGCGCCGCTCGGTGATGTCGAGGATTACGCCATCTATCCACTTGATGTCGCCATCCTCGTTACGCACCGCCGAGCCGTGTTCCCACATCCAGCGGACGGAGCCGTCGGCGTGGGCGATGCGGTACTCGACGATGAAGGGCCGGTGGTCGCGGATCGACGCCTCGACCACCTTCCAGGTGTGGGCGACATCGTCCGGGTGCGTGATGTCGTTGAAGTTGCGAATGGCGTTCTCACCGACGAAGTCGGAACTCGGGTAACCGGTCAGGGTCAGCGTAGCGTCGCTCATGAAGAGCATGGTCCATTGCGCGTCCATCAGGCAGCGATAGGCCACGCCCGGAATGTTGCCGATCAGCGAACGCAGCTGCGCTTCGCTTTCGCGCACCGCACGCGCCATTTCCTTGAAGCTGGAAATGTCGGCGATGTAGCAGACGAACATGTCGCCCTCGCGCAGGCTGGCGTGGCCGATCGACACATGCATCGGCAGTTCGCTGCCGTCGCGTCGACGACCGGTGATTTCTCGCCTGCGGCCGGACAGCGCAGGCACGCGCGTGCGCCTGAACTCGGCCAGGTAGGCCGCGTAGGTTTCACTCTCGTCGGGCGCCAGCAGCAGACCGAAGTCGCGCCCGCGCATTTCCGACTCGCGCCAGCCGAACATCTGTTCGGCGGTCGGGTTCATCGTCTGCACGATGCCTTCCGCGTCGAGCATGACGACGCCGTCGACCGGCGTGGCGAGCAGCGCGCGCATGCGCGCCTCGCTCGCGCTGAGCTGATCGACCAGCTGCCGGTAGCGCAGCAGCGCATTGGTGCCCATCTCGAAACCGGTCAGACCGATAGTGCCGATCACGACGAGAATGCCGAGCACCAGGGTGTCGACATGCGGCGCACTTTCGGCGACGCCAGTGAAGCGTGCGGCCGCCATGCCTGCGTAGTGCATGCCCGCGATCGCCAGTCCCATCACCGTTCCACTGACCGCCAGGCGAAGCCGGCGACCGGAAATGGGCACGAAGAACTTCACCCACAGCGCCAGCGTCGCCAGCACCACCGCCACCGCGATCGACACCCCGAACATGAAGGGGTCGTAGCGAAGCTGTGCTTCCATGTGCATGGCCTGCATTCCGGTGTAGTGCATCAGGCCGATGCCACCGCCCATCAGCACGCCGCCCGCCAGCAGTTCGCGCGGCGTCAGCGAGGAGCGCGTCATCAGCTGTATGGTTGCCAGCGCGGCGAGCAGGCTGGGCAGCATGGAGGCGAGCGTGATCCACGGGTCGTAGCGCACGGTCACGCACAGGTCCAGCGCCAGCATCCCGATGAAATGCATGGCCCACACGCCGCCGCCCAGCGCCACGCTGCAGCCGAGCTTGATCAGCCACGCCATGCGCTGATCAGGTGTCTGCTCCGATTGACTGACCGTATGAAGGGCAACGATCGAGGTGAGGACGGCCACCAGCAGCGACAGCGCAACCAGCGCCGGATCGTGCGTCAACGGCAGGATCAGCGCAGCGTCGTCGGTGCCGGAGGTGAAGAAGTTCTGCATCGTGCCGAAAGTGACGTATGGTGGGCATTGCCGCTCAGCACGGCATCTCTGTCACTTACGGCGGTTTCGCCTCACGCCTTGATGTTCCGACCCGCTTTTTTTCCGTACTCCGAGGAAGATCGTCACCGTTTGCCCGAAGGGCGCGCCGTCCAGCGCGTGTTCAGACGGCTGAAGCGTTCTCTGCTGCTGCTCGCGGCAGTGACGCTTGCTGCGCAGGCGGACGACCGGCTGTCCTTCGCCGTCTGGGGCGACATGCCGTACAGCCGGGTCGAGCGCGAACTGGCGGTTGACCTGCTGACCGAGCAGTCACGTCAGCCGCTCGCCTTCTCCTTGCACATCGGTGACCTGAAGAGCGGCAACCAGCCCTGCGACGACGCGCTCTTCGCCGACCGGCAGGCGCTGCTGGCGCATTCGCGCCACCCCTTGGTGCTGCTGCCTGGCGACAACGACTGGCTGGACTGCGCTCGGCCGTCGGCCGGCGGCCATGATCCGTTTGAGCGGCTGCAGGCGCTGCGACGGCGCTTCTTCTCGGCGCCTGCCTCGCTTCCGCTTCAACGACAGGAGGGAGCGCCGGAGAACGTCCGCTGGATAAGGAACGGAGTGCTGTTCATCGCGGTGAACCTGCCGGGCAGTCCGCTGCCGGACAACGCAGCTGGACGCGCACTGCGCCGCAATGTGCTCGACTGGCTGGACGAGAGTGCCGCACAAGCCGATCCGCAGACGGTCCGTGCGACGGTGATCGCCTTCCACGCCCATCCGGGCTTCGCGGCGCACGGGCGTGGCGGGGTGTCAGTGCGCCACGCCTGGTTCCTCGACCGGCTGGTGGCCTGGGCGAAACATGACCGGCGACCGCTGCTGCTGATACACGGCGATACGCATACCTACCGGGCCGATAAACCTCTGGTCGATCCGGCCACCGGCGAGCGCTTCGAGCACGTGACGCGGCTTGAATCGCACGGATCGCCGTGGCTGGGCTGGACACGGGTGGATGTGGACAGCGCTGCGCCCGCCCCTTTCCGCTTCCAGCCCTACCGCCTGTCCCGCGACTGACGCGACGCCGCCCTGGCGCCTGAATGAAAAAGGGCGCATCCGGATGGATGCGCCCACAGCGGCGACCTGCGTCGACGCGGGATCAGAACGGTCTGTCGAGCTGCAGCGATTCCTTCGGGCCGCGGTAGATCAGCGGCTTCACCTGCTGCGGATTGCCCGGAATCTGCGCCTGCTCCACCGCGGCGACGATCTTGTGGTGGAAGGGCGACTTGTCGCACACCGGGTCGGCAGCGGCCGGGTCGTTGGCGATCATGTAGGCTTGGCAGCGGCAGCCGCCGTAATCCTTCTCCTTCTCGGGGCAGCTGGAACAGGGCTCCTTCATCCAGCCGGTACCGCGGTAGCGGTTGAATCCTTCCGACTCGTACCACACCTCGCGGATGCCCATCTCGCGCACGTCCGGAAATTCCAGCCCCGGCAGCATGCGCGCAGTGTGACAGGGCAGCGCCTTACCGTCCGGCGTGATGGTCAGGAAGATGTTGCCCCAGCCGTTCATGCACTTCTTCGGGCGGTTCTCGTAGTAGTCGGGCACGACGAAGAACAGCTTCATCTTGTTGCCGTGCTTCTCGCGCCATTCGTTGGTGATCCGCTCCGCGCGTTCCAGCTGTTCGCGCGACGGCAGCAGCTGGTCGCGGTTTACCTGCGCCCAGCCGTAGTACTGCGTGTTGGCCAGTTCGACGTACTCGGCGTCAATGTCGTCCGCGAGCTGCAGGATGGCTTCGATGTGGTCGATGTTGTGGCGGTGGATGGTGCAGTTCATCACCATCGGGTAGCCGCGCGACTTGATCAAATCGGCAGCCCGGCGCTTCAGGTCGAAGGTGCGGGTGGACGACAGGAAGTCGTTCATTTCGCGGGTCGAGTCCTGGAAGGACAGCTGGATGTGGTCCAACCCCGCTTCCTTCAGAGCGTCGATGCGCTTCTCGTTCAGGCCCACACCCGAGGTGAGCAGGTTGGTGTAGTAGCCCAGCCGGTGCGCCTCGGCCACCAGCAATTCGAGGTCGTCACGCAGCATGGGCTCGCCGCCGGAGAAGCCGCACTGCACCGAACCGAGCGCGCGCGCTTCGCGCAGCACCTTGAACCACTCCTCGGTCGTCAGCTCGTCTTCATGCTTGGCGAAGTCGACCGGGTTGTAGCAGTAGACGCAGTGCAGCGGGCAACGATAGGTCACCTCGGCCAGCAGCCACAGCGGTGGCCCTATCGTCGCCGCTTCCTGAGCGGCTTTCGCTTCGGCGAGATCGGTCATGTCGTTTCCACCCACTTCTGTTGCAGCGCCAGCTCGACGAAGTTGATCACGTCCTGTTGCAGGCCCTGCGCATTGAAGGTCTTCTCCAGATCGGCGGTGATGTCGGCCACGCTGGCGTCGCCGGAACAGCGCTTGAGGATTTCGCCCGCGCTCTGGTTCAGCTTCACCATGCCCTCCGGATACAGCAGCACATAGGCCTTCTGCGCCTCTTCCCACTGGATGCGGAAGTGGCGGCCTATCTTCGGTACCGACGCGGTCGTCACGGTCATCACGGCACTCACTTGTTCACGCCGTAGGCGTTGGCCATCGCGTCGTTCATCGCCCACAGCACGTCGAGCTTGAACTGCAGGATGTTCAGCGCGCGTTCCTGCATTTCGCGCGTGTTGAAGTAGTTCAGCGTCACCGCCAGACCCTGCTCGACGTCGCGGCGTGCCTGCGACACGCGGTTGCGGAAGTACTGCAGACCGGTCGACTCGATCCACGGGTAGTGCTCGGGCCAGTTGGCGAGGCGCTCCTTGTGGATCTTCGGCGCGAACAGTTCGGTCAGCGACGAACACACTGCTTCCTGCCACGGGCGCTGACGGGCGAAATTGATGTAGGCGTCGACCGCGAAGCGCACGCCGGGCACGACGTGGCGCAGGTCGACGATTTCCTCGCGCGTCAGGCCGGTGGCGATGCCCAGCTTGATCCACGCCTCGATGCCACCCTCGTCGCGCACCACCGAGCCGTCCGGCCCGGTGATCTCGTAGCCGTCGTGATCGAGGATGCGCTGTATCCACTGACGACGGATTTCGCGGTCCGGCGTGTTCGACATGATGGCCGCGTCCTTCACCGGGATCGCGATCTGGTAGTAGAAGCGGTTGGCCACCCAGCCGCGGATCTGTTCCGGCGTCGCCTTGCCGGAATTGAGCATCACGTTGAACGGATGGAAGATGTGATAGGCGGCGCCCTTGTCGCGCAGCTTGGCTTCGAATTCCTCGTGGTTCCAGGGCTGTTGCGTGCTCATAGCGTGATGTCCATTCCGTCGTACGAAACTTCGATGCCGTGTGCGTCCAGCTCGCGGCGCTGCGGGCTGTCCTCGTTCAGGATCGGGTTGGTGTTGTTGATGTGGATGAGGATCTTGCGTGTCGTAGCCGGCAGCTTGTCCAGCCACTCGATCATGCCGCCCGGGCCGCTCTGCGCCAGATGGCCCATGTCGCGCGAGCGCTTCTTCGACGCGCCGAGCGCGATCATTTCGTCGTCGCTCCAACAGGTGCCATCGACCAGCACCACGTCGGCCGCCTGCATCGCCGCCCACACCTGCGGTTCGATCTCGACCAGGCCGGGGGCGTAGTAGATCTTCTTCCCGCTCTTCGCGTCCTCGATGGTGACGCCGACGTTGTCGCCGGGCACCGGCTTGTCACGGCGCGGCGAGTAAGGCGGTGCATTGCTGCGCAGCGCGTGCGCGCGAAACTTCAGGCCAGGCGCGCCAGCGATGGTGAATTCGGTGTCGTCTATGCCGAGCTCGTTCCACTCGATGCCGCAGTAGTGGCCGAGCAGCTTGAACAGCGGATTGCCTTCGGTCAGGTCCTGGCGCACCGGCGCCGTGGACCAGATCTGGTGCGGCTGGCGATGCTCGCGCAGCATGTAGAGGCCGGTCGTGTGGTCGATCTGGCCGTCGATCAGCACGATGGCCCTGACTGCCGTGTCGCGCAGCGCGCGCGCCGGCTGCAGCTCGGGAAACTGCTGGAACTGGGTCAAGATGTCGGGCGAAGCGTTGAACAGCACCCAGTTCTCGTTGTCGCCACTGACCGTGATCGACGACTGGGTGCGTGCGCGCGCCTTGATGGTGCCGCGGCGCAGACCGTCGCAGTTGGGGCAGTTGCAGTTCCACTGCGGAAAACCGCCGCCCGCGCCGGAACCGAGTACGTGCAGTCGCATGCTTCTCCTCCAGAGGCCATCGAGGGCCTGATTTCTTGTGCCGACGGCCGTGCCGGGCGTCGGTTGATTCAGGGCCCACGCCGCAGCGGGGCCGGAAAGACGGGATGCCCGGCAGGGCGAACCTGCCGGGCGATCGCAACCTTAGCGGTTGGCGACGTACATCGTGATTTCAAAGCCAAAACGCAGGTCGGTTGCCTTCGGGGTTTCCCAGCTCATGGTTTTCTCCTGACAGTCGGTTTAAGAATGTGCGTCGTCATCCAACGCACCTCCAGTATCACCACCCGCCCCGCCGCCCGCGTCGCCGGCGGATTGAAGCGCGGCTAGGGAAATTCATGAAGGTCATTGCACGACATCGACCTTCACCCAGATGCGCCGCTGCGACTGCGCGTCGCGTGTGCCGTAGCGGGTCACGCCGCGCTCGCTCACCTGTTCGTCGTGGCCGGAACTGCCCAGTTCCATCCATTCGCCGAGCCGGCCGCGCACCGTGCTCACCAGCCGCGCCGAGCGCACCTCGCCGTACTGGGTGTCGGACAACGATTCCTTCTGCGGCGAGATGTCGAGCGTCACCTGCTCGCCATTGACGCGCGGCATCGCGTAGAAGCCGCTCGAAATGTCGCGGTACTGCGTGCCCTGGCTGACCACCGCGCCGCGTGGCCCCACCACCATCTGCGTGAAAGGAATAGGCGTCGAGCTGCCGGCCTGGATGAAGGCGGCGCCGCCTTCGACCACCTGCACGCGCTGCGACAGGCGGTCTGCCGCGTCGCCGCGGGTGGACCACACCCGCGTCTGCACCCGGCTGTCGCCGCTGCGGCCCTCGATCACGGTTCCCTCTCGGCCACCATCGGACGCGCGGACACCGGCGTTGCCAGCACGGATGTCGCCGGATATGGCAACGCCGTCGCGGCCGATTGAATCATCGTTGTCCTGTCGTACCGAAATCATCAGGCTGCGCAGAGGCGTGTCGAGAGCGTCGATGGCCTGCTTCACCGCCGCGCGCGTTGCTGCATCTGCGCGGATGAAGATACGGTTGTTGGCGCCGGACAGTGCGGCCTCGTCACCGACCAGAGGGCGCAGCGCCGGCATCACCTGGTCGGGTGTGCGGTGCTTCAGCGGAATGATGTCGAGCTTGACCTGGGCTGCCGCGGCGAACGGCCACAGCAGGCAGAGCACAAGCAGTTGTCGGCACAGCGGGCGAAACAAGGCGGGAATGAACATCGGGCACCTGCAGCAAGGAATCTGTATGCAAGTGTAGACGTCCGCCGGCCGGGAAAGCTCCGGTCATGAGGACAAGGCGGGGACTGCGGCAGCTTGGCGAGAGACGGTGTTCGGTCGCAGGCCCTGTCGCGGTCAGAAGACCGCTCCTACAGGGGGTGACGCGGTCTGTCGGCCTTGCGACCAGGACCGCGACGGCGAATCAGGCGGCGACGGTGGACATGCTGCCGGCGAAATCGACGCGGTGCGCCGACGCCAGGTACTCGCGCGTGCGCATTTCGATCAGGCGGCTCACCGTGCGGGTGAATTCGTTGGCGTGCGGGCCGTCGGTGTAGAGATCCTGCGCCTCGACCTCGGCCGATACGATGAGCTTCACGCGGAAGTCGTACAGCACGTCCACCAGCCAGGTGAAGCGGCGTGCCTCGTTGGCCTGGTCGCGGCCCATCTTCGGCACGTTGGAAATCAGGATGGAGTGATAGCGGCGCGCCAGTTCGAGGTAATCGTTCTGCGACCGAGGGCCGCCACAGATGTCGTCGAAGTCGAACCAGGCGGCGCCGAGCGAGCGGTCGCGCGTCTTCAGCGTGCGGCCGAGGATTTCCAGCGGCCCCGGCGGGCAGGGTTCACCGCAGATCTGGCGGAAGTCATCGGCCAGCTTGGCATCGGCGTCCTGGCCGCCCGGCACCATGAAGATGTCCATCCGTTCGAGCGAGCGCAGGCGGTAGTCGATACCGGCGTCGAGCTCGAACACTTCTAGCCGCTTCTTCAGCAGTTCGATCGTGGGCAGGAAGTTCTGCCGCTGCAGGCCGTTCGGGTACAGCCCGTCCGGCGGATAGTTGGAGGTCGCGACGAACACGACGCCGCGCTCGAACAGCGCCTCGACCAGACGGCCGAGAATCATCGCGTCGGCGATGTCGGATACGTGGAACTCGTCGAAGCACAGCAGGCGGGTCGCCCGCGCGATTTCGTCGGCCACCTGCGCCAGCGGATCGGCTTCGTTCTTGTGCTTTTTCAGCGCCTCGTGGATCTGCTGCATGAAGGCGTGGAAATGCACGCGCTTCTTGCGACGATAGGGCACGGCGTCGTAGAAGCAGTCCATCAGGAAGCTCTTGCCGCGCCCCACACCACCCCAGAACCAGACTCCGCGCGGCGGCTGCGCACGCGACAGCAGCTTGCGCAGCTGGGTGCGGCGGGCTGCCTTGAAATCGAGCAGCTCGCCGTACAGCTTCTGCAGCCGCTCGGCGGCAGCGCGTTGCGACGCGTCGGCGGTGTAACCGCGCACCTTGAGCTGGGCCTCGAAGGTGTCCAGCATGCCCCGCTCGGGAACGTTCAGTATCTTGTGCGGAGGCATGGTGCGCGGGTCCGGGTCAGAAGTGCAGCGGACGCTTGTCGCAGGCCAGCGCGGCTTCGTGCATCACTTCCGACAGCGTCGGATGTGCGTGGCAGATGCGCGCGATGTCTTCCGAGCAGGCACCGAATTCCATCGCCACGACCGCCTCGGCAATCAGTTCCGACGCGTTGTTGCCGATCACGTGCACGCCGAGGATGCGGTCGGTCTTGGCGCAGGCATACATGCGCACGAAACCGGTGGTGTCACCCTGCCCCAGCGCGCGGCCGTTGGCGGCGAACGGGATCTGGCCGGCCTTGTACTCGATGCCCTCGGCCTTCAGCTGGGCCTCGGTCTTGCCGACCCAGGCGATTTCCGGATGGGTGTAGATGACCCAGGGCACGGTGTCGTGATTGACGTGTCCGTGCTGACCGGCGATGCACTCGGCCACCATGACGCCCTCTTCCATGCCCTTGTGCGCCAGCATCGGGCCCGGTACGACGTCGCCGACCGCCCACACATTGGCGAGGTTGGTACGCCCCTGTGCGTCGACCTCGATGAAACCGCGCTCGCTGATCTTCAGGCCGACCGATTCGCCGCCCAGACCGTCGGTATTGGGCACCCGACCGACCGACACGATGAGGCGTTCGCATTCGAGCACGTGCTGCTCGTCCTTGTGCTCGTACTCGACGCGCACGCCGGCGTCGGTGCGTTCGACCTTGCCGATCTTGGCACCGAGCTTGATGCCCAGTTTCTGCTTGGCGGTGAAGGTCTTCCAGGCTTCCTTGGTGATCGCCGCATCGGCGGCCGACAGGAATTCCGGTGCGGCTTCGAGGATGGTCACTTCGGCGCCGAGGCGCTTCCACACGCTGCCCAGTTCCAGGCCGATCACGCCGGCGCCGATCACGCCCAGCTTCTTCGGTGCGCCGTCGAAGGCGAGCGCGCCCTCGTTGTCGCAGATCACCTTGTTGTCGACCTCGATGCCCGGCAGATGACGGGCACGCGAACCGGTGGCGATGATCACGTGCTTGGCCAGCACGTGTTCGGTGGCGCCGTTGCGGGTGACCGCAATCTTCCACTTCTCGTTCTCGCGGCCGGCGAAGCTGCCCAGACCGGACAGCAGCGTCACGTTGTTCTTCTTGAACAGGCCGCGGATGCCGGTGGTGAGCTGACCGACGATGTTGTCCTTGCGCTTCATCATCACCGACACGTCCATCTTCGGCGACTCGACCGAAATGCCGTGCATGACGAAGCTGTGGTTGGCCTGTTCGAACAGTTCGGACGACTGCAGCAGCGCCTTCGACGGGATGCAGCCGACGTTCAGGCAGGTGCCGCCGAGGCGCACTTCGCCCTTCGGGTCGGCGTAGCTGTTGTACTCGATGCAGGCCGCGCTCAGACCCAGCTGGGCGGCACGGATGGCGGCGACATAGCCGCCGGGGCCGGCACCGATCACAACGACATCAAATTCCTTGGACATCTTAATTGCTCCGGAAAAAGAAGCAGTCTTGGTCCGGCGCGCCACCCGGCCCTCTCTCCGGGCGGCGCGCAGACGTCAACATGCAATGAGAGGGTTTATACGTCGAACAGCAGGCGGGCCGGATCTTCCAGCGCCTCCTTCATGGTCACCAGGCCGAGCACCGCTTCGCGTCCGTCGATGATGCGGTGGTCGTAGGACATCGCCAGATAGTTGATCGGGCGGATCACGATCTGGCCGTTCTCGACCACCGGACGATCCTTGGTCGCGTGGATGCCGAGGATGGCCGACTGCGGCGGGTTGATGATGGGCGTCGACAGCATCGAGCCGAACACGCCGCCGTTGGAGATCGAGAACGTACCGCCGGTCAGTTCCTCGATCGACAGCTTGCCGTCCTTGGCCTTCTGGCCGAACTCGGCGATTTTCTGCTCGATGTCGGCAAAGCTCATCTGGTCAGCGTCACGCAGGATGGGCACCACCAGACCGCGCGGGCTGCCGACCGCGATGCCGATGTCGAAGAAGCCGTGATAGACGATGTCGTTGCCGTCGACCGACGCGTTCAGCACCGGGAACTTGCGCAGCGCCTGCAGGGCCGCCTTGACGAAGAAGGACATGAAGCCGAGCTTGACGCCGTGCGTCTTCTCGAACTTCTCGGCGTACTTCTTGCGCAGTTCCATCAGCGGGCCCATGTTCACTTCGTTGAACGTGGTCAGGATGGCGTTCTGCGCCTGCGACTGCAGCAGACGTTCGGCGACGCGGGCTCGCAGGCGCGACATCGGAACGCGCTGCTGCGGGCGATCGGCCAGCAGTTCTTCGAGACGGACCGGCACCGGCGGCTGCGGCAGCGCAGGCGCCGCTGCGGCGGACTGGGCGGCGGTCGGTGCCGGACGCGCGACGGCGGCAGACGGCACTGCCGGGGCGGGCGCTGCCGGTTGCGGTGCGCCCGCGGCATCCGGCTTGGTGATGCGGCCACCGCGGCCGGTACCCTGCACATCGCCGGCCGACAGGCCACGTTCATCCATGATCTTGCGCGCCGCCGGACTGGCCGGACCGGAGACCGCAGCCGACGTGCTCGCGCTGGCGACGGCGGCCGGCGCCGCGGCCGGTGCGGCAGCAGGCGCAGCGGCCGGGACGGCCGCCGAAGCCTTGGCGTCGGTGTCGATCTGGGCGATCAGCTCGCCGCTGGTGACCGAAGCGCCATCCTGCTTGATGATCGCCACCAGTACGCCGGCATCCGGCGCCGGCGTTTCGAGTACGACCTTGTCGGTCTCGATGTCGATCAGGTTTTCATCTCGCGACACCGCCTCGCCGACCTTCTTGTGCCAGCGCACGAGCGTGGCTTCGGCCACCGATTCGGACAGCTGGGGAACCTTCACTTCGATAAGCATTTGATTCTTTCTCCCTGTCGGAGGCGCCTCAGCGCCCCACTCCTTCGAACGCTGCTTCGATGACCGCCTTCTGTTGCGCCAGATGCTTGGCGGCGTAGCCGACCGCCGGCGACGCCGAGGCCGGACGCGACACCAGTTCCAGTTTCAGATCGCCCAGTGCCTTGCCAAGGAAGGCACGCGAGATCAGCCAGTACCACATGCCCTGGTTGCGCGGCTCTTCCTGTACCCAGGTCACGCCCTTGGCATTCGGATAGCGCACCAGCTGCGCCGACAGCTCCGCCCCGGGGAAGGGGTAGGCCTGTTCGAGACGCAGGATGGCGACGTTCTTGATGTCCTGGGCACGGCGATGAGCCAGCAGCTCGTAGTAGATCTTGCCGCTGCACAGGATGACGCGTTCGACGTCCTTCTCCTGCAGCGCGTCGACCTCCGGGATCACCGGCTGGAAGCGCCCGTTGGACAGTTCGTCCAGCGAGGACACGGCGTCCTTGTGACGCAGCAGCGACTTCGGCGTGATGATGACCAGCGGCTTGCGCACCTTGCGCAGCATCTGACGGCGCAGCAGGTGGAAGATCTGCGCCGGCGTGGTCGGAATGGTGACCTGCCAGTTGTTCTCGGCCGACAGCTGCATGTAGCGTTCGATGCGCGCCGACGAGTGCTCGGGGCCCTGCCCTTCGTAGCCGTGCGGCAGCATCATGGTGAGGCCGCACAGGCGGCCCCACTTGGCTTCACCGGAGGCGATGAACTGGTCGAACACGACCTGGGCGCCGTTGGCGAAATCGCCGAACTGCGCTTCCCACACCACCAGTTCGTTCGGCTCGGTGGTCGCGTAGCCGTACTC
Organism: Methyloversatilis sp. NSM2; assembly: GCF_038066675.1. Classification (NCBI taxonomy): domain Bacteria; kingdom Pseudomonadati; phylum Pseudomonadota; class Betaproteobacteria; order Nitrosomonadales; family Sterolibacteriaceae; genus Methyloversatilis; species Methyloversatilis sp. NSM2. The sequence continues at coordinate 1,241,711 of NZ_JBBUKV010000001.1, forward strand.
GAAGGCCAGCACGGCTTCTTCCGACAGCACCGAGTCGATCACGACGCACGGCGCCTGGTTGTCCTGCAGGTGCTGCAGCGGCATGTAATTGCCGCTGTCCCACTTCTCACGCTTCTGGTCGTGCAGCACGGCGTGACGGTGGAAGAAGGTGCCGCGGCCGCAGTCCTCGCCGGACACGCGAACGCCATAACCTTCGACCAGCAGCGTCGCGTAGGCCAGGTTCTCACCCATGCCCCAGTCGACCGGCTGCGTACCGGCGGCCATGCCGCGCCGGTCGTCGATGATCTTCTGCACGCGCGAATGCAGCGAGAAGCCTTCCGGAAGCGTCGTGAGGCGCTCGCCCAGACGCGCCAGTTCCTCGCGCGGCACGCGGGTGTCGCAGTCGTCGGTATAGGGCTGCTTCAGGAAGGGCGTCCAGTCCACCGCGAAACGACGTTGGTGATTGGTGAGCACCGGGTTGCTGGCCAGACGACCTTCGTCCAGTGCCGCGCGGTAGTCGGCGATCATGCGCTCGGGGGCGGCTTCGTCGATGATGCCGGCGGAGATCAGGCGGTCGGCGTACAGCTTGCGCGTGCCCGGGTGGGCGGCGATCTTCTTGTACATCAGCGGCTGCGTCACCATCGGCTCGTCCTGCTCGTTGTGACCGAGCTTGCGGTAGCAGATGATGTCGATCACCACGTCCTTCTTGAACTCGGCGCGGAATTCCATCGCCATCTTGGTGACGAAAGCCACAGCCTCCGGGTCGTCACCATTCACGTGGAAGATCGGCGCCTCGACCATCTTGAAGATGTCGGTGCAGTACAGCGAGGAGCGGTAGTCGCGCGGATCGGAGGTGGTGAAACCGATCTGGTTATTCACGATGATGTGAACGGTGCCGCCGACGCCGTAGCCGCGCGTCTGCGAGAAGTTCAGCATTTCCTGGTTCACGCCCTGACCGGCGACGGCCGCGTCACCGTGCAGGATGACCGGCACGACCTGGGTACCGGTCTTGTCGCCGCGGCGGCGCTGGCGCGCGTACACCGAGCCAACCACCACCGGATTCACGATTTCCAGGTGCGACGGGTTGAAGGCCAGGGTCAGGTGCACCGGACCGGCCGGCGTGCTCACGTCGGACGAGAAGCCCATGTGGTACTTCACGTCGCCGGCCGACAGGTCGGATGCCGCCTTGCCTTCGAACTCGGAGAACAGCATCGAGGGCGCCTTGCCCAGCGTGTTCACCAGCACGTTCAGGCGACCGCGGTGGGCCATGCCGATGACGATTTCCTGCGCGCCCTGCCCTGCGGCTACACGCACCAGTTCGTCCATCGCGACGATGGTCGATTCGCCGCCTTCGAGCGAGAAGCGCTTCTGGCCGACGTACTTGGTATGCAGGTAGCGTTCCAGCGTTTCCGCCGCGGTGGTGCGCTCGAGGAAGCGCTTGCGGTCGTCGGCGCTGTAGCCGTAGTTGCCGCGCATCGGCTCCAGGCGCGACTGGATCCAGCGCTTCTGGGCGATGTCGGCCATGTACATGTATTCGGCGCCGATGCTGCCGCAATACACCTGCCGGACCGCTTCGAGGATTTCGCGCAGGCTGGCGCGGTCTTCGGGCGGGAAGCGGAAGGAGCCGGTGCTGAAGCTGTCGTTCAGGTCGGCTTCGGTGAAACCGTAGTGCGACGGCTCGAGTTCGGAAATGTCCGGCCGCTCTGCGCGCTTGAGCGGATCGAGCTGGGCCCAGCGGTTACCGAGGAAGCGGTAGGCATTGATCATCTGCAGCACGCCGACCTGACGCTTGTCGTCGCCACTGGCGGCCGCGATGCGGACCGGGCCGCGCTTGGCCAGTTCGGCGAACGACGCGACGACCGGGGCGTGCGCCACGTCACTGGCGGCGCCGGGCAGATGCTGGAGGGATTCGAAATAGGTACGCCACGCGTCCGGCACTGAACCGGGGTTGGCGAGATAGGACTCGTACAGTTCCTCGACGAAGGGCGCGTTGCCCCCGAAGAGGTAGGAATGGCTCAACATGTGCATCATGACTCGCTCCTCCGCCCGGGGATGCCCGGGTTTGTTGTCGCGTCTTTCCGCGCGGTCGGGGAACGTGGCGCCAGTCGTGCCGCGCCCCCTTCCGTCTCGCGGAAATTCGAGAAGGCCTGCTGCATGCGGTATTGATTTTTACCCCGCGGCGTCCGCCAGGCCGCGGGGCTCTCTGCTGCGGTGAATCAGCGCTGTTCGACGGGCTTCACGTCACGGCGGTTCGGGCCGATGTAGAGCTGACGCGGACGGCCGATCTTGTACTCGGAATCGGTGATCATTTCGTTCCACTGCGTGATCCAGCCGATGGTACGCGCCAGCGCGAAAATGCAGGTGAACATCGAGGTCGGGATGCCGAGCGCCTTTTGCACGATGCCGGAATAGAAGTCGACGTTGGGGTAGAGCTTCTTCTCGATGAAGTACTCGTCTTCCAGCGCGATGCGCTCCAGTTCCATCGCCAGCTTGAACAGGCGGTCGTTTTCCAGGCCCAGTTCGGTCAGCACTTCGTAGCAGGTCTGGCGCATCAGCTTGGCGCGCGGATCGAAGTTCTTGTAGACGCGGTGACCGAAGCCCATCAGCTTGAAGCTGTCGTTCTTGTCCTTGGCGCGCTTGATGTACTCGGGCACGCGCGACACGTCACCGATCTCTTCCAGCATCTGCAGGCAGGCTTCGTTCGCGCCACCGTGCGCCGGACCCCACAGGCAGGCGATGCCGGCCGCGATGACCGCGTACGGGTTGGCGCCCGACGAACCGGCCAGACGCACGGTCGAGGTCGATGCATTCTGCTCGTGATCGGCATGCAGCGTCAGGATGCGGTCGAGCGCCTTTTCCAGCACCGGGTTCGGCTTGTATTCCTCGCACGGCGTGCCGAACATCATGTACATGAAGTTGCCGGCATAGCTCAGGTCGTTGCGCGGGTACATGAAGGGCTGGCCGACCGAGTACTTGTAGGCCATGGCCGTGATGGTCGGCATCTTGGCGATCAGGCGATTGATCGAGATGTCGCGATGAGCCTGGTCCGAAATGTCCATGCCGTCGTGGTAGAAGGCGGACAGCGCGCCGACCACACCGGCCATGATGGCCATCGGGTGAGCGTCGCGACGGAAGCCTGCGTAGAAGCGGGCCAGCTGCTCGTGCACCAGCGTGTGGCGCTTGATCTGGCTGACGTACTCTGTCTTTTCGGCTGCGGTCGGCAGTTCGCTGTTCTTCAGCAGGTAGCACACGTCGAGGAAGTCGCAGTTCTCTGCGAGCTGCTCGATCGGGTAACCGCGATACCACAGCTCGCCCTTGTCACCATCGATGTAGGTGATCGACGACTTGCAGCTGGCGGTGGAGAGGTAACCGGTGTCGTAAGTGAACATGCCGGTCTTGCCGTACATCGTACGGATATCAACCACGTCAGGTCCGACCGTCCCGCTCATGATCGGGAATTCGGTGGTCTGTCCATCGATGGTCAGCGTGGCGGTGCGTTGATTTGTCATGTCTAACCTCTTCACTTCCTCAAAAAAGCCCGGGCCGAAACCAGTGCGCGTCAGACTGCGCGCAGCAGATCGACCATCCCCTTCAGGCGCGGCTCCTCACATTCTTCGCGCCCGCTGACAATCGCCAACAAGGTGATGTCGTCGTAATGGAGCAGTTCGAACAGCTCTGCTCTCTGTTGTTCACTCAACTCCTCCAGCAACCCTCCCTCGACGACGCGCTGCAGGACCAGGTCGAGTTCGAGCAGCCCGCGCCGGCAGTGCCAGCGCAGACGCCCCATATTGACCTGCTGGTCATTGGCCGCGTCGTCCATGATCAGACTGCCCTGCGGACCATCATGTCCTTGATCTTGCCGATGGCGCGCGTCGGGTTCAGACCCTTCGGGCACACATCGACGCAGTTCATGATGGTGTGGCAGCGGAACAGGCGATACGGATCTTCCAGGTTGTCCAGACGTTCGCTGGTGGCCTGGTCGCGCGTATCGGCGATGAAACGGTAGGCGGCCAGCAGACCGGCCGGGCCGACGAACTTGTCCGGGTTCCACCAGAACGACGGGCAGGAGGTCGAGCAGCAGGCACAGAGAATGCACTCGTACAGGCCGTTCAGTTCCTCGCGGTCTTCCGGCGACTGCAGACGCTCGCGCTCGGGCGGATGTTCGTCGTTGATCAGGTAAGGCTTGATCGAGTGGTACTGCTTGAAGAACTGGGTCATGTCGACGATGAGGTCGCGCACGACCGGCAGGCCGGGCAGCGGACGCAGCACCACCGGCGACTGCAGGTCCTTCATGTCGGTCAGACAGGCCAGACCGTTCTTGCCATTGATGTTCATCGCGTCCGAACCGCACACGCCCTCACGGCAGGAGCGGCGGAAGGACAGCGAGTCGTCCTTGTCCTTCAGCTTGACCAGCGCGTCGAGCAGCTTGCGTTCGGTGCCGTCGAGCTCGATCGAGATCGACTGCATGTAGGGCTTTTCGTCGCGGTCCGGGTCGAAGCGGTAGATACTGAATTCGACAGTACGGGCAGTCATGCTGTGATCCTCAGTAGGCGCGCTTCTTCAGCGCGATGGTGTCAACCGTGAGCGGCTTCATGTTCACCGGCTTGTACTCGAGCTTGTTGCCCTCGCGGTGCCACAGCGTGTGCTTGAGCCAGTTCACATCGTCACGGCCGTCAGGACGTTCGGGGGTGTCGGTCGCGTCGTCGCGCACGTGGGCGCCGCGCGATTCGGTGCGCGCATTGGCCGACACGATGGTCGCCTTGGCCACCTCGATCAGGTTGTCCAGTTCCAGCGCCTCCAGGCGGGCGGTGTTGAACACCTTGGACTTGTCCTTGATTTCGGTCGCGGCAACCATCTTCTCGATGTCGAGAATCTTGCTCACGCCTTCGGCCAGCATGTCCTTGAAGCGGAACACGCCACAGTGCGCCTGCATCGTGCGCTGCATGGCCAGACGGGTGGCGCCGACCGCGGTGCCGCCGGTCTGCGTGTCCAGACGGTTGATGCGCGACAGCGAGTAATCGGCAGCATTGGCGGGCAACGGCTTGTGCGCGGCGGGTTGAGCCTTGATGTACTCGACCATCGACTCGCCGGCCGACTTGCCGAACACCAGCAGGTCGAGCAGCGAGTTGGTGCCCAGGCGGTTGGCGCCATGCACCGAAGCACAGGCACATTCGCCGGCGGCGTAGAAGCCGGGTACCGGCGTGCTCGGGTTGCCGTCCTTCGGCACCACGACTTCACCGTTGTAATTGGTCGGGATGCCGCCCATCTGGTAATGGCAGGTCGGCACCACCGGCAGCGGTTCCTTGATCGCGTCGACGCCGGCGAACTGGATGCCGATCTCGCGGATGCCCGGCAGGCGCTTCATGATGGTGGCCGGGTCGAGGTGGGTGATGTCCAGCATCACGTGGTCCTTGTTCGGACCGCAGCCGCGACCTTCGTTGATTTCGGTCACCATCGCGCGCGACACCACGTCGCGCGAAGCCAGGTCCTTGGCGTTCGGAGCGTAGCGTTCCATGAAGCGCTCGCCGGAAGCATTGCGCAGGATGCCGCCTTCGCCGCGCACGCCTTCGGTGATCAGCACGCCTGCACCGGCCACGCCGGTCGGATGGAACTGCCAGAACTCCATGTCTTCCAGCGGGATGCCGGCACGCGCCGCCATGCCCACACCGTCACCGGTGTTGATGAAGGCGTTGGTCGAGCTGTAATAGATGCGTCCGGCACCGCCGGTCGCGAACAGTACGGCCTTGGCGTGGAACACGAACACTTCGCCCGTTTCCATCTCCATCGCGGTCACGCCGACCACGTCGCCCGCTTCGTCGCGGATCAGGTCCAGCGCCATCCACTCGATGAAGAACTGGGTGTTGGCCTTGACGTTGCGCTGGTACATCGCGTGCAGCATCGCGTGACCGGTACGGTCGGCGGCGGCACAGGAGCGACGGACCGGCTTTTCGCCGAAGTTCGACATGTGGCCGCCGAACGGGCGCTGGTAGATCTTGCCGCTATCGAGGCGGTCGAAAGGCATGCCGTAGTGTTCGAGCTCGATCACCACCTCGTTGGCCTTGCGGCACATGAATTCGATCGCGTCCTGGTCGCCGAGCCAGTCGGAGCCCTTGACGGTGTCGTACATATGCCAGTGCCAGTGGTCCTCTTCCGAGTTGCCGAGCGAGGCGGCCACGCCGCCCTGCGCCGCAACGGTGTGCGAGCGGGTCGGGAACACCTTGGAAATCACTGCGGTGCGCAGGCCGGCCTCGGACAGCTGGATGGCGGCGCGCAGACCGGCGCCACCGGCGCCGACGATGACTGCATCAAACTTGCGGACAGGTACGCTCACTTACAGTCTCCAGAGAACTTGGGCTGCCCAGCCCAGATAGCCGATCAGGGCAAGCAAGGTCACCGCATGCAGCACGACGCGCACGCCGGTGGGCTTGATGTAGTCCATGTAGATGTCGCGCACGCCAACCCAGGCGTGGTACATCAGCGACGCGAAGAACAGGAAGGTCGCGAAGCGCATGAACCCACCTGCGAACAGACCGTGCCAGTTCTCGTAGTTCAATTCGCCCATCGACAGCGCGCCGACCGCGAAGATGAGCGTGTAGACCGCCATCACGACCGCCGTGATGCGTTGGCCCAGCCAGTCCTTCAGCCCGTAGTGGGCACCGACAACGACACGATTCACCACAGTTTCACCCCCAGAATCACGGTAAGCGTCAGGCTCACGACCAGCACGGCGACCGAACTCTTGCGCGCGGTGGCAAGTTCGAGGCCCTTGTGCATGTCCAGCAGCAGGAAGCGGACGCCGGCACAGAAGTGATGCAGGTAGGCCCACATCAGGCCGAGCAGCAGAAGTTTGGCCAGCGGATGACCGACCACCGCGCTGAACGATTCGAAGGTGTCCGGCGAGCCCAGGCTGGCGTCGAACAGCCACAGCAGCAGCGGCAGACAGAGGAAAAGGCCGGCACCGCTGATGCGGTGGAGGATGGACACGATGCCCGGCAACGGCAGGCGTATCGCCGTCAGTTGGAGGTGCTTCGGTCTGGTCTTGCTGGCTGTATTGGCCATCTGGCTCGCTCTCCTGGAAAAAGTCGTGTCACACGCCGGTCGTCGCCGGTTCCGTCAATTCAGGTTGTTCAGGTAGTAGTGGTCTGCGGTCGAACACAGACCGCGGCGCCATTCAACCGGCTTGTCGTCATAGGTGTAGGCCACACGCTCGACCGACAGCAAAGGGCTGCCTTCCTGCACCTCGAGGTAATCGGCGCTCTGGCGATCCGCCGCGACCGCGCGCAGACGCTCCTCGGCGCGCACCATGCGCACGCCGAAACGGGTTTCGAAGAAGGAATAGAGCGAGCCCTGCTGCTCCTTGAGGACGTCGAGATTGAGCCCCGGGAACAGGTCGCCGCGCAGATAGATCTCGTCGATCACCACCGGCTTGCCGGCGAACTTCAGCAGGCGGCGCACGATGATGATCTGCGACCCGACCTCGACGTCCAGCGTGCGCGCCACTTCCTGGCCGGCGCGCGCGCGCCAGCATTCGAGCGGCACGCTCTGCGAGGTTTCGATCGTGCCGTTGATCGGCGCGAGACGGAGAAAACGGAAGAATGCGCGGGGATCGTGATGCGTCGCAACAAAGGTACCCTTACCCTGTTTGCGTACCAGCAGGTTGTCCGCCGCCATCTCGTCGATGGCCTTGCGCACCGTACCCTGACTCACGTTGAAGCGCTGGGCGAGTTCGGTTTCGCTCGGGATCGCCTCACCCGGACGCCATTCGCCACTCTGCAATGCCTGCGTGAGCAAGCCGCGTATCTGTCGATACAGCGGGCTGAAGGTGGGGGATTCCTGTGCCATGCAACAATTTCAGCACAGAAATCCTGTCACGTCTACATCGTGTCTGATGTCTTATATATGATATAAATTGATGCCGTGCAAAAACGCACTTTCCGGCCGGCCAGCCCCGGTTGCGAACGCCGATTTTTGTGCTGTGTGTCAAAACTGCCGCGGGTCGACCATAATTCGGCCCGCGCACAACGCACTGATAACGCCCCGTCCCATCCTCAGACAGGAGACCACCATGTCAAAGACGCCTCTTCGCGTCGCGGTGACCGGCGCTGCCGGTCAAATCGGCTACGCCCTGCTGTTCCGTATCGCCAGCGGCGAAATGCTCGGCAAGGACCAGCCGGTCATTCTTCAACTGCTCGACCTGCCGCAGGCCCAGAAGGCGCTGACCGGTGTGATGATGGAACTGGACGACTGCGCCTTCCCGCTGCTCGCCGGCATGATCGCCACCGATGACCCGAACGTCGCGTTCAAGGACGCTGACTTCGCGCTGCTGGTCGGCGCCCGTCCGCGCGGCCCCGGCATGGAGCGCAAGGACCTGCTGACCGAAAACGCCAAGATCTTCACCGTGCAGGGCGCGGCCATCGGCCAGAACGCCAGCCCGAACTGCAAGATCCTGGTGGTCGGCAACCCCTGCAACACCAACGCCTACATCGCGATGAAGACCGCCGCCAAGGCCGGTGGCCGCGTGCCGGCGAAGAACTTCACCGCCATGCTGCGTCTGGACCACAACCGCGCGCTGTCGCAGCTGTCGGCCAAGATCGGCCGCCCGGTGTCGTCGTTCAAGACGATGACCGTGTGGGGCAACCACAGCCCGACGATGTACGCCGACTACCGCTTCGCCACCTCGAACGGTGACAGCGTCGCCAAGCTGGTGAACGACCAGGAGTGGAACGCCAAGACCTTCCTGCCGACCGTCGGCAAGCGTGGCGCCGCCATCATCGAGGCCCGTGGCCTGTCGTCGGCAGCTTCGGCCGCCAACGCTGCGATCGACCACATGCGTGACTGGCACCTCGGCTCCAACGGTGACTGGGTGACCATGGGCGTGCCGTCCGACGGCTCCTACGGCATCCCGGAAGGCCTGGTGTTCGGCTTCCCCTGCATCTGCGCCAATGGCGAGTACACCATCGTCAAGGGCCTGGAGATCGACGAGTTCTCGAAGCCCTACGTCGCCAAGACGCTGGCCGAACTGGAAGAGGAGCGCGCCGGCGTCGCCGACCTGCTCTGATCTGCCGGTCATGTGCGCCCGTTACGGATCACCCCGCTCTGCCGGGTCGGTCCGGCGGCGTACAGGCTTGAATCGAAAGAAGCGGCCCGGTAACGTGGCCGCTTTTTTTATGCCGGAGTTGTCCGCATGAATGCTGCCGTCCATCCGCGCGAGGTGCTGTACAAGGGCGACAAGCCCTTCCCCATCCTGCCCGCCGTCGACCATTACGCCGGCTCGGAAAAGCTGATGCGCAAGGCGCTCGCGCTGCAGGCCGAACTGGGCCCCATCTTCGACGTCACCTGCGATTGCGAGGACGGCGCGGCCGCCGGCAAGGAGGTCGAACACCGCAAGCTGTGCGCGTCCGTAATCGCCGGTGAGGACAACCGCTACAACCGCGTCGGCGTGCGCATCCACGACGTGACGCATGCGCACTGGAAGGCCGACATGGATGTGATCGTCGGCGAAGCCGGCGACAAGCTTGCCTTCATCACGCTACCCAAGGCGCGCTCGGCCGACGACGTGCGCGTGCAGCTCGACTGGCTGCGCACCTGCGAAACGATGGCCGGCCTGAAGCGCAGCATTCCGGTGCACGTGCTGATCGAAAGTCACGGTGCGCTGCGCGAGGTGTGGAACATCGCTGCGATGGAACGCGTGGAATCGATCGACCTCGGACTGATGGACTTCGTCAGCGCCCACCACGGCGCGCTGCCGGGCGACGCGATGAAGAGCCCGACCCAGTTCGAACACCCCATCATCGTGCGCACCAAGTGCGAAATCGCCGCCGCGGCGCACGGCTGCGGTGTGGTGCCGACGCACAACGTCACCACCGAAATCCGCGACGTCGACTTCATCCGCAACGACGCCCGCCTGGCACGTCGTCAGTTCGGTTTCATGCGCATGTGGAGCATCCATCCGAACCAGATCCTGCCCATCGTCGAAGAGATGCGGCCGGACTTCAGCGAAGTCGAGGACGCGATCGCCATCCTCTGCGGCGCACAGGACGCGAGCTGGGGCCCGACGCGGCACCACGATACGCTGCACGACCGCGCCTCCTATCGCTACTATTGGGAACTGCTCGCCCGCGCACACGCCACCGGCGTCGCCCTGCCCGACGACGTGCGCAGCCGCTTCTTCGCATAAGGAATCATGGCCCGCGTACCGCCCGTATCGAAGGAATGCGCCGTGCTGTTCGCCGATCTGGTGGGCAGCACGCAGCTCTATGAGCGCATGGGCGACACCGCCGCCTTCGCGCTGATCGACCGCTGCCTGCGCACCATGCGCGACTCGGTCATCGGCAGTTCCGGTCGCGTGATCAAGATGACAGGTGACGGCCTGCTCGCCACCTTCCGCGCCTGCGACCACGCCGCCGACACCGCGCTGGCCATCCACCGCGACATCAGTGGCCTGCCGCTGGCCACGCATTTTTCGCTCGGCGTGCGCACCGGTTTCCACTACGGTCCGGTCATCGAGACTGGTGACGACATCTATGGCGAATCGGTGAACATCGCTGCCCGCCTGTCGGAACTGGGCAGCCATGGCCGTGCCATCGTGTCGACCGAAGCCGCGGTGCGCCTCAGTGAACATTTTCAGCACATGGTGCGGCCGATGCCGCCGCGCGTCGTCAAGGGCGTCGCGCGCTCGGTCGAAATGTGCGAACTGCGCTGCGAGCACTCGGAGCACGTCACCCATGTCGGCGGACTGAACTTCAGCAGCGGCAAGCTGGAAATGCGCGTCTACCACGGTGGCCGCGTCTGGCTGCTCGGCGCAGAACACCCGCGCCTGCGCATGGGGCGCGACGCCGGCGTTGACATCCTGGTCAAGGACGCCCGCGCCTCGCGCCAGCACTGCGACCTCGAATTCCGCCGCGACCGCTTCGTGCTGACCGACCGCTCCAGCAACGGCACCTTCGTCACCATCGAGGGTCGCCACGAATTCGCACTGACGCGCGAGGAAGTCGTCATCGACGGCCACGGCTGGCTCGCCTTCGGCTCGCCGCGCAGCGCAGCGAGCGACGTGGTCGAGTTCTTCTGCCTGGGCTGAACATCGCTGATTCGAGCTCGCCGACCGACCCTGGCGGCGCATACATTCGCGCTCGCGAATCGTAAAATTTTGTCATTCAAGGATGACAGGGCCATTCACCCTCTATAGTCCGCGCGCCCCGCAAAATTCGATTCTTTTTGCATATAACTAAAGTCGTACTCTACAACTGGCGGGGCATTTCACCATGAGGCCCCTCTCTTGAAGACCACCGTTCCTTTGCTGATTCTGAGCGCGTCGCTGTTCGGCGGCTGCTCGACCATTACCTCCAGCGAAATGCAGACCGTCACGCTCAGTGCGCGCACCCAGGGCGGCGATGCGGTCGACCAGACCAAGTGCACGCTGAAGAACGACAAGGGCAGCTGGACAGCGACCGCCCCCGGTAACGTCATGATCCGTCGCTCGGCGGAAGACCTGAATGTCGAATGCAAGAAGGACGGCATGAGCGACGGCTTCCTGCGCGCCATCTCGCGCTCGGCCGGAAGCATGTGGGGCAACATCATATTCGGCGGTGGCATCGGCGCCATCATCGACCACAACAAGGGCACCGGTTACGACTATCCGAACGACCTCCGTGTCCTGATGGGAGAATCGGTCACCATCGACCGTCGCGACGAGAAGACGGCACCGGTGGAGCAGACCGCAGCCAAGTCGCCGGCCGCCTACTGACATGTCCGAGCGCAAGTTCGCGACGAACAGCGTGCGTGAGCTTGCAGCGCTCGTCTACATACCGGGAGGCCGGATCGGCCAGCCGCGCTGATCCGGAGACACCGCCAACATGGGCGGCGTATCCTTCGGTCCTCAGTCCGCAAGGAAAGCCGCCCATGTCCAGCAGCAAGCACACACGCCTCGCCACTCGCGCAATTCACGGTCACACGACCGGTGACGCCTATGGCAGCCCCTACCCGCCGGTCTACAACACCACCACTTTCGGTTTCGATTCGACCGCCGATCTGCTCGAGGTGATCGACGGCCGCAGGCGTGGTGGGTTGTACACGCGCTACGGTCTGAATCCGACGATTCAGGCGGTCGAGGAAACGCTGGCCGGTCTGGAGTCGGCCGAGGCGGCCTGGGTGTTCTCGTCCGGCATGGCAGCCCTCAGTGCGCTTTTCCTGACGCACGGCCGCAAGGGCATCGTCTGCGTCGGAGATGCCTATGGCGGCACGCTGGAACTGCTCGAACAGCAGCTGCCGGACCTCGGCCTGCGCACGCACTGCATTCTCGGCAGCGAGTCCGACAGGCTCGACGCGCTGCTGGCCGATGGCGTCGGGCTGGTGTTCTTCGAGACGCCGACCAACCCCACGCTGGACATCGTCGACATCCGCGCGCTTGCCGACAGGGCGCATGCGCACGGCGCGCTGGTGGCCATCGACAACACCTTCGCTTCGCCGGTGAACCAGCGGCCGCTCGAACTGGGCGCCGACATCGTCATGCACAGCGCGACCAAGTATCTGGGTGGTCACAGCGATCTGACCGCCGGTGCACTGATGGCCAGCAAAGCCTTGCTGGAGCCGATTCAGGCTTGGCGCAAGAATCTAGGCACCGTGCCGTCGCCGGAAACCGCCGCGCTGCTGTCGCGCAGCCTGCGCACGCTGGTCGTGCGCGTGCGTCAGCACAATGCCAACGCGCAGGCGGTGGCCGAGGCGATGTCGCGCCACCCCAAGATCGCGCGCGTTCACTATCCGGGTCTGCCGGACGCGCCGGGCCACGCGCTGGCAAAGGCTCAGATGGATGGCTTCGGCGGCATGCTGAGCATCGTCGTGCGCGGCGACGGCGCCGACGCCACCCGCGTCGCCGACCGGCTGCGCCTGATCAAGCTGGCGCCCAGTCTGGGCGGCGTCGAAAGCCTCGTCACCCAGCCCTGCACCACGACCCACCACGGCATCGCGCCGGAAGAACGCGCGCGGCGCGGCATTCCGGATTCGATGCTGCGCCTGTCGATCGGCATCGAGGACGCCGATGACCTGATCGCGGATCTGGTGCAGGCACTCGGGGACTAGAGGGGTCAGGGGTCAGGGGTCAGGGGTCAGGGGTCAGGGGTCAGGGGTCAGGGGGGCGGTCAGAAGCCGAAGCCCATCTGGCCGCCGTCGTCAGCTTTCGTCTTCACCTTGCGCCCTGGGCGCCGCCGCCCTTCCCTGTCCGGATTCCGACTGCCGTGCTGCACCAGCACGCGTCGCGCCTCGGCGGCCGCTTCCGGCTTCTTCCTGACGGCCCAGACGGCGTCGCGCGCATGGCGCGCGGCGACGATGTGGTCGACAACCGGTGCCGGGTAGTCGCGGCCGATCAGGCATCCCGCTTCGCGCTGCTGCGCGACGCTCATCAGCCAGGGTTCGGCCAGCAGCGACAGCGGCACGCGCGCCAGTTCGGGCAGCCACCGGCGCACGAAAATGCCCTTCGGGTCCTGGTCCAGCTGCTGTTTAACCGGGTTGTAGATGCGCAGCGTGTTGATACCGGTGACGCCCGACTGCATCTGCACCTGCGGCCAGTGGATGCCCGGTTCGAAGTCGGTGAACATCCTTGCCAGATGTAGGCCGGGCTCGCGCCAGTGGTTCCACAGCTGGTAGGACGAGAAGGCGACCAGCATCGCGCGCATGCGGAAGTTGATCCAGCCGGTCGCGTTCAGCGCCCGCATGCAGGCGTCGATGAAGGGGTAGCCTGTTTCGCCGCGGCACCATGCACGCTGCCGCTCGATCGAGAAATCGGCTTCGCGCAGACCGTCGTACAAGCGGTTCACCGCGCGCAGTTCGATCTGCGGCTCCGACTCCAGCTTCTGGATGAAGTGGCAGTGCCAGTGCAGCCGGCTCTCGAACGACTTCAGGCCGGCGAGCACCGCCTGCGCGTGCGCGCCCGGCGGCAGCGCAAGCCAGCGGGCGCGTTCGCGCCACACCGCATGCACGACCTCGCGCAGCGACAGCGTGCCGAAGGCGAGATGCGGCGACAGGCGCGAACAGTCGTGCGCGCCGCTGAGCGGGCTCGACATGCCGCGCCGGTAGCGCGTCACGCGGTGCGCGAGGAAGTCGCCCAGTATCTGCCGCGCCTGCGCCCTGCCTGCCGACTGGCGCGCTTCGATGTCGGTCGAGCGCAGGCCCAGTTCGGCCGCAGTCGGCGCGCGCTGCAGGCCAGCGAGCGGCAGGCGCGCCGCCGTGATGCGCGGCGGTGGGGGCAGCGGCGCGGGTGTCATGCGGCGCATCCAGCGATCCGACCAGGTGTCGCGGTCGCTCAGCCGACGCACTACGCCGCCCGTCGGCAGTTCGCGCCAGGCCACGCCGTGCTGCCGGCACCAGGCGGCAACCGCGCGGTCGCGCTCGAAGCTGGCCAGATTGCCGGTCTCCTCGTGGCTCCACAGTCCGTCGATCCGCACCGTCGCATGCAGCCGGTCGAGCAGCGCCGGCATGTCGCCGTGCAGGCGCAGCAGCGGCAGGCCGAGCGCGTGCAGCCGACGCTCGAAATCGTCCAGCGCCTCGTTCAGGAAGCCGATGTGGCGCGCGTCGACGTCCGGCTCGGCAAGCAGGCGCGGCTCATAGACGTAGAGGGCCAGAACCGGCCCCGCCGCCGCCGCGGCACACAGCGGCGCGTGGTCGGCGACGCGGAGGTCGCGCTTGAACCAGACCACGTGCATGGTCAGGCCATCGCCAGCGCAGACAGCAACAGACAGATCGTCACGATGGCACTGAGCAGCGTGCGCAGCTGCATGAACCACGGCTCCAGCGACAGCGCACGCGACAGCAGCGCATCCATCCACCAGCAGGCGGGCACCAGCGCCGCCAGCACCCACAATCCGGTCGGCAGCGGCAGCAGCAAGGCGCACCAGGCGACCAGCGAGGGCATCACTCCCCAGCCGAGGGCGCGCCACTGCGCCGTCGCATCGAGCGCGGCGTCGCGCATCGCCAGCCCCCAGTGCAGCGCGCCGATGAAGCTGACGATGGTGGCGCCGTAGGCGAGCTGTGCGTGCGCAAGCGATGCGCGCTGCGCGTCCAGCGCGTGAATGGCGACGGTCAGTCCGACGAATGGAATCAGGCCGGCCAGCCCGAGCAGCCGGGCGGGATGGCGAGCGGCGTCGTTCAGTGTCATGGAATCCTCAGCGATGCCAAGGCTGCGTAGTCGCCGCCTGCGGCGCCACTGTCTGCCAGAAGCGGGTGAAGGACGGCATGGGCTGCGCTGGGTCGTCGAACTGCCGTGCCACCGGCTCGCACAGCACGCCGGCAGCGTGCATCGCCTCGGCATAACCCGGATTCAGCGTCTGCATCGACGCCAGCCGGACCTCGCCCAGCCGTTCGCGCAGTGCGCGCGCATCGCCGACGACGATGCCGTCGCAGGCGGCACGCATGCGCGTGAGCACGAAGTTCCAGCGCTTTTCGCTCCACGGGAAGCGCGCGTGGAAGGACGGCTCCAGCCAGCCGATCACCCGGCCCTGCGGCGGCGCGCCCAGCGCCCACGGATGCATGATCCAGCACTCGCGACGGTCGTCGCGCAGGCCCCAGATATCCGGGTCGGGCACCACGCCCGGCGCCGGTTCGACCACGCCCGGTGCGTGCCCGGGTTCCGGACCACAGTCCGGCGACTGCCGTGCGATGCGGTCGAGCACCTCGTAACCGGCGTCGATCACCGTACCCGGACTGGCCAGATCGGGCGCGTAGCGGGCGACGTTCTCCGCATTGAACAGATAAGGCTTTCCGGTCAGCGTGCCGGCCACCCACTGCCAGGACAGCGCGTTCGACGCCAGATCGCCGTCGAGCAGATGGCGGTACATCCAGTCGGCGCCGACGCGCCAGTGCGTCTTGCGCAGGTGTACGACATAGCTGGCCAGCCACATGCGCGCGTGATTGTGCAGATAGCCGGTGTCGTACAAGGTGCGGACCGCGCCGTCGATCACCGGCACGCCGGTGCGCGCCGCGCGCACGTCGTCCGGTACGGCTGCGGCGTAGCCCGAGGCCGGCGGCGGCCGGCGCGGCTCGAAAATGCCTTCGCCCCAGTGGCGCCAGAGATGGTGGAAGTACTCGCGCCAGGCCAGTTCGAACACGATCTTGTCGTCCGCCGACAGTGCGACGCGCTGCGACAGCCGCTCGATCACCTGCGGTACATCGATGAAGCCGTGCGTCAGATAGGGCGACAGCCGCGTCACCGCGCCGTCGAGGTGATTGCGCGTACGCGCATAGACGCCCGGGCGGACGGCGTCGATACGCGCCAGCGCGGCCCGCGGTGTCGGTTCGAAATCGTGGTCGGCCGCGTCGCGCGCGAGTGGGGTGAAGAGGTCGTTCATCGGCAGCATCCTTTCGTGCCACAGACCACTGCCACGCCGGAAAAATCCCGCGCAGGTTCGCACGGTCGCTTCCCACTCCGCTGCAAATGCTTTGCAGGAATCCGCTGCAAAGCAGCGCAGTTTTAATTGGTTCGCTTCGCACGGCCCGCTGCCTAGAGTGCGCTCCATCGCATGTTTCCCAACACGGAGCCACACAAAATGAAAACGACCCTGCGCACCCTCGCCGCCAGCCTGCTGCTCGGCACCACGCTTGTCGCCAATTCCTTCGCCGCCGACATCACGCTGCTGAACGTGTCCTACGACCCGACGCGCGAGCTCTATCAGGACTTCAACAGCGCCTTCGCCAAGCACTGGAAGGCCAAGACCGGCGACAACGTCACCATCAAGCAGTCGCACGGCGGCTCCGGCAAGCAGGCGCGCTCGGTCATCGACGGCCTCGAAGCCGACGTGGTGACGCTGGCGCTGGCCTACGACGTCGATGCACTGCATCAGAACGGCAAGCTCATCCCCGCCGACTGGCAGAAGCGGCTGCAGCACAACGCCTCACCCTACACCTCGACCATCGTGTTCCTGGTGCGCAAGGGCAACCCCAAGGGCCTGAAGGACTGGAGCGACCTGGTCAAGCCGGGCGTCGAAGTGATCACGCCGAATCCGAAGACCTCGGGCGGTGCCCGCTGGAACTACCTGGCCGCCTGGGCCTACGCGCTGAAGCAGCCGGGCGGCTCGGACGCCACCGCCAAGGACTTCATCAAGAAACTGTTCGCCAACGTGAAGGTGCTCGATTCCGGCGCGCGCGGCTCGACCACCACCTTCGTCGAGCGCGGCATCGGCGACGTGCTGATCGCCTGGGAAAACGAAGCCTATCTGGCAGTGAAGGAACTGGGTCCGGACAAGTTCGAAATCGTCACGCCTTCGCTGTCCATCCTCGCCGAACCGCCGGTCAGCGTGGTCGACAAGGTAGTCGACAAGCGCGGCACCCGCGCCGTGGCGACTGCCTATCTTGAATACCTGTACAGCCCGGAAGGCCAGGAAATCGCTGCACAGAACTACTACCGCCCGATCGACCCCAAGGTCGCTGCGAAGTACGCCAAGACCTTCGCACCGGTAAAGCTCTTCACCATCGACGACGAATTCGGCGGCTGGACCAAGGCGCAGAAGACCCACTTCGCCGACGGCGGCGTGTTCGACCAGATCAGCGTGCGCTGAGCACCGCCAGGAACCTCAATGTCCATCCTGTTCATTCAGGGCAGCCCGGTCGAGCCTTCGCGCTCGGCCGCGTTGTCGGGATTCGTCGCGGCGGAGATCCAGCGCCGCGGCATCGACAACAGTCGCCTGAAGCTCACTGACCTGCCGGCCCAGGCGTTGCTTAACGCGAAATTCGGCGACCCGCAGATCCGCATCGCCAGTGATCGCGTAGCCGGCGCCACCGCCATCGTCATTGCGACGCCCGTCTATAAGGCGGCCTACAGCGGACTGCTCAAGAGCTTCCTCGACCTGCTGCCGCAGAACGGACTCGAAGGCAAGGTGGTGCTGCCGCTGGCAACCGCCGGTAGTCCGCACCACGCGCTGGCGCTCGATTACGCGCTGCGCCCGGTGCTGCAGTCGATGTCGCCTTCGCTTGTGCTGCCCGGTGTGCATGCTACCGACGCCACGGTGGGCAAATCGGACAAGGGCGACTACCTGCTGTCGCCCGAGATCATCGACCGGCTCGCCCAGGCGACCGACCGGCTTGTTTATGAGTATCGAGCACTGCTGGCTCGCCGCCCGGAACCCGCGGCCGATCCGGTGCCCTTCGATCGGGTCCGCTGCAGCGTCTGAGCCGGCGCACCGCCCGCCCAGTCCCGCCCAGGCCCCGCCTGAACCACGCAAAGGAATCCATCGATGCCCTCCTCCCTGTCGTTCATTTCGCGCCGCAAGGCGCTCGCCTGGCTGACCGGCGGCGTGCTCGCCGCATCGGCCGCCCTCGTCGCCCCGCACGCCGGGGCAGCGCAGCCACTGCGCATCGGCTACCAGAAATCGGCCAGCCTGCTCACGCTGCTCAAGGCCCAGGGATCGCTCGAAAAACGCCTGGCGCCGCTCGGTGTCGAGGTGAAATGGGTCGAGTTCCCGGCCGGTCCGCAACTGCTCGAAGGCCTCAATGTCGGCGCGGTCGACGTCGGTGCGGTCGGCGAGGCACCGCCCATCTTCGCCCAGGCGGCCGGCGCCAACTTCATCTACGCGGGCTACGACCCGGCCTCGCCGGAGGCCGAAGCCATCGTCGTGCCGAAGGATTCGACGATCCGTTCAGTGGCCGAACTGAAGGGCAAGCGCGTCGCGCTGAACAAGGGCTCGAACGTGCATTACCTGCTGGTGAAGCTGCTGGAAAAGCACGGCCTGAAATACGCCGACATCCAGGTGGTGTTCCTGCCGCCGGCCGATGCCCGCGCCGCATTCGAGCGTGGCGCAGTCGATGCGTGGGCGATCTGGGACCCCTTCCTCGCCGCCACCGAGAAGCAGATCGGCGCCCGCGTGCTGGCCGATGGCAGTGGCGTCGTGAACAACTTCTTCTACTACCTCGCCGCCCGCGACTATGCGAAAGCCAATGGCAAGGTGCTTGACGCACTGTTCGACGAGATCAACAGCAACGCGGTCTGGCTGAAGGCCAACATCAAGGAGGCCGCCGCCCGCATCGCGCCGGAACAGGGGCTGGCGCCGGAGGTGGTCGAACTGGCATTGCGCCGCTACCAGTTCAATGCGAAGCCGGTGACCGACGCCATCCTCGCCGAACAGCAGAAACTCGCCGACACCTTCTTCGAACTGAAGCTGATTCCGAAACGCATCGAGGTCCGCCAGGCCTCGGTACTTGCCACCCGCTGAAGGTCCGCATCATGAATGTGTTCTGGTTCATCCCCACCCACGGCGACAGCCGCTATCTGGGCACCGCCGAGGGCGGACGCCAGGTCAGCCTCGACTACATGAAGCAGGTGGCGATCGCTGCCGACACGCTGGGTTACGACGGCGTGCTGCTGCCGACCGGCCGCTCCTGCGAGGACGCATGGGTCACCGCATCGGCGCTGATCGGCTTCACCCAGCGCCTGAAATTCCTGGTGGCGCTGCGCCCGGGCCTGACGGCGCCGTCGGCCGCCGCGCGCATGGCCGCCACCTTCGACCGCCTGTCCGGCGGCCGCCTGCTGATCAATGTGGTGACCGGCGGGGATCCGACCGAGCTGGACGGCGACGGCATCTTCAACACGCACGACGAGCGCTACGAGATCACCGACGAGTTCCTGCGCATCTGGCGCGGCATCCTGGCGAGCGCACACACAGGCGAGACCATCGACTTCGACGGCAAGCACCTGTCGGTCAAGGGCGGCAAGCAGCTCTACCCCACCGTTCAGCGGCCGCATCCGCCGCTGTGGTTCGGTGGCTCCTCACCCGCCGCGCACGAACTGGCGGCCGAACAGGTCGATGTCTACCTGACCTGGGGGGAACCGCCGGCCGCGGTGGCCGAGAAGATCGCCGACATGCGCCGCCGCGCCGCCGCCCACGGCCGCACGCTGCGCTTCGGCATCCGCCTGCACGTGATCGCCCGTGAAACGACGGAGCGGGCGTGGCAGGCGGCGGAAGACCTGATCCGTCATCTCGATGACGCCACCATCGCCGCTGCGCAGAAGAAGTTCGCGCAGATGGATTCCGAAGGTCAGCGCCGCATGGCCGCGCTGCACGGTGGTCGTCGCGACAAGCTGGAAGTCAGCCCTAACCTGTGGGCGGGGGTCGGCCTGGTGCGCGGTGGCGCCGGCACGGCGCTGGTCGGCGACGGCCCGACCATTGCCGAACGGATGAAGGAATACGCCGAGCTCGGCATCGAAACCTTCATCCTGTCCGGTTACCCGCATCTCGAAGAGGCTTACAACTTCGCCGAGCAGGTGTTTCCCCACCTGCCGCGCGTACAGAAGGAGGGGCTGCCGGGCTTCAGCCTGTCCGGGCCCTTCGGCGAGATCGTCGCCAACCATTACGTACCTGCTGCATCCGCGAGTTGACACCCTGCGTCGCAGCACCTTGAAGGCCATCGTCCCCTAACGGGCGATGGCCTTTTTCTTTGCTCCGGTGCCGATCCGCTTATCACTCGAACGGCAAAGCTCCGCAGCGCGCCTGCGCAAATGCAGCGCAGATTTAATTGGTTTGAGTGCGCATCCCCCACCCCTAGGATGACCTTCAGACGCGCGACACAGCGCGACCATCCTCCGGACCGCACAAAAGGAAAACCATGAGCACCACGCATTCCCGCAACCGCCGCCTGCTGGTCACCAGTCTGCTCGCCGCCACGCTGCCGCTGACCGGCTTCGCCGCCGGCGACGCGCCGAAGGAAATCCGCCTCGACTACGCCTACTACTCGCCGACCAGCCTGGTATTGAAGCGCTTCGGCTGGCTGGAAGAGGCCGTAAAGCCGGCCGGCATCGAGGTGAAATGGACGCTGAGCCAGGGCAGCAATCGCGCACTGGAATTCCTCAACAGCGGAGCCATCGACTTCGGCAGCACCGCCGGCCTGGCCGCCGTGCTGAGCCGCGCCAACGGCAATCCGATCCGTTCGGTCTATGTGTATTCGCGACCGGAGTGGACCGCACTCGCAGTACCGAAGGATTCGACCATCAGATCGGTGGCCGAGCTGAAGGGCAAGCGCGTCGCCGCCACGAAGGGCACCGACCCCTATCTGTTCCTGCTGCGCTCGCTGCAGGAGGCCGGTCTGTCGCGCAACGACGTCGAGATCGTCCACCTGCAGCATCCGGACGGCCGCGTCGCGCTTGAACAGAAGCGCGTCGACGCCTGGGCCGGCCTCGATCCGCACCTCGCTGCGAGCGAACTGGAGGCTGGTTCGAAGCTCATCTACCGCAATGTGAACTTCAACACCTACGGCTTCCTGAACGTGTCGGAGAAATTCCTGAAGGCACACCCGCAGCAGGTGAAGACGGTGATCGCTGCCTACGAGCGCGCCCGCCGCTGGGTCATCGCCAATCCGGACGACGCCGCGAAGCTGCTGGCCGAGGAAGCAAAGCTGAACCTGGCCGTGGCCCAGGCGCAACTGAAGCGCACCGATTTTTCGAACCCGCGCATCGGCCGCG
The DNA here is from genome assembly GCF_038066675.1 of Methyloversatilis sp. NSM2. NCBI lineage: Bacteria > Pseudomonadati > Pseudomonadota > Betaproteobacteria > Nitrosomonadales > Sterolibacteriaceae > Methyloversatilis > Methyloversatilis sp. NSM2. The sequence goes on from NZ_JBBUKV010000001.1 coordinate 1,263,123, forward strand.
AACACCACGACGCGCTGCGCGCCGCAGCACCCATCCTGGTCGAGGAGGAACTGGTGCGCAAAGGCACCGACGTCGCCAAGGTGGTGACCGAACTGATCGACCCGACCCATGCCGCCGCCGTGGTCGCGGCCAAGGACTGATGCCATGAACACCGCTGCCCGCACCTCCTCCCTTCAGGCGACGGTGTCGTCCGCGCGGCCGGCCGTCCCCGCCGGTCGCGCCGGGCGTCCCCACCCGGCCCTGGGCTGGGTCCTGCCCGCACTCGCGCTGCTCGCCTTCGAGGTGCTGGTGCGCAGCGGCGTGCTGGCCGCCCACCTGTTCCCTGCGCCGAGCGAGATCGTGCGCACGCTGTTCGACCTGGGCAGCGGCCTCGCATCGCATATCGGCGTCAGCATTGCCCGCGTCGCCGGTGGTTTCGCGATCGGCGCCTCGCTGGCGGTGGTTGCCGCCGTCGTGGTCGGGCTGGACCGTCGCGCCGAAGCGCTGCTCGATCCGACCTTCCAGGCACTGCGCGCCGTGCCCAGTCTGGCCTGGGTGCCGCTGCTGCTGCTGTGGCTGGGCATAGACGAAACGCCCAAGATCACGCTGATCGCGATCGGCGCCTTCTTTCCGGTCTATCTGAATCTGCTGTCGGGCCTGCGCAATGTCGACCGCAAGCTGGTGGAACTGGGCGAGGTATATGGCCTGAGCCGCTCCGCGCTGGTGCGTCGCATCCTGCTGCCGGCTTCGCTGCCCAGCCTCTACACCGGCCTGCGCGTCGGCCTGAGCCTGGCCTGGATGTTCCTGGTCGCCGCCGAACTGATCGCCGCCACCCGCGGCCTGGGTTACCTGCTGACGGACGGCCGTGAAACCTCACGACCGGACATCGTGCTCGCCGCCATCCTGCTGCTGGCCGTACTCGGCAAGCTGTCGGACAGCGTCCTCAAATCACTCGAGAGGCGCGCGCTGGCCTGGCGCGACGCGCTAGAGAGCCGGCTGGCCTGAGGAGCGCACGATGACTGCATTGCTCGATGTGCATGTGCGTGCCAAACGCTTCGGCGACCGGCTCGTGCTGGACAACTTCTCGCTCGAACTGGAGGCCGGCGAAATCGTCAGCCTGGTCGGCGCCAGCGGCTGCGGCAAGAGCACGCTGCTGCGCATCGTCGCCGGCCTGGACCGCGAACACGATGGACAGGTGCGGCTCGACGGTCAGGCGCAGCACGGCATCCACCGCGACATCGGTTTCATTTTCCAGGAGCCGCGACTGCTGCCCTGGCTCACCGTCGCGCAGAACGTCGGTTTCGACGCCGACGCCCGGCGCGCCAGTGACCCGCACGTGTTCACGCTGCTGGAGGAAGTAGGCCTTGCACAGGTGGCCGACGCGCTGCCGAAGGCGCTGTCCGGCGGCATGGCGCAGCGGGTGGCGATCGCCCGCGGTCTGTTCAACCGGCCGCGCCTGCTGTTGCTCGACGAGCCCTTCAGCGCGGTCGATGCCTTCACGCGGATGAAGCTGCAGGAGCTGCTGCTGGCCATCGCCCGCGAACACGGAACCACGCTGCTGCTGGTGACGCACGACGTCGACGAGGCAGCCTGGCTGTCCGACCGCGTCGTGGTGATGGGCAACGGCCGCGCGCTGGACGAAGTGACGATCACGGAACAACGACCGCGCCACCGCCGCTCACCGGCGCTGGCCGATGCCCGCAACACGATTCTCGAAATTCTCGAAGGCGCTCACGTCGTCTGACGTGCGCCACACCCCACACACAGAAAGAGGGCTTCGCCATGAGCACACGTTTCACTCTTCGCCGTAACGCCTTGAAGGCATTCATCGCCCTGCTGCCGGCGCTTGCACTCGGCAGCGCCGCCGCACAGGACAAGCCGACTACCGTACGCATCGGCTACCAGAAGTCATCGACACTGATCACCGTGCTGAAGACCCGCAGCACGCTGGAACAGAAGCTTGCGCCGCTGGGCGTCAAGGTGAGCTGGCACGAGTTCGCCAGCGGTCTTCCGCTGCTCGAGGCGCTGAACGTCGGCAGCGTCGACGTGTCGGCCGACGTCGCAGACACCGTGCCGGTGTTCGCACTGGCCGCCGGTGCCAACCTGACCTATGTCGCGCAGGAGGCGCCCTCGCCCACCGCGCAGGCCATCGTGGTCAAGGCCGATTCGCCGATCAAGAGCGTGGCCGACCTGAAGGGCAAGCGCGTCGCCTTCGCCAAGGCCGCCGGCGTGCACTACCTGCTGATCGCCGCGCTGGAGAAGAACGGACTGAGCTTCAAGGACATCCAGCCCGCCTATCTCGCGCCGGCCGACGGCCGCGCCGCCTTCGAACGCGACAGCGTCGACGCCTGGGTGGTGTGGGACCCCTTCCTGTCCGCGGTGCAGCGCCAGGCCAAGGTGCGCGTGCTGGCCGACGGCACGAATCTGGCGCAGTACCAGCGTTACTACCTCGCCTCCACGCCCTTCGCGCAGGCGCGGCCGGACGTGATCAAGGTGATTCACGACGCGCTCACCGAAACCGGCAAATGGGTCAAGCAGAGCCCAAAGGACGCTGCCGCCCTGCTGGCGCCGGTGTGGGGTCTGGATGAAGCCACGGTCGAACAGGCCAACGGCCGTCGCAGCTACGACGTGCGTCTGGTGCAGCCGGAGCGGCTGCAGGAGCAGCAGGCCATCGCCGACACCTTCACCCGCGAGGGCCTGCTGCCGCGCAAGGTGAATGCCACTGCGGTGCCGGTCTGGAAACCGTCTCTGTAAGGCGACCACAATGAATGCTCCGGACACCACACGCCAGCTCGAACGCCGCGAGGCCGCGCACCTGTTCGACCGCGACTTCGGCCACCATACCGACGCGGTCGAGCGCACCGCACGCAGGCTCGAAGCCACCGCCGCCGAGCGAGACCGCGCCGGCGGTACCGCCTGGGCCGAACGCCAGCTGCTGCGCGACAGCGGCCTGCTCACGCTCGCGGTACCGGCGGAATTCGGCGGCGCCGAACTGCCCTGGCCGCAGATCTACGCCATCATCCGCCGCTTTGCCGAAGCCGACAGTTCGCTCGCCCACCTGTTCGGCTTCCAGCACCTGCAAGTGGCCAGCGTGCGGCTGTTCGCCAACCCGGCGCAGCAGGCGCGCCTGCTCGGCGACACGGTGGAGAAAGGCTGGTTCTGGGGCAATGCCACCAACGGTCTGGACACCCGCATCCGGCTCACGCCGGAGGGCGACCACTTCGTGCTCAACGGCGTGAAGTCCTTCTGCTCCGGTGCCACCGGCGCCGACATGCTGAACGTGACCGCACCGCGCGGCGATGACCCGGCCGACCGGGTGTTCATCAGTCTGCCGTCCGACCGCGCCGGCATCACGGTGCACGACGACTGGGACAACCTCGGCCAGCGCCAGACCGACAGCGGCACCGTCACCTTCGATAACGTGCGCGTCGAGGCGGACGAGATACTCGGGCCGCCGGGCACCCGCGGCACGCCGCGGGCGACGCTGCGCACGCTGGTGTCGCAGCTCATCCTGACCGAGATCTATCTCGGCAACACGCAGGGTGCGCTGCGCGCCGCGTGGAACTACGTGCAGTACGAAGCGCGCCCCTGGTTCTCCAGCGGCGTGGCCCGCGCCGCCGACGACCCCTACGGCCAAGTGCGCTTCGCTGAACTGTGGATCGCCTATCGCGGCGCGCTGGCGCTGACCGTCCAGGCGGAGCAGGCGCTGCAGCAGGCATGGGAACGTGGCGACGCACTGACCGCGCGCGAACGCGGCGAGGTCGCGCTGCTGATCTGGCAGGCCAAGATCGCCGCCGGCCGCGCCGCACTCGACGTGACGTCGCGCGTGTTCGAGCTGATGGGCGCACGCGCCACCGCCGCCCGCTACGGCCACGACCGCTACTGGCGCAACGTGCGCGTGCACACGCTGCACGACAACCTCGACTACAAGCTGCAGGACATCGGCCGCTGGGTGCTGGACGACCGCGTGCCCGAGCCCTCCATCTATTCCTGAAGACATGACATGAGTATCCGGAAAAATACCTCGCTGCCGCATCTGCGGCAGAAACTGCTGCCGTGGAGCCTGCCGCTCGCGCTGGTCGTGCTGTGGCAGATCGCTGCGCAGACTGGCTGGCTGTCCAGCCGCGTGCTGCCGGCGCCGCTCGACGTGCTGAAGGCCTTCTGGACGCTGGCGGTCAGCGGCGAACTGTGGCGCCACGTGCTGGTGAGCGCGCAGCGTGCTCTGAGCGGCTTCGCCATCGGCGGCGGCCTGGGCCTGCTGCTTGGCCTCGCCACCGGCTCGTGGAAACGGGTCGAAACCCTGCTCGACACCACCGTGCAGATGATCCGCAACATCCCGCCGCTGGCGCTGATCCCGCTGGTCATTCTGTGGTTCGGCATCGACGAGACGGCCAAACTTTTCCTGGTGTCGCTGGGCGTGTTCTTCCCGGTCTATATCAACACCTTCCACGGCATCCGCTCGGTGGACGCCGGTCTGATCGAGATGGGCCGCTCCTACGGTCTGCGCGGATGGGCGCTTTACCGCGACATCATCCTGCCGGGCGCGCTGCCCTCCATCCTGGTTGGTGTGCGGTTCTCTCTCGGTTTCATGTGGGTCATCCTGATCGTGGCGGAAACCATTTCGGCGCAGGAAGGCATCGGCTACATGACGATGAATGCGCGTGAATTCCTGATGACCGACGTGGTGCTGGTGGGCATCCTGCTGTACGCCCTGCTCGGCAAGCTGGCCGACCTGCTGGCCCGCTCGCTGGAACGCGTATGGCTGTCCTGGCACCCGAACTACCAGACGCGCTGAGGAGGCCGACCATGTACTTCTCACCGGAAGAGAACAGCGAAGTGAGCGCCGCCGAACGCGTGATCAACGGCGCGGCGGTCACGCTGCGCGGCATCGGCAAGGCCTTCGGCGACCGCCAGGTGCTGCACGGCATAGACCTCGATATCCGTCCGGGCGAATTCGTCGCCATCGTCGGCCGCAGCGGCTGCGGCAAGAGCACGCTGCTGCGCCTGCTGGCCGGCCTCGACCAGGCCAGCGAAGGCGAACTGTCGATAGACGGCAGCGCTGACGACGTGCGCATCATGTTCCAGGAAGCACGCCTGCTGCCGTGGAAGCGCGTGCTCGACAACGTGTCGCTGGGCCTCACACCGGCCTTCCGCCGCCGTGCCCGCGAAGTGCTGGCGCGTGTCGGCCTGGCCGACCGCGAACGCGACTGGCCGTCCCAGCTGTCCGGCGGCCAGCGCCAGCGTATCGCGCTGTCCCGCGCACTGGTGCATTCGCCGCGCCTGCTGCTGCTCGATGAACCGCTGGGCGCGCTCGACGCGCTCACTCGCATCGAGATGCAGCAATTGATCGAGTCGCTGTGGCTGGAACAAGGCTTCACCGCCATCCTGGTCACGCACGACGTGCAGGAGGCGGTGGCGCTGGCCGACCGCGTGCTGCTGATCGAGGACGGCGCCATCGCGCTCGACCTTGACGTCCGTCTCGCCCGCCCGCGCGAGCGCGCCAGCAACGGCTTCTCTGCCTACGAGGCGCGCATCCTGTCGCGCGTGCTCAGTGCGCCGCCCATTGAATCCTCCGCGGCGTCGACCGACGCCTGGACACCGGGCATTGCCCATATTTCGTTCGCAATCTGAAAGGAAACAGCATGGCCATCACCGCAATCAACGTACGCAACCAGTTCAAGGGAAAGGTAAGGGAGATCGTCCGCGGCGACGTGGTCAGCGAGGTCGATGTCGACACGCCGGCCGGCATCGTCACCTCGGTCATCACCACCCGTTCGGTCGATGAGTTGGGCCTGAAGCCGGGCGTCGAAGTGGTCGCGCTGGTGAAATCCACCGAAGTGTCGATCGCCCGCATCGGCAGCTGATCGCGAGCAGCGCATCGCCATGACGTCCACCGTCCTCATTATTCCCGGGCTTCAGGGCATGCCACCGGGACACTGGCTGTCATGGCTCGAAGGCGAACTGCCGGAGGCGCGCCGCGTGCCGCACGACGAGTGGAGTTCGCCGGTGCTGGCACACCGGACGGGTCGCGTGAAGCAGGCAATCGCCCACTCGGCCGGCCCGGTCTGGCTCATCGCGCATGGCTTCGGTTGCCTTGCCGCCATCATGGCCGCCTCCGACCGGACCGATCGCGTCGCCGGCGCGCTGCTGGTGACACCCGCCGACCCCGAACGCTACGGTGCCGACGGTCCGCTGATCGAGGGTGAAGAGACGATACCCCGCAAGCCGTCGATCTCGGGACTGCTGCCGCAGACAACATTGGGCTTCACCTCGTTGGTGATCGCCAGCGCCGACGATCCGGACATGCGTCTGGTCACCGCCAGCCAGTGGGCCGACAGGTGGGGCAGCCGACTGCTGCTGACCAGCGCACTGGGCAATATCGACCCGACCGTTCATCAGGGCGCCTGGCCGCAATGCCTGCGCCTGTTCCGACTGATGCATCATGCACAACGTGACCTTCCGCTGGGCAGCTTCGCGGAAGGAAACGAACCGGCCCCGCGCCGGCACGGCTGGTTGGCAAAGCTTCGACGCCAGTCGCGGGCGACGCTCTGATGCCGCTGCACGCCGAAGTATCCGGACTAGCATTGATGCTCGCTGTCCCCCGACGACCGCGACAGACTCCCGACGCCAGCAGACCCTGCACTTCTTGAATGAAAGGACCACATCATGACTCTCAGACTGGGCGACATCGCCCCCGACTTCGAACAGGACTCCAGCGCGGGCCGCATTCGTTTTCATGAATGGCTCGGCAACAGCTGGGGTGTGCTGTTCTCGCATCCGGCGGACTTCACGCCCGTATGCACCACCGAACTGGGCCTCACCGCCAAGCTCAAGAGCGAATTCGACAAGCGCGGCGTCAAGGCCATCGCACTGTCGGTCGACCCGGTGGAATCGCACACGCGCTGGATCGCCGACATCAACGACACGCAGAACACCACGGTGAACTTCCCCATCATCGCCGACGGCGACCGCAAGGTGAGCGAGCTGTACGACATGATCCATCCGAACGCAAATGCCACGCTGACCGTGCGCTCGCTGTTCATCATCGATCCGAACAAGAAGGTGCGCCTCATCATCACCTACCCGGCGAGCACCGGTCGCAACTTCGACGAGGTGCTGCGCGTGATCGATTCGCTGCAGCTTACCGACAAGCACTCGGTCGCTACGCCGGGCAACTGGAAGCACGGCGACGACGTGGTCATCGTGCCCTCGCTGCAGGACCCGGACGAGATCGCGCGCCGCTTCCCCGCCGGGTACAAGGCCGTACGGCCCTATCTGCGCCTGACGCCGCAGCCGAAGTAAACAAACGGCCACGCCGGCATCGAAACGCCCGGCTCCGGCCGGGCTTTTTTTCGTCCACCGTCGGGCTGCACATAGGCTTCATCCGGCAAAGCTGTGCAGAAGAAGCTGCGCAGAACAATTCAGTTCCCCCGGCTGCGGGCAGTCCGTAAGGTCGAGCCATCGCAATCCGGAGTACATCAGATGGCCATCCTTGTCGTCGGCGGTGATCACCCCAACCAGTTCGCTGACTCGGCACGCGAGGCCGGCATAGACCGCCTGCATCACTGGAGCGGCCGACGCGCCGCCGACCACCATCAACCGCTGCCGCGCGACCTGCGCGGCATCGTGCTGCTGATCGATCACGTCAATCACGGCATGGCCGCGCGCGTGCGCAGGCTTGCCAGCCAGCACGGACTGCCGGTCGTCTACAGCGCGCGCAGCCGCTCGCAGATACGCAACGCACTGTCGCAGCTGGCGGCCTGAGCCCGGTCGGGAACTGCATCACGGCCGCGGCCTGCGCCGCGGTTCCGAGTCACGGAAACGCAAGGCGGCGGACGCTATAGTCGCCGGGTACGCCGGAGCATCCATCTGCTTCGGCCCTCCTGGTGAAAGGTTTCCGCGTGCGCACGCTCGTCATCATCGGTGCCGGCTTCAGCGGCACGGCCTGCGCCTGTCAGTTCCTCGCCCGCTGCGGCGATGGCTGGCAGGTCAGCCTGATCAACGCCTCCGGTCCGGTCGCCCGTGGTCTGGCCTACGGCACCCGTTCGCCGCTGCACCTGCTCAACGTGCCGGCCGGCCGCCTCGGCATGGATCCGGCGCAGGAAGGCGATTTCGTCCGCTACCTCGACGAGACGGGGCATCGCTACCGCGCCAGCGCCTTCGTGCCGCGCATGCTGTACGGCGAGTATCTGGAACAGCGCCTGCGCCAGGCGGCCGACGCCCATCCGGGCCGCCTCGACATCCGAACGGCGCGGGTCGATGCCATCGAGCGGCGCCTTGCCGGCGGCTTCCGTCTTCACCTGTCAGGCGACGCGACGCTGGATGCCGATGCCGTCATCCTCGCGATGGGACACCTGAGTCCGGTCGCACCACTGCCGGGTCTGGATGCGCTGGGCGCCGCCTACATCAACGACCCGTGGTCGGGCGCCGTCGAGCACATCGGCACCGACGAGCGCGTGCTGATACTCGGCAGCGGCCTGACCATGCTCGATGTGGTGGTCGACCTCGCGCGGCGCGGCCATCGCGGTCCGATCACCGCGCTGTCGCGCCGCGGCCTGCTGCCGCGCTCGCACCGCGCGCAGGACGCACCTCCGGCCACCATCCCGCTCGACCGCGAAGCGCTGCTGCAGGCGCGCAGTGCGCGTGCGCTCACTCGCCTGGTGCGCGCCGCGGTCGCCCAGGCCGAGCGAGCCTGCGTCGACTGGCGCGACGTGATCGGCTCGCTGCGTGCCCTGACGCCGGCGCTGTGGCAGAGCCTCGACGAGCGCGAGAAGCGGCGCTTCGTGCGCCACGTACGGCCGCACTGGGAGGTGCTGCGCCACCGCACCGCTCCCGAGCCCTTCAACGCGATGAACGCGCTGCTGCAGGACGGTCGCCTCACCGTCGGCGCCGGGCGGCTGCGCGCGGCCGCAGCTGATGAGGGCGGAGTGACCGTACGCTGGGATGACGCCCGCCGCGGTCCGCAGGCACAGCAGTTCGACCGCGTCGTCAACTGCACCGGCCCGGGTCACCGCATCGACGCCCAGCGCGCACCGTTGCTGCACCGTCTGCTGGAAAGCGGTCTGATGACGCAGGACCCGCTCAAGCTCGGCCTGATGGTCGACGCCCGCTGCCGGGCCATCGACGCGCGCGGCCGCAGCGTGGACGGGCTGTACTACGTCGGACCGCTGCTGCGAGCCCAGTTCTGGGAAGCCACCGCGATCCCCGAGTTGCGCAAGCACGCCGCGGTGGCAGTGGACAGCCTGCTCGCCGCTGGCGGTTGAGCGTCAGCCGCGATCGATCAGTCGACTTCCCGGCGGCGCACGCGGCCGAGGGCTGCCACCATTCCCAGTCCCGCCGCCATCAGCGTCCAGACATCAGGTTCCGGCACCGGGCCGACGACCGCGCGTCCGCCGCTGCCATAGAGCGCGGCACCGGCCTCCGGTGTCCAGGTGGAACGGAAGGAATTGAATGAATCGAAGAACTGACCGTCGGGCGTGCCGTAGACGTAGGCGGACATGAACAGATCCTCCCTCAGGTCCACGCCCTGGGTGGCGGTCGTGAAACTGAGGTCATAGGCGAAGTTGTACACGCCGTCCTGATCGTCGTCCTCCCACACCAGATTGAACAAGGGATTGAACACCGGCTGGCCGGACGGCCCAGCAATCATCAGCGGTTCCAGCGCCGACTGCCCGGTCACCAGATTTTCGGTGGAGAACGCGCCATAGGGGGCCAGCGGCCCCTCACCCTGTTGCACCGCGAAGTGGAAACTGTGGAAGGCGCCTGCCGACCACAGTGCGTAGGACACGCTGAAATTGGCGCTGCCCGCGGTGAACTGCCCGTCCTGGTGCAGATTCACGGTGAAGGACGCCGCGGAGGGCACGGCCGTTCCGCACGCATCGGCATCGCAGACGAAACCCTGATCGCGATAGAACAGTTCGGAGTAGACATGGCCATTGACCGGCGACCGGGCACTGACCTCGATCTTCGCCGCGAGCTGGCCATTCTCGAAACCGATCTGCGAACGCGCGTAGCTGTCGGCGTCGAGCCAGGCCGAGCTGGCGCCGCTCCACAAGGCGGTATCGCCGTTCCACGGCTGGCCATCGGACAGCAGGCCGCCACCGGGCAGGCTCACATAGCTCCAGCTGCGGAAGGTATCGTTCGGGACCGCCTGAGCAGCGCCGCTCAGACAGGCGGTACCCAGCAGCGCAGCGAGGCTGGCACGGATGCGGAACGGGACAGGGTGTTTGGACGTCATGACAGGCTCCATCGACAGTGGACCGGATCACGGCCTCGCATGCGGCCGTGACGGGCGGTGCATCAGCGCACCACCTGTCGTCTTTCTATGCCTGCCGTGGCCGGTTCGATCTGACCTCGATCAAGGAAGCCGGCAGGCCCGCCGCTCCCCGGTCTGCAGCCGCCACAGCGAGGCGTAGATGCCGTCGAGCGCAAGCAGCTGGTCGTGCGTGCCGGATTCCACGATGCGTCCGCCGTCGATCACGTGGATGGTGTCGGCGTGGCGCACCGTGGACAGCCGGTGCGCCACGATGAGCGTCGTGCGGCCGACCACCAGACGCTCCAGCGAGCGCTGGATGGCTGCCTCGGTTTCGTTGTCCACCGCCGAAGTCGCCTCGTCCAGAACCAGTATCGGCGGGTCCTTCAGGATCGCGCGCGCCAGCGCCAGCCGCTGCCGCTGGCCGCCCGACAGACGCAGGCCGCGCTCGCCGACCGGCGTGTCGTAACCCTGCGGAAGTGCAACGATGAAGTCGTGCGCCTCGGCCGATTTCGCCGCCTCGATCACCGCCTCGCGTGTGGCGTCCGGCATGCCGTAGGCGATGTTCTGTGCGACCGAGGCGTCGGCGAGGAAGGTGTCCTGCGCGACATAGCCAATGGCGCGGCGCAGGTCCTGCAGGTTCAGTTCACCGATCGGCATGCCGTCGAGCAGCACCCTGCCCTGCTGCGGCTCGTAGAAGCGCAGCAGCAGCTTGATCAGCGTGCTCTTGCCGCCACCGGTGCTGCCGACGAAGGCCGCGCTGCGGCCGGCGTCGATGCGCAAGGCGACGCGATCCAGCGCCGGCCGGGTCGTTCCGTCGTAGGCAAAGGACACCTCGTCAAAAACCAGTTCGCCGCGCACCTCGGCGCGCGGCAGCGCCCGCCCTTCGTAGGCGATGTTCACCGGCGTCTGCAGCAGGTTCATCACCCGCTCGATCGACGACATCGAGCGCTGATACAGATCGGTCAGGTCGGCCAGCCGCGTCAGCGGCCAGAGCAGGCGCTGGGTCAGATACACCAGCACCGAATAGCTGCCGACGCCGATGTCGCCGTTCAGCGCCATGAAGCCACCATACAGCAGGGTCACCGTGAAGCCAGCCAGGATGGCCATGCGGATGACCGGCGTGATCGCCGCCGACAGCCGGATCGCCTCGCCGTTGCGTGCGCGGTAGTCATCCGACCCCTGTTCGATGTGGCCGGCCTCGTAATCCTCGGCGGCGTAGGCCTTCACCGTGGCGATGCCCTGGATGTTGTTGTTCAGCCGAGCCGCCAGCGCGCCGGCCGCCTCGCGCACCGCGCCGTAGCGCGGTGCCAGTCGGCGCTGAAACCAGAAAGCGCCGTACAGGATGAGCGGCACCGGCACCAGCGCGAGGAAGGCCAGCTCGTGCGTCAGCACGAAGAACACGCCGCCCACCATCAGCGAACCGACGAACACCTGGATCAGGTCGTTGGCGCCGCCGTTCAGGAAGCGCTCCATCTGGTTGATGTCCTCGTTCAGCACCGCCAGCAGATTGCCGCTGCGGTTGCGCTCGAAATAGGCCATGTCCAGCTTCTGCACGTGGCGGTAGGCCTCCATGCGCAGGTCGTGCTGCAGGTTCTGCGCAAGGTCGCGCCAGCGCACGTCGTACAGGTACTGGAACAGCGATTCGCCGACCCACACGACGACCGTGATCAGCGCCAGCAGCACCAGCTGGTCCTTCGGATCGACGATGCCGACGCGCGCGAGGAAGCTGGCTTTCTGGTTCACGACCACATCGACCGCGACGCCGATCAGCACCTCCGGCAGCACGTCGAAGAACTTGTTGAGGACGGAATACAGCGAGGCGATGCGCACGTCACGGCGGTAGTTGCGCGCGTGCGAGAACAGGCGGGAAAGCGGATGCATGGCGGGCTCGGGGAAGATTTCGGGCGGGCCGCTCATCGATGCCGGCGGCGTGCCGCCATCATGACAGACAGCCGCCCCTCCGGGCGGCCGCAGGTGTACGGCACAGCACCGCGTGTGCTCAGCGGTGCAGCCAGCGGGCGTGCGCGCTGCGCGCCAGGTGATCGAGCGCGTAACCGAGCGCACCGACCAGCACGATGACGGCCATCAGCTCCGAGTAGGCGAGGCGGTCGCGTGTGTCGAGGATGAAATAGCCGAGCCCGGCCGACACGCCCAGCATTTCGGCCGGCACCAGCACGATCCAGATGATGCCGATCGCCAGTCGCACGCCAGTCAGGATGTGCGCGGTGATGCCGGGCAGCACCACGCGCAGCACCGTCTCGCGCCGGGTGGCCGACAGGCTGCGTGCCAGCAGCAGCCAGTTCGGATCGAGCTGCGCGACGCCGGACGCGGTATTGAGCAGGATGGGCCACACCGCGGCGAAGGCGAGCAGGAAGTACACCGGCGCGTCGCCCACGCCCAGCACCATCACCGCGAGCGGCATCCAGGACAGCGGCGACACCATGCGCAGGAACTGGAACAGCGGTGTCGTGCCCTGGGCGAAACGGCGCGACAGCCCGGTCAGCACACCCAGCGGCACACCGATGGCAATGGCCAACAGCAGGCCGACCGCGACCCGCTTCAGGCTCACCAGCACGTGCGGCCACAGCTCGCCGCTGCCGAGCAGCTGCCACAGCGCGTCGGCCGACGGCGCCGGCGCGAAATCGGCCGCGATCGGCATGCCGTGCGCCAGCCAGGCCGAACCGGCCAGCCACAGCAGCAGCGCGCCCAGCAGGCCGGCCAGCGGGAGGATGAAACGCGCGCCCATCACACCCGCACGACTTCCTTGCGCCGCAGGTCGGCCGGCAGGCCGAACACCGACGGCCCACCGACCAGGTCGATGGCCCGGCGCACGAAGCGGTCATCGACCAGGTCGCGCGCGACGAAGGCCGGATCGAGCGCATCGAGGAACTTCGTGTCGCCCTCGACCCGGGTCTGCTTCACCGCGCGCACCAGCTCTTCGGTGTAGGACGGGAAGGGATAGGGCTGGAAGTCGATGCGGCGCTGGTACCAGCCCTTGTTCTTCACCACGCCCGACGCTTCGTAGCTGGCGTAGTCGGTCGCCGCCAGCACCTTGGAAAGAACCGGCAGCGCGTGCGGTGTGTACTTGCCCTCGCCTGCCGCCGACAGCAGCTTGGCGGTATCCAGCTGGTTGCTGCGCGTCCACAGCTGGGCACGCACGATGGCGTTGGTAACGCGCTGCGCCCACTCCGGCCGCTCGCTGGTGTCGCGCTCGGACAGGAAGGTGACGCAGCACGCGTGGTTCTGCCACACGTCACCTGAGAAGCGCAGCACCTTGCCCACGCCCTTGGTTTCGGCCAGCGCGTTGAACGGGTCGGCCACGATGTAGCCGGCGATGGACTTGCCGGCCAGTGCCGACACCATTTCGGCAGGCGGCAGCACGATGAGGTTCACTTCGTTCGCGGCCAGCTGCGCCTCCTTGGCCTTGGTCACCGCCGTCAGACCGTTCGCGCGCAGCACCTGCTGCAGCAGGATGTTGTGGATCGAGTACCAGAAGGGCACGGCCACCGTGCGACCGCCGAGATCGGCGACGGTCGAAACCGACGGATCGACAGTCAGCGCTGAGCCGTTCACATGGTTCCAGGCGACGATCTTCGCCGGGAATTTCGAGCCGTAGCGCACCCACAGCGCGGCCGGCGTCAGCAGGTGGATCACGTTCACCTGCCCGGCAACGAAGGCCTCGACGATCTGCGCCCAGCTGCGGAACAGCCGTGGCGACTCGGTCCTCAAGCCTTCCGCCTCGAACAGCTTGCGCGCGTGCGCCACCAGCAGCGGTGTCGCATCGGTGATCGGCAGGTAACCGATCTTCACCGGCTGGTCGTCGCCCTTGAAGGCCTGCGCACGCGCGTCACCCGCACGCAGCAGCGGCGCCGCCACGCCGGCCAGCGTCAGTGCACCCAGCTTCAGCATGTCGCGGCGCGTCAGCCCGCAACCGCAATCGGACGAAGCGCAGATATGCAGCTTCCCATCCTTGTTCATGTCATGTCCTCTTCTGATGGTCTTGGTTTCAATGCGCGCGCAGCACCTGCAGCGCGTTCAGGATGTCCAGCCGCAAGGCGGTCACGGCCGCAGGCTGCGCCTCACGCGGGCGCTCGATATCCACTGTCCATTCGCGGACGATGCGGCCAGGCGTGCCGCCCATCAGCAGGATGCGGTCGGCCACCAGGATGGCTTCGTCGATGTCGTGCGTAACCAGCAGCGCCGCGGTGTGCCAGCGATGCACCAGCTCCACCAGCAGCGCCTGCATTTCGGCACGCGTGATGGCGTCGAGTGCGGAGAACGGTTCGTCGGCAAACAGCAGCTGCGGCTCGCGCGCCAGCGCGCGGGCAAGGGCCACGCGCTGCGCCATGCCGCCGGACAGCTGTGCCGGATAGCGATGTCCGTGTCCCGCCAGCCCCACCGCGGACAGCGCATGCTCGACGCGCGCGGCGCGCTCGCTGCGCGCCAGTCGAGGTTGATGCTCGAAGTCGAGACCGAAACCGACATTGCCCGCCGCATCAAGCCAGGGCAGCAGCCCCGGCTGCTGGAAAACGAGTGCGGCGCGCGGATGCGGCGCCCGCAGCGGCTCGCCGAGGAAGTGAATGTCACCCGAGGCGGGCGCCTCCAGCCGTGCCAGCACGCGCAGCAAAGAAGACTTGCCGCACCCGCTGCCACCCAGCAGGCAGACGATCTCGCGCGGCCGGACCTCGAGCGACACGCCGCTGAACACCGGCCCGCCACCGTCATAGGCGTAGGCCAGATCACGTGCCAGCAGCGTGGACACAGGCGCGGCGAGCGCCGCCGGTTCCGGGCGCAGCAGCGCCCTGGGCACCGCTGCGTTCACGCCGCCCTCGCCTGCGCCTGTGCGCGCTTCAGCAATTCGCCCTGCAGTTGGGTGACGCTGGGCGTGATGACCGGCACGAAGGCCGATTCCTGGAGGCGGCGCGCGAAACCGAACTGCGGATCGACCAGGTAGGCGCGACCGCCGCTCGCCTGCAGTTCGAGCTGCACCGCGCGCTGCACCGTATCGGCCAGCGCGATGCGCAGCCGGAACAGCGCCGCCGCGTCGCTGACGAAGCGCTGTGCGGCCAGTCCATCGAGCAGCGCCACCACCTGCTTGGCCAGCGCGTCGCCAACCGCGTCGAGTTCGTCCTGCAGCGTTGCGCGGGCGCTGTTGCAGCGCGCCTGCGCGGCGGCCAGTGCGGCGCGCGCCAAGCCGATGGACAGGCCGCACTGCAGGCCGAGAAAGCCGGGGCGCACGCGCGGCAACCAGTCACGCGCGTCCGGCGCGATCACGTCGGACGCGTCGATCAGCGCACCGTCTATGTTCAGCGCCGCGGTATTGCTGCCGCGCATCGCGATCAGGTCGAGATCGGCCGTACGCGATACGCCGGCGTGGCGACCGTCGAGCGCAACGATGAAGGGCGGCTCGCCTTCGCGCGACGACACCGCCGCCGCGAACACGAAGCCCGACTTGCGCAGATTGGTCACCCAGGGCAGCTTGCCGTCCAGACGCCAGCCCTCGCCGGTGCGGCTGGACTCGATCTGCAGCGATTCAATGCCGCAAAGGAATTTCATCGCGTTCGACAGGCCAGTCGCGCCGGCGTGCTCGCCGGCCAGCAAGGCCGGCAGCCTACGTTCGCGCAGCGCCGCGTTCGGGCTGGCGAGCAGGTATTCGATGAAGGCGCGGTGACCCCAGAACACGAAGGCGGCCGCCAGCGAATGCTCGGCCACCGCGGCGATGGCCTCGACCGCATCGCCGGTGCTGCCACCGGTTCCGCCCATCGACTGCGGCACGCCGATGGCGAACAGTCCGGCGGTGGCCAGCGCGGGCAGCAGCGCCTCGTCGTCGGAGCTGCCGTCGTTCAGTGCCGGCGCCTGTTGCTGCAGCCAGTCGCGCAGGCCGTCCGGCAGCCGTTCGTGAGTGTTCGTGTTCATGCCGTCAGCACACCGGCACGGAAGGGTTCGAGCTGCGGATTGACCGGGCTCTGCGCCAGATTGTTGGCGAAGTTGCACAGCGTCGCCAGGCTGATACCGAGGATGACTTCGAGCGCCTGCGCGGGCAGGAAACCGGCACCGGTGAACTCCGCCAGCGCGCCGTCACTGACGGCGCCGCGAGTGGCGATGACCTCTCGCGCAAACGCCGCCAGCGCATCGAGCCGTCCATCGCCGACCGGACGCCCGTGCTGCAACGCGACCACCGCCGCCTTGTCGAAGCCGGCCTTCTTCAGCGCAATGGCGCTGTGTCCGGCCACGCAGAAGTCGCAGCCGTGAATGCTGGCGGCCGTGATCTGCACCACCTCGCGTTCGGCCAGCGAAAGGCTGGCACGCCCGTTGATCTCGCCGACCGTCAGATAGGTTTCGAGCGCGACCGGCGCGTTCGACAGCGCGGCGATCAGGTTGGGCAGGAAGCCGTTGTTGGCGATCACGCGCTCGACGAGGGCACGGCTTCCTTCGGGTGCGGTATCGGCGGTGTGCAGGGTGAGGCGGGTCATATTGATTCTGCGGAACGCAGGCTGTTGCAATCCGCAGAATCTATGTGTCACACCGCCCCAAACCAACCAACTTAATCTGCAAAGCTTTGCATCATCGAGAACAGCAATCGATGGGCAAGCAGACTTCTCGATGCATGCCGAGCATCGAGAACGGAAGGTCAGCCGTCCGTAAGCGCTGAGACAAGAGCAGGCGCCCGTGACACAAGTACGTCGCCCGGGTCGGCACGAAGAACGCCCTCGTCTGCGGTCCGACACAGGCGCATCGCGACGTCGAGGAAGGGCGCGATCGGCCCGGCAAAGCGGACCTCACTGTCTTCGTCAACAATGATCAGGGTTGGCAGGCTCTCGATCTCGATATCCAGACGGGCAAGCAACTCGTCATGCACCTCGATATCCACCCACCGGCATTGGTCGGCGGCACGCTTCGCACCGACTTCGTCGAAGAACGCGCGAAAGTCGCGGCAGGTGCCGCACCACTCGGCGCACAAACAGAGAACGGTGAGGCTCATCGCTACATCCTGTCGTCAGGACGGAAACGCGCACGATACGATGCTCGAGCCAGGATCCGGAAGAACGTGCATGCATGGAACGATAACCCGCCTTACTGGGGTGGGTGCGTGAATTCACGCACCCACCGTCCGGTGCATTCGATTCGCCGGGTTCACCGCCTGCGTTGCCCCGCCAGCCGCCGGACAACGGTGGCGAAGCGGTCGACTTCCTCGCAGGTGTTGTAGAAGGCCAGCGAGGGACGCACCGTGGTTTCCAGACCGAAGCGACGCAGGATGGGCTGCGCGCAATGGTGACCGGTTCGCACCGCGATGCCTTCCTCGTTCAGCGCCTGGCCGACTTCGTCGGTGGTGTAGCCCTTCAGCACGAAGGACAGCACGCTCGCCTTGTCGGCCGCGGTGCCGATCAGCCGCACGCCCGGTATGTCGCGGATCGCGTGCGTGGCATAGACCAGCAGGTCATGCTCGTAGCGCGCGATGTTCTCGATGCCGACGCGATCGACATAATCCAGCGCCGCACCCAGCCCCACCGCGTCGGCGATGTTGCCGGTACCGGCCTCGAAACGCGCCGGCGGCGGATGGAATACGGTGCGCTCGAAAGTGACGTCCTGGATCATGTTGCCGCCGCCCTGCCAGGGCGGCATGTCTTCCAGCACGTCGCGCTTGCCGTACACCACGCCGATGCCGGTGGGGCCGAAGATCTTGTGGCCGGAGAACACGAAGAAGTCGGTGTCCAGCGCACGCACGTTCACCCGCATGTGCGACACCGACTGCGCGCCATCCACCAGCGTCTTCGCACCGGCACGATGCGCCAGCTCGACGATCTCCTGCACCGGCACGACGCTGCCCAGCGCATTCGACACCTGGGTCACCGCGACCAGCTTGGTACGCTCGTTCAACAGGCGCTTGTATTCCTCGAGCAGGACCTGACCGCTGTCGTCGACCGGGATCACGCGGATCTTCGCGCCCTTCTCGGCCGCCAGCTGCTGCCAGGGCACGATGTTGGCGTGGTGTTCCAGGTGCGACACAATGATTTCGTCGCCGGCGCCGATATTCTTCGCACCCCAGCTCTTGGCCACCAGATTGATCGCCTCGGTCGCGCCGCGCACGAAGATGATTTCCTCGACCGAACCTGCGCCAATGAAGCGCGCCACCTTCTGCCGCGCCGCCTCGTAGGCATCAGTCGCCCGGGCGGCCAGTTCGTGCGCCGCGCGGTGAATGTTCGAGTTCTCGTGCGCGTAGAAGTACGCCAGCCGGTCGATCACCGCCTGTGGCTTCTGCGTTGTCGCGGCGTTGTCGAACCACACCAGCGGCCTGCCATTCACCCGCTCGGCGAGTATCGGAAAGTCCCGCCGTACCGCATTGACATCGAAAGGCGGATGACGGCCGGCGTCGGCATTCGGCACCCGGCCGGCGTGACCGACCGTGGGCGCCGCCTGGCTGTCGACGAAATAGTAGGCCGGCGCCGAGGGCGCGGCCGGCTGCACCTCGCGTGACGGCTCGGCCAGCAGCCCGCGCAGCGCGTCGTCGCCGGGCAGGCCGAAGGAACGGGCACTGACGCGGTCATCGACATGTGCAGGCGCCGACTGCAGCGCACTCGATTCGCCGAGGAAATAGTACGGCGACGAGGGCGCCGAAGCACCGCCCGGCTGCGGGAAGGCGGACGCGCCACCAAGCGGCGGCAGCGCTGCCGCGTAGGCCTCGGGCACGCCCTGCGCAACGCCCGCGCGCGGCGAGCCGACCGGGTAGGCGTCGGCCGCCACGTCGGGCACATGATTCTGCGCGGTCGCGTGCGGTACCAGCTTGGGCGACGAGGCGCCCAGCGACAGACCATGCTGCGGTGCGACCGGCGCGGCCGCCGCAACCGTGCTCGACGGCGCGCTGGCCGGGACCGGCGGCACCGGCGATTGCGGTGTCGGCGCCGGCGCAACCGCCAGCGGTGCATCGAACGAAGGCGGCGTCTGCCCGGGCAGCGCAGCGAACAGCTCGCTGGCCAGGCGCGACAGCACCGACGCGTCGGGCGCGCCGGGCGGCAGCGGAGAGCTCAGACCGCTCACGTTACTGCTTGTAGGTGTCGGGATACTCATGGTACTTGCCGATCTCCACGTCATCGAGCACAGCCAGCGCGTCTTCGGTCAGCACGGCCAGAGAGCAATACAGCGAGATCAGGTAGGACGCGATCGCGTTGCGGTTGATGCCCATGAAACGGACCGACAGGCCCGGGCTCTGTTCACCGGCCAGACCCGGCTGGAACAGGCCGACCACGCCCTGGCGCTTCTCGCCGGTGCGCAGCAGGATGATCTTGGTCTTGCCGTCCTCGACCGGCACCTTGTCCGACGGAATCAGCGGCAGGCCGCGCCAGGTCAGGAACTGCGAACCGAACAGGCTCACGGTGGGCGGCGGCACACCGCGGCGGGTGCATTCGCGGCCGAAAGCGGCGATCGCCAGCGGATGGGTCAGGAAGAAGCCGGGCTCCTTCCACACCTTGCCGATCAGGTCGTCCAGATCGTCCGGGGTCGGCGCGCCGGTCAGCGTCGAAATGCGCTGGTCGTCGTGTACGTTCGCCAGCAGGCCGTATTCGGGGTTGTTGATCAGTTCGCTTTCCTGCCGCTCCTTGATCGTTTCGATGGTCAGACGCAGCTGCTCCTTGATCTGGTCGTGCGGGCTGCTGTACAGGTCGGACACGCGGGTGTGCACGTCGAGCACGGTGGTGACCGCATTCAGGAAGTACTCGCGCGGCTGCTCGTCGTAGTCGACGAAGATCTGCGGCAGTTCCGCTTCGTCGCGCTGCGAGCACGCGACACGCACGTCCTGCGGGTTCTTCACACGGTTCACGCGGTAGATGCCCGCCTCGACCGGCAGCCACTGCAGCAGATGAACCAGCCAACGCGGCGTGATGGTCGATAGCTGCGGGACGGTCTTGGTGGCGTTGGCAAGCTGGCGGGCGGCGTTGTCGCCAAGCGCCAGCTGTTCGGGTGTGTCGGCCATGAAAGGCTCCTAGCAAGGGGAGGTTGTTTATGCGAAAAACTGCTAAGCAAATATCTATTTCTTCTATGCGGCATTCAACCGGCTATAGCCACCAATCGGTTCGTCGTCCGTCCGTTCAGGCGATCGTGTGCTGCACGGCAGCTGGCAGCTCGTCCATGCGTTCGCAGCCGTCGAGCAGATCGCCGGCCGGCAATTCGAGCGCCAGCGCGAGCTTGACCACCGTGGCGAGCGAGGGCATCGCGCTGCCGCGCTCGACCTCGCCGAGGTAGGAGCGATTGAGTTCGGCGCGCTCAGCCAGTACCTCCTGCGACCAGCCGCGCAATTCGCGCGTCCGCCGCACCGCACGGCCGAAGCGGCGCGTCAGCGCCTCGGCCAGAGGTGGCGTCGGCCTTCCGTGCCGGGCTGTCATGGCTCGACCAGTTCCGCCGCGACCGGCACGTTCTGTGAATTGGCCTGCGTGACCTGGCTGCCGGGCGGCACGCTGCGCGTGAGCCACACATTGCCGCCTATCGTGGAACCGCGTCCTATCGTGACGCGGCCCAGTATCGTGGCCCCGGCGTAGATGACCACGTCGTCCTCGACCACCGGATGACGCGGCAGCCCTTTCTGCAACGTGCCGACCTCGTCTGCCGGGAAGCGCTTGGCGCCCAGCGTGACCGCCTGGTAGAGCCGCACGCGCTCGCCGATTACCGCGGTTTCGCCGATCACGACACCGGTGCCGTGATCGATGAAGAAGCCGGCGCCAATCTGCGCTCCCGGGTGGATGTCGATGCCGGTGCTCGAGTGCGCCGCCTCGGAAATGATGCGTGCGACCAGCGGCACGCCCAGCGCGTACAGCTTGTGCGCGATGCGGTGATGGATGACTGCGAGCACGCCGGGGTAGCACAGCAGCACCTCGTCGACACTGCGCGCCGCCGGGTCGCCCTGGTAGGCGGCCAGCACATCGGTGTCGAGCAGCGCGCGCAGGCCGGGCAGCGACAGTGCGAATTCGGCGACGATGGCTCGCGCCAGCAGGTCGACGTCAGCCTGCGGCGATGCCGCGCGGCGCGCGTCGTAGCGCAGTTCCAGCCGCACCTGGTGCAGCAGGGCGTTGAGCGCGGCGTCCAGCGTGTAGCCGATGTAGAAATCCTCGCTCTCCTGATGCAGATCGGACGGGCCGAGCCGCATCGGGAACAGCGCGCCGCACAGCGCCTCGGCGATGTCGCGCAAGGCCTCGCGCGACGGAAATTCGCGCGCGCCGCATTCGGTCGTACGCTGCTGCGCGCCGCGCCAGCGTGTGCGGATGTCACGCAGCTCGGACACGATGCGGTCCAGCTGCCACGCGCCTTCAGATTCCGTGGCCCTCGTGAGGCCGCCCTTCTTCAAAGTCATTCGGGATCTCCGTTGCGGGGATGAAGAAGGCGGCCGCGACGGCGACCGCCGCGCATCAGTCCTGCTGCCAGGGCAGGCCGCTGACCACCCAGCCGCCGCTGTTGCGCCGCTGGCCGTCGGTGCTCAGTTCGCCCTCGAAACCTTCGAGCACGTTGAACACATGACGGAAGCCGGCTTTCGCTGCCGCCTCGGCGGCGGCGGCCGAACGCTTGCCGCTGCGGCACAACAGAAGGAGGACGGCGTCTTTGCCGACCTTGGCTTCCAGTTCCTTCACGAAGCGCGGATTGCGCGTCATCGATGTACCGGTCGCCCACGCCACGTGGACGCTGCCCGGTACGTGGCCGACGAACTTGCGTTCCTCCGCCGTGCGGACATCCACCAGTACGGCGTCGCCGGCCGATACCAGCGCCCAGGCCTGGTCCGGCGTGATGCCGCCGGCGTACAGGAGCGCGTCGTGCTCCGCACGTTCGCGGGCAATCGAGAGCGGCGGTGCGTCGAGCACAGCAGCACGGGGTGAGGACGCAAGGGCGTCCGCGGTCGCAGCAGTCATGATTATTTCCTCCTCGGCGTGACGACACCGGCGATGCGCCGCCTCCCAGGCGGTCCCGGCATCGGCCGGCGCCGGGCCGACGCAAGGGCGTCGCTCCCGGTGACGCCAATCTATCGGCCGGCCGGGCACCCACAAACCAATTGAATTTCAGATCGAATGCAGGGAATGCTTTGCGCGAAATCCGCTAAGGCGGCGCGCATAAGCTCTGCAGGATTAATTGGTTGGATGTGGCGGGCGCGCCCCCTAGATTGGTCGCCATGAATGCCCCCGGACCCCGCCGGCTGCGCCGGCCCGAAAAGCGCCCCGACCGCCACGAACCGCTTCCGCTCGGCGACAAGCTGCTGGCAGCGGTCGTGTTCGCCTTCGGCCTCGCCCTGCTCTATCGCACCTGGCTGTTGCTCGAATGAGCCTGACGCGCCTGTCGCCCCTCACGGAGAAACACATGAACACCGTCGACGCCAGCCGCTCGGCGCTCGAGCGCTACCTGCATACCCTACCCCGCGATGCCGACGGGCATCACCCCTTGTGGACGACGCCCGACGGTCACGTCGCCGGGCGTTTCATGCACAGCAGCCTGTCTTCGGTTTTCCAGCCGGTACAAAGGCTGGACGACGGCACGCGGATCGGCCACGAAGCCTTCATCCGTTCCTTCGACGCCACCGGCGGCGACCTGTCGCCGTGGAACCTGTTCGCCAACGCCGCCGGCGACGATGCGCTGATCGAACTCGACCGGCTGTGCCGCACGCTGCACGTGCTGAACTACTTCGGCCGTGCCGACGAGACCGGAAGTCTCTTCCTGAACGTCCATGGCCGCCTGATGCTGGCCGTCGGCGAGGACCACGGCAGCGCCTTCGGACGCGTGCTGTCGGCACTGAACATCGAGCGCCGCAAGGTGGTGATCGAATCACCGGACGCGATGACCAGTGACTTCGCCATGCTGGCCTACGTGATGCTCAACTACCGCTACAACGGATACCGCATCGGCGTGAACCTGCTGAACGCAGGCCAGCTGGACGAACTGGTGCGTCACGTACGGCCGGACTTCGTCAAGCTCGACGCCGGCCGCGACGACACGCTGCGCGACCTGGCGCAGCACGCGAAGACCTGCGCCCGTCATGGCATCGAACTCATCGTGCAGCGCATCGGCAGCGAGGCGGCACTGGCCCGGGTACGCGCAGCCGGGGTTCGCCTCGGCCAGGGCTACGCGCTCGGCCACCCCGTCGCGCCGGCCGCGCGACGAGCGACCGGCAGGACGGCATTCCCGAATCCCTGATAAGCACATCGTTTCTTGTTGGTTCACGCGCCCGGCCCGACTGCCTAGGCTGCGTGCCTTCGATCCCAACGGAGCCATCATGCACACCCGCCTCACCCACCTGATTTCCGCCGCCCTGCTCGCCCTCGCCGCCGTCGTACTGCCGGCGCAGGCGCAGACCACGCTGCTCAACGTGAGCTACGACGTGTCGCGCGAACTGTACAAGGACATCAACCCGGCCTTCGCCGCACACTGGAAAACGCTGTCGGGCGAAACGCTGACGCTGAACCAGTCGCACGGCGGATCGAGCAAGCAGGCCGGCGCCGTGATCGGCGGGCTGGAAGCCGACGTGGTGACGATGAACCAGTCGCCGGACATCGACATCCTGGTGAAGAACAGCCTGGTGTCGGCCGACTGGCGCAAGCGCCTGCCGAACGACGCCACGCCCTACACGACCACCACCGTTTTCCTGGTGCGCAAGGGCAATCCGAAGGCGATCAAGGACTGGTCCGATCTCACCCGCGCCGGTCTGCAGGTGATCGTGCCCAACCCGAAAACCTCGGGCAACGGCCGCTACACCTACCTCGCCGCCTGGGGCTATGCACTGAACAAGGCGAACGACGAGGCGGCGGCGAAGGACTTCGTCAGCAAGCTGTTCGCCAACGTGCCGGTGCTCGACGGCGGTGGCCGCGGCGCCACCACCACCTTCACCCAGCGCGGCATCGGCGACGTTCTGGTCACCTTCGAGAACGAGGCGGTGCTGCTGGACAAGGAACTCGGCGGCGACCAGTTCGACATCGTCTATCCGTCGCTGTCAATCGAGGCGGCCGCCCCGGTGGCCGTGGTCGACAAGGTGGTCGACAAGCGCGCCACCCGCAGGCAGGCGGAGGCCTATCTGCAGTACCTGTACTCGGCCGAAGGCCAGGACATCATTGCCCGTCACCACTTCCGCCCGCGCAGCGAGGCGGCGCTGAAGAAGTACGCCAAGCGGTTCCCGCCGGTGAACACATTCACGGTCGAGGCGAAGCTGGGCGGCTGGGATGCGGTGCAGAAGACGCACTTCGCCGACGGCGGCATCTACGACCAGATCGTCACCCGCCGCTGAATCCGACCACGCCCTGCCCGATGAGCCAGAACGCCGCACTGCAGAACGGAAAGCGCCTCACCTTCGCTCGACCGGAGGAGATGGCGCTGTCCATACGTGCCACCGCGCTGGTGTTCGAGGACCCGGCGTCGACCGCGCTGCTGTCCGACATCGAGCTGATCGCGGCACGCGAAGTGACGGCGATGATCATCGGCGAGACCGGCACCGGCAAGGAACTGGTGGCACGACACATTCACGCGGTCAGCGGTCGCGCCGGTCCCTTCGTCGCCGTCAACTGCGGCGCGCTGAGCGAAGCACTGATCGACGCCGAACTGTTCGGGCACGAGGCCGGTGCCTACACCGGCGCCACGCATGCACGGGCCGGCTGGTTCGAGGCGGCAGACGGCGGCACCCTGTTCCTCGACGAGATCGGAGACATGCCGTCC
Source organism: Methyloversatilis sp. NSM2 (assembly GCF_038066675.1). Lineage (NCBI taxonomy): Bacteria > Pseudomonadati > Pseudomonadota > Betaproteobacteria > Nitrosomonadales > Sterolibacteriaceae > Methyloversatilis > Methyloversatilis sp. NSM2. Next base: position 1,288,027 of record NZ_JBBUKV010000001.1, read on the forward strand.
GCGCTGCAGGTGAAGCTGCTGCGCGTGCTGCAGGAACGGCAGGTGGTGCGTCTCGGTTCACGCACCCCGGTACCAGTGGATGTGCGGCTGATCGCCGCCACCAACGTGGACCTGTGGCGTGCGGTGAACGCCGGCCGCTTCCGCGCCGACCTGTACTACCGGCTTAACGTGGCGCCGATCAGGTTGCCCCCGCTGCGCGAGCGGCGCGGAGACATCCCGCCCCTGGTAGACCACTTCGCTGCGCAGTACGCGCGCCGGCTGGACATCGCCGACGTGAACTTCACCCCGCGCGCCCGCGAGGCGCTGGTGGCACACGACTGGCCCGGCAATATCCGAGAGCTGGAAAACGTCGTCCACTACGCGCTCATCGTCAGCCGCGACGGCCGTGTCGACATCGACGACCTGCGCCTCGCCAACGCCTCGCTGGCACCGGCTGCGCAGCCCCCGGTCGCACTGCCGGCCGACACCCCTGCACAGCTGTTCGAGCGCATCGCGGGCGACCTGCGGCGCCTGATCGAACTGCACGTACCCGAACTTCACGACACGATGGAGCGGATTCTGGTATCGACCGCCTTCGAGTCCTGCAGGAGAAACCAGGTCCATACGGCAGAGGCCCTGTCCGTGTCGCGCTATGTATTGCGCACCCAACTCAAGCGACACGACCTGCTCGACACTGCGCGCCAAGGCATTACGGCCCCGCAGGCGTCCTGAACTGTGCGCCGGCGTCAGGGCTGGGGGCGGTGCGTTGGCAGAGTGGCTTTGAGCGTGACGTGATCCTGCCCTGAAACGGCAGAGATCTCTCCTCCATGGGCACGAACGATGGCTTTCGATATCGCCAGACCGAGACCCGCGCCGTCACTGAACCTCCTGCGTGACGCATCCACGCGGTAGAAGCGCTCGAAGATCCGTGACAGGTCATCCTCAGGAATTGCGTCACCGGTGTTCTCCACACTGAGCTCGACGCAGTCCGCGTCTGCCGGCCGTACGTCGATCGTGATCCGGCCATGAGCCTGCGTATGCCGCACCGCGTTCGAGAGCAGGTTGTTAACGAGACGGCGCAGCATCAGCCGATCTCCGGATACCCGGGCCGCACCGGTGAAAGTGAGATCGATCGATTTCTCATCAATCAGCGGTTCGTAGAACTCGATGACGCTATCGATCTCGGCTCGCAGATCCACGTCTTCACGCTGCGGTACAAGCAGCTGGTTGTCCGACTTCGCGAGGAAGAGCATGTCGGCGATCATTCGCGACAGACGTTCGAACTCCTCGGCGTTCGAGGCAAGGACATCCTGGTACTCCTCTATCGAGCGCGCGCGCGACAGTGTCACCTGGGTCTGCGTCAGCACATTGCTGACGGGAGTGCGTATCTCGTGAGCGAGGTCAGAAGAGAAATCGGCAAGCCGGTGGAAGGATGCTTCCAGCCGGGCAAGCATGTCGTTCAGGTTACTGACGACATCGGCGAGTTCGGCGGGAATGGACGCCACCGGAAGCCGTTGATCCAGGTGATCCGCAGTGATGCTGGCGGCGCGCCGGCTGATCTCGCGAAGGGGATGCAGACCGCGGCGGGCAGCGATCCAGCCCAGTCCTCCGGACATCAGGGCTGCAAGACCGACCAGGGACCATAGTGCCCACTCGAACGAACGCATGAACAGCTCGTGCTGCGTCATATCCACCGCGATACCGAGGACGGCCGGGGCAAGCCCCTCGATCGCCGTCGGCGCCTGGACCGCCAGGCCCCGGTAATGCCGCCCGGCACCGTCCTCCCAAAGGCGGTACGGGTCTGTCGGGCGCTGCCCCACCGCAAGTACTTCGGATGGAAATGACCCGTCCGCCGATCGATAGATCGTCTGGCCGTCGGGAGCCCGGACGATGACGATCAGTCCGTGATGCCCGACCAGGGCGTGATCCAGCTGCTCCGGAAGAGCCTTCAGTTCGTCCTCGTTGCGCACTCTCCGCAGCGCCTGCGTAAGGAGTTCGACCTTGCCACCGATGAGCGCCCTGTCGATCTCCTCGAAATGCCGCTCGACCAGGACCCCGATCAGCAGTCCCAGGACCAGCAGCACCGACGTCGACAGGACCGCGAAAAGCAGTGTCAGACGCAAGGTCATCGACCGCCGCAGCAATGCGCTCACGCGTCGACCTCCAGCACATAGCCCATGCCGCGCACGGTATGAATCAGCTTCCGATCGAATCCTTCGTCCACCTTTGCACGCAAGCGGCGCACCGCGACTTCGATGACGTTGGTATCGCTATCGAAGTTCATGTCCCACACCTGTGACGCGATGAGCGAGCGCGGCAGCACCTCGCCTTGCCGTCGAAGCAGCAGCTCGAGCAGCGCAAATTCTTTTGCCGTGAGATCGATTCTGACGCCGGAGCGGGTCACGCGGCGGCGCATCAGGTCGAGCTCCAGGTCGGCCGCGCGCAGTTGGCCGGACTCCATGCTCGCGCCGCCCCGGCGCAACAGCGTGCGGACCCGGGCCAGCAGCTCGGAGAACGCAAAGGGCTTCACCAGATAGTCGTCGGCGCCCGCCTCCAGCCCCTTAACCCGGTCATCCACGGCGTCGCGCGCAGTCAGGAACAGGACCGGCATGTTCTTACCTGCACCGCGAATGCCCTGCAGTATCTGCCAGCCGTCAATCCCGGGAAGCATCACGTCCAGTATGGCCAGATCGTAGCTCTCGGTCAGGGCAAGGTGCAGGCCGTCCAGGCCGTCGCGCGCGAGATCCACGACAAAGCTCGCTTCCACCAGGCCCTGCCGCAGATAGTCACCGGTCTTGGGTTCGTCTTCGACAACGAGAATCTTCATGGCAGCGCTCTCATCATTTTCCTGAACCGTCATCCTGCACAGTTGAGGGCGACGTATCCGCGAGATTACGGAAATGTAATCGGAGAGTCAGGGTCCCGTTACCCCGGCCGGGGAAGAATCACGCCACCGGATAACTCGGACTGGGCAGATGAAGAACATCCTTGTCGGCGCGCTGATCGTGCTCATTTTGATGGCACTTTCCGCGCTGGCCGCCATACAGCTCGGTCTCCCCGATTTCGCCGCGGACCGCCCGCACGGCGAAACCACCTACGAGCTCATCGCATGGGCGCGCGAGCGCTCCGTGGCTGTCCGCTCAGCCCGGGTGGCCCCTCCCGCCGACCTCGATGATCCGGAACGGGCCCGTCGCGCAGCCGGTAACTACGACGCCATGTGCGTCGGCTGTCATCTGTCTCCAGGGCAGGAGGAAGGCGAGCTGCGGCGCGGGCTCTATCCCGCCCCGCCGGATCTTTCCAAGCCTCGGGAGGGCGTTCGAGACGAGGACGCACGCAGTTTCTGGATCATCAAACACGGCATCAAGGGATCCGGAATGCCGGCCTGGTCAAAGGGCGGCATGGAGGATGCAGCGATCTGGGACCTGGTGGCGTTCCTGCGCGTGCTGCCCGGCCTGTCGGCAGACGGTTATCGGCGCGCCGTCGCTGCCAGCGACGGGCATTCGCATCGCGGCATCAATCACTCGACGTCACCCCATGAGCTCGAGACGGGACCCGTCGCGCCACCAGAGCATGACCATGGCACGCACGACCATCGGCATTGATGGCTGCCGAGCGACGGCACGCTGCGGAGAACAGAACGTATGAATACCTGGCGCAGACAGATCGGGAGGCTTTCTACGGCACTGATGATCGCGTGCAGCACATCGCTGCTGGCCGCCCCGTCCGCCGCGGACGTACCTGGCGCGAGCGTTGACAGCCTTCTGCGCCTTGCTCGCGAGCAGAACCCCGAATACCTCGCCATGCTTTATGAAGCGGAGGCCGCAGCGGAGCGGGTGACGCCCGCAGGCGCACTGCCGGACCCGAGGCTGAGAACCGAATTTCGCGACATCACGCGCATGGGTGAACGGAGTCCGACCCTCATTCCCGGCCAGGTCGGCAGCACCCGCTATCTGGTGATGCAGGACGTTCCCTGGTTCGGCAAGCGCGACCTGAAGAAGCAGGTCGCAGAATTCGAGGCCGAGGGCGCGCGCGGACGGGCACTCGTCAGCTGGAACGACGTGGCCGCGCGCATCAAGACGAGCTTTGCGCAACGGTATTTCGTACATCGGAATGCGCGCCTGACCGACGAGATCCTGGAACTGGCGAAGCGCCTTGAACATCTGGCACTTACCCGGTACGCGAATGGTCTGGCACCCCAGCAGGACGTCATCCGCGCGCAGATCGAACAGACAGGGCTGCACAACGAGAGACGGGTGCTGGTTGCGGAGCAGCAGCAGCTGGAAGCCCGGATCAACGCGCTTGCCGCGCGTCCTGCCCGGGCGCCTCTCGCCGACCCGGATCACCTGCGCCCCCTGCCCGACCCCTCGCGGCTCGAAGCGGGCGCTCTGGAAGGCCGGGCACGCCGGTCCAACCCGCTGCTTTCCGTGGAGATCGCCCGTCTTCAGGCGGCGGAAAAAAGCCGGGAGCTGGCCTATCGCAATCGCTATCCGGATTTCACCTTCGGCGTCTCGCCCATTCAGTACGACAACGCGGTGAAGGAGTGGGAGGTGATGGTCGAACTGAACATTCCCCTTCAACAGGACACGCGCCGGGCACAGGAACGCGAATCGGAAGCGATGGTTTCCGCCGCACGCGCAAGACAGCTGTCGGCCGAGAACCTGTTGATGGGCGAGATCGCGGAAGCCACCGCAGCGCTGGACAGTGCCCGCCGTACGGAGGAGCTGACGCGCGGCACGCTGTTGCCGCAGGCCGAACTGACGTTCCGTTCGGCACTGGCCGGATACGAAGCAGGCCGCGTCGACTTCTCGACCCTGATCGACGCGCTACGGCAGATCCGTCAGGCACGACAGAGCCTGATCCGCGCGCAGGCCGAGGGACAGGCGCGGCTCGCGGACGTGGAACGCATGATCGGAGAAGAACTGTGAGCACGCTGTCACTGCGCAGGGTGCTGCCCGCCATCCTGCTGGTCGGTGTCGCGGCCGGCGCAGGCTACTGGCTTGGCAGCACAGCCCCCCACAGCACGAAGGAAGCCGCAAGCGCCGACGCCACGCCGAAGCAGCGCACGCCGCTCTACTACCGCAATCCGATGGGCTTGCCCGATACCTCTCCGGTACCCAAAAAGGATCCGATGGGAATGGACTACGTCCCTGTGTTCGCCGACGATGAGAAAAGTGCGGATGGCGTCACGGGCGAAGTCGTCGTGAGCAGCGAAAAGGTGCAGATGCTGGGCGTGCGGACCGAGGCTGTCTCCCGCCGCATGCTGGAGCGACAGATTCGCGCGGCGGCGAGGATTGAAGCGGACGAGCGCCGCACGTACGCGATATCGCCGAAGTTCGAAGGCTATATCGAGCGTCTGCACGTGAATGCCGTGGGTCAGGCCGTCCGCAAGGGGCAGGCGCTGTTCGAGGCCTACAGCCCGGAACTGCTGTCGGCACAGAGCGAGTACGCCATCGCCGCCGAAGGAGTACGTGCGCTCGAGGAAAGCAGCGCCGAAACGCAGACGGGCATGCGACGGCTCGCGGAATCGAGCCTTGCACGTCTTCGCAACTGGGATGTCTCCGACGACCAGATCCGTTCGCTCTCCGGCTCTGGCGCAGTGCGCCGGACGCTCACCTTCCGTTCTCCCGCCACCGGCATAGTCACCGAGAAGAGAGCGCTGCAGGGCATGCGTTTCATGCCCGGCGACCCGCTGTACCAAGTGTCGGATCTGTCCACGGTGTGGGTAATGGCGGATCTCTTCGAGCAGGACATCGGCCTGGTCAGACCCGGTGCGCATGTCAGCGTGACGGCGAATGCCTATCCGGAGCAGACGTTCGGCGGCACCGTGTCCTTCATCTACCCGACGGTGAACACCGACACGCGCACCACCCCGGTCAGGATCGAGTTGCCCAATCGCTCGGGCCTGCTCAAACCGGGCATGTACGCGGACGTCACACTCACGGTGGCCGGTCGGGCCCCGGTTCTGACGGTACCGTCGTCCGCCATCCTGGACAGTGGCACCCGACGTGTGGTTCTGGTCGAACGTTCGCCCGGGCGCTTCGAACCCCGGGAAGTGACTCTGGGCGCGCGTGCCGGCGACAGGACTGAAGTGCTCCGGGGCCTCCGCGACGGGGAGCCGGTCGTCGTGGCCGCAAACTTCCTGATCGACGCGGAGAGCAACCTCAAGGCGGCCCTTGGCAGCTTCGGCCAGGCACCCCACGAGGAGGCGCAAGCAGCAGGCACGCGCCGCACGTCCGGGCATCAGGCGCAGGGGAGACTGGAGCGCATGGACAGCTCGGCAGCGGTGGTCACGATCAACCATGGTCCGGTCGACAGCCTGGGCTGGCCGGCAATGAGCATGGATTTCAAGCTCGCGAACCCCGCTGTGACGAAAGATGTGCGCAGCGGCGATCTGATCGCGTTCGAATTCGTCGAGCGCGCGGCGGGCGAATGGGTGGTGACCTCGATGAAAAGGCGAACTGCCTCCGCGCCGGCGCAGCCGTCGCCGGAACACGCTTCGCACGACCGTCACTGATCGCCGAGAGGAACGCATCCCGATGCTTGCCCGACTCATCGACTGGTCCGGTCGTAACCGCTTCCTCGTACTGCTCGCCACCTTCTTAGTCATCGTCGCCGGCGTACTCGCGGTAATGAGAATACCGCTCGATGCGCTGCCCGATCTGTCCGACGCACAGGTGATCGTCTACACCGAATACCCCGGTCAGGCACCGCAGGTGGTGGAGGACCAGGTTACCTACCCGCTCACCACCGCGATGCTGTCGGTTCCGCAGTCACGGGTGGTGCGGGGCTTCTCGTTCTTCGGTGCATCCTTCGTCTACGTGATCTTCGCCGACGGTACCGACATCTACTGGGCCCGCTCGCGCGTACTTGAATCGCTCAGCGCGGCTGCCGGCCGCATGCCCGAGGGCGTCACGCCGCAGATGGGGCCTGATGCAACCGGTGTCGGCTGGGTCTTCCAGTACGTCGTACTGGCCAAGGACAGAACCCTTGCGGAGTTGCGCACCCTCCAGGACTGGTACCTGAGATATCCGCTGACGAAGGCTGGTGGCATTGCCGAGGTCGCATCGATCGGTGGATTCGTGCAGACCTACCAGGTCACGGTCGATCCGGTCAGGCTCCGTGCATACGGCATTCCGCTGTCCGCCGTTACGCGCGTCGTTCGCGAATCGAACCGGGACGTCGGCGGGCGGGTGGTCGAGATGGCCGAGACCGAGTACATGGTGCGCGGCCGGGGATATCTCCGCGACATCGACGACATCGCCAGTCTCATCGTGAAAGCCGATGGCGGTACCCCGGTGCTCGTTCGGGACATCGCCCGGGTGGAACGCGTTCCGGACGAACGCCGGGGTATCGCCGAACTGAACGGAGAAGGTGAGGTCGTGTCGGGCATCGCGATGGCGCGCTACGGCCAGAATGCACTCGAAGTCATCCACAACCTGAAGGACACGCTCGCCGAGGTGTCATCCGGACTGCCCGCAGGCGTGAGCATCCTGCCGGTGTACGACCGCTCTGAACTGATACATCGCGCCATTGAAACGCTGCGCAACACGCTGATCGAGGAAAGCCTGATCGTCGCCCTCGTATGCATGGTGTTCCTGCTGCATCTGCGCTCCGCACTGGTTGCCATCCTGATGCTTCCGGTGGGCGTTCTGATCGCGTTCATCGCCATGCATCTGCTGGGCATGAACTCCAACCTGATGAGTCTGGGCGGCATTGCCATCGCCATCGGCGCAATGATCGACGCCGCCATCGTCATGATCGAGAACGCGCACAAGCATCTGGAGCGTCTCGACGAGGGGGAGTCCCGGGCAGAGGCCATACTCCTCGCGTGCAAGGAGGTCGGACCGGCACTGTTCTTCTCCTTGCTCATCATCACCGTCTCCTTCCTGCCGGTGTTCACGCTCGAATCGCAGGAAGGCCGGCTGTTCTCGCCGCTGGCTTACACCAAGACCTTCGCGATGGCAGGCGCCGCACTGCTGTCGGTCACGCTGGTTCCGGTGCTGATGATGCTGTTCATCCGTGGCCGCATCCTGCCCGAGGCTCGCAACCCTGTTAACAGACTGCTGATCTGGCTCTATCGCCCAGTCATTTCAGGCGTGCTGCGCTGGAAGGGGCTCACCATCCTGCTCGCCGTGCTGGCGATGGCGGTCTCGATCTACCCGGCAAGCAGGCTGGGCTCCGAATTCATGCCTGCCCTGAACGAGGGCACCCTGCTCTACATGCCCGCCTCGCTGCCCGGCATGTCGATCACCAAGGCGGGCGAACTCCTTCAGACGCAGAACAAGATCATCAAGAGCTTTCCGGAAGTGGCTTCGGTTTACGGGAAGGCGGGACGTGCAGCCACGGCCACCGACCCCGCGCCGACCGAGATGTTCGAGACGGTGATCAACCTCAAACCGGAATCGGAATGGCGGCCCGGCATGACCCAGGACAGGCTGATCGCCGAGATGGATGCGGCGCTGCAGTTTCCCGGTGTAGCAAACGCGTGGACCATGCCCATCAAGGCGAGGATAGACATGCTGGCCACCGGAATCCGTACTCCGATCGGAATCAAGGTATTTGGCAAGGACCTGCGCGAGATGGAACGCGTGGCACGCGAGATAGAGACTGTCGTGAAGGCGGTTCCGGGAACGTCGTCCGCCTTCGCGGAACGCATTACAGGCGGCTTCTATCTGGACATCGAGCCGGATCGCGCCCAACTCGCCCGCTACGGTCTGGCCGTCGGCGATCTGCAGGAGGTGATCGGCACGGCGCTCGGCGGCGAAAGAGTAACGACGACGGTGGAAGGGCGTGAGCGCTACGCGGTTGCAGTGCGCTATCCACGGGAACTGCGCAGCGACCCGGACCGGATCGCGCGCGAAGTGCTGGTACCCACGATGAACGGCATGATGATTCCGCTCGGGCAGCTCGCGCACGTCTCGATTTCCCGGGGCGCCCCCGCGATCCGCACGGAGAATGCCCTGTTGTCCGCGTACATCTTCGTGGATATCCGGGACCGCGACATCGGAAGTTATGTTGCCGAAGCACGCGCAGCGGTAGACGAGCGCGTGAAGTTTCCACCCGGCTACTACGCGACGTGGAGCGGGCAGTTTGAATCGATGGAGCGCGCGATCAGGAAGATGAAGGTCGTCGTACCGCTCACGCTCCTCATCATCTTCCTGCTGCTCTACCTGAACTTCCGGCGCCTGACCGAAACGCTGATCGTCATGCTGTCCGTACCCTTCGCACTGGTTGGCGGCGTCTGGCTGATGTGGTTGCTCGATTACAACCTCTCGGTCGCGGTCGCAGTCGGCTTCATCGCGCTCGCCGGGGTGGCGGCCGAAACCGGGGTGGTGATGCTGATCTACCTCGACCACGCGTGGGAAGCCGCCAGGAAGCGCTGCGAAGCGTCGGCGGTGACGCCCACCGCCGCCAATCTCCACGCCTCGATCATGGAAGGTGCAGTCGAGCGGGTGCGGCCGAAGATGATGACGGTAGTCGCGATCATGGCCGGCCTGCTGCCCATCATGTGGGGTAGTGGCGCCGGCTCTGAGGTGATGCGTCGGATCGCCGCCCCCATGGTGGGGGGTATGGTCTCCTCGACGCTACTCACATTGCTCGTCATCCCGGCGCTCTACGCCTTGATCAAACAGCGGCAGCTGTCCCGCTCGCGTGACGCCGCCGGCGCGCGTCACGCAACGGCTTCCTGACAGAAATGTAATCGCCGGGTCATCGAGGAGACGGGCGCCGGAACACAGACTGTGGAGCGTCAAGGCAGCACTGCCCGGACGCCCTCTACCGACCCTTCAGGAGATCTGACATGAAACTGCTCAACGCTCTTGCCACCACCGCTGCCACCATTCTCACGCTGGCGTTCCCGGCGCACGCCGCCGAGACGGACCGTCCGGCCACGCCGTCCGACGCGAAGATCGAGAAGGACAAGAGAAAGGTGACCCCCCACTCGCATTCGCCGGACAAATCGGGGGTTCCGATGCCCGCAACGGCACCGACGGTCACGGACTCGAACAAAGCCGATCCGGCGACCGACATGACCAAACATCATCATCCGCGTGATCGCTGATACCGACCGGGATGTCCCCGCTCGCGCCCGGGCCTCCCGTCGATGTGCTTGCTGTCCCCGAAACACCTGATAGAAAGGAATCGATCATGAACACGCTTCGCACCGCTGCACTGTCCGTGGGATTTGCGCTCATTGCCGGCCTTGCCTCGAACGTCCAGGCGCAGGCCCAGTCGCCTGCCGAGCATGAGGGCCACCATCCGGAGGGAAGCGCCTCCGTCCCGGCCCGGTCTCCCGAGCCTGCCGCACGAAGTGCAATGGGAGATATGGATCGCCACATGCAGAAAATGCAGGCAATGCACGAGAAGATGATGGCGGCGAAGACGCCCGAGCAACGTCAGGCGCTGATGAGCGAGCACATGAAGCTCATGCGCGAGGGCATGGCCATGATGAAGGGAATGCGCGGCGGGATGGGGATGGGCAATGACGGCAAAAGGACTGCCGGCATGAAGAACGGCGGCAGCATGGAGGATCGCCACCGGATGATGGAGAAGCGCATGGACATGATGGAAGGCATGATGCAGATGATGATGGACCGCATGCCTCCGGCCGATTCACCCCGCTGAGAGAGGCCGCTGCGATGACCTCCATGCATCCAAACGATGACGGGCGCCCGCCGGGATTCTGGCGCTCCCGTCACGCGGCCGGTTTCCTCGTGATCGGCGCGGTCGCGGCGTATTACCTGCTCACCGAGCACCTTGCGCACGTCCTGGGAGCTCTGCCCTATCTGCTCCTGCTGGTCTGTCCGGTCATGCACATATTCATGCATCGCGGCCACGGCCACGGTCACGGTCACGGGAACAGGCGGCCGGCGTCGAGCGGACCGGAGCGACCCGAGGAAGGACAATAGGAGATCAACCATGGCGCAATCAGGACCTGCCTACAACCTCTGGTTACTCGTCATCGCGAACTCGGCGATCTTCATCATGTTCGCCTTCAGCTTCTTCAAGCCCGCGACCGCGAGGGACTGGCGTACCTTCGGCACCTTCTCAGCCTTCATCGTCGCCCTCTTCGTCGAGATGTACGGATTTCCACTCACCGTCTACGTTCTGTCCGGTTGGCTGCAGACCCGTTATCCGGGCCTGGACATCCTGACTCATGATGCCGGCCATCTGTGGTCCACCCTGCTCGGACAGACAGGTGATCCGCATTTCAGTCCGCTGCACATCGCCAGCTACGTGCTGATCGGCTACGGTTTCTACCTGCTGTCGAGTGCGTGGCATGTTCTCTATCACGCCCAGCGCCGCGGTTCGCTCGCGACCGCCGGGCCCTACGCGCGCATCCGCCATCCGCAGTACGTCGCCTTCGTAATGATCCTGCTGGGCTTCCTGCTGCAGTGGCCGACATTGCTTACGCTGGCCATGTTCCCGGTACTGGTGCTGATGTACGGACGGCTCGCACGCACCGAAGAAGGCGAGATGCAGAAGCGGTTCGGGCAGGAGTTTGACGACTACGCATCACGGACGCCGCGTTTCATTCCCCGCTTCGGAGCGGGGAATGCCGACACCGCCCGGCGGTGACTGCCGCAGGCATTCCCCGATTGAGCGATTGACGACCTGGAGACCGAAATGAATTCGATCGATCTGAAAGTGGGTGGCATGACGTGCGGCTCATGCGTTTCGCATGTCAGGACGGCATTGAGCGATGTCGAGGGCGTGCAGGCCGTCGAGGTCGATCTGGCGTCCGGTCACGTACGCGTGCGCGGGGAAGCGCTGCCGGCGCTCGACGTGATGCTCCACGCGTTGGCAGCGGCAGGCTACGCCGGCGCAGCGGCGCAAGCTGGCGAATCCCCGGGTTCGCCAGACGCCGCAACGAATATGAAGCCTGGCCCGACCGGTGGAGGTTGTTGCTGCAGATAGCACTGCCTTCATCCAGGCACACGCATCCACTCCGCGCCCCCGGCTGCGCGATCACACTGGACCTGATCTGACCATGCATGACCACTCGACAGAATCCCGCCCGGACGCCGCCTCGTTCGAAGACCCCGTTTGCGGAATGAAGGTGATCGAGGGTTCGGCTCACCACCTGGTTCATGCAGGGCAGACCTATCGCTTCTGCAGTGCCCGGTGCCTGAACGAGTTCAGAGCCCATCCCGCGCGCTACCAGCGGCCGTCGACTGTGGCGTCGCACACGGCCGCTCGTGATCTTTCCGCGAAGGACAGCGCTCCGGGCGATCGGTCGGATCTCCACACACCGTCGGCGCCGCCCGGCACCATCTACACCTGCCCGATGCACCCGGAGATCCGCCAGGAGCACCCAGGGACCTGCCCGAAATGCGGCATGACGCTTGAACCGCTGATTCCCGAACTCGACGAGGACGACAACCCCGAACTGAAGGATTTCAGCAGACGCTTCTGGCTCACATTGCCTCTGACCGTCGTCGTCACCGTCCTCGCCATGTTCGGGCACCTGGTGGACCGGCTCGACGCAGGCACCCGTACCTGGATGGAGCTGGTGCTGTCGCTGCCCATCGTGCTGTGGGGCGGTGCACCGTTCTTCGTCCGGGGCGCGCAGTCCGTGCTGAACCGCAGCCCGAACATGTGGACCCTTATCGGCCTGGGTACGGGCGCTGCCTTCCTCTATAGCGTAGTCGCGACAGTAGCGCCGGACGCCTTTCCCGCTTCGTTCCGCTCCATGGGGCGTATTGGCGTGTATTTCGAGGCGGCCGCAGTCATCATTTCGCTCACCCTGCTCGGGCAGCTGCTCGAGCTACGGGCACGCTCCCAGACCTCGGCGGCAATCAAATCCCTGCTCGGTCTGGCGCCGAAGACAGCCCGGCGTCTCACCGATGACGGCGGCGAGGAGGACGTGCCGCTGACCCACGTCCATGTCGGGGACCGGCTGCGCGTCCGTCCGGGCGAGAAAGTGCCCGTCGACGGCGAGGTCCTCGATGGCAGCAGCGCGGTCGACGAGTCGATGATCACCGGCGAGCCCGTGCCGGTCATGAAGAGGGTCGGCGACAAGCTGATCGGAGCCACGCTGAATACCCACGGCGCTCTCGTCATGAAATCGGAGCGCGTGGGGGCGGCAACCGTGCTTTCCCAGATCGTGCAGATGGTGGCCCAGGCCCAGCGATCGAAAGCCCCCATGCAGCGGATGGCAGACATCGTGGCGGGCTATTTCGTGGTGACGGTCGTTGCGATCGCACTGCTGACGCTGTTCGCCTGGGGGCTCTTCGGACCCGAGCCGAGCTGGGTGTTCGGTCTGATCAACGCGGTGTCCGTGCTCATCATCGCCTGCCCGTGCGCGCTCGGTCTTGCAACCCCGATGTCCATCATGGTGGCGACCGGCAGGGGCGCGACGCAGGGCGTGCTCTTTCGTGACGCCGCTGCCATCGAGAATCTGCGGAAGGTCGACACCCTGATCATCGACAAGACAGGCACCCTCACCCAGGGAAAGCCCGCCTTCGACAGGGCGATTGCGGCGCCCGGCTTCTCGGAGGAAGAAGTCCTTCGTCTGGCCGCGAGCCTCGACCAGGGAAGCGAGCACCCGCTCGCCGACGCGATCGTACGGGCAGCCCGCGAACGGGGTCTCGCTCTCGAAGAGCCGGAAACCTTCGAATCCGGCTCGGGCATCGGTGTACGCGGCGTACTTTCCGGCCGCGCACTGGCCCTGGGCAACACCGCGCTGATGCAGCAGATCGGCGTTGCAGTCGAGTCATTGAAGGATCAGGCCGAAGCCCTCAGAGCCGAGGGCGCAAGCGTCATGCACTGCGCTGTCGACGGCAGGCTGGCCGGCCTCCTCGCAGTGTCGGATCCGATCAAGGAAAGCACGCCTGAGGCGCTGGCCTCGCTGAAGGCGGCCGGACTCCGCATCGTCATGGCGACCGGCGACGGCCTCACCACGGCACGGGCAGTCGGCGCACGTCTCGGCATCGAGGAGGTTCATGGCGAGGTCAAGCCCGAAGACAAGCTGCAGCTTGTGGATGCACTGCAGCGGCAGGGCGCTGTCGTCGCCATGGCTGGCGACGGCATCAACGACGCGCCAGCCCTCGCCAAGGCGAACGTGGGCATCGCCATGGGAACCGGAACTGACGTGGCGATGAACAGCGCCCAGCTCACGCTCGTGAAAGGCGATCTTCGCGGAATAGCCGTCGCCCGCGACCTGTCCGAGGCAACCGTGGGCAACATGAAGCAGAACCTGCTTTTTGCCTTCCTCTATAACGCACTGGGTGTTCCGGTAGCCGCAGGCGTGCTGTACCCGATCACCGGCTGGCTTCTCTCCCCTCTTATCGCCGCCCTTGCAATGAGCCTGAGCTCAGCCTCCGTAATAGGCAACGCACTGCGCCTGCGGCGTTTCGGTCGATAGCGCAGTCCCGGCAGGTCTGAAGGATGAAACCGCTGCTTCAGCGGTTCTGAACGCACGGCCGCATTCTCCGTGTGAGCGTTTGCACGTCCGTCGCCCGCGTCCGCGCGGGCACGGAAATGCCGTCCGCATCGACGTTGCGTGACACCGGCAGCACCGTGAGCGACACGAGTGTGGAGATTTCACCAGCTGCACCCGCACCGCTGGGCGGAACCGCACAGCCGCGGCGTAAAAGCGTGCAGGACATCTTCGCAAATACGCAAATCCGTCACGAAAACGTCATTGCGATGGTGTGGCACGGCTCCTGCTAATCAGCGGTCAGGGCCGCATCTTCGGCCACTGCACGAGACAGGACATCGACATGAGCACCACCGACAAGGAAATCCTCTGCACCCTCGGCCCGGCATCGCTGAACGACCGCGTGCTCGCACGGCTGGAAGAACTGGGCGTCAATCTCTTCCGCATCAACCTGTCGCACACCAAGCTGCAGGACCTGCCGCGCGTGATCGACTACATCCGCAGCCGCACCTCAGTGCCGATCTGCCTCGACACCGAGGGCGCGCAGATCCGCACAGGCGACATGCTGAACGGCGAGATCGCCGTACGCGAGAACAGCGTCGTGCATGCGCACAAGCTGCGCGTACCCGGCGACGCATTCAACTTCAACCTCTACCCGGAAGACGTGATCGACAAGCTGGAAGTCGGCGACTTCATCAGTATCGACTTCAATTCGGTGCTGGTGCAGGTGATCTCGCGCGACGACGCCAAGGTGACGATGCGCGTGCTGCACGGCGGCGTGATCGGCCAGAACAAGGCGGTCACCGTCGAGCGTGACATCCCGCTCGACACGCTGACGGCCAAGGACATCGCGGCGCTCGAATACGGCCGCTCGGTCGGCATCCGCCACGTGGCGCTGTCGTTCGCCAATCGCGGTTCGGACGTCGTCCAGGTGCGGGCGCTGGTCGGCGACGATACCTTCCTCATTTCCAAGATCGAATGCCGCAACGGCCTGATCAATCTTGACGAGATCGCCGAAAAGTCGAACGCGCTGCTGATCGACCGCGGCGACCTGTCGCGCCAGGAGCCGATCGAGCGCATTCCGCGGCTGCAGAAGCTCATCATCGCGCGCGGTCAGGCGCGCAAGCGCAAGGTGTATGTCGCCACCAATCTGCTCGAATCGATGATCACCGCCCCCAAGCCCACGCGGGCCGAGGTGAACGACGTGGTCAACACCTTGCTCGACGGCGCCGACGGACTGGTACTGGCGGCGGAGACCGCGATCGGCAAGGACCCGGTCGGCTGCGTGGCGATGATCGTCAAGCTCATCCGCGAATTCCGCGTGCTGAACGAGCGTCTGCCGGCGGCGCACAAGGACACACTGGTCTATACGCCCACCGATCCGACCTCGCTGCTGATCGAGCCGCACGGCGGCGTGCTGGTCAATCGCGTCAGTGCGGCAGCGGCCATCGACGATCTTGCCGCGCTGCCGCGGCTGGGGGTGCGCGACACCGAACTGCTCGACTGCCAGCAGATCGGCGTCGGCACCTTCTCGCCGCTGACCGGCTTCATGGACCGCGATACGCTGCACAGCGTGCTGCATCGCAACCGCCTACCCGACGGCACGGCGTGGACGGTGCCGCTCATCCTGCAGGTCGACGAGGCGCAGGCACGTCGGCTGTCGCCGGGCCAGCGCGTGGTGCTCACCGACGACCGGGGCGACTCCCACGCGGTGCTCGACGTGACGCAGATCTACCGCTACGACCTTGCCGAACTGTCGCAGCTCGCCTTCGGCACCACCTCGTCCGCCCACCCGGGTGTGGCGCGCGTGCTGCGCAACGGCGACTGGTTCGTCGGCGGCGACATCACGCTGATCGAGGAGCGTCCGTCGCCCTGGCGAGAATTCGAACTGACGCCGCGGCAAAGCCGCTTCATCTTTGCGCACAAGGGCTGGAGCAAGGTAGTGGCCTTCCACGGCCGCAACATCAGCCACCGCGTGCACGAACACCTGCAGCTGGAAGCGCTGGAGCGCACCAATGCCGACGGCCTGTTCATCAACCCGGTGGTCGGGCCGAAGAAGCCGGGCGACTTCCTGCCGCGCCCGCTGATCCGCAGCTACCAGATGCTGATCGACTTCGGCATCTACCCCAACGGCAAGGTGCTGCTCGGCGCACTCGCCACCTACCCGCGCTATGCCGGCCCGCGCGAGGCAGTGTTCAATGCCCTGTGCCGCAAGAACATCGGCTGCAGCCACTTCATCGTCGGCCGCAACCACGCTGGCGTCGGCGACTTCTACGACGACCGCAGCTATCGCGCACTGTTCGACGAACTGGGCGACACCGGTGTCACGCCGGTGTTCTTCGACGCCATCGGCTACAACCCGGCCACCGGCGCCTACGAAAGCGGCGTGACCGACGACGCCCACTCGATCAGCGGAACCCGCGTGCGCGATTCGCTGCTGCGCGGCGAACCGCTGCCGGACTGGTATGTACGCGGCATCGTGCAGGACATGATCAGCGCCGAGCTGAAAGCGGGCCAGCCGCTGTTTCACGCATGAGCAGGCGGGCAACTGACGCGATGGGACAGTTCTGGCTCAAGGTGGACAAGACGGTCCGCCATCACGCGAAGAAGACGCTGACCGACCTGCGCGGCGCCTGGTGGGACCGCACCCGGCTGCGCGCCGAGCGGCCGGTGTTCGTCGTCAGCGGCAGCCGCTCCGGCACGCAGATGCTTTACAAGACGCTGACCGAATCGTCGGCCATCGGCTCGCTGAACCGGGAAATCTATGCCGTATGGGACTCTCTTCACCACCCGTCCGACAGGAACTGGGAAAGCCACGTGCTGGAGGCGGCCGATGCGACGGACGCCGACCGCGACCTGATCACCCGCTACTTCTATGCGCATACCGGGCGCACCCGCTTCGTCGACAAGAACAACCAGCATGGTCTGGCCGTGCCCTATCTGCACGCGCTGTTCCCGGACGCTACTTTCGTCTACATCAAGCGCAATCCGGGTGACACGCTGAACTCGATGATCGAGGGCTGGGGCATGCCGGAACGCTTCGGCAGCTGGGCACGCGATCTGCCGGCCAAGGTCGCGGTCGACGACGGCCGCTACACGCGCTGGTGCCACTACCTGCCGCGCGGCTGGCGCAATTACCTGAAGGCGCCGGTCGAGGAGGTATGCGCCTTCCAGTACGAAGCCATCCATCGCGCCATTCTCGACGCAAAGAGGCAGATCCCGGCTGACCAGTGGATAGAGGTGTTCTACGAGGACATCGTGCGTGAGCCGACCGAGGGCATCTTCGAAATCTTCGACCGGCTCGAACTGCCCTTCGATGCACGCATCGAGCGACACGCGAAAGCGCTGCTCGACAAGCCCTACGACCCGCTGTTCGAGATCCGTCTCGAAAAATGGCGGCAGCACGCGCACTGCGAACGCATCGAACGCGTGCTGCCCTCGCTGCGGAGCATTGCCCGCGACATGGGCTATCCGGAAACCTTTACTGCGGACAAGGCAGCATGAATACGATCGAACCACTGCTGTTCATCCCCATCGTTGCCGTCGCGCTGGTGCAGTCGGTGTTCGGCGTGGGCGTGCTGCTGTTCGGCACGCCCATCCTCATCGTGATGGGCTATGACTACCCGACGGTGCTGGCCACGCTGTTGCCGATCTCGATCGGCATCAGCCTGTCGCAGATCGTGCGCGATGCGCGCAGCGTCGACCTGCACTTCATCCGCGGCATCCTGTTATGGACCGTACCGTGCATCGTGCTCTTCCTCATCGTCGCGCTGCGCGCCGGCCAGAGCTTCGGCCTGCTGATCGCCGGTCTGCTTCTTCTGTTCGCGCTGAAGAACCAGTGGCCTGCCCTGCGCGTCGCGATCGACCGCACCGCACGCTTCGAGCGCACCTGGCTGGTGTGCATAGGCGTGATGCATGGCCTCACCAATCTGGGCGGCTCGCTGCTCAGCATGCGCGTGCAGCAGATGAATCATGGCAAGGAGGTGGCGCGCGCAACCATCGCGGCCGCATACGTGCTGTTCGCCGCCTTCCAGCTGGCGACGCTCACCATCACGCGCCCCGAATCCCGCGCACAGCTGGGCAACAGCCTGATCTACGCCGCCGCCGGTGTCGCGGTGTATCTGTTCGCCAACGAATTCATCTTCAAGCGGATCAGCAATCAGGGCTACGCGAAAGCCTTCAACGGCTTTCTGCTGTGCTCGGGCCTGCTGGTCGCGTTCAAATCGATCTGAGGGCACGCATCCATGGACTTTCAGCCCCCGCTCCCCCGACTGTTCGCCGCGCTGAACTTCGCCGCGCTCAAGCACAGCGGTCAGCTGCGCAAGAGTGCCGACATGTCGCCCTACATCAACCATCCGATTTCGGTGGCTGACATCCTCGCCCGCGAAGGCGGCGTCGCTGACCCGGATACGCTGGTCGCCGCGCTGCTGCACGACACGCTGGAGGACACCGACACCGTTGTCAGCGAGCTGGAAGGCCTGTTCGGCGCACAGGTTGCCGCCGTCGTGGCCGAACTGACGGACGACATGACGCTGCCCAAGCCCGAACGCAAGGCTCTGCAGATCCTGCTTGCACGCGACTACAGCGAGCGCGCGCGGCTCGTACGCCTGGCCGACAAGATCGCCAACGTGCGAGATGTCACGCACAACCCGCCGGCTCACTGGTCGCTCGAACGGCGTCTGCGTTACCTGCTGTGGGCGGGCGAAGTAGTCGGCTCTCTGCGCGGCGTGCACGCCGTGCTGGAAAGCCTTTTCGACGAAGCGCTCGAACAGGGCTTCGCCCGGCTGACCGCACTGGCTGAGATCGAAGCCTCCACTTCGTCGGCATCGGCTGCCAACGCACTGACCGGATCCTGACCATGCCTTCACTCCGCGACGCTTCCAGCGCCTACACCGCCCCCGTCCGTGACGACGCACGTACGCTGGTTTCGGGTCTCGCGCGCCGCCTGTCGCGCATCACGCCCGAGCGCCTGCTGCGCCACGGCAACATCCAGCTGGAACGGGCCGGCAAACGTATTGCCCGCACGCTCACGCTGCATCCGGTGCGCACGAAGCGGCCGGTGTTCATCAGTGGCTCGAACCGCTCGGGCACGCAGATGGTATGCCGCGCGATCGGCAACTCGCCGCACGGCTGGGACTACCCGGAAGCAGATTTCTCGATCGCCTTCGAACGCTATTCGCTGCGCTCGCACGCTGTAATCGAACGGCTGATCGACTTCGCGCCGGCGCCCTACGTGAGCTTCGGCAGCATTCTCGATTCGCAGTTCACCGACGCCCTGCTCGACCGCTTCGACAATTCGCGCGCGATCTGGGTGTACCGCCGCTACGAGGACGCGGTGAATTCGTCGATCCGCAGCTGGGGCAGCCACCAGAAGAACATGATGCGACTGGTGTCGCAGGGCAAGCTGTCCCACCTCGGGCCGCGCGGCCTGCGCATTGCCGACGACACGGTCGCACTGATCCGCAGGCTGTACAGCGAATCGCTGAGCGACGAGGAGTGTGGCTGCCTGTACTGGTACATGCGCAACCGCGTGTTCTTCGACCTCGGCCTGGACCGCGACCCGAGGGTGATCGCGCTGCAGTACGAGGACGCGGTACTGCACCCGGAGCGCAGCTTCCGCTCGGTGTTCCGCTTTCTCGGCGGGCCGTACCACGCCTCGGTGGTGTCCGATGTGTTCGCCACCTCGGTCGGCAAGCAGGGCTGGCGCGGCGTATCGGCCGAGATCCGTGATCTGTGCGACGCACTGAAGGCGCGCCTCGACGCCGAACACGCACACACGCTTGGCGGCTGGGGCTGAACGGCATCGGTCGCGGCGGCGCGAACGAGCTGCGGCATCGATAAGCATTTCACCGGCAGAGATATAAGCTCAGCAGATCTTCGTGGTTCGCGCCGCAACGGCGCCTGTCTAGAGTGGCGCCGTCCATGCACGCAGACGGAGGCCACACGATGAAATCCAGCTTCAACTCGCAGCCGTACCGGCCGCGACAGGCCGCGACGGGCCGCCGTGCCCGCTTCGGCATTGGCGCCCAACACTGAGGCGCCAGCGCCCCGCGCGCGCCAGACGAGGATGAAAAAGCGCCCCGACCCGGACACTTTCACACCGGTCGCCGAACAAAAGGCCGCTGTTCGAGGTCGATGGCACATACTTACTTCCTTATTTGCGCACGCGCCGGAGCACGTCTGATGAAACTGAAATCCCTCTGCCTGTTGATCGGCATCGTCGTATCGACCAGTTCGACGTTGCACGCTGCAACACCTGCAGCCCCCGCACCGCTGCTGCGCCCGGTCGAAGCGCACGCACTGGCGGCCCAGGCCAGCGCCGAACTGCTGTCGCGCTTTCATTACCAGAACGTGCCGCTGGACGACGCCATGTCGTCGAGAATCCTCGACCGCTACCTGAAGACGCTGGACCCGGACCGCGTGTACTTCATGCAGTCGGACATCGACACCTTCAACTCGGTACGCCTGCTGCTCGACGACGCCATCCGCCAGCAGAACCTGGCCGCGCCGTTCGCCATCTACGCCCGCTACTCGCAGCGCCTGCGCGACCGTCTGACCGAAGCGCGCGCGCTGCTCGACAAGGGTTTCGACTTCGAACAGAACGAGAGCTATCGCTATGTGCGCACCGACGTGCCGTGGGCGAAGTCGGAAGACGAGCTGCGCGACATCTGGCGCAAGCGGGTCAAGAACGACTGGCTGCGCCTGAAACTGGCCGGCAAGGACGACGCGGCGATCCGCGAAACGCTGGGCAAGCGCTACGACCTGGCGCTGACCAATCTGAACCGGGCAAAGAGCGACGACGTGTTCCAGCTCTTCATGAACGCCTACGCCGAGTCGATCGAACCGCATACCAGCTACCTCGGACCGCGCGCGGCCGAGGATTTCGCGATCAACATGAAGCTGTCGCTGGTCGGCATAGGCGCCGTGCTGCAGGAACGCGACGAATACGTGACCATCCGCGAACTGGTGGCCGGCGGACCGGCTGCACGCTCGGAACAGATCAAGATCGGCGACCGCATCGTCGGCGTCGCCAAGGACGAGGCCACGCCAATGGCCGACGTGCTCGGCTGGCGCGTCGATGACGTGGTCACGCTGATCCGCGGCACCAAGGACACCACGGTCGTGCTCGACATCCTGCCGGCCGACGCCGGCCCGGACGTGAAGCCCAACCGGATCAAGCTGGTGCGCGACACCATCAAGCTGGAAAAGCAGGCGGCGGCCAAATCGGTGATCGACGCTGGCAGCCAGAAGGTGGGCGTCATCACGCTGCCGACCTTCTATCAGGACGTCGAAGCCAAATCTCGCGCCGATGCCGACTACCGCAGCGCCAGCCGCGACGTGGCGAAGCTGCTGGCCGAACTGAAGGCGGAAAAGGTCGGCGCGGTGCTGATCGACCTGCGCAACAACGGCGGCGGTTCGCTCGACGAGGCGATCCGGCTGACCGGCCTGTTCATCGACAGCGGCCCGGTGGTGCAGCAGCGCAATCCGAAGGGGCAGATCCGGGTCGAGAAGGACAACGACGCCGGCGTTGCCTGGGACGGCCCGGTCGGCGTACTGATCAACCGCGCCTCGGCCTCGGCCTCGGAAATCTTCGCCGCCGCGATCCAGGATTACGGCCGCGGCGTCGTGATCGGCGAAACCAGCTTCGGCAAGGGCACGGTGCAGACCCTGCTCGACATGGACGATATGGCCAAGAGCGAAAAACCGACCTACGGCGAACTGAAAATGACGGTCGCCCAGTTCTTCCGCGTCAATGGCGGCACCACGCAGTTGCGCGGTGTCACGCCGGACATCCCGCTGGCACAGACGATGGACCACGAGCGCATTGGCGAGTCGAGCTACGACAACCCGCTGCCGTGGACGCAGATCGCACCGGCCGATTTCCGCCCGGCTGGCAAGCCGCAGGAACTGCTGCCGCTGCTGTCCGCCCGCCATCAGGCGCGCGTGTCCCAGGACAAGGGCTATCGCGAACTGCTGGAAGACCTCGCCGAGAACGAGGCGCTGCGCAAGCGCACCGAAATTTCGCTGAACGCGGCCGAGCGGAAGAAGGAGCGCGAAGCGCAGGAAGCGCGCCTGAAGGCACGCACGCAGTCGCGCGAAGGCGCCGACGCCGAACCGATACGCGACGACGGCCTGCAGGCCGGCGAGCGCGCGCTCGGCGCCGAACTGGCGGCCGAACAGTCACGCAAGGCCGCGCGCGACGTGCTGCTCGACGAAGCGGCCCGCATCATGGGCGACGTGGTCGACATCCTGCGCACCGACACCGAATTGGCGCGCCGCACTGCCGGCGTCGCAGTAACGCGCTGAGCGCATATTCAAAGAGGCAGCGGATTACCGAATGGACAGCGTACTGGTGGTGCCCGGCCTGAACGGCAGCGGCCCCGAACACTGGCAGAGCTGGATCGAGCCGCTGCTCGGCGCCACCCGCGTCGAGCAGGCGGACTGGTCGCAGCCGGACATCGATCTATGGTCTGCGCGCGTCGCCGACGCGGTGCGGCAGGCGCCGGGCCGCGTCTGGCTGGTCGCCCACAGCTTCGGCTGCCTCGCCTCGGCGGTCGCTGCGCAGTCCGTCGGCGAGCGCATCGCGGGCGCGCTGTTCGTTGCGCCGGCCAGCCCGGACAAGTTCGGCATCACGGCCCGCATTCCGGCCGCGCCCTTCCCCTTCCCGGCCGTTGTCGCCGCCAGTCGCAACGACCCGTGGATGAAGTTCCTGGCGGCCGCCAGCTGGGCGGAGCGCTGGGGCGCACAGCTGGTCGATCTGGGCAACGCCGGCCACGTGAACACCGAATCCGGCCACGGCGCCTGGCCGGAAGGACTCGAACTGTTCCGCCGGCTGCAGCAGAGCGCCAGCCTGATCGCCGGCACCATGCAGGCCTGACGCCGTCCGGCTTCAGCTCTCGGCGCCGCTCAGCGCGCGCTGGGTTTCCGCCATCTTGACGATTTCGCTGGTCGCGTTCGACGTCTGCAGGGCCAGCTTGGCCACCTCTTCCGCCACCACGGCGAAGCCGCGCCCCACCTCACCGGCGCGCGCCGCCTCGATGCTGGCATTGAGCGCCAGCAGATTGGTGCGCTTCGATATCTCGTTGATGACGCCGGAGATGGACAGGATCTGCTGCATGCTGTCCTCCATCTTCGCGCGCTGGTCGCGCTGCAGTTCCTGCGCCTGCTTCTCGTCCGAAATGTCGCGCAGCGCGCCAGCCGACTGCAGCGCTCGACCATTGGCGTCGCGTACCGTGGCGGCGCGCTCGCGGAACCAGATGTAGCCGCGCGTGCGGTGACGCAGGCGGTATTCGCATACATAGGGCGTGCGGCCGCTGCTGTCGGTCAGGTGGGCGTTGAAGGCGTCGATCACACGCGTCTTGTCGTCCGGGTGCAGCACGGCAAGCCAGCTGTCCCAGGTGTCCGGAAATTCGCTGCGGCTGGCGCCGAGCAGGCCACGCAGCTGGTCGGACCAGCGCACGCGATTGTCGGCGTGGTCGGGGTCGCCATCGACGATGTCGTAGGTCCAGGTGCCTTCGGTCAGCGCCGACTGCGCCAGATCGCGCTGCGCCATGTCGGCTTTCAGCGCATCGGCCTGTGCACGCGCCCGTGCGGCTTCGTCGCGCAGAGCGTCGGCGTCGCGGGCTGCGCGCTCCGCCTCGGCGCGCGCCTGTCCGGTCTGGGCTTCCTGCGCGGAGAGTGCGTCGCGCATCTGCGCGAGCTGCCCGGGCAAGGTGCGCAGTGCGTCAAGCTCCGTCTGCAGGCGGGCTTCTCGTTCAGCCATCGCGCGCAGCGTGGCGACCAGAGGCTCCGGCAGACCGGCCGGCGGACTGGCCAGTGCGCGGTTGCTGTCGCGACACGCTGCGATCAGTGCGGACAGCGATTCGAAGGCCTTGCGGGAGCGGTTCAGACCGAACATGGGCAGCTTCCTTCTTGAAGGGGAATGAACACCTTCTCGGCCTGCGCCACGCCGCCTTTAGACTTTGTATGAAAAAAAGTTGCATGCGGCGTCGATGCACTTTGCCCGTGCGCTGCGCTGCACCACGGGCGTGCCGCGACGCGCTCGTTAATTCAGATCTACGCTAAGCAAATCACTTCTTATTATTTCCAGTAATTTAATCCACTCCCTAAGCTCTCGCCTCGACAACATTCTTCCGGGGCGATCCATGTCACCACCTTCACGTCAGTCACTGCAGGAGCGACTCGCATGAGCCGGCGTTCCTTCCAGGTGCTGCCCGGTTTCAATCTGACGCTGGGTTACACGCTGTTCTACCTGTCCATCATCGTGCTGATCCCGCTGTCGGCGGTGTTCATCAAGACGGCCAGCCTCGGTCTGGCACAGTTCTGGGACGTGGTGACGACGCCGCGCGTGCTCGCCTCGTACCGGCTGTCCTTTGGCGCCTCGCTGCTGGCCGCCGCCATCAATGCGGTATTCGGGCTGGCGCTGGCCTGGGCGCTGGTGCGCTACTCCTTCCCGGGCAAGAAGCTGGTCGATGCGCTGATCGACCTGCCCTTCGCGCTGCCGACCGCCGTGGCCGGCATCGCGCTGACCGCGCTGTACGCGCCGAACGGCTGGCTCGGGTCGGCGCTGGAGCCGCTCGGCATCAAGGTCGCGTTCACCCCGCTGGGCGTGCTGGTGGCACTGGTGTTCATCGGTCTGCCCTTCGTCGTGCGCACCGTGCAGCCCATCCTGGAAGACCTCGACACTGAACTGGAAGAAGCCGCCGCCAGCCTGGGCGCGCGCCGCTGGCAGACCTTCCGCTACGTGACGCTGCCGATACTGCTGCCGGCTCTGCTGACCGGCTTTGCGCTGGCCTTCGCGCGGGCGGTCGGCGAATACGGCTCGGTCATCTTCATCGCCGGCAACATTCCGATGGTGTCGGAAATCACCCCGCTGATGATCATCACCAAGCTGGAGCAGTACGACTACGCCGGCGCCACCGCAATCGCGGTCGTGATGCTGCTGTTCTCATTCGTGCTGCTGCTGGCCATCAACGGCCTGCAGGCCTGGACCGAGAAAGCCACCGGGAGGAACCGCTGATGGCCGCCGCCACCACACTGCACGCCGCCGGCGACGTCGCGGCGCGCTTCGAAGGCCGGGCCGCCACGCGCGAGCCGGCCTGGGTCAAATGGACGATCATCGCCGTCTCGCTCACCTTCTTCGTCCTCTTCCTGCTGATGCCGCTGATCGCGGTGTTCGTCGAGGCGCTGCGCAAGGGTTGGGACACCTATCTGGCCGCGCTGGTCGAGCCGGACGCGCTGTCGGCGATCAAGCTCACGCTGATCGCCGCGGTGATCGCGGTGCCGCTGAATCTGACCTTCGGCGTGTCGGCCGCGTGGGCGATCACCAAGTTCAACTTCCGCGGCAAGCACTTCCTGATCACGCTGATCGACCTGCCCTTCTCGGTGTCACCGGTGGTCGCCGGCCTGATCTACGTGCTGGTGTTCGGCGCGCAGGGCTGGTTCGGACCCTGGCTGCAGGAACATGACCTGAAGATCATCTTCGCCGTGCCGGGCATCGTGCTGGCCACCGTCTTTGTCACCTTCCCCTTCATCGCCCGCGAGCTGATTCCGCTGATGCAGGCGCAGGGCAAGGAAGAGGAGGAAGCCGCGGTGGTGCTGGGTGCCAACGGCTGGCAGACCTTCTGGCACGTCACCCTGCCCAACATCAAGTGGGGCCTGCTGTACGGCGTCATCCTGACCAATGCGCGGGCGATGGGCGAGTTCGGCGCCGTGTCGGTGGTGTCCGGCCACATCAGGGGCCTGACCAACACGATGCCGCTGCATGTCGAAATTCTCTACAACGAATACCAGTTCGCAGCCGCCTTCGCCGTCGCGTCGCTGCTCGCCCTGCTGGCGCTGGTGACCCTGGGCGTCAAGACCTGGATCGAACACCAGGCAAGGAGGGACTCGTGACACGGGTTCGATGGGCGCGTTGCACGCGCGCCGCCAGCTGTCGATCCCGACGCAACGACGTGCGTGCGCGCGCGCAACCCTTCGGGCGTGGCAGCTGGAGCGTCCCGGCCTGCGTTGAATCTCCTTGCCTGACAGCCAGTCGGGCTGCGTCGATCCGCCTTGTCCGGAACGCTCCAGCCACCACGCGCGCGCATCGAACCCGAATCACGAGCCCCTCTTGAAGGAAGAAGAATGAGCATCCAGGTCCAGAACATCCACAAGGCCTTCGGCGACTTCGTCGCGCTGGGCGACGTGTCACTCGACTTCCCGACCGGCGAGCTGGTCGCGCTGCTGGGCCCGTCCGGCTGCGGCAAGACCACGCTGCTGCGCATCATCGCCGGGCTCGAGTCGGCGGACAGCGGCCGCGTGCTGCTCGACGGCGAGGACGCCTCCGACACCCATGTGCGCGAACGCCACGTCGGCTTCGTGTTCCAGCACTACGCGCTGTTCCGCCACATGAGCGTGTTCGACAACGTGGCTTTCGGCCTGCGCATGAAGCCGCGCAGCCAGCGGCCGTCGGAAAAGGTCATCCGTACCAAGGTGCACGACCTGCTGAAGCTGGTGCAGCTGGACTGGCTGGCCGACCGCTTCCCGGCCCAGCTGTCGGGCGGTCAGCGCCAGCGCATCGCGCTGGCCCGCGCGCTCGCGGTCGAGCCGCGCGTGCTGCTGCTGGACGAGCCCTTCGGCGCGCTCGACGCCAAGGTGCGCAAGGAACTGCGCCGCTGGCTGCGCCGGCTGCACGACGAACTGCACATCACCTCCATCTTCGTCACCCACGACCAGGAGGAGGCGCTCGAAGTGGCCGACCGCGTGGTGCTGATGGACCATGGCAAGGTGGAGCAGATCGGCACGCCGGAAGAGGTATACCGCCATCCGGCCACGCCTTTCGTCTATGGCTTCCTCGGCGCGGTGAACCCCTTCCACGGCCACGTGGAGGGTGACGCGCTGCGCGTCGGCGACGAGCGGCTGCCGCACGTCGCCGACGGCTTCGCGCACGGCGACAAGGTGATCGCCTTCGCCCGGCCGCACGAGCTGGACATCCTGACCGACGCCGCCGCGACCGACGGCGTGCCGGCGCGGATCAGTCGCGTGCTGTCCTTCGGCGTCACCGCCCGGGTCGAGCTGGACGGACTGAATGGCGCCAGCGGCCAGCATTTCGAAGTGGAACTGACGCGCGAGCGCGTCGCCGCACTGGCGCTGGCTGAAGGCCAGACCGTACGCCTGCAGCCGTCGCGGCTACGCGTGTTCGCACGCTGAACGCGCCCGACCGCAGGCCGTGAAACCGAAAGAAAAGACATGAATTTCCAGCAGCTCCGCATCATTCGCGAAACCGTCAGGCGCCAGTTCAACCTGACCGAAGTCGCCAACGCGCTGTTCACGTCGCAGTCCGGCGTGAGCAAGCACATCAAGGACCTGGAGGACGAACTGGGCGTCGAGCTCTTCGTCCGCAAGGGCAAGCGTCTGCTCGGCCTGACCGAGCCAGGCAGCGAACTGGTCGAGATCGTCGAGCGCATGCTGCTCGATGCCGGCAACATCAAGCGGCTGGCCGAACAGTTCGCCCGTCGCGACGAGGGTCAGCTGCGCATCGCCACCACGCACACCCAGGCGCGCTACGCACTGCCGCGCGTGGTGACCGAGTTCAAGCGCCTCTTCCCCAAGGTGCACCTGGTGCTGCTGCAGGCCAGCCCGACCGAAATCGTCGATCTGCTGAACGACGGCGAAGCGGACATCGGCATCGCGACCGAAACGCTGTCGGCGGCGCCGGAACTGGTGACCTTCCCCTTCCATTCCTGGCATCACGCGGCCATCGTGCCGGCCGGGCACCCGCTGGAAGCGGTGAAACCGCTGACGCTCGAAGCGCTGGCCGAACACCCGGTGGTGACCTATCACGAAGGCTTCACCGGCCGCGCGCGCATCGACGCCACCTTCGCCCGCGCCGGTCTGCTGCCGGACATCGTCATGTCCGCACTCGATGCCGACGTGATCAAGACCTATGTCGAACTGGGCCTGGGCGCCGGCATCATCGCCTCGGTCGCCTTCGACCCGGTCCGCGACAGCGGCCTGCGCCTGCTCGACAGCGAACACCTGTTCGAGGCAAACACCACGCTGATCGCGCTGCGCCGCAAGCACTACCTGCGCAGCTACGCCTACCGCTTCATCGAACTGTGCGAACCGTCGCTGAACGAGGTGACGGTGAAGGCCGCGCTGAAACCGAGCGCCGAAGACTGAGGTCGGCACTGCGGTCCGCGGGCTTCGATGCAGCGCGCCGTTGGGGTCAAGACCCCTCCCACAGAACCCCGCCCGGGCTTCGGTCGCGGGTCTCGCACATGCCCCCGTGGGAGCGGCCTTGGCCGCGACGCGGCCGTTGCAGACCGCCGGCTTCGATTCAGGCTGCAATCGCGAGCAAGCTCGCTCCCACCAAACCAGGCTCCGACGGCGCACGGAGCGCGATCCATGTGGGAGCGCCCTCCGGTCGCGATGCGGCGGCTGCGGTCCGCCGGGCTGGAACGGGCGCTTTCTGAGTCAGAAGCCCGCGCCTGCGTGCGCGCCACCTCGCCAGCCGAAGGAAGGCTTCACACAGTCGCCGCAACCAGCGCCAGCATCAGCGGCGTGGTCAGCGCGGCGAGCGCGGTGGACATCAGCAGGCTGCTGGCCACCGGCCCCTGCATGACGTGGAACTGGCGCGACATCAGATAGACGTTGGCGCCGACCGACAGCGAGGCGAGCAGTACCACCGCCTGCGTCTCCACCGGCGGCAGACCGAGCAGCACCGCCAGCCCCCACACCACCAGCGGGTGGGCGAGCAGCTTCAGCACGCTGATGCTGACGCTCTGCTGCCAGCCTTCGCGTACGCCGAACTCCGCCAGCCCCATGCCGAGCGCGATCAGCGACATCGGCAGCGCGGCGTCGCCCAGTAGCTTCAGCGGCTGGTCGATCAGCGACGGCAGCTGGAAACCGGTCAGACTGAACACGGTGCCTGCCAGGATCGACGCGACCAGCGGATTGGTCAGCACGCCGCGTGCGGTCTTGCCGAAACCCGCCAGCGTCAGTGCACCGGTCTTCGCCCACTCGACCGACACAGTGACCAGCGTCCATAGCGTCAGCGCGTTGAACACCACCACCAGCGCGGCCGCCGGCATGGCCTCTTCACCGAGCAGGATGCGGGTGAGCGGCAGGCCGAGCAGCACGTTGTTCGAGAACACGCCGCCC
Source organism: Methyloversatilis sp. NSM2 (assembly GCF_038066675.1). Taxonomy (NCBI): domain Bacteria; kingdom Pseudomonadati; phylum Pseudomonadota; class Betaproteobacteria; order Nitrosomonadales; family Sterolibacteriaceae; genus Methyloversatilis; species Methyloversatilis sp. NSM2. The sequence continues at coordinate 1,317,530 of NZ_JBBUKV010000001.1, forward strand.
AGCGCGAACACCGACTGCGACACGCCGTCGAGCCGGAACAGTTTCGCCGACACCAGGCGGCCGAGCAGGAACACGACGAGGCAGCCGCCGAAGAAGGCGGCCAGCAGCCGAACGTCCACCGGCGGCAGGCTGGCGAAGCCGCTCATCAACCGGAACAGCATGGCGGGCAGCGCGATGGTGAACACGAACTTCGCCAGCGCGTCGGCCGCCGCTTTCGGCCAGCCGCCCCAATGAACGATGCCGTAGCCGACGAACACCAGAACGAACAGCGGCGCGGCGAGCAGGATCTGCTGGAGAGCCGCGTCCATCAGTCCGCCTCCGGCGCGTCGAGCGTTTTCAGTGCGTCGGCCTCGGCGCGCTCGATGCGTACGAACTGGCCGCTGATCTTGCGGCTGGAAATGGCGACTTCCTGCACGTCGTCGTGGGCCTGGCGGATGTGGGTGGCGAGCTTTTCCATGCGTTTGTCGAACAGCGTGAAGTCCTTGGCCAGCCGACCCAGCGCGTCGCGGATCAGGTGGATCTGCTTGCGCGTCTCGACGTCCTTGAGCACGGCGCGCGCGGTGTTCAGCACCGCCATCAGCGTGGTCGGCGACACGATCCACACCCGCTTGGCCTGCGCGTAGGCGATCACCTCGGCGTGGTGGGCGTGCAGTTCGGCAAACACCGCCTCGGCCGGCAGGAACATGACCGCGCCGTCCGAGGTCTCGTCGGCGATGATGTACTTGGCCGCGATGTCGTCGACGTGCTTGCGCACGTCGGCACGGAAGGCCGCCTGCGCCTGCCTGCGGTCGGCTTCGGCCGCGTCGGCGGCGAACATGCGGTGATAGTTTTCCAGCGGGAACTTGGAATCGACCGCCACCCGGCCGGTCGGCTCCGGCAGCCGCAGCAGGCAGTCGACCCGGGCGCCATTCGACAGCGTGGCCTGGAATTCGAAAGCGTCTGGCGGCAGCGCGTTGCGCACCAGCGCCTCCAGCTGCACCTCACCGAAGGCGCCGCGCGCCTTCTTGTCGCCCAGCAGTTCCTTCAGGCTCACCACGCTGGTCGACAGCCCCTCGATCTTCTTCTGCGCCTCGTCGATGGTGGCCAGCCGCGCCATCACGCTGGCGAAGGTTTCGTTGGTCTTGCGGAAGCCCTCTTCCAGTCGTTCATGCACGCGGCCGCTGAGCAGTTCGAGCCGTTCGTTCACGGTGCGGGTCAGCGATTCGATCGACGCCGTGAGCTGCACCGAGGCGTTCTGCAGGCCGTTCTGCAGCGCCTCCTGCTGCACCCGCGTCTGTTCGGCCAGCGTGGCTGCGGTCTGCGCCACCAGTTCGGTGCGCAGGGTTTCCTGGCGGCTGTTCAGCGCCGCCGACAGTTCGGCCAGCCCGACCTGCTGGGCGCGCTGCAGCGCACCGACCGCGTCGCGCGCCGCACCCAGTTCGAGCGAAATGGCGCGGCGCAGCCGCTCGTCGGCGTCGGCCTGCATGCCCACGGTGCGCTCGGTCTGCCGCTGCAGGCCCTCGTGCAGCGCGGCCAGCGTCTGCCGCTGGCCCTCCTGCGTCGCGGCGTCCAGCCCGCCGCCCAGCACGCGCACGCGTAGTACGAGCCAGACGACTGCGCCGAGCAGCAGCATCTGGAGCAGACCGATCAGGACGAGCAGCGGGGAAAATTCAGACACGCGAGGTGGGTTGGCCGAAGGTTGAGGGACGCCCCGCACCGGGAAGGCCGGGCGGCTGCGAAGTATAGCCGGCGGGCCACAGCGGGCTGTCACAAGGGAAGAAATCCCGCGCGTGCATCTTGGGTTCAAGAGTCGATGGTGCACTGCCGATAAAGAGCTCAATCATCCATTTCCGAGCGCCCTCATGGCCCACGCATCGTTATCCGTCGTCGCGGAAGCCGAGCAAGCACCCGGCGCCGACATCGTCCACAGCGCAAATGGCGTGCTGGCCCGCTACAAGGGCCTGACGCTGACCAGCCACTTCCAGCCCATCTTCAGCGTTTCGCACTGTCGCGCCATCGGTCACGAAGGTCTGCTGCGCGCCGCCGACGCGGAAGCGAACCCGGTCGCGCCGGCCCGCGTCATCGCCGGCGCCACGCGTTACGACGACCTGCGCTACCTCGACCAGCTGTGCCGCTACCTGCACGTGAACAACCACGCCGCGCAGGACACGCATGACGGCTGGCTCTTCCTGAACATCCACCCGGAAGTGTTCCGCAGCGGTCCGGACAGCGACCTCAGCGACTTCCTGCCCGAACTGTCGGAACACCCGGACATCGATCCTCGCCGCATCGTCATCGAAGTGATGGAACAGGCGGTGTCCGAACACGCCGGTTTCGCCCGCACGGTCGAGTACCTGCGCGGCCTCGGCTGCATGATCGCACTCGACGACTTCGGCGCCGGCCATTCGAACTTCGACCGCATCTGGACCATGCAGCCGGAAATCGTCAAGCTCGACCGCTCCTTCGCCGTCAAGTCGGTCGAGGATCCGTCGGCGCGCCGCCTGCTGCCGCAGATCGTCAGTCTGATCCACGAAGCCGGCTCGCTGGTGCTGCTCGAAGGCGTCGAAACCGAGGCGCAGGCGCTGGCCGCGCTCGACGCCGACATCGACTTCGTCCAGGGCTTCTACTTCGCGATGCCGGCGGCGCGCCCGGTCGACACGCGCGAAGTGAGCCCGGTGCTGAACGACCTGTGGGAACGCTTCAACACGACACGCGGCAGCGGTGCCGCGCGCTACCGTGAACTGATCGCGCCTTACATCCACGCCATGGGCGGCTGCGCCGTGCTGCTGGAAGAAGGCATCCCGATCGAGGAGGCCTGCCGTGGCTTCCTGCAGCTGGAGCGCGCCGACTGCTGCTTCCTGCTCGACGCGGACGGCCGTCAGGTCGGCCGCAATGTGCGCACCTCACAGCCTTTCGGCGCCGCCGACAGCCAGTACCGCTCGCTGTCGATCAACCGCCACGCGCGCTGGTCGCGCCGCCCCTACTTCCGTCGCGCCATCGAGCACGTCGGCAAGGTGCAGGTGACGCGCCCCTATCTGTCCATCTCGTCCGGCCTGCTGTGCGTGACGGTGTCCATCGCCTACCGCGGCTGGGACGACCAGTTGCGCGTGCTGTGCGGTGACCTGCACTGGCCGCAGGTGGTCTGAACTCGACGGTGGCGTCCTTGTCTGCGTGACGGATCACTGTCACGATTGCATGATGCACGTCGCCCGTCACCTCCCGTTGCGCCGCCTGATCGCACTGCTGATGCTGTGCGCGCTGCCGCTGCACGCCTACGCGCTTCATTGCAGCACGCACTGCGCGCTGGCCGGAGCGATGATGGAGATCGACATGCCCGGCCACGACTGCGGCAGCTGCGAGGACCAGGGCGCACAAGCGGCACTGTGCGCAGCCGCACAGGCGATCGCCATCACGCAGTCCCCGCCGTCAGCCGCACCCGCCGGCTCGGCGGTCCTGGCGCTGCAGCACGACGCCGTCGAGCGTTCGCACATCCCCGCGCCGCTGGAGAAACCACCCAGACCGTCCTGAACGTCGCACTGTTCCGCCCCCGAATCGTTCAGGAGTCCGTCATGTTCCGTTTCAAGCTGCCGCCCGCGCGCGGCAGGCGCTGTGCCGCGCCACGCGGCTGGCTCGCGGCGCTGCCGCTGGCCGCGCTGTCGACCCAGGCCGTCGCCGGCTTCTTCATTCCGCGCGACATCACCATGTTCATGTTCACCGCCTCGCCCGACAGCCAGATGGCCGAAGTGGCGCACGGCCTGCGCGCAAACCTGTCGGTCGCCGCCGGGCAGTCGCGCTACGTGTCGGACGACGGACTGACCGAACGCCGCTACACCACCCTGCAGGCGAACTGGCTGGTGCATCGCGCCTACGGCAGCGACGGCATCACCAACGCATATATATATGGTGGACCGCTGGCCGCCCGCGGCAGCGAATTCGCCGGCACCCACAGCGGCGTGCACGGCGGCTTCTGGGCCGACCACGAAACGCGGCGCATCTACGCCCGGCTGTCCACCCACGCCTATCACGCGGCCGGACACACTCAGGTGGTCACGACGGCGCAGGGGCTGTGGGCGCCGTACGCCGCCGACTACGAGGACATCGCCACCTGGATCGGCCTGCAGGCAGAGCGCCGCAGCGGCCTGACCGACGCCACCCAGATCACGCCGCTGCTGCGCCTGTTCCAGCGCCGCTGGTGGGTCGATGTCGGCGTCAGCGTCAATCGCGAGCACCGTGGCGACGCTTTCGTGAACCTCATGTTTCTGTTTTGAATTGAAAGGTAATGCAATGAATAAAATGAAGTTTTACATCATGACCATCGCTCTTTCGCTGACCGCGATGCCGGTGCTGGCCGCCAGTACGATCAAGATGCAGGTCGAGGGTCTGGTATGCGCCTTCTGCGGCTCGGCGATCGAGAAAAAGCTGCGCAGCAACGCGGCCACCGCCGACGTGCTGGTCAGCCTCGAACACAAGATCGTCGCGCTGAGCCTGAAGGACGGTCAGGACATCGCCGACGACACGCTGCGCACGCAGATCACCGACGCCGGTTACCAGGTGAAGAAGATCGAACGCGTGCCCGACACGCTGGACAGCCTGCGTGCCGCGCTCAAGGGACGCTGACATGGACGCACCCGAACGCGGCCTGCGCGCGTCGCTCGGCGCCAGCGGCCTGTCGCTGCTGGCGAGCGGTTCGACGCTGGTGTGCTGTGCGCTGCCCGCGCTGCTGGTCGCACTCGGCGCCGGCGCCACGCTGGTCACGCTGACCAGCCGGCTGCCGCAGCTTATCTGGCTGTCCGAGCACAAGGGTGCGGTGTTCGGCGCCGCCGCCGCCCTGCTGGCACTGGCGGGTGCTGCGCAGTGGCGCGCCCGCTCGCTGCCCTGCCCGGCCGACCCGGCCGCAGCGCGCGCCTGCGCCCGTGCCCGGCGGACATCGGTGGCGGTGTATGCCGTGTCGGTCCTGCTTTTCCTGATCGGCGGCTTCTTCGCCTTCGTCGCGCCGCTGCTGCTCTGACCTGGCAGCGGATGCAGCTCAGTGCGGCCTGGGCGAAGAGGCGTCGGCGTCCGTCGAAGGCGCCACGCAGGCGCTGAGTGGCGGCGGCATGTCGGGGTCGCCGCTGTTGCGCCGGCGGAACAGCTCCGTGCGCGACAGCAGGATGGTGGTCACCGGCACCGTCAGCGACAGGAAGATGATGATGAGCCAGGCGTGCAGCGACAGCCCGCCATCCTGCACCGAGAAGTACAGGATGCTGGCCAGCGTCACGCACCAGGCGGAAAAGCTGAAGGCCAGCGCCGGCGGATGCATGCGCTGGAAGAAGCTGCGGAAGCGCACCACGCCGATCGCCGCCACCAGCGTGAACACGCCGCTCAGCGCCAGCAGCAGCGCCACCGGAATTTCGACCCACAGGGGCAGCGGTGGAATCATCGCAGCGCCCCCGACATGACACGCGCGCTCATTCGATCACCTCGCCGCGCAGCAGGAATTTCGCCATGGCGGCCGAACTGACGAAGCCGAAGATGGAGATGAGCAGCGCCGCCTCGAAGTACATCGCGCTGCGATAGCGTATTGCCAGCACCATCAGAATCAGCATCGCAATGGTGCAGATCAGGTCCATCGCCAGCACGCGGTCCTGTGCGGAGGGGCCGCGGACCAGGCGCAGCAGCGCCAGCGCCATCGCCGTGATGTAGCAGCCCATCGCGAACACGATGGCGGAAAACAGCAGCGGACTCATTCGAATATCTCCATCAGCGGGCGTTCGTAACGGCGCTTGATCAGTGCGATCTCGGCCTCGACGTCGTCCATGTCGAACATGTGGACGAGCAGCGCGCTGCGGTCCAGCGCCAGCTCCGACCAGATGGTGCCGGGGATCACGCACATGATGGCCGCCAGCACCGCCAGCCCGTTCGGATCGCGCATGTCCAGTGGCACCACGACGAAACCGCCGCGCGGCATGCGCTTGCCCGCAGCCAGCGTGCCGCGCAGCACGCGCCAGTTCCAGACGATCACGTCGTAACCGACCTGCATGAACAGCCACAGCGCCACCAACGGCCGGCGGAAGCGTACCGGCGTCGGCCGCAGCGACTGCGTCAGCAGCGGCACCAGCACACCGAGGAAGGCACCGAGCAGCCACTGACCGAGGCCCTGCGACGCGTTGTTCAGCAGCAGCCACAGCGCGAGCAGCGCCAGCGACAGCAGCGGAGCGGGAAACAGGCGGCGCATCATGGCGCGGACTCCTGCCCTTGCAGGCGGAGGCGTTCGGCATTGGTCGGTGTCGGTCGCGGCCGCGCCGACAGCACCGCGTCGATATAGCCGGCCGGGCTGTACAGCGCCTCGGCGGTCGCCGCCGCGTAGCGCATGACCGGCTCGGCACGCACTGAAATGAACACGCACACACCGACCAGTACCGCGATCGGCACGAATTCGACCACCCGCAGCAGCGGTGCCTCGCGATCGACCGGCGTCCAGAAGAAGCGGATGCCGACACGCGACAGCGCGACCAGCGCACACAGACCGGACAGCACGATCAGCACCGGCAGCGCCCAGCCCAGCAGCGCATCGATATCGGCGGTGTCGGCACTCAGACCCGGCACCAGGGCCGACAGCAGCACGAACTTGCCGATGAAGCCGGACAACGGCGGCAGCCCGGCGACCAGCAGCGTGCAGCAGATGAAGGCCAGGCCGAGCAGCGCGGTGGCGGCCGGAATGGCGTGACCGATCAGCATTTCCTCGTCCTCGTCCAGATTGACGTCCTTGTCCAGTTCCAGTTCGGCCAGCGGGAACGGCAGGTGATCCTCCTCGTCCTCCGGCGCGCGCGCGCCGGCGACGTCGGCACTGCGCGAGCGCTCCATCAGCTCGGCCAGCAGGAAGAAGGCGGCCACGCCCAGCGTCGAACTGGGCAGGTAGTACAGCGCGCCGGCGGTCAGTTCCGGGCGGGCCAGACCGAGCACCGCCAGCAGCGTGCCCGAGGACACGATGACGGCGAAGCCGGCCAGCCGGCCCGGCCGCTGCGTCGAGAACATGCCGAAGGCTCCGGCGGCCAGCGTCGCCGTGCCGCCCCACAGCAGCCAGTCGCTGCCGAAGCCGGCGGAAGCGCCCGCCTGGTCCGAGAACATCAGCGTGCTGAAGCGCAGCAGCACATAGACACCGACCTTGGTCAGCAGCGCGAACACCGCCGCCGCCGGTGCGCTGGCGGCGGCGTAGGCCGGCACCAGCCAGAAGTTCAGCGGCCACATCGCGGCCTTGGCCAGGAAGGCGACGCCGAGCACGGCGAAGGCGGCATGCAGCAGCGCGCGGTCGCCGGCCGCCACCTGCGGGATGCGGGCCGCGATGTCGGCCATGTTCAGCGTGCCGGTAACGCCGTAGATCAGCGCGGCGCCGATCAGGAAGAGCGAGGACGCCAGCAGGTTGATCGCCACGTAGTGCAGGCCGGTGCGCACGCGCGACGGGCCGGAGCCGTGCAGCAGCAGACCGTAGGACGCCGCCAGCATCACCTCGAAGAACACGAACAGATTGAACAGGTCGCCGGTCAGGAAGGCGCCGTTCAGACCCATGATCTGGATCTGGAACAGCGGATGGAAATGCGCCCCCGCCTTGTGCCAGCGTGCGACCGCGAACAGTAGCGCCATCAGCGCGACGACGGCGGCGGTGACCAGCAGCAGCACCGACAGTCGGTCGGCGACCAGCACGATGCCGAAGGGCACATCCCAGTTCGACGGCAGGTAGACGCCATAGGCGGCGGACTCGCCGCTGCCGACCCAGAACAGCAGCAGCACCGCCACCGCCAGATTGGCCAGCGCGGCCGCCAGACCGATCATGCCGCGGATGCGGTGGCGCCGGCCGTCCAGCAACAGCAGCAGGCAGGCGGTCAGCAGCGGCAGCAGGATGGGCACTATGGTGAGGTGCGGCATCAGTGCCTGCGCAAATGCCCTCATTCGGCGTCCTCCCGGCCATCGACATGGTCATTGCCGAAGAAGCCCCGCTGCGCCAGCAGCACGACCAGGAAGAGCGCGGTCATCGCGAAGCCGATCACGATGGCGGTCAGCACCAGCGCCTGCGGCATCGGGTCCGTGTAGTGCGCAAGGTCGGTCGGCACGCCGGCTGCCAGCACCGGCTCGCTGTCCAGCGCCAGCCGGCCCATGCTGAAGATGAACAGGTTCACGCCGTAGCCGAGCAGCGACAGCCCCATGATGACCTGATAGGTACGCGGTCGCAGCAGCAGCCACACGCCGCAGGCGGTCAGTACGCCGATCGCGCAGGCGAGGACGATTTCCATCAGTGCGCTCCTTCTCTTTGTTGGTCGCCGCCGCGATCGCCGTCACCGTCGTCATCGCTGTCCCGGACACGGCGTCCACGCACCGACTGGTGGCCCAGCGCGGTCAGTATCAGCAGCGTCGCCCCGACCACCAGCAGGAACACGCCGATGTCGTAGAACAGCGCGCTGGCGACGTGGATGTCGCCGATCAGCGGCAGGCTGAGGTGGGCGGTGTGGGTGGTCAGGAAGGGATAGCCCAGCGCGAAGGAACCGAGGCCGGTGGCCGTCGCCGTCAGCAGGCCGAAGGCGATCCAGCGCTGCGGCCGCAGGTCCATGTGCGCTTCGACCCACTGCGTACCGGACACGATGTACTGCACGATGAAGGCGGTCGACAGCACCAGCCCGGCGACGAAACCGCCGCCCGGTTCGTTGTGGCCGCGCATGAACAGGTAGACCGCGATCACCGCCGCCAGCGGCAGCACCAGCCGCACCAGCACCGCCGGCACCATCAGGTAGCCGCGGGCGGTGTCCTCGGCCGTCTGGGCGTCCACCAGATCGGTCGCCAGGTCGGCCGGCAGCGCCCGCTGCTGCGCCGGCAGTTCCGCACTTTCAGGCGCCGGACGGAAGCGGCGCAGCAGCGCATACACGGTCAGCGCCACCACGCCGAGCACGGTGATTTCGCCCAGCGTGTCGAAACCGCGGAAATCGACCAGCATCACGTTCACCACATTGCTGCCGCCGCCTTCGGGCAGCGCCCGTTCGAGAAAGAAGGGCGAAATGCTCTGCGGAAAGCTGCGCGTCATCATGGCCCACGAAAGCAGCGCCAGTCCGGCGCCCGCAGCGAGCGCGATCGCAAGATCGCGCGCACGCCGTACGCGTGCCCGCGCGCGGACGAGCAGCGACTGATTGCGCCCGACGTCTTCCAGCCGCTTCGGCAGCCAGCGCAGCCCGAGCATGATGAGCACGGTGGTGACCGCCTCGACCGACAGCTGGGTCAGCGCGAGATCGGGCGCCGAGAACCAGGCGAAGGTGATGACGGTGACGAGCCCGGACACGCTCATCAGCGCCAGCGCGGTCAGCCGGTGGTACTTCGCCTGCCACACGGCGCCGATCGCCGCGCCCGCGCCAACCAGCCACATCAGCGCGAACATCGGCGAGAACTCCAGCATGGCGCGGTCACCACCGGCCAGCAGCGCCTCGCTGCCGAGCTTGCGCAGCGGCACGGCGGCAGCCACCAGCGTCACCAGCACCAGCAGCATCAGCTGCATCTGCAGGCGGCGCGTACCGAACAGCCGCCGGGTGTGGCGGCCGGCCAGCGTGAGCCGGGCCAGCAGAGAGCGGAACACGCGCTTGCCGTTGATCCGGCCGATCAGCGGCGCCTTCGCGATATGGCCGCGGCGCATCGGGCTGCGCAGCGCGAAGAACAGCGCGATGCCACCGACCAGCGACAGCAGGCTCATCCACAGCGGCAGGTTGAAGCCGTGCCACACCGCCAGGTCGAAAGCCGGCAGCGTGCCGACTACCGGCTGCGCCGCAGTTTCGAGGATGCGCTGGATGGACCACTGCGGCAGCGTGCCGACCACCAGACAGGCAAGCACCAGCACCGAGATCGGCGCCCGCATCCAGCGCGGCGGCTCGTGCGGCTGGCGCGGCAGCGCGCCGCACTTGTCACGGCCCAGGAACACCTCGACCGTGAAGCGCAGCGAATAGGCGACGCTGAACATGCCGGCAACCACGGCCACCACCGGCAGTGCGCGGTCGATGCCGGGCGAGGCGGCCAGGAACACCGCTTCGCTGAAGAACATTTCCTTCGAAATGAAGCCATTGAGCAGCGGCACGCCAGCCATCGCCGCCGCCGCCACCGTCGCCAGCGTCGCGGTGATCGGCATGTAGCGCGCCAGACCGCTCAGGCGGCGGATGTCGCGCGTGCCGGTTTCATGGTCGATCACGCCCACCGCCATGAACAGCGAAGCCTTGAAGGTGGCGTGGTTAATGATGTGGAACACCGCCGCCACCGCGGCCAGCGGACTGTTCAGCCCGAGCAGCGTGGTGATCAGGCCGAGGTGCGAAATGGTCGAATAGGCCAGCAGGCCCTTCAGATCGTTCTGGAAGATGGCGGCGAAACCGCCGACCAGCAGCGTCGCCAGACCGGCGCCGGTGACCAGCCAGAACCATTCGTCGGTGCCGGCCAGCACCGGCCACAGCCGCGCCAGCAGGAACACGCCGGCCTTCACCATGGTGGCCGAATGTAGGTAGGCCGACACCGGTGTCGGTGCGGCCATCGCATTCGGCAGCCAGAACTGGAACGGGAACTGCGCGCTCTTGGTGAAGGCGCCGAGCAGCACCAGCACCAGCATCGGCCGGTACAGCGGATGCGCGCGCACCGTGTCGCCGGCCGCCAGCACCACGTCGAGGTCGTAGCTGCCGGCGATGTGACCGAGCAGTACCACACCGGCCAGCAGGCAGAGGCCGCCCGCGCCGGTCACGGTCAGCGCCATGCGCGCGCCGCGCCGCGCGTCCTTGCGGTGGTGCCAGTAACCGATCAGCAGGAAGGAGAACAGGCTGGTCAGTTCCCAGAACAGCACCATCTGGAACAGGTTGCCGGACAGCACGACGCCGCTCATCGCACCCATGAAGGCGAGCAGGAAGGCGAAGAAGCGCGGCACCGGGTCGGCCGGCGACATGTAGTAGCGCGCGTACAGCACGACCAGTGCACCGATGCCCAGCACCAGCATCGAGAACATCCAGGCGAAGCCGTCCATGCGCAGCACGAAGTTCAGGCCGAGCGACGGCAGCCAGGAAATTTCCTGACGGATCACCTGCCCGGCCGCGATCTCCGGAAACAGCAGCGCCGCCTGCACCGTGCAGAGCAGCGCGATCAGGCCGGCCAGCGTCGATTCGGCGTTACGCGCATTGGTCGGCAGCAGTGCTGCAATCAGGCTGCCGGCGAAAGGCAGTGCGACGAGGGTGATCAGCGGCAGTTGCATCGGATGACCATCTTCTTGTTCTCGTTTGGAACGGACAGACGAACAGGACGAGTGCGCGGCGGCAGCGCCGCGTCACATCGGCCGTGCGGAAAAATCAGAGCGCGCGCAGGCTGGTCAGCGCGGGTGCCTTCAGCGCTCCGCGCAGACCCAGCATGCCGGCGGCAAGCACGGCCAGCACGCTGAATGCGACGCCGGCCAGCGGCAGCCCGGCGGAGGGCAGATACGGGAGCTGAAAGGCCTGGCGGGCCAGCAGCATGGTCAGCACGAGAGCGCCGAATGCGGCGAGCACGCCAGCGAGCGCCCCGAGTATCGCAAATTCCGCGGCCAACGAGGCACGCAATTGCCGGTCGCGTGCGCCGAGGGTGCGCAGCACCGCCAGCTCGAAACGCCGCTCGTCGTGCGTGGACTCGATGGCTGCCAGCAGCACGACCACGCCAGCCAGCAGCGCGAAACCGAACACCACGCTGACTGCCGCCGACAGCTGGTCCATCAGCGCGCGGAACTGGCGCACCACGGCATCGACATCGACCGCGGTCAGATTGGGAAAGCGCGCCACCAGTTCGTTGGTGAAGCCGGCTGCCGTTGCCGGCAGATGGAAGGAGGTGATGTAGCTGGCCGGGAAGTCCTCCAGCACGCCGGGGGTCGCGACGACGAAGAAATTGACGTTCATCGAATCCCACTCCAGCTCGCGCAGGCTGCCGACCACCGCCTCGACCTGGCGGCCGGCGATATCGAAGCGCAAACGGTCACCAGGCGCGATGCCCAATGTGCGCGCCAGTCCGGCCTCGACCGAGAAGGCGGGCTTCGCGGCGTCCCAGTTGCCGGCAACGATGCGGTTGCCAACCTGCACGTGGTCGTCCCAGGACAGGTTGAATTCGCGCTCGACCAGCCGCTTGGCGCGTGCGTCGTCATAGTCGTCCGGCGACACCGCACGGCCGTTCAGCGCCACCAGGCGGGCGCGCGACATCGGCAGCAGCTGCGGCGGCGCGAGTTTGGCATCGGCGAACTGAGCGCGCACCGCGTCGAGCTGGTCGGGCTGGATGTTCAGCACGAAGCGGTTCGGTGCGTCGACCGGCAGCCGGTTGCGCCAGGCATCTAGCAGATCGCCGCGCACGATGACCAGCAGCAGCACCGCGGTGAGGCCGAGACCGAGCGCGGCGATCTGCACCGTCGAGGCGACGCGCCGGCGGGTCAGGCTGGCCAGACCGTAGCGCCAGCCGCCGGCAGTGCCGCCGCGCAGCCGCGCCACCAGCGCCAGCGCGCCCCAGGCGACCGCGGCGTAAATGCCGCAGGCGGCCGCGAAGCCACCGACCACGACGGCGCCCAGCGTGAGGTCGCCGGCCATCAGCACGATCAGCGCCGACAGGCAGGCCAGGCCGAAACCGTAGGCGCCCCAGGACACGACGTCGGCATCGTCCCATTCGCGCCGCAACACGCGCAGCGTCGACACCCTGCGCAGGCGCAGCAGCTGCGGCCACACGAAACCCAGCATCAAGGTCATGCCGACGGCAAAGCCGTACAGCACCGGCGTCGGTCCCGGCTGCGGCAGCGTGGTCGCGAACAGACCGGCCAGCAGCGCCTCGACGCCGAACTGCGTGGCATAGCCGACCACGCAGCCGAGCGCGCAGGCGAGCAGGCCGACCAGCACGAATTCGATCAGGAACAGCCGCGTCAGCCGCGCCTGCGTGGCGCCAAGGCAGCGCATCACGGCGCAGCCGTCGAGATGGCGCTGCATGTAGCGGCGCGCCGCAAGGCCGACCGCCACTGCGGCGAACACGACGGCCAGCATGGCCGCCAGGCGCAGGAATTTCTGCGCCCGGTCGAGCGCGCCGCGCACCTCGGGCTGCGCCTCCTCGACATTCTCGACGCGCTGGCCGCGCGCCAGCTGCGGCTTCAGCCAGGCGGCGTAGGCGCGCACCGCGGCATCCTCGCCGGCCACGTGCAACCGGTAGCTGATGCGGCTGCCTTCCTGTATCAGCCCGCTGGCCGGCAGGTCGGCCGCGTTCAGCATCAACCGCGGCACGATGGCGAAGAAGCTCGCACCGCGATCCGATTCGAAGGTGAGCACTGCAGCCACGCGCAGCTTGAGCTGGCCAACGCTGAGGGTGTCGCCGCTGCGCACGCGCAGCGCGCTGGTTGCGCGCTCGTCCAGCCACACCGTGCCGGGCTCGGGTATCGCCCGCGTGTCGGCGTCCGGCGCATTCAGTTCTGGCGCGATGCGCAGCTTGCCGCGCAGCGGGTAACCGTCGGACACCGCCTTGACGCCGACCAGCTGCGCGCCGTCCGCGGCCGACGCCATGCTGGTGAAGCTCCAGCTACGGATCGCACGCAGACCGCGCGACTGCGCTTCATCGATGTAGGCATCGGGCAGCGGGTTGTCGCCGGCCACGCGCAGGTCGCCACCGAGCAGCTGGTTTGCCTCGCTGACCACCGAGCGCGACACCCGGTCGGTGAAAAAGGACACCGAAGTCAGTGCCGCCACGGCCAGCAGCAGCGCCAGGCCAAGCACGCGCAGTTCGCCGGCGCGGAAGTCGCGCAGCGCCATGCGCGCGGCCAGAATCAGATCGGAGGTCATCGCTTCATTCTCTTTCTTGTCTTGTCCGGCGTCTGTCGACCGCTCCCGGTACGACAGCCAGGTCGGGCACAATGCGCGCCTTGCGTTTCAGCCCGTATGGACACCCGATGTCGAAAAACGATCTCGACAGTTTTGTTTCCGCCGTCGCGGCCGGTGCATTGATTCCCGAGCCCGCCACGATGTTCAACCCCTGGGGCGATCACGACCCGCTGCACGACACCGGTCCGGACGCACCGCGCATCCGCGCCGACCACCTGCAGCGCTATCTGGCCGCCCGGCTCGGGCGCGCCCGCGTGCTGCTGATCGCCGAAGCGCCGAGCTACAGCGGCGCCAAGTTCTCCGGCATGGCGATGACCAGCGAGCGCGACGTGCTGGCCGCCCATGCCGCCGGCCGCGGCAGCGACTATTTCGACGGCGGCTTCCAGCGCACCAGCCGCGTGCTGCCGCAGCTGAAGAACACCGACGGCATGCTGGAGCGGACTGCCAGCATCGTCTGGGCCGCGATGGCCGGCAATGGCTGGGCACCGACCGATTTCGTGCTGTGGAACGCGGTCGCCTACCACCCGCACGACGCCGGCCGGCCGCTGACCAACCGTGCGCCGAGCGTGAGCGAACGGCGCGCGCTGCGCCCGCTGCTGGAACAGTTCCTCGCCCTCTTCCCCGGCGTGCCGCGGCTGGCCATCGGCCGCATCTGCCAGCACAGCCTGGCCGACATGGGCATCGACGCGCTGCCGGCGCGGCATCCGAGCTACGGCGGCGCGCCGGAGTTCCGCGCCGCGGTAGCCGACCTGCGCGCCCGGCTTACTGCCTGATCAGCTTGACGAAACTGTCGGGCGGCGACTCGAAATTGCTGCGCCAGGGGTTGATGTCGAGCCCGCCGCGACGCGTGTAGCAGGCGCACACGGTCAGCAGTTCGGGCTGGCAGCGCGCCATCACGTCCATGTAGATGCGTTCGACGCAGTGCTCGTGGAAATCGGCGTGATTGCGGAAGGACACGATGTAGCGCAACAGCCCGGCGCGGTCGATCTTCGGTCCGCGGTAGCGCAGTTGCAGCGACGCCCAGTCCGGCTGCAGCGTGACCGGGCAGTTGGACTTCAGCAGATCGGAGCGCAGCGTTTCCTCGACCGTGTCGCCGCTGGCGGACAGCAGCGCGGCGTCCGGCTGGTAGCGGTCGCAGACGATGTCCAGGCCGTCGATCGACTCGCCCACCATCTGCGTCTGCACCGGCGGCACGCCGTCCGGCGCATACATCTGCACCGTCACGCCGGACTGGCAGGCAGCCGACAGATCGGTCTCGATCAGCGCGCGCACCGCTTCCAGCGAACTCATGCGTTCGTTGTTGTAGCCGTTCAGGTAGAGCTTGAGCGACTTCGACTCGACGATGTGGCTGCTGTCGGCCGGAATGTCGAAGCGGCCGATCGCGACTTCAGGCTTGCCCTGCGGGTTGAGCCAGGAAATCTCCCAGGCGTGCCAGCGATCGACGCCGCCGAAGGGCAGCGTCTGCGCAGCGATGCCCAGCGCCGCGCGCGACGCCTCGCGCGGCATCGGGAACAGCAGGCCGGCGTCGTAACTGTCCGGATAGTCCGTCGCGTGGCCGAGGCCGGATCCGCTCGCCGGGTGCGTCATCACTGCCCCATCGCCGCGCGTATCAGCGCGGCCGCGTCGGTGTTACCGGCCTTCATCGCCCAGTCGAGTGCGGTCTCGCCGTCGCGGCCGCGGATGCGCGCGTCGGCGCGTGCGGCCAGCAGCACCTTCACCGATTCGATATTGGCCTTGGCCGCCAGCATCAGCGCGGTGGCGCCGTTGGGCGCCGGCGCGTCGACCGGCGCACCGTGCGCGATCAGCGCCTTCAGCACCGCCGTGTGCCCCTGCATCGCCGCGTAGTGCAGCGCCGACCAGCCCTGGGTATTGACCGGATTGGCGCCAGCCGCGAGCAGCTGGTCGACCACGGCAACGTGGCCGTTGAAAGCGGCCACCGCCAGCGCGGTTTCGCCGACCGCGTTGACCGCCTCGACCTTGGCGCGGCGTGCCAGCAGCGCCTTGACGAGGTCGGTGTAGCCGTTGCGCGCAGCGATGATGAGCAGCGTCTCGCCACGCGGATCGACCGAATTCACGTCCAGGCCACGGTCGATGAAACTGGCCACCTTGCCGGTGTCGCCAAGGTTGGCGGCATTGATCAGGTCGTCGTACGCGGCGGCCGACACGCCGCTGGCGCCGGCCAGACCGAGAACGAAACCGAGCAGTGCGATGCGCAGCGCCTTCATGCGGCCACCTCCTCGCGGCCGGCCAGACGCGCGGCGTCGTGGAACAGGCGGAAGAAGTTGTCGGTGGTGACGCGACCGACCTCCTCCACCGTCATGCCACGCACCTTCGCCAGTTCGGCGGCGACGTGCGGCACATAGGCGGGCTCATTCATCTTGCCGCGGTAGGGCACCGGCGCCAGATAGGGCGAATCGGTCTCGATCAGCATCGACGCCAGCGGGATGGCCTTGGCTACGTCGCGCAACTGCTGTGCGTTCTTGAAGGTGACGATGCCAGAGAAGGAAATGCAGAAGCCCATGTCGATCGCCGCTTCGGCCACTTCGAGCGTTTCGGTGAAGCAGTGCATGACGCCGCCCACCTCGTGCGCGCGTTCCTCGCGCATGATGGCCAGCGTGTCCTCGGCCGACGAACGGGTGTGGATGATGAGCGGCTTGCCGCACTCGCGCGCGGCGCGGATGTGCGTGCGAAAGCGCTTGCGCTGCCATTCGAGGTCGCCGGTCAGGCGGAAGTAGTCGAGCCCGGTTTCACCGATGGCGACCACGCGCGGATGGGCGGACATGTCGACCAGCTGCGCCACGTCCGGCTCGGTCACGTCCTCGTAATCGGGGTGCACGCCGAGCGAGGCGAACACGTTGGCGTGTCGCTCGGCCATGCCGGTGACGCGCGGCCACTGTTCGATATTGACCGACACGCACAGTGCGTGGCTGACCTGCTGCCCCTGCATATTGGCAAGCACTTCGGCCTCGCGCGCGGCGAGGTCGGGGAAATCGATGTGGCAGTGTGAGTCGATGAACATGAAAAACCGTTGTGGATCAATACTGAATCAGAGCGTATGGGTCTGTCGCGACGAACCGAGGTAGCCGCCGACCACCTGTTCGATCTTGGCCCGCGCCGACTTGCTGCTTTCGTCCTCGCCGAAGCGCAGGCCTATGCCCTGCTGCTTGCCGCCCTGCGCGTCGGCCGGCGTCACCCAGGCCACCGTGCCCTGGATGGGCAGCTTTGCCGGATCTTCCATCAGCTGCAGCAGCAGGAACACTTCGTCGCCCAGACGGTAGGCGCGGTTGGTCGGCAGGAAGATGCCGCCGCCCTTCAGGAAAGGCATGTAGGCCGCATAGAGCACCGATTTCGACGTCACCGCCAGCGACAGCACGCTGCGCCGGTTACCCGACTGGATATGCGGATCGCTCATGACAGCCTCCCTTTTCGTGCGCTCAGCGTTGCGACCGGAACAGACGGGCGTAACGGATGAGCATGTCTTCGAGGAACAGGCGCGCATTCAGCGGGTGATGCGCCAGCGCCCGCACCTTCAGCAATTCATTGTACCCACGCAGGACAGTGCCCACGTCGCTGCGTTCCGCCAGCTGCCCGAGCTGGGCGCGTCGGCCGACGAATACCCGCGGCTCGCCGGCCTGCGCCAGCAGCACGAGGTCGGCCAGCCAGCGCTGCAGCCAGGTGACCAGCGTCGGCAGATCGGTCAGGCCCGGTTCGCCCTTCTTGCGCCCCTTGAGCCAGCCGTCCCAGCGCGCGGCGACTTCCAGCGGCGCGCTCAGCGCGTGCTTCGATACATCATCGACAAACTGGGCCTGGATTTGAGCATCCTTCGAACTGGCGAGGTCGCGCGCATGCAGTGGCGAGCCTGCGCACAGCGCCAGGGCATCCCCGGCATCGCGCACGCCCTGGGCTGCGAGCCAGGCCAGCGACTGTTCGATGGGCGGCTGCTGGAAGGACAGCACGCGGGTGCGGCTGCGTATCGTCGGCAGCAGCTTTCGAGGATGGTCTGTTATAAGTAAAAACAATGTCTTGGGTGGCGGCTCTTCAAGTGATTTGAGAAGAGCGTTCGCGGCGTCGACGTTCATCGCTTCGGCCGGATACAGCAGCACCACGCGATAGCCGCCCTGGTGCGAGCCAACGCCCAGACGATCGGTCACCGCCCGCACCTGGGCAATGCGGATCAGTTTCGATTTCGCCTTGCCGTCACCGTCGTCGGACGCCGCCTCGTCACCCTCGTCGGCCTCGTCGTCGAGCGCCTCCGGCCGCACGACCAGCCAGTCCGGGTGGTTGTCGGTGGCGATCAGCCGGCAGGACGCGCATTCGCCGCAGGCTGCCTGTTCGCCGCGCGCCCGCTCGCACAGCATGCGCGCCGCCAGCGCTTCGGCGAATTCGCGCTTGCCCAGGCCGGCCGGCCCGGCCAGCAGCAGCGCGTGCGGCATCCGTTCGGCCAGCGCCATCAACTGCGACCACTGCGGTTTGCACCAGTCGTAAATCATTCAGGAACAGTACCTTGAAAGAATTTCTTCAAGTTGAATGGAAACTTCTTCCGGGGTCCGCGCAGCGTCGAGCACCTGCATGCGTCGCGGGTCGGCCTTGGCGCGCGCGAGGTAGGCGGCACGCACCCGGTTGAAGAAATCCGACTGTTCGCGCTCGAAGCGGTCCGGGTCGCCACCGCTGGCCGCCAGTCTTTGCGCCGCCACCTCGCAGGGCAGATCGAAAAGCAGCGTGAGTCCGGGCTGCAGACCGCGCTGTACCCAGGTTTCGAGCGCTTCGAGCCGCGCCGTGTCCAGTCCGCGACCGCCGCCCTGGTAGGCGAAGCTGGCGTCGGTGAAGCGGTCGCACAGCACCCACTCCCCGCGCGCCAGCGCGGGTTCGATCACCTGCGCAAGGTGTTCGCGGCGGGCGGCAAACATCAGCAGGGCTTCGGTATCCGGGTGCATGGCCTGGTGCAGCAGCAGCGCGCGCAGCGACTCGCCCAAAGGGGTACCGCCCGGTTCGCGGGTAAGCAGCACCGCATGACCGCGTGCGCGCAGCCAGTCGGCGGTGCGGGCGATCTGCGTGCTCTTGCCTGCACCGTCCATGCCTTCGAAGGTGATGAAGCGGGTGTTGTGCATCGGGTTCGGATGAATGGGAATGATGGGTGACAGCCGGCTTCAGTTGCGTGCAGCGCGCGCCGGCCGCCGCTGGTAGCGATCGACCGCGCTGTTGTGCTCGGCCAGCGTCTTCGAGAACACGCTGCTGCCGTCGCCGCGCGCGACGAAGTAATAGTAACGGGTGGGCGCCGGATTCAACGCCGCTTCGATCGATGCGCGCCCGGGCGCGGCAATCGGCGTCGGCGGCAGGCCACGCCGCAGATAGGTGTTGTAGGGGCCGTCGGTCTGCAGGTGCGCGCGCGTCAGATTGCCGTCGAAGCGCTCGCCCAGCCCGTAGATCACGGTGGGGTCGGTCTGCAGCGGCATGCCGGCACGCAGCCGGTTCACGAATACCGACGCCACCTTGTCGCGATCGGCCGCGGCGCCGGTTTCCTTCTCGACGATGGACGCCATGATCAGCGCGTCCTGCAGCGAGGCGTAGGGCAGATCGGGCGCGCGCGCCGCCCAGGCCTGTTCCAGTTGCGCGCGCATCGCATGATGGGCGCGCTTCAGTATCGACAGGTCACTGTCGCCGGCGGCAAACAGATAGGTGTCCGGAAAGAACCAGCCCTCGACGAAAGTGGCGTCGCTGCCGAGCTGGGCCAACAGTTCGGCGTCGGACAGCGCGGCGGCGTCCTGCTTCAGGTCGGGACTGGCGGCCAGCGCAGTGCGGATCTGCTTCAGGGTCCAGCCCTCGATGAAGCGTACCTCGCGCATGCTCACATCGCCGCGCGTCATCATGCCCAGCAGTTCGAGCGGCGTGACGCCGCTGTTGAAGGCGTAGCTGCCGGCCTGCAGCCGGGTGCCATCGACCGCGACGCGGCCGATCAGGCCGAGCAGGCGGCCATCGACCGGAACACCCGCCGCCTCGATCTGGCGCGCCGCCTGGCGCAGCGCGGTACCCGGGCGCAGCGTGTATTCGACGGCATCGCCGCTCCACTGCAGCGGGCGCTGCGCGTACCAGACCAGTGCGGCACCGATCAGCGCGGCGACTACAGCCAGAAGAAGGAACAGACGGACAAGCAGACGGGTCATGCGAAAGAGGCGGGAACGCGCAGGCAGCACGCGCGGCCCCGTATGTTAACCTTTTCGGCAATCTCTCCTGCCTACGGATTTCGCAACATCATGATGCTTGACGACCTCATCCCCTCCGGCACTGCAGCCGACGACGGCCAGTTCCCCGCCATGCAGGACGCCGCCGCCGAAATGCGCGCCGCGCAGCAGGGCACGGTGCTGGTGCCGCTGACCCATCTCGCCCGGCTGCGCGCCGACGGCGAGGACGCCGCCACCTTCCTGCACAACCTGATGACCAACGACGTCAAGGGCCTGCCGGCCGACGGCGTGCGCAGCGCCGGTTTCTGCACCGCCAAGGGGCGTCTGCTCGCCACCTTCACGATGTGGCGCGACGGCGACGCGACGGTGCTGCAGCTGCCGCGCGCGCTGGCCGAACCGATGCGCAAGAAGCTGTCGATGTACATCCTGCGCTCCAAGGCCACGCTGACCGACGCGACCGGCGCGATGCCCGCGCTCGGACTGGCCGGCCGCGACGCCGAAGCCGCACTGCAGGCGGCCGATCTGCCGGTTCCGGCGGCACCGATGACACAGGCGGCGGCCGATGGCGTGCGGGTGCTGCGCCTGGCAAACGACCGCTTCGAGATCGTGCTGCCGGCCGACCGCCTCGACGCGGTCTGGAGTGTGCTGTCCAGCCGCGCCACACCTGCCGGCACACCGACCTGGCGCTGGTTCGACATCCGCGACGGTCTGGTCAGCGTATGGCCGGGTACGCAGGAAGAATTCGTGCCGCAGATGGTCAATTTCGAACTGACCGGCGGCGTCAGTTTCAAGAAGGGCTGCTACCCCGGGCAGGAGATCGTCGCCCGCACGCAATACCTCGGCAAGCTGAAGCGCCGCATGTACCGCGCGAGCGCGGACTGTCCGCCACCGGCAGCCGGCACGCCGGTACACGGCGTGGACACGAACGGACAGGCTTGCGGCGTGGTGGTCGATGCGGTCGCGCTGCCGGACGGCGGCTGCGATCTGCTCGCCGTGGTCCAGATGTCGAGCACCGAAGCGGGCGAGGTGCGCATTGGCGGTCTGGACGGGCCGGTGCTGCGCTTCACCGCCCTGCCCTACGCGCTCGGCGAATGACGGTGCGCATCGACTACTACATCTACTACCGCATCGACACCACCCGGGAGGCGGCCCTGCTGGCCGCATTGAGCGCCATGCAGACCTCGCTGCAGGCGGCCACCGGCATCGCCGGCCGCGTGCGCCGCCGGCTGGACGATCCGCAGACCTGGATGGAAGTGTATGAAGGCGTGAACAATCAAAGGCTGTTCGAGCTCGAACTGGGCTGCCACGTGCAGAGCCACGGCCTGCACGACTTCCTGGCGCCGGACAGCGTGCGTCACCTCGAACGCTTCCGCGCCGCCTGACGGACGCCGCCGCAGCCCATGTGTCTCATCGTGCTCGGCTGGAAGCAGCAGCCGGACTGCCCTCTGATCGTGGCCGCCAATCGCGACGAGTTCCACCGTCGTCCGACGGCCGCGCTCGACTTCTGGCCGGATGCGCCACAGGTGCTGGCCGGGCGCGACCTGCAGTCGGGCGGCAGCTGGATGGGCGTGAGCCGCTCTGGCCGCTTCGCTGCCCTGACCAACTACCGCGATCCGTCGACGCAGCGCGCAGATACCCGCTCGCGCGGCGAACTGGTTGCCAGGTTCCTGACCGGCCGGCAGACCGCCAACGAGTACGCCCGCCAGACCTGCAGCGAAGCAGGCGCCTACAACGGCTTCAATCTGCTGCTGTGCGACGGCGACACGCTGGTGTGGGTCGGCCACCGCCACGGTGACGAAGCGCAGTGGCGCGTGCTCGACGACGGCATCCATGCGCTGTCCAACCACCTTCCGGGCACGCCCTGGCCCAAGCTGCTGCGCGCCCGCGACGGCTTTGCGCGGGCACTTGCGCAGGAGGACGCCGAAGCGCGTCAGGAAGCACTTTTCGACACGCTGCGTGACGACACGCCGGCCCCTGACGCCGACCTGCCGGACACCGGTGTCGGTCTTGAATGGGAGCGCCGCCTGTCACCGGTCTTCATTGCCGGCGAGGAGTACGGCACCCGGTCGAGCACCGTGCTGACAATGTGCCGCAGCCGTATCGACGTCGAGGAGCGCTGCTACGGCCCGGGCGGACGCGCGGACGGCAGACGCCGCATCGCGATCGATCGCTGAACGCTCGCGGACACCGGCGGTCAGTCAAGTTTGAAGGCAGAATGCCGACAACAGGCCGACACTGCCCGCCGTCGCCTCCACCCCCTCCAACCCTGCAGCAGCGGCGGGTGAAATGATGATTGGCAGCACTCCGCTACGGACACGTGCAGCATGACTTCCACGATCGCAGCCCCACTGCCGCCCGACGAACACGAACGCCTGCAGGCGCTGCAGGCCTGCCGGCTGCTCGACACGCCGCCCGAACCGGCGTTCGACGATCTGGCGCGCATCGCCTCGCAGCTCTGCGGCACCCCGATCGCGCTGGTCAGCCTGGTCGACCAGGACCGCCAATGGTTCAAGTCGCGCATCGGCCTCGACGCCACCGAAACACCGCGCGAACAGGCCTTCTGCGCACACGCCATCCTGAAGCGCGAGGTGCTGGTGGTGCCCGATGCGACGATGGACGCGCGCTTCCGCGACAATCCGCTGGTCACCGGCGGGCCGGGCATCCGCTTCTACGCCGGCGCGCCGCTCGAAGTTGCCGATGGCCGGCGCATCGGCACGCTGTGCGTCATCGACACCGTGGCACACGAGCTCGGCGCCGCGCAGCGCGAAGCGCTGGCCGCGCTGGCACGGCAGGTGGTCGCGCAGATCGAACTGCGCCTGCACGTGAGCGAACTGCAGGCTGCACACGAGCGGCAGAACCTGTTCGAACGGCAGTTGCAGCGTTTCAACGCTGAAATGAAGGCGCTGGTCGCCCATCGCACCATCGAACTGAAGGCGGAGCGAGACCGCGCCGAGCTGTACTTCGACATCGCCGGCAACATGATGGTGGTTGCGGACAACGACGGCCGTATCGTGCGCGCCAACCGGATGGCGGCCGAGGTGCTTGGCCGCCCCGGCAGCAGCCTGCCTGGACGCGACTGGTTCGAACTGTGCTTCCCGGAAAACGAGCGTGCCGATGCGCGCGCCTTCTTCGCTCAGCTGGTCAGTGGCGAACGCGACGCGGCACGCCGCTTCCGCGGCCACGTGCTGACGGCCGACGGTCAGTTGCGCGTCGTGTCCTGGCACACCACGCGGCTGCACGACGAACAGGGCGTGACCACCGGCCTGCTCGGCGTTGGTGAGGACATCACGGCGCGGCTGCAGGCGGAGGAACATCTGCAGCGCACGCTCGCCGAACTCGAACGCAGCAATATCGCGCTGCAGCAGTTCGTGCATGTCGCTTCGCACGATCTGCGCGAACCGATCAACTCCATCCTGAACTTCGCCAAGCTGCTCCGGCGTGACGCCAACGAGGCGGATGCCACGCGACGCGAGCGCTACGTGGACTTCATCGTGCGCGGCGGCGAACGGCTGCGGGCGCTGGTGGACGACCTGCTCGCCTTCGTCCGGCTCGATGCGACCGAGGCGCGGATGGACGCGGTCAATCTGGCCGAACTGGTCGAGGACACGCGCCAGTCGCTGGCCGCCGCGATCGCTCGCAGCGGCGCGACGATACGCGTCACACCGCTGCCGGTCATTCGCGGCGACCGCAGCCTGCTGGGCCTGCTGCTGCAGAACGTGATCGACAACGCACTGAAGTTTCACGCGCCCGGTGAGCCGCCGGAAGTCGATATCGCTTACGCCGTGGTCGACGACGAACTGCATGTATCGGTGCGCGACAAGGGCATAGGCATCGCGCCGGAGTTCCAGGAACGCATCTTCGAGGCCTTCCAGCGGCTGCACGCGCAGGCGGAGTACGAGGGCACCGGCCTCGGACTTGCGCTGAGCCGACGCATCGCCGACATGCACCACGGCCGCATCTTCGTCGAGTCGCAGCCCGGCGCTGGCAGCCGCTTCGTGCTGGCATTGCCCGCGAGCTGCCGCATCGGTATCACCTCGCACGCGATGCAGCGGACGGAGATAGCGTGATGCACATATGCCTGATCGGACGCTCGCCATGCCGATGACAGCCCCTTCCATCGAAACTGACGCCACCCCGCGGCCCGTCGCCGCATCTGCGCGCGCGCCTCGACACTGTATGCGCGGCGCCGATCAACCGGGGTTTGCACGATGACGACTGCAGCGCTGCGCACCGTGATGCTGATCGACGACAACGACGCCGACAATTTCTTTCACGGCATGATGATCGAGCGCTCCGGTCTGGCGACTGAGCTGCTGGTGTTCGAGTGGGCGGAAAAGGCATTGGAGTGGTTTCAGGCGCACCCGGGACACGCGGTCGACCTCATCCTGCTCGACATCAACATGCCGCGCATGAATGGCTTCGAGTTTCTCGAACAGTTCCACCGGCTGCCCGCGGCGCAACAGGCGGATGCCCGCGTCTGCATGCTCAGTTCGTCACCGCTGGAAGCCGACCGCGACCGCGCCTTCACCTTCCCGCGCGTGACCGACTTCATCGTCAAGCCGCTGGGGGACGACTTCCTGTCTCAGCTGACCAAGGCCCTCGACATCCGGCGGTGAGCGATGCCGGCCTCGTCGAATACCGGCCCATCGGCAACGAAACCCTGCCGCTCGTAGAAGCGCAGCGCGTGCGTCTGCGCGTGCAGCACCACCTCACGCACGCCGCGCCGCTGCGCCTCGACGAGCAAAGCCTGCAGCAGTGCCCGACCGATGCCTCTTGAGCGGTGCGGCGCGCGCACGGCCATGCGGCCGATGTGGCCGTCCGGCAACAGGCGCCCGCAGCCGACCGGGTGACCGTCGAGCAGCGCCAGCGCATGCACGCTGGTGGCGTCGTCGGCGTCCCACTCCATCTCTTCCGGAACCTGCTGTTCGACGATGAACACTTCGCGCCGTATCGCCTCGAGTGCCGGCGCCATCGACGCCCAGTCACCCAGTTCGACGCTCGGCACGCTCAATCCGTGATGTGGACCGGGGTGCCCGCCGGCACCAGGTCGAACAGTTCGATGATGTCGCGATTGCGCATGCGCACGCAGCCGATCGAACCGGGTACGCCCATCTCCGCCGTATCCGGGCTGCCATGCAGATAGATGTAGCGACGCATCGTATCGACCTCACCCAGCCGGTTCAGGCCCCGCTCGCAGCCAGACAGCCACAGGATGCGCGTCAGTATCCAGTCGCGGCCGGGATGTGCGGCCGCCAGTTCCGGCGACCAAAGTTCGCCGGTCGGACGCCGGCGCACGAACACCGTGTTCGCTGGCGCGCCGGCGCCGATGCGGGCGCGGATGACGTGCCGCCCGCGCGGCGTGCGGAAGCTGCCGCGCTGCTCGCCGGCTCCGTTCTTGGCCGTCGACACCCGATAGCGACGGATCAGCACGCCGCCATCGTCGTACAGGCGCAGCCACTGCGAGCGGATGTCGATGTCGATATGCATCAGGCGGTTTCGATGCGCCGGCGGCGGGCGGCGAAGAAGTCGCTGAGCAGGCGACCGCATTCCTCCGCCAGCACGCCGGACTCGACTTCGGCATGGTGATTGAGCCTGGGCTCGGCGAACAGGTCGGTCACGCTGCCGCAGCATCCGGTCTTCGGGTCGCGCGCGCCGAACACGACGCGCGCGATGCGCGCATGCTGGATCGCACCGCTGCACATCGCGCACGGTTCCAGCGTCACGTACAGGGTGCAGCCGGGCATGCGGTAGTTGGCCAGTGCCTGGCCCGCCGCGCGCAAGGCCATCACTTCGGCATGGGCGGTCGGGTCGTTGGCCATGATGGGGCGATTGAAGCCGCGGCCGACGATCTCGCCGTTGCTGACGACGACGGCGCCCACCGGTACCTCGCCGAGCGATCCCGCCTCACGCGCGAGCGCCAGCGCCTCGTTCATGAAGAGCAGATCGGCGTCGCTGCTCATGATCGGCCCTCAGGCCGCATCGGCCTTGCGCACGCCGAAGCGCAGCATCGAATCGACACCGATGATGAGGATGAGCGCACTGATGAACAGCACCATGCCGGCGAAGCCATGCAGGAAGCCCTGCCCCGCCTCGTCACCGAAATGGTAGGTAATCAGCGTCAGTACGATGACGCGAATCACGTTGGCGCAGAAGGAAATCGGCACGATCAGGATGGCGAGCGTCACATTGCGTGCAAACGAGTCGTGACGGACCAGATTCAGGTAGAGCAGGCCCAGCGCCTCAAGCGTGAACAGCGAGTGCAGGCCGGCGCAGGCATCTGCCACCAGCAACTGGTACTGGCCGATAACCAGGATGACGCCAGTGCGTGCGATCGGATAGCCCAGCGCGTACAGCAGATGCTCGGCTGCCCACGACACCCCCATCTTCATCGGCTGCGTCACCGCGTCGACCAGGATGCCGGGCAGCGGAATCATGAACAGCATGAAGAACAGCGGGAACCACAGACGCAGCAGGGTCGCCCGCCCGAAGAACACCAGTATCAGACCGGCGATCATCGGGATCAGGGAACCGATCTCGAAGATCAGGATGTCTTGCGAGCGGCCAAGGATATAGAACAGCAGCGATGCAACCACCAGCGGCCAGCCCAGCACAGGCGCAGGCGCAGGTTGGATTTCGTCGGCTATGCCGTTCCACTTCGTGTAGAGCAGCCACAACGCAACGGCGAGCACGATGGGGCCGTGCGCGTTCTCGTCGGTGCTCCAGATGCCGTTGAACAGATCATGAAAGCTGGGGCCGTACATCGCGGCCATACCGGCCAGCACAATCCAGAACGGCGCCCAGCCGAATGACAGCGCGTGGGCGCCGAGACGCATGGAGTGCGGAGAAGACATGCTGGAGGCGCTCACCGAATGATCGTTTCCGTTCTGACCGGCCCGATCAGGGCTCGTTCATCACCGAGCCGACGACGGTCGCGCTGGCGGTGATCAGTTCGTCGGCCAGGCGACGCAGGCGCGAGGCGCGGCTCACGTTCTTGCGCGCCACCATCAGCGCACCGCTCGCACGTACGGCGATGGTCTGCGCGTCGGCGTACTCGGCTCCGGCGGGCGTGTCGATCAGGATGACGTCGAAGTCCTTCGACAGCTGCCCCAGCAACTGGCTGAACACGGGCCGCGACAGCAGTTCCTGCGGGTTCGGCGGCACTGCACCGGCCGGCATCACGCACAGGTCGAGCAGCGCCGGCACGCGCTGCACCGCGTCAGGACCACCGCGCCCGGCCAGCGTCTCCGACAGACCGACCCGGTTGCTGACCGAGAACAGCGTGTGCTGCCGCGGATTGCGCATGTCGGCGTCGATCAGCAGCGTACGCTCGCCCAACTGCGAAAACACGACGGCCAGATTGGCGGCGATGAAGCTGCGGCCCTCGCCACGCTCCGGACTGACGATGGCCAGCGTCTTGCGCTCGGCTTCGGCATCGAACCAGCGCAGCATGAGCTGACTGCGCAGTGCGCGCAGTTCTTCCACCTGGTGGGTGAAGGGGCGATAGGCCGCGATCACCTCGTCGCTGACCGCGCTTTCGCCGGCCTGCAGGAAGGGGTAGTCAAACTGGCGCGACAGCGCGAACTGGATGTCGGATTCCTTCAGCAGGCCGAGCGAGATCGCCGCGTCGCCGAAGCGCAGGCCGCGCTCGCGCTGCGCACGCAGGATGCGTTCGGCGCCGTCCGGGCTCAAGCGGCCAGCGTCGATCAGGATGGCGCCGATGGCCCGCCCGGACCCTGTATCAATGGAAGTGGGTGCGTTCATGGTGATGTCCTTCAGGCGGTGGCCGCACGGGCGCGTTTGGCGCCCTTGTTGAACTTGACGGTCGAGATCAGGCCGAGCACCGGCACACCGAGCAGTTGCTGCAGATCGTCGTCACCGCGCACGCGCTGATCCAGCAGTTCGAGCAGCAATACGGTACCGACCGCCAGCAGCACGCCGAGGAAGATGGCGACCAGCGTGTTCAGCAGCAGGTTGGGGCTGGAGTGCTCGACCGGTGCGATCGCCGGCGTCAGCACGACGATATTGGTCTGCGTGGTCTGGCTTTCGAGGCTGGTCTGGGTGAAACGCTGGGCCACGGCGTCGTAGGCACGCTGTGCGCTCTCGACCTCGCGCTGCAGGACGGCCAGGTCGTCGCGCTGCTTCTTCAATTCGAGCACGCGGTTCTTCTGCGCCGCCAGTGCTGCCCGCACTTCGGCCTCGCGCTGCACGTTCACGCGGTTGCTGGTGCTGAGCGTGCTGGCCACCTTCTTCATTTCGGCATCGAGCTTGCTGCGCAGGGTATCGACTTCGCCCTGGGCGCGCTGGTACTCCGGGTGGTTGCGACCGAAGCGCTGGCTCATTTCATTCAGCCTCGACTCGCCGCGCGCCAGTTCCGACTTCAGACCGATGATGAGCGAGTTCTGCTGCACTTCAGGCAGCGTTTCGATCTGCGACTGGCTGACCTGCGCCTGGCGCGACGAGCTGTCGCTGCGCTGCGCCTGGATCGCGGTGTACTGGCTGGAGAGCTCGGCCAGGCGCGCGCTCTCGATGTCGAGACGCTCGTCGGTGTTGACGATGCCGGTTTCCTGCTGGAAGGCCGACAGCTTGCTCTGTGCCTGTTCGAGGTTTTCGCGCAGCGCCTTGGACTGACCGGCGAACCAGTTCGCGTACTGCTTGGCCGGTTCGATCTTCAGTTCGAGGTTGGTGTCGATGTATGCCTGTGCGAAGGCGTTCGCGACAGCCGCGGAAAACGCCGGATCCTGGCCACTGAATGCGATCGACAGCACGTTAGAGTCGCGCGACGGCTTGACGTCGAGCTTCTTCTTCAACAGATCGGCGAAGTAGGCGTCCATCGAGCCCTGTCCGTCGGTCGCTTCGCGCCACTGTTCGACCGCCTGCGCACTCTTCTCGAAACCCAGCATGCGCACTACGCGCTGGGCGACGCGGTCCGAGGTGACGATATCCACCTGGGTCGCCATGTAGCCTGGCGTCACCAGCGCCGGCAGCGTGACGCCAAGGATGGGATCGGGCGACTTCACGTCGATCAGCACCGAGGTGGCTGAAGTGTATTGCTTGGGCAGCACCAGACTGACCACCACCGTGGTGGCGACGACGACCAGAAGCACGGCCAGGCCGACCAGCCAGCGCGCACGCAGAATGAGCAGGAATTGCTGAAACGTCATGGAATCATCCGATCAGAAAAGGCTTTCGCGCACGTAGACGACATCGTCGCTCTGCAGCGTCATCGACATGTCGGGCTCGATCGCCTCCACCACACCGGCCGCATTGCGGCGATGCAGCTTGAGGCGCTTGTCGGTGCCGCGCAGCGTGATGCCACCACCCTGGGCCAGTGCCTGCATCACGGTCATGCCGCGCTCGAGGCGGTAGGAGCCCGGACGATTCACTTCACCGTAGATGTAGAACACCGGCGCGCGGTGGATGTAGAGGATGTCGCCCCCCATGACAGGGATGTCCGCATTGATGCCTTCCGGCTGGAACAGGGCCGGAATGTCAATCTCCGCGCGGAAGGGCTTGTCGTTGCGCGTGCCGACCAGCGTCACGATGTCGGCGCCGCTGACCGACGCACCACCGGCAGTGGCCAGCATGTCGGTGACACGGGTGTTGGCGATCTCGATCGGATAACGGCCCGGGCGATTCACCATGCCCAGCACCGAAACCTGATTGCCGCGGATCTGCAGCAACAGCACGTTCACCTGCGGCTTCAGCACGAAACCGCCGTCGCGCAGCTTGTCGGCGATCAGTTTCTCGGTCGCCGGCAGCGTCAGGCCGCCGACCGTCACGCCGCCGATCAGCGGATAGGTGATGCTGCCGTTCTCGGTCACCCGCGTCTCGACAGTCAGGTCCGGGTTCTGGAACACGGTGACGCGGATGATGTCGCCCGAACCGAGCACATACTCACGTGCATCGGCGGCACTGGCGGCCGGCAGCAGCAGCATCCCGAAACAAAGGCCTAGCAGCAGACGTACGAACTTCGTCATATCGAGGGGTTTCCAGTTGATCAGTCCGAAAGGACGGTGCCGTGCGTCGGCGCGGCGCCGTCCCGAGAGAGGCTTACTTGAGCCCCGAAAGTCCCTTGTCCACCGCCGATTCGGTAGCGGCGGCAGGCGCAGCAGCCGGTGCGGCGGATGCAGCGGCCGGTGCTGCCGCAGCCGGCGCAGGCGCGGTGAATTCGCCCATGTACTCGATCTTGCCGCTCTCACGCAGCTTTTTCACTTCCGACTGTGCCAGCTCACCCTTGCGCTGGTTCAGCAGGAACTGCTCGATCACCGGGCGTGCGGCGTTCTCGTCGACCGGCACGCTGCGCGAAGCAGCCACCTCGATCACCAGAATGCCGTTCGGGGTGCCAAGCACGCCGATCTGGCCGTCCTTGATCTGGTGCACCCGCTTCACCATCTCGAGCGGCAGCTGCTCCGCCGGCTTGGTCACTGCGTTGGCGGTGAAGCGCACGTTCTCGCTGCGCAGCCACTCGGCAATCTGCTGCAGATTGCGCGGCTGCGACATGAACTGTTCGAGCTTGGGCGTGAAGTCGGGGCCGGCGGCGATGGCCAGTTCGCGCAGATTGAAGATGCGGCGCTCGGAGAACAGCTCCGGGTGCTGGCTGTAGTAATCCTTGATTTCGCTGTCGGTCGGCTTGACCGCAGCGCTGGACACCTGCTCGAGGTAGGCACGGGCAAGCACTTCGCGACGCGCAGCCTCGATCGCCTGCAGGGTCTTCGGATCGCGGTCCAGCTTCTTGTCGACCGCCTGCTGCACCAGCAGCTCCTGGTCGATCAGGCGCTCGAGAACCTGGCGGCTGGCCGCCTTGGCCTGCTCTGGATTCGCCACATTGGTACGCTGCATGACCTGATTGATCTGATGCACCGAAACTTCACCGCCGTTAACCTTTGCGGCAACCTGGGTCGCCGTCTTCTTTTCGCCGCCCTCGCCGCCGCAGGCAGTCAGGATGGCTGCAGCGATGACGGTCAAGGCGATGGAACGGCGTGCGTGATGTGGCATGTTTTCCCCGAATGATTATTGCTGATTTGTGACATGTGGCCGTCGGCCAAGATAGCCCAACTGACCAAGGCTGAACAGTATCGGGCGCGTGTTACAGCGCCGTTGCGTGAAATGTTTCCGTAATGCAGCATGCCTGCCACGCGGCGATGGCAGCTTGCCACGTCTTGCTCCGCGGCCAGCGGCCGACAAAGCAGGCCGCGCCGACCTACCCCCGATCAACCCTCTTGCACACGATAGAATCGGGCACGCTTCCCGGTTCATATCGTCTTACATATGTCTTTCTCTCCCGACGCCTTTGTCCAGGCCTTGTCCGTTTTCGCTACCCACGAGCGGATGGATCCGCTGATGCTGCTGTGCAAGCTGACCGAAGAATCCGGCGAACTGGCCGAGGCGGTGCTGGTCCAGCGCGGCTACAAACCGCACAAGACGCTGCCCGCCGACGCGTCGATCGACGAAGCCGCCGACGTGTTGCTCTGTCTGCTGCTGGTGCTGTCCCGCCTGTATCCCGAGCGCAGCCCGGCGGAGCTGGCGACCCAGCTGGCCGAGCGCATCGACGGCAAGCTGGCGCGTTACGTCGCACGCCAGCCGATGGCGCAACCGGAGCACTGACATGCCGACCTTCGAACTCGTGTCGCTGCTGCTGATCGGCGCCCTGATCTGGTTCTGGCTCGACAGCCTGAATGCGCGCGAAGCGGGCATGGAAGCCAGCCGTGCCGCCTGCAATGCGGAAGGCACCCAGCTGCTCGATGATACCGTAGCCATCCGCTCGACCTCGCTCGCCCGCGACGAGGAGGGACAGATGCGCATCAAGCGGACCTACGCCTTCGAATACAGCGACACCGGGAACAACCGCCGCCACGGCTCTGTCACGCTGCTCGGCCGACGCGTGATCGCGCTCTACATCGCGCCGCACGTCGTCTGAACACTGCTCAAGCCTGCACCGGCCCGCGGCCGGTAAAACCATGAAATTCATACTCGACTTCTCGACCCCGGACAGACTGCCACGCCGCCTCGTGTTCGGAGAACCGCTGGAAGTGGTTCGCGCCGACAGCGTGGACGCCGTCCGCCCTGCCCTGCGTCGCGTGGCCGAAGCCACGCAGGGCGGGCTGCATGCGGTCGGCTACGTTGCCTATGAGGCGGCGCCCGCCTTCGATCGTGCGGCGCGCGTGCGCAGCGGATGCAGCGTGCCGCTGGTGTGGTTCGGCCTGCACCACGCGCCGGTCGATTGCGGCCCCGACGCACCGGCCCCGTTCGAAGTGCCGGCGTGGGAGCTGGACACCGGGCGCGACGAATATGGGCATGCGATCGACGCGATCCATGCCGCCATCCGCCGCGGCGACGCCTACCAGATAAACTACACGGTGCGCGCCCACGCGCGCTTTTCCGGCGACGCGCAGTCCTACTACGAGCAATTGCGGCAGGCGCAGCAGGCCGAGTTCTGCGCCTATGCGGACATCGACACCCACCGCATCCTGTCGGCCTCGCCGGAACTGTTCTTCTCGTGGCAGGACGGCGTGCTGACGACACGGCCAATGAAGGGCACGGCACGGCGCGGTCAGCTGCCGGAAGAGGACGCCGAACTGGCGCGCTGGCTGCGCGATTCGGAAAAGAACCGCGCCGAGAACCTGATGATTGTCGATCTGCTGCGCAACGACCTGTCGCGGCTTTCGATGCCTGGCGGCGTGCAGGTGCCGCACCTGTTCTCGATCGAGAACTACCCGACCGTGCTGCAGATGACCTCGACCATCACCGCACGGACGCGCCCCGAGGTGACGCTCGACGACGTGTTCGCGGCGCTCTTCCCCTGCGGCTCGATCACCGGGGCACCCAAGCTGAAGTCGATGGACATCATCGCCGAGCTCGAGAAATCGCCGCGCGCGGTCTACTGTGGCGCGATCGGCCATGTGGCGCCGGGCGGCGCTGCGCGCTTCAACGTCGCCATCCGCACGGTCACGCTAGACGTGGCGAACGAGCGAATGGAATGCGGTCTGGGTGGCGGCATCACCTGGGATTCGGTCGCCGCCGACGAGTACGCCGAAGTGCAGACCAAGAGCCGCTTCCTGACACGCGCCAGCAATGGCTTCGAACTGTTCGAGACGCTGTTGCTGGTCGATGGCCGCTACGAACTGCTCGACCGCCACCTCGCACGGCTCGCCGCGTCGGCACGCCATTTCCGCTTTGCCTCCCCGCAGGATCCGGCGTCGGTACTTGCCGCGCATGCGGCAGCACACCCGCAGGGCCGACTGCGCGTGCGCCTGCTGTGCGCCGCGGACGGTGGCTTGCGCATCGAGAGCGCCGCTGCCGGCGAGCCCGACAACAGCCCGCGCAAGGTCAGGCTGGCGTCGGCACCGGTGTCCCGCGCCGAGCCGCTGCTCTACCACAAGACCACACGCCGGGGCATTTACGACGCCCACCTGTCGCAGGTCGCCGGTAGCGCCTTCGACGTGCTGCTGTGGAACGACGCCGGCGAACTGACCGAATTCACGCGCGGCAATCTGGTGCTGGACATCGATGGCAGCCGTTACACGCCGCCGGTATCCAGCGGCCTGCTAGATGGCACGCTCAGGCGCGAACTGGTGGAGCGCGGCGAACTGATGGAACGCGTGCTCACCTGTGAGGACCTCGGCCGCGCCCAAGCCGTCTGGTTCATCAACAGCGTACGCGGCTGGATACCGGTCACCATCGACAACGCGCCGCTGGACACGGCCCCCGCCGTCGTTCCCGCCTACGCCGACCCCTATGCCGGACACCGCGACGCGGGCTGAGCGGCTCCGGCACCGTTGCCTCGTCGTCGGTCTGGCGCTGCTGCTCGGCGGCTGCAACGGCAGCTTCTCGCCACGCTACTACTTGCAGGCGGCACACGGCCAGTTCGAGCTATGGCGGCTGGCGCGGCCACTGGCCGAGGTGGATGCCGACGGGGCAAGCACACAGGCGCTGCGCGACAAGCTCGCATTGGCAGCAGAGATTCGCGACTGGGCCAGCCGCGAGATGGCCCTGCCCAACAACGGCAGCTACCGTCGTTACGCCGACCTCGGGCGCCCTTTCGTCGTCTGGAACGTGTTCGCCACCGAGCCCCTGTCGGTCAAGCCACGCCAGTCCTGCTTCCCCATCGCCGGCTGCGTCAGCTATCGCGGCTTCTTCGCCGAAGCCGATGCGCGCCGTCACGCCGACGCACTGGCGCGCGAGGGGCTGGATGTGCATGTGAGCGGTGTGCCGGCCTACTCGACGCTGGGCTGGTTCGACGATCCGCTGCTGAACACCTTCATCCACTACCCGGAGACCGAGCTGGTGCGTCTCATCGTGCATGAACTGGCGCACCAGATCGTCTACGTACGCGACGACACCGAGTTCAACGAATCCTTCGCCAGCGCGGTGGAAGAGGAAGGCGTGCGCCGCTGGCTGGCGCGTTCCGGCAAGGAAGGGCTGCGCGAAGGGTTCGAACGGGCGCAGCTGCTGCGCAGCGATTTCGCCGCGCTGGTGATCCGCTATCGCGACGCACTGGATGCGCTCTACCGCAGCGATCTGGCGGATTCCGAAAAACACGCCGGCAAGGCGCGCCTGCTCGAAGAGCTGGGCGCGGATTATCGTGCTCTGCGCGACACGCGCTGGGCCGGCTTCCGCGGCTACGATCGCTGGTTCGCACAGGACATCAACAACGCGACGCTGGCGTCGATCGGCCTCTACACTGCAGCCAGACCGGCCTTCACGCGACTGATTGCCGCCTCACCCGACATGCCCGCCGTATGGGCAACCATGCGCGAGCTGGCCGCACTGCCGCGCAACGAACGACGCGCCCGGCTCGGCCTGCCCGCCTTCCAGGAAACGCCATGACACATCCGTCCGACCTCGCTCCGCTGCGCTCGCTGATTCGCACCATCCCCGATTTTCCCGAGCCGGGCATAAAGTTCCGCGACATCACGCCGCTGCTGGCCGACGCGCGCGGCCTGACGCAGGCACTGGACGCACTCGAACGCAGCATCGAGCCTGCCAGCGTCGACATTGTTGCCGCCATCGAGGCACGCGGCTTCCTGCTCGCGGGCGCGCTGGCGCAGCGACTGGGCGCCGGCGTGGTTCCGGTACGCAAGCCCGGCAAGCTGCCGGGCCCGACACTGGGCGTCGACTACGCGCTCGAATACGGCAGCGACCGGCTGGAAATGCACGTCGGCGCTTTCGCCAGCGGCTCACGGGTGCTGGTGCTGGACGACCTGATCGCCACTGGCGGCACCGCCGTGGCCTGCGGCGAACTGGTCGAACGCGCCGGTGGGCAGCTCATCGGCTTCCGCTTCCTGATCGACCTGCCGGCACTCGGCGGCTCGGCCTTGCTCGCCGCGCGCGGCTGGGGCAGCCACGCGCTGTTGCGGTACTGACTCAGAAAAGGTATTGCAGCGACATCGACAGGCTGCGCACGCGGTACTGGTAGAACTGAACGTTCGAATCGCGCGAATCGTGGCGCAGCTCTGCGTTCGCCGTCAGATTGCGCTGGATGGCCCAGGTGGCGCCAAGACTGTAGGTCGTGATGTCTTCCTGACGCGCCGTGCCATCAATTCCAAAGAACACCCGATAGAACGCCTGCTCCGCTGGAGAGAGCGTCGAGAAGAAGCTGTCGCCAGAAGCATCTCGGGAAACCCACTGGACACGCCCGTCGAACCGCAACTTGCCCGTTGCCTGCCACATGGGCGCGATCGAGTAAGTCGTCGTGCGAAAGTAACTCGACACGATGTCGTCAAGCGCACTGATCTGGCGTTCGGCGAGGAAGCTGACGCCGAATTTGCCGGTTGGTGTCCACTCCCACCCCACTCTGCCGTACACATCTTCATAGTCGCGCTCTGGCAGATTGTCGTGCTTGCGATTAGCCTGCCCGATTGACGCCGAGAGGCGCGAATGCCCTACCGGTTGCCAACGTATCCTCGCTTCTAGATTCTTCTGCGAGTAGGAGTTGGTGACGTTTGAGGTCGGCAAGCGGTTCGGATAGTCGCCCTGCGTGTCGATACCCACCAGCTCGAAAGACGTGCCGCCGCGCGTTGTGTAGCGCGCCCCGAGTTCGTAGCGATCGATGTCGTAATCACTGCCCAGTCTCGACGGCACACCATTACGCAAGCTGTCCCTTGAAACTCCGCCGATCAAGGCCCAGAACGCATCCAGCTTATATGTTGCGTCGAAGCGCCAGTTCTCCAGATCGACCAGATTCTTGACGGGTGTCAGGGACCGAAAATCGTTGAAGCCCTGCATGTAACGCCGGTTCGAGTACCGCAACTGTCCGGACAGATCGTTGCCTAGTTCCCACTTCCAGGAGGCAAGGAGGTTGTGGCCGTCGTTGTCCAACGTTTTGAGATCGTTGTACCGCGTCATGATCTGCGATGCACTCGCAGAAAGTTGCTGCCGACCAATACGCTTGTTGAAGTTCAGCCCGACCGAGGCGACGTAGCTCTGATCGCCCCGCGGCGCATTCAACCCGAAGACGGCGGGAGGACGCTGGCCGTCCGGCAGATAGAGCACGTTGTCCTGATACTGCCACGAAGCCGAGGTCACGAGAGAAAAGGCGTCGTCCTCGTCGGCCCAGGCGCTGTCTGCGGGCGGCAGTGTCAGTAACAACAGCACAACGGGCCAACATTTTGAAATGTTATTGTTCATCGAAGAGAGTATGAATGCAGGCCGTGACGCTTTTCTTTCCGGCGCGCAAATCGTGAAAATGCGCAAAATCGCTTCCGGTATTCTAGCCGGCACGTCGTCTGCAGATCTCCAAGTCCATTGAATTCACCGGTTTCATTCCCGATGCTCGCCAAGTTTGAGCGTAACACTTCCGTATTGCGGGCACCGTTGAGCCTTTCCGGCATGGTCGAAATGTTCCTCGACCCGCTGTCGCTCATCCTGTCCCTGATCGCCTGCGCGCTCTATTTCGGCGATACCGTCGACGCGCGCTACGTCGTGCTGTCGCTCGTCGTCTTTTCCCTGTCCTTCCCCGGCTCGTCGCTGCTCAGCATGCGGCCGCGTCGGGTGATCCGGCAGACCGTGATCAGCTGGCTGCTGATCGCCTTCATCCTGCTGTTCTTCGGCTACGCGAGCCAGTACATCGAGAACTTCCCCTACGAGGTCGTGGTGTCCTGGCTGGTCGCCGCACCGCTGACCCAGCTGGTCGCCCACTTCGTTGCCCGCGGCTATCTGCAGCGGGCGGCCGCGCAGGAAGCGAACCAGACCCGAGTCATCATCGTCGGCTGCAACGACATCGGTGTGTCGCTGGCCGAACAGTTCGAAACCAATCCTTACCTTGGCGTGCGCTGCGTCGGCTACTTCGACGACCGCGCCCCCGAGCGCATCACCCAGCTCAACGGCCTGCCGCTGCTCGGTCGTCTGCGCGACCTCGCCGCCTACGTGAAGGCGAACCGCATCGACCAGATCTACCTCGCGCTGCCGATGGCCAGCCAGCCGCGCATCCTGTCACTGCTGGACGACCTCAAAGATACGACGGTGAGCATCTTCTTCGCACCGGACATTTTCCTGACCGACCTGATCCAGGGGCGCATGGACTATGTGGCGGGCGTACCGGTGGTGGCCGTCTGCGACACGCCATTCACCGGCATCAACGGTCTGGTCAAGCGCACCAGCGACATCGTGCTGTCCATCATCATCCTGCTGCTGATATCGCCGCTGCTGCTGGCGATCGCGATAGGCGTGAAGATGAGTTCGCCCGGCCCGGCACTGTTCCGCCAGCGCCGCTACGGCCTCGATGGCAAGGAAATCGTCGTCTACAAGTTCCGCTCGATGACCGTGCAGGAGGATGGCGGCGTCGTGAAGCAGGCCACCCGAAACGACCAGCGCATCACCCGCTTCGGCGGCTTCCTGCGCCGCACCTCGCTCGACGAACTGCCGCAGTTCATCAACGTGCTGCAGGGGCGCATGAGCATCGTCGGCCCGCGGCCGCACGCGGTGTCGCACAACGAAACCTACCGCAAGCTGATCAAGGGTTACATGGTGCGTCACAAGGTCAAGCCGGGTATCACTGGCTGGGCGCAGGTGAATGGCTATCGCGGCGAAACCGAAACCGTGGACAAGATGCAGAAGCGCATCGAGTACGACCTCGAATACCTGCGCACCTGGTCGCTCGGGCTGGACCTCTGGATCATCGTCAAGACGGTTGCCGTCGTGTTCAGCGACCGCAATGCGTACTGAGGCAGTGCGGCTGCAGCCCTGTCTGCAGTGGGCGGCCGGCCTGTTCGCGCTGACGATGATCGCCAGCCTGATCCGCCTCGGCGAAACCTCGCTGGCGGTCGGTCTGATTCCGTCGCCCTGGGACAAGCTCGCGCACGCCGGCACCTTCGGTGCGATCGCGCTGTCACTGTGGCTGGCCACCGGCCGGCGCTGGCTGTATGCGTGCGCCGGACTGGCGCTGGCGCTGGCTTGTTACGATGAGTGGCGGCAACTCATGTTGCCGGGGCGTGAAGCCGAT
This sequence comes from Methyloversatilis sp. NSM2, assembly GCF_038066675.1. Classification (NCBI taxonomy): domain Bacteria; kingdom Pseudomonadati; phylum Pseudomonadota; class Betaproteobacteria; order Nitrosomonadales; family Sterolibacteriaceae; genus Methyloversatilis; species Methyloversatilis sp. NSM2. The sequence continues at coordinate 1,355,974 of NZ_JBBUKV010000001.1, forward strand.
CTTTACGATCTGCTCGCCAACACCGTCGGCATCGTGCTGGCGGTCTGGTTCGCCACCCGACTGACTGCAAAGGAAGGCTGATGCGCACGCCCGTCATGCTGCTCGCGACACTGCTGATGCCCATTGCCCACGCCGGCGATTCCGCGGACTATCAATTGCGGCTGCCGGGCGGCGCCGACTACCGCCTCCATCAACCCGAATCGCCGCGCATTTCCGAGGCCGAACGCAAGCAGGCACGCCGCGAAGCGCTGGGAAAGCTGCCTTTCTCGGCACAGATCGAGGCGGCGGCCGAGGCTGGCGGCATCGACCCCGAACTGCTGCACGCCGTCGTCCACGCCGAATCGGCCTACAACCCGCACGCCGTGTCACCCAAGGGTGCGCTCGGTCTGGCCCAGCTGATGCCCTCCACCGCCCGCATGTACGGCGTGTCCGATGCGTTGAAGCCCGCCGACAATCTGCGCGCCAGCGCACGCCACCTGCGCGACCTGCTGGACGATTTCGGCGACATCGAACTGGTACTGTCCGCCTACAACGCCGGCGCCGGCGCGGTCAGAAAGTACGGAGGCGTGCCGCCGTACGCGGAAACCCGCGCCTACGTGCCCAAGGTCGCCGGCCGCTACGAGGCGCTGAAGAAGCGCGCCGAAGTACCCGAGCCGCCGCTTCCACCGAGCCCCTACCGCCTGCGCAGTGACGACAGCGCGCTGCGGCTGGTGCAGACACCGGACTGATGCCCCTGCCTCACAGCGCCGTTCAGGTCGCCATCGTCGGCGGCGGACCGGCCGGGCTGATGGCGGCCGAAGTGCTGTCGGCGCGCGGCATCGCGGTCGATCTGTACGACGCCAAGGCCTCGGTCGGCCGCAAATTCCTGCTCGCCGGCAAGGGCGGCCTCAATCTGACACACGGCGAAGCCGCCGATCTGTTCGTCACCCGCTACCGCGAACGCAGCGCCGAAGTCAGCAACTGGCTGGCCGAATTCGATGCGGCCGCGCTGCGTGACTGGTGCGCTGGCCTCGGCATCGCCACCTTCGTCGGCAGTTCCGGGCGGGTATTTCCGACCGACATGAAGGCGGCGCCACTGCTGCGCGCATGGCTGGCGCGCCTGCGCGCGGCGGGCGTGCACTTTCACATGCGCCACCGCTGGACCGGATGGAACGTCGCCGGCGCGCTCACCTTCGACACGCCGGACGGCGAGCGGCAGGTCGGCGCGCGCGCAACGCTGCTCGCACTGGGCGGCGCCAGCTGGCCGCAGCTCGGCTCCGACGGGGCCTGGATGCCGCTGCTCGACGCGCGCGGCGTCGCCCTCTCGCCATTGCGTTCCGCCAACTGCGGCTTCGTCATCGACTGGAGCACGCACTTTGCCGAGCGCCACGCCGGCGCACCGCTGAAGAACGTCGCCATCCGCTTCGACGGAATGGACGGGACGTCAATCGAACGACGCGGCGAGTGCCTGGTCAGCGCACACGGCCTCGAAGGCAGCCTGATCTATGCGCTGTCCGCCGCCCTGCGCGAACGGATCGAGCGCGACGGCCACTGCGACATCGCGCTCGACCTGCTGCCGGCGCACGGCGCGGCACGCGTGCTCGACGAAATCCGCCGCCCGCGCGGCTCGCGCTCGCTCAGTTCGCACCTCGCCAGCCGGCTCGGTCTGGCCGGCGTCAAGCTGGGGCTGGTGCACGAAGTGCTGGACAAGGCGGCGATGGCCGACCCGGCGCGCCTTGCGGCGACGCTGAAGGGGCTGCCGCTGCGCCTGCTGCGCACCCGGCCGGTGGCCGAGGCCATCAGCACGGCCGGTGGCGTGCGTCTGGAGGCGCTGGACGACGGACTGATGCTGAAGGCGCTGCCTGGCGTGTTCTGCGCCGGCGAAATGCTGGACTGGGAAGCGCCGACCGGCGGCTACCTGCTCACCGCCAGCATGGCCAGCGGCCGCGTCGCCGCCGCCGGCATCGCGCGCCTGCTTCAGACGGCGTGATAGCCGGTCACGCGCTCCACTTCGTTCTTCGACCCCAGAATGACCGGCACACGCTGGTGCAGCTTTTCCGGCTGCACGTCGAGGATGCGCTGGTAACCGGTGGTGGCCGCGCCGCCCGCCTGCTCGATCAGCATCGCCATCGGATTGGCCTCGTACATCAGCCGCAGCTTGCCGGGCTTGGTCGGATCCTTGGTGTCCTTCGGATACATGAAGATGCCGCCGCGGGTCAGGATGCGGTGCACATCGGCCACCATCGAACCGACCCAGCGCATGTTGAAATCCTTGCCGCGCGGCCCGCTTTTGCCCGCCAGCAGCTCGTCGATGTAGCGCTTGACCGGCGCTTCCCACCAGCGCGCGTTCGAGGCGTTGATCGCGTACTCCTTGGTGTCTTCCGGCACACGCATGTTTTCGGTGGTCATGACGAAACTGCCGGTCTCGCGGTCCAGCGTGAACGCATGGACGCCGTTGCCCACGGTCAGCACCAGCTGGGTGGCCGCACCGTACACCGCGTAGCCGGCCACCAGCTGCTGGGTGCCGGGTTGCAGGAAGGCCTTCTCATCGACCGGCTCGACGCTGCCATTCAGTTCAGGGCAGCGCAGCACCGAAAAGATGGTGCCGACCGATATGTTCACGTCGATGTTCGACGAGCCATCCAGCGGATCGAACAGCAGCAGGAATTCGCCCTTCGGGTAACGGTTCGGGATCTGGTGCGGCAGATCCATCTCCTCTGACGCCATCGCTGCCAGATGACCGCCCCACTCGTTTGCTTCGAGCAGGATTTCGTTGGCGATCACGTCCAGCTTCTTCTGCACCTCGCCCTGTACGTTCTCGCCGCCGGCCTCGCCGAGCGAATTGGTCAGACCGCCCTTGCCGACTGCGTTGCCGATCGCCTTGACCGCGCGGGCGACGACTTCGACCAGGAAGCGCAGCTCGGCGCAGATGCGCTCGCCGTCGCGCTGTTGCTGGATCAGGAACTGGCTCAGGGTGATGCGGGACATGTGTCGCGACTCCGGAATGGCAGGAAATGCATTATCGTGCACAGCACCATGATCCGGGTCGCACGATTTCACGTCCGACCGATTTGAAAGCCGGCAGCGCGCCCTGCGCACGGAACCGGCAGCGGTCGCCCCCGGTCATCCACAGCGTCGTCCATAACTAGAACCGCATGCACATCCTCGTTCTGGGTGCCGGCGTCGTCGGCATCACCACCGCCTGGTATCTGCGCCAGGCCGGTCACACCGTGTCGGTCATCGACCGGCAGGCTGATCCCGCAATGGAAACCAGTTTCGCCAACGGCGGGCAGATTTCGGTCAGTCACGCCGCGCCCTGGGCCTCACCGCAGGCGCCGATGATAGGGCTGCGCGGACTGCTCGATTCGAATGCCCCGGTGCGTTTTTCGCCGACCGCCAACCACCGGCAGTGGCGATGGATGGGCGCCTTCCTGTACGAATGCCTGCCGGGCCGCATGCGTCGCAACACCGATGCGCTGGCGCGACTGGCCGTCAGCAGCCAGGCCGAACTGCAGGCACTGCGCCATTCACTGAAGCTGGAGTACGACCAGTCCGCCTGCGGCATCCTGCACGTGTTTTCCGAACGCCGTGAATTCGAGCGTGCCCGCGCGCGGGCCGAGTGGCTGGCGCCGCACGGCATCCGCGTCGACAGCTGCGACGCCGCGCGCTGCATCGCCATCGAACCGGCGCTGGCAAACAGCCAGCGCACGCTGGTGGGTGGCCTGCACGCACCGAACGACGAAACCGGTGACGCGCACCGCTTCACGCGGGCGCTCGCCACCGCCTGCGCCGACGCCGGTGTCACCTTCCACTACGAAATCACGGTCGAGGCGCTGGACATCCACGAAAACACGGTACGCGGTGTTGCCGTGCGCGACGCACGCGGCGTGCGCGGTCTGCTGCGTGGCGAGCAGGTGGTGTGCGCGCTCGGCACGCACACGCGCCAGCTGGTCGAGCAGCACGGCCCGCGGCCTGCTCTGTATCCGATCAAGGGTTATTCGATCACCTTCCCGGCCGGACCGGATGCGCCACGCACCAGCCTGACCGACGAGGAACACCGCATCGTGCTGTCGCGCCTCGGCGACCGCGTGCGCGTGGCCGGCATGGCCGAACTGGGCGGACTGACGGTGACGATAGAACCGGAGCGCGTGCAGTTGCTGACCCGGCTGGCGCGCGAACTGTGCCCGGACGCCGGCGATTTCGACGCGGTCGAGGCCTGGGCCGGCCTGCGTCCGTGTACGCCGGGCAATGTGCCGCTGATCGGCCGCAGCCGGATCAACGGCCTCTGGTACAACACCGGCCACGGCTCACTCGGCTGGACCCTGGCCTGCGGTTCGGCCAGGCTGCTTTCCAGACTGATGGACGGTCAGGATCCGGCCTTCGACTTCCCCTGCCTGACCGGCAGGCGGCACTGATCAGGCGGCGCCGGACCCTTCGAGCACGGTGAGCAGGGCCGAGGTGTCCAGCGTACCGCCGCCCTGCGCCATCAGCGCGTTCAGCTGCTGCCAGACCGCGGCTGACAGCGGCATCGCCAGCCCCAGTTCGACCGCCTCGCCGAGCACGATGCCCATGTCCTTGTGATGCAGGCGCGACTGCACGCCGGCCGAAAAATCGCGCGTCGCCATCTTGCCGCCGAACAGCTCGAGTGCACGCGACGAAGCCGAGCCGTGCAGCATGGCCTCACGCACCTTGCCGAAATCGACGCCGCTGGCAGCAGCCAGCCGCGCCGCCTCCGCTGCCGCCTCGATGAAGGCGCACAGGATGAGCTGGTTGCAGGCCTTGGTCACCTGCCCCGCCCCGTTCGGGCCGACATGCACCTGGGTGCGACCGACGGCCGCGAACAGCGGTTTCATGCGCTCGAACACCGCCGCCTCGCCGCCAACCATGATGGCCAGCGTCGCGTCTATGGCGCCGCGCTCGCCGCCGGACACCGGCGCGTCCAGCATGTCGATGCCGCGCGCCTTCAGTGCGGCGGCGATGTCGCGCGCCACCGACGGCGGAATCGTGCTGTGATCGATGAACACGCAGCCGGGTGCAGCGCCTTCGATGACGCCCCGCGGCCCCAGCGCCACTTCGCGCACGTCGGCACCGGTCGTGACGATGCAGCAGACCGCGTCCATGCCGCGCGCGCAGTCCGCCGGCGACGCCGACGGCCGTGCCCCCTGGTCGAGCAAGGGCTGCATCGACTCGGCGCGACGCGCCCACACGGTCACCTCGTGCCCGGCGCGCAGCAGATTGGCTGCCATCGCGCGGCCCATCGCGCCCAGACCGATGAAGCCGATCTTCATCGCGAGCCCCTCAGCGCTCGACGCCGCCGAGACCTTCGAGCACCTTCAGCACGGCGATCGAATCCTCCTCGCCCAGCCCCTGGCCGACCATCGCGTTCAGCATCTGCGCCGCCGCCGCGGCCGATGGCAGCGCCAGGCCCATGCGGTGCGCCTCGTTCATGACGATGCGCAGATCTTTCTGGTGCATCCACGACTTGAAGCCCGGCTTGAAATTGCGGTCCAGCATGCGCTGACCGTGGTTTTCCAGGATGCGGCTGTAGGCGAAGCCGCCGAGCAGCGCCTCGCGCACGCGGGCCGAATCGACGCCGCTCTTCTCGGCGAAGGCGAACGCTTCGGCCAGCGCCAGCACGCCGACGCCGGTCAGTATCTGGTTGCAGGCCTTGGCCACCTGGCCGGCGCCGCTGTCGCCGACGCGGGTGACGTTCTTGCCCATCAGCTGGAACAGCGGCAGCACGCGGTCGAACGCCTCCTGCGTGCCACCGGCCATGATGGTGAGTGCTGCGTTGATGGCGCCAACCTCACCGCCGGATACCGGCGCATCGATCATCGACACACCCTTGGCAGCCAGCTGGGCGGCGATGGTGCGTGCCGAATCCGGCGCGATGGTGCTCATGTCGACGAAGATCAGGTCGGTGCGACCGGCCGCGCCTTCGGCGATACCCTGCGGGCCGAGTGCCACCTGCTCGACGTCCGGCGCGTCGGCCACCATCGAGAACACGACATCGGCTTCGCGCGCGACGTCGGCAATGGTCGAGTGAAAGGTCGCACCGCTGTCGCGGAAGGGTTCGAGCGATTCTGGGCGACGCGCCCACAGGTGAAGGCTGTGACCGCCCTTGGCCAGATGACCCGCCATCGGGCGGCCCATCAATCCGAGTCCGATGAAACCTACTTTCATGTCCGTCTCCTTATATGTATGCGTCGCTGTGCGCGGAGCGGCTCTGACCCCGCGGCAGGCGCCGGTGTTCCGGCGCGACGAATCCGAATATAACGCAGGCCGGCACAGGGTTCCGGCGCGGGCATAATCCTGTACCCATGAACTACACGAAACAGATCAAGGAAATCGGCCGCGGCGCCAAGGGCTCACGCTCGCTGTCGCGCGAGGACGCGCAGGCACTGTTTGCCGACATGCTGGACGGGCGCGTGCCGCCGCTGCAGCTGGGCGCCATCGTGCTGGCGATGCGGATCAAGAGCGAGTCGCTGGAGGAGCTGCTGGGCTTCAAAGCAGCGATCGATACGCGCATCGCCCATGTCGCTGCACCTGCCGGCGCCCGCACCGTGGTACTGCCGACCTACAACGGCGCCCGCCGCCGCCCCAACCTGATGCCGCTGCTGGCGATGCTGCTGGTACGTGAGGGCATTCCGGTGCTGATCCACGGCCGCTTCGATTTCGACACCCGCGCCGACCCGTTCGCGCTGCTGCGTGCGCTCGACCTGCCGATGGCGGACAGCCCGGCGCACGCCGGCGAACTGCTGGCGGCGCAGCGCATCGCCTGCATCGGCGTCGACAAGCTGCTGCCTGGCCTGGATGCCCTGCTGTCGCTGCGCCCGCAACTGGGCGTTCGCAACTCGGGTCACTCGATGACCAAGATGATCGATCCGATGCCCGGACGCAGCGTACGCGTGGTACCGGTGACCCATCCGGAGTACCTGGAGAAGATGACGCAGTTCCTGCGCCTCGATGGTGGTCGCTCGATGCTGATGCGCGGCACCGAGGGCGAGGCCTACGCCAATCCGGCGCGGCGACCGCAGATCATCGGCTTCGTCGATGGCGTCGAGTCGGTGCTGTGCGAAGCGGAGGAAGGCAGCGCGCTGACGCAGCCCGAGCCTGGCATCGAGGCGGAGGCAAACGCCCGCCTGATACGCGACATGCTGGAAGGACGCAGCGCGGTGCCCGCCCCGCTGCTCGCCCACCTCGACGCCTGCCGGCAGCTCGCCTGCAACTGAGCGCGGTGCGGCAGCACGTCGACCGCTTCAGCTCACCCTGAACTGGCTGCCTGCGTCGACCAGCGACTGCGCCATCGCATTCAGCTGCGCCGCAGTCGCGCGGTCCTCGGCCGCCATCGCGGCCGTGCTGTCGGCCAGCGCGGCGACCTGCTCGACCCCGGTTGCGATCTCGGTCGCCGCCTGCGACTGTTCCTTCATCGACGCCGATATGCCGACGATGATGGCCATCATCGCTTCGATGTCCGCCGACACCGCGGCGATGGACTGACTGACTTCGCCGACGCGATCGACGCCGCGCTGCGCGGTGGCGACCGTGCTGGCGACGCTGTGCAGCGCCTCGTCCTTGCTCGCCTGCATGGCCTCGACGGTGCGGGCGATGTCCTCGGTCGCGTTGCGGGTGCGTTCGGCAAGCTTGCGCACCTCGTCCGCCACGACCGCAAAGCCGCGCCCCTGCTCGCCCGCACGAGCGGCTTCGATGGCCGCGTTCAGGGCCAGCAGATTGGTCTGGTCGGCGATCTCCTTGATCAGCGCGACGATGGATTTCACGCTTTCAAACTGCGCGCCGATCCGCTGCATGCCGTTCTCGACCTCGTGGATGGACGCGCCGGTATGGCGGATCTCGTCGGCCAGCGTGTGCATCACCGCCACCCCCTCGTCCGCCGACGCGCCGCCGCGGCGCACGCGCTGGCTGGCCTCCTCGGCGTTCTGCGCAATCTGCTGGATGGACGCCGTCAGCTGCTGCACGGCCGAGGCCATGCGCTGGGTTGCTTCGCTCTGCTGACCGGTCGAGGCGGTCACCTGCTCCGCGTTGGCCACCATCGTATCGGCCACGCGCTGTGCGCTGGCGGACTCGGTCACCAGCAGGCTCACGGTGCGCGACAGCCGCGCCCGCATCTGCTCCATCGCGGCGAGCAGCGGCATGCCGGCCTGCTGTGGAATCGCCGACGCAAGATCGCCGGCGCCGATGCGCTCGGCCGCTTCTCCGACGCGCGCCGCCTGCAGTGCCTCGCGCGACAGGCCCAGCGCCATGTAGCACAGCAGTCCGGCCTCGGCCACGACGAAGGCGGCGTGCACCAGCACCATGTTGAAGTTGGCGCCGCCATTGAAGATGAACACGCCGAGGCCGGCCGCCTGCATGGCATTGAACGCCAGGTGATGCACCGCGATCAGGCCGGCGGCCACCAGCACCGGCCGCCAGTCGCGGTAATAGAGCAGGAAGGCGAGCAGCACGAAGATGCTGAAGTGCGCCTCGATCAGGCCACCGGTGAGCTGGATCAGCAGCGCGGCCAGCACCATGAAGGCACTCGCGAAGCCGATACGCGACACCAGCGAGCCCGGTGCCATCCGGAACAGCGCGTAAGGCACCAGACAGGCCGGCACGCCGACCAGCAGGGCGGTGGTCAGACCGCCTGAAATGGTTGCAAGGACGATGCACACCGCGGACAGAACGGTCGCGGTGCCGAGCATGACCCGGTCTGCGCTGACGTAATAGGCGTGAAGCGCGTGGTCGTTCATCGTGAAGGTCTCCAGAGGATGTTCTTGTCCGGTCAGTCGCGGGTCACGCAGACACCGACCGGATTGTTTTTCATGTGCGCAAGCAGCACGCCACCGCTGGCGACGAGCCAGCTTGCGAGCAGGCACCAGGCGAGCGCGGTGCGGCCTGTTCCGGTGCGGCGCTTGGAGTGGTCAGGGCCTCGATCGTTCATGACGTGTTTAACGGCCCCGCCAGGACTTACTGGAGCGCACCGGTGTGAAGAGCGGCTGCACCACATCCGTGCGAAGACGGCCCGACCGGCGACGGCCAAGCGCTCCGGGAAGACCTCGAAATCCAGGCAACAACTCATATGAATCAGCAGGTTGATCCCTTCTGAGCGATGGCTCCGAACGGGTGAAACGGACCTGGCAAAACTTTTGCTTTGTCGACACCCGTGAGAGGGTTGGCCGCGCGTGCGGGCATCCCTGCACCAGGCTTGGTTCACATCGGCACCATCGAAGTTCGCCTCGCGGCACAGCCGGCACGGCGGACTTGGATAGAAAGGCCCGGGCACACACGACGCAACGATGCGTCGTGCCCCGGCTGGTTGCCCGGTCACTGAAGCAGGTCGACGACACAAAGCGGGCGCAAGCCTGCGACACACCGGCACCGTATCCAGGATGGATCGGCTGTCGTCAACGCTGCGGGACGCATCGACTGCGCCGCGCAGCCCGGTTTTACCGGCTTCGTCTCCCAATGGCGGGACACGACCGACCAAGCGCGTCATTTGCCGACCGGCACGATCCGGTCACGAAAGGTTTTGCCCTACAGGCGCCAGCGATGCTGCAGGCGCAGGTCTGTGCTCGTCCCTGCGAACCGTTACCGGTCCGGGCGACACAGCCGGGTAAGGGTTGTCGGCTGCACCTGGTGCGGTCTGTTATTGCAGCAATCGGTAGAGGGAACGGGTCATGGAAAAGAAGCGTCTGGTCATGGTCGGCAACGGGATGGCGGGCTGTCGCACGCTGGAAGAGCTGCTCAAGATCGCACCGGAGATGTACGACATCACCGTGTTCGGTGCGGAGCCGCATCCGAATTACAACCGCATCCTGCTGTCGCCGGTGCTGGCCGGTGAAATGACGGTGCAGGACATCATCCTGAACGACTGGGACTGGTACCGCGACAACAACATCACGCTGCACACCGGCAAGAAGATCGTCAAGATCGACCGCAAGGCACGCAAGGTGTTCGCCGACGACGGTACCGAGGCGGAGTACGACCGCCTGCTGCTGGCCACCGGTTCCAACCCCTTCATCCTGCCGGTGCCGGGCAAGGACCTGCCGGGCGTGATCGCCTACCGCGACATCGCCGACACCGACGCGATGATCGAAGCCGCCGCCACGCGCAAGCACGCGGTGGTCATCGGCGCCGGTCTGCTCGGACTGGAAGCGGCCAACGGCCTGGCGCTGCGCGGCATGCAGGTGACCGTGGTGCATCTGGCGCCGTGGATCATGGAACGCCAGCTCGACAAGCCCTCGGCCGACATGCTGCAGGCCTCGCTGGAAAAGAAGGGCCTCGCCTTCCTGCTGGAGAAGCAGACCGAATCGCTGATCGCCGGCGCCGATGGCCGGGTGTCCGCAGTGCGTTTCAAGAGCGGCGAAACCATTCCGGCCGACCTCGTCGTGATGGCCGCCGGCATCCGCCCCAACACCACGCTGGCCGAATCGGCGGGCATCCACTGCAACCGCGGCATCGTCGTCAATGACACGCTGCAGACCTACGATCCGAAGATCTACGCGGTCGGCGAATGCGTGAACCACCGCGGCATCGCCTACGGTCTGGTCGCGCCGCTGTTCGAACAGGCCAAGGTGTGCGCCAACCACCTCGCCCAGTACGGCATCGGCACCTACAAGGGCTCCGTCACCTCGACCAAGCTGAAGGTGACCGGCATCGACGTGTTCTCGGCCGGCAACTTCATGGGCGGACCGGGCTGCGACGACATCGTGCTGCACGACCCGGCGGGCGGCGTGTACAAGCGCCTGGTGCTCGAAGGCGAGCGCCTGGTCGGCGCCTGTCTGTACGGCGACACCGCCGACGGCAGCTGGTACTTCCAGCTGATCAAGGACGGTCAGGACATCCACGCCGTGCGCGATCACCTGATGTTCGGTCAGAACCACCTGGGCGACGTCGGCCACAAGGGCCAGACCCAGGCGGCATCGATGCCCGATACCGCCGAAGTCTGCGGCTGCAACGGCGTATGCAAGGGCACCATCGTCAAGGCGATCAAGGAGAAGGGGCTGTTCTCGCTGGACGACGTGCGCAAGCACACCAAGGCCTCCAGCTCCTGCGGCTCCTGCACCGGCCTGGTCGAACAGATTCTCGCCTCCTGCGTCGGCGGCGCCTACACGCCGGCCGATTCGAGCTCGAAGCCGATGTGCGGCTGCACCGACATGAATCACGGCGACGTGCGTGCGGCGATCCGCGACCGCCACCTGATCGACATCCCGACCGTGATGCGCGAGCTGAAGTGGAAAACGCCCAACGGCTGCGCTTCCTGCCGCCCGGCCCTGAACTACTACCTGATCTCGACCTGGCCGCACGAGGCGAAGGACGACGCGCAGAGCCGCTTCATCAACGAGCGCGCGCACGCCAACATCCAGAAGGACGGCACCTATTCGGTGGTGCCGCGCATGTGGGGCGGCCTGACCACGCCGGGCGAACTGCGCGCCATCGCCGACGCGGCCGAGAAGTACAAGGTGCCGACGGTGAAGGTGACCGGCGGCCAGCGCATCGACCTGCTGGGCGTGAAGAAGGACGACCTGCCGGCGATGTGGGCCGACTTCGCCAAGGCCGGCATGGTGTCCGGCCACGCCTACGGCAAGAGCCTGCGCACGGTGAAGACCTGCGTCGGTGCCGAGCACTGCCGCTTCGGCACCCAGCTGTCCATGGGCCTCGGCGTGAAGCTGGAAAAGATGCTGTTCGGCATGTACAGCCCGCACAAGGTGAAGCTCGCCGTGTCCGGCTGCCCGCGCAACTGCGCCGAAGCCGGCATCAAGGACGTGGGCGTGATCGGCGTCGAATCCGGCTACGAAATCTATGTCGCCGGCAACGGCGGCATCAAGACCGAAGTCGCGCAATTCTTCTGCAAGGTGGCCAGCGACGACGAGGTGATGGAGTACTCCGGCGCCTTCCTGCAGCTCTACCGCGAAGAAGGCTGGTACCTCGAACGCACGGTGCACTACATCGAGCGCGTCGGTCTCGACTACGTGAAGGGCAAGGTGGTCGATGACGCCGAGAACCGCAAGGCGCTGTACGAACGCCTGCTGTTCGCGCTGCAGGACTACAAGGACCCGTGGCTGGAGCGCGCCGAAGCCGACGCGAAATCCGAGCTGGGCCGCGAGTTCCGCACCATCGCCATCAAGCAGGCGATGAAGGCCTGATCTTGGGATGAGGGGCTAGGGGTCAGGGGCTAGCGACAAGCCCACCTCGCGCGGCAAAGCCGCGCCTGTTCCCTAGCCCCTAGCTCCTAGCCCCTGGCCCCCAGCCCCTCCAGATACCCATACAGGAACCCACATGAGCACCGAAACCTCCACCTGGGCGCACGTCTGCGCGCTCGAAGACATCCCGCTGCTCGGCTCGCGCGTCGTCGCGGCCGAATCTGGCGACATCGCGATCTTCCGCACCGATGGTGACCGCGTGTTCGCTGTGCATGACAAGTGCCCGCACAAGGGCGGCCCGCTGTCGCAGGGCATCGTGCATGGCGACACGGTCACCTGTCCGCTGCACAGCTGGAAGATCAAGCTGGAGTCGGGCGAGGCGGTCGCACCCGATGTCGGCTGCACGCGCGGCTTCGACGTCAAGGTCGAGAACGGCCAGGTGCTGCTGAAGGCCTGAGGTCCGCAGAGGTCCGCTGAGGCCCGCAATACCTGCGACGGCGAACGCCGTCGCAGCAATCCGAATCACCACTATCCCGAGTACGGCTGCCCGCAAGGATGCGCGCAGACCGGATTGATGACGGGGAGGTCATCCGCCGATGGACAGGAAAGCTTTTCTCAAGGCCGGCCACACGCCCACGCTGTTCGCCGCCTTTCTCTACTTCGATCTCGCCTTCATGGTGTGGGTGCTGCTCGGCCCGCTCGGTGTGCAGATCGCCCAGGACCTGCAGCTCACGCACGCGCAGAAGGGTTTCATGGTCGCCGTTCCGGTGCTGGCCGGCGCGCTGCTGCGCATGCTGATGGGCGTGCTGGTCGATCACCTGCAACCGAAGAAGGCCGGTGCCATCGGTCAGGTCATCGTCATCGCGGCGATGTTCGTCGCCTGGCAGTTCGGCATCCACAGCTATGAACAGGCGCTGCTGCTCGGCTGCTTCCTCGGCTTCGCCGGCGCCGCCTTCGCTGTCGCGCTGCCGCTGGCGTCGCGCTGGTATCCGCCGGAACACCAGGGCACGGCGCTCGGCATCGCTGGCGCCGGCAACTCGGGCACCGCACTGGCCGCGCTGTTCGCGCCGGGGCTGGCCGCGGCCTTCGGCTGGATCAACGTGTTCGGCCTGGCACTGATCCCGCTCGTCGCAGTGTTCATCTTCTACCTGCTGGTCGCGAAGGACGCGCCGGAATGCCCGCCGCCGAAGACGCTGGCCGAGTATCTGAAGGTGCTGAAGGACCGCGACGCTTGGTGGTTCATGTTCTTCTACAGCGTCACCTTCGGCGGCTTCGTCGGTCTCGCATCGTCGCTCACCATCTACTTCAATACCCAGTACGGGCTGGACGCGAAGATGGCCGGTTACTTCACTGCCGCCTGCGTGTTCGCGGGTTCGCTGGTGCGTCCGATCGGCGGCAATCTGGCCGACCGCATCGGCGGCATCCGCACGCTGAGCACGATGTACGTGATCGCCGCCGCTTTCCTGTTCGGCGTGAGCTTCGGCCTGCCGCAGGCCTGGATGGCGGTGGTCGTGTTCGTCGGCGCCATGCTGGCGCTGGGCATGGGCAACGGCGCGGTGTTCCAGCTGGTGCCGCAGCGCTTCCGCCGCGAGATCGGCGTGATGACCGGTCTGGTCGGCATGGCCGGTGGCATCGGCGGCTTCTACCTCGCCTCCTCGCTCGGCTATTCGCGCGAAGTCACCGGCAGCTACCAGACCGGCTTCGTCGTATTCGCGCTGCTGGCGGTCGCCGCGCTGGTCGGTCTGACCCGCGTGAAGACCCGCTGGCGCACCACCTGGGGCGCGGCACACCTGACGTCGGCGCGCATCTGAGCCGGGCGGCATCATGACGCTCGCAGTGTCCATCGGCCAGTGCTCGATCACCGGGCCGCGACCGCGCAACGAGGACTTCGTCGGCGCGGTCACGCCGACCGGCGAAACGCTGGACGCCAAAGGCGTGCTGCTCGCGGTGGCCGACGGTGTCGGCGGCCATGCCAAAGGACGCGAAGCGGCCGAGTTCACGGTGCGCGGCCTGCTCAACGACTACTACGCGACGCCGGACACCTGGCGCATCGCGCAGGCGATCGATCAGGTGCTGGGCGCGCTGAACCGCTGGCTGGTCGCACATGCCGCGCGCACCCGCGAATCCGCCGGCATGGCCACCACGCTGTCGGCGCTGGTGCTGCGCGGCACCCGCTGGCACCTGGCCCACGTCGGTGATTCGCGCATCTACCTCTATCGCGACGGCAGCCTGACCCAGCTCACCGAGGACCACACCTGGGCCCACCCGGAACTGTCCAACGTGCTGCACCGTGCGGTCGGCCTCGATGCGCGCCTCTCGGTCGACCACGCCGACGGCGAACTGGAGATCGGCGACACCTTCGTGCTGATGAGCGACGGTGTCTGGAACACGCTGCGCGACGACGGCATCACCGCCGTGCTGGCGCGTGGCGGCGACGCCGAGTCGCTGGCGTCGACGCTGGTACTGCAGGCCGAAGCGCGCGGCGCCAACGACAACTGCACCGCACTGGTCGCCCGCGTCGACGCGCTGCCGCAGGCCGCGCTGCGCGACCGGCTGGCCGAGGCGGCCGGTCTGTCGCTGCCGCACCGGCTCAGCGTTGGCGAGGAAATGGATGGCCTGCGCGTCGATGCGGTGCTGCACGAGTCGCGCGTTACCCTGCTCTACCGCGTCACCGATCTGGCCAGCGGCGAGGCACGCGTACTGAAAACGCTGCGCGAGGACGCCGACCCGGACGCCATTGCCGCGCTGGTGCACGAAGAGTGGCTGGCGCGTCGCGTCGTGTCGCCGCAGTTCCCGCAGGTGATCGGCCACCCGCGCAGCCGCCTCTATTACCTGATGAGCTGGCACGACGGCGCCAGCCTGCGTGCGCGCCTCGATGCCGGCCATCACTTCGGCTGCGAACAGGTCGTGAAGCTGGGCTGCAGCGTGCTGCGCGCGCTGGGCACGCTGCACCGCCTGGGCATCGTCCATCGCGACATCAAGCCGGACAACCTGCACCTCGACAGCCAGGGCACGCTGCGCGTGCTCGATCTGGGCGTCGCGGCGTCCGACGGCGAGGACTTCAAGGAGATCAACAACCCGGGCACGCCCAGCTACATGGCGCCGGAACTGTTTGCCGGCCAGAGCGCCAGCGAATCGAGCGACCTGTTCGCACTCGGCGTCACGCTCTACCAGCTGCTGACCCGCCACTACCCGTGGGGCGAGATCGAGCCCTTTCAGCGTCCGCGCTTCGGCGAACCGGTACCGCCCACGCGCTATCGCCCGGACGTGCCCGAGTGGCTTGAAGCGGTGCTGCTGAAAGCCATCGCCCGCAGCCCCGATGCGCGCTTCGAAACCGCCGAGGAATTCCTGCTCGCACTCGAACGTGGCGCCCACCGCCCGCTCGCGCTGCCGCGCCGCGCGCCGCTGGTCGAGCGCATGTCGATGCGTCTGCTGCGCGTGCTGCTGGTGGTGTCGCTGCTGATCAACATCCTGCTGCTGGGCGTGCTGCTGCGCTGAGGACACCCGGCACCGGCAGCGCACCAGTCGCATGCATTCACAGGTCATTGCGCCCCGGCGCGGAGCGCCGACAGCCCGAACCGCACCGGTTCGCACGCGAATCGCCCCTCAGTAACGTGGCATACCCCTTGCTAAAAGTCTCGCGGAGACAAAGAACATGACCCAGAGCCAACACGAAACCCGCTCGACCTGCTGCTACTGCGGTGTCGGGTGCGGCGTGATCATCGAACACGACGGCAGCCGCATCACCGGCGTGAAGGGCGACCCCGACCACCCGGCCAACTTCGGCCGTCTGTGCACCAAGGGTTCGACCCTGCATCTGAGCGCCCGCCCGGACACGCGCGCGCTGCACCCGGAGCTGCGCACCGCGCGCGACCTGCCGCGCAGCCGCGTGAGCTGGGACGCCGCGCTGGCGCACGCCGCCGACCGCTTCGCCGCCATCATCGACGAACACGGTCCGGACGCGGTCGCCTTCTACATTTCCGGCCAGCTGCTCACCGAGGACTACTACGTCTTCAACAAGCTCGCCAAAGGGCTGATCGGCACCAATAACGTCGACACCAATTCGCGGCTGTGCATGAGTTCGGCGGTGTCGGCCTACAAGCAGACGCTGGGGGCCGACGCCCCGCCCTGCAGCTACGAGGACATCGACCACACCGACTGCCTGTTGATCGCCGGCGGCAACCCGGCCTACGCTCACCCCATCGTCTATCGCCGCATCGAGGACGCGCGTCGCGCCAACCCGGCGATGAAGATGATCGTGGTCGACCCGCGCCGTACCGACACCGCCTCCGACGCCGACCTGCACCTGCCGCTGCTGCCGGGCACCGACATCTGGCTGTACAACGCGATGCTGCACGTGCTGCTGTGGGAAGGTCACGCCGACGACACGTTCATCGCCGCGCATACCGAAGGCTTCGCCGAGTTGCGCAAGCACGTGCGCGACATCACGCCGGCGGTCGCCGCCGAGGTGTGCGGCCTGCGCGCCGAGGACATCGTCACTGCCGCCAAGTGGTTCGGCGAATCGAAGGCTGCGATGTCGATGTGGTGCCAGGGCCTGAACCAGTCGCATCACGGCACGCACAACGGAACCGCGCTGATCGCGCTGCACCTGGCGACCGGCCAGATCGGTCGCCCGGGCGCCGGCCCGTTCTCACTGACCGGCCAGCCCAATGCGATGGGCGGTCGCGAAGTGGGCGGCATGGCCAATCTGCTGTCGGCCCACCGTGACATGGCCAACGCCGAACACCGGGCCGAAGTCGCCGCGCTGTGGGGGCTGCCGGACGTGCCGGCGCAGCCCGGGCTGACCGCGGTCGAACTGTTCGACGCTGTGCGCGACGGCAAAGTGAAGGCGGTGTGGATCGCCTGTACCAACCCGGCGCACTCGATGCCGGATCAGGCGCGCATCATCGAAGCACTGAAGGCGGCCGAGTTCGTCGTCGTGCAGGACGCCTACCGCGGCACCGAAAGTGCCGCCTTCGCCGACCTGCTGCTGCCGGCCACCACCTGGGGCGAGAAGGAAGGCACGGTCACCAATTCCGAGCGGCGCATCACGCACGTCAATGCCGCGCTGCCTGCCGCCGGCGAGTCGCGCGCCGACTGGGTGATCGCACGCGACTTCGCGCGTGCGCTTGGCACCCGGCTGGGCCGAGACGCCGACGCGCTCTTCCCCTACGAGACGGTCGAGCAGGTATTTGCCGAACACGTCGAAAGCACGCGCGGTCGCGACCTCGACATCACGGGCCTGAGCTACGCGCTGCTCGACCGACTGGGTCCGCAGCAATGGCCCTTCCCGACCGGCGCCGAAAGCGGTACTGCCACCCTTTACACCGATCGCCGCTTCGCGACGGCAAACGGTCGCGCCCGCTTCGTCGTACCGTCGGCCGCGACCACCGCGGAGAAGATCGACGCCCGCTATCCGCTGCATCTGAATACCGGCCGCCTGCGCGACCAGTGGCACTGCATGAGCCGCACCGGCCAGGTGGCGCGCCTGTACAGCCACGTCGACGAACCGCGGGTCGAGGTGCACGCCGACGACCTCGCCCGTCGCGGACTGAAGGATGGCGATCTGGTGCGCATCAAGAGCCGCCGTGGCGAAATCGTGCTGCGTGCGTACGCGAGCAACGCCCAGCGCCCGGGCAGCACCTTCGTCGCCATGCACTGGGGTCGCAACGCGCTGTCGAACAGCGGTGCCAATGCGCTCACCGCCGGCCGCGTCGACCCGTATTCAAAGCAGCCCGAACTGAAGCATGCCGCCGTGCAGATGAGTCGCGCCGACCTGCCCTTCCAGGCGCTGCTGCTGCGCACCGAAACCAGCGACGACGTGGCACAGCAGCTCACGCTGACGCGGATGGAAGCGCTCGCCCCGCTGCTCGCCCGCTTCGCCTATGCCTCGCTGTCGATGGCCGGACGCGACCGCCCGGCGCTGGTGCTGCGCATCGCGCACGACCAGCCCATTCCCGAAGACTGGCTGGCCGAACTCGACCGCCTGTGCGGTCTCGACCACCCGGCCTGTCTGGCCTACCGCGACGCGCGGCGCGACATCACCAAACGCGCGCTGATCGAGGACGGGCTGCTGACCGGCATCCGCCTGACCGGCGAAACGGCGGCCGCCGCCTGGCTGCGCGAGGTGATGGTCGAGCGTCAGCCGACGGCGGAATTGCGCCGCTGGCTGTTCGCACCGCTGGCTACGCCACCGGTCGCCGCGAAGAGCCGTGGCCGCATCGTCTGCAACTGCCTCGATGTTGCGGAACCTGACATCGTCGAAGCGATCGCAGGCGGAGCAGACCTCGACACACTGCAGGCGACGCTGCGTTGCGGCACCTCCTGCGGCTCCTGCGTACCCGAACTGAAACGCATGCTCGACGCCCGACGGCAGGCGGCATGACAAGAAACTGAACTGGATGGAGCGCCGTACGCGATGCTGAGCCCACAGAGCCTGACTGAAATGCTGTCCGCGATCGGACGCGGCGACGATGCGCGCGATCTTGCCGAAACCGAGGCGCACGGTCTGTTCGCCGACATGCTGGACGGCCGCATTCCGGCGCTCGAACTGGGGGCGGTGCTGGCCAGCCTGCGCTGGAAGCACGAGTCGGCGGACGAGCTGGCGGGCTTCGCTCGCGCACTGAACGAGCGTGTCCCGACGCTGGAACTGCCGCCGCATCTGCCGCGCATGGTGGTGATCCCGAGCTACGCCCGGGCCGGCCGCGCGCCCAACCTGATGCCGCTGCTGGCGCTGATGCTGGCGCGGCTGGACGTGCCGGTGCTGGTGCATGGCCTGAGCGGCGGCAACGCGAGGCCGGGCAGTCTCGACGTACTGGAGCGGCTCGGCCACCTGCCGTGCAGCACCGTGGCCGAGGCGCTGAACACGCTGCACGCCGGGCACTGTGCCATCCTGCCGACCGAAGTGCTGAACCCGTCGCTGGACAGCTTGATCCGGCTGCGCGAGCGCATGGGCCACCGCAATACCGCGCACGTCGTCGCCAAGCTGCTCGATCCGGCGCCACTGCACAGCCTGCGTGTCATCTGCGTCGCCGATGCACAGCTGCTGTCACGTCTGCACGACATGTTCCTGCGTACGCCCGAAAGGGCGCTGCTGATGCGCGCGCCCGACGACGACTCCTTCGCCGATCCGCTGCGCCGGCCGCGCATCGAACTGTTCGAACGCGGCAGCGCGCGCATGCTGTTCGAGGCGGAAAGCGGCGCGCTGCCGCTGACCAATCCGCTGCCGCCGGGCGAGGACATCGATGGCACCGCCGACTGCATACGGGACATGCTCGAAGGTCATCGCGCGATTCCGCAGCCCCTGCTGAACCAGCTTGCCGCCTGCCTGTTCGGCAGCGGCGCGGCGCGCGATCTGACGCACGCCAAGGCCACCGTATCGCTCGGCCTCGCACACACCGCGCATTGAGGTCTCATTGAGGTCTGCACGAGCGGAAGCACGCGCCCTGCATGGGCGCGAACGCTTACTGACCGTTGGCCGCCATCCAGGCGAGACAGCGCTTCCAGGCGTCTGCCGCGTCACCGGCCCGATAGCTCGGGCGGTAATCGGCGTGGAAGGCGTGCGGCGCATCCGGGTAGAGCACGATGTCCGACTTGCGCGCTGCCGCTGACGACGACTTCTTCAGCGCCGCGCGCATGGCGTCGACATCGCTGTTCGGAATGCCCTGGTCCTGACCACCGTAGAGCCCGAGCACCGGTGCTTGAATGCTGTCGACCACGTCGAGCGGATGCAGCGGCGTCAGTTCGCTCGGCACCCCGTCGAGGCGACCGTACCAGGCGACGCCGGAGCGCAGCGCCGGCTGATGCGAGGCATAGAGCCAGGTGACGCGACCGCCCCAGCAGAAGCCGGTCGCGTGCAGGCGCTTCACGTCACCGCCCTGCTCGCGCGCCCAGTCGACGCAGGCATCCAGGTCGGCCATCACCTGAGCGTCGGCCACCTTGGACACGACGCGCTCGAGAATTTCCTGCACGCTGCCAAGCGCCGCCGGATCGCCGTGACGGAAGAACATTTCTGGCGCGACGGCCAGATAGCCTTCGTGCGCGAAGCGACGGCAGACATCGCGAATGTGTTCGTGCACACCGAAGATTTCCGACACCACCAGCACCACCGGCGGCTTGCCCGGCGTGTCCGGCCGGGCGCTGAACAGCGGCAGCGTGCGGCCGTCGCTGGCGCGCGTCGAGGACATGCCGGTCACCAGACCGCTGTCCGGCGTCGTGATCACCTGCTGTGCAATGACCGGTTGCACTGCCATGGCAAAGCCGGCTGCGCCAGCTCCAAGCAGGAAATCACGTCGGTGGGGATTGTCGGGCTGGGTCACGTCGGCACTCCTCTTGCGGTTCGGAAAGGGTTCAGCTTTCGCAGGTTCAGCGTTCGATGAAGCGCGGTTCGGGCGCCGGCGCATCGTGTGCGTAGGCGTCGAGCTGGCGCGCCAGTTCGACGCGTCCGGCAGCAGCTGCCTGCGGCACGTAATTGCGGAACAGCTCGGCAACCGCGGCGCGCTCGCCACCCTGGAACTTGTCGGCCATTGGCATCAGTCGCTCGATCGCCTGGATGCCTTCCGGCCACTTGCCCTGCGCGGCCAGCGCGATCGACAGTTCGGCCAGACGGCGCGCCAGCGGCAGGTCCGGCGTACTGCCGGCGCGCTGTTCTTCCAGTGCCAGCGTCTCGCGCAGCAGTTCCTCGGCGCCTTCCCAGTTGCCGAGCATGCGCTTGAGTTGCGCGTAGTTATATATGCGCTGCGAGCGCGCCTCGGACGGCACGTTCTTGAAATCCGGATGGACCAGCGCCTTGTAGCACAGCTCGTCGGCGAGGCCGATATTGTTGTCGGCCCTGGCGGCCAGGCACTCGCGGAACAGGCGGTCCGACTCGTTCTCCTGTGCCTGCGCGCCTCCTGCACAGGCCAGTGCGACGGCCAGCGCAAGCGCGCCACGGACGATGCGGAACTGCTTCATGGCTTGCTTCTCCTCGGTGTAGTTATGTGTCTCAGTCGAGACGTCTTCTGAATATCCACTCGGTGGCCGTCGACGCCGCGGCGTCGAGCGCATAGCCCTCGACCGCGAAATCGCGCAGCGCGTCGGCATCGTCGATCCGCTTCTCCGCCGCGTAACGTGCCATCAGGCCGCGCGCGCGTTTGGCGAAGAAACTGATCACCTTGTAGTTGCCGCCCTTCCAGTCCTGGAACACGGGCTGGATCACCTGCGCCTTCAGTACCTTGCGTCGCACGGACTTGAAGTACTCATCGCTGGCGAGGTTGACCAGCACCGGGTGCGCATCGTTCTCGAACAGCGCATTGAGCGCCTGCGCGGGCAGGTCACCCCAGAATGCATACAGATCCTTGCCGCGCGCGTTCGGCAGCCGGGTGCCCATTTCGAGCCGGTAGGGCAGCATCAGGTCGAGCGGACGCAGCACGCCATACAGGCCGGACAGGATGCGCACATGCTGCTGCAGCCAGTCGAGTGCCGGCGGCGGCAGGGTCGGTGCATCGAGCCCCTCGTAGACGTCGCCGTTGAAGGCGAGCACCGCCTGACGTCCCTGCGGCGCCGAGTAGTCGCGCGTCCAGTTGGCGTAGCGGGCGACGTTGAGCGCCGCCAGCGGGTCGGAGATCGACATCAGCGACGCGATGTCCGCCGGGCTCTTGCGGCGCAGGATGTCTATCAGTTCTGCGGAGTGGTCGAGGAAGTCCGGACGGGTGGACTTTGTCGTGGCGAGCGGCGATTCGTAGTCGAGTGACTTGGCGGGCGACAGGACGATGATCATGGGGCTGACTTGGCGAGCGATGAGACGTGGTGCGCGGATGGTAACGTGAGCCGACGACGCTGCGCAGCAGCGTGCGGACGCACAAAAAGAAAACGGGAGTGTCGTCACTCGACACTCCCGCTTTCCCTGGCCGCCCCGTCGGCGCGAACCGCCGGTACGCCATCCGCAGGCCCGATGAGGATGCCTGCGGAACGAATCCGTTGCTTACTTCTTGTTGATCGACTTCTTCAGCGCTGCGCCTGCAGTGAACTTGGCAGTCTTGGCGGCCGGAATCTTGATCGTTGCGCCGGTGCGCGGGTTGCGGCCGGTACGGGCAGCGCGCTTGCCGGTTGCGAAGGTACCGAAGCCCACGAGCGTGACCTTGCCGCCCTTCTTCAGTTCGGTGGTGACGGACTCGAGGAAACCATCGAGCATGCGGCCGGCGGCGGCCTTGGAAACATCGGCTTTCTTGGCGAGTGCTTCGATCAGTTCTGCTTTGTTCATCTAAGTCTCCTACTTGGTTGTACGCAAGGGCGCGCGGGAAAACCTGACGGGATGATAGTGAGGCCGGGCGCGCTTCACAAGCGGGTATGAGGACTTTCTTCATGAATTCTCGCGCCCTCCCGCAACATTTTCATCGCCAAGCCAGTTCCATGCCGGATTTCGGTGTTACCGGATGTGTGTGTTGGACACTGTTGCGAACGACCGGGCATAATCCGCGACCATGAAATTCCTGTTCGACCTGCTGCCGGTCCTGCTCTTCTTCGCAGCCTACAAGTTCGCTGGTGCGTCGCCCGAGGCCTCGCATGCGCTGGCGACCCAGCTGCTGGGCCAGGGCATCGTCGCCAGCCAGGCCCCAATACTTATCGCCACCGGTGTGGCCATCGTCGCGACCATAGGTCAGGTGCTGTGGCTGATGGCGCGCGGCCGCAAGGTCGATACCATGCTGTGGGTGAGTCTGGCCATCATCGTCGTGTTCGGCGGCGCCACGCTGTTCTTCCACGACGCGACCTTCATCAAGTGGAAGCCGACCGTGCTCTACTGGCTGTTCGCGCTGACGCTGACGGTTTCTGTTCTCTTCCTCAAGCGCAACCTGATCCGCGCACTGATGCAGGAACAGGTGGAACTGCCCGAACCCGTATGGTCGCGGCTCAACGCGTCGTGGATCGCCTTCTTCACCGTGATGGGTGTGCTCAACCTCTACGTGGCCTACAGCTACAGCGAGGAGGCGTGGGTGAACTTCAAGCTGTACGGCGGCATGGGTCTGATGTTCCTGTTCGTGCTCGCGCAGGGTTTCATGCTGTCGCGTCACATCGAAGAAAAGAATTCCTGATCCAATAGAGGACTGCATGTACTACGCATTGATGGGCGAAGACGTCCCCAACAGTCTTGAAAAACGGATGGCCGCCCGACCCGGCCACCTGGCCCGTCTGCAGGCACTGCAGGACGAAGGCCGGCTGCTGATCGCCGGCCCGCTGCCCGCCGTCGACGCCGTCGATCCGGGTGCTGCGGGCTACACCGGCAGCCTCATCGTCGCCGAGTTCGAATCGCTGGAAGCAGCGCAGGAGTGGGCGGAAGAAGACCCCTACACGGTCGAGGGCGTGTTCGCCCGGATGACCGTCAAGCCCTTCCGCAAGGTGTTCCCGGCGTGAGCGACGCCGCTGCACTCGAAGCGACGATACGCGAGCGCCTCGCAACGCTTGCGCCATCGGCGCTCGAACTGATCGACGAGTCGCACCTGCACGCCGGTCACGCCGGCGCACGTTCGGGCGGCCGGCACTATCGTCTGTCCATCGTGTCCGAGCAGTTCGACGGTCGGCGCACGATGGAACGTCACCGCATCATCTACGCTGCACTGGGCGACCTGATGCAGCGCGACATCCACGCCCTGTCCATCGTCGCACGCGCACCCGGCGAAAACGCCGCGCAGTGACGGACAGGCACAACGCAATCCGCAACCGGATTCCACCCGAAAGGTAAATCGATGAAACACACGCTTTCCGTCCTGACCCTCGCCGTGATGACCGCATTCGCCGCACCCGCCATGGCGCAGAAGGCCAAGGAGAAGGCTGCAGCGCCCGCCGCCGCGCCGGCTGAAGGCGTGCTCGCTACGGTCAATGGCAAGGCGATCCCGCAGGGCCGCGCCGACATCATGATCCGCAACCAGGTAGCCCAGGGCCAGCAGGACGGCGACCAGCTGCGCAACGCCGTGCGCGAGGAACTGATCCGCCGCGAAGTGCTGACCCAGGCCGCCGCCGCCAAGGGCATGGACAAGAACGCCGCGCTGATGCACCAGGCCGAACTGGCCAAGCAGGCAGTGCTGATCCAGGCCTATCTGCAGGATTACGTGCGCAGCCACCCGGTCACCGAAGACACGATCAAGGCCGAGTACGAGAAGATCAAGACCGGTCTGGGCAACAAGGAATACAAGGCGCGCCACATCCTGGTGAAGACCGAGGACAAGGCGAAGGAAATCATCGGCAAGCTGCAGGCCGGCGAGAAGTTCGAAGACCTGGCCAAGGATTCCGAAGATCCGGGTTCGAAGGACCGCGGCGGCGACCTCGGCTGGAGCGCGCCGGCGCAGTACGTGAAACCCTTCTCGGAAGCGCTGGTCAAGCTCGAGAAGGGCAAGTTCACGCCGCAACCGGTGCGCAGCGACTTCGGCTACCACATCATCAAGCTGGAAGACGTGCGCGACCTGAAGCTGCCGTCCTATGATGAAGCAAAGCCGCAGATCGCCCAGCGTCTGGAGCAGCAGACCATCGCCGCCCACGTGAACGAACTGCGTCAGAAGGCCGCGATCAAGTAATCACCCGGCGCCGCCCGCCTCACGGCGCGTCGCCTCAACCCCGCGTCCACCCGGCCGTAAATCCGGTCGGATGGACCGAGGAAGGAAGGACGCGACATGGGACAGCACGCACCCGAGCAGGGCCTGGAACCGGCGCACGAGCCGGAGTCGATACTGCGCCTGTGGTGGCGCTACATCTGGCCCTTCCTCTACTTCCGCGATTGCACGCGCGGTTCCTGGATGGAGCGCGTGCAGAGCTACCGTCACAACCGCTCGATGCGGCGCCACCTGCCCGGCTTCATCGTGAAGTGGCTGCTGTTCACCGCCTTCTGGTTCGCCTTCGGCATGATGTTCGACGAGTTTGCCGGCCTGGTGATTCCAGCCGCCTGCTGCTTCGTCACCGGCACCTGGACCGGCATCGTCGCCATCGTTCTCGCCGTGGCGTGGACCTGGCTGGAGCGCTTCCCCGAGCTGTACTGACCCTCGGGGAAACATCCTGCCTTCCCAGGCCCTGCCCGCTCAGCGTGCGGCCAGTCGCGCCGCCTGCTGCGCAACGCGTGCGCCGAACAGTCGCGCGGTCTTCAGATCGCCTTCGACCATTTCATCGACCGACGCATCCGACGGCGTAGCCGCCATCGCACCGGCGAAGGACGCCACGTAGTTGATGTCCTCGCGCGTCGCCGCCTTGCTGTTGCTCGGCATCAGGCCGGTGCCGACCCACAGCATGCTGTGCTGCATCGCCAGCGTCATGAAGTAATGCAACGTCGAGTGCTTGTCGCCGTTCATCGACGCCGAGTTGGTGAAGCCGGCAGCCAGCTTGTCCTTCCACTGCTGCGTGAACCACGGCTTCGAGGTCGCGTCGGCGAATTTCTTGAACTGCCACGACACGGTGCCCATATAGGTCGGGCTGCCGAACACGATGGCGTCTGCCGCCAGCAGCGTCGCCCAGGCCGACTCCGGAACATTGCCCTCGGCGTCGATTTCGATCTGCTGCACCTGCGCACTTTCGGCCGCGCCGTCGGCAACTGCCTGCGCCATGCGGCGGGTGTGGCCGTAGCCGCTGTGATAAACGATGGCAACTTGCGTCATGCTGATCTCCCTTCAGTAGTGGAATGACTGCCCAGATCGAACAGCAGCGCATGTGCAGCACGCCCCTGTTCAAGTACAACTTCGTCCTCGTGCTCGATGCGCAGCGCATCGCCAGTTTCGAGGCGCTGCCCGTTCACCGTCAGTTCGCCGTCGATCAGGTGCACATAGGCCTTGCGGCCGGCGGCGAGAGGGTGGGTGAGCGGCGCGTGACCGCTGTCGAGGCGGCTCGCGTACAGCGCAACGTCGGCGTGGATGGTGAGTGCGCCGTCGCGTCCCTCTGCATTCACCAGCGGCAGCAGACGACCCTGCCGCGCGCTGTCGGCGAAGTGCTGCTGTGCGTAGCCGGGGGCGATGCCGCGCGATTGCGGCAGCAGCCAGATCTGCAGCATGCGTACCGGTGTCGTCGCGGCGTGGTTGAACTCGCTGTGCTTGACGCCAGTGCCCGCGCTCATGCGCTGCACGTCGCCGGCGCGCAGCACGCCGGTATTGCCGAGTGAATCGCGGTGCGTCAGTTCGCCCGCCAGCACCACGGTGACGATTTCCATGTCGCGGTGCGGATGGGTGCCGAAACCGCCTGACGGCTCTATCGTGTCTTCCATCAGCGCGCGCAGCGTGCCGAAACCCATGTGTGCCGGGTCGTAGTAGTCGGCGAAGGAGAAACTGAAATGCGACTGGCCCCAGCCGTGGTCGTCGAAGCCGCGTTCGGAAGATTTGCGCA
This sequence comes from Methyloversatilis sp. NSM2, assembly GCF_038066675.1. Classification (NCBI taxonomy): domain Bacteria; kingdom Pseudomonadati; phylum Pseudomonadota; class Betaproteobacteria; order Nitrosomonadales; family Sterolibacteriaceae; genus Methyloversatilis; species Methyloversatilis sp. NSM2. The sequence goes on from NZ_JBBUKV010000001.1 coordinate 1,382,424, forward strand.
GACTGATCATTGCTCATCTCCTTGATGTGTTGGTCGATGAGTGCATTGTGGCGACGGGCCGATCGCCGATGTCGGCATGTCGCTGATATCATCATTCAAATTATTTGAACGACCACATCTCAACCACCGTGTCCGAACGCGACCATCCTCTGACACCCGAAGCGATCCGTCTGATCGCCACCATCGACGAAGCCGGCAGCTTCGCCGCCGCAGCGCGCGTGCTCGGCAAGGTGCCGTCGGCGCTGAGCTACAGCGTGCGCCAACTCGAAGATGCGCTCGACGTGCTGCTGTTCGACCGCGCCAGCCGGACTGCCGTGCTGACGCCGGCCGGTCGCGAGCTGCTGGTCGAAGGCCGGCGCCTGCTGCTGGAGATGGACGCCGTCGCCAGCCGCGTCAAGCGCGTCGCCAGCGGCTGGGAAGGCCAGCTGGCCATCGCCGCCAACGCGCTGATGTGCCCGCACACGCTGCTCGATCTGGTCGACGCCTTCTACGCCCAGCGCGACACCGCGCGCCTGCCGCCGCCGACGCGCATCCGTTTGCGTCAGGAGGTGCTGTCCGGCACCTGGGAAGCGCTGCTGTCGGGCGCGGCGGATCTGGCCATCGGCGTCGATGCCGACGACACGCGGGTCAGCGGCGTGCAGGTCGAAGCGCTCGGTGACATCCCCTTCGTATTCGTCGTGGCGCCGCACCACCCGCTGGCGCGCGTCGCCGAACCGCTGGACCCGGCGATGATCCGCATGCACCGCGCGGTCGCCATCGCCGACAGCGCGATGAAGCTGTCGCCGGTGTCGCGCAATCTGCTGCCCGGTCAGGACGTGCTCACGGTGCCGACGCTGGACATGAAGATAGACGCGCAGCTGCGCGGCCTCGGCTGCGGTTTCCTGCCGGAGGCGCGCGTGCGCGCCCACATCGAAGCCGGACGACTGGTGGCGAAAGCGACCGGCGAGGACAAGGTCGCCCGCTTCGCCATCGCCTGGCGCAGCGCCGGCCAGCGCGGCCGCGCACTCGACTGGTGGCTGCAGCAACTGGCCAGCCCGCGCACCCGCCGGGCCCTGCTCGAAGGCGTGCCGGCATGAGCGCGCAACGCCTGCCGGTGGTGCTGCTGACCGGCTTTCTCGGCGCCGGTAAGACCACGCTGCTGAACCGCCTGCTTGCGCGTGCCGACATGGCCGACACGCTGGTCATCGTGAACGAGTTCGGCGAGGCCTCGCTCGATCACCGGCTGGTCACGCACACCGCCGACCAGACCGTGGTCGAAATGGCCAGCGGCTGCGTCTGCTGCACGCTGCGTGGCGACCTCGCGCAGACGCTACGTGACGCGCACTGGCGCTTCGCACGCGCCGGCCGGCGCCAGTTCGAACGCATCGTGATCGAAACCACCGGCCTGGCCGATCCGGCGCCGGTACTGCGCACGCTGGCGGCCGATGCGCGCGTAGTCGAACGCTACCGGCTGAGCTGCACCCTCACCGTCGTCGATGCCACGCACGCGGCGGCGACACTGGCCATGCGCCCGGAAGCGGTGCGCCAGGTCGCCGCGGCCGACCGCCTGCTGATCAGCAAGACCGATCTCGCCGACGCCGACGCGGTCCCCACGCTGCGGCAGACGCTGGCCGCGCTGAACCCGTTCGCGCCGCAGCTCGACCTGCAGACCGCCAGCCTCGGGCCCGCGCTGTTCGACCCGCCCGCCGTCATGCGCTACCGCGCCGCGCCGCCGACCATCGCCGCGCCGCATGCCGTGCGGGCAGACAGCACCCTGATCGAGCAGCCGCTGCAGCGCGCGCAGATCGACGCCTGGCTGGGCGCCTGGCCGGACATCGCCGGCCCCGGCCTGTTGCGCATGAAGGCCCTGTTCGACGTCGCCGACGAGTCGCGCCCGCTGGTCGTGCAGGGCGTACAGCACGCGCTCTACCCGCCGACACTCCTGCCCGCCTGGCCCGACGCCGCTCGCGGCTCGACCGTGGTGTGCATCACCCAGGGCATAGCCGACACCCGTCTGCAGGCCTGGCTGTCCGCGCTTCATCACGATTGAACCCGCGCGCCGTCGCTTCGCTCACAATGCAGTCTTCCGCACGTACCACCGCATCCATGTCAGCCGCACACAAACGACTCGACGAGATCGAGTTCGACAACCTGTTCGTCCGCAGCCTGCCGGCGGATCCATCGGACCTCATCCGCTCCCGCCAGGTGCGCAACGCGTCGTATACCTTCACTCCGCCGACGCCGGTGGCCGCGCCCGAACTGCTGGCCTGGTCCGACGTGCTCGGCGCCCAGCTCGGCCTCGCACGCCCGGCGCGGGTCGACGCGGCGGTCGAGGCGCTGGCCGGCAACCGCGTGCTGCCCGGCATGCAGCCCTACTCCGCGCGCTACGGCGGCCACCAGTTCGGCAACTGGGCCGGCCAGCTCGGCGACGGCCGCGCCATCACGCTGGGCGAAATGTTCGACATCCACGGTCAGCGGCAAGAGCTGCAACTGAAGGGCGCCGGACCGACCCCCTACTCGCGCCGCGCCGATGGCCGCGCAGTACTGCGTTCGTCGGTGCGCGAATTCCTGTGCAGCGAAGCGATGTCCCACCTCGGCATTCCGACCACGCGCGCGCTGAGTCTGGTCGCCACCGGCGACCAGGTGGTGCGCGACATGTTCTACGACGGGCGTCCGGAGTACGAGCCCGGTGCCATCGTCTGCCGCGTCGCACCGAGCTTCGTGCGCTTCGGCCACTTCGAAATCCTGACTTCGGAGCAGGAACTGCCGCTGCTGCGCCAGCTCGCCGACTGGGTGATGACGCATCACTACCCCGGCATCACGTCGTACGCCGAGTGGTTCTCCGAAATCTGCCGCCGCACCGCAACGCTGATGGTCGAGTGGATGCGCGTCGGCTTCGTGCATGGCGTCATGAACACCGACAACATGTCCATCCTCGGCCTGACCATAGACTACGGCCCCTACGGCTGGCTCGAAGGCGTCGACATGATGTGGACGCCGAACACCACCGACGCCCAGGGCCGCCGCTACTGCTATGGCCGCCAGCCGCAGATCGGCTACTGGAACCTCACCCGTCTGGCCGCAGCGCTGGCGCCACTGATCGACGACCGCGACGCCATCGACGCCGCGCTCGAACGCTACGAACAGGCCTTCGCCGACGGCTGGACCGCGATGCTGGCCAACAAGCTCGGCCTGCCGCTGCCCGCGCCCGGCGACGACGCCGACCAGGACATGCGCAGCCGTCTGTTCCAGTTGCTGCAGCACGAAGAGTGCGACTTCACGATCTTCTTCCGCCGCCTGGCCGACGTGCCGCTCGCCGCCGCCGCGGCGGGCGACGCGGCAGCACTCGCGCCGCTGCACGAGGCCTTCTACAGCGGCGACGGACCGTCGCCCGAGCATGGCCGCGAGCTGCTCGGCTGGCTGCAGCAGTGGGCGCAGCGCATCAACGCAGGCGCCGAGCCGGATGCCGCGCGCATCGCCCGCATGAACGCGACCAATCCGAAGTACATCGTCCGCAACTGGCTCGCCCAGCGCGCGATCGACGATGCCACCGCCGGTGACACCGGCATGATCGAGCGCCTGCTGAAGATGATGCAGCGCCCCTACGACGAACAGCCGGAATTCGACGACCTCGCCGGCCGCCGCCCGGAATGGGCGCGCAACAAGCCCGGCTGTTCCGCACTGTCCTGCAGCTCATGAACCTGACCAGCCTGCGCACCCACTGCTTCCACGGCCTCGAAGCCGGCCCGAAACTGATCGTGCTCGGCGCCGTGCACGGCAACGAAACCTGCGGCACCCAGGGCATCGCCCGCGTCCTCGGCGAACTCGACCGCGGCGAACTGCGCATCCTGCGCGGCGCGGTCACCTTCGTGCCGGTCGCCAACCCGCTCGCCTATCTGCGCGGTCAGCGGGCGGGCGACCGCAACCTGAACCGCAATCTCGGCCCGAAGGACGCACCGCAGGACTACGAGGACCGCATCGCCAACGCACTGTGCCCGCTGCTGGCGGCGCACGAGGTGCTGCTCGACCTGCACTCCTTCCACACCGGCGGCGAGCCCTTCGCCATGCTCGGCCCGCAGGACAACACCGGCCCGCTCGAACCCTTCGCCCACGCCGCAGCCGAAGAGGCGATGGCGCTGCGCCTCGGTGCGCGTCGCCTGGTCGAAGGCTGGCTCGACACCTACGCCGCCGGCGTGCGCACCCGGCTCGCGCGCACCGCGCCGACCGAGCGTGCGCAACTGCTCAGCACCGACCCCGACTACGGCGTCGGCACCACCGAATACATGCGCCGCATGGGCGGCTACGCGATCACGCTCGAATGCGGCCAGCACGAAGACCCGGCCGCGCCCGATTTCGCCTGGCGGGCGATCCGCAACACGCTGGCCCACCTCGGCCTGACCGACGAAACACCGCCGCCGGCGCGCTCCGACTGCGAACTGCTGAAGCTGGTCGAAGTGATCGACCGTCTGCATGCCGGTGACACGTTCGCGCGCCCGTGGGCCAGCTTCGACCCGGTGTCCGCCGGCGACCTGATCGGCACGCGCGAGGACGGCAGCGAAGTACGCGCCCGACGCGACGGCTTCATCGTCTTCCCCAATCCCGCCGCCACGCCGGGCAACGAGTGGTTCTATTTCGCCCAGCGCAGCGAGCGCGTGCTGCACGGCTGACGCCGATTTCGTGGGAGCGAGCTTGCTCGCGATAGCAGCCTGAATCGAAGCCCGCGGACAGCAACGGCCGTGTCGCGGCCAAGGCCGCTCCCACAGAGGTCACTCCCACAGGAATCGCGCCCCATCGGCGGTCGGAGCCGGAGTTCTGTGGGAGGGGTCTTCTGACCCCGACAGCGGCTTGCATCGAAGCCTGCGGACAGCAAAGGCGGTATCGCGGCCAAGGCCGCTCCCACAAGGTCGCTCTCACAGGGATCGAGCCCGATCGGCGGTCGGAGCCGATGTTCTGTGGGAGGGGTCTTCTGACCCCGACAGCGGCCCGCATCGCAGCCTGCGGACAGCAGCGGCCGTGTCGCGGCCAAGGCCGCTCCCACAGAGGAGATGCGCCCGACCCAAGGCCTGAGCCGAAGCCAGGGTTCTGTGGGAGGGGTCTTCTGACCCCGACAGCAGCCTGCGCCGAAGCCAACGACCCGCCAAGTCCGCCCGTGGTCGGAGGTGATTACTGCCGGGCCTTTCCCCGCCCCCGCGCCCTCGCATTGTCATGGTGCACCGCAATCGCCCGCCGGGCCGTGGACATCGCAGCCAATGCCAGCAGGGGCGCGGACGACCGCCGGAACACGCCCCTGTCAAGGCTGTCCGACCTCGTATCAGCGGCCTAGAATCGAAAGATTCACGTCAGGGAGGAGCCCACACATGCAACAGATCGATCTTGTCCCACTGACCGAAGAGGAAAAAATCGCCTGCCTGCCGGAGCAGGAAATTTCAGGCGAAGTGCTGATCGAAAAGTACGCCAAGGGCGGCGAAACCACCGTCGCCGAAGTGCGCCGCCGCGTAGCGAAGGCACTGGCCCAGGCCGAGGCGGAAGACCGCCGCGCACACTGGGAAGCGAAATTCCTCGAAGCGCAGGACCGCGGCTTCGTGCCCGCCGGCCGCATCAGTTCGGCTGCCGGCACCAATCTCACCGCGACGCTGATCAACTGCTTCGTGCAGCCGGTCGGCGACTCGATCACCGAAATCGAAGACGAACGCCCCGGCATCTACACCGCGCTGGCACAGGCCGCTGAAACGATGCGCCGCGGTGGCGGCGTCGGCTACGACTTCTCCAGCATCCGTCCGGTCGGCGCCCGCGTGCGCGGCACGCAATCGCGCGCCTCCGGCCCGGTCAGCTACATGCGCGTGTTCGACCGCTCGTGCGAAACGGTGGAATCCGCCGGCAGCCGCCGCGGCGCCCAGATGGGCGTGCTGCGCTGCGATCACCCGGACATCGAACAGTTCATCCACGCCAAGGACGGCGGCGACCTGACCAATTTCAACGTGTCGGTCGGCGTGACCGACGTGTTCATGAAGGCGGTCGAAGCCGACACCACGGTCGACCTGGTGCACAAGGCCGAGCCGGCACCCGACCTGAAGGCAGCCGGCGCCTACCAGCGCGAGGACGGCCTGTGGGTCTATGCGAAGCCGCGCGCCCGTGATCTGTGGGACCAGATCATGCGCTCGACCTACGACCACGCCGAGCCGGGCATCCTCTTCCTCGACCGCATCAACCGCGACAACAACCTCTACTACTGCGAGCGCATCGAGGCGACCAACCCCTGCGCCGAACAGCCGCTGCCGCCCTACGGCTGCTGCGACCTCGGCTCGATCAATCTGGTGCGCTTCGTGAAGCGGCCCTTCTCCGAAGCGGCCGAATTCGACTTCGACGGCTTCCGCGAAGTGGTGGCGGTCGCCATCCGCATGCTGGACAACGTGCTCGACGTGACGCACTGGCCGCTGCAACAGCAGCATGACGAAGCGATGGCCAAGCGCCGCGTCGGCCTCGGCTTCACCGGCCTGGGCGACACCCTCATCATGCTGCGCCAGCGCTATGACTCGCAAGAAGCGCGGCTGATGGCCTCGCGCATTTCCGAAGTGATGCGCGACGCCGCCTACCTCGCCTCGGTCGAGCTGGCCAAGGAGCGCGGCAGCTTCCCGCTGTTCAACGCCGACATGTATCTGTCGGGCGGCAACTTCGCGTCGCGCCTGCCGGCCGAGGTGAAGGAGCAGATCCGCAAGCACGGCCTGCGCAATTCGCACCTGCTGTCGATCGCGCCCACCGGAACCATTTCGCTGGCCTTCGCCGACAACGCCAGCAACGGCATCGAACCGCCCTTCTCCTGGACCTACACGCGCAAGAAGCGCATGGCCGACGGCACGTTCAAGGAATACGCGGTCGAGGACTACGCCTGGCGCCTGTTCAAGCACCTCGGCGGCGACATGGAAAAACTGCCGCCCTGGTTCGTCACCGCGCTGGAAATTTCCGCCGCCGCCCACAAGGACATGGTGGCCGCGGTCGCGCCCTACATCGACACGTCGATTTCGAAGACGGTGAACGTGCCGGCCGACTACCCCTACGCCGACTTCGAGGACCTCTACCTCGCCGCGTGGAAGGCCGGCCTCAAAGGCCTGGCTACCTACCGCCCGAACAGCGTGCTCGGCAGCGTGCTGTCGGTCGACACGCCGAAGACGGAAGAGAAGAAGCAGCCGCACGACGTCGAACTGTCGGCGGTCGGCGCCAACCAGCGCCTGTCCATCGGCGCGCTCCCGGCGCCGGTGCTGTCCAGCCTGCGCTGGCCCGGCCGGCCGGACATGAGCGACGGCAACCCGAGCTGGACCTATATGCTGAAGACGCCGGGCGGCGAGTTCGCGCTGTTCGTCGGCCATACCGAAAACGAAGGTCCGGACGGCCGCATCCAGCCGCTGCCTTTCGAAGTGTGGGTCAATGGCGCCAACCAGCCGCGCGGCCTCGGCGCCGTCGCCAAGACGCTGTCGATGGACATGCGCGCCAACGATCCGGGCTGGCTCAAGCTCAAGCTCGACGTGCTGGCCAAGACCGTCGGCGACGCCAGCTTCGACCTGCCCTTCCCGCCGACCGGCGAACACCGCCGCATGCCGGGCGTGGTCGCCGCCTTCGCCAACGTCATCCGCTATCGCTGCGACAAGCTGGGCGCGCTCGACCGCGAAGCGCCGACACCAGTGCTCGACACGCTGTTCGCCGTGCAGGAGCCGAAGACCGGCACCGACGGCACGCTGAGCTGGACGGTGGACATCAGCAATCCGGCCACCGGTGAAGACTTCGTGCTCGGTCTGAAGGAAATCACCCTGCCCGGCGGCGAAACGCGGCCTTACTCGGTGTGGCTGTCCGGCAACTACCCGCGCGCGCTCGACGGCCTCACCCGCATCCTCGCGCTCGACATGCGCGTGATGGACCCGGCCTGGATAGGCATGAAGCTGCGCAAGCTCATCAGCTACCCGGAACCGCTGGGCGACTTCATGGCCTTCGTGCCCGGCACCCGCCGCCAGCAGAACTGGCCGTCGACCGTCGCCTACGTCGCCCGCCTCATCATCCACCGCTACGCGATGCTGGGCATTCTCGACGAGGACGGCTACCCGACGCGCGAAATGGGCATCCTCGAAGCCCCGCGCGGCGACGACGAACCCAAGCTCATGCAGGGTGCGCTGTGCAACGAATGCGGCAACCAGTCGGTGATACGGAAGGACGGTTGCGATTTCTGCACGGCCTGCGGGGCGGTGGGGAGTTGCGGCTGACGGCTGCGTCCGCGAGGGCAGACCGCTGAAAGGGAAAGGGCCTGTCGAAAGACAGGCCCTTTTTCTTTGCGTGTCGGGCGGCGCTCGAACCCACCTTCGCCGCGCAGGATTCTCGTCATCCCATCGGCCAAAAGTCTGATGCGCGGAAGGACGGAGGCATCGTGAGCTAACTTCCGCGTGATTCCTGTCGAGAGCACGCCGGTTCCGAGTTTTGTTCGTACCGCGAGTAAACGTGAAAGCACACGGAGAGGACTGATATGAAAAAAATCCGGTGACCAGTTTGTGCGTTTATCCGAACAGCGTACATTTTATCGGACGGAAACGTCCTCTACCTCACGCTCCAGCAACTGCAACCGGCGTCCTTCACTAGCACCTCCAAGCAATCTTCCCACCGAAGTTGCTCAACACAAACACGAATTACGACAAAGCCACGAGCGCCTCGCGCGAAGCACGATGGAGACAGAGAATGCGATTTCGAAGCCTGAAGCGCTGGAACATCAAGCCAGAACTCGACGGACTCCTCTTCTTCGCGCAGCGCATGGACGAGTTGCTATGGGACTTCACTCTCGATACGCACAAGCCTATGGCGCTAAATGCACCGTACCTGTGCAAGGAAGCCATCTCTCTTCTTGAAGACATTGAAGCCGAGCTAATCGAACCCGCCAACTTGAAACCTGTGTTGGACGAGTTAGTTTGGAGTGTGCAGCATGACCCGGTCGCGAAGAGCCTTTTGGACTTACCGATTGAGCACTACGTTCTTACGAGCGAAGGCGTAAAGCTGGCGGAGCAAAAGCTTCGACTTGATGTCCTTGGCCAAACACTTCAGCCCTTTAGATATCTGCACCGCGCTTTCGATCAGATAGCGGCCCAAGTCAAGGCAGTTGAGAAGAAGAAACTGGACTCTTCAATACGGACAATGGTTACCACGCTTATCAACATGGGCGTGAGCAAACAGAGTCTCCACAAGCGCTCCAATGACTTCTTCTTCGGCGCAGAAGGTGAACAGATCGACAAACCAGAGCAAATTGACTCTTTCTTGAAGTCGATCTATCCATACAGCCATGAATTCACAGTTTACTTCGTCGTGTCGAAGCTAATTGAAACCGTCAAGGACTCCCTCACTGCATTCAGAATTAGTCTCCTCGAAGAACTGCCAGATGAACTGAAATCGATTGCTGCCAAAAATAAGTTTGCAAAGGGAGAAGATGAGTCTTACGCAGAGGTAGGACCGTTTACAGGCCTCGACGTAGTATCAGCACAAGAGAAAGCCGCCAATCGACTGGACAATCTGAGCGACCTTTTCACGCTCTTCTACCACCAAAGAAAGATCAACTGGAGACCCCAGGCGATCGTGAAACAGTGCTGCTCAGACGGGCCAGTCTTCGTAACACTAACCAAAGGAGCGATGGAAAAACCGTTTGACCTACCTCCGGAAAAGGCTTCCAAAGAGCTAAATAGATTGCTGCGAAATTCTGCCACTCGGGGAACAAGCTTTGATCGTTTTAATCGAGTCGCAGACCTGCACGGAATATGCGTTTCCACAGACATTATCGAGAATCAGTTGGTCACGCTGTGGACATCGCTGGAGACGCTCATCCCATCACATACAGGCGTATCAAAGATCACAAACGTCCTGGAGGCGATGATTCCCTTTCTTATGGTTTCATATATAAAGCGTCTTGTACAAAGATTCAATCACGATCTTATAACTTGGCGTCGCTGGCGAGTGAAGCGGATCCTCAACAAGGTCCCGGATATCGACAGCCCGAATACTCTACACCGGACACTCGCCATGCTCGCAGTATCGACTAACGATGAAATTCGGTCGGAGTTATACGCTGAATTGAAAGACTTCCATCTACTCCGATTCCGAGCGTTTCAACTATCGGAGATCTTGAGCAGCACAGAAAAGCTCACTAATGCGTTGGCGTCTCACGAGAAGAAATTGCGATGGCAGATTCGAAGAATCTATCGAACGCGAAATCTGATTGTGCACTCTGGAAAGCGCCCCAGCTATATTCACAGCCTGATAGAGAATGGCCACGACTACTTAGACCAAATTATCTTTGACGTCATAAAGTTGTCATGTGGAGAGTATCGAACCTCGACACTTGAACAAGCTTTTGAACTCTCCAAAATCCGCCACAAAAAGTTCATGGACCAGCTTGCAAGCGTCACAACTTTTGACGCCCAGAATTGCGCGTTTCTTTGCGAGGAATTTGACACTCTGACCGATTACGTAAACGAGTCCTGGGGCGAGACTCAAGAGGGAGCCCCGAATTCACCGGCACTTCGTCTTGTCACGAGCCAACCTCATGGGTCGGCTCCTCAAGCAGCGAGTCCCGCTGCCATAGACAAAACACCGAACTAGAAAATAATTAGAAAACAAAGGACAGACCCAATGCCATTAAGTTAAGCCCGAGCCGGCGCCAACATGGACTAAGAACCGGGGGGGGGGGGGGGTATCGGGGTGTTGGATGGCTTGCCGATGATCTCTGGTCGCTAACTTAATGGCATTGGGGAGAGACCACGTTTTTAAAAATGTTTTATAGCGGGTCGTGATCTAGCCTCATTTTCCTAAAAATTAGCACGGAGCACCCAGCCTTCTTATTTCGTCGTGAGATCGCATTCCAGCCAGCCAAACGGTAGTTTGGAGACTACTATGAGCTACCTTTCAAATCTGTTAATTCTAATTTCCCTCTGCATATCTGCGTCGGCCCACGGGGCAAATGAACAACTCTCTATTTCAGGCGCAGGAGCAAGCAGTAGATTGAACTCCGAGAAATAGAAATAAATCACATCAACGACATGCTGAAAATAGGGAGCGGACCACATTTTTGGCAATCTGAATCTCTGATGGAGCGACATAATCATATGTCTGCCCCCTATTTCGACTCGCATATATTTCCGGATTTTCAACGTTAGTCCTCTCATGACGAACAGCGCCGAAACCGCCGCTCACTGGACAAAGTTCATTGCGAAATCTCCTGAGTTCGTCGCTGGCGAAGCGCTTCTCGCGCAATTCAACGCCGGGAAGATCACACGCCTTTGTGAGTGTGGTTGTAACAGTTTCAACATGGTGCTTGAGGAGGGAAGGCAAACCGCTCCAATCGTCCCACCTTCCGGGAGAGGTCACGTTGTCTTTCTCGCTGACTTCCCGGTAGAGCAGCCACCCGGTGCATCCCTTGAGTTCATCGTCTATGCGGATGCAAAGGGAAATTTCGATGGGCTCGACGTGCATCTGAACGGAAACACCGAACCCATTCCAGAGAAATTGGTTGTCTCCGAGGCCCCTTACCATGCGTATGGAATTCTGGCCCGAAAGGGCTGACCCTGAAGTCGTGCGGACCTGAGCGAAAAGCAGCGCAGTCCGCCCACTTCCACGCCAGCCATCATGAAATACCTCACCGTAGTGTTCTTGTTTGTGGCGACGCTCGCAGCAGCACCAACTGTCTATTCCGCCGACAGGAAAGGGACGATGTCGCACGACGAAGAGAGATCCGAATCCGGTAGTCCCATCTATCGCCACAAGCCACGCAGCCCGGAATGGACCACTCCACGGCACTCCGGAAAAAATCTGGAAGAGGTGGAAGCTCACGTCGAGAAGTACATCGGGAAGATTGAGTCCGTCTACCACGAAGTGCTGTCCGATCTGGTCCATCTTGATGTGCTGATCGTTCCTGCTACGGCGGAGCGTCCTTATCACGTGCTGGTGACCAGCGGTGTAAGCGACGAACCGATGAATGTTCCTGAGGGGATGCAGAAATTCCGTCGGGTCGAGCTTCTTATCGCTCTGCCGCGTGACTGGCCTCTCGACCAGGAATCGCTCAAGAACGAAGCGAACTACTGGCCGGTAAGGTGGCTGAAGATGATCGGGCGCCTGCCCCATGAGTACAAGACGTGGATCGGGTGGGGGCATTCGATTCCCAATGGCGACCCGCCGGAGCCCATCGCAAATACGGGTTTTGTCGGCGCAATGCTCACGCCACCGTATTCACTGCCCAAAGACTTCTTCCAGTTCCGGACAAAGTCCGGGGACACGATCTCGTTCTACGTGCTGACGCCGCTGTACAAGGAGGAAATGGACCTCAAGCTCAAGAAGGGGGCCGACATGCTAGAAGAGCGGTTTGAGAAGCGGGGAATCGGGTTTGTCCTTGATACGAAGCGGGCAAACGTTGCCAAAGCGAAGGGTTGGTTCGGAAAGTAATGGCAGCACCCCTCCAGCCGACGCCGTGTGGCTGGTCATTCCACATGAGAAGACGTGCCACGTTTTCATTCAAGAACTTTTCGAACACTGACTTAGAAAACCGTGATCTACCCCCGGTTTGGTTTTTCGAGAACGCCCGGCAGCGACGGGGATGGCCCTCAGGGAGCGACTATCAAACGGCGATCGCGGAACTGAAACGATGATGAACAACTTCGTACCGCCGAAGGCCGGCAGCAACCATCCGCCCTGCAACGGGGTATTTCTCGCGCATCGTTAGGCCTCACATGTCCAAAGAAGACGTAGTGCGACGCACGACATACGGTGCCGTGGCTGTGAGCGTGATGCTGTACTTGGCGAGTTTGAGTTTGCCCGCGGCAGTGATGGGGGCGTACCCTTTCGAGGTCAGACGTACGGTCGTATCCGGACTGGAATTCCTCGGGATCGGATGGCTGGGAGTGTATTTTCTGTGCGCGGCCTGGCTGGCAAATTTAGCGATCATCGTTGCGTGGATCTCACTCACGCTGGAGAAGGTAGCTTCTTCGCCGTGGTGGTCAGTTGGCTCACTCATCCTCATGCTAGATACCTTTCGCTTCAACGCTCTCTGTATTCCGGCTAACAAAGAGGGGGGCGGATGTCAGCGCATCTATGAGTACTCGTGGGGTTTCTACCTTTGGGTCGCCAGTGCTGTTGTGTTGACTGTTGCGAGCGTCTGGCGCCGCTTCGTGTCGCTTGAGGAGCGTCGCAGTGCATCGGACGACCAAAAGACTTCGAAGAGGCAGTCTGGTGAGGGTCTCTAACTGCATGTATTGACTCCCCGATAATCAAGACGGAGCGATAGTCTGGTTTCTCCGGATCGTGCTCTTGCAGTCGCATATCCGGCATCGGTAGTGGGTTTTGAGTGACTCCTGCCGACGTGGCATCTGCGCGGGCGCGCCACTCGATACAGCGGCACACACCGCGTCCGTCAGAACTTCGGCGCCGTCCCCTGCCCCTTCAGCTTCCGCACCGCCTCGGCCTTGAGCTGTTCCACCCACTCGGCCGATCTGCGGTTGCTGGCGACCATGCCGCCCTGATCGACCAGCCAGGCTTCGAAGTTCTGCACCGGTTCGCTGTTCCATTCGTAGCGCAGCACGATGCCGCAACGGGCGACGTCCGGCGTGGGGCCGAGGGCGTCGACCAGATGCGGCACGCGCTGGCGCGCGTACTGTTCCAGCACCTTGACCGCACCCGGCTGCAGCAGCGTGCCCATGGCGTTATTCCAAGGGATGCGCTGGCCCTTGCGGTCCTTGTCCACGCTGCACTGGGGTTTGCCGTCCTCGCTCCAGTGCACGACGGCGCGACCGCCGGCAACCGGCGGCGTGCGCGCGGCGTAAGGACCGTAGCGCGCAACCAGCGACGCCATCATCTGTTCGCTGCCCGGCGGCTGCGGCGCCGAACCGCGGCGCATGACGGCGATGACGCGCGGCTCGGCGGGCGGGCTGGCGAACCAGATGCCGATGCCGGAACCGGCCATCGTGACGCCGATCTGGTCGAGGAATTCCGGCGACTCCAGTGAATTCACGCCGTCGAAATAGGGGAAGGTGGCGAGGTTGCGCTTCAGCTTCGCGCTGGCGTCGAAGGCCTGTACGGCTTTGACGGCTTCGGCTTCGGTCATGCCGATGCGCACGCCGGCGATGTCGAGTTTTGCGGCGGGGGTGGTGGCGTTCTGCGCCAGTGCGGGTAAGGCGCCGACGATCAGCGCGCCGGCCAGTGCGAGGCGGGAAAGAACGGTTCCTGTCTGCATGGAAAAGCTCCTGTCATTCATTGTCGGTGGGCGCGTCGCCGCCGGTGCAGTCCCGGCTGCCGCGCGTGGGGCGAGAGGTTTCCCGTCGTATGCCGCCCGTACGCTATGGTAGAAATCCGCACGGGGCGCTTGCGCCCCCCAAACAGGGGAGAAACCCGCTCACGGAGGCGTCACCCATGTCCTCACCGGAACTTGCCGACGCCCGCCTGTCGGCGCTGATCGCGCACTACTACGACGCTGCGCTGGACAGCAGCCTGTGGCCGGGCACGGCAAAGCGTACCGCACAGGCGCTCGATTCGACCAGCACCGTCATCAAGCTGCACGGCGACGGCGCGCGCGTGGATCTGCTCGAATGCACCGACAATCTGGTGGTCGCGGAGCGCGACCGGGCCTGGGCCGAGGACTGGCATCGCCGCGACCTGTGGGTGGAACGCTCGGTCGCCCACGGTCTGTCGCGCGTCATCACCGACGAGGATCTGGTGACGCCCGAGGAACAGGCACGCAGCGGGTTCTACCAGGAATGGCTCCGTCATCTCGACATCCACCACATGCTGGGCGCGGTGTTCCATGCGGCCGATGGGGTCATCGGCGTGCTGGGTATCCATCGCACGCGCGAAGCCGGTGCGTATTCCGAAGTCGAGCGCAGCAAGGTCGCGCTGCTGCTGCCGCACCTGCAACGCGCGCTGCGCCTGGGTCGGCGCCTGTCGGCGCTGTCGCAGGCGCACGCCGCCGCGCTGCAGGCGCTCGACCGCGTCGATACCGGCGTGATGGTGGTCGATGAGCGCTGCCGCGTCGTGCTGTCCAGCGCGATGGCGGACGCGCTGTTGCGCGGGAACACCGAACTGGCCGTGCATGGCGGATGCCTCGTGCTGCAGCAACCGGCGCTGCGCGATGCGCTGTCGGCGCAGGTGCGCGCGGCGGTCAACGTCGCGCAGGGCGAGCCGGGCGATGCCGGGGCCGCGCTGTGCGTGCCGCGTGCAGGACGGCTGCCGCTCGTGCTCGAGATCGCGCCACTGCGGCCGACGACGTCAGCGTTCGGCGACCAGGGGCCGGCGGCGCTGGTGTTCATCCGCGACCCGGAAGCGCCGGCCGATCTGGACAGACTGCGCGCACTGTTCGACCTCACGCGGACCGAAGCCGCAGTCGCCGCCGCGCTGGCACAGGGGCGCTCGCTGGAAGGCATCGCGTCGGGGCTGGGCATCGGCCTGGCGACCGTCCGTTCCCACCTCAAGCGCATCCTGGCCAAGACCGGCACGCACCGTCAGGCCGAAGTCGTCGCCCTGCTCGCCCGCTGCGCCTGACCAGAGACGCTCGACCGCGGATCAGGCGCAACCCCTGTGAGAGCGGCCGTGGCCGCGACTCGGCCGTTGCATGCCGCTGGCGTCGGCACAGGCCGCTGTCGGGGTCAGAAGACCCCTCCCACAGAACCCCAGCCACAGGCTCCAGCCGTGGCTCGGACTCAACCCCTGTGGGAGCGGCCTTGGCCGCGACTCGGCCGACGCATGCCGCTGGCGTCGGCACAGGCCGCTGTCGGGGTCAGAAGACCCCTCCCACAGAACCCCAGCCACAGACTCCAGCCGTGGCCCGGACTCAAGCCCTGTGGGAGCGGCCATGGCCGCGACGGGGCCGTTGCAGACCTCCATCCCGGTCAGAAAACCGCTCCTGCTCGAAACGCATCCGCTCGGCTACCCACCCGGCGCCTGCTTCGTCACCGCCGCCCGTATCTCCCGCAGCTTCGCCTTCACCCGCGCCGCGTTGTCCGGCCCCATGCGCAGCATGATCTTCTGCCCTTCCGACAGCTTTTCCAGCTCCGGGTCGGCGAAGGTGTAGAGCACCTTGGGCTGGGCGAGGCGCAGGGGGCCGGCAAGTTCGGGCGCGGCCAACAGGTGGTCGATCACCTCGACCAGGCGATTGTTGAAGTAGCCGTCCGGGTAGCCCAGTTCGACGTAGCGCTGCTGGAACGCAGGGTAATTGCGCACATAGGCGTCGACGACGGCCGCGGTCGGTACGGTGTCGACCAGATGAATATATGTGCGGTAACGGGCGGCGTTGGATTCGTCCAGCACCAGGGTGTCGCCGCTGCCGGTGACGGTCATCGGGCCCGGAACCGGTTTCACCGGCATCAGGCGGCGCGCCACTTTCTCGCGCGGCAGGTTGTCCACGGTGACGACGATGCGCCGCACGATGTCGGTGCTGTTGAACAGGGTGTCGACCGAGGCGCCGAACAGCGCGCGCAGCGCGGCCAGCAGTTTCGCGTCCGGGTCCACCTCGGCGCCTGCGGCGTCGGCGACCTCCGGCGCGGCGATCGGGTAGTGCGGCGCCGGCTCGGGCGCAGGCGCCTGAGGTTCGGGTGCCGTTACGACGGGCGCCTCGATCGGGGCCGGCGCGTCGGCCGGCTCCGCCCGTTGCTGCAGCCAGTACAGATAGCCGCCCACGCCCGCCACGGCCAGCACCACTGCCGAAACTGCCGCCGTTGATTTCTTCATGTCGGTCTACTCCCCGGTTGCGGTCCAGCAGGATGGACAGGCACGCGGCGATGAATATCCGGCTAAAGCTTTTCGGGATGTGGCAGACCGCCCGCCAGCCGCGCCTTGGCAGGGACCGCAGGCCCTCCTTCGCACCAGCCAATTCACGACAATTCAATGACTTGGCGGCGAAGCCAGAACCGCTCGCTGGTGCTCCCCCCATTCGTCGCCGCCTCGCCCCCCCGCATCCTGACGGTGACTTTTCGTCGCATGTCTCGCCATCAGCCGGGTGTTCGGGCATGCTGGCGCGCCTTGAGCAACCGACGCCCCCGAGACGCTGTGGCCCTCATTGCTCCGCCTTCCGCTGCGGTTTCGTCGCGCCCCGACTGGCGCGTATTCCTGCTGCTGCCGCTGCTGCACTTCGCCAGCGTGAAGCTGACGATGTCGCTCGCGTTGTCGCCGGAGAACGAGGTCGTGGTGTGGCTGCCGAACGCGGTGCTGCTGGCCGCACTGCTGCACTGGCAGGGCGCGCGCGGTGGCTGGATGGCAGCGCTTGTGCTGGCTTCCGACATCTACGCGAACATCCCGGCCTTCCCGCCCTTGCAGGCAACGCTGGTCAGCCTGTGCAATCTGTCCGAGGTGGCCTTCACCTATCTATTGATGCGCCGGCTCGGCGTTTCACCGGGGCTGGAACGCATCCACGATTTCGGCCGCTTCCTGCTGGCCGGGCCGCTGCTCGGCTCGCTCGGCGCCTCGCTGCTGGCCGGTGTCGTGCTGCTGACGCTGGACCGGGTCAGCGCGCCCTACTCGACCCTGACGCTGCTGTGGTGGTTCGGCGACGCGCTCGGGCTGCTCATCTACACACCCTTGCTGCTGGCCTTCCTGCGCCCCGACCCGGAAGGCGCGCGCGGTGGCCTGGCGGGCATCGCGATGGTGGGGCTGACGCTGGCCTTCGCCGCCATGCTGTTCACCCAGCCGGTCAATGCCGGCGCCGCTTTCCACGTCGCGCTGACGCCGCACCTGCTGCTGCTGCCGCTGCTGTGGGTGGCGGTGCGCTGCGGCACGCGCTGCACCGCGCTGACGGTGGCGCTGATCGCGCTCGGGGCCGCATGGTCGGTCACCACCGGACACCAGCCCTTCGGCGCGGCCTCGCCGCACGACACGATACTGCGCGCGCAGGAGTACATCCTGACGCTGAGCATCATCGGCATGGGGCTGTCCATCCTGCTGCGCGAACAGCGCGCGCTGGCGCAGGACCTCGAGGACAAGGTGCGCGAGCGCACGGTCGAGCTCGAAGCGTCGAACCGCCGTCTGGCAGAGTTGAGCGCCACCGACAGCCTGACCGGCATCGCCAACCGCCGCCGCTTCGACGAAACGATGGAAGCCGAGTGGGCACGCGCGCGCCGCAGCGGCGAGCCACTCGCGCTGTGCCTGCTCGACGTCGACCTGTTCAAGCCCTACAACGATCACTACGGCCACCTCGCGGGCGACGACTGCCTGCGCCTGGTGGCCGAGGTGATCAACGCGCACGTGCGCCGCGCCAGCGATCTGGTGGCGCGCTACGGCGGCGAGGAATTCGCCTTCATCATTCCCGGTGTCGATGCCGACGGCGCGCTCGCCACGGCGCACGCCGTCTGCGCCGCGCTGCAGGCACGCGGCCAGCCGCACGTGCGCTCGCCCTTCGGCGTGCTGACGGCCAGCATCGGCGTGGCCGTCATGGTGCCGACCGACGACGACACGCCGGACCAGCTGGTGCGGCTGGCCGATCAGGCGCTGTACGAGGCCAAGCGCGCCGGCCGCAATCGCGTGGTGCAGGTGGCCAGCGAGGACGTCGAAACACTGCGTGCCGTGCACCGCCGCTGACGCGGCAACGAGCGAGCGGTCACGCTCAGGCGGTGGCGCACACCACGCGATTGCGCCCCTGCCGCTTGGCCCGGTACAGGCACTCGTCGGCACCGGCGATCGCGGCGTCGAGCGAATCGTCGTCCGGCCGGCAGGCGGCAACACCGAAACTGGCGGTGATGCGCAGTTCGCCGCCGTCATCGAGCGGAATGCGCAGCGCCTCGATCGCGCTGCGCAGGCGCTCAGCGTGCTGGATGGCGCTGGCGACGTCGGTGTGCGGCATCAGCACGACGAATTCCTCGCCGCCGTAGCGCGCCGCCACGTCGCCGCGCCGGCTCTGTTCGCCGCACAACCGCGCCACCTCGACCAGTACCGCGTCGCCCACGACGTGGCCGTAGCCGTCGTTCACCTGCTTGAAGTGGTCGATGTCGAACAGCGCCACCGCCACCGGGTAGCCATGGCGCTGCTGGTTCGGAATGTGGCGCTCGGCCAGCGTGAAGAAGCCACGCCGGTTCGGCAGCCCGGTCAGGAAGTCGGTGTTGGACTGATCGCGCAGCTGCTCGACCAGACGCTGGCGTTCGTCCTCCAGCGCGACGCGCGCGATGCTGTTGGCGCGCAGCACGCTGATCGCCTGCAGCACGTCGGCCACTTCGTCGCGATAGCGCGGACTGGGCACCGTGCGCTGCAGATTGCCCTGAGCGATCGCCACGAGCAGATCGGCGGTTTCTTCGAGCGGGCGCACCACGCGGTGATGCACCACCCACAGCGTGAGGCCGAGCAGGCCCAGCGTGAGCAGACCGCCGGCGCCGATCCAGACCAGCGCAGTGCGCGCCTCGGCGTGACCGCTGCGCGCCTGGTCGAGCGCTTCGTCCATCAGCACGTCGCGCAGCGCGACGATGGAATCCATGTCCGGCACGTAGCGCGCTGCGAAGCCGGCGGCGTCCATGCCGTACTGCGCGTCGTCCAGACCGTGGGCGGTCAGCGCCTCGACGAAGGGGATGGCAGATTCGAAGTAGCGCAGCTGCATCGTCGCGGTGGCGGTCTGTACCGGCACGCGGTCCGGTGCCGCTTCGGTGCGCTGTACCAGAAGCTTGCGCAGTTGCTCGACCCGGCCACGCAGCCGTTCGATCTCGACATGTTCGGCGTCGCGCAGCGGCTGGCGCGACGTCAACGCGACCGTGAACTGCGAGCCGAGCTGGCCGGCGTACTCGCGCAGGTCGGCAGCGATACGGGCGCCGATCAGCGCATCGGCGGCGCGCGGGTAGGCGGCGACCGCCTCGTTGGTCAGCCGTATCAGGGCCGGCGACAGATCGTCGATCACGGCGAACATCTTGCCGATCGCCTCGCTGATGTCGGCCGGGCTGCGACGCGCTCGCGGCAGCGCGGCGGTGCGGTCTATCGCTTCGCGCGCGTGGGCGAGCTGCAGCGCGGCGCGCGCAATCAGTGCGCGCACCTCGTTGCGCGGCGCCGAAGGCGTACCCACGGTGCGTTCCAGCACGGCGAAGGCGTCGTCGGTACGCGCCCGCGCCTGGGCCAGACGCTCGTGCTTCGCCGGGTCACCCGGCAGATCGTCGCCCAGCACGCCATTGGCCGGACCGCGCTCGCGCGACGCCATCTCGGCCGCGCGCAGCAGATGCCCGAGGTGTTCCATCGCCTCCAGGCCGCTGCGCGCCTGCGCGGCGCGCGACCACTCGACCACGACGATGCGCAGCGACAGGCCGAGGACGGCACCGGCGAGCAGGAGGCTGACCAGCCAGAAAAGACGGTGGAGGCGCATTCGGGAAGGAAAACCCCGCGCACGCAAGGCATGGCGCGGGGTATCGGGTCTGTTCTTGTTGTGCTTGTCGGAAAACGGGGATCGGGTGCCGGGCACCGCTACGGGTACCCGGAAGGGCGCCCAGTGTAGCCCGGTCGGACGCGCCTGCAACGACCTGGATCAAACTGTGTCGGCGCCACCCGAGCCGGCCGGCGTCGCCGAAGCGACGCCGGCCCGATCGGTCAGAGGCGCTTTTCCCACTCGCGAACCTGTCGTTCGGCTTCGTCCTTGGCGATGCCGTAGCGCTCCTGGATCTTTCCGGCGAGCTGTTCGCGGCGGCCGGCGATGACATCAAAGTCGTCGTCGGTGAGCTTGCCCCACTGCTCCTGCACCTTGCCCTTGATCTGCTTCCAGTTGCCTTCGATACGATCGGTATTCATGGCGATTCCTTTCATGGATGGATGGAAGTTCCGGCAGACACGACCTGCGTGCCCGCGGACGGGTTGGGTCGGTCACTGTTCGAGCAGACCGGCCAGTTCATCGGCGTGCTCTTCCTCGTCGAGCAGGATGTCTTCGAGCAGACGCCGGGTCGTCGGGTCCTTGTCGGCCACGAGCGCGATCATCTGGCGGTAGGCCTCTACCGCCACCCGCTCGGCCAGCAGATTGGCGCGCAGCATGGACTTCAGATCGAGCGCCGCGTCGTAGCCTGCGTGGCTGCGGTCGAGCAGCCCCTCGGGGCTGAAATCGGGCTCGCCACCGAGCTGCACGATGCGCGCGGCCAGACGGTCGGCGTGCGCCGCCTCCTCGTTGGCGTGCACCATGAATTCAGCGGCCACCGCCGGCGCGTTGAGACCGGTCGCGGTGAAGTGGTGGCGCTTGTAGCGCAGTACACAGACCAGCTCGGTGGCCAGTGCGCCGTTGAGCAGGCGCACGATGTCGGCCGCCCAGGGACCGATGGCGGGTGTGACCGCGCCATCATCGAGGTGCTGGTGCACACGCTGCAGTGCCGCGTGGTCCAGTTCGAGCGGACCGGCGGTATCCGGCCGGCCGGACGACGGAAGGCTTGCGAGGTTCATGAAGATCTCCTTTCCGGTTCGGTGCGCCGCGCTCAGTCGATGGCCTTCAGGCCGAGCAGACCGAGCACCAGCAGCACGATGAATACCGCGACGAACACGAAGAACAGGATCTTCGCGATGCCAGCCGCGCCGGCGGCGATGCCGGTGAAACCGAACAGGCCGGCGACGATGGATACGATCGCGAAAATGAGTGCCCACTTCAGCATGACGTTCTCCTTGGGTGAGGACAGTCGGTACCGGAGCGGAAGCATTGGCGCCGCCGCGGTATGACTGAATCATGGGCGAGCGGCGCCTGGAAGCGTATAGGTGATTGGGTAGCGCCCTGTAGGCGAATGCCCATGCGCTGTCGGAACGGTCCGACGCGGGCGGGAGATGTGTGGGGACTACTCCGGGACGTAGACGAGCGAGCCGTCTTCCATCCGGTAGGCGGTGCCGGCCTTCACGCCGCGGCCGGCGCCCGCCTCGCCTTCGCCGCGGAAGCGGCTGAGCTGGTCGCCCTTCCTGACGACGATTTCCATGTCCGGCTGGCCGGCGTTGCGGATCACCGTCAGGTCGCCGGCGGCGAACGGATTCAGCGGATGACGCGCCACGGCAATCAGCAGCGCGGCGATGATTACGAGGAACACGTCGATCAGATTGACCACCGACAGGATGGGATCGTCGTCCTCGGTATCGTCGAGCAGGCGCGTCCTCATCGCGCCACCTCCGCCTGCAGCATCGGCACACGGTGCTCGGCCACCGCGTCGCCGGCGCGCTCACGCTCGATGCGCAAAAGGTCGGCGGCATACCAGCGGCGACGCACCTGGGCGACCGCGTAGGTGATGGCCGAAGCGATCAGCGCCAGGATGACCGCCGAGAACGCAACACCGAGCCCGCTCGATACCGACGCCAGATCGCCGTCGCCGAGCGCGGCCAGCGCCGGACCCATCGGAATCATCGTGGCGACGAGGCCCAGCAGCGGCGCCACCCGGGTGGCGATGCGCACGCATTCCAGCCGCTGTGCCGCAATCACCTCGAGTTCGCCGCCGCCGATGCGCGGATCGGCGCGCACCACCTGGCGCAGTTCGAAGCCACCCGGGTGACCGCCGCGCCGCTGCAGCGCCTGCACGACGAAGGCGCCGAGCGCGAAGAAGGCGTACAGGAACAGCGCCGCGATGGCGAGCAGCACCGGCGTCAGAAAGAACTGGCTGACGCCGTAAAGCCCGCTTTCGATCGATGAGGTCATGTCCGCTCCATATATATATATATGCACAAGGGATTCAGGCGGCGCGGCGCAAGGGCTGCGGCCGCAGCTGTGGGACCGCGGCGGGTGCCGGCCGCGGACGCTGCCGCAGTCGGGCGAGCGCACCGGCGAAGAAAGCGGCCAGCAAGGGCAGCAGCCACAGACTGTCCGGCAAGGGTGGCGAAATCGGCTGCGTCGTCACCTCTACCAGTCGGCGACCGGCGGTGGGGGCCGGATCCGGCTGCGCCGGCGCAGAGGCTGCTGCCGCCGGTCCCGGCGCCACGGTATCGGTGCCGCCCAGGCGTCGTGCACGGACCGGCGCCGGCGCGGCTTCATCGACCCGGGCCACGGACAGCTGGAAGTCAGCGGCGGCCAGGTCGGCGCTGGCGTCGGCGGTCATCGGTGGCTCCGGCGCTTCGCCGACGCCGTGCCCGCTGCCGTCGCGCACCGCGGTGTGGTGCCCGGTGCGCAGGAATTCCTGCGCCGATTCGTCGCCCTCGGCCGCCGCCTCGCGGAACCAGCGCATCGCCTCCTCGACATTGCGCTCGACGCCGCGCCCCTGGTACAGCGCGGTGGCGTAATGCATCTTGCCCAGTGGCCCGTAGTAGGGATCGCCGCTGGTCGCCGCACGCAGCAGCATTTCGGTGGCCTTGACCGGGTCCTGCGGCACGCCCTGCCCGTTCTCGTACATCAGCGCTTTCCAGATCAGCGCGCCGGTGTAGCCGGCTGCGATGCACTTGTCGAACACCTTGTTCGCCGTCGCGTGGTCACCGCATTTCGACAG
This sequence comes from Methyloversatilis sp. NSM2, assembly GCF_038066675.1. Lineage (NCBI taxonomy): Bacteria > Pseudomonadati > Pseudomonadota > Betaproteobacteria > Nitrosomonadales > Sterolibacteriaceae > Methyloversatilis > Methyloversatilis sp. NSM2. The sequence continues at coordinate 1,405,787 of NZ_JBBUKV010000001.1, forward strand.
CAGATAGCCGGCCGCGCAGCTGACCGGCCCGGCCGGCTGCGACGCCACGTACTGCAGCGACAGTTCGCCCACCGCGTTGTCGAGGTCATCGGGTGAGGCCGGCTGCGCCGCGCCACCGCAGAAACGGTTGCCCTCGTCGGCACTCAGCGGTGGTACGGCAAGCTGCGCACAGAAAGCGACGAAGACGGGCAGCAGGCGACTGCATCTGCGCTGCCTGGGTGATGCATGCATACAGAGACTCCCGGAACGGACCGGGACAGAATCTAGGCTTCGCGACGCTCGGGGTCGTGCGCAATATCAATCCGGAATGACGGGCAAAGTCCACGGCGACGGTCGGCGCGCCCGGTCGCGCCGACGGCAACGAAACGCGGCACACTTGCGGAACACCTTCCGCGGATATCCGTCATGCTCATCAACAAGGCCGCAACCCGCAGCTGGGCCGCCACCGATTTTCCGGGCATCGAACGCAGCCTGTTCCGCAACACCGAGCACGGCGGCCGGGCTTCCTTCGTGCGGCTGGCGGCCGGCAGCCGCTTTCCGCGGCACACGCATCAGGGTGGCGAGGAGGTGGTGGTGATCGCCGGCCGGGTCGCCATCGGCGGCGTCGATCTGGACGCTGGCGACTACCTGCACACGGACGCCGGCGAGGAGCACGACGTCGTGGCGTTGAGCGACGCCGTCATCTTCGTGTCGTCGCAGAAACCCACGCCGCTGGTCGAGTGAGGTGTGCGGCTTGCAGGCAGCACGCTTCGATGCTACGGTCCGTCCCTTCGCATGATCCCACCCCTCGCCCGCTCCCGTGAACGCATTGCGCACCTCTGTCCAGCCGAATCCGACCGCAGCCCTGCTGCGCGCCGGCACTCGTCTGTCGTGCGCGGCGCTCGCGCACCGACTGCATGAGGTGAGCGCCTGCGAGGCTGACCCGGCGACCGTCTGCACCTGAAGCTGCACCAGACCGTCGCCGCCTGACGGGCGTGCGTGCCCGACTCCGGCCACTTCCGGCCACTTTCCCGAATTTCCGCCGCGCTGCGCACTGATGCGTCACGCGGCTGCTCGTCCTTGCGGCGGGCTTTGCAAGAGGACCGAACACATGAGCAACAAGCAGAACATCAAGCCCAACATCACGCTGACCGAACTGGACGCCGACCGCCTGGACGCGCTGCTGTCCACCCTGCCCGCGCGCAACATGCCCGGACGCGACGCACTGGCCGCCGAACTGCTGCGCGCCGACATCGTGCCCTCGCGTGAAGTGCCGCCGGACGTGGTGACCATGCACTCGACGGTGCGCTTCAGCATCGCGCCGGCCAACGAAACGCAGAGCCTGACGCTGGTGTTTCCGCGCGAAGTGGGCGACGGCAATGGCACGGTGTCGGTGCTGGCACCGGTCGGCAGCGCGCTGCTCGGACTGAGCGAAGGCGACGAGATCGACTGGCCGGGCCCGGCCGGCGGCACGCTGCGCGTGCGCATAGACAAGGTGGTGTACCAGCCCGAACGGGCCGGCGATTTCGCGCGATGAGCCGCACCGGCGCCCGCTTGGCGGGCGCCAGGCGCGTCAGGCCGCTTCGGCCGCCGGTGCGGCGATGGTGGCGAGAAAGCGGGCGCGCAATGCCTCTGCCGGCAGATGGCGGCCAATCAGCACGACGCGGCTCATGCGCGCGTCACCCGCCTCCCACGGCCGGCCGTAGTCGAAGCCGGCAATGCGGTGCACGCCCTGGAAGATGAGACGCCGGTTTTCGCCCGCGATCGACAGGATGCCCTTGTAGCGCAGCAGATCGACCGAGTGCTCGTTGATCAGCGCATCGACGAAGGCGGACACGCGCTCCAGGTCGAGCGGCGCCTCGCATTCGAGCAGCAGCGAGCCGACCGCGTCGTCCCAGGACTTGCGCGCCATGCCGGCGATGCCGGAAATCGCGCGCGGCGACACCGGGTGCCAGCCGCGCACCGGCAGCCCGCGTTCGTCCAGCGAAAAACCCTTGATCGAAAAGAGATCGCGCCAGCTCTCGTCCGCGCTGCCGGCGACGATGAGCGGTGCGCGCGCATTGACGCGCTGCAGCCGCGTACAGAGCTCGTACAGCGCTTCCGGCGTCACCAGATCGGCGTGCGAAATGAGCAGCCGGTCGGCGAAGGCGACCTGCGAGGCGGCGACGCGCTCGCGCCGGAACTGGCCGTCGAAATGCACCGCGTCGACCACGGTGACGACGCCGTCCAGCCGGTAGCGCTCGCGCAGCCGCGCGTCATTGAAAAAGGTCTGCACCACGGGCGCCGGGTCGGCCAGACCGGTGGTTTCGACGATGAGTCGGTCGAACGCCAGCTCGCCGGCGTCACGCTGCGCCAGCAGGCCGGCCAGCGCGTCACCCAGCTCGCCCTGCACGGTGCAGCAGATGCAGCCGTTCGAAAGCTCGACCACCGACACCGCGGCACGGTCGAGCAGCGCGCCGTCGATGCCGGCGGCGCCGAACTCGTTCTCGACCACGGCGATGCGCTGGCCGTGATTGGCGGCCAGCAGACGATTGAGCAGCGTCGTCTTGCCGGCGCCGAGGAAACCGGTCAGCAGGGTGACCGGGATGGATTCATGAGGGGTCATCGAGACTCTCTCCAAAAAAGATGCCGGGGAAGGCTTGCGCCGACCCCGGCCAATAGGAGGAGGGTGGTACATCGGTGAAAGCCGTCGTCGTCATGGACGCCGGCCTAGGGTCTGTTGCCATTGAATCGCGGGCCGCGCGCGATTCCCGATGCGTCCAGATCAAGGCGGGCCGACGCCGGCTGACTGGCCGTCAGGCCAGGAGGCCCAACGCGGAGCTGGGCGCATCGGGACTCGCGCCCTTCGGGTTTGCAGCGTGCGAGGCACGGACCGCGTTGCGCTCCTTGTCGAGACGGCCAGTCTCGACTTCGTCGCACGCCTTGCCCGTGCCTCGCGCGCTGCAAACGCGGTTCGTGATTCAATGGCAACAGACCCTAGCAACATTTACCGGAGGCGCCGCCGAAGCGCGCCTCCTGGCGTTCACGGAAAAATTCCTCATACGTCATGGGCGCCTGGTCCGGGTGCTTCATGCGCATGTGCTGGACATAGGTATCGTAGTCCGGCAACCCGACCATGAGGCGGGCAGCTTGCCCGAGGTATTCGCCCATGCGTGCGAGGTCCTTGAACATGGCGGTGCCCTCAGTGCATGCCCTGCCCGCCGCGCGCCTGCAGGATGGGCAGGTACGCGGCAGACACGACGACCCGCCCTTGTGGGGCAGACCATCGACCGGAGGACATGTTCATACGCATCACGGAAACGGAGCGCCGCGCCGCCCGCAGGGCCGCCCCAAGGGCAGGCGCAGCCCCCTTGGGGGGCAGCGAATGCAGTGAGCGTGGGGGTCTCATTTCAGGCCTTGACGGTCTCACCATGCACGCCGTGATGCGTCTCGCGCACCGTCGGATGCTCGTGGCGCAGCGCCTGCAACACCTTGCGGATGCCGAAGAAGGTGATCGACAGCACCACCAGCACGAACATCGACGCGAGCGCGGCATCGACGTAGTCGTTGAAGATGACCTGCTGCATCTGCTCGATGCTCTTGGCCGGCGCCAGCACTTCGCCGTTCTCGGCGGCGGCGCTGAACTTGGCGGCGTGAGCGAGGAAGCCGATCTTCGGGTTGTCGCTGAACACCTTCTGCCAGCCGGCTGTCAGCGTGCAGGCGAGCAGCCACACGGTCGGCAGCACGGTCACCCACATGTAGCGCTGCTTCTTCATCTTCACCAGCACGACGGTGGCCAGCACCAGCGCCACGGCCGCCAACATCTGGTTGGCGACGCCGAACAGCGGCCACAGCGTGTTGATGCCGCCCAGCGGATCGACCACGCCCTGGTACAGGAAGTAACCCCAGGCGGCGACGCACAGGCCGGTGGCGACCAGGTTGGGAATCAGCGCCTCGGTGCGCTTGAAGGCCGGTACGAAGGTACCCATCAGGTCCTGCAGCATGAAGCGGCCGGCGCGCGTACCCGCGTCAACCGCGGTCAGGATGAACAGCGCTTCGAACAGGATGGCGAAGTGGTACCAGAAGGCCATCATGCCCTGCCCGCCTATCACCTGGTGCAGGATGTGGGCCATGCCGACGGCCAGCGTCGGTGCGCCACCGGCGCGCGAAATGATGGTCGATTCGCCGACGTCGGCCGCGGTCTGCGTCAGCACTTCCGGCGTCACCACGAAGCCCCACTGCGAAATCACGGTGGCCGCTTCCTGCGCGGTCTTGCCGATCAGCGCCGCCGGGCTGTTCATCGCGAAGTAGACACCCGGGTCGATGACCGAAGCGGCGACCAGCGCCATGATGGCGACGAAGGACTCCATCAGCATGCCGCCGTAGCCGATCAGCGGTGCGTCGGTTTCGCGGTCGAGCAGCTTGGGCGTGGTGCCCGACGAGATCAGTGCGTGGAAGCCCGAAACGGCGCCGCAGGCGATGGTGATGAAGAGGAAGGGGAACAGGTTGCCCGACCACACCGGACCGCTGCCGTCGATGAACTTGGTGATCGCCGGCATCTGCAGTTGCGGTGCCACGATGAAGATGCCCAGTGCCAGACCGACGATGGTGCCGATCTTCAGGAAGGTGGACAGGTAGTCGCGCGGCGCCAGCAGCAGCCACACCGGCAGCACCGAGGCGACGAAGCCGTAACCGATCAGCATCCAGGTCAGTTCGGTGCCGTCGAAGGTGAACATCGGACCCCATATCGGATCGGCCGCGACCCAGCCGCCAACCACGATGGCCGCCATCAGCAGCAGGAAGCCGACGATGGAGATCTCGCCGATCCTGCCCGGACGGATGTAGCGCATGTACACGCCCATCAGAATGGCGATCGGGATGGTCGCCGCCACCGTGAAGGTGCCCCACGGCGAATGCGCCAGCGCCTTGACGACGATGAGCGCCAGCACCGCGAGAATGATGACCATGATCATGAAGGCGCCGAACAGCGCGATCACGCCCGGCACCTCGCCCAGTTCCGACTTGATCAGGTCGCCCAGCGAGCGGCCGTCGCGACGGGTCGAGATGAACAGCACGATGAAGTCCTGCACCGCGCCGGCGAACACGACGCCGGCCAGAATCCACAGCATGCCCGGCAGATAGCCCATCTGCGCCGCGAGCACCGGCCCGACCAGCGGTCCGGCGCCGGCGATGGCAGCGAAGTGATGGCCGAACAGGATGTTGCGGTTGGTCGGCACGTAGTCGAGGCCATCGTTCTTGGCCCAGGCCGGAGTGATGCGCTTGCCGTCGACTTCGAGCACGCGGTAGGCGATGAAGCGGGCGTAGAAGCGGTAGGCGATGAAATAGACCGAAATCGCCGCCAGCACGATCCACAGCGCGCTGATCGTTTCACCGCGCGACAGTGCGACCACGCCGAGCGATGCGGCGCCAAGCAGCGAGAAGGCCGCCCAGCCCAGTTTGGGAAGAAGGTTGTTCATGTGTCTCCTCTCGGGTGCGACCGGTGAACCCGGCCTGCCGACCGCCTCTTTGCGGCCTGCCCGGAGTATGGTTTTCATACAAGATCTGCCGCATCGGGGGCACTACGCAGGCGAGGCCCGTGAAAATACGTAGGGGAAATCCCGGGGGTGGGTGCGTTGTGTGAGCGGTTCTGCCGGGGGAGCGCTGTGTTTTGTGGCAGGGGTCTTGGCCCCGACGGCAGCCTGCATCGAAGCCTGCGGATTGCAGCGGCCGCATCGCGGCCAAGGCCGCTCCCACGGAGATCGCGCCCGACCTGCGGCCGGAGCCCGGGCCGGGGTTCTGTGGGAGGGGTCTTGACCCCGACAGCGGCGGTGATCGGTGAGACCGTCGCCCCTCTTCAGCGCCACTGCGGTATGAGCCCCCACATTTCAGGCGCGGCTCAGGCCTTATCATTCCGCTTCCGCCATCCGCCCTGCCCCATGCAACTACGCCTCAAATTCGTGCTGCTGGCCATCGTGCCGCTGCTGCTCGCCATAGCGGCGGTGGCGGCGGTGGTGAAGCTGCAGTCGCAGGCGCTGACCGATGCCGAGCACGCCATCGTCGAACCGGCACTGATGGATTCGCGTCGGCACGAACTGCAGAACTACGTGACGCTGGCGCTGGCCAGCATTGCCCACCTGACGGCGCGCGACGAACCTGCGGCACGCGACGAGGCGCTGCGCGTACTGCGCCAGCTGGAGTTCGGCAACGACGGCTACTTCTTCGTCTATGACCTGTCGGGCCAGGTGCTGATGCATCCGCGCCAGCCCGATCTGGTCGGGCAGAACCTGTGGGAACTGCGCGATCCGCAGGGCCGGCCGACCATACAGAACCTGCTTTCCCGCGCGCGCGACGGCGGCGGCTTCGTCGATTTCATCTGGCAGCGACCATCCACCGGCCGCATCGAGAACAAGCTGGGCTATGTCGCCACCGTGCCACAGTGGGGCTGGATGGTCGGCACCGGTCTTTACACGGACGACATCGTCGCCGCGCGCGAGCGGATCGACCGCCAGGCGCGCGTCGCCATACGCAATACGATGGGCGTGATCGCCGGCATTGCGGTGGTGGCGACGCTGCTGGTCGCACTGGCCGGGCTGGCGCTGAACGTGTCCGACCGCCGTGACGCCGAACTGAAAATGCGCGAACTCGCCCGCCAGGTCGTGCGTTCGCAGGAGAACGAGCGGGCGCGCGTGGCCGGCGAACTGCACGACGGTGTCAGCCAGAGCCTGGTGTCGGTCAAGTTCCTGCTCGAATCGGCGCAGGCACGGCTCGAACAGCCGGCCGCCGACGCGCTCGACTCGGCCCGCCGCACCCTCGCCCGCGGCGTGGCCGGCGTCGAGGAAGTGCTGGGCGATGTCCGGCGCATCTCGCACGGGCTGCGCCCGACCATGCTGGACACGCTCGGACTGGTGCCGGCGATGAAGCAGGTGGTGGACGAATTCGCGCAGCGCAGCGGCGTCGTGGTCGACATGCAGGCCGGCGCCGACATCGTCGCCCCCGGTGACGCCGGCACCGCGCTGTTCCGGCTGCTGCAGGAGGCGCTGAACAATATCGAGCGTCACGCGCGCGCCAGCCGGGTCGAACTGCGGCTCGGCCGCGAACCGGGCGCCATCGCGCTGAGCATCCGCGACGACGGCCGCGGCTTCGACGTCGAGGCGGTGTCGGCATCGCCGCAACGCGGGCTCGGGCTGAGCAGCATGCGCGAACGTGTGGAGGCGCTCGGTGGCCGCTTCGACCTTTCTTCCGGCGGCTCCGGTACCCTGCTGTCGGCCCGCCTGCCCGTAGCCTGACCCGATCCGCACGATGACCGCACCGCTCCGCCTGCTGCTTGTAGACGATCACCCGCTGGTGCGCGACGGCCTGCGCGCGCGGCTGGAAACCGTGGACCGCTTCGCCGTCGTCGCCGAAGCCGGCAACGCGGCCGAAGCGCTCGACGCGGTGCGCCTGCATGCGCCGGACTGCGTGCTGATGGACATTTCGATGCGCGACATCCACGGCATCGAGCTGACGCGCCGGCTGCACCGGAGCGTGCCCGACCTGAAGGTGATCATGCTCACCATGCACGACGAGCCGCAGTACGTGATCGAGGCCTTCCGCGCCGGCGCGCGCGGCTATGTGCTGAAGGACAGCCCGTCGGCCGAGATCATTGCGGCGATCGATGCGGTCTGTGCCGGCCAGCGCTGGTTCAGCGCACGCGTCGCCGACGCGCTGGTCAGCGCCAGCCTGCCGGAGACCGAGCTGACGCCGCGCGAGCGCGAAGTGCTGGACCTGATCGCCGACGGCCTCGGCAACAAGGAAATCGCGACCCGGCTCGATCTGTCCGTCCGCACGATTGAAAGCCACCGTATCAACATCAAGCGCAAGTTCGAACTGGACAGCAGCGCCGCGCTGATGAAGTTCGCGATGGAGCGCCGCCGCGAACGCGGCTGAACGCCGACCACTCTGCCCTCCGACTCATGCTGCGTCGCTTCGCCCACCGCATCACCCGCAACCCGCTGCTGGCGCGCCAGCTGCGCAACCATCACGCACTGAGCGGCTTCGGCTGCTCGCTCGGCGTCGCACTGGTGGCCCTGCTCGCCTGGGCGGTGGCCGACACGCGGACGGCCATTGCCATGGCCGCGGGCGCATTGGTAGTGAGCCTGACCGACATTCCCGCTCCGCGCCGCAACAAGCTGCCGCTGCTGCTCGCCAACCTGATTCAGATGCCGGTGGTCGCGCTGCTGGTGCTGGCCACCCATGACACGCTGCCCGTGTTCGCCGCTGCAATCCTGCTGATCGCCTTCGCCTCGGGCATGGCCACGGCCTGGGGCAAGCCCGGCCTGCCACTGGGCTACGGCATGATGATGACGATGGCTTTCACGATGGCCCAGCCGGATCTGCCGCCACGCGAACAGGCGGCGCATCTGGCGCTGCAGTTCGCCGGCGGCCTGTGCTATCTGCTGTACGCGCTGCTGATGGCGCGCCTGACCGACACCGCGATGCGCCGCCGCGCCGTCGTCGACGCACTGTACGCCTTCGCCGACTACGTCCGCGGCAAGGCGGCACTGTTCAACCCGGCCAACGACCTCGATGCGGTGTATGCCGAACTGGTACGCCGGCAGGCCGCGTTCGCCGAGCGGCTGCAGACCGCGCGCGATTTCGTGTTCGTCGACCGCTGCTCGCCAGAACAGCAGGCGCTGACCAACGGCCTGCTGGCGCTGATCGACGCCCACGAAGCGGTGCTGGCCAGCCAGGGCGACTACGCACCGCTGCGCGATGCCTTCGGCGATCACCGCGTCATGCGCCTGCTGGCGGCGATGACGCACGCGGCGGCCGACGACGTGCTGCGTCTCGCTCATGGTGGCCTGTCGGGCAGCCGTCCGGTGCTCGACGACACGCCCTATCGCAACACGCGCCCTGCGCTGGAGCGGGAGGTCGCCGCGCTGTCGGCCGATCCGGCGCTGGACCACAGCGCCGCCATCGCGGTACTCGAAGCCGGGCGACGCAAGCTGCTCGGCGCCATCGACGGCCTGCGTCGCGTCGATCGCGCGCTGCGCGAGCCGGCGCAGGTCGACGACGAGGACATGAGCCGCTTCCTGTCGCGCTCAAGTTTCACGCCACGTGCGCTGCGCGACGAGTTCAGGCTTGATTCGCCGGTACTGCGCTATGCGCTGCGGCTCACGCTGGCGATGGCCGCCGCCTTCGCGCTGTCGCGCTGGCTGCCCTGGGCCGGCCATGGCTACTGGATACTGCTGACGGTATCGCTGGTCATGCGCGCCAGCTTCAGCCAGACGCGCCAGCGCCAGACCGACCGCATGATAGGCAATGCGCTCGGCTGTCTGTTCGTCGCCGTGATCCTGCATCTGGTGTCGGCACCGGCGGTGCTGCTGGGCATCGTGTTCGTCTGCATCGGCATCGCGCACGCCTTCATCACCGTGCGCTACCGCGTCACCGTCACCGCCGCCTGCGTGATGGCGCTGCTGCAGCTGCACCTGATCGCGCCCGGCAGCTTCCACATTTCCGAACGCTTCTTCGACACCGTCGTCGGCGTCGCCGTCGCCTGGCTGTTCAGCCGCGTGCTGCCAAGCTGGGAGCGCGACAGCGTCACCGCACTGGCCGCCCGCCTGCTCGGCGCGCTGCGCGAATACGTCGAACTGGCGCTGACGCCCGACACGCGCGACATGCACTACCGGCTCGCTCGCCGCCACGTGCAGGAAGCGCTCGGCACGCTGTCGGACGCGGTCGTCCGCATGCGCGACGAACCGGCTTCGCAGCAGCAGCCGCTGGCGACCTTGAACGTACTCACCACGCGCGGCTATCTGCTGCTCGCCCACATCGCCGCGGCGCGCCGGCTGAGCGCGCGGCCGGATGCATCGAACGTCGAAGAGCGGCTCACCGCCGCGCGCCGCGAACTGGGCGCCCTGCTCGGCAGTGACGTGACGAGCGTGCCGTCGACACCGTCATCCGATCCCCTGTCGCGCCGCCTCGACGCTGCGCGCACCGATGCACAGGCAGTCGTGACCGCCGCCCGGACGCTGGGAGCCGCCACCTGACACGACCGGCGTCGTGCCTCCGCCGCCGTCGGGGTCAGAAGACCCCTCCCACAGAACCCGGACTCCGACCCGGATCGGGCACGCCTCCCTTGTGGGAGCGGCCTTGGCCGCGATGCGGCCTCTGCTGTCCGCCGGCTTCGATACCGGCCGCCGTCGGGGTCAGGAGACCTCTACACAGAACCCGGACTCCGACCCGGATCGGGCGCGATCCCTTGTGGGAGCGGCCTTGGCCGCGACGCTGCCTCTGCAGTCCGCCGGCCGCGATCCCGGCCGCCGTCGGGGTCAGAAGACCCCTCCCACAGAACCCGCCCGACCGTGACGGTGCTACGCCTAATCGGCGCTGGCCGACCACTCCAGCGGCAGGCCGCGTGGCACGCGCAGTGCACCACTTACGTTCAGACGGAGCAGCCGCTGCGCGCCCGGGTGGGCGGCGACTTCGTCACCGTCCCACACGATCTCGGCACGGGCGCTCACGTGCAGCAGGTCGCCGCTGTCGAAGTCGATGAACAGAAGACCGGCGCGCGGGTCGAGCAGCAGGTTGCCCAGCGTGTTGAAGAAGAAGTTGCCGGCGTAGTCGGGCAGCGTCAGCACGTCGCTGCGGTCGACCGACACGAAACCCGGCTCACCGCCGCGGTGCGACACATCGACGCCATCGGCATGCGCGCTGGCGATGAACAGCGTGTCGGCGGACGCGATCAGTGCGCGCGCCGCGTCGTCGAGAGCCGCGAGCGGCTGCGGCGCACCGGGCGCGCCCTCTTCGAAGTAGAACGCTTCACGCGTGCGGATGTACTGCGGACAGTTGCCGAAGCTCTGCTCCACCTCGACGTCGAAGCCGGTCTCGCTCATACGAGCGACGCGCCCGTTCATCCGGTTGCGCCGGCGTGTATGGGGCTGGATGCCGAGCAGCCCGAGCGCTGCACCGTCGCGCAGATGCCCCGCCAGCGGACTGCCGGCCGGCGGCCGGGCATCGACGTGCAAGGTGCGCGGATCGGGCGACCGCACGAAACCCGGCGGCCCGTGCAGCACCGACGCCCAGGGCTGGCCATCGGCGTCGACGCTGCCAGCGATCAGGAAGGGCAGCAGCGCGAAGAAGTCGCGGTGCTGCTCCGGCATGTGGTCACGGATGACGCGCGCGCCGATTTCGGCCATGCGCTGCTGCATGCCTGCACGCGCCTGCATCGCGCGCTCGCCATCGTGGAAGGGATCGCGTCCGGTTTCCATGGCGTTCAGGCGCGCAGGCCGACCTTGCTCACCGGCATCGCGACGAAGCCCGGCAGCGCTTCGACACGGGCGAGCCAGGCGCGCACGTTCGGATAGTCGTCGAGCGACACATTGCCTTCCGGCGCGTGTGCCACGTAGGTGTACACCGCGACGTCCGCCAGCGTCGGCGCGCTGCCGACCAGCCAGTCGCGGCCAGCCAGTTCGCCGTCCATCACGGCAAGCAGCCGATGCGCGCGGGCGATCACCTCCTGCGTGTCGAACTGGGCGCGGAACAGCGTCACCAGCCGTGCGGCGGCCGGGCCGAAGGCGACCAGGCCGGCCGCGACGGTGAGCCAGCGCTGCACCTCGGCCTGGCCTGCCGGGTCCTGCGGCAGCCAGCGGCCGGGGGCGTAGCGCTGTGCCAGATAGATCAGGATGGCGTTCGAATCGGCGATGACGGTGGCGCCGTCCTCGATCACCGGCACCTGACCGAAGCAGTTCTTCGCCAGGAAGGCGGGTTTCTTGTGTTCGCCGCCGGCCAGATCGACCTGGCGGAATTCATAGGGCAGGCCGAGCAGTTCGAGGAACAGTTCGACCCGGTGACTGTGGCCGGACAGCTTGAAGCCGTTCAGCACGATGGGGGCATCCGGTTGGTGCGTGGCGATCAGGGACATTGCAGGCTCCTCGGGTTGATTTTGCGGCGCCGGGTGGCGACGGAATGGAGTATCCGAAATCCGAATGGAGCAATAAATGAGCGAAATCGGATAACACTCATCCACTTGGCGCAGTAATATCGCGGCATGGACACACTCAGGGCCATGCGCACCTTCGTCGAAATCGCCGAACAGGGCAGCCTCACTGCGGCCGCACGGACACTCGACAGTTCGCTGCCGGCCGTCGTGCGCACGCTGGCGGCGCTGGAGGCACATCTGGGCGCACGCCTGATGAACCGGACGACGCGGCGGATCGCGCTGACCGACGAAGGCCGCAGCTATCTCGAAAGCTGCCGTCAGGTGCTGTCGGCGGTACAGGACGCCGAGGACGCGCTGAAGGAAGGCGCGTCCGAGCCGTCGGGGCCGATCACGCTGACCGCGCCGGTGCAGTTCGGCCAGATGTATGTCGCGCCGGCGGTCACCCGTTTCGCGCTGCGCCATCCGCGCGTGAAACTGCGCGTGCTGCTGCACGACCGCGTGGTCAATCTGCTTGAGGAAGGCATCGACGTCGGCGTACGCATCGGCGCGCTCGACGACTCCGGCCTGGTGGCCCAGCCGCTGGGTTCGATACGCCGCGTCGTCGTCGCAAGCCCGGCCCTGCTCGCCGAGCGCGGCGAACCGATGCATCCGGACGCGCTGCGTCACGCCCCCTGCGTGCGCTTTACCGGCGCTTCCAGCTTTGCATGGACCTTCAGGACGAACGGCCGCGCGCTGCAGGTGCCGGTCACCGGCAATCTCGAGTTCAACCACATCGCTCCGGCGGTGGACGCCTGCACGGCCGGCGCCGGCTTCGGGCTCTTCCTTTGCTATCAGGTGCGGCCGCAGCTCGAGCGCGGCGAACTGCGCGTCGTGCTGCGCGATTTCGAACCGCCGCCGCGGCCGGTGAACGTCATCTATCCGCACGCCCGCCTGCTGCCTGGCCGCACCCGGCTGCTGGTCGACTGGCTGAAGCGCGAACTGGGCAGTGACAGCGCCGCCTTCGCGCCGGAGCCGGCGTGACACGCGCACGCCGCGCCGGTCGCGGCACAATGTCTGAACTTACCGGCGCCGTACCGCGTCTCACGCGCGACGGCAGCCGGAAACGTCCGTTCACCGGGATGATCGCGCCATGATCCCAAGCCACCGGCCGCCCCTCCAACACCCGCATCCGCCGGAGTACAACAAGAGCATGCAAGCCCACCAGGACGTCCTCTTCCTGCGCACGCCGCGACTCGACGCGACCGATCCCGCCGCCATGCGCAGCACGCTGCGCGACTACTTCCACGCGACCTTCAGCCGCTACGAACAGCTGTTCGAAGTGCTCACCTGCGACGAGGCCTACTACCGCAAGCCGATCGCGCTGCGCCACCCGCTCATCTTCTATCTCGGCCACACCGCGACCTTCTTCGTGAACAAGCTGCTGCTGGCCGGGCTGATCCATGAGCGCATCAATCCGCGCTTCGAATCGATGTTCGCGGTCGGCGTCGATGAAATGAGCTGGGACGACCTCAACGAGGCGAACTACGACTGGCCGAGCGTGCAGGCGGTGCGCGACTACCGCAACGAAGTCCGGCGTCTGGTGGACCGGGTCATCAACGAGGCGCCGCTCACGCTGCCGGTGAATTGGAGCAACCCGTGGTGGAGCATCATCATGGGCATCGAACATGAGCGCATCCACCTCGAAACGTCGTCGGTACTGATCCGCCAGAGCCGGCTCGAATTCGTGCGCACCCATCCGGCCTGGGCGCCCTGTCGCGACAGCGGCGAAGCGCCGGTGAATACGACTGTTCCGGTGACGGCCGGCCTTGCGCGCATGGGCCGGCGCCGCAACGACCCGATCTACGGCTGGGACAACGAATACGAAACGCGCGAAGTCGCGGTGGCGGCGTTCGAAGCGAGCCGGCATATCGTCAGCAACCGCGAATTCCTCGAATTCATCGACGACGGCGGCTACCGCAACGACGCCTGGTGGGACGACGAAGGCAGGGGCTGGCGCGATTTCCGGCTGCAGGCCGGCATCGATCACCCGGAGTTCTGGCGGCGCAAGCCTGAGGGCTGGCAGCTGCGACTGATGCTGGAAGAAGTGCCGATGCCATGGAACTGGCCGGTCGAAACCAATTGCCACGAGGCGCGCGCCTTCTGCAAGTGGAAGGCGGCGAAGACCGGTCGCCCGGTACGGCTGCCGACCGAGGACGAGTGGTACCGCCTGTACGACGTCGCCGGCGTCGCCGAAGTGCCTGTGAATACCAAGGCGCCCGCCAATCTGCACCTCGATCACTGGGCGTCGTCCTGCCCAGTCGATCGTTTCGCCCACGGCGACTTCTTCGACGTGGTCGGCAATGTCTGGCAATGGACGGAGACGCCGATCTACCCCTTCGCCGGCTTCGACGTGCACCCGATCTACGACGATTTCTCGACGCCCACCTTCGACGCGCGCCACACCCTGATGAAGGGCGGCGCGTGGGTTTCCTGTGGCAACGAGGCAACGCGCGAATCGCGCTACGCCTTCCGTCGCCACTTCTTCCAGCATGCGGGGTTCCGATACGTGATCAGCGATGCACCGGCCAGCGCGCCGAACGTCTATTACGAAAGCGACCGGCAGCTGTCCGAGTACGCCGAATTCCACTACGGCGACGAGTACTTCGGCGTGCCCAACTTCCCGAAGGCGCTGGCGACCATCGCCATCGAGGCAATGGGTGATCGGCCTGCGCGGCGCGCGCTCGACCTGGGCTGCGCCACCGGTCGCGCCAGCTTCGAACTGGCCCGTCGCTTCGAACACGTGACCGGCGTCGACTTCTCGGCCCGCTTCATCAACGCCGGCGTGCACCTGGCCGAACAGGGCGAACTGCGCTACACGCTGGTCGATGAGGGCGAGCTGGTGTCTTACAAGACGCGCCGCCTGGCCGACATGGGGCTGGAGTCGGTGCGCGGCCGGGTCGAGTTCATGCAGGGCGACGCCTGCAATCTGAAGAGCGTACTGACCGGCTACGACCTCATCGTCGCTGCCAACCTGATCGACCGGCTGTACGACCCGAAGGCCTTCCTGTCGGCGGTGCACGAGCGGCTGAACATCGGCGGCCTGCTGATGATCACCTCGCCCTACACCTGGCTGGAGGAACACACGAAACGCGAGGACTGGCTGGGCGGCTTCAAGAAGGATGGCGAGAGCTGGACCACGCTGGACGGCCTGAAGGCCGTGCTGGGCGAGCGCTTCCGCATGGTCGGCGCGCCGCGCGACGTGCCCTTCGTCATCCGCGAGACCCGTCGCAAGCACCAGCACACGCTGGCCGAAGTGACGCTGTGGGAGCGCGTACGCTGAGCACTTCCTTCGATTTCGATCAGCCGATCCCGCGCGACGGCACGGCCAGCGTCAAGCACGACGGCCGCGCCGCGGTGTTCGGCACCGAGCAGGTCACCCCGCTGTGGGTGGCCGACATGGACTTCGCCGCGCCACCGGCCGTGGTCGCCGCACTGGCCGAGCGCGCGCGCCACCCGGTGTACGGCTACACGCTGTACCCGGACGGCGCCTTCGAAGCACTCGAACGCTGGCTGGCCGCGCGCCACGGCTGGAACGTCGCGCGCGAGCACATCCATTTCTGCCCGGGCGTCGTGCCGACGCTGTATGCCGCGGTGCAGGCCTTCACCAAGCCTGGCGACAACGTGATCGTGCAGCCGCCGGTCTATCCGCCCTTCTTCTCGGCCATCCGTGACACCGGCCGGCGCGTCGTCGAAAACCCGCTGATCGAGCGCGATGGCCGCTGGACCATGGATTTCGACCAGCTCGAAGGCTGCGCCGCGCGCGCCGGATCGAAACTGCTGCTGCTCTGCTCGCCGCACAACCCGGTCGGCCGCGTGTGGTCACACGAGGAACTGGACACCCTGCTGGCCATCGCGCGCCGGCATGAGCTGGTCGTGCTGTCCGATGAAATCCACGCCGACCTCACCTACCCCGGCGTGCGCCACCTGCCGCTGGCCACGCTGGCGCGCCCCGGCGACCGCGTGCTGACCACGGTGGCGCCGAGCAAGACCTTCAACGTGCCCGGTCTGGGCCTGTCCGCGCTGATCGCCGACGACGCCGAGCGACGCGCGGTCGAACGCGTGTTCGGCACGCTGCACGTCAGTGCGTCCAACCCCTTCAGCGTCGCCGCCTTCGAAGCCGCCTACCGCGACGGTGGGCCGTGGCTGGACGCGCTGATGGACTATCTCGAAACCACGCGCGACGAGGTGATCGACACCGTCACCCACCGCCTGCGCGGCATACACCCGGTCGCACCGGAAGGCACCTACCTGCTGTGGCTGGACTGCCGCGGCCTCGGTCTCGACGACGACGCGCTGCGCGACTTCTTCATCGGCGCCGGCCTCGGCCTGAACCCGGGCAAGACCTTCGGCACCGGCGGCAGCGGCCACATGCGCCTCAACCTCGCCTCGCCGCGCGCCGTCATCCGCGACGCGCTGGCCCGCCTGGAAACGGCGGTCGCACAGCGCTGAACTCGTGGCTGTCGTTGCGGCGACGCATCTTCTCCGTGCTGTCACGCGGGTGTCATCGATGCTTCATAGGCTCGCCTCCCCATGAATACGGCGCCTCGATCTGACCGGGCAAACCTGCTTATCTGGCCCGGCCTGCTCGCGGCTTGCATCGCCATCACCGCCTTCGGTATCGAGCAGGGAACGCGAGCGTCCGGGTTCTGTGCGGCCTACCTGATGCTGATACTGGCGCTGTGGCAGCTGGAGAAGCGGCGTCCGCACGAGGTCGACTGGCTGCGCAACGACGGGCAGATGTGGCCCGACTTCCTGCACACCGCCCTGTCGAAGTCCATCGTGTTCGTTCTGGTGATCGCCGGCGGTACGTTCGGATGGTTCGACGCGCTGCGACCGGCTGGCAGTCTGTGGCCCGCGCACTGGCCCCTGCCTCTGCAGGTCGCGCTGGCACTGGTCATCGCGGAATTCGGGTTCTACTGGGCGCACCGCGTGTCGCACGAGTGGGCGCCAATGTGGCCCTACCACGCGATTCACCACAGCGTGCGCAGGCTCTGGTTCTTCAATACCGGCCGTTTCCATCTGGTCGACACCGCACGCAGCGTGCTGTTTTCGCTGCCCCTGCTGCTGGCGGCCGGCGCGCCGCAGGCCGTGCTGGACTGGGTGAGCGCCCTCACCGCCTTCGTCGGCCTGCTCACCCATTGCAACGTCCGCATGCACACCGGCGTGCTCGACTGGCTGTTCACGACGCCGCACATGCACCGCTGGCACCACGCGCCGAATGCCATGGAGGGCAACACCAACTACGGCGAGAACCTGCTCGTGTGGGATCACGTGTTCGGCACCTGGTACCGTCCGCCGGACCGGGATCCGCCGCGGATCATTGGCATCGCCGACGCCATGCCCGACGACTACCCGGGCCAGGTCCTGGCCCCCTTCCGCTGGCAGGCCATACAGGCCGAGGCGCGCCTGCGTCCGGCAAGGTTAGCGCAGGACTGAGCGCAGCCCCAGCCCTGGGCCTGAACCCGGGCAAGACCTTGGGACCGACCGCAGCGGCATCGGCGGTCAAGCGGAGGACAGCGCGATATCGTCGGCCGAGTCGCGGCCAAGGCCGCTCCCACCGGGATCGCGCCCGATTCGCGGTCGGAGCCGGGGTTCTGTGGGAGGGGTCGTCTGACCCCGACTGCGGCTTGCATCGAAGCCGGCGGATGGCAGAGGCCGCGTCGCGAGCAAGCTCGCTCCCACGAGAGCACTCCCGAACCGTCGCCGGAGCCGCGTTCTTGTGGGAGCGAGCTTGCTCGCGATTGCGGCGCTCGAACCTCAGCCCTGCGCTGCGATGCTGCGCCTGAACATCAGCAGCGAGGCGGTGAAGAAGGCCGACGCGATGGCGGCGATTGCGAGCAGGCTGGGCCAGACCACGTCGAGGCCGGCGCCGCGGTAGAGCACCGCCTGGGCGAGGCTGACGAAGTGGGTGGTCGGCGCGAACTGCATGATGGCCTGCACCGCCTGCGGCATGCTCTCGCGCGGCGTCATGCCGCCGGACAGCAGCTCCAGCGGCAGGATGACGAGGATCATCATCAGCCCGAGCTGCGGCATGTTGCGCGACAGCGTGCCGATGAAGATGCCGAGCGAGGTGGTGGCCAGCAGCTGCACCAGCGTGCCGGCCATGAACAGCGGAATCGAGCCGGCGATCGGCACCGCCAGCGCGCGCTCGACCACGAAGTACAGCGACAGCAGCACCGCCACCCACACCACCAGCGCCATCGACCACACCTTGGCCAGCATGATTTCGAAGGCGCCCAGCGGCATCACCAGCAGGTGTTCCAGCGTGCCGTGCTCGCGCTCGCGGATCAGCGCAGCACCAGTCAGGATGACCGACAGCATGGTGACGTTGTTGATGATTTCCATCACGCTGCCGAACCAGGCGCTGGTCAGGTTGGGATTGAACAGAATGGTGGGCGCGAGCGAGATCGGCGCCACCGTTTCGCTGCGCCGGTGCTGCACGAACTCGACCGCCTCGCCGAGCACGATGTTCTGGATGTAGTTGGCGCCGATGAAAGCCTGGCTCACCCGCATCGCGTCGATGTTCACCTGTATCGACGGTTGCGCGCCGGCCAGCACGTCGCGCTCGAAATCGGGCGGGATGACCATGACGAAGGTGTACAGCCCGGCGTCCAGCCCGGCGTCGCCCTGCCCCTCCGTGATCATTTCCGGCGGCCGGAAGTACGGGCCGTAGAAGGCGCCGGCGATGCGCTCGCTCAATACCGAGCGGTCCTCGTCCACGATGCCGATGGGCGCGTTGTGCAGCTCCTGCGAGGTCGCCGTCGACGCGCTGTAGATGCCGCCGGAGAAGGCCCACACGATCATGATGAGCAGCACCTTGTCGTTCCACAGGCTCATCAGTTCCTTGAGCCCGAGCCGCCAGGCGTTGAGAAAGCGCTTCCTCATCATCGCTCCTGCTTCTTCAGCAGCCACACGCTGAGCACGGTAAGCACGGGCACGAAGGCGGCCAGCGCGAGGAAGTCGGCGTACAGGTCGCGCATGTCAAGCGCCTTGGTGAACAGGCCGCGGCTGATGTTGAGGAAATAGGTCGCCGGGAAAAACGTGCCTATCGTGCGGCCCACGCCTTCGAGCGAGGACACCGGATGCGTGAGCCCGGAGAAGGTGACCGTCGCCAGCATGGTCACCACCGCTGTCGCCGCGAGTGCGGCGATCTGCGTGCGCGCGAACGAGGACATCAGCAGCCCGAGGCCGGTGGTGGCGGTGACGAAAATGAGCGCGCCCAGGCTCAGCGACAGCAGGCTGCCTTTCAGCGGCACCTCGAACACGAATACCGCGAGCAGCACCAGCCCGTAGAAGCTCACCATGCTGACAGCGATGTAGGGCAGCTGCTTGCCGATCAGGAATTCCAGACGGGTGACCGGTGTGGCGTACAGATTGGTGATCGAACCCAGTTCCTTCTCGCGCACCACGCCGACCGCCATCAGGATGGCCGGGATGAAGGTGAGCAGCAGCGGAATAACCGCCGGCACCATCGCGAACACGCTGCGGAAGTCCTGGTTGTACCGGTAGCGCATGTCCAGCTTCGCCGGGTAGGCGGTGGCCGGCAGCCCTTCGCGCACCGCCGCCTGCTGCAGGAAGTCGGCGTGCAGACCCTGCACGTAGCCGAGCGTGGTTTCGGCGCGGAAAGGCATGGCGCCATCGACCCAGACGCCGATCTCGACCGCGTGGCCGCTGCGCAGCCGGCGCCCGAATTCCGGCGGAATTTCCAGCGCCACGCTCAGTTCGCCGGCACGCATGCGGCGGTCCAGTTCGTCGCTGCCGGCCAGCGGCGGCTGTTCGATGAAGTAACGCGAGCCCGCCATGTTTTCGATGTAGGCGCGGCTTTCCGGCGTGTCGTCGCGGTCGAGCACGGCGAATTTCAGGTCCTCGACGTCCATCGAAATGCCATAGCCGAGGATGAGCACCATGATGACCGAGCCGAGCAGCGCGAAGGTGAGCCGCACCGGGTCGCGCAGCACTTCCAGCCACTCGCGCCGCGCATAGGCGAGCAGCCGGCGCCGGCTGAAAGGCGCGGGCGGCGCGGCGGGCTGAGCGGGTGGCGCCGCGACGGGCGCCTCGGTGGCCACTGGCTGCGCGCCGTCGCCAGTCGCCTCTTCGAGGTAGGCGACGAAAGCCTCTTCCAGCGACGCGGCACCTCGCCGCTCGATCAGCGCCGCCGGCGTGTCGCTGGCCAGCACGCGGCCGGCGTGCATCAGCGATATGCGGTCGCAGCGCTCACCCTCGTTCATGAAGTGGGTGGACACGAAGATGGTCACGCCGTCCTGGCGCGACAGCTCGACCAGCAGCCGCCAGAAGCCGTCGCGCGCGACCGGATCGACGCCCGAGGTCGGCTCGTCGAGGATGAGCATGTCCGGCTTGTGGATCACCGCTACCGCCAGCGACAGCCGCTGCCGTATGCCCAGCGGCAGACCGGCGGCCTGCGTATCAAGGTATTCGGCCAGACCAAAACGCTCGACCATCTCGGCGACGCGCGCCGCGATGCCGGCCGCTGGCAGGTGGAAGAGCTGGGCGTGCAGCACCAGGTTCTGCCGCACGCTCAGTTCGCCGTACAGCGAAAAGGCCTGCGTCATGAAGCCGACGCGCTTGCGCGTGTCCATGTCGCCGCCATCGACCACGTGACCGAACAGCAGCGCCCTGCCCTCGCTCGGCGGCAGCAGGCCGGTGAGCATTTTCATGGTCGTCGTCTTGCCGCAGCCGTTCGAGCCGAGGAAGCCGAAGATTTCGCCGCGGCCGATCTCGAAATCGACGTGGTCGACCGCGGTGAAATCGCCAAAGCGCATCGTGAGGCCTTCGGCAACGATGGCCGGACCATCCGCCTGCGCCACGCGCGGCGGCACCACCAGCGCCTCATGCCCCTGGCGTTTGGCCAGCGGCAGCAGCTCGATGAAGGCGGCGTCGAGATCCTTGGCGCCGGTGCGCGCCAGCAATTCAGCCGGCGTACCGGTGGCGAGCACGCGGCCGTCGTCCATCGCCGCCAGCCAGTCGAAACCGGCCGCCTCGCCCATGTAGGCGCTGGACACCAGCACGCTCATGCCGGGCCGGCGCGCGCGGATGCGCTCGATCAACTGCCAGAACTGGCGACGCGACAGCGGATCGACGCCGGTGGTGGGCTCGTCCAGGATCAGCAGGTCGGGGTCGTGGATCAGCGCGCAGCACAGGCCGAGCTTCTGCTTCATGCCGCCCGACAGCTTGCCGGCCGGCCGGTCGCGGAAGGCCGCGAGCCCGGTGCTGTCCAGCAGTTCGGCGATGCGCGCCTCGCGCTCGCGCGTGGCGTGGCCGAACAGTCGGCCGAAGAAGTCGACGTTCTCGAACACCGACAGCGTCATGTACAGATTGCGGCCCAGCCCCTGCGGCATGTAGGCGATGCGCGGGCACACCGCGGCGCGGTGGTGGCGGTCGCGCATGTCGCCGCCCAGCACAGCCACCTCGCCCTGCTGGATCACGCGCACGCCGGCCACCAGCGCCAGCAGGCTGGACTTGCCGACGCCATCCGGCCCAATCAGCCCGGCCATGCAGCCGGCCGGGATGTCGAGCGTGATGTCGTCGAGCGCCACCGTGTCGCCGTAGCGCAGGCCGACACCGGCGAGCCGGGCGACCGTGTCCGTCATGGCGTCGTCGGCGGCTTCGGCGTACCGACCAGCGGCGGCAGCGTCGCCGGCCACGGTGCTTCGGGATCGAGCCGCACCCAGGCGACGCCCGGCAGACCGGTCTTCACCTGTTTGGCGTGCGCCTTCAGCAGCTCGGGCGGAATCTTCACCCGCACGCGGAACATCAGCTTTTCGCGCTCGGTGCGCGTCTCGACCGACTTCGGCGTGAACTGCGCCTGCGGCGACACGAAGCTGACGCTGGCGGGTATCGAAATGTCCGGCCGCACATCGAGCACGATGCGCGCCTCGGTGCCGATGGCGACGCGGCCGGCCTGCGAGGTCGGCAGGAAGATGGTCATATAGACGTCGGTGATGTCGAGCAGCGTGAGCACCTTGCCACCCGCCGCCAGCACCTCGCCCGGTTCGGCCAGCCGGTACAGCACACGGCCGTCGGCCGGCGCGACCAGCTGCGCGTCCTGCAGGTCAACGCGGATGCGCGCGCTGCGCGCCTCGGCCGCCTCGATCGCCGCTTCCGCCTGCTTCACCGCGGCGCGCGCCGCCTCGATCGACGAGCGCGCCCCCTGCAACTGCGCGGACGCCGCCTTCTGCGCATCCAGCGCCGACTGCTTGCTGGTGCGGTCGACGTCCAGCTTCTGCGTCGAAATGAAACCCTTGTCGACCAGCCGCTGCGTGCGCTCGATGTCCTTCTCCGCCAGCGCCAGCTGGCTCTGCCGCTGCGACACCACCGCGCCGGCAGTGGCGACATCGCTCTGCCGCTGCGCCACCGCGGCGACCGCCGCAGCGCGCGTCGCCTTCGCCTGCTCGATCTGCGCGTCGCTGATCTTCAGTTCGGCTTGCTGCGCACGCACGTCCATCAGCGCGACGACCTGGCCGGCGCTCACGTCGTCACCCTCGCGCACCGCCACGCTCTCCAGCCGGCCGCCGGTCTTGCTGGCGACGTCGATCTCGGTCGCCTCGATGCGACCGTTGCCGGACGCGAAAGCCTCGCTCACCGGCGGTGCGGCGTACTGCTTCCAGCCGTAATAGCCGGCCGCTGCGGCGGCGAGCACGAACAGCGCCAGAACGAGGCGGCGACGCGATGCAGTCATGGTTCAGTCCGTTGCAATGCGGGAGTCGCCCCGATTGTGCCCCGGCCCGCGTTTCAGCGCCTTGATGTTTCGCAATGCAGCAAAGGACTCAGCCGGCGATCGCGAGTGCCGCCTGCAGCAGCAGAAGCAGCGCGTGCGGAAAGGCCACCGTCGGCTTCAGCGCACTCGTCGCGTATTCCATCAACAACCCGACCGCGCCCGGCCGCGTCGCCTGCCACTCGGTGTGCAACTGGCAGGCCGCGTACTCCGACGCCCCGTCGGCGATCAGCGTTTCCACCTTCAGCAATCGCTGACCCAAGCGCCCCTGCACCGTACGCAGCATCGCCTCGATCACCCACACGATCACGGTCAGCGGTGCCGCCAGTTCAAAAGGAAAACCGAACAATGCGGCGCCTGCCGTCAACGCCACCGCGGCAATCTTGATCCCGACCGCGCAACGCTCATGGCGCTCGTGGTCGTGCTGCAGCGTGGACCATTCGATGTGGAGGGGTGAGGGGTAGGAGGTATTCATGAGCGCGATGGCGATGCGGGGAAGGTTCGGGAAGGAGAGGAATCTACCCGGTAGCGCGGTTGAATGCCGGGGCTTGCGTCGGGCTTGCGTGACGGAACCGGCTACGCGCTATAGTTGCGCACGCGGATGGCATTCTTCCGGTGATCTGGATGCCATGTGCCATCGGGGTATTTTGGTAATGCGCTAGATCAGTGGAGGAAGAAATGGCAAGAGGAAAACCAGTAGTCCTCGAAACAATTAGCTTCGACACTCAAAGCAAGGCTCGTGTTTTTTTCCAAGAGATATTAAATCGCTACATTCCTGGCGAAACTGTTTCACCCGAGGACTCCACTCATCTCGCGGAACTATTTAAGAGACATCCGAACTATCCGACAAAAATTGGCCCTGGTGTCAATTATTTCGAAGTCATGCCGGAGAAGTTCGGCTCTCAGTGCTTTTGTGCGGTTCTGAAGGACGGAACAAAGGAGGGTTTCTCTTACCAGAAATGCGTGACGCAAAAAGGCGACTGACCTTTTGATTAGATGACATCTATGGACTTCGAAATTCTCATAAATGACGACTACCTAGCTCTTGTTCAGGAGACAGAACTCACTCCCATCGAGAACAAAACCGTTCTGAGCTTAGCCAACGATTTTGAGGATGAGAAGTGGCGACGAAGAAAATTCAACAGTTTCGTCTGGGACAACATCGCTTTGACGGCACTGACGGACCAAGAGCGAGAAAAATTAGCAGGCAAGAGTGACTCAACGTTACGGGAGGCAGCGATGAAATTGCGGCTGACCGACAAAGAGAACGACAAGGGGAAGGGAAGTGAGCTAGCAGAAATCGTGCTCTATGGAATCATGCAGCACCACTACAAGGCTTTACCCGTGGTCCCAAAGATTTTCACTAAGCAAAATGTGCAAGATAACGCAAAAGGGGCAGATAGCGTTCATATCGTCCTCGAAGGAGAGGACGCATTTTCGCTTTGGTTCGGAGAGGCAAAGTTTTTTAACAGTATCGAGAACGCTAGGCTAGGTGACATCGTCGAGTCTGTCGGGAAGTCACTGCAGACTGAGAAGCTGAAGAAAGAAAACAGCATCATCACCAACATGGCAGAGGTAGATCGACTCGTCAAAAACAAGGATCTGGCTACCAAGATAAAGCTCGCATTGTCACCCGACAACTCGATGGATAGTATCAAGCCAATCCTCCATGTTCCCATCCTACTCTTGCATCAGTGCTCAATAACAGCAGGAGCCAAGGAGATGAACAACGAATATAGAACGAGAATCCGAGAGTATCACATTGACCGCGCGAGCGCCTACTTCAAGAAGCAAATTGAAGCGCTCTCGGATAAGGTATCCAAGTATTCCTCTATCAAGTTTCACATCATTCTTTTTCCCGTTCCAGACAGGCAAGAACTAGTTGATCAGTTCACGAATGCCGTAGCATTTTACAAGGGATAACTGGTGACAGACATCTTCGAGGAATGCTCCGCCATTAATGACCTACTTCAAGCGAACGAGAAAATTGAAGCAAGAAATCGTCTTATTTTCCTGCTTGACGTCATTGGAAAAACGGAACAAGCCTACAACACGTTATTGAACCACCTTATCCGAGAGTCAGGGTTGTATCCCTATCTCGACCCCGAGACATCGAGTTGGCAAGACAGGTTCGTCTATGAATCTTTCAAAGTGGACATCGGGCAGAATGAGCCTGTGACGCTACACAGTGAGCAATCGTTAGTTCTAAAACACCTTCTTGATGGCGACAACCTTGCTCTCAGTGCCCCCACGAGCTTCGGAAAAAGCTTGATCATCGACGCCTACATCGCAATCAAAAGGCCTAAAAACGTCCTGATTCTAGTTCCCACAATAGCGTTGACCGATGAAACCAGACGTAGGTTGAGCAAGAAATTTTCTGCCGAGTACAAAATTGTAACCACATCGGAAGTCGCACTCGGAGAGAATAACATCCTCATTTTTCCGCAGGAAAGGGCGATTCACTACTATGACAAGTTCGAACAATTGGACTTGCTGGTCGTTGACGAGTTTTACAAGGCAAGCAGCGCGTTCGACAAGGAGCGGTCACCGGCCCTCCTGAAAGCTATGCTCAAGCTGGGCGAGAAGGCAGCACAGAAGTACTACTTAGCACCTAACATCGCCGACTTGAACGACAACCCATTCACGAAGGGTATGACGTTCCTGCGTATGGATTTCAATACGGTGTTCCTTGAGAAGCATGAGGAGTACAAGGACATCAATAAAGACGTGCAGAAGAAAAACGATGCGCTTATCAGAATCTTGGGCAAGCACAAAACAAAGTCTCTGATTTACGCAGGCTCATACGCCGGCGTTGATAGCGTAACGACATTGCTGATAGACAACACGAACAAGGAGGATAGCCAGCTGCTATCCGATTTTTCCGCCTGGCTTGCGACGAACTATCACCCAAATTGGAAACTGACTAATTTGGTCAAGCGTGGGGTCGGCATCCATACGGGACAACTTCATCGATCATTGAGTCAGATACAGGTTCGACTCTTCGAAGAGGAGAAGGACGGGCTACAAACGCTGGTATCAACCTCATCAATCATAGAAGGGGTAAATACGTCGGCCGAGAACGTCATCGTTTGGAGCAACAAAAAGGCCCATCTGAAACTTGACGATTTCACATATCGCAACATTATCGGGAGAGGTGGAAGAATGTTCAGGCACTTCGTCGGTAAGATTTATATCTTAGAAGAGCCTCCCTCTCCTTCAGACACGCAGCTTGAATTGACATTCCCAGACGAGTTGTTGGCAGACGTCGATGATGAAAAATACAAGCAACAACTCAGTGACAAGCAGTTGGCAAAGCTACTGCAATACAAGGAGGAAATGACGCAGATAATAGGCCAGGAGTCGTTTGAACGATTGCGGAACGAAGGCGCATTAATTTCAAGCGACACGGAGTTTATTAGAACGATAGCTCTTGCGATTAAGAATGACCAAAAATTTGTAAGGGCACTTGCAAACCTTCATGCGCCATCAAGCGAATATTGCGCCTGGACGCTTTCTCAAAAAATCCTGAAATTGGTCCCGGGCGGATGGGATGTAGGTTACGCAAAATTTGCTGAATTCGTAAGAGTATTATCGAGCAATTGGAGCCTTTCCGTTCCTGAACTGCTAGATCAGCTATCAGCACATGACATTACAATAGATGAATTCTTCAAATTAGAGCGCAATGCAACCTTCAAACTGACCGCATTGCTGAACGACATCAATGTCATCCAGAAAGAAATTGCACCTGACCAGAAGATGGACATCTCGTCTTACATTGCGAAGCTATCAAGAGCTTTCTTGCCATCTTGTACAATGGCGCTCGAAGAGTACGGATTGCCACGCATGCTGGCAAAGAAAATCCACGCATCGGGGCTTATAAATTTTGAAGACGAAGATCTGGACCTCCACACGGCTATCGACCGGCTGCACACTCTAAGGCTCGAAATACTTGAAAAAGTGGAAGGCCTTATTGCTTTTGACAGATATGTCCTAGACTACTTCTACGATGGCATCACCCTGCAACAGTCGAGGGCGGTTGGGAAACAATAGGGGACGCACCACGAATAACATCTTAGTTTTCAAAATCGCGGTCTTTCCTCTATTTTTTCACACCGGGTTAAAATATTTATACTGGCTGTGACTCCATGATTTCAAAGTACAAGAAATACTGCATTCTTTCGGCAGCCACTGGCTTTGCCGCGATCATCTCTCTTGGCATTTATACGATCCCAGATCCATCCAGAAAGGAAGATGCCGTCTGGATGTGCCTGTTTACGCTTCAATTTACATCTTTCTTGGCAGCAAGCATATTCTTATTGAAAGCCAAGAACAGGTCTCTTTGGTGGGTCCTGCTATTGCCTGCGCTAAACATATTTGGCCTTCTCGTCTTTCTTTCCCTCAAAGACGAAGCATCAGCCCAACACAACAAGCAAAATTCTGTTGTGGGGGATTAAGATAAACAATGTAATAAATAGGGTCAGACCTGATTTATTTTCCGGCGCCGCAACCGGCAGCCCGAGCGCGCTTCAGCCTTTCGGGACGAACCCTGGCGACGTAACCCCAGCCCCGGCATCGTTCGCGACAGCCGAGCCCCCTCAATGCCAGCCCGGCGGCATGTTCGCTGGCAGCGCCGACGGAGCGTCCTTGCCGGACCGAACCCTCCTCTCTGTGTCGTCAAGACGCCCACAAGAAGCGTAGTTCTTTCGCACTCCGCCGGTCGACTATAATCATCCCGATAGAAACATTAATAAAATATAAGCAACCCTATCGGGACACTTAATATGGAATCCCCAGTGCCTCTGCCAGTCGAGCGGGCGATCCGGAAGCTTGGCGGCGACATTTCCCTTGCCCGCCGTCGGCGGCACATTTCGCAGGCATCGCTCGCCGAGCGCATGGGCGCGTCCCTGTCCACCGTGCGGCGCATGGAGAAAGGCGACCTGCGGGTTCCCATTCACTTCTTCGCCCGCGCGCTTCACGTCTTCGGCGAAATACAGTCGCTGGAAAACCTGCTGGACACGACAAAGGACGACATCGGTCTGACCCTGATGGACGAGAACCTGCCCAAGCGCGTGCGCAGCAAGGCAGGAACGTCGGGAGCGCTCTGATGACGGCAACCCCGTCGGCTCGCCGGCAGATCCAGGTATGCATCGGCAAAGCCGGTCTGCCTGTTGGCTCGCTCGTCCATGTGCGGCAGGGTCGGCGCGAGCACTGCACCTTTGCTTATGACCCACATTGGCTGGATACCCCAGCGCGCTTCAATGTATCGGCCGACCTGCAACTGCTGCCGGGCTACCAGCCGCACAAGGCGCGCTCGCCGCACGACTCCGTATTTCATGGCGCCATCGCCGATACCGCGCCCGACGCCTGGGGGCGGCGCGTCATCGCCCGCGCCCATGCCAAGCGCCGCAAGACCGATCCGCAACTGCCGGCCCTCACCGAACTGGATTACCTGCTGGCGGTGGATGACTTCAGCCGCGTCGGCGCGCTGCGCCTGCGCGATGCGGAGGGAGACTGGCACCAGACGACGCCCGAAGGACGGCGCAGCACCCCGCCCTTGATCGAACTGCAGCGCATCTACCAGGCCAGCCGCGCCGTCGAGCGCGGACAGGAGACGGCCGAGGACTTGCGCTACCTGCAGGGCAAGGGCACCTCGCTCGGCGGCATGCGCCCCAAGTGCACCCTGGTGGACGAAGACGGCCGGCTCGCCATCGGCAAGTTTCCCAGTGTGGGCGATACGCGCAGCGTCACCCGCGGCGAGGTGCTGGCGCTGAAGCTCGCAGCGCGCGCGGGCATCGACACCGCGCCCGCGCGCATCGTTCTGCTGGGCGACGAGGGAAACGAAGTGCCTGTCGCCGTGATCGGCCGCTTCGATCGCGATGGCGCCGACGGCCGCATTCCCTACCAGTCGGCGGCATCGCTGCTGCAGGCGTCGCGCGAGGAGGATCGCAGCTACACCGAGATCGCCGACGCCCTCCGCGCCCACGGCCACGCGCCCACGCAGGACATGCAGCAGCTCTGGCGCCGCATGGCGTTCAATCTGCTGATCACCAACGTGGACGACCACCTGCAGAACCACGGCTTTCTGCACGTGGCCCACGGCCAATGGCGTCTCGCGCCCGCCTTCGACATCAACCCGTTTCCGGACAAGGACCGGGAATCGAAGACCTGGCTGTCGGAGCAGGACGGGCCGATCACCGACGTGCAGATGCTGCTGGCCCGCTCCTCATACTTCGCGTTGAACAGGGAACAGGCCTTGTCGGTGTTGCAAGAGGTCTACGCGGCGGTCTGTCGGTGGAGGCAGGTCGCGCTGAGCCCCGAGGTCGGACTGCAGGAACACGAGCTGGACGATTTCGCGCCGGCCTTCGAGCACGGCCAGATGGAGGCGAGCGCCGAGCTGCTCGGCCGGTAGACATCGGCGCCAGTCGCATGCCAGCGAGCAAACGGCTGTCAGCTATCCCGTTGCGAGGGCGATTGGCCCCGAGCAACGAGCGAAAGCTTCTTCGTACGGCCTTCCGGCACGGACGCGCTCATTACGCCCTCCGGCGGGCAAGGCGTAGTGCCCCGTCGAACGGCCTTGACAAAGAAATGGCATCACCCGCGATACCAACTGAACACGAACATCGCGCTCGATACGAACCGCCTGCTGACAGCGCTGGCGTCTTCGCGCGACACTTCGCCTACCTCTGGCGCCCGGCCCTTTAAGACCCTGACGACGATTTTGTTCTCGAACTTGCAGTCAAAGCCGGCGCCGACATCGTTACCTGGAACGAGGGTGATTTCAAACGCGCCGCCCAGTTCGGCGTCAAAGCCGTCATCCAAAGGAAATTTCTCGTGCAACTGGAGAAGACACCATGAGCACGATCAGCGTCCGCCCCCCCGACTCCCTGCACCGGATGGCCAAGAGCATTGCCGCCGAAGATCACGTTTCGATGAATCAGTTCATCGCCTCCGCAGTCGCCGAGAAGGTTGTTGCCTTGACGACGGAAAGCTATCTCAAGGAACGCGCCGAGCGGGCTTCGGCGGAAAAATTCCAGGCAGCGATGACCGCGGTGCCGGCGATTCCTCCGGAAGAGTTCGATCGCTGAACGCCAGAGTCGCCGAACGAAGACTGGGCGCGCCGGTTCTCAGACCGCCGTTGACGGCAAGTTCTTTCCGGCTCACCTGCATCGACGAAGCCTTCAACGCGGAATGCCGCCAAAACCCAGCCGATTCAGCACGCCCCTGCGCAGTGGCAACCGCGACGCACGACGCGTGGTCCGACTGTTAACGCAGCGATGCCGCACGACCCCTATTCTCTTGTCAAACTGCGACACGCGGCCCGACCTCGCATCGATGATGCGGGGTGCGTCCGGCCTCTTCGGATTACCTCGTTGCGCCTCGGCGCAGGCACCGTTACACCATGAGCGAACACGCCCGTCCGGCGTCGACCGGGCCTGCCAACAAGGCAACTGACACCTGCGGACACTGCGCCTGCAGCGCTTCAGCCACCGCAATCGATCCTCAACCCGCCGCGGCCGACGGCGACATCCGCCTGCACATTCCACGGATGGACTGCGCAGTCGAGGAACAGGAAATCCGCGCCCTGCTGGCGGACATCGAAGGCATCCGCCGCCTCGACTTCCGGCTGGCGGAGCGCACGCTCACGGTCGATGCGAGCGAGGAGACGGTCGGTCGCGTGGCGAGCAGGCTGCGTGATGCAGGCTTTCCCAATGAGCGACTGGACGCGACTCCGGACGCAGCGCCGACGCTCGCCGACAGCCTGCGCAAACCGCTGATGGCGCTCGCGTGTGCGCTCGCGGCGGAACTGGTTCACCTGCTGCTGCCGGACACGCGGGTGTTCAGCCTGCTCGGCATGGGGCTGGCGGCATTGGCCATCGCGCTTGCCGGGCTGGGCACCTATCGCAACGGGCTGAGAGCCTTGCGTGCCGGCAAGCTGAACATGAATGCGCTGATGGGCATTGCGGTGACCGGCGCATTCCTGATCGGACAGTGGCCGGAAGCGGCCATGGTGATGGCGCTGTATGCGCTGGCCGAACTGATCGAAGCGCGCTCAGTGGACCGCGCGCGCGACGCGGTGCGCACACTGCTCGACCTCGCGCCGGTGCAGGCAGCGGTCGAGCAGCCGGACGGCAGCTGGCTGGACACACCGGTGGCCGCGGTGCCGCCGGGCGCCCGGGTGAGGGTGCGCCCCGGATCGCGTATTCCCGTGGACGGCGTGGTCGAAGCCGGGCAAAGCGCGGTGAACCAGTCGCCGGTCACCGGCGAAAGCCTGCCGGTCGACAAGACGGCGGGTGACACCGTGTTTGCGGGCACCATCAATGAGACCGGCCTGCTGGATATCCGCGTCACGCGCGCGGCGCGCGACACCACGCTGGCCCGCATCATTCATGCCGTGGAACAGGCGCAGGCCACGAAGGCGCCGACCCAGCGCTTCGTCGACCGCTTTGCGGCGGTCTACACGCCGCTGGTATTCGCCGGCGCACTCGCTGTGGCGCTGCTCGCACCCCTCGTGCTCGGCATGGCCTGGATGGAGGCGATCTATACCGCGTTGGTGCTGCTGGTGATCGCCTGCCCGTGCGCGCTGGTGCTTTCGACGCCGGTCACCATCGTCAGCGGTCTGGCGTCCGCGGCGCGCAAGGGCGTGCTCATCAAGGGCGGCAGCCACCTCGAAGCCGCCGCCGGGCTGCGTGCCGTGGCCCTGGACAAGACCGGTACGCTGACCGAAGGTCGCCCGCAGCTGGTGACTCACGAAATCATGCCGGGCGCGAGTGCCGACGACGCGCTGCGCCGGGCCGCCCTGTTGGCCGGGCATTCCGATCACCCGGTGTCGCAGGCCATCGCTGCCGGCCTACCGGCGACCGCAACCGCAGCAGCGGACGCCGCGGCCGAACGCTACACCGCCCTGCCCGGCCGCGGCGTTGCGGCCACCATCGACGGACGCGAATGGGTGCTGGGCAATCACCGCCTGATCGAAGAACGCGGGCTGTGCAGCCCGGCGCTCGAACAACGCCTGCGCGTGCACGAGGCACAAGGCCGCACGCTGACCCTGCTGGCCGATACGGAACGCGTGCATGCGCTGTTCGCGGTCGCCGACCGCATGCGTGCGCGCAGCGCCGAAGCGGTCGCCGCGCTGAAGTCGGAGGGTGTCGTTCCCGTCGTGCTCAGTGGCGACAACGCCGACACCGTGCGCAGCATCGCCGCTGAAGCCGGCATCGAGGACGCCCGCGGCGATCTGCTACCGGAAGACAAGCTCGCCGCCATCGACGCGCTGCGCAGCCGCTACGGCGCGTGCGCGATGGCGGGCGACGGCATCAACGACGCACCGGCGCTGGCGCGCGCCGATATCGGCATCGCCATGGGCGGCGCCGGCACCGACACGGCGATGGAAGCGGCAGACATCGTCATCATGAACGACGACCTGCTGCGCATTCCCGACGTGATCCGGCTGTCGCGCCGCACGCGCGCGGTGCTGTGGCAGAACATCGCGCTGGCCATCGGCATCAAGGCGGTGTTCATGGTGCTCGCACTGCGCGGCGACGCATCGATGTGGATGGCCGTGTTCGCCGACATGGGAGCCAGCCTCATCGTGGTGGCCAACGGTCTGCGGCTGAGCCGGTACTGAGGGGCTACCGGTCAACGCGGCGTGCGCACCAGCGCACCGCGCCGACCGTGCATCATGAATCCGACGCCGCGCACCGTCACGATCACGCCGGCAGGCAGCTTGCGCCGCAGGTTGTGGATATGCACGTGCAGCGCGTTGCTCACAACGTCCTCGCTCCAGCCATAGACGTGATCGTGCAGGGACCGGGCCGATACAGGACGTCCCGCGTGGGTGATCAGGTATTTCAGTATCTGGAACTCCCGTCGCTTCAGTGGAATGCGGCGATCACCGACGAGGGCGCAACACGCCGCCAGATCGACGGCCACCACATCGGTCGCCAGCAGACTGTCGGTACTACCGATGCGGCGGCGGTCAAATGCGCGCAGCCGTGCCAGCAGTTCGTCGATGTCGGGCGGCACGGTCATCGCATCGTCGGCGCCAGCATCCAGCGCTTCGCCGAGGCCAGCGCGTTCGTCCAGCAAGGCAACCACCGGCACACCTTGCAGCCGTGACTTGAGCGCGGCGAGCAGCGTGCATACGGCCTGCCCGTCGAACGACGGTCCGACCAGCAGGCCGCCCCATTCGTACTCGGTCAGCGCAAGATTGAGTTCGGACCGCGTAAGAACCCTGTCCGCGCAGTACCAGTGCCGATCCAGTTCTTCGCTCAAACTGCGGCGCAGTGCGTCGTCGTCGGTTGCGAGCAACAGTCTCATGACCGCCCTCCTTCCCGGCAGGGCGCAAATGCGTCCAGCGAAGCGCGGTAGGCCGCGGTGCGCACGTCGAGCACACCGAGCACCGAATGGAAAAGGTTGTCGTGACTGAACGGCGCGCGGGCCCGCGCGTCGAGGCAGGCGGCCTTCAACCCGCTCAGCGACATGAAGGCCGGCGACGCCCAGAAGATCATCGGAATCTGGTACTGCACCGCTGGCGCGACGGCGCGCGGCGCACCGTGAAGATAGATTCCTTTTTCGCCGAGCGACTCACCGTGATCGCTGACGTAGAGCATGGCCGCCGCACCGACGCCGGTCGCCTGCTGCAGCGCGCCGATAATCTCCGACAGCACGTGGTCGGTGTAGAGAATCGTGTTGTCGTACGTGTTGTGCAGTGATTCGAGCGTGCAGTCGTCCAGGTTGACCGTGCGGCAAACCGGCGTGAAGCGCTCGAATTCAGGCGGATAGCGCCGCCAGTAGGCCGGTCCGTGGCTGCCCTTCTGGTGCAGCACGACCACCGTGTCTCGCCGCAACGTTCCCAGATGACGGCGCAGACTGCCGACCAGCACTTCGTCATGGCATTCGCCGTCGCGACAATGTCGGGGATGATCGCTCGCAGAGGGTTGTTCCGAGCGCACGCGGGCGCACAGTCCCTTGCACCCTGAGTTGTTGTCCACCCACAGCACGTCCAGTCCGGCGCGCGCCAGCACATCGAGCAGGTTCTCCCGCCCACGCATCGCCGTCTCGCTGAAGCCGTCCCGTCCGAGATCGGAAAACATGCAGGGCAAGGACACGGCGGTCGACGTACCGCACGCGGTCACCCTATCGAAATAGAACACGTCGGCGGCCTGCAGGCGGGGATTGGTCACGCGCTCGTGCGCACCGAGCGAGAAGTCTTCCGCACGCGCGGTTTCGCCGACGACGAGCACGAAAACAACAGGGTCGCGCGCCTCGACGGCAGCCGTCCGCTGCGCGTCCCGCCCCACCGGAACGACTTCCGCCGCTGCGCGATGCGGCTGCGCATAACGCCAAGTCGAGTACAGCGCGTTCAGCGGATTGAACCGGTAGCGCAGCGCCCTGTCGTTGCGGATCTCCGATGCGAAGCCGGCGCTGAACAGCGCCAGCAGCGCCGAAGCCGCAAGCCCATTCGCGAACACAAAGGCCGCGCGCTGTGCAAAGGCTCCGCGAGCGGCCGATGGTCGCAGACGTGCGCGGATCACCCACATCGCCGGCAGTACTCCGGCGAACAGCAGCCATGCAAGCAGGCCGGCATCCAGCAGTTCCGACGACTCGACTACGTCGGTCTCGAACACGTTCTGCACCATGCTGCGATCGATTGCGATGCCATAGCGGTCGCCGAAGCCGCTGCATGCGGCTGCCAGCAGTAGCAAGGCGACCAGCACCGGCTTCAGCAGCCTGCCGACCGCCAGCACGCCGCCCAGCATGTTCAGCAGCATCAGCAGCACCAGCGCCGCGGCCGCCATGAACAGTAGTTCGTCCGGACGTGTCATGTCGCGCCCGTCCATGAGTCGGGCCCAGAAGGCCCGGTTGCAGACCAGCAGCATCCATAGCGATGCCGCGGTGATGACCGAAAGGCGCGACCAGCCCTCCGTTCTTGCGGAAATCAGTTTCATCGAAAGGCTCCCGGGCGGTTGGATCGTTTCCATCTACGGTCCCCGCCGCGCAGCTTTATGGCGCAGCGGGGCATATGCAGTCGTGGCGCGATCAACCGGAAGACGGCGCGGCAGCGTCCTTTCGCAGCGTCCGGCCGCCATACAGCAGCGGCAGCACCAGCAGCGTGAGCGCGGTCGAGGACAGGATGCCGCCGATCACCACGGTGGCCAGCGGGCGCTGCACTTCGGCGCCAGTGCCGGTGGCGATGGCCATCGGCACGAAGCCGAGCGAGGCGACCAGCGCGGTCATCAGCACCGGGCGCAGGCGCTGCAGCGCGCCTTCGCGTATCGCCTCCATCAGCGGCCGGCCTTCGTCGATCAGGCCGCGTATGCAGGCGATCATGACCAGACCGTTCAGCACGGCCACGCCGGACAGCGCGATGAAGCCCACCGCAGCCGAGATGGACAGCGGAATTTCGCGCAGCCACAGGGCCAGCACGCCACCCGTCAGCGCGAACGGAATGCCGGTGAAGACCACCAGGCCATCGCGCGCGTTGCCGAACATCATGAACAGCAGCAGGAACACCAGCCCGAGCGCCACTGGCACGACGACGCGCAGGCGGTCGGACGCCGACTGCAGGTTCTCGAACTGGCCGCCCCAGGTGATCCAGTAGCCGGGCGGCAGCTCCAGCTCCGCGGCGATGCGCTGCTGTGCTTCGGCGACGAAGGAGCCGAGGTCGCGGTCGCGCACGTTGGCGGTCACCACGATGCGGCGCTTGCCGTTCTCGCGACTCACCTGGTTGGGGCCGGGCTGCAGGTCCAGCGACGCCAGTTCGGACAGCGGCACGAAACGCGCGCCTGTCGCGCCCGTAGATGGCAGCGCGATCGGCAGACGCGCGACGGCCTCGAGGTCGGTGCGCACCGCGTCGGCGAAGCGCACCACGATGTCGAAACGGCGGTCGCCCTCGAACACCGTGCCGGCGCCGCGCCCGCCCATCGCGATGGCGACGGCGTCCTGGATGTCGCCGATATTGACGCCGTAACGCGCCGCACGCGCGCGGTCTATGCGCACGGTCAGCACCGGCAGGCCGGTGGTCTGCTCGACTTTCGCCGCGGCCGCACCGGGCACCGACTGCAGGAGGGCGAGGATACGTCCGGCGCTGCGCTCCAGTTCGTCCATGTCGTCGCCGAACACCTTCACCGCCACGTCGCTGCGCACGCCGGAAATGAGTTCGTTGAAACGCAGCTGGATCGGTTGCGAGAACTCGAAGGCCTGTCCGGGCAGCGATTCCACCGTTTCGCGCACCGCGGCGATCAGTTCGTCGCGGCTGCGCCGCGGCTGCGGCCACTCGTCGATCGGCTTCAGCATCACGTAGGCGTCGGAAATGTTCGGCGGCATCGGATCGGACGCCACCTCGGCCGTGCCGGTGCGCGCAAACACGCGTTCGATTTCGGGGAAGCGTGCTTTCAGCACCGTCTCGATCTGCTGCTGCATGGCGACCGACTGGCTCAGGCTGGTGCCGGGGATGCGCAACGCCTGCATAGCGAAGTCACCCTCGTTCAGGCTGGGCACGAATTCGCTGCCCAGACGCGAAGCCAGCACGCCTGCACCGGCCACGGCGAGCACGGCGGCCAGCAGCACGGCCGCGCGATGATCGAAAGTCCAGGCGAGCAGACGGGCGTAGCCGCGCCGCGCCCCGTTCATCAGGCGGCTGTCGCGTTCGGTCACCGAGCGGCCCATGAACAGCGCGACGGCGGCCGGCACGAAGGTGATCGACAGCAGCATCGCGCCGAACAGCGCGATCACCACGGTGAAAGCCATCGGGTGGAACATCCGCCCCTCGACGCCGGACAGCGCGAACAGCGGCAGATACACGACCATGATGATGAGCTGGCCGAACAGCAGCGGACGGCGCGTCTCGCGCGCCGCCGCGAACACTTCGTCCAGCCGCTCGCGCAGTTCGAGCGCACGACCGGCGACGCTCTGCCGGTGCGCCAGCCGGCGCACACAGTTCTCGACGATCACCACCGCGCCATCGACGATGATGCCGAAATCGAGCGCGCCCAGGCTCATCAGATTGGCGCTCACCTTCTGTTGCACCATGCCGGTGAAGGTGAACAGCATCGACAGCGGAATGACTAGCGCCGTGATTAGCGCGGCGCGGATGTTGCCGAGAAAGACGAAGAGCACGACGATCACCAGCACCGCGCCTTCGAGCAGGTTCTTCTTCACGGTGGCGATGGCCTTGTCGACCAGCGTGGTGCGGTCATAGACGGTGATCGCACGCACCCCGGGCGGCAGGCTGCGATTGATGTCCTCCATCCGCTTCGCCACCGCCTGCGCGACGCTGCGGCTGTTTTCGCCGATCAGCATGAACACAGTGCCGAGCACGACTTCGCGCCCGTTGTCGGTGGCCGCACCGGTACGCAGTTCGCGGCCGAACTTCACATCGGCCACGTCGCGGATGCGCACCGGCACGCCGTCGACGCTGGTCAGCACGATGTCGCCCAGTTCGTCCAGCGAACCGATCTGGCCGGGCGCGCGGACGAGGTACTGTTCGCCATTGCGCTCGATGTAGCCGGCGCCGACATTGGCGTTGTTGCGCTCCAGCGCGTCGATCACCGCGTCGAGCGTGAGCCCGTGCGCTCGCAGGCGGTCGGGGTCCGGCGCCACCTGGTACTCGCGCGCGTAGCCACCGATGGTGTTGATTTCGGTCACGCCGGGCACGGTGCGCAGTTGCGGCTTGATGATCCAGTCCTGGATTTCGCGCAGATCCATCGCCGTCCACTCGCTGCCATCGGGCTTGCGCG
This sequence comes from Methyloversatilis sp. NSM2, assembly GCF_038066675.1. NCBI lineage: Bacteria > Pseudomonadati > Pseudomonadota > Betaproteobacteria > Nitrosomonadales > Sterolibacteriaceae > Methyloversatilis > Methyloversatilis sp. NSM2. Next base: position 1,443,171 of record NZ_JBBUKV010000001.1, read on the forward strand.
CGCCGTGCTCGGCCTCCACCGTCCACAGGAAGATTTCGCCCAGCCCGGTGGAGATCGGCCCCATCTGCGGCGCGATACCGGCGGGCAGTCGGTCGCGCGCGTCCTGCAGCCGCTCGAGCACGCGCTGACGCGCGAAATAGATGTCGGTGCCATCGTTGAACACCACCGTCACCTGCGACAGGCCGTAGCGCGACAGCGAGCGGGTCTGATCGAGCCCGGGCAGACCCGCCATCACGGTCTCGATCGGCCAACTCACGCGCTGTTCGACCTCCAATGGCGAATAGCCCGCCGCCTGCGTGTTGATCTGCACCTGCACATTGGTGATGTCCGGCACCGCATCGATGGACAGGCGCTGGAAGCTGAACGCGCCGAGCACTGCCATGGTGAGCACGGCCAGCAGCACCAGCACGCGCTGTTCGATGCTGAAGCGGATGAGGCGCTCAAACATGATGGCCACCTCCGTCGCGAGTGGGGCCGGAAGGGCACTTCAGGCGAGGATCAGTGCACATGCTCGGCCGCCTCCTTGCCCAGTTCCGCCTTCAGCACGAAGCTGTTGCGCACCGCCACCTGTTCGCCCGCCGCGACGCCCTCGAGTATCTCGACCTGTTCGCCGTCGCGCCGGCCAAGCCGGACCGGTCGCAGCACGAATCCGTCCGCGCTGCGGACGAACACTGCGTCGCGACCGTCCACGGTCTGTACCGCCGCCAGCCCGACCGCCAGCGGCACCTCGATGCGGTCGACGTCGAGCGACACGGTGACGAACAACCCCGGGCGCCAGGCCAGATCCGGATTGCGCAGCACCACGCGCGCCAGTGCCAACCGCGTCTGCTCGCCGAGCAGCGCGCCGACGTGCAGCACGGTGCCGCGAACCGTCAGGCCGGACGCGGTGGAGCGCACCGTGACCGTGCTGCCGGCGCGCACGCGGTCGAGATCGCGCGCGGGCACGCTGATTTCGGCCCATACAGAACCGAGGTCGGACACGGTGAATACCTGACTGTCCTCGCGCACCGCCTCGCCGATCGACAGGTGTTTCTCGATCACCACGCCGTCGAAGGGGGCGCGCAGCGCGTAGCGGTTCAGCGCGTCGGTGCCCGACGGCTCGGCGCCCAGCGCGGCGAGCTTCTCGCGTGCGCTCGCGACCACGATCTCGGCCTCGCGCATCGCCTGCTTCGCCTGCAGGAAATCAAGTTCGGGCGACACCTTCTGTTCCCACAGCAGCTTTTCGCGCTGGTGCGTGATGCGCGCCAGATCGAGCCGCTTCTGCGCCGACAGCAGTTCGCTGCGCTGTTCGGCGAGCACGGTACTGGCGAGCACCGCCAGCACCTGGCCCTTGCGCACCGGCGTACCGAGATCGGCGCTCACCTGTTCGACCACGCCGGCGACGCGTGGCACGACGTGGGCAGTGCGGTCGCCGTTGAGGCGGATTTCGCCCGGCAGTTCGAGCGCGCGGTGCAGCACGGCCGGGGCCGCGGCCGCGGTTTCGATGCCGGCGCGGGCGATCTGCGCGGCGTCGAGGCGCACCCCTCCCGGCTGCTCGCCGGCGTGGTCGGCGGTCGCGGCGCGCCGTGCGCCGTCTGTCGCGCCGTGCGCATGACCTGTGTGGTCACCGGACGCGACGTCGTCGTGAAGGGCATCGCGCCACAGCATGACGGCCAGCGCGAGCAGCGCGCTGGCGAGTGCCGCGACGGCAACCGACGTGAGCGGGCGGCGGCGGATCAGCGAAGTGATGGAAGCAGTCATGGTCATTGTCCGTTCGCGCCATCGCCGACCACGCTGCGCAGGTCGGCGATGGCGTCGTGCATGTCAGTGAGCGCCCGCACGTACTGGGTGCGGGCCTGGAAAAGCGTGCGCTGGGCGTCGAGCACTTCGAGAAAGGTGAACTTGCCCAGTTCGAAGCCGGTGGTGGCCGCGCGGAATGCGCTGTCGGCGCCGGGCAGGATGTCCCGCTCCAGCGCCTGCACCAGTTCGCGCGCGGTCGATGCGCGCTCGTGCGCACGGGCCAGGCGTGCCGACAGCTCCATGCGCAGCGCGGACAATTCGTCCTGCGACTGATCGGCCCGACGCAGCGCTTCAAGCAGAGCGCCCTGATTGCGGTCGTTCATGGCGAGCGGAATCGACACGCCGAACACCATCTGGTCGACACCCAGCTCCTCGTTACGGCGGACACCGGCGCTAATCGTCACGTCCTGCACCCCGCGACTGCGCTCGAGTTCGACCACCGCGCGGCGGCGCGTCGTTTCGGCGCGGGCACGCTCGACCAGCGGCGCGGTGTCGAGGGCGCCAAACAACGCTTCCAGCGACGGCAGGCCGATGTCGCCGCCGAGCGCGCCATCGGCACGATCGAAGCGCGGCTGCGGATTGCCCCACAGCGCCGACAGCCGGGTGCGGGCGACGCGCAGTGCGCCGGCCGCGGCACCCAGTTCGGCGCGGGTGCTTGCCTCGGCCAGACGGGCGCGCGTTTCCTCGACCGGCGACACCTTGCCGGCCTTCACCCGCTTGGCGGCAACCGCGCTGACCTGTTCCGCCAGTTCGAGCGATCCGCGCGCGATGCGCAGGTTTTCCTGCGCACCCAGCACGCCGTGAAAGGCGGCTTCGACCTCGGCGCGCAACGCGCGCTGGCGCGCCGCGAAATCGCGCACGGCCACGCCCTGCCCGGCTTCGGCCACGGCCATGCGCGCCTCCCGCTTGCCACCACGCTCGATGCGCTGCGACAGCGCCAGCGTGGTGTTGCGGTTGCGGTCGCGCAGGTCCTCGACCTGCAGACCCAGCTCGGGATTGGGTCGCAGGCTGCCCTGCAGGCGCGCGCCGTCGAACGCGCGCACCTCGCGTGCGGCCGCGGCAAGAGCGGCATTGGCCGCCAGCGCGTAATCGACCGCCTGCGCCAGCGTGAGCGGCGCGGCGGTCTCGATGAAGGCGGCTGTCGCACCGCCGGACAGGGTGTCCGGCGCGATGGCCGGTGCCCCTTCAAGGCGCAGTCCGGCCGACGACACCGCAGCGCCGTCGGCGGACGGATGCTGCGCGCCGGCCGACGCCGCCCACAGGCAGGCGAGCGCCCACGCAAAAAATCGCTTGAACATGAATACATCCCGGTTTGATCGGATCGTGGCCGGCGACCGACGAGGTCACCGGCGCCCGGGCCTGTCCGGACGATTCACGCACGCACGGCGCAAACGGCGTGACCTTGCGGTCGACGCGCTCGCTTCATGCACGCATCGGGGAAGAACAGGCCCTCAGACGCCGGCCTGTGTGGGTGGGCGATCGAGGCCGGGGGGGATGAAGGAATGGAAGCCGGCGCCGGGAGGAAGGACGCCGCGCTGGCTGGAAAGATCGGGCTGCCAGGCCAGCAAAGCACTGACTTGGACCGGCGTGTGAGAGAACTGATGACCGGCGCAACCATGGTGGTGATGCGCCTCCGGGTCGGCGGTGTCATCGTCGCAGCCGTGGAAAACACTGTCACCCGTACCGTCGGCAACCGCGTACTGCCCTCCCGCCACGCCGCCGACCACCGCCTCCCAGCCGAAATGCGGGCTGACCAGCGTGAGCAGCAGGACGCCCGCCAGCAGCGACGCGACGAGCGAACGGAAGGAAAGGACGGAACGGCACATGCGGCGGCTTATATCACGAAAGGATGTCCGGCCACGTGAACAGCCGGCCGGCCACGCGCCCTGCGCGGACGAAAAAAACGGCGGGCACAAGGCCCGCCGTTTTCCTTGCCACCGCAGAACTTAGCGGTTGGCGACGTACATGGTGATTTCGAAGCCGAAACGCAGGTCGGTGGCCTTCGGGGTTTCCCAGCTCATGTCTATCTCCTCAGTTTTGATGGATGGCTCTTCCGCAGGCCCTGCATCCCGGTGATCGTGTTGCCTGACCTGCACTGCCAGTATCGTCAGCGGCGCACCTGGGCGCCTCGCAGCTGATCTGAACCGAGTCTAAAGAATTTCATTAAGGGCTGTTTCATCGACAGAATTTGAGAGGCCAGCTTCCCGGCACCTCGCGGCGGAACGGCCCGGTGCAGCGCGTCGCACACTGTGCCGTCGCCATCGCCGCGGCATGCGCAGTCACGGCCGATGCGAAAAAGTTTGATCTAATACGAAGCACACTAAGAAAGCGATGGCCACACTGCCGGTGGCCGAACAGACGCCCGGGACGCAGGTCTTCAGCTTTACGCAACCCGCGCCGCCGGGGGACGATCGTGCGCGCGCACAATGCGTGGTGCATGCATACGCCCCAACGATAACCAGAACGCGCCATGCCACACGACATCACCCTCATCGCCACCATCGCGGCCGGTTTCGGCCTCGCCATGATCTTCGGCCTGATCGCGGTACGCCTGCGCATGCCGCCGCTGGTCGGCTACCTGATGGCGGGCATCGTGATCAGTCCGACCACGCCGGGCTTCGTCGCCGACATCGGACTGGCCAGCCAGCTGGCCGAGATCGGCGTGATGCTGCTGATGTTCGGCGTCGGCCTGCATTTCTCGCTTGACGACCTGATGGCGGTCAAGCGCATCGCGGTGCCGGGCGCCGTGGTGCAGATCGCGGTCGCAACGCTGCTCGGCATGGCGGTCTCCACGATGTGGGGCTGGGACATCGGTGCGGCCATCGTGTTCGGCCTGTGCCTGTCGGTGGCCAGCACCGTGGTGCTGCTGCGCGCGCTCGAAGCCAAGGGACTGCTGAAGTCGATCAACGGCCAGATCGCGGTCGGCTGGCTGGTGGTCGAGGATCTGGTGATGGTGCTGGTGCTGGTACTGCTGCCGGCGCTGGCCGGCGTGCTGTCGGGCAATGACGCCGCCGCATCGGGCCGCGACCTTGGCCTGGCAATGGCGATCACGCTGGCCAAGGTGATCGCCTTCATCGTGCTCATGCTGGTGGTCGGCCGCCGCGTGCTGCCGCGCCTGCTGTGGTGGGTGGCGCGCAGCGGATCGCAGGAACTGTTCACGCTGTCTGTGGTGGCCATCGCCGTCGGCGTGGCCTTCGGAGCGGCGGCGCTGTTCGACGTGTCCTTCGCGCTGGGCGCCTTCTTCGCCGGCATGATGATGCGCGAGTCGGAGTTCAGCCACCGCGCCGCCGACGAGTCGCTGCCACTGCGCGACGCCTTCGCCGTGCTGTTCTTCGTGTCGGTCGGCATGCTGTTCGACCCGGCCGTGATCTGGACGCAGCCGCTGAAGCTGCTGCTGGTGGTGGCCATCATCATGGTGGGCAAGACCATCGCCGCGGTGCTGCTGGTGCTCGCCTTCCGCTACCCGCTGAATACCGCGCTGACGGTGGGCGCCAGCCTGGCGCAGATCGGCGAGTTCTCGTTCATCCTCGCCGGGCTGGGCGTGAACCTCGGGCTGATGCCGGCCGAGGGGCAAAGTCTGGTGCTGGCCGGCGCGCTGATCTCGATCGCCGCCAACGCGGCACTGTTCTCCGCCATCGAACCCTTCCGCGCCTGGGCCATCGCGCGCTCGTCGCTGGCCCGCCGGCTGGAACAGCGCGACGACCCGCTGGCGGCGCTGCCGATGACCACCGACGCGCGCCTGCTGAACGAACAGGTGGTGCTGGTCGGCTACGGCCGCGTCGGCCGGCGCATCGCCGACGCGCTGCGCGAACAGCACATTCCCTGCGTGGTCGCCGAACAGAACCGTGAGCGCGTCGACCAGCTGCGGCGCGAAGGCGTGCCGGCGGTGTTCGGCGACGCACAGACGCCGGAGGTGCTGATCCAGGCGCACATCGCCAAGGCCGCGATGCTGGTGATCGCGATTCCGGAAACGGTGAATGTGCGCAAGATGGTCGAGATCGCACGCACGCTGAACCCTGAGATCGCCGTGGTGCTGCGCACCCACAACGAGGAAGAAGCCGAACTGCTCGAGCGCGAGAGCCTCGGCACGGTGTTCCTTGGCGAAAACGAACTTGCGCGCGGCATGGCGGAACACGTCGTGCGGCATTTCGGGCGCGGCGCGCCCGGCGGCGCCAGCTGGCCGCATCACTGACGTCCCCGATGACTACTCCACACACCGACCCCACCGCCGGCGCCGAGGCCTGGCACGCATTGCCCGCAGACGACCTGCCGGCGCTGTTCGATGTGCAGGCGCAGTCGGGCCTGAGCCGCGCCGAAGCGGCAGCGCGCCTGGTGAAGCATGGCCCGAACCGCCTGCCTGACGCACCGAAGCGCCCGCCCTGGCTGCGTTTCCTGCAGCAGTTCCACAACCCGCTGATCTATGTGCTGCTGGTAGCCGGGGCGGTGACGCTGGCGCTGGGCGGCCACGTCGATTCGGCCGTCATCTTCGGCGTGGTGCTGATCAACGCGCTGATCGGCCACATCCAGGAAGGCAAGGCCGAGCGCGCGCTCGACGCTGTGCGCGGCATGCTCGCCGCCCGCGCCACCGTGCTGCGCGACGGCGAACGCCATCAGGTCGACGCTGCCGACCTGGTGCCGGGCGACATCGTGCTGCTGGAATCCGGCGACAAGGTGCCGGCCGACCTGCGCCTGCTGCGCACGAAGAACCTGCGTGTGACCGAAGCCGCGCTGACCGGCGAATCGGCGCCGGTCGACAAGGACAGCGCCGCCGTGGCGGAAGCGGCGGCCATCGGCGACCGCCGTTCGATGTGCTACTGCGGCACGCTGGTCGCGCTCGGCCAGGCACGCGGCATCGTCGTGGCGACCGGCGTCGGCACCGAAATCGGCCGCATCGGCACGCTGGTCGGCGAAGTGGCGACGCTGGCCACGCCGCTGACCCGCCGGCTCGACCAGTTCGCCCGTCAGATCACCGGCTTCATCCTGATCGTCGCCACGCTGACCGTGCTGTACGGCCACTTCGTCGCGCAGATGCCGATGTTCGACCTCTTCCTCGCGGTGGTCGGCCTCGCCGTCGCGGCCATCCCCGAGGGCATGCCGGCGGTGGTCACCATCGTGCTGGCCATCGGCACGCGCACGATGGCGCGCAAAAAGGCCATCGTGCGGCGGCTGCCGGCGGTCGAGACGCTGGGTTCGGTCACCGTCATCTGCACAGACAAGACCGGCACGCTGACCCGTAACGAAATGACCGTGGTGCGACTGCTGCTGGCCGACCGCGAGATCGCGGTCAGCGGCAGCGGCTACGCGCCGGAAGGCGGCTTCCACGGCGACGGTCAGCCGGTCACTCCCGGCGACGTGCCCGGACTGGCTGCCGCGGCCCGCTGCGCGCTGCTGTGCAACGACGCGCAGATCCGCCACGACGGCGACGCCGGCTGGACGCTGATCGGCGATCCGACCGAAGGCGCGCTGGTCGCCTTCGCCCGCAAGGCCGGCCTCGACCCGCAGGACGAGGCGAAGAATTTCCCGCGTGTCGACGCCATTCCGTTCGAGTCGGAACGCCAGTTCATGTGCACGCTGCACCGCGACCACACGGGCCACGCCTTCCTGCTGCTGAAGGGCGCGCCGGAGCGGGTGCTGGCGCTGTGCGCCACCCAGTACGGCGGTGCGCCGCTCGACCATGCGTACTGGACGGCGGCGATCGCGCGCGCCGGTGGTGCAGGCGAACGCGTGCTGGCCCTGGCGCAGGCGCCCTTCCCCGGCTCGCGCAACGCGGTCGAGCTGCAGGACATGGACGCCCGCTTCGAACTGATCGGTCTGGTCGGCATCATCGACCCGCCGCGCGAAGAAGCGATCGCCGCGGTGGCGCAGTGCCGCGAAGCGGGCATACGGGTCAAGATGATCACCGGCGACCACGCGGTCACCGCTGCGGCGATCGGCCGCCAGCTGGGTCTGGAGGCCGAACGTACGCTGAACGGCGACGTCATCGGCACGCTGGACGCCGCCGCACTGCGTGAGCGCGCACTCGACACCGACGTGATCGCGCGCGCCAGCCCGGAACATAAGCTGCGGCTGATCGAGGCACTGCAGGCCGAAGGCCATCTGGTGGCAATGACCGGCGACGGCGTGAACGACGCGCCGGCGCTGAAGTCGGCCGACATTGGCGTGGCGATGGGCGGCAAGGGCACGGACGCGGCGCGCGAAGCGTCGGACCTGGTGCTCACCGACGACAACTTCGCCACCATCGCGCGCGCGGTGCGCGAAGGCCGCGTCGTGTTCGACAACATCAAGAAATCGCTGATGCACATGCTGCCGACCAATGGCGGCGAGGCCGGCGTCATCCTGCTGGCCATCTTCGCCGGCCTGCCACTGCCGGTGACCGCCGGCCAGATCCTGTGGGTGAATACGGTCACCTCGGTCACGCTGGCGCTGTCGCTCGCCTTCGAGCCGGCCGAACAGAACGTGATGTCGCACGCGCCGCGCCCGCCACAGGAGCCCATCGTCACCCGCGCGCTGGGCCTGCGCATCCTGTTCGTCATTGCGCTGATGGTGGCGACCACCTTCACCGTGTTCAACTGGGAGCTGGCGCGCGGCAGCAGCATCGAACTGGCGCGCACCGCCGCGGTGAACATGATCGTCGTGTGCGAACTGTTCTACCTGTTCAACGTGCGCCACTTCACCCGCCACGCCTTCAGCCTGGAAACACTGACCGGCAACCGCGTGGTGCTGCTGGTCAGCGCCATCCTGATCGTGCTGCAACTGCTGTTCACCTATGCCGCACCGATGCAGCAGCTGTTCAGGAGCGCCGCGCTCGACCTGTCTTCATGGACGGTGATTCTCGGCCTCGGCGCCGCCGTGTTTCTGGCGGTCGAAATCGAGAAGGCGGTCCTTCGCCACTTCCGCGTGGCCCGGCTGTAAGCCGGCACGCATTTTTCGGGGAGACCCAGCATGCCTCAGCTTCAACGCATCATCGCCGCGACCGATCTGTCGCCCTTGTCGCTCGACGCCGTCGACCGCGGCTTCGAACTGGCCAGCCGCAGCGGCGCGCACTACACGCTGGTGCATGCGCTAGGCCTCGACGCACTCGGTCCGCTGCGCAACCTGCTCGGCGATCAGGCTGAAATCGTTTCCGAGAAGGCCGTGCAGCACCAGTACGACGCGCTCGCCGCGATCGCCGGCGATGCCACGCACAATCGCGGCGTGGTCGCGGAACTGAAGATCGAAGCCGGGCTGGCGACCCAGTTCCTGCCGGCCTATGCGGCATCGGTTCAGGCCGATCTGGTTCTTGTCGGCGCGCGGGGCGAAAGCGTGCTGAGCCGGCTGCTGGTCGGTTCGACCGCGTCGCGCCTGCTGCGCAAGAGCAGCAGTCCGGTGCTGGTGGTGAAGAAGCCTTGCCCTGGGCCTTACCGGCGCGTGCTGGTGCCGGTCGACTTCTCGCCGGGTTCACTGGAGGCCATCCGCATGGCACGCCGCGTCGCGCCCGAGGCCGATCTGCTGCTGCTGCACAGTTTCGACGTGCCGTTCGAAGGCATGTTGCAGTACGCCGGCATTTCGCAGGACCTGATCAACGGCTACCGGGCGGAAGCACGCGAGCGCTCGCTGCGCCTGCTGCACGATCTGGCCGAGCGCGCCGGGCTGGAGCGCAGCCTGTACACGGTGATGGTCGAGCACGGCAACGCGTCGCGCCACATCCTGGACTGCCAGGCGCAGCGCAACTGCGACCTGATCGCGATGGGCAAGCACGGCACGCACGTGACCGAAGAACTGCTGCTGGGCAGCGTGACCAAGCACGTGCTGTCGGAGGCCGATTGCGACGTGCTGGTGGTGATCGACCGCCGCGGGCCGACCGAGATTCCGGCGATGCCGGGCGAGGACTTCGTCTGACCGCCGGCCTGACGCTGCACCCGGCCCTCGTTTTCATTGCCGGGCTGGTGATCGTGCTGGCCGGTGCCGAAATGGTGCTGCGCGGCGCCTCGCGCGTGGCGGCGCGGCTGCGCGTACCGCCAATACTGATCGGGCTCACCGTGGTGTCGGTCGGCACCAGCGTGCCCGAACTGGCAGTCGGCATCACCGCGGTCGCCGAAGACAAGGGGCCGCTGGCGGTCGGCAATATCGCCGGCACCAACATCCTGAACATCCTGTTCATCCTCGGCCTGAGCGCGCTGATGCGACCGCTGCCGACGCGCATGCTCAGCGTGCGGCTCGACGTGCCGGTGATGATCGCCGCCGCGCTGGCGCTGATCGCGATGGCGTGGGACGGGCGGCTAGACCGCAGCGAGGGCGTGCTGCTGCTGATCGGCGCCGTGCTGTACACGGTGGCGCTGGTGCGCCTCAGCCGCGAGGAGAGCGCGGCGATGCAACGCGAGTTCGCGCGCGAGGTGGCCGACGTGATGCCCGCCACGCTGCGTTCGGCGCGGCTGTTCATGGCGTGGAATTCGGCACTGCTGCTGGCCGGCATGGCGCTCACGCTGTTCGGAGCCGACCTGCTGGTGAATGGCGCATCGAGCATCGCGCGCGCCTATGGCGTGTCGGACGCCTTCATCGGGCTCACCATCGTCGCCATCGGCACCTCGGCGCCGGAGCTGGCCACCACCGTGCTGTCGACGCTGAAGAACGACCGCGACGTGGCGATCGGCAACCTGATCGGCAGCAGCATCTACAACATCCTGGTCATCCTCGGCCTGACCATGACCATCGCGCCGCATGGCATCGAGGTCGGCAGCGACGTGCTGCGCATCGACCTGCCGCTGGCCGCACTGGTGGCCATCGTGTGCCTGCCGGTGTTCCGCAGCGAGCGCCGGGTGTCGCGCACTGAAGGCGGACTTTTCGTCAGCGCCTACCTTCTCTATCTGTCACTGCTGCTGTTCGTCCGTCACTGAAGGACAAAACCCGGCCCGCTTTGCGGGACCGGGTTTCGTGCTGCCTTACTTGCGCAGGAAGTCCAGCAGATCCTGATTGAGCCTGTCCTTGTGCGTGTCGGTGATGCCGTGCGGCGCACCGGGATAGACGATCAATTCGGCGTTGCGGACCAGCGCGGCCGAGGCCTTGCCGGACAGGTCGAGCGGCACGATCTGGTCGTCGTCGCCGTGGATCACCAGCGTCGGCACGTCGAACTTCTTCAGGTCGGCGCGGAAGTCGGTGGCCGAGAACGCCGCGATCGAGTCGTAGGTGTTCTTGTGCCCCGCCTGCATGCCCTGCGCCCAGAAGGACTGGATCAGCCCCTGCGACGGCTTGGCACCGGGACGGTTGTAGCCGTAGAACGGACCGGAGGCGATGTCGAGATACAGCTGCGAACGGTTGTCGATCGACGCCTTGCGGATGCCGTCGAACACCTCGATCGGCAGGCCACCCGGATTGTCGGCAGTCTGCAGCATCAGCGGCGGCACCGCACTCACGAGCACCGCCTTCTTCACCCGGCTGGTGCCGTGACGGCCGATGTAGCGCGCTACTTCGCCGCCGCCGGTCGAGAAGCCGACCAGCGTCGCACCCTTCAGGTCGAGCGCCTGGATCACCGCGGCGAGGTCGTCGGCATAGTGGTCCATGTCGTTGCCGTCCCACGGCTGCGACGAGCGGCCGTGGCCGCGCCGGTCGTGCGCCACCACACGGTAGCCCTGCGACGCGAGGAAGAGCATCTGCGCTTCCCAGCTGTCGGAACTGAGCGGCCAGCCGTGGCTGAACACGACGACCTGGCCGTTCTTCGGGCCAAAGGACGTGCTCGCAGCAGGTTTTGCCGTCGCGCCGGCACTTGAGGGCGTTCAGGGCAAGGCGCGGCGAAGCAGGCTGACTGGCTGTCAGTCAAGTCGCCGCAACGCGGCCATGAGCGCCCTCAAGTACCGGCCCGGAGGGTTGGCGCAAAGACGGTTGCGCACTGCGTTGCACTCCTTGTGCAGACGGCCAGTCTGCACAGCGTCGCACGCCTTGTTCGCAACCGTCTTTGCACCAACGCGACGGCAAAACCTGCTGCGAGCACGTCCTATTCCTTGTAGTAGATCTGCACGCCGTCACGCGTGGTGACGTAGTTTTCGGTCTTCTTGACCGCGACGGATGTGCGCGCGGCGGGCTTGGCTGCTTCGGCGGCGAAGGTCGGTACGACAAGCGCGGCGGCAAGTACGGACAGGGCGAGGGTGCGGCGGACTGCATTCATGATGGATTCCTTTCAGGTAACGGGTTGGGGACGGTGGCTATCCGTCAGGCCGATGACTCAGGCGATGACCAGGGTGACGTCGATGTTTCCGCGGGTGGCGTTCGAGTACGGGCACACGATGTGCGCCTTCTCGACCAGCGACTCGACCTGTTCGCGCGGCAGGCCCGGGACGGCGATGGTCAGTTCGACCTCGATGCCGAAGCCGGTCGGGATGGCGCCGATGCCGACGCGGCCGGTGATCTGCGTGTCGGCGGGCAGCGCGACCTTGTTCTGGCCGGCGACGAACTTCAGCGCGCCGAGGAAGCAGGCCGAGTAGCCGGCGGCGAACAGCTGTTCGGGATTGGTGCCGGGGCCGCCGGCGCCGCCCAGTTCCTTCGGCGTCGACAGCTGAATATCGAGCACGCCGTCGGACGACGCGGCGCGGCCTTCGCGGCCACCGGTTGCAGTGGCCTGGGCGGTGTAGAGAACCTTTTCGATCGACATGATGAACTCCTGTGCAGTGAGAGGGGTTTGCGGCAGTGCCTGTTGGCAGGACGAACTTTGCGCCGATCGGAGAGACCATACGCAACGTATAATCCGAAAAACTTACCTTTGAGTATCCGGATCATGGTCGACCGCCTCGAAGCCCTGCTGCAGCACTTCTCGGTCAGCGCCCGCGTGTTCAACACCGGCGCGCTGTGCGGCATCACCGAACTGGACGCGGGCGACAGCGGCCGCATGCACCTGGTGCGCGCCGGCGAGGTGAACATCCATCACCCCGCCGGCATCGAGCACGTGACCCGGCCCAGCCTGCTGCTGTTTCCGCGACCGACGCCCTACCGCTTCGTCACCGACCCGGAGCGTGGCGCCGACTTCGCCTGCGCGCGGCTGCACTTCTCCGGCGGCGCGGCCAATCCGATCGCGTCGGCGCTGCCCGACTTCAGCTGTCTGGCGCTGGACGACATCCTCGGCGCGAAGCCGGTGCTCGACCTGCTGTTCGACGAGGCCTCACACGCCTACTGCGGCCGGCAGGCGGTGCTCGACCGCCTGTTCGAGGTGGTGCTGGTGCAGGTGCTGCGTCACCTGATGGAAGGCGGCCAGACCGGCGCCGGCATGCTGGCGGGGCTGTCGCACCCGCGGCTGCGTCTGGCACTGGTGGCCATGCACGAGAACCCGGCGCAGGAATGGACGCTGGACACGCTGGCCGAGCGCGCCGGCATGTCGCGCAGCGTGTTCGCCAACGTGTTCCGCGACACCGTGGGCTGCACGCCCGGCGCCTACCTGCAGCGCTGGCGCATCGGCATCGCGCAGCGTGCGCTGCGCCAGGGCCGCGCGCTGAAGCTGATTGCCGACGACGTCGGTTACGGCGGCGAGGCGGCGCTGTCGCGCGCGTTCAAGGCGCAGACGGGGCTGTCGCCGCGGCAGTGGCGTAACGCTCAGGGCGGCTGACGGCTCAGGAGAGCAGCCGGTCAGGTGCACGCCAAAGTTTCGGCAGAAGAAACTTTGTTTCCTCTGCTAGCATTCGGCCGCATCGTCCTGTCGTCGCCGCCATGTCCGTCCGTCCCGTCTCTCCTGTGGCCACGCTCTGCGGTCTTGCCGCCATCCTGCTGTGGAGCACGATGATCGGCATGGTGCGCGGCATCAGCAGCGCGCTCGGACCGGTGGTCGGCGCAGCAGCGATCTATACGGCCGGTGCGATCTTCCTCTGGCTGCTGTTCCGCCCTGCCTCACCGCGCGGCGCGCGCCCGGTCTATCTGCTGCTGGGCGGCGCCCTGTTCGTCGCCTACGAACTGTGCCTGTCGCTGTCGCTCGGTCTGGCACTCGACGACGCACAGGCGATGGAGCTGGGCATCGTCAATTATCTGTGGCCCTGCTTCACCATCCTGCTCGCGGTCGCGATGAACGGGCAGCGCCTGCGCCCGTGGATCGCGCCGGGACTGGCGCTGTGCCTGGGCGGAGTCATCCGGGTGGTGGGCGGGGGGAGCGAGTGGTCGCTGTCCTCGCTGTCGACTGGCGTGGCGTCGAATCCGGCGGTCTATGCGCTGGCCTTCGCTGGCGCGCTGCTGTGGGCGCTCTACTGCAATGTGACCCGTCGGCTGGCGGATGGCTATAACGGCGTCACCGTATTCTTCTCGGCAACAGCGGCCGCGCTGTGGGGACTGGCGGTGCTGGGCGGAGAGCCGCTGGCGGTGCCGTCGGCGCAGACCTGGTTTGAGGTGGCCGCTGCCGGGGCGGCCCTGGGCGCGGGTTACGCGCTGTGGAATGTCGGCATGCTGGACGGCGACATGCCGCTGCTCACGACCGCGTCCTACGCAGGGCCGCTGCTGTCGACCGCATTTGCCGCCGCGTGGCTGGGAGCGCCGCTCACGCCACCGTTCTGGCAGGGCGCGGCGCTGGTGACGGCCGGATCGTTGCTGTGCTGGCGGGCCACACGCCCTGCCGGATGAATTCGATTTCCGGCGCCACCAAACAAAAAAGCGGGCAATGCCCGCTTTTTTGTTTGCTCAAGCGCTGAGGATTAGCGGTTGGCGACGTACATGGTGATTTCGAAGCCGAAACGCAGGTCGGTGGCCTTCGGGGTTTCCCAGTTCATGGCAGTCTCCTGATGGTGGTTCGTTGGCTCACTGCGACGTGCAGTGCATGGATCGAATACTGCGCCGGTCCGGCACCGCCCACCTCGTGCCACTCTGGAAAGACGACTCAGGATTTTCTTGAGCGCAGCGTTTCGAATACGTCGGGCAGCATGCAGGTCTGCAGGCTGCGCTGCGAGAACAGGAAGCGGCCGTCGCAGACGAAACCCAGTTCCTGCCAGTCGACCGCGTCGTTGAGCAGCTCGGCGGCGCGTGCCAGATCGGCCACTTCGGGGCGGGCGAACAGCGCCAGCACCGAGCCGTCGTAGTGCGTGCAGTCGTGCAGGAAGAACGGTCGCGGCTTGCGTGTCTTGCCATTCACGTAGATGCGCGGGCCGCCGGAACGGTGGTGCAGGCGCCCCCACTGCCACCAGTTGTGCTCGCCGAACTCGCGCACCCGGCGCGCCAGCAGGCGTGGCTTGTGCTGTTCCAGCCAGTCGTTGCGCACATCGAAGAAGGCGCGCCGCGTGCGACCGGTATCTACCGTGCTGGAACAGACGAACTCCACATTGCCCTGCGGGTGCACGAAGATGTCGTCTGCCCCGGACACGGCACCGACGCGCACATCGAACAGCGACGCGAGCGGCACGCCGTAGTCGCCGCGCAGGAACATGAGCTGGCCGCGTTCGCAGTGGAAGCGCCGGCCGTCGCTCATGCGCCGGTCCATGCGCCCCTTCTCGAAACGGAATACCGCGCAGTTCGGCACATAGGGGCCGAACACCCGACTGTCGCCGGTTTCGATGAAGTCGGTGATGCTGCCCTGGGCGAACAGCCAGTCGTTCA
Source organism: Methyloversatilis sp. NSM2 (assembly GCF_038066675.1). Taxonomy (NCBI): domain Bacteria; kingdom Pseudomonadati; phylum Pseudomonadota; class Betaproteobacteria; order Nitrosomonadales; family Sterolibacteriaceae; genus Methyloversatilis; species Methyloversatilis sp. NSM2. Next base: position 1,458,480 of record NZ_JBBUKV010000001.1, read on the forward strand.
GCCGGCGCGCGGCGGTCAGCTTGATGAAGTCGCGCGGCACGATGAAAATGAGCTCGCCACCCGGTTTCAGATGACGCACGCACTTCTCGATGAAGAAGAGGTAGAGATTGCTGCGGCGGTCGAACAGATCGCTGCGCAGCTGCGCCCGCGTGTCCGCCTGGATGTCCTGGTGCCGCACATAGGGCGGATTGCCGATCACGGTATCGAACTGCTCGTCGACCGGATAGGCGAAGAAATCCATCACCTGCGCGCCGGCCGGCGCGACCGTCGGGTCGATCTCGATGGCCACGCAGCCCGGAATGCGCGACGCGAAGGCGCCGTCGCCGGCAGACGGTTCAAGCGTGCGGCCGTGGTTGCGGCGCAGCGCCAGCATGCGTTCGACGACATCGTCGCGGGTGAAGACCTGTCCCAGGATCTCGACCCGGTGGTTCCTTTCGTTCATGGCGCCATTGTCCCATGGCTCCCATGTGCCGGCGCAGCATGTCTGCCGCCCACGCATGGGCTACCATCAGCGCCCCGCCCCCACACCCTGCCCCACCCCATGCTGCATGCACCGATGGAACCCTTCGATCACGGCTGGCTCGACGTCGGCCAGGGCCATCGCGTCTATTACGAACAGTGCGGCAATCCGCAGGGAAAGCCTGCGCTGTATCTGCACGGCGGCCCCGGCTCGGGCTGCTCGCCACGCCAGCGCCGCTTCTTCGATCCGACCGTGTGGCGCGCCGTGCTTTTCGACCAGCGCGGCTGCGGCCGCAGCACGCCACTGGGCGATACCGCGCACAACCACAGCGATGCGCTGATCGCCGACATCGAGGCGCTGCGCCGCCACCTGGGCATCGAGCGCTGGCTGGTGTTCGGCGGCTCCTGGGGTGCGACACTGGCCGCGACCTATGCCGCGCGCTACCGCGACGCGTGCAGCGGCGTGCTGCTGCGCGGCCTCTTTCTCGGCGGGCGCACGGACATCGACGGGTTCTTCCACGGCGCTGCCGCGCTGGCACCGGAAGCGCACGAGGCCTTCATGCAGGCGATCCCGGCGCGTTGGCGCAACCGTGTCGTCGTCTGGCTCGACCGCGTGTTCTCGTCCGGCGACAGCGCGCGCATCGACCGCGCAGTACTGGCCTGGCGCGCCTGGGAACACGCGCTCGGCGCGTGGCCGGAACGGACCGTGCCGGCCGATCCGACGCCTGACGAATGGCCGCTGCTGCGCGCCCGCTATCGCGTGCAGTCGCACTATCTGGCCCACCGCTGCTTCATCGGCGAAGCGAAGGTGATGGACGCGATCGCCCGCCTGCACGGGCTGCCGGTCGCCTTCGTGCACGGCACCAACGACCTGATCTGCCGGCCGCAGAACGCCTGGCGCGCGCACCGCACGCTGGCGGGCAGCCGGCTGGCCTGGGCACAGGGAGCCGGCCACGACCCCTTCCATCCGGCCAGTCTCAAGCTGCTCGGGTCGGCGCTGGCCGCGCACGCGCGTGACGGACATTTCGACGCCTGGCCGGGAGAACCGTCGTGAGCCTCAGACTGAAACTGAACCTGCTGATCGCCGCCGTCATCCTGACCTTCACCAGCACCATGCTGACGATGGAACTGATGGGCACACGGCGCGCCGTCGGCGAGGAAATCGAGGCAGCGAACCGGGTGGCCACCCAGCTGCTGTCTCGCGTGGCGCTGGTCTACGCCAACATGGGTTCACCGGCGCTGGTCGATTTCCTGTACCGGCTCGGTCGCGTGCGCGCCACCGAAATCCATCTGGTCGACAGCAACGGCGTGAAGCTCTACACCTCGCCGCCCTCGCCTTACAAAGCCGGCCGCGACGCGCCCGAGTGGTATTCGAACGCGATACTGCCGAAGCGGCCGCGTCAGGAGATCACGCTGAACGACGGCGCACGGCTGGTGGTCGAGGCCGACGCTTCGCGCGCCATACTCGACGGCTGGGACGAGGCGGTGCAACTGCTGATCGCCGGTTCGATCGCGCTGCTGCTCGGCAACGGCATCGTGTTCTGGCTGGTCGGCCGAGAAACCCGGCCGTTCAACACCATCGTGCGCGGGCTCGAACACATGCGTGCCGGCGACTATCACACGCGGCTGCCACCCCTGCCCGGCAAGGAAGCCCGATCGATGGCCCTGGCCTTCAACCGGATGGCGCAGGCGATCGAGGACAACATGAACGCCCGGCAGGAAGCGCTGGAGGCGCGCAGCAACCTGGAAGAGAACCGCGAACTGACACAGTTCATCCAGAGTCGCATCGAGGAGGAGCGGCGCGACATCGCGCGCGAGCTGCACGACGAAATGGGCCAGGCGGTCACCGCGATCAAGAGCATGGGCCTGTCGATCGCGCGGCGTGACGCGCAGTCCGATCCGCGCAGTGCCGAGGCCGCCAATCTGATTGTCGAGACGGCCAATCACCTGTACGACGTGATGCACAGCATCATCCCGAAGCTGCGACCGCTGGCGCTGGACAATCTCGGGCTGGAAGATGCGCTCGAAGATCTGGTGTCGGAGTGGCGGCGCCACCATCCGGACATGCAGTTCGAACTGCAGATGCACGACCTGCCGGAGGCGCCCGGTGACTCCTTCAAGCTGGCGGCCTACCGCATCGTGCAGGAGGCGGTGACCAATGCACTCAAGCACGCGCACGCCCGGAAAATCATGATTTCACTGCACGGGTCGGAACGGTCGCTGGAGCTGTCGGTCGAGGACGATGGCGCCGGTCTCGAACAGGGCTGGGCACAGAAGCGTGGACACCACGGCGTACGCGGCATGCGCGAACGCGCACAGGCGCTCGGCGGCGAACTTGAACTGCAGTCGCGCGACGGTGGGGGTACCCGGGTGTTCGCGCGACTGCCGATGGATTGAGGGGGAGAACAACAATGGGACCGATCAAGGTCATGCTGGTGGACGACCACGCGGTCGTCCGCATGGGATTCAAGCTGCTGCTCGCCGCCTGCGAGGACATCGAGGTGATCGGCGAGGCCGACAGCGGCGAGGTGGCTTACCAGCGCTACACGGAACTGAAGCCGGACGTGATCGTGATGGACCTGTCGATGCCCGGCATGGGCGGTATCGAGGCGGTGCGGCGACTGACCGCGCGCGACAAGGGCGTGCGCATCCTGGCACTGTCGGCGCACGAGGACACGGCGCATCCGAAGCGGGTGCTGAAGGCGGGCGCCACCGGTTACCTGTCGAAGCGCGGCGCGCCGGAGGCGCTGATCGACGCGGTGCGCACGGTGGCCGCCGGCCGCATGTATCTGGACGCCGAAATCGCGCAGAAGCTGGCGATGCAGGACGTGACCGGCACGCAGAATCCGGTCGAGGCGCTGTCGGAGCGCGAATTCGAAGTGTTCATCCACCTCGCCCGCGGGCAGTCGGTGAACCAGATCGCCGAAACCCTGCATCTGTCGACCTCCACCGTCGGTACCCATCTTTACAACGTGAAGCAGAAACTCGGCGCATCCAACCAGGCCGAACTGACGCTGATTGCACTTCGCAACGGCCTGATCGAGGCCTGATCACGATCTGCAACAGATGCATCGCACCACTCCAGTGCGATGCATGTCGCAGCGGTGCTTCATTTTCGGTCACGCCCTTCCACATTCCGGCCATACGGACGTCGCGTCGTCGTACGCCCGACCCGCGACGATCACCCGCATAGGGGCCACAGTCTTTTGTTGCATCGCAGCATCGGGAAGCTTTCCCGATGCGGGTTTGCGCCCCGTCCTGCCCGCAGCATGACCGTCACCTGCTCGCCTGGCGACGCATGAAACGTCGTTCCGCCGAGTGACTGGCACGCTTCTCGCTGGTACCGCTCGTCAGCTGACACACCTACAACCACTCAGATACACAGCCATGTTCCGTTAGTCACTCATCGCCACCGGGCCCTGCCAAGGCCCGTAAGCCGGCAAGGAGATTGTCATGCGTGCCCTTGGATTGCTGCTCTTGCTCACCGTCGCTCAGGCTTCACACGCCAGTGCCGAGCGATACATCCAGTTGTCGATGCACGTGGTTAAGGTACTTGCCGCGAACGCCGACGGACGCATCAACACCGGCACCGGCGTGCAGATCGACGACACGCACGTGATCACCAACTGTCACGTGGTCGGCATCGCGACCAACGTGATCGTGGCCCGCGGCAGCAGCGGCGTACCGGCGCAGGCCAGTTCGGTCGACCCGCGCCACGACCTGTGCGTGATGACCACGCCGCACGCAATGGGCCGGCCGGTGGACATGGCCACCTCGCGCACGCTGAAGGTCGGCGACACGGTGCATGCGGTCGGCTTCTCCGGCGGCAAGGCGCTGTCGATGAGCGACGGCCAGGTAACCGCGCTGCACGAGATGGATGGCGCGCTGGTGATCGAAACCGACGCCTCCTTCCAGCAGGGCGCATCCGGCGGCGCGCTGTTCGACACCGATGGTCGTCTGGTCGGCGTGCTCACCTTCTTCATTCCGGGCATGAAGCGTCACTTCGCGGTGCCGGTGGAATGGGTGCACAGCGGCAGCACGGTGGCCGAACTGCCGATCCGTGACGCCACGCCGCCCTTCTGGGCCGCCGCGGACGAGGACAAGCCCTACTTCCTGCGCGCCATCCAGCACGAGAACGACGGTGACTGGGGTCGCCTGCAGGCGGTGGCGAAGGAATGGGTGGAAGCCGAACCGAACAACAGCGCCGCGATCAAGGCCGCGGTGCGCGCCAGCCAGCTGCCGCCGCTGCGCTGAACGATCGGCACAAAAAAGCCGGCCCCGCGGGGCCGGCTTTTTTTCGTCCAGACACTGCCGCTTATCTGGTCTGCGTCAGTTGTTGCAACTGAGCTTGCGACTGAGCTTGTGACTGAGACAGCTGCACCACCTGCTCCACCTGTATCGCCTGAGCGGTCGGTTGTACCGGCGCGGCGGCGTGCGTCGCGCCGGTGGCCGACGGCAGCAGCGGCACGATGAGCAAGGCCACGATGTTGATGATCTTGATCAGCGGGTTCACCGCCGGGCCGGCCGTGTCCTTGTACGGATCGCCCACGGTGTCGCCGGTGACCGCCGCCTTGTGCGCCTCGGAGCCCTTGCCGCCGAAATGACCGTCCTCGATGTACTTCTTCGCGTTGTCCCAGGCGCCGCCGCCGGTGGTCATCGAAATGGCGACGAAGAGGCCGGTCACGATGGTACCCATCAGCACACCGCCCAAGGCCTGCACGCCGGCTTCGGGGCCCATCAGGAAGGCGATGCCGAAGGCGACCACAACCGGCACCAGCACCGGCAGCAGCGAAGGCACCATCATTTCCTTGATCGCCGCGACGGTCAGCATGTCGACCGCGCGCGAGTAATCAGGCTTGGCCGTGCCCTCCATGATGCCGGCGATCTCCTTGAACTGGCGACGCACCTCGACCACGACCGCGCCGGCCGAACGGCCGACTGCCTCCATCGCCATCGCGCCGAACAGGTAGGGAATCAGGCCGCCGATGAACAGGCCGATGATGACCGCCGGGTTCGCCAGATCGAAGGCCACGCTGTGGCCGACCGCTTCCAGTGCGTGCGTGTAGTCGGCAAACAGCACCAGTGCCGCCAGACCCGCCGAACCGATGGCGTAACCCTTGGTCACCGCCTTGGTGGTGTTGCCCACCGCGTCCAGCGGGTCGGTTACCGCGCGCACCGAATCCGGCAGTTCCGCCATTTCGGCGATGCCGCCGGCGTTGTCGGTGATCGGGCCGTAGGCGTCGAGTGCGACGATGATGCCGGACATGCTGAGCATCGAGGTGGCCGCAATCGCGATGCCGTACAGGCCGCCCAGCGTGTAGGCCGCCCAGATCGCGGCGCATACGGCCAGCACCGGCCAGGCGCACGACTTCATCGACACGCCAAGGCCAGCGATGATGTTGGTGCCGTGACCGGTGGTCGAGGCCTCCGCGATGTGCTTCACCGGCTTGAAATCGGTGCCGGTGTAGTACTCGGTGATCACCACCATCAGGCCGGTCAGCACGAGACCGACCACCGCCGCGCCATAGAGCCGCATCTGTGCGCCGTCGTAGATGCCCATCGAGGCGTTCAGCGCGTCGTCCGGCATCAGCATCGTAGTCAGCGGGTAGAAGGCAATCAGCGCCAGCACGCCAGCGACGATGAGGCCGCGGTAGAGGCCGTTCATGATCTTCTGGCCCGGCTTGGTCTTGACGAACATGCAGCCGATGATGGACGCGATGATGGAGAAGCCGCCAAGCGCCAGCGGGTAGATCACTGCCGCCTCGGCATTCGACTTCAGCATCAGCGCGCCGAGCAGCATGGTCGCCACCGTCGTCACCGCGTAGGTTTCGAACAGGTCGGCTGCCATGCCGGCGCAGTCGCCAACGTTGTCACCGACGTTGTCGGCGATCACCGCCGGATTGCGCGGGTCGTCTTCCGGAATGCCGGCTTCGACCTTGCCCACCAGGTCGGCGCCGACGTCGGCCCCCTTGGTGAAGATGCCGCCGCCGAGACGCGCGAAGATCGAAATGAGCGAGGAGCCGAAACCGAGACCGATCAGCGGATGGATGATCTGGTCGATCGCCGCGTCATGCGCCGCCGAGCCTTTCAGGATCGCGTAGTAGCCTGCCACCCCCAGCAGGCCCAGACCGACCACCAGCATGCCGGTGATGGCACCGCCGCGGAAGGCGACGTCGAACGCTTCCGAAATGCCCTTGCGCGCGGCTTCCGCCGTGCGCACGTTGGCGCGGACCGACACGTTCATGCCGATATAGCCGGCTGCACCGGACAGCACCGCACCGATGACGAAACCGGCGGCGGTCGACATGCCAAGCGTGACGGCGAGGAGGATGGTCAGGATGACACCGACGATCGCGATCGTGCGGTACTGACGGTTGAGATAGGCCTTTGCCCCTTCCTGCACGGCGTCGGCAATTTCCCGCATTCGGGGGTTGCCGGAAGGTTGGGCAAGGATCCACTTGCTGGATACGGCGCCATAAACGATGGCCACCACTGCGCACACGAGTGCGAACCACAGACCGAACGACGACATCACCCCTCCTCTTGTTTTGACTGCGTGCAACGAAAGGGCGGCGCCGTGACCCCGCCCCGGAAGCAGCGAGCAACCTTGTGGGTTGCCGGACAGGCGCCCCTGCGGCGCATGTCCTGGTATGTCATCCGCACGCCGGGGAGCGTGCGGCTACAAGCGGTGCGTCTTCGACCCGGTCAGCCGGCGAACGGCGGCAGCGTGCGCGGCACGCTCTCGTTCTTCAGACTGACATAGGCCGGCAGTCCATTCACGTAGGGCGGATAGTCCTCGCCTTCGATCAGGGGCTGCAGGTACTTCCGGCAGGCGTCGGTGATGCCGAAGCCGTCGTCGGAAATGAAATGCCTGGGCATCATCTTCTCGCGGTTCGCAACGTCCTGCAGTTGCGCCACGTCAATCTTCCATGCATAGGGCGCGTCGGACACGCGCGCGATGGCGGGCATGACCGCATTGCGGCCCTCGATCGCCAGTTCGACCGCGCGACGGCCGAGCGCGTAGGCCTGCTGCGCGTCGGTGCCGGAGGCGATGTGGCGACCGCTGCGCTGCAGGTAGTCCGGCAGCGCCCAGTGATACTTGTGGCCGAGCTTCGCCTTGATCAACTCAGCGACCTGCTGGCCGACCCCGCCCAGCTGGGCGTGGCCGAAGGCGTCGCGCGTGCCGGACTCGGCCAGCAGCTTGCCGTCGGCGCCACGCAGGCCCTCGGACACTGCGATGGCGCAGAAGTCGTGCTCGCGCACGCAGGCGTCGACGCGCGCCAGGAAGGCCGCCTCGTCGAACGGAATTTCGGGGAACAGCAGGATGTGCGGCGCCTCGGCCGGCGTGCGCGCGGCCAGACCCGCAGCGGCAGTGATCCAGCCGGCATGGCGGCCCATCACTTCCATCACGAAAATCTTTGTGGACGTGCGTGCCATAGAGGCGACGTCCAGACCGGCTTCCATCATCGACACCGCGACATACTTCGCCACCGAACCGAAGCCCGGGCAGTTGTCGGTCTCGACCAGATCGTTGTCCACCGTCTTCGGAATGCCGACGCAGGTGAGCGGGTAGTTCAGCTTCCCGGCGATCTGCGACACCTTCCACGCGGTGTCCATCGAGTCGTTGCCGCCGTTGTAGAGGAAGTAACGGATGTCATGCGCGCGGAATACCTCGATCAGCCGCTCGTACTGCGCGCGGCTCTCGTCGAGGCCCTTCAGCTTGTAGCGGCAGGAACCGAAGGCGCCGCCCGGCGTGTGGCGCAGGGCGGCGATGGCTGCGTCGCTTTCCAGCGAAGTGTCGATCAGGTCTTCGTGCAGCGCACCGAGGATGCCGTTGCGCCCGGCGAACACCTTGCCGATCACGTCGCCATGCTCACGCGCCGCCTGGATGACGCCGCAGGCAGTCGTGTTGATGACCGCCGTGACGCCACCGGACTGCGCGTAGAACAGGTTTGCAGCCATGCAGATCAGGCCAGCGCGTCGAAAGCGCGCTGTTTCACTTCGTCGACCGGACCGACGCCGGAGATGGCGCGGTACTTCGGTGCGCCCGGCTCGCCGCGCTGCGCCCAGCCGGAGTAGTACTCGACCAGCGGACGGGTCTGCGAGTGGTACACGTCGAGGCGCTTGCGCACCACTTCCTCGCGGTCATCGTCACGCTGCACCAGCGGTTCGCCGGTCACGTCGTCCACGCCCTCGACCTTGGGCGGGTTGAACACCACGTGATAGGTGCGGCCCGACGCGATGTGGGCACGGCGGCCGCTCATGCGGGTGATGATGTCCTGGTCCGGCACCTGGATTTCGAGTACGAAGTCGATCGGCACGCCGGCCGCCTTCATCGCGTCGGCCTGCGGAATCGTGCGCGGGAAGCCGTCGAACATGTAGCCGGCCTTGCAGTCGTCTTCCTTCAGACGGTCCTTGACCAGATTGATGATGAGGTCGTCCGACACGAGGCCGCCGGCGTCCATCACCTTCTTCGCCTCGATGCCCAGCGGCGTGCCGGCCTTGACGGCGGCGCGCAGCATGTCACCGGTGGAAATCTGCGGGATATTGAAGCGTTCCTTGATGAAGGTCGCCTGAGTGCCCTTGCCTGCGCCCGGCGGGCCCAGAAGTATGAGACGCATGTCCTCTCCTGATGTGAGTCTGTTTTTTGGATTCTGGTGGAACAGTGCGCGCGCCGCGGCAAACGCAATGCCAGCGGGCGCGACGTTACCGCCAACGGGAAGCGCGGTCAAACGGCAATGCGTCAGACCGTGCCGGTGGCAAACAGCGCGCGCACGCGCTCCAGATCGTCCGGCGTGTCGACGCCGGCATGCGGCATCGGTACGTCGGCGACCACGCGGATGCGGTAGCCGTGCCACAGCGCGCGCAGTTGTTCGAGTGCTTCGACCTGCTCCATCGGCGCCGGATCGAGGCGCGCGTTGCGCTGCAGGAAGCGCACGCGGTAGGCGTAGATGCCGATGTGGCGCTGCGCACCGAGTGCGGCCGGCAACGTGTCGCGCGAGGTGGCGAAGTCGTCGCGCGCCCATGGAATCGGCGCGCGCGAGAAGTACATCGCGCGGCCGTGGATGTCGCAGATCACCTTGACCACCGCCGGATTGAAGAAGTCGGCCGCCCCGGTGATGGCGCTGCTCGCGGTGGCGATCGACGACTCCGGATCCTGGTCGAGCGCGAGCGCAACCTTGCGGATCAGGTCGGGATCGATCAGCGGCTCGTCGCCCTGCACGTTCACCACGACCGTCGCCGGCGACCAACCGAGCTTTTCCGCCACTTCGGCGATGCGGTCGGTACCGGTGGCGTGATCGCTGCGCGTCATCACCGCCTCGTAGCCGTGCGCGCGCACCGCATCGGCGATGCCTTCGTGGTCGGTGGCGATCACCAGCGCCTCGGCACCGCTCTGCGCGGCGCGCTGCGCCACGCGCACCACCATCGGCAGACCGCCGATGTCGAGCAGCGGCTTGCCCGGCAGCCGGGTCGATGCGTGGCGGGCGGGAATGACGACCTTGAACATGATGACCTCCCCGTCGCTCAGCCGTTGCGGCCAGCCGGCTCACGCAGCGCGGCGACTTCTTCCTCGCTCATTTCGCGGGCTTCGTCCTCCAGCATGACCGGAATGCCGTCGCGGATCGGATACGCGAGGCGGCTGGCCTTGCACTGCAGCTCGTTGCGTGCCCGGTCGAGCACCAGCGGCGCCTTGGTGACCGGGCAGACGAGAATTTCAAGAAGACGTGGATCCATGCTTCAACTCCGCTAGACGGGTCGCGATGTAACCCGCCAGATCAGGGTCGAGGTGTGCCTCGACCGGCAATACCCACATCGGGGTGTCCGACAATCCGTGACATTTTACCGCGTCCTTCTCCGTCAGCAGCAGTGCGTCGCAGTCCGCGAAAACAAGGTCCTGCGCGGTGTAGGCGTGGTGATCGGGAAAAGGATGCGCGACGAACTCGAGTCCGAGCGCGCGCAGGTGATCGAAGAAGCGCGCCGGCTCACCGATGCCGGCGACCGCATGCAGGCGCAGGCCGCGCAGATCGGCCGCCACCGCCTTCCGTTCGGGCGCATCGAGCTGATGGAAACGTTCACCGAGCAGGCGCATCCGGAAGGTTGCGCGCACGTCGCCCGGCGCCGCCGGCAGGCCGTTGAGCACCACGGCGTCGACCGTGCGCAGTCGTGCGATCGGTTCGCGCAAGGGCCCTGCCGGCAGGTGGAAACCATTCATGACACCGCGCCGGTCGAGCACCGCGACTTCGATGTCTCGCGCCAGCGCGTAGTGCTGCATACCGTCGTCACACAGTACGAGGTCGCACTCCGGGTGCGCCGTCAGCGCGGCGCGCGCGGCGTCGGCACGACGGCGACCGACCCACACCGGCAGACCGCTGCATCGCGCCAGCAGCACAGGCTCATCGCCCGACTCGGCGAAATCTGCCTGGGTGCCGACCTCATGCACGGCATCGGCGCGACCGCCGTAGCCGCGCGTAACGATGAGCGGGCGCCAGCCGCGCTCGGCCAGCGCGCGCGCCAGATACAGCGTGAGCGGCGTCTTGCCGGCGCCGCCGGCGATGATGTTGCCGACGACGATCACCGGCACCGGCAGACGGTCGGCGCGCAGCAGTCCCGCACGGAAAGCGGCGCGACGCAGCGCCGACACGAGACGGAACAGCAGCGACAGCGGCCACAGCAGCCAGGCCGCGACGCCGCGGCTGCGCCACAGCGCGGGCGCGGTGCTCATCGGCCGCCGGACGCGTCGGACTGGGTGGCGAAGGAAATGCCGGCGATGCCGGCGCGCTGCGCCGCCTGCATCACGTCGATCGACGACTGCAGCCGCGCGTCCTTGTCGGACGAGATAATGACCACCGGCTCCTGCTTGCCCGACGCCGCCTTCGCCAGCGCCTCGGCCAGCGCGTCGGCGTTGCCGGCCGCGACCTGCAGGCGGTTGATCAGGATGTCGCCGCGCGCGGTGATGAGCACATTGATCTCGCGGTCGCTCTGCTCCGCCTCGGGCGCCTCGGCACTTGGCAGCGTGATTTCGAGGCCGGCCGTTTTCGAGTAGGTCGTCGTCACCATCAGGAAGATGAGGATGACCAGCAGCACGTCGATCAGCGGGATCAGATTGATTTCGAGCTCTTCACGCCCGCGGCCGCGTCGGAAATTCATCAGGCGTCCTTACTTCGCGGCGCGCTCGCCGTGCACCACCTCGACCAGCTTGATCGCCTGTTGCTCCATATCGACGATGAAGTCGTCGACGCGACCGCGGAAGTAGCGGTGGAAAATCAGCGCCGGAATCGCCACCAGCAGACCGAAGCCGGTGTTGTACAGCGCGATGGAGATGCCGCTGGCAAGCTGCTGAGGATTGCTGCCGGTGGCGGTCTGCGAACCGAAGATTTCGATCATGCCGACCACTGTGCCGAACAGGCCCATCAGCGGCGCCGCCGCAGCGATCGTGCCGAGCGTCGTCAGATAACGCTCGAGGTCATGGGTGACCGCGCGCCCCTCCTCTTCGATCGCCTCCTTCATCACCTCGCGCGAGCTGCGCACATTGCGCAGGCCGGCGGCGAGCACGCGGCCCAGCGGCGAGTGAGCGGCAACGCGGCGTATCATGTCGGCGTTCGGCTGACCGCCCTTCAGGTCGGTGGCGATGGATTCGAGCAGGCCCGGCGGCACGACCTTGCTTCGACGCAGGCTGGCCAGACGTTCGATGATCAGCGCGACGGCGATGACGGAGGCGGCTATCAGCGGCCAGATCGGCCAGCCGGCCGCGCGGATGATCTCAAACACGTAGAGCCCCTTCGTGAACAAGCGGCGAACTGTAGCTTGCAGGACGTGGGGCGGCAACCCTGCGACATCGCTGGCGATGCTGCCGACGAGGTTATCCACAGAAATTGTGGATAACTGTGTGGGTTTTGTCTGAGCGGCTTTGCTAACTCGCCTCGCGGTAAGCGTTTTCCTTACGCCGATCAAAAATTAAGCTTCCATGACAGCCGCGTCGGTGTCGCCGACCGTCGCGAAAATCGATTCATGAATACAGTCAATGAAGACAGCAACGGCTCTGCCGCCATCGCCGTGTCGGAGCTCGCGCGACGTGCGCGTCTCGCGCTGGAACGCCAGTTTCCGGTGCTCTGGGTCAGCGGCGAGCTATCCGGTGTGACACGGGCCGCGTCAGGCCATCTTTACTTCTCGCTGAAGGACGAGGCGGCGCAGGTGCGTTGCGTCATGTTCCGCAGCCGCAGTCAGCTGCTGCCTTTCGAACCGAAGGCCGGACTGCGGGTCGAGGTGCGCGCCCAGGTCTCCCTGTACGAGGCGCGCGGCGACTTCCAGCTGACCGTCGATGCGATGCGTCGCGCCGGTGTCGGCGATCTGTACGAAGCTTTCCTTCGGCTGAAGGCGCAGCTCGCGGCCGAAGGCCTGTTCGACGCGGCGCGCAAGCGGCCGCTGCCTGCCCTGCCCGCCCGGCTGGCCATCGTCACCTCACCAGGGGCGGCGGCACTGCGCGACGTGCTGGCGGCGCTGGCACGGCGTGCTCCGCATCTCGAAATCGTATTGCTGCCCTGTCTGGTGCAGGGCGTCGACGCACCGCGGCAGATCGCCACCGCGATCGCACAGGCACGCGCGGTCGAAGCGGAGGTCGTGCTGCTGGTGCGCGGCGGCGGCTCCGCCGAAGATCTGGCCGCCTTCAACGACGAGCGTGTGGCGCGCGCCATCGCCGCCTGTCCGGTACCGGTGGTCAGCGGCGTCGGCCACGAGACCGACTTCTCGATTGCCGACTTCGTCGCCGACGTGCGCGCAGCGACGCCGACTGCAGCCGCCGAACTGGTCAGCGCCGGCCACGTCGAGGCGGCGGTCCGTCTGCGCACGCTGAGTGCCCGCCTTGCCCGGGCGCTGCGCAGCCGGCTCGACGCGCACGGGCAGAAGCTCGACGACCTCGCCGGCCGACTGCGGCCGCCTGCAAGGCAGATGGACATCGCACACGACAGGCTGCGTGGCCTCCACGACAGGTTGCGTCGCGCCCACGCGACACAGCTGACCCAGGCGCAGCGGCGGGCCGAGGCACTGGCGATGCGCCTGCGGCTCGCACGTCCGGCGCAGGCGATGCGGCAGGCAACCCTGTCGCGGCTGGCAGAGCAACTGCGCCACGCCATGCACGCCCGCCTGGATCACGCCCGCCAGCGCGCGCACCTCGGCGCGACGCAACTGGCTCAGCTCGACCCGACCGCAGTGCTGGCGCGCGGTTTTTCCATCGTGCGCGACACCGAGGGCCGCATCGTGCGCGACGCCGCCGCGCTGATGCACAGGCAGCCACTGCGCATAGACTTCGCTCGCGGCCACGCGGACGTCGAAGTCAGCCATTCATACCCGGATTCCGACGCCGCCGACTGACTCGCCTTGTGCTGACCGATGGCCGGCCATACACTCATGGACTTGGCTTTGAACCGACCGACTGGGAGAAAAAACATGGAACACACCCTGCCTCCGCTGCCCTACGCGCTCGACGCACTGGCACCGCACATTTCGCGTGAAACGCTGGAGTTTCACTACGGCAAGCACCATCAGGCCTACGCCACCAACCTGAACAACCTCATCAAGGGCACCGAGTTCGAGAACCTCGACCTCGAAGCCATCGTCAAGAAGGCCCCGGCCGGCGGCGTATTCAACAACTCGGCCCAGGTGTGGAACCACACCTTCTTCTGGAACAGCATGAAGCCCGCCGGCGGCGGCGCACCGAGTGGCGCACTGGCGGCTGCCATCGACGCCAAATGGGGCAGCTTCGAAGAGTTCAAGAAGGCCTTCAAGACCTCGGCCGTCGGTAACTTCGGTTCCGGCTGGACCTGGCTGGTGAAGAAGACCGACGGTACGCTGGACATCGTCAACACCAGCGGCGCCGGCACCCCGCTGACCTCCGACGCCAAGCCGCTTCTGACCATCGACGTCTGGGAACACGCCTACTACATCGACTACCGCAACCGTCGCCCGGACTTCGTCGACACCTTCCTCGCCAGCCTGGCGAACTGGGACTTCGCCGCCGCGAACTTCGCGTCCTGAGCGACCGGCCGGGCTCTCGGGTCCGGCCGAATCCCGCGCGCGCTGCACGGCCCGGCTCGTCTGGTGCATGCAGCGCGTTTTTCATTCCGGTCTGCGCAACGCATACAACTTGCAGTGGTCGGAGTGGCGTTACTCAAGGAGACAGATATGTCGCAGTGGAGAAAGTCAGGCCCGAATGAAGCCTTCACGCCGGAGGAAATCGATGCCCGCCTGAAGGCAGAACTGCCGAAGTGGTACTACGAGGACGGCTGGATCCGTCGCAAGTACAAGACCAGCGGCTGGAAGGGCACGCTGATGGTGGTGAACACCGTCGGTCACCTGGCCGAGGCGGCCTTCCATCACCCGGACCTCGCCGTGTCCTACGCCTTCGTGATCGTCAAGCTGATGAACCACGAAGCCAAGGGCGTGACCGAGCGCGACTTCCAGCTGGCGAAGAAGATCGAGGACGTGATCATGTGGCAACCGGGCGCGGAAGAAGGCAGCGCGCTGGCCGGCACCCCGGACGATCCGCGCTTCAAGTACATCAAGTACGACTGATCGCCGGCATGAAGCGCGACAGTCTGCGCGTCGAGCGGCACGCGTCGATGGCGGCCATCGACGCGGCGCAGTGGGACGCGCTCACCGGCGGTCACGCCTCGCTTTCGCACGCACTGCTCGACGCTTTCGAGACGTCCGGCTGCGTGTCGCCCGATACCGGCTGGCAGCCGGATCACCTCGCGCTGTACGACGGCGAACGCCTGGTCGCCGCCCTGCCCGGCTACCTGAAGTCGCACAGCTACGGCGAATACGTGTTCGACTGGGCCTGGGCCGAGGCGCTGGAGCGCAGCGGACGCGAGTACTACCCCAAGCTGCTGTGCGCCGTGCCCTTCACGCCGGTTCCCGGACCGCGGCTGCTGGCGCAGGACGACGCCGCGCGCGCCGTGCTGCTCGACGCCTGGCTCGCACACGCACGTGCGCTCGGCGTGTCGTCCGCCCACCTGCTGTTTCCGGATTCCGCCGCGCTGGCGGTGATCGATACGTCGGCGCTGCTGCTGCGCGAATCGGTGCAGTTCCACTGGCACAACGCGAATTACCGCAATCACGAGGCATTCCTCTCCACGCTGAGTGCCGACAAGCGCAAGAAGATCCGCCAGGAGCGTCGACGCGTGCGCGACGCCGGCGTCACGCTGCGGCGTATCGACGGCGCCGACATCAGCGACGCGGAACTGGCCCTGTTCGTCGCCTGCTATCGCAACACCTACCGCGTGCGCGGCCAGCGCCCCTATCTGAATGCCCGCTTCTTCGAACTGCTGCGCGAACGCACGCCGCAATCACTGATGCTGGTGATCGCTTCGCGTGACGGACAGGACATTGCCTGCGCGCTGAACCTGCGCGACGACCAGCGGCTGTACGGACGCTACTGGGGGGAAATGGAATACGTACCGTGCCTGCATTTCGAAGCCTGCTACCACCAGGGCATCGAATACGCGATCGAACGCGGCCTGCAGGCTTTCGAGGGGGGAGCCCAGGGCGAGCACAAGATGGCGCGCGGCTTCACGCCGGTACGCACCTGGTCGGCGCACTGGCTGCGCGACGAGGACTTTTCCGATGCGGTGGCGCGCTACCTCGAACGGGAGCGCGCCGGCATCGCACTGCACATCAACGAACTGGAGGAGCGCACGCCCTACCGCACGCGCGGCGGGGCGACGGACTCGCCGTAGTTCGAACTCAGTAGTTCGGCTTCTCTTCGGCCTGCTGGTAGCGGTCGACGCCGGCCATGATTTCCTTCTTGGCTTCCTCGATGTCGGCCCAGCCCTGCACCTTGACGAACTTGCCCGGCTCGAGATCCTTGTAGTGCTCGAAGAAGTGCGAGATCTGGTCCAGCAGAATCTGCGGCAGGTCGCGCGGGCTCTGCACAGAGCGGTACATCGGGGTCAGCTTGTCCACCGGCACGGCCAGCAGCTTCGCATCCTCACCGGCCTCGTCGACCATCTTCAGCATGCCGATCGGACGGCAACGCACGACCACGCCCGGCGGCAGCGCGAACTGCGACATCACCAGCACATCGACCGGGTCGCCGTCGCCGGCGATGGTGTGCGGGATGTAGCCGTAGTTGCACGGATAGTGCATGGCGGTCGACATGAAGCGATCGACGAAGACGGCGCCCGACTCCTTGTCCACTTCGTACTTGACCGGGTCCGAATGCATCGGGATTTCGATCACAACGTTGAAATCGTTGGGCAGATCCTTGCCCGACGGAACTCGTTCCAGACCCATGTCTCGCTCCTTGTGAAAAGCCCGCGATTATAGCGATTGTTGCGCCGCACCAGAAGCGTCGTCGATCACCCTGAGGTCAAGCGTCACGTGCGCCAGCGTCTTCTCGCCGGCAAGACGAGCGCGCAGCGCCTCGGGGTCGAGCAGCGGCGAGGCGGCCACGGTCAGCGCCAGCGCATGGCGCCCGGGCGCCAGCAGCCACAGGTGAACGTCCAGCGGCCGGCCGCCCCAGTCATCGATATGAGCGAGTACGGCGTCGAACACGCTGCCCTCGACCTGGCGGTCCAGCAGCACGGTGGCGCTGTCCCGCGCCAGATGCCAGGCCCAGCGCAGGATGAGCAGTCCACCCAGCGCTGCAACCAGCGGATCGAGCCAGTCCAGGCCGGCCCACTTGCCGGCCACCAGCGCGGCGATCGCCGCGATGGAGGTGAGCGCATCGGCCAGCACGTGCAGGTAGGCGGCGCGCAGATTGTGGTCGTCGTGCTCGCCGTGATGATGGGCGTGATCGTCGTGATCATCGTGGTGGTCGTGACCGTGGGCATGGCCGTGGTGCGCATGCCCGCCCTTGTCGTGCAGCAGCCAGGCGCTGATCAGGTTGACCGCGAGACCGACCAGCGCCACCAGCAGCGCTTCGTCGTAGTGGATCGCGTGCGGCGCGCGCAGTCGCGCAGCCGACTCGACGATCATGAACAGCGCCGCACCGGCCAGCAGCAGGCTGGACGAGTAGCCGGCGAGGTAGGACACCTTGCCCGGGCCGAAGCTGTACAGGGCGCTGCCGCGGTGAGCGCGCATATAGGTGTAGGCGAATGCACTGATCGCCATCGCGGCCACATGGGTTCCCATATGCCAGCCGTCGGCCAGCAGAGCCATCGAGCCCGACAGATAGCCGGTGACGATCTCGGCAACCATGGCCAGCGCACTGAGCCACAGCACACGGCCGACCGCCCGTTCGGCCAGTTCCGGGTGCGGGATGAAGTCGTGGCTATGAACCGGGCAAAACGGCGCGTCGGCCGGCATGTGATCAGGGGCGTTTCTGTCCATTCCGCGATTGTAGGTGCGGGTGTCACCGATCGTTGCACTTCGACGTGCAGAAAGCGCGCATGCCGCGCTTGACACCGCCCCTCGCTTCTGTACTAATACGAACCATTCTCATTTCTATGCCCATTGGCGAATGACTCAATCAGCTCCTCCGTCGCAGGCACCGCAACCGGCACCGCAGAGCGCCGCGGCTCCGACGCCGCCTGCGCTCGATTCGAGCCAGTTGCTGGGCGGGCGCAAACAGGTCGCGATCAACCACGGCGGCGAGCTGTACTCGCTGCGGCTGACGCGCAACGGAAAACTCATCCTGACCAAATAGAGCCATGTACATCTGCTTGTGCGAACCGGTGACCGACCGGGACATCAAGGCCGCAGTGCATACCGGATGCCGCACCGTGCGCGACGTCGCCGGCCAGCTCGGCTGCTGCCGCGACTGCGGCCGTTGCGTGCGTGCCGCCAAGGAAGTGATTGACGCCGCCCGCGCCGAACTGCAGCCGATCCGCCTTCACCGGGCGCACGCAGAAGCCGCCGCGGCCTGATACCTCGCATAAACAGGTCGCCGCACTCGCCTTGCGACGGCCTAGAATTCGGTCAGGCGTCACCGTTGTGGCACCGCCTGACCAGGAGAAGTCTCATGAAAGGCGACAAGAAGGTTCTGCAGTACCTGAACAAGCAGCTGGTCAATGAACTGACCGCAATCAACCAGTACTTCCTGCATGCGCGCATGTACCGGAACTGGGGCCTGACCAAGCTCGGCGACCACGAGTATCACGAGTCGATCGAGGAAATGAAGCATGCGGACATGCTGATCGAACGCATCCTGCTGCTGGAAGGCCTGCCCAATCTGCAGGACCTGCACAAGTTGCTGATCGGCGAGAACGTGCCGGAAATGCTCGGCGCCGATCTGAAGATCGAACAGCAGTCGCACGCGACGCTGAAGGACGCGATCTCCTGTAGCGAGAGCGCGGGCGATTACGTTTCGCGCGACCTGTTCCGCAAGATCCTCGCCGACACCGAGGAACACATCGACTGGCTGGAAACCCAGCTGGACCTGATAGACAAGATGGGGCTGCAGAACTACACGCAGTCCGCAATGGGAGAACTCGGCAGCTGACGCACGCGGCGGTTTCCCGACGGAACTGCCATGCCGGCCCGTCCGCGACGGGTCGGTTCCGCCCCGGCGCAGTCCGTACAACCGCCATGAACAGCCGCCACGCCGAACCCACAACGCCGCGCACACCACTGCTGCGCAGCGCACTGTCGGCACTGCTCAGTGTCGCCGCGCTGTGGCTGCTGACCGCCTTCCCGGCGACCCGTCTGTTCGACCAGCTCACGGCCGCCCCCGCAGCATCCGCCCCGCCTGCGCCCGCGCAGGCGGGCACACCGCATTCCTGAACTCACAGAACGCCGACGATCGATGCACGACTTCACGCCCCAACTCTCCGTCGGAGCGGCCCGATGAACAGCGCCGCATTCGTTCCATCCGAAGCTTCCTTCGTGCAGTCCCAGAGTGCCGGTCTGGCGCGCCCCGCCAGCCGCGTACTGCGCCGCGAGACGGTCTCAGGCACGCCGTCGGCGGGTCTTCCGCTGCGTGGCATGTCGCTCGCCGGCGCGGTGCTGCTGCACGCCGCCGCCCTGCTGTGGATCGTGCACAACCCGACGGCGCTGGAGGCGCCGCCGATGATCATGCAGGCCACGCTGATCGCGCCGGAACCGCTGCCGATGGCACCACCGGAACCTCCGCAGGAGGTGAAGCGGGTCGAGCCTGAACAACCGAAGCCGGTAGTGAAACCGGTCAAACCGGTACGCAAGGAACAGCCGCTGCCACAGATAGCGGCCGCCGCCGACGCACCGACCACCGCCACCGTTGCACCGCAACCGCCAGCACCGCCGGAACCGGTCGCGATCGACGCGCCGCCGGTCAGCGAGCCGTCACCGGCGCCGGTCACAGCGGCTCCGGTAGTCGCGCCGCCGCCGGTCACGCCGCCGAAGTTCAACGTTGCCTATCTGCAGAACCCGCGCCCGGCCTATCCGGCGATGTCCAAGCGCCTCGGTGAAGCCGGCCGTGTGATGCTGCGCGTGACGGTCGATGCGAATGGTTTGCCGACCAGTGTCGAAATCTCCAAGTCCAGTGGGTTTTCGCGGCTGGATGACGCCGCACTCGAAGCCGTGCGCAAATGGAAATTCGTTCCGGCTCGCCGTGGTGACGAGGCGATCAGCGGCGGCCAGGCATTTGTACCGATCGACTTCGGTCTCAACTCGTGATTTGTTCCCGTCCGCGTCAGGCGTACACTGCGCGGCGGCCAACTTTTGCATCAGGCTTCCATCAGGAGAAATTTGAATGAATGAGTCCCTCGGCTTTGCGCACTTTCTGTCGAATGCAGACGGTGTCGCAACCACCATCCTCGTGCTGATGGTGCTGGCCTCCATCGGTACCTGGTTCCTCATCGTGCTCAAGGGCATCGTGGCCTTCCGCCAGCGCCGCGCCAGCGGCACCTTCCTCGACCGCTTCTGGAACGCCTCGTCGCTGGAAGACGTGGCGCGCGACATGCGTTCGCATGGCGTGACCGACCCGTTCTCGCACCTGGTGCACGAGGGTTTCAGCGCGGTCGAAACCCTGCGCAGCGGCAACGCCGGCACGCGCGGCCTGATCGCCACCGGCAGCGCCGACGAGTTCCTGACCCGCGCGCTGAAACGCTCGATCGAACGCGATCGCAGCCGCATGGAATACGGCCAGACCTTCCTCGCCTCGGTTGCCTCCAGCGCGCCGTTCATCGGTCTGCTCGGCACCGTCTGGGGCATCTACCACGCACTGCTGGCCATCGGCATGTCGGGTCAGGGCACGCTGGACAAGGTGGCGGGCCCGGTCGGCGAGGCGCTGATCATGACCGCCATCGGTCTGGCAACCGCCATCCCGGCAGCACTTGCGTTCAACTTCTTTGCCCGTTCGACGCGCAACGTGATGGCCGAGCTGAACAGCTTCGCGCACGACGTGTTCGTGATGCTGTCGACCGGCGTCAAGGACAGCGGGTCGAACGACCCGAAGGCCACCGGTGACCGCGTGCTGTCGCTGGTCGAACGCGGCCGCGAAGCCGCGCGCAACGCGCACTGATCGGGAGCCCGGACATGGCATTTGCAAGTTTCGAGCAGGACGACGACGGGCCGATGGCGGAAATCAACATGATTCCGCTGATCGACGTCATGCTGGTGCTGCTCATCATCTTCATGGTGACGGCCCCGCTGCTGACGCATGCGGTCAAGGTCGACCTGCCCAAGGAATCGACCAGCGCCAACACGCTGCCGCCGGAAAACATCCAGATCGCCATCGGCCCCGACGAACAGCTGTACTGGGCCGGCGAGAAGATCGACACCGATACGCTGAAAGCCAAGCTGCAGGAGGCAGCAGCGAAGGACAAGAACGCCGAGATCCAGCTGCGCGCCGACCAGAACGTGCCCTACCGTTCGGTGGCGCACGTGATGAGCGAGGCCGCCCGCCTCGGCCTCACCCGCATCGGTTTCGTCACCGATCCGTCGGCGGCGAAGTAGATCGGCGGCGTCCGCACGACGAAACGGCCACCCTGCGGGGTGGCCGTTTTTCTTTGCATCTGTCCGTGGACGATGCTTGACAGCCTTCCGCGCCGATGATGTAATGCGAATCGTTCTCATCCAAAAAGAGAACGCGCGCCAGCCACCGTCTGCACAGCAGGTCCCCGCAGACACCGCCAGCTTCCCCGACAGCACCCGCGGCACCCGCGCCAAGCAGCCCAGGCGCCGCCCAGACGGAGGATGCAACATGACCCCGGAACACCAGCACGCCGGCGAAGCCAGCCCGAGCACGCTCGCCGCCGCCACGCTGTTCGTGATGACCCGCTTCGCCGAACGGCCCTGCCCGGAAGTGGCGCAGATGGTGATCCGCCATCTCGAAGTGGTGGCCGACGACGAACGTGCCGACCCGCTGATGCGCGAGGTCTGCGGCGCCCTGATCAACCGCTGGACGCTGCACACGGTCGGTGATCTGGCCGTGCGTGCCGCGCACTGAAACCCCTGCCCCGGAGCATCCATGTCCCGCTACACCGGCCCCCGCCTGCGCGTGCTGCGCGCACTCGGCACCGACCTCCCCGGCCTCACCCGCAAGACGGCCGAGAACCGCACTGCGCCTCCGGGCCAGCACGGCAACCGCCCGAACCGCCGCAAGTCGGAATTCGGCGCCCAGCTGATGGAAAAGCAGAAGCTGCGCTACAACTATGGCCTGACCGAAACCCAGTTGCGCGCCGTATTCAAGGAAGCCGAGCGCTCCAAGCTGCCGACCGGCGAGAAGTTGGTCGAACTGCTGGAACGCCGGCTCGACAACATCGTGTTCCGCGGCGGTCTGGCGCCAACCATTCCGGCGGCGCGCCAGCTGGTCCGCCACCGTCACGTGCTGCTCAACGGCCGGCGCGTGAACATCCCGTCGATCCGTGTGCGCGTCGGCGACACCATCACGCTGACCGACAAGGGTCGCAAGGTGCAGAGCGTGGTCGATGCGCTGCAGACGCCGGCGCTGGAACGTGCCGAATGGATCGCCTTCGACGAATCGGCGCTGAGCCTGCGTCTGGCCCACCTGCCTCCGGGTGACGCCACGCCTTTCGCGTTCGAAGCACAGAAGGTGGTCGAGTTCTACGCCCTGCGCGTCTGACGCGCGGATTCCCTGCCGGCCTTCGGGCCGGCACAACTGCCAGCCAGCCGGCGGTCGCGGCCAGCCAGTCATGCAACGCACGGAGCATTCATGACCTGCCCGCATATCCCCCGGCGCCCCTCTCGCGATGTGGCGTCCTGTACGCGAGGCCTGTTTTCAGGCCGCGCACCCCATCGTCCGTTCATCGAGAGAGGTCACCCATGATCCATCACCGCCTGCGTCCGTTCGCGACGCCGCTCCTCGCGGCCGCCTGCTTCGCACTCGCCGGTTCCGCCTACGCCAGCACGACCCACAGCGCCTTCGACGACATCGAGGATTCGGTCGCTACCGACGGCTTCAATAACCTGACCGCAGCCCGCATCACCGCCACGCAGCTGGCCGCCGGCATCGCGTCGAACAGCGAGACAGAAGGCGGCGCCATCCTCCGGCGCACCTCCGGCGGTGCCTATCCGGCCTCCTCCGGCCTGTACCAGTTCGCCGGCAACGGCTCGACCTTCGAAATGGTGGTCAGCGATGCGGTCGACGGCCTGACCAGCATCGTGTTCCAGACCTATATCAACGTGAGCACTGGCAGCAACGGCATCTACGGCGTGCTGGCGGCGAACAACCTGCCGCGCCTCAGCTTCAACGGCGGCGAGCAGTTCCTGCTCTCCAGCTCGCAGGCGAGCGAGAACCTGGGCTACACCGACTTCTTCACCGGTGAATTCGTCGCCTCCGACCCGAACAATCCGAACCACCTCACCTTCACCTGGAACCTGGCCAGCCTCGGCGTCACGGTGCCGGTAGACAGCTTCCGCATCACCTTCGCCACCGACAACCACGCGCAGTCGCTCGCCTTCCAGGTCGACCAGCTGGTGGCCGCACCGGTGCCGGAACCGCAGACCGCCGCATTGCTGCTCGGCGGCATGGCCGTGATCACGCTGGTCGCCCGCCGGCGTACGCGTCAGCACTGAGTCCGTTTCGCCGCATGCGGGCGGTGCCCTCGGGGGTGCCGCCCGCTTGCGTTCGCCCATCCAGACTGTCACGACATCTTGAAACACCGAATTCCCCTGCGTCCGCAGCTGCTGCTGGCGCTGATGTGGCCGCTCGCGTGCACGGCGCAGGACGATGCGCTGTCCGAGGAGGACGTCGTTACGCTGCCGGAAATCGAGGTGCGCGACTCACGCGAGGACATCCGTCCGCCCGCCGTCGAACTGAGCCCCGACCGGCCGGTCACGACGATAGGCCCGGAAGCGATCGAACGCCGCCAGGCCGGCACGATATTCGACCTGCTGAAGGACGTACCGGGTGTCGCCGTTGACGGCGGTCCGCGCGCCAGCGGCATGAAATTCAATCTGCGCGGCTTCTCCGACAACGAGGACGTGCTGTTCAAGATCGACGGCGCGGTGAAAGGCTTCGAGAAGTACCGCTTCGGCAGCGGCGTATTCATCGAACCCGAACTGCTGAAGGCCATCGAGATCGAGCGCGGGCCGTCGCTGAAATCCGGCTCCGGTGCGCTCGGCGGCACCATCTCGGCCACCACCAAATCCGCCGCCGACTACCTGCGGCCAGGAGAGCGCTTCGGCGGCCAGATCAAGTACGGCTACAACGCGAACAGCAACGAGCGGCTGCGCATGGTGACGGTATATGGTCGGCCGAACGGCTATCTCGATCTGGTCGTCTCGATCGCCCGGCGCGACTCCGACGACATCCGCCTTCCCGACCGCAGCCGGCTCGACCTGACCGCGGTCCACTCCGAAAGCCGTTTCGCCAAGGCCACCTTCTATGCCAGCGACGCCCTGACGCTGGAATTGAGTCAGACCCACTACACCGGCGGCCCCGAGCGCGCACCCTATGACGCGACTGCCGGCAGCGCGGGCCAGTTCGGCGTGGTCGAACGCAGCATCGAGGACACCACCACCAATCTGCGCGTGAACTACACGCCGGCCGATTCGTGGATCGCACTGCGCGGCACCCTCGCCTACGAAACGACCGACCTGGACGACGTGCATCGCATCGGCCAGAGCCGCATCTGCGTATCGCCATCGACCGCCTTTCCGGCGGCTTTCCGCATCGACCGCTGCGACGACGCCTGGCGCTATGCGATCTGGACCGCCGAAGTGTTCAATGACACGCGTTACGCCATCGGCGAACTGCAGGGCGTGCTCAGCGTTGGCTACCAGGGCATACGCAACAGCCGCGACATTTCGCGCGTCACCTCGCGTGCGCTGACCAACCAGCAGGTGTATCCCAACGGCTTCAACGAGGCACAACCACCAGGCGACAAGGTGTCGGACGCCATCATCGTCGAGAACGCCTTCACGCTCGGCGCCTTCACCTTCACGCCGGGTGCCCGGCTCGACCGCTACCACGTCAGCGCCGAGGGTCAGACGCGCACCAACATGATCGCCGCCGGACAGTCGCCGGACATCCGCTTCGTCAAGCTGTCGCCGGCGGCGGCGCTCACCTGGCGCATCCCGCACAGCGACTGGTCGGCCACCGTGCGTTACCACGAAGCTTTCCGCCCGCCGCTGGTCGATGAGTACTTCGCCCGCGGCAGTTTCGCCAGCCGCTGCGCGAAAAGCGCTGGCTGGTCCTTGCCCGGCAACCCCGTGCTCTACCCCGAACCGCTGTACGACCCCTCAGGCTACGGTCAGACCTACGATCCCGCACTCGACCTCGCCCCCGACAACGAAATCTGCGGTGCGCTCTACCGGCCGCAGGAATCGTCGAACCACGAACTGACGCTGGCCTGGATGCCGCAGCCGGCCTCACCGCGCGACGGCCGCTGGCAGGCACGGGTCACCTACTACGACATCCACACCCGTCACTTGCTGACGTCCTTGAGCAATATCGGAGGCGAAGTCGGCCAGCCGGGCAAGGAGCGGCGCAAGGGCACCGAACTCGAAATCAGTTACGACGGACTGCACGCCTTCTCGTCGCTGTCGTGGTCACAGATCGACGGCCGCATCACCAATGCGGTGGCCGGCACCGACTACGCGCTCTATGGCGTGCCCGGCGACACGCTGAGCATCAGTGCCGGCGTACGCGGGTTCGACGGGCGGGTCGAAGCCGGCGCGCGGATACGCGACATCGCTGACCGCCGGGCGGCTGCCGGCACCGTCGCCACCGTGTGTTCGCGTCCCGGCACGCTGGTCGTGCCCGGCGTCGGCACCATCGGTACCCAGTACGGCGTGCGCCTGTACGACCTGTTCGCCAGCTGGCAGATGACGCGTGACACACAACTGCGCTTCAGTCTCGACAACCTGACCAACGAAACCTACTGCCTGCAGGATGGCTTCGCCGGTGCGGTCGGCATACAGGCGCCGGGTCGGACGGCGAAGCTTTCGGTGACGATGAGGTTCTGAACAACATTTCATATGTCGGGAAGGGTGCAGTACTGCAAGAATGCGCTCCTGTGCTGGTTTTCCGCGCCCAATCAATGACATGCAAATGAAACACGCGTTGCACGCATGAACACCGTGATGCACCGTAACTGGACACATCACCGCGTTTGAATGCGCTCGCTGCGGGAAAAACCATTCCTAATCATGGTTCAGCACCAATCACCGCACATGGCTCGGCTTTTGCTGGGACGGCCTGATTCCGCGACAACCCTGCGAAGGGCGCCGCGTCCATCCTGTCTTTCCGCACAGGAGTCACGCCCGATGTCTGCCAGCATGGCCGTTCTACAGCTGTCGATGACCGCGCACCGGCACGCCACGCCCGGAACGCGACGCTGCGTGCCGGCGCGCCGCAGCGGATAGGCCGCCACCTCCATTGAATGACCGCACCATGCCACATCCATCCGACCCCTACTGCCTCGGCCTCATGCCCGACCCGTCCGAACTTCCCGCGCTGGCGGCCAGTGTCGATGCCGTCATGCTCATCATCCGGCTGTCGGCCCGCTACGGGCCGCTGATGTTCCTGCACGACGCGACCGGCGACGTGCTTCAGCCGCGCTGCCGTCCGGTCGGCTCGCTGCCGGTCGATGACCATGACATCAAGCTGGGCGAGGTGGCCGGGTGCGAATACTGGATCGCACCGTCGGCGCTCGATCAGCTCGGCTCAGGCGCTCTGTTGCTCGATGTGCTGGAAGAGCGCGGTGACGCCACCGGCCTGGCCAGCCGCTTCGTTCTGCGCAAGGTCGGCAACTGATCTGCGCCGGGGCGGCGTCACGCCGCCCCTTTCCCACCTGCGGCCGCCTTCAGGCCCTTCCGCTCCTCTCGTCCCCCTCCCTCCCCAGCGCCGCGAAGCTGCGCAGCGCTGTCCTCACGTCTGATGCTTGACACCATACTGCGAATCATTATCATTTAAAGAAATCGACCGTCTGCGGCCAGACCGCACGCATCCCATGTCCGCCACTGGCAACGAACCGACCGAAGCATTGAAGGTGCGCCTGTCCGCCCTGCTGGATGACCTGATCCGGCACGACGGCTTCGGCTCGCTGAGCGTCGAGGTCCGTTTGCTCAAGCGCGGCCAGAAGGAAGTCATCATCGACTGCGGCAAGCAGTATCGGTACGTCATCGATTTCGCGCCCGGCTGAGGCCGGCGTGACGCAGCACACTCCGGCGGCGCGGGGCCGCGGAGCAGGTTTTCAAATCACAGAAACCGCCTGATCGATCGCCTTCGCGGGGAAGGGATGGATGGCTCAGAACGAGGTCCATCATGTCTTTCCGCCTTCTGCTGTCCGCTGGCGCCCTGTGCGCACTGTCCTCCACCGCCGCCTTCGCCACCAGCGCCAGCTGGGACACCCCGCTTGCCGGTCATGACGGCAACGGAAGTTCCGCCGCCACGCCGTGGGCCAGCGGCAGCGTCTATGCCGAGTGGAACGTGTTCGACAGCTTCAGCACCGACGCCACACCCGACATCGCCGGCAGTGGCAGCGTGAGTCAGCTCAACCCGGGCGCCGGCAGCTTCCTGACCGGCAGCGGCAACCTGTACAGCGCCGCCGGCGCGGCCTCCTTCCTGGTCGATCTCGATGTCGCGCAAAGCGGCACCTGGAACGTGTGGCTGCGCATCGCGACCCAGGGCACGGCGGCCGACGCCGTCGCCACGCTCAATGGCATCGCCGCGAACAAGGTGGTCAGCTACAGCGCCGCGCTCGGCGGCTTCGGTGGCAGCGAGGAAGAGGCCTACTGGACCTGGGTGGTCACCGATCCGCTGTCGCTGCAGTTCAGCTTCACCAGCTCGGAAGCGCACCTCAGCCTCGACCAGCTCGCCGTACTCGCCCAGCCGGTGCCGGAGCCGGCGACCTGGATGTCACTGGCCGCCGGTTTGGGCCTGCTCGGCGCCCTGTCGCGCCGTCGCGCCTGATCCCGGGAGACCGCGATGACTCCGCACACCGATCCCGAGAGCCTGTATCACACCTTCCACGCGCTGAAGGCGGAGCGCCGCCTGCGCAATCGCGACGCTGCCGCAGCCCTCGGCATCAGCGAGGGCGAAGCGATTGCCAGCGGCGTCGGCCGCGACGCCGTGCGCCTGACCGCGCCCTTCGACACGCTGTTTCGCCGCATGCCCGAACTGGGCGAGGTGATGGCGCTGACCCGCAACGAAGCCGCTGTCCATGAAAAGACCGGCTGCTTCGAACAGATGTCGGGCGATGCCAAGGTCGGTCTGGCGCTGGGCAGCGCCATCGACCTGCGCATCTTCTACGGTCGCTGGGCATACGGCTACGCAGTGACCGAACAGGGTCCGAAGGGCGAGTCGCGCAGCCTGCAGTTCTATGACGCGCATGGCGACGCCGTGCACAAGGTGTTCTCGCGCGCTGGCACCGATCTCGCAGCCTGGGACCGGCTGGTCGCCGAGTTCGCCGCCGCCGACCAGAGCGCCGGCGAAAAGGTCGCGCCGCGCAGCGCGCCCGCCGGCGACGAAACGCCGCTCGACGCCATCGACGCCGTCGCCTTCCGCCGCGACTGGCTGGGCATGCAGGACACGCACGACTTCTTCCCGCTGCTGCGTCGGCACAAGGTGTCGCGACGCCAGGCCATGCAGATCGCGCCCGAGGGCCACGCCAACCGGATCGGCAACGATCTGACGCGTTCGCTGCTCGAAGTGGCGGCCGCCGATGGAGTATCGGTCATGTGCTTCGTCGGCAACCCGGGCATGATCCAGATCCACACCGGGCCGGTGCATCGGGTCGAAGTAATGGGGCCCTGGCTCAACGTGCTCGACCCCGGCTTCAACCTGCACCTGCGGCAGGACCTGGTCGACCAGACCTGGATCTTGCGCAAGCCGACCGCCGACGGCGTCGTCACCTCGGTCGAACTGCTCGACGCCGCTGGCGAAACCATTGCGCTGTTCTTCGGCGAGCGCAAACCGGGCAAGCCGGAGCGCGAGGACTGGCGTGCACTGGTGGCCCAGCTCGGCACCGCCGACAGCCTCGCGGCATGAGCCGCCGATCGATCCGCGGCGCGCTGTGGGCGCTGCTGTTCGCCGCTGGTGCGGCAGTTGCCGCGCCAGCGCAGCGGCTGGTCACGGTCGGCGGCGCGGTGACCGAAATCGTCCACGCGTTGGGCGCAGCCGACCGCATCGTCGCTACCGACACCACCAGCACCTGGCCGGCATCCGCGCAGGCGCTGCCTAAGGTGGGCTATCAGCGTGCGCTGGCGGCGGAGGGCGTGCTGTCGATGCGGCCCACCCACCTGATCGCCACCGCCGACGCCGGCCCGCCGGTCACGCTGACGCAGTTGCGCGGCGCCGGTGTGCAGGTGATCCAGCTGCCGCCGGACCACAGCGCGGCGCATGTCGGCAACGCGATCCGCATGGTCGCCGCCGCGCTGGCGATGGAAGACGCCGGCCGCACGCTGGCTGAGCGCTTCGATCACGACTGGAAGACGGCACAGCGCGAGGTGGGCGCCCTGCCCGGCCGGCCGCGCGCGCTGTTCATCCTCGACCACGGCGGCAGCAGTCCGATGGTGGCTGGCGACGACACGGCAGCCAATGCGATGCTGGGCTACGCCGGCGCCGTCAACGTGATGGCCGGACGCTTCCGCGGTTACCGACCGCTGACGCTCGAAGCGGCCTTAGCCGCGGCGCCCGACGTGATCGTGACGACTGACGAGGCCATCGCCGCCGCCGGTGGCGCCAGCGCCTTCCTCGCCCGCCCCGGACTGGCGGTGCTGCCGGCCGCGCGGGCGGGCCGGCTGGTCAGCCTCGACGCACTGCGCATGCTGGGCTTCAGCCCGCGCCTGCCACAGGCGGTGAGCGAACTGGCGCGCCGGATGCGCGCGCCGTGAACACGCGCGCACTCACTCTGCCCGGGGGCGCGCCTGCCTCGCTGACACTGCCGGCGCTTGCGCTGGCGCTGTTCTGCGTCGTCGTACTGGCACTGGGCAGCGGCGCGGTCAGCCTGTCGCCGACGGCCGTGCTCGGCGCGCTGTTCGGTGCCGACGCCGGCAGCGAAGCCGAACTGGTGGTGCGCACGCTGCGCCTGCCGCGCGTGCTGCTCGGCGTGATCGCCGGCGCCGGGCTGGGTATCGCCGGTGCCGCGATGCAGGGCCTGATGCGCAATCCGCTGGCCGACCCGGGGCTGGTCGGCGTCAGCAGCGGCGCGGCACTTGCGGCCGCCTGTGTCGTGGTGCTCGGCGAACAGGCGATGAGCGCGGGTGGCTGGCTCGCCAGTTCGGCACTGCCGCTGGCCGCCTTCGCCGGCGCCGCGCTGACCACCGCAGTCGTATACGCGGCCTCGCGCCGCAATGGCCGCAGTTCGGTCACGTTGATGCTGCTGTCGGGCATCGCCATCAACGCGCTGGCGATGTCCGGCATCGGTCTGCTCATGTTCATGGGCAGCGACGCGCAGGTGCGGCAGTTCACCTTCTGGACGCTGGGCAGCCTCGCCGGCGCGACCTGGCCCGGCGTGGTGGCGGCAATGCTGGCGGTCGCGCTGGCACTGGGCGCGCTGCTGCGCCGCGCCGGACCACTCGATGCGCTCGCGCTGGGCGAGTCGCAGGCCGCCCACCTCGGCGTCGCCACCGCGCGGCTGAACCGCAGTTGCGTGCTGCTGATCGCGCTGTCGGTCGGCGCGACCACCGCGCTCACCGGCACGCTGGGCTTCATCGGGCTGATCGCACCTCACCTCGCACGCCGGTTGGTCGGTCCGGCACATGCACGCCTGCTGCCGGCCAGCGCGCTGACCGGCGCCGCACTGGTCGTGCTGGCCGACAGCGCCGCCCGTACCTGGGTGGCACCGGCCGAACTGCCGATCGGCGTGCTGACGGCACTGTTCGGCGCCCCCTTCTTCATCGCCCTGCTGCGCCGTCGCGCCGCGCACGAAAGCACCTGACATGCTCGCTGCCCGCAATCTGACCGTTCGTGCTGGCCGTCGCCTCCTGCTCGACGACGTTACGCTGACGCTGAAGCCGGGCGAACTGCTGGCGCTGGTCGGCCCGAATGGCGCCGGCAAGACCACGCTGCTGCGCGCACTGGCCGGCGATATCGACGTCCCACACGGCAGCGTGCTGTGCGCCGGCGCCGCGCTGCAGGACATCGCACCGCTTGCGCTGGCGCAAATGCGCGCCGTGCATGCCCAGCACCAGCGCACCGACCTCGAATACACCGCGGTCCAGGTGGTCGAGCTCGGCCGCTTCCCTCACCACCACGGACGCCCGGGCGCCGAAGACCGGCAGATCGCACGCGCCGCGATGGCGCTGACCGGCGTCGACGGCATGGCGGCACGCATCTGTGCCACGCTGTCCGGCGGCGAGCAGGCACGCGTGCACCTGGCGCGCGCGCTGGCGCAGATCTGGACGGCACCCGAAGGCGCGCACGCGCTGCTGCTCGACGAGCCGGTGGCGGCACTCGACATCGCCTGGCAACACCGCACGCTGGCCTGTGCACGCGAATTCGCCCGGCGTCGAGGCTGCGCGGTGCTGGCCATCGTGCATGACCTGAATCTGGCCGCGCGCTACGCCGACCGCATGGTGCTGCTGGCCGACGGCCGCATCCGCGCCGATGCCGCGCCCGCCGCCGTACTGGCCTCACCCGAACTGGCACAGGCCTTCGGCCTGCGCTGCCGGCTGCTGCATGACGCGCACGACGGACAGGCCATACTGATTGCCGAGCCGGCATGATCGGTAAAAAAGCGCGGACAGGGGTTTAGAAGACCGCGCGCACGCCGTAGACCCCGATGCCCGCCCACCACGAGTGCGCGTGGCATCAACGGCACCCGAAACGGCAGAGATCCTCCGATGGCAAGCAATCCGATCGACTCCAGCACCTCGACCTTCCTCGGCATGGGGCTCAAGGTCGGCGACCGCATGCAGCTGGATCCACCGACCAAGATCACCGGCGGCGCGCGCGTCGTCAGGCTGGTCGGCTACACCGAAGACCGTTCGCTGCTGGTCAGCATGCCCGACGAGAGAAACTGGAGCGGCTCGCTGATCGAGGGCGATACCGTGCTGGTGCGCACCTTCTCCGGACGCAAGGCCTTCAGTTTCAACAGCCGCGTGCTCAGGCGCGCGGTCAGCCCCTACGAATACCTGCACCTGGAGTTTCCGTCCGCCGTATCGAGCCGTCGCATCCGCCGCGCCGAACGCGTGCGCACAGACATCGCGGTGCAGCTCAAGGGCGCCGACGCGCGCGCGGTGCGCGTCACCAATCTGAGCGCGACCGGGGCCGAACTGCGCAGCAGCGCCGCCGCGGGCGAAGTGGGGGAAACGCTGAGCTTCACGCTGCCGCTCAAGCTGCACTTCGTCGACATCGAGGTGCAGTGCGAGGGCACGGTGCGCAACGCCCATTCACTGCCGGACGGCGGTGTCGCCTGCGGCGTCGAGTTCGCAGAGCTGGACAACCAGAGCTGGATACTGCTGCGCAGCTACGTCTATCAGCACCTGCTCGATTCGCCGTCCGGGCGCGTCTGAAGCCCGGACGTCCCGCTGCAGCCGGTACATCCGCCGCAACCGGCAGACGGCGCACGCAGGGCGCGCCACCACTGACGCAGTGCCCGACTGGCCGCCAGCGCGGCCAGCGCCACGGCACACAGCGCAACGAAGTCGGTCAGTACGGTCATCCACTCACTCCGGATGCGATGCGGAAGGTCAGGAAGGCTGCCAGCCAGGCCAGCCCGAACAGATAGCCCGCCATCAGCAGCGGCGCCCGCCAGCCACCGGTTTCACGCCGCACGGTAGCCAGCGTCGACAGACATTGCGGCGCGAACACGAACCAGGCGAGCAGCGACAACGCAGTGGGCAGCCCCCAGCTGGCCGAAATCAGCGGTGCCAGCGCCTGCGCAGTGTCGTCGGCGGTGGCCGACAGCGCATACACGGTCCCCAGCGCGCTGACCGCCACTTCGCGCGCCGCCATGCCGGGCACCAGCGCGACCGCGATCTGCCAGTTGAAGCCCACCGGCTCGAACAGCGGCAGCAGGAAGCGGCCCAGCGTACCGGCAAAGCTGTACTCGATCGCCGGGCCGGTGGCGCCGGGCGGCGGTGCCGGGAAGGTGGCGAGGAACCACAGCAGCACGGTCAGCGCGAGGATGATGCCGCCGACCCGGCGCAGGAAGATGAGCACGCGCTGCCACAGGCCGATCGCGATATTGCGCACCGACGGCCAGTGATAGTCCGGCAGTTCCATCATCAGCGTCTGCGTCAGGTCGCGCGCGCCAAAGCGCTTGAGCAGCCAGGCGATGGCGATGGCCGACACGATGCCCGCCAGGTAGAGCGCGAACAGCACCAGCCCCTGCAGTTCCAGCCCGCCGGCAACGGTGCGCGACGGAATGAAGGCGCCGATCAGCAGCGCATACACCGGCAGCCGCGCCGAACAGGTCATCAGCGGCGCGATCATGATGGTGACCCAGCGGTCGCGCGGATTCTGGATGGTGCGCGTGGCCATGATCCCGGGTATCGCGCAGGCGAAGCTCGACAACAACGGGATGAAGGAGCGGCCGGACAACCCTACGCCGCCCATCAGCCGGTCGAGCAGGAAGGCGGCACGCGGCAGATAGCCCGATTCCTCGAGCAGCAGGATGAAGAAGAACAGGATGACGATCTGCGGCAGGAATACCAGCACGCCGCCCAGCCCGGCGACGATGCCGTCGACCAGCAGACTGCGCAGCAGGCCGTCCGGCAGGATCGATCCGACCGCTTCGCCGATCGTGGCGGTCGCCGCCTCGATCCAGCCCATCGGCGCCTCGGCCCAGGCGAACACCGCCTGGAAGATCAGGAACAGCAGCGCGCACAGCAGCAGCGGACCGACCAGCGGATGCAGCAGCACGCGGTCGGCGCGGTCGCTGAAGGCGTGCGCCTGCACGGTGTCGAGCCCGAGCGAAGCCAGGATGTCGCGCACACGTCTGTGGTCGTCGGCGACGTCGCCCGCTTCCGCCGCCGGCAGCGCGGCGCCCGGGCGCACGTCCTCGAGCAGTTCGAGCAGCGCGTCGGCGCCACCCGATTTCACCGCCACCGTGGTGACCACCGGCACGCCGAGCGCTTTCGACAGCGCCTCGGCATCGACGTGGATGCCACGCGCCCGTGCCAGATCGGTCATGTTCAGCGCAACCACCACCGGCAGCCCCTGGCGCATCAGACCGAGCACCAGTCTGAGCTGACGCGGCAGGTGGGTCGCATCGACCACCGCAAGGATCAGATCCGGACGGCGCTCGCCGGACAGACGTCCCGCGAGCACATCACACGTGACCTGCTCGTCCGGCGAATGCGGCGTCAGGCTGTAGGTGCCGGGCAGATCGAGCACCGCCAGCCGGCGGCCGGACGGGGTGCGCAGCACGCCCTCCTTGCGCTCGACGGTCACGCCGGCATAGTTCGCCACCTTCTGCCGGCTGCCGGTGAGCAGGTTGAACAGCGCGGTCTTGCCACAATTCGGGTTGCCCACCAGCGCCAGCAAGGCCGGACCGAGCCGGCTGCTATCGACCACCGTCTGCGTCACGCTGCCGCTCCATCGGCCGCTCGCACCAGTACGCAGTCGGCTTCGGCGCGGCGCAGCGCAAACGTCGACACGCCGACCCGTACCGCCAGCGGCTCGCCGCCCGGCTGACCGCGACGCAGCACGCGTACCGATTCACCACTGATGAACCCGAGTTCGCGCAGCCGGCTGGCCCATTCCGGCGCCCGGGCGTCGGCACGCACCTCGACCACAGTCATCGGCGCGCCGACGGTGGCGCTGCTCAGCGCGAAGCCGGAAGTCGGACCGGGCGTCTGGGATTCCACGTCGGAAGGCGTCGGCATTGCAATATCCGCTGATTCAGATGTTGAGAACAGTTTTCATTCTACCCGAGCGGACCACACAGAGACAGTCCGCGCAATCCGCCGACCCGCGCGGAATTTCCATTGCGCACGAATCGATTGTTGCGACGCCGCAACATCCAGTTTCCAATAACCGTTCTCATTTACACTGCGCCGCACTTGCCCATGTTCGTGTTCCTCGCACGCGCCGGGCAGCGGACCAGCCAGCCCCATTGCGTCGCAGCAAGCCAGTCCAGCCCCCGATATCAACCTACTGGACTTGCACTGATGAAACGCTCGATCCCGCAGCAGCCGCTGACGCTGGCCGCGGCCATGCTGATGGCCCTGTCGTCCACCGCCGGCGCCGAAGAACAGAAGCCCGCCACCGACACCAATGTCCCGGTTCTGCCGGAAGTGAAGGTGCGCGACGAATACGACCGCCCGAACTCCCCGAACCGCGGCTACCAGACCGGCATCGTCACGTCGGCCAAGACCAAGCAGCTGGCCAAGGACATTCCGCAGGCGATCACCACGGTGACCGAGCAGCTGATGCTGGACAGCAACTCGGACACGATGAAGAACGCGCTGCGCCACGTCGCCGGCCTCACCTTCAACTCCGGTGAAGGCGGTCGCATCGGCGACAACATCATGCTGCGCGGCTTCTATTCCTTCGGCGACCTCTATCTGGACGGCATCCGCGACGTCGCCCAGTACAACCGCGAAACCTTCCATGTCGAACAGATCGACGTGCTGCGCGGCTCCGCCGCCATGCTGTTCGGCCGCGGCCAGGCGGGTGGCGTGATCAACCGCGTCAGCAAGCAGCCGGGCCTGGTCGACCGCACTGAAGTGTCGGCCACCGTGGGCAGCTACGACTATGGCCGCGTTACCGCCGACGTGAACAAGGTGGTCGGAGAGAACGCGGCGCTGCGCATCAGCGCAATGAAGACCGATGCGGGCAGTTCGCGCCGTGGCGTCGAATCGGAGCGCGAGGGCATCGCGCCGACCCTGCGCTGGGGTATCGGCACCGCCGATGAGTTCTCGATCGGCCACCTTTACTACACGACGAACAATGTGCCTGACTACGGCGTGCCCTTCGTTACCCGCCCGGGCGCGATCACCCGAACCCAGGTCGCCCGCCGTCCGCTGGATGTTTCGGCGGGCGCCTTCTACGGTACGTCATCGGACTACGAGCAGAACGACACCAACATCACCACCGGTATCTGGACGCACCGCTTCTCACAGGACACCGAAGTGCGCACCGTTGCGCGCTTCGCCGACTACAAGCGCGACCTCTGGGGCGTCGCACCGAACCTGCGCGTGAACCTGGCGAACCCCGATCCGTGTGCGGGCGCCGGTCGCGCACAGCCCACCACCATAGACGACAACTCCATCGTCTGCCGCGGCCGCCAGGCCCGGGGCGGCCGCGAGCACACCGTCACGTTGCAGAGCGACCTGACGACCAAATTCGATCTCGCCGGCATGAAGCACGAAGCACTTCTTGGCGTCGAACTTCTTCGCGAGAAAGCGGATCGCTGGAGCTATACCTCCATCAATGTGACCGCTCCGAACACCACGGTCGGAAACCCGGACCCCGATGTCGCTGTGCCGGCGGCCTACGGTAACCGCGCGCGCTTCAACCCCGCCGGTTACGAGGGCGACTCCTACAGCATCTACGCCCAGGACCAGATCGAATTCATTCCTCAGTGGAAGCTGCTGCTCGGCTTGCGCCATGACCGCATGGACGCCGACTACGCGTCACTCGCGTCCGCAACCGGCATCACCACGGCCTTCAATCTCAAGTACAACGAGTGGAGCTATCGCAGCGGCCTGCTTTACCAGCCCACCGACCTGTCGACTTACTACCTCGCGTGGAGTGACTCCTTCAACCCGACAGCCGACCTTTATCAACTGTCGCCGGCCAACATCAAGTACGACGCTGAACGCAGCCGCACGGTCGAACTGGGCACGAAGTGGGAACTGTTCGATGGCGCACTGTCGCTGCGGACTGCGCTTTACCGAGCAACCAAGTTCAACGAACGCAACACCGATCTCGAGCAGGCCAACACTGCAGTACTGTCGAAGGAACGTCACACCGACGGTTTCGAGATCGAGGCGGCTGGCCGCATCACGCCGCAATGGGATGTGTTCGGTGGCATCGCACTGATGCGTGCGCAGATCGACGAGGTATTCGCTGCCAACAATCCGAATATCGTCGGCCTGCGTCCGCGGAATACACCGCGCTACACGGGCAATCTGTGGACCACCTATCGCCTGACCCCCGCCTGGCGCGTCGGCGGCGGCATTGAGGCAAAGGGCAACCGTCTTGCCTACAGTACCGGCGGCACGACGCCGGTCGCCGTCGCCATGGCGCCAAGCTATGTTCGGGCGGATCTGATGCTGGCCTACGAACAGCCGCGTTACGACGTCCGTCTGAACGTGCTGAACGTGTTCAACAAGCGCTATTACGAGGCGCTGTACGAGAACGGCGGCTTTGCCGTGCCGGGCACCGAGCGCGCCTTCCAGCTGACGGTGGCCGTGAAGTACTGATCGCCCCGCCGCGATGAAAGCCGGGTCGGTGGTCCGCGGACTGCCGGTCCGGCTTTTTTTCTGTCAGCGACCGCTCAAGGCCCGCCAGCCCGCCATCGTCCGCTCGACCAGCGCCCATCCGCCGCCGTTGTCGCACAGGCCGTAGCGGAAGGGCAGGCTGTCGCGGCCGGGCGTTTCGAAGCGCAGGTCGCGGAAGCTGACGCACCCGCCGCCGCCCGCACTGCCCACGCTGTCGAGTACCGGAAACATCGCGAACCAGCGGAAGAAGGCGAAATCCGGCGCCGACCAGACCGCGCGCACCTGATCGCGCACACCGTCGTATCCGCCATTGCCGAAGCGTTCGCGTACTTCCCACTGCGCCAGCGCGACCGGCCGGTAGTGGGCGGAAAAACGGCGAATCAGGTTGTCGTCGGGTCTCGCCTCCAGCACTTCGGTACGCCGCGTGTTGATGTGCGCGATGTGGTATCGCTCGCCGTCGTCGATCACGGCGGTCCAGTTGAAAGGCGAAGCCGGCCGCGGAATCGCGTCGATCGAGACGAAGGCGATGCCCTGCTCCACCGCATGACGCCGCGCGGCCTCGATGGCTTCCGACTTGCCGACCGCGCCCACGCCGACCCACGTGCAGACAGCCATTAGCCCGAGCGCGGCCGGCAGCCGGCTGCGCCGCCACAGCGCACTCGCCGTGAGGCCGGCAATCAGCAGCCCAGTCAGCGGCAGATCGATGATGAAGGTGGTGCCCCAGCCGAAGCGGCGATCGGAGAAAGGCGCCAGGATCATGGTGCC
Source organism: Methyloversatilis sp. NSM2 (assembly GCF_038066675.1). Classification (NCBI taxonomy): domain Bacteria; kingdom Pseudomonadati; phylum Pseudomonadota; class Betaproteobacteria; order Nitrosomonadales; family Sterolibacteriaceae; genus Methyloversatilis; species Methyloversatilis sp. NSM2. The sequence continues at coordinate 1,496,418 of NZ_JBBUKV010000001.1, forward strand.
GAACTGCGTGATCAGGTCGCCCAGGATGTGGATCGCAATGCCCGCGCACGCCACTGCGTAGAAGCGCTGCCAGCCGACACTGCGCGCGCGCAGCAGACGCGGCATCAGCCAGGTCAGCAGCAGCGCCCACAAAGGCAGCAGGATGAGGGAGTGCGTGACACCTCTGTGGCCGCGCAGATAGGTGAGCTCGGACACGTAGCCGAGCACGAAGTCGAGGTCGGGAAAGGTGGCGGCCAGACCGCCCGCAAGCACCGTCTGCCAGACCTTGGGCTGGCGTTCGTCGGCCGGCGCGCGTGCCATGAAGCGGCCGAGCAGCGCGCCAGACAGTGCGTGAGTCAGGGTATCCAATCGATTCTTCCGTTCAGGACAGGTCGGATGCGTCGCAAGGACAACACCCCGGCGCACTTCGCGCCGATTGTGGCGCAGTGCACAAGAAGCAGGCGTATAATGCCGCTCCGATTCGCTTCATGGCTTGTTGATGGAATCCGCTACCGCGCTCATCGATTTGCAAGCTTCGCGCGACCCTACCCGACTGCGCGAAATCCCGTACAACTACACCTCGCTCTCCGACCGCGAAATCGTCATCCGGTTGCTGGGCGCACGCATGTGGGACACGCTGTCCAGCCTGCGCGACGAGCGCATGACCGGCCGTTCGGCACGCATGCTCTACGAAGTGCTGGGCGACATCTGGGTCGTTCAGCGCAATCCCTATCTCGAAGACGATCTGCTCGACAACCCGAAGCGCCAGGACGCGCTGGTCGGTGCGATGCACCATCGACTGCGGGAGATCGAACAGCGTCGCCAGCCCGGCAGCGACGCCGCCTCGCAGGAACGCGACCGCAAGGTGGGCGAACTGCTGGCGGCAGCCCGCAGCGCGGTCGAGGCCTTCGCCGCGCATTTCGGTGAAACGCGTCGTCTGCGCAGCCGCATCCGCAAGGTGCTCGGCCGTCACACGCGCGACGCAAATATCGCCTTTGACGGTCTGGCCCGCGTGTCGCACGTGACCGATGCCACCGACTGGCGTGTCGAATATCCGCTGGTCGTGCTCTACCCGGACACCGAGGACGAGATCGCGCCGCTGGTGCGCGGCTGCATCGAACTCGGCCTCACCATCGTGCCGCGCGGCGGCGGCACCGGCTACACCGGTTCCGCGGTGCCGCTGTCGGCAAAATCGGCCGTCATCAACACCGAAAAGCTGATCGATCTCGGCACCGTCGAGCCCATGGTGCTGCCCGGTCTGTCCGAACCGTACGCAACGATACGCACAGGCGCCGGCGTGGTCACCCGCCGCGTCATGGACGCAGCCGAGAATGCCGGCCTGGTGTTCGCCTGCGACCCGACCTCGGCCGATGCCTCCTGTGTCGGCGGCAACATCGCCACCAACGCCGGCGGCAAGAAAGCCGTGCTGTGGGGCACCGCGCTCGACAATCTGGCGAGCTGGCGCATGGTCGACGCCGACGGCTGGCCGATGGAAATCACGCGCCTGGACCACAACCTCGGCAAGATCCACGACGCGCCCGTCGTGCGCTTCTCGATCCAGCGCTTCGAAACCGACGGCCGCACGCCGCGTGGCGCATCCGAACTGCTCGAAGTGCCGGGCGCCCGCTTCCGCAAGGAAGGTCTGGGCAAGGACGTCACCGACAAGTTCCTTGCCGGTCTGCCCGGCGTGCAGAAGGAAGGCTGCGATGGACTGATCACCAGCGCGCGCTGGATCCTGCACAAGCTGCCGCCGGTCACCCGTACGGTCTGTCTCGAATTCTTCGGTCAGGTGCGCGAGGCGGTGCCGGCCATCGTCGAGATCAAGGACTACCTCGACGGCCTGCCGAAGTCGGGCAACGCGCGCGTGCTGCTGGCGGGTCTCGAACACCTCGATGAGCGCTACGTACGCGCGGTCGGTTACGCCACCAAGGCACGCCGCCACGGCCGGCCCAAGATGGTGCTGATCGGTGACATCGTCGGCGACGACGAAACGACGGTCATGGCCGCGGCGTCCGAAGTCGTTCGCCTGTGCAACCAGCGCGGCGCAGAGGGCTTCATCGCCGTGTCGGCCGAGTCGCGCAAGACCTTCTGGCTGGACCGCGCCCGCACCGCCGCCATCGCCCGCCACACCAACGCGTTCAAGATCAACGAGGACGTCGTCATCCCGCTGCCGCGCATGGGTGACTACTGCGACGGCATCGAACGCATCAACATCGAACTGTCGATCGCCAGCAAGCTGCGCCTGTGCGACGCGCTGGTCGACTTCCTGCGCGGCGAACTGCCGCTGCATGCCGGTGACGCCAATGTCGACGCCGACGAACTGATCGGTGACCGCCGCACCCAGGCGCTGCAGCAGGTGGCAGCGGTACGCGGTCGCTGGCAGTGGCTGCTGGACAATCTCGACATGCCGCTGGCACGTGCCGAACCCCTGCTGATGTCGATCGGCGTGGAGATGGGTCCGCTGCTCAACCGCGCCGACCGGCCCACGCTCTTCCATCGGCTGCAGGACTATTCGGTGCGCGTGTCGTGGAAGCGCGAGCTCAAACCGCTGCTCGACGAAATCTTCGACGGTGCGATGTATCGCCCGGTACTCGACCGCGTCGAAATCATCCGCAAGGAAGTGCTGCGCGGCCGCGTGTTCGTCGCGCTGCACATGCACGCTGGCGACGGCAATGTGCATACCAACATTCCGGTGAACTCGGACAACTACGGCATGCTGCAGGAAGCCAATGCCGCGGTCGCCCGCATCATGGCGCTGGCACGTTCGCTCGGCGGCGTCATTTCCGGCGAGCACGGCATCGGCATCACCAAGCTCGAATTCCTGACGCCGGAAGAGCTGGCGCCTTTCATCGCCTACAAGCAGCGGGTCGATCCGGACGGCCACTTCAACGCCGGCAAGCTGCTGCCCGGCGGCGATCTGGCGCGCGCCTACACGCCGTCCTTCTCGCTGCTCGGCACCGAGTCGCTGATCATGGAAATGAGCGACATCGGCCAGATCGCGACCTCGATCAAGGACTGCCTGCGCTGCGGCAAGTGCAAGCCGGTGTGCTCGACCCATGTACCGCGCGCCAACCTGCTCTACTCGCCGCGCAACAAGATCCTCGCCACCTCGCTGCTGATCGAAGCCTTCCTGTACGAGGAACAGACGCGACGCGGCGTGTCGCTGCGCCACTTCGACGAGTTCAGCGACGTGGCCGACCACTGCACGGTATGCCATCGCTGCGAGAAGCCCTGTCCGGTGGACATCGACTTCGGCGACGTATCGATCGCCATGCGCAATGCACTGCGCAAGCAGGGCAAGCGCAAGTTCAACCCGGGCACGGCCGCGTCAATGGCCTTCCTGAACGCGACCGATCCGGCCACCATCAAGACATTGCGCGTGGCCATGATGGGCGTGGGCTACAAGGCACAGCGGCTGGGGCATCGCGTGGGCAAGGCACTCGGCCTGGTCGACCGCCAGACCAAGGCGCCGCCGCCGACGCTGGGCAAGCCGACCATCAAGGCGCAGGTGATCCACTTCATCAACAAGCCGATGCCGGGCAACCTGCCGAAGCGCACCTCGCGCGCGATGCTGGACATCGAGGACGCGGCCATCGTGCCGGTCATCCGCGATCCGAAGCGCGCGTCCGAAGACCAGGAAGCGGTGTTCTACTTCCCCGGCTGCGGGTCCGAGCGGCTGTTCTCGCAGGTCGGTCTGGCCACCCAGGCCATGCTCTACCACGTCGGCGCGCAGACCGTGCTGCCGCCCGGCTACCTGTGCTGCGGCTATCCGCAGACCGCCGGCGGCAACGCGGAAAAGGGACAGCAGATCAGCACGTCGAACCGCGTGCTGTTCCACCGTGTCGCCAACACGCTGAACTATCTCGACATCAAGACGGTGATCGTGTCCTGCGGCACCTGCATGGACCAGCTGCAGCAGTACGAATTCGACAAGATCTTCCCCGGCTGCCGGCTGCTCGACATCCACGAGTACCTGATGGAAAAGGGCGTCAAGCTCGAAGGCGTGCAGGGCGTGCGCTACATGTATCACGACCCCTGCCACACGCCGATGAAGACGCACGCGCCGCTGAAGGTGGTGAATCAGCTGGTCGGCACGGCCGACGGCACGAAAGTGGCGCTGAATGATCGCTGCTGCGGCGAGAGCGGCACGCTGGCGGTCAGCCGGCCGGACATTTCGACCCAGGTGCGCTTCCGCAAGGAAGAGGAAATGCGCAAGGGGGCGGACGTGCTGCGCGCCGACGGTTTTGCCGGCGAGGTGAAGATACTGACCTCCTGCCCGTCCTGTCTGCAGGGCCTGTCGCGCTACGACAACGACAGCAGCACCCAGGCCGACTACATCGTGGTCGAGATGGCGCGCCACCTGCTCGGAGAGGACTGGGCCGCCCGCTACGTCGAGCAGGCCAACGCCGGCGGCATCGAGCGCGTGCTGCTTTGAAGCGTCGCGGGGGCGCGGTCAGCGGCGCTGCGCCGCGGCCGCGCCGTCGCGCAGCTCCTGCATGAAGTTCTCCAGCACCCGCTCCTCGTTCGCCACACCGGGTGCGACTTCGAGGCGCATCGTGCCGTTGCCGGCCGAGCGCTGATCGCGCGCACAGACCACGGTCGCCAGCTGCGTACCGAAGCGCTCACTGCGCCCCTCCTGCTGCAGATAGCGGTTCTGCACGCGGTAGGCATCGCGCTCCGAGCGCAACGTCGCATTGCAGTCGTGCTGGTACAGCGCACCTTTCTGCCGTGCCTCGAGCACGTGCACGAACTCGTGCACCAGGAAGGAATTGTCGGTCGGGTCCTGCAGGTCGAGATCGGCGCGTATAAGTATCTGCTCACGGTCGTGGTCGTACAGCGCAACCAGCTTGTCGCACTCGCGCGGATCGTCCGGACAGGCTTCCTCGACCAGTGCAGCCGGCGCCATCATGCGCAGCGTCGGCAGGTCGGACAGCGGAAGTTCGGGGTAGCCGGACAGCGCAGCGGCGGCGCTGAACAGATAGGACAGCAGGACGGTGTCGGCCATGGCGGCACTCCCTTGCGCGGTGCAATGTGGTCGGGACTTCGACACCGCAGGCGCCAGATATTTCCGCACAGGTTTGCGCAGAACTCGGGCACGCTGCCCGTGTCCCAACGCGAGCCCGGTGCCAGAATGCGCCGGCTGCCGCATCCCTGCAAGCCGTCCGTCCGGAGCCCGTCATGCCCAATGCACCGCGCCTCTGCGCCCGTCTGATCGCCATTTCCCTGTTTGCCTGCGGCAGTAGTGCATTTGCCGTACCGGCCGATTCCGCCCAGCCCGGCGTAAATGCGGCGTCGCCGCGTCTTGCCGGCAGCTGGAGCTGGACCGACCCACAACAGTGCAGCGAAACCTACGAGTACGCCGCCGACGGCAGCGGCCGCGTCAGCAGCGGCGACGAGCGCGCCGAAATGGCCTACATCTTCGATCCGGTGCCACTGAAGGACGGCTTCTACCGGCTGCAGGCGACCATCACCAAGGACAACGGCGGGCGCGACTGCGCCGGCGCCGCCAGCGACGACACCAACGAGCGCTACACCGTCTATCTGAAATTCCACCCCGATGGCGACCAGCACATCGTCTGCATGGAACCGGAACTGAAGCACTGTTTCGGTCCGCTGCGCCGCAAGGCAGCAAACGGAATCTGACACAGCGGCCTACAATCGAAACATGTCGTGCTCTGCGGAGGCCGTCATGCACATCCATCGATTCAAGCAGGCCTGTACCTCTCTGCTGCTCGGCGCGGCGCTGCTCGCGGCGTCGGCCTCGCAGGCCGCGCGCATCGAAACGGCCGGCCCGCTCGCCGCACCACAGATCGTCGGGCTGTGGAGCTGGACCGACGAGTCGCAGTGCGTCGAGAGCTACGAATATCGCAGCGACGGCACCGGCCGTGTCAGCAGCGGCAACGAACAGACCGACGTGAGCTACGTGTTTTCCAGCGTACCGGTCGCCGACGACTTTTTCGAACTGAACGTGACCATCCGGCACAACTCCGGCGGCAAGGACTGTCTCGGGCAGAACGCCGACGACTCGGGCGAAACCTACCGGGTGTTCGTGCACTTCCGCCAGGGCGAGGACAGTCACCTCGTGTGCTACCGCCCCGACGTGACGCAGTGCTTCGGCCCGCTCTACCGGCAGGCCCTGCCCCGCTTCTGACATGAGCACGCGCCTCGCATTGCTGCTGGGCGCTCTGCTGCTTGCGGCCTGCACCACCTACGGCGGCGGCGGACCGCCGGATGGGCGCTGGCAGATCCGCGAGGTCGGCACGACGACAGTACCGGACGACGTCGACGCTCACATCGAATTCCTGCCCGAGGGCCGGCTCGCCGGGCGCGCGGGCTGCAACCGCTACACCGGAAGCTGGGCCCGCCAGGGCCACGACCTGCGCTTCGGCCGCATCGCCGCCACCCGCATGGCCTGCGCCGGCGCGGCGATGGACATCGAGAACCGGCTGTTCGAAATGATGGACAAGGTGGTGCGTCAGGACAGACCGGACGCGCGCACGCTGATCATGGTCACCGGCGACGGCCGGCGCATCGTCGCGACGCGCTGACCGACGCCGCTCAGCGCAGCAGCGACTCGACGCGCGCCAGTTCTTCCGGCGTCGCCAGCAGGCGCACGACCTCGCGCAGATCGGCCTGATCGATGAAATGCGGCGCCCGGCTGGCGACGATTTCGCGGCGCACGACGCCGCCGAAACCGATCACCAGCGCACCGGCTTCTGCCGCTTCGAGATCGGTGATGCCATCACCGACCATCACCACGCGCTCGGCACCGGCGCCAACCCGGCGCACGATTTCCGCCTTGCCACCGCTGCGCGCCAGCGGAGATTCCGGGTCGAAGCCGGCGTAGTGGCCATTCGCGTCGAACCTCAGGTCGACGGCGTGTACGCGCTCGTCCGGCACACCGAGAAAGCGCGCGATGGCCAGCACCGCCTGGCGGATGCCGCCGCTCACCACGTGCACCTGCCAGCCCAGCGCGCCGAGTGCGGCGATCGTCTCGGCTGCGCCCTCGACACGCGTCTCGATGTACTGGCGACCGACCGCGTCGATGGTCGACGCGTCGGGCTTGATCAGGTCCAGCCGCGCGGCATAGGCCTCTTCCAGCTTGAGGCGGCCTTCCATCGCGGCATTGGTCAGCGGTACCACCTGATCGACCACGCCGGCCTGTTCGGCCAGCACGTCGATGCCTTCAATCGTCGACAGCGTGCTGTCGCAGTCGAACAGGATGGCGCGCATCACCGGCTCATCTCCTGCTTCACCGTGGCGTAGCCCCAGTCCAGCCAGGGCGTCAGCGCCGCAACGTCGGCGGTGTCCACGGTCGCGCCACACCAGATGCGCAGGCCGGGCGGCGCGTCGCGGTAGGCGGAAATGTCGAAGGCCGCGTCTTCCGCCTCCAGCAGCGCGCACAGACGCTGCACGATGGCCCAGCGCGCCTCCAGCGACTGCGCCTCGAACCACGGGTCGGTGATCTTCAGGCAGACCGAGGTGTGCGAGCGCACGTCCTCGCGGTCGGCCAGGAAGTCGACCCAGCCGGTCTTGGCCACCCAGCTTTCGAGCACCGCGAAACTGGCCTTGCTGCGCGCGATCAAGGCAGGCAAACCGCCAATATCCTGCGCCCAGCGCAGCACGTCGATCTGGTCCTCGACGCACAGCATGGACGGCGTGTTGATGGTATTGCCCTCGAACAGGTCTTCGGTGAGCTTGCCCTTGTTCATCAGGCGGAACACCTTCGGGATGGGCCAGGCCGGCGTGTGGCGGTACAGCCGCTCGACCGCGCGCGGGCTCAGCACGATCATGCCGTGCGCCGCCTCACCGCCCAGCACCTTCTGCCAGGACCAGGTGGTCACATCCAGCTTGTGCCAGGGCAGTTCCATCGCGAAGGCGGCCGACGTCGCGTCGCAGATCGACAGGCCGGCGCGGTCATCGGCGATCCAGTCGCCGTCCGGCACGCGTACGCCGCCCGAAGTACCGTTCCAGGTGAACACCACGTCACGGTCCCAGCTCACCGCCGACAGATCCGGCAGGCTTCCGTAGGGCGCAACCACGAGGCGTGCGTTGGCGAGCTTGAGCACCGGGCCGACGTCGGTCACCCAGTTGGCGCCGAAGGCTTCCCACGCGAGGCAATCGACCTCACGCTCCCCGAGCAGCGTCCACAGCGCCATTTCGACTGCACCGGTATCGGAACCCGGCACGATGGCGATGCGATAGTCGTCCGGGATGCCGAGCACCTCGCGGCTGCGGACGATGACCTCCTTCAGCTTGGCCAGACCGTCCTTGGCGCGGTGCGAACGGCTGATGAAGGCGTCCTTGAGCACGTCCAGCGTCCAGCCCGGACGCTTGACGCAGGGGCCGGAAGAAAAATACGGGCGGGCCGGACGGGTTTCGGGCTTGGCGACGGTCATGGCGCAATACGGGGGATGCAGGGAAAGCGGGCGAGTATAGCCGCCGCCGCATTGCGGCGCAGCAGCGCGCGCCGCCGGCTGTGCCGTTCAGTTCGCCGCGGCGAGCGGCAGGTTCAGCAGCAGGTTCTGTGGCTTCATCTGCACCAGACCCGCTTCGTCCATCGCCAGCGCCATCCAGACCGGCCGCGCTTCGCCGTCGCGGCGCAGTTCGGCGCGCATCTCCTGCGGATCGACGAAATCGAGGCGGAACAGCGCGACGATGCGTGCCATGCGGTCGGGCGCCAGTTCGCCGCCTTCGTACAGGGTGTTCAGCAGGTCCATCGCCTCGCGATCGAGGCCGATATGCCAGGCCCAGCGATCGTCGTGGATGTCCTTCTGCGGTGCGATGCGGACCGCGCAGCCGTAGAAATGCGCAATCCAGCGCTCCATCACCCGGCACAGCGCATCCAGCCCGGGCTGGCCGACATTCAGCGGCAGCACGGCGCGACGCCCCACCCGCGCGTACAGATCGGCAGCATTGGCCGGATCGAGCACCTCGAGATTCGCAGCCCGCGGCGCAGCACCCGCCTGCAGGATGAGGCGGCCGATATTGCCGAAGCCGCCTGTTTCGGCGTAGTCGCCGAGCACCTCGGCGTCCGCCATCAGTACGCGGCCGGACTGCGGCGTCGCGCGCTGACTGCGGAAGAACAGTTCCGCGGCGCGCCACATCAGCGGGTCGTCGCAGTCCTCCAGCAGCGCGTGCAGGATGATTTCGGTGAGTTGCGGCACGAACAGCGGCGCGATGCCGGACAGGCCGTCGAGGAACAGCTCCAGCCAGGCCGATTCGAGATCCGGCTGCGCCAGCACACGGTCGCGGAAGGCGACGTAGGCGAACCAGTTGTCGCGCGCGTCCTCGTCCGCGATGGCCCCGATCTCACCGTGCTCGACGATGCGCGCAGGCGCGGCGTCGAGCGATGCCACCAGCGCACGTTCGGCGACGCAGCTGTCGTCGACGAGCGCCAGTTCGGGGCGCGACATCCAGCTGCGCAGCAGCGCTTCGGTCACGAGCAGGCGGCCGGCCGCGTTGCGCCCGACCAGCGGATGCAGCGATTCCGGCCACCAGCGGTGCGTTGTCAAGCGCGGACCAGCAGTTCGCCGCGGCCGACCACGCCCATGTCGCCCATGTAGCGGCGGACCGTGCAGGCACTGGCATCCAGGGCACCGAACGCCCCCGGCAGACCTTTCCAGCTCGCATAGAGCAGGCTGAGGAAGCCGAGGCGGTGCGGACCGCAATCGACCATGCCCGGCAGCATCTGCGCCGGCAGGCTGTTCACGATCAGCGTGCCGCGCTTCATCAGGTAGCCCGGGTAGGCGCCGACCGTGCCAGCCACCGCGATGGTGCCGGCGATCATGCGCGCACCGCAGTAGTCGCCCGCGTTGCCGCTGACCAGGATCTGGCCGCGGCGCATGCGGTCGCCGAGGCGCTCGCCGGCGTTGCCGCCGACCAGCAGCAGACCACCGGCCATGCCCTTCATTTCACCTGGAATCGCGCCGCCGGCAAATTCAGCGACGTCGCCCGCCACCTCGATGCGACCGCCCTTCATGCCGGTCGCACAGAAGGCGCCCGCGTTGCCGCCGACGACGATGGTGCCGCCGAGCATGCCCTGACCGACATAGGCACCGGCATGGCCCTCGACCGTCACCCGGCCCGACTTCATGCCGGCACCGATGCGCTCGAACTTGCCGCAGTCGCCACGGAACACGACGTCCGCCGTATCGTCGCCCTCAAGCGAGAACACCTCGTCGACGCGTACCGTGCGCTTGCCGATCTGCAGCGTGAGCGCCGCGATGTCGGCGACCGAGAGGCCGGCCAACGCGGTTGGGTTCAGGGCGCCCGCGTCGACGCGCTGGGCAGGTGCGTTGCGCAGCGTGAATACCAGCGCGCTCATGACAGGATCTCCCGCAGGTGGTACTGGAACTGGCCGAGCTTGCCGCCGTAGTTGCCTGCGGACAGGCGGCGGATGCCGCCGGCCGCGCCGATCTTGCAGACTTCACGCATGCCGACCTCCATCGCCTTCTTGACCGAGGCATCAGTCAGGCCGTCGATGACGATTTCGAGCACGGCGCCGATGCGCTCGTCCAGTTCGGACTTGGTCGCGCCACGCAGCGTCGGGCAGAAGGCGTCATTGGTCGATGCCGACAGCGCCTTGTACTTCGAGCCGACCTTGGAACCCGAACGCACGACGCCGCCCGGGAAGGGCATCACCACTTCCGGCAGCTTGCGCATTTCCCGGATCGCCGCCTCGCAGGCTTCCAGCGCCTGCACCTGGGTGTCGGCCAGCACCAGGAAGTTGCCGCCGCCGACCGCCTTCACCATGCGCGCGGTGTCCTGCACCAGGAATTCGCCGTCCATCACCGGCACGCGCCAGTAGCGCTTGCCGCCGATCTGCTTCGAGGTCTGGAAGCCGTCGCCGAAATAGCGCAGCGTCTTGCCCAGCGGCACCGGGTCGCCTTCATCCAGACCGGCGAAGATGGCGCTGGTCGGGCTGGTCAGCACGCACTGGCCGACGCGTCGCTCGATCTGCTTGATCAGTTCCTTGCTCGACACCGCGAACACCAGCACCGACACGCCCGGACGGCCGTCCGGCGTCTCCGCCGGCGACAGCACGCGCTCGATGCCCGCCTCGGCGCCGCAGGCGATGACCGAGGTCGCGAAGCCGGTCATCGCGTTGGCCGAATTGAGCGCCCAGGTTTCGTTGTACGCGGTGATGATGAGGCGGATGCCCCGCATGCCGAATGCTTCGGCGAAAGTGTCGTCGATCGCTACACCATTGATGATCATCTGCTCAACCCCGCTTCTTGCATGCATGGGCAATCAGCTTGCTGCCACCGCCGCACTCGCACAGTTCGTCGTCGCTGATCTTGAAATTGTTCATGCGCACCGAGTGGTAGCGCTGGAAGTAGGGTTCGATCTTCTTCTCGATGCTGCGATCGAATTCCGGCTTCACCGCGTGCGTGTTGCCACGCACCACCTTGACGATCCGGCCGTCACGCACCACCAGTTCGCCGTCCTTGAACACCAGTTCCGGCTTCTCGAACATGCGCTCGCGATCGGCGTCCTCCTTGTAGACGACGATGTCGGCGGCAGCGCCCGGGGCCAGATGGCCGCGGTCGGCCAGGCCGATCAGCTTTGCCGGCGCGGCGCGCGTCATGATGGCGATCTCGTACAGCGAGTACTCGCGGTCGAGGCCGGCCAGATTGCTCATCGCACGCGCGTCCGGGTTGATGGTGTCCAGCATGGCGTTGCGGAAGCTGCGGTCCATCAGCAGCTTGATCAGGTGCGGATAGGTCGTGAACGGCGCGCCATTCGGGTGGTCGGTGGTCAGGAACACGCGCCACGGGTCATCGACCATCAGGAAGATTTCCAGGCCGATCGCCCACTGCAGCGCGTTGACGAAATTCTGGTCCTTGTACTTGAAGGGCACGACACCGCAGCCAGCGTCGCACTCGATGTCCATGATGACGGACTTCTTCGGCGAGCCGTGGTCGGCGTTACGGTACTGCACCATGTTGTCGCCCGACGCGGTGACGGTCTGACCGAACAGGATCTGGCCGACGTCGGCCGTCACGTTCTTCTTCTGGTTGATCGCCTCGGCGATGCGCGCCGCGGCACTGGAAAACTTGCGGTCGCCTTCGGTGCCGTAGCTGTGGAACTGGATGTGCGTCAGGTGGATGGGCAGGCCTTCGGCCGCGTCCATGGTGCCCAGCGTGGTGTCGACGTTGCCCGGGACACCCAGGTTGCTGGCATGCACGTGCAGCGGCTTCGGCACGCCGAGGTCATGGACCGCGCGCGACAGCACCTTGACGATTTCGCGCGGCGTGATGCCGTAGTAGGCGTTCTGTTCGTCGAGATCGAGCTTGCGCTGGTTGAACTTGAAGGCCGAAATGCCGCCCGGGTTCACGATCTTGATGCCGACCGTCTGGGTCGCGTTCAGCGTCCAGGCGACGTAGTCGTTGATCGCCTTCTGATCTTCCTTGGCCGCCATCATGCGCAGGAAGAAATCGTCGCTGCCCAGCATGGCGTAACCGCCGGTATCGAGAATGGGCGTATCGCCCATTTCCATGTGCGCCTGGCGCGCGTTGATCGGCAGGATGGCCGGCTCGAAGGCGGCCGTGTAGCCCATTTCGGCGTAGCGATAACCGGCCGCAAGCGTACCGGGCGCTGCGTGACCGCAGCTCGAACGGGTCAGTTCGGTGCGCTCCAGCGGATCGCCGCGGTGATCTTCCGGCAGCATTTCGCGCGCGATGTTCACCTTGCCGCCACCGATGTGGCTGTGCATGTCGATGGCACCCGACATGACGATGCGGCCGGCAATGTTGTACTCGGCGGTGATCTTCTCGTGCTCGTTCGGTCCGGCGACGATGCGACCATCACGCACGTAGATGTCGCGCACCTGGTCGTTCACGCCGTTGGCCGGATCAATCACGCGGCCACCGGTCAGTTTGATCAGACTCACGCTCCCACCTCCTTCATCTTGGCCACGATGGCGGCCGTCACCTGCTCCGCCGCGGGCAGCGACGACTTCTTCAGCGCCCGCAACGGCAGCGACACCACCTTGTCGGTGCGCACGAAATGCCCGGTCAGGTGCATGCCTGGCGTGGCCACCGGAATGAACACATGCGGCTCCGCATCGAGCTTCTGCGTCGGCGGCGCGATCACCACCGTAGGCAGGCCGGTCGATGGCGGTGCAACCGTGTCGTTCAGACTGGACAGCCACACCAGCGCGTCGGTTTCGCCATTGGCGACCAGGCGCGAAAGGCCGTTGTGCAGCGGGTCGAACTTCGGCGTACCGCTGGCGTAGCTGGTGCGCATCGGGAAGCCGGTCTGCCAAAGGTGCACCGCACCCATCGTCGAATCGCCGTCGTTGCCGGCCAGCGGCAGCGCGTTGCAGCGCGTCGTCACATTGAGCTTGCGGGCGATCGCCGCGATGGCGCCGACGTTCATGTCGACCTGCGGCGTGTCGAACGCGGATGCCGTCCACACCAGCACGCTGTATTTCGCCGCCAGCAATGCGTCAGCCAGCGCCTGCCAGCGAGCAAGTGCGATGCCCAGCGGCGCCTCACCGGCCACCGGCTGCTTCGCCAGCAGCGCATTGAGCACCGACAGCGCCTCGGGCATGCGCTTCTTGTCGAATTCGAACACGTCGGGCTGGCGGCCGTCCGGCGACACGCCCGGCGCGGTATTCAGACCGGCGCCCAGATAGACGATGTGGCGGCTGGTTGTATCGAAGTCGAACATCGACTCCTTCACCCACACCGTGCGCTCGAAGAAACGCGGCTGACGCGACACCGCGTCGGTACCGAACAGCACGATGAGGTCGGCGCGGTTCTTCACTTCGGCCAGCGTCGTGTTGATGCCGCCGCCGTCCTGCACGGCGCGACTCGCGCGCCAGCCGAATTCGTTGTTGATGTGTTCGACGATGCCGCCCGCCAGGTCGACCAGTTCCATCGCGCCGCGCGCACCGTTCAGGTCCAGCGCCATGCCGCCGAACACCGGCTGCTGCGCGCCCGCAAGGATGCGCGCAGCAGCCGCACAGGCCTCGTCCAGCGACGCCGGCTTACCGTCGATGCGGGCGGAAGCGTTCGTCGGAACACCACCGAGTCGAGAAAAACCGTCGCGCGCCCTGTCGCAGCCGTTGGCCACGACGGTCAGGCCGCTGCCCGCGGTATCGACGCTCAGGTCGTCACAGGCGTGCCCGCACAGCGGACAGGCCACTTCGGTGACGACGGTCGAAGTCGCTTCATTCGTCATGAGTCATCCGTTTCATCAGGTTGATAGAACCCGCAGCCCGCAACGATACAACAAGCGCAAACCTGCGACGGGCGCGCCTTCGCGCGCCGCACTGCAGCATCCGGCAGGACAGGCCGCACCGCGGTCAACCTGTTTCACATGCGTGACAGCGCGATCCGTAAACGACCGTCGCCCGACTGTCTTGAACGGCTTCCGGCACCGTCGCAAAAGCCTTTGCCAGTGACGCCGCCGAATTTGGGATAATCCGCGCCTTCGCAACGACAGACCCATCGGATGAACGCTTCGCACGCGACCGCCGCCGCCCTGCAAGTCCGGGCTCCCGCTCGCCTGCACATGGGGTTCGTCGACCTTGATGGCAGTCTCGGGCGACGCTTCGGCAGCGTGGGCCTGACGCTGGAAGGCCTGAACACCACCTTGCAGATCCGACCAGCCGCGAAACTCGAAGTCAGCGGCCACGACGCCGAGCGTGCGCGCCGCTACGCGGCGGCGATCTGCGAACGCTTCAATCTCCCCCCTGCCCGCATCGACATCACCGGCGCCATCCCCTCGCACTCCGGGCTGGGCTCCGGCACACAACTTGCTCTCGCGGTCGGCATGGCGCTGGCGCGTCTGCACGGCCTGAATCTGAGTTCGCGCGACATCGCCGGCCTGCTCGACCGTGGCGCGCGTTCGGGCATCGGCATCGGCAGTTTCGATGGCGGCGGTTTCATCGTCGATGGGGGTCGCGGCGCGCTGGACGCCCCACCGCCCATCGTCGTGCAAATGCCGTTCCCGGCGGAGTGGCGCATGGTGCTGATCTTCGATCACGCCTGTCGCGGCCTGCACGGGGCGGCCGAGAAGGAGGCATTCCGCGTGCTGCCGCCTTACAAGGCGGGGCTGGCGGACCGCTTGAGCCGGCTGGTGCTGATGCGCGCACTGCCGGCGCTGGCCGAACGCGACATCGACATGTTCGGTGCCGCGATCAACGAATTGCAGCAATGTGTCGGCGACTATTTCGCGCCGGCACAGGGCGGCCGCTACACCAGTGCGCTGGTGAGCAGTGTCGCGGAACACCTGGCCGGGCTCGGCGCAGCCTGCATCGGCCAGAGTTCTTGGGGGCCGACCGGCTTTGCGCTGGCAGCGTCGGAGGCCGACGCGAACGCCATGGTGGCGTCTGCGCGCACGCGGTTCGCGCAGGCGGAAGGACTGGAATTGATGGTGTGCGCTGCGCGCAACGAGGGCGCGCAGTGGACGGAACTGCCGGGCTGATGCCTCAGGTGCAGACCGGGAATTAGAGGAGAGGTGCGTCACCGCACCCCACAACGACGTAAGAGAGCACCCAGCCTTCGGGCGGAAAGAGCGAGAGAGACCATGGAAAACCCGTACATCCTGCACATGTTCAGCCCCACCAACAACATCAGCCCCTTCGATGTGAACATGGCGTGCGACGCCGGCTTCCAGGTGCTGATGCCCTACTCCGGCGTCGGGCTGGACCAGATCTACGGCCTCACCCAGGATGCCATCTTCTCGCGCGGCCCCAATGGCGTGAAGCGCACCGGCATCTTCATCGGCGGCCGTGACATCGGCCTGGCGGCCGACATGCTCGACGCCTGCCGTGGCGCCATGGTGCCGCCGTTCGAAGTGTCGGTATTCGCCGACCCCTCCGGCGCCTTCACCACCGCCGCCGCCCTCGTCGCCTGCGTCGAGCGTCAGCTGCGCAAGGCGCACAACACCGAACTCGAAGGCAAGACCGTGCTGGTGCTCGGCGGTACCGGCCCGGTCGGCACCGCCGCTGCAGTGCTGGCTTCCAGCGCTGGCGCCAAGGTGCTGGTCGGCAGTCATTCGAGCGCGATGCGCGCCCGCGTCGCCTCGGAAGTCGTGAATACCCGCTACGGTTCGTCGGTCGAGCCGGTCGAAGCGGGTTCGAACGAACAGAAGGAAAGCCTGATGCCCCAGGCCAACGTCATCCTGTGCACGGCCAAGGCCGGCATCCAGGTGCTGAGCAAGGCCCAGCTCCAGAACGCGCGCTCGCTGCTGGTCGCTGCCGACGTGAACGCCGTTCCGCCGGCGGGCATCGAAGGGCTGGGCGTCATGGACGACGGCAAGCCGCTCGGCGCCGGATCGGGCAAGGCCGTCGGCATCGGCGCACTGGCCATCGGCAACGTGAAGTACCTGTGCCAGCGCGGTCTGTTCCAGCGCATGATCAACACCGACAAGCCGGTCTATCTCGACTTCCGCGACGCCTTCGCCACCGCGCGCGACCTGGTCGCCTGAGGCGGAATCGCCGACGGAGCGCGGGCCGGTGTCGCACTGGCTCATCGTCGCCGGCAGTGCGCGTGCACTTGCACGCTCCTGCGTCGAGGCCGGCTGGCGCTGCGACGTGATCGATCCATTTGCCGACAGCGACACCGCACGACTGGCCTGCCGGCTGGAACGCGGCGCCCTGTCGGGCGATCACTTCGATGAGCGGCTGCCGGCGCTGGTCCGGTCGATGGCCGGCAACTGGCGCGGCATCGTCGCCGGTTCGGGTTTCGAGGCCGTCCCGTCAATGCTCGACGAGCTGGATTCGATCGCACCGGTGTTCGGCAACGACGCCACCACGGTCGCCCGCTGCAAGGCGCCGATGAATCTCGCGGAGACCGCGCACCGGGCCGGTGTTCGCTGCGCAGAGGTCGACATTTCGGGCCCGGTGGCCGGCGACGACTGGCTGATGAAGCCGATAGGCGGCTGTGGCGGCATCGGCGTGCGTCCGGCGCGAGCGGGCGAACAGATCGCCGAGGGCTGGTTCGCACAGCGCCGTATCGACGGCGTGCCGGCGTCAGTGCTGTTTCTCGCCGACGGTCACGACGCACGCATCGTCGGCGTCACGCGCCAGTATCCAGGCAGCGTGGCCGGTCCCTACGCCTGGTGCGAAGCAGTCAGCGACCTGCCGCTGAGTGCCGCGCAGCATGCGCGGCTGGCGCGCGATGTCGCTGCACTGACACAACAGTTCGGTCTGCGCGGTCTGAATGGCGCAGATCTGGTATTCGACGGCGAGCACGCGGTGCTGATAGAGATCAATCCACGGCCTACCGCAACGATGATGCTGTACGAACAACGCGTGGCTGGCGGCTTGTTCGCCGCCCACGTAGCGGCCTGCGAAGGCCGGCTCGACGAGGTCGGACTGCTGGCCGGCGACGAGGTGCACGGACTGCGCGTGGTGTATGCGCCAGACACGCTGCGGATCGGCGACGATGCGGCCTGGCCGGCATGGAGTGCCGACCGGCCGCCGGCCGGCAACACGACGGCGCGCGCGATGCCGCTCTGCACGGTGCTTGCCACCGGTCGCGACGGCGCCGACGTGAGCCGGCTGCTGCGGCAGCGCGAACGACAACTTCTGGACACGCCCGGCCTTTTCGCCGGACAGATGACGACAACAGCCCTTTCCTGAGGAGAACTGAAGATGAGCAACCCTGAACACGGCCCGGTGCTGACCGGCGCACAGCCCAGCGTGGGCAAGCATGTGATGGCCCTGGTCGAGGGTCTGGTGCGCGACGCCGACGCGCTGCGCATCAAGGTCGAGCCGCTGCCCGGTGGCGGCCGCGTCATCGACGCCGGCATCAACTGCCCGGGCGGCATCGAAGCCGGCCGCCGCATCACCGAAATCTGCATGGGTGGTCTCGGCACCGCCACCTTCAACACGCGCGAAGCGCACTGGCCGCTCATCATCAACGTGCACTCCACGCACCCGGTCGTCGCCTGTCTGGCCAGCCAGTACGCCGGCTGGAGCCTGTCGCACGGCGAAGGCAAGGAGGCTTTCCATGCGCTGGGTTCCGGCCCGGGCCGTGCGCTGGCGGTGAAGGAGCCGCTGTACAAGGAACTGGGCTACAAGGACGACGCGAAGCACGCCGTACTGGTGCTCGAAGTCGACCGCCAGCCGCCGGCCGAAGTGCTGGCCAAGATCCGCCGTGACTGCAATGTGCCGGACGATGGCGTGACGCTCATCCTGACACCGACACGCAGTCTCGCCGGCACGGTGCAGGTGGTCGGCCGCGTGCTCGAAGTGGCGCTGCACAAGGTGCACGCGCTCGGCTTCCCGCTGCAGCACATCGTCGACGGCTCGGCCAGCGCACCGATCGCACCGCCGGCGCCCGACTTCCTGAACGCGATGGGCCGCACCAACGACGCCATCCTGTTCGGCGGCGTCGCCCAGCTCTACGTCGATTGCGAGGACGACGCCGCCGCCGATCTGGCGCAGAAGCTGCCGTCGTCGGCTTCGCGCGACTACGGCCGTCCGTTCGCCGAAGTGTTCAAGGAAGTGAAGTACGACTTCTACAAGATCGACCCGATGCTGTTCGCACCGGCCCGCGTGGTGGTGAGCAATCTGCGCACCGGCAAGAGCTTCCGCGCCGGCCAGATCAATACCGAACTGCTGGCCAAGTCCTTCGGCGAGGGCAAGTAATCGGCATGAACGTGCAGCAGGCGGACATCGCCATCGTCACCGACGAGCCGGGCTGGCATGGCGCCCGGCTGCGCGAGGCCTTCCGCGCACGCGGCCTGCTGGCCCGCTACGTCAGCCTCGGTGAATGCCACATCGACCTTCAGCGCGGCATTTCCGGCGTCGTCATGCCGGGCTTCGAACAGAAGCTGCCGCAGGCGGTGTTCGTGCGCGGCGTGGCCGGCGGTTCGCTGCAGCAGGTCGTGCTGCGCATGGATTTCCTGCACTACCTGGGCGAGCTGGGCATCCCGGTCTACAACCACGCGCGCGCGATCGAGAAGAGCGTGGACAAGGCGATGACCAGCGTGCTGCTGCACCGCGCCGGCATCCCGACGCCGCCGACCTGGGTGACCGAACAGGAAGCCGAGGCGCGCGCGGTGCTGATGCGCGAATTCGCCGCCGGGCACGACGTGCTGGTGAAGCCGCTGTTCGGCTCGCAGGGTGAAGGCATCGTTCGGCTGAAGGCCGGCGACCCGCTGCCGGCGGCGGAAACGCTGGGCAATGTCTGGTACATGCAGCGCTACAGCGCGCGCTCGCGCGACAGCGTCGGCGAGTGGTCGGACTGGCGCGTCATGGTGATCGACGGTAGGCCGGTCGCCGCCATGCTGCGCCGCGGAAAGAGCTGGCTCAACAACGTCGCCCAGGGCGGCGTCTGTGAGGCGATACCGGTGTCGCCGGACGACGCGCTGATGCGCCTGGCCGTCGACGCCACCCGCGCCTGCAGCATGGACTACGCCGGCATCGACATCCTGCGCGACGACCACGGCGAGCTCACCGTGCTCGAGGTCAACAGCATTCCGGCCTGGAAGGGCCTGCAGGGCGTGTCGCCGCTGAACATCGCGCAACTGCTGGCCGACGACCTGCTGCGCCGCATTCCGGGCGCTGGCGTGATCGCATGCTGAGCACACCGGCGGCCGCGCAGCTCGCCACCCTGTTCGAGCGCGCCTGCCGGCTCGACGTCGAAGCGCTCAAGCCGGGCAACGTCGGCCTTCACGGCGACGGTCACCGCATGCAGGTCGATGATTTCATCGCCAGTGCGCAGGCCGCGGCCGCACCACTGTGTCGCCCCGACGCCACAGTCGGCGAGCGCATCGAGGACGCGATGCGCGCCACCTGGCAGGCGGTCGGCTGCAACACCAATCTGGGCATCGTGCTTGGCTGTGCGCCGATCGCCCATGCCGCACTGCATCGAAACAGCAACGAAACGCTGCGCGCATCGCTGCAGCGCACACTGGCCGGGCTGACGGTCATCGACGCGTCACACGCGTATGCGGCAATCCGCCTCGCGCATCCGGCAGGCATCGGGGAACGCGCCGAGCACGACGTTGCCGAAGCTCCGGTGATCACGCTGCTCGACGCGATGCAGCTGGCGGCGCACCGCGACAGCATCGCCTCGCTTTACGCAAGCGGGCATGCTCTGGTGTTCGATCACCTGCTGCCAAAGTATGTTGCAGCGCGTCGTCGATGGTGCAGTGAAGCATGGGCAGCGACCACAGTGTTCATGTTCTGTCTCGCATTGATTCCCGACACCCATATCGCGCGCAAACATGGTGCGGAAACGGCGCGCTCGATACGCGAAAAGGGCGTCCAGATGTACGTTCGGCTTGAACAATGTCGTGATCCGGTTATGATGCAAGACGCGCTGATGGCATGGGACGCAGAGCTCAAATCAGTCGGAATCAACCCCGGTACAAGTGCCGACCTGACCGTCGTGACGGCCTTCCTGGCCGACGTGCTCGACTGGATCGAAGGGCGGCGCGAAGAGCAGCAGAAGAAGAAGTTTTGATCCTGTGTTTCGCACCCCGGAACATGGGTTACCACCCCGGGGGGGATCTACCCCCTATAACTGCCTTGTAAATGAGGAGATTCAATATGGCGAAGATTAACGGTCTGTGTGTTGGCGAATCCCTGGTTGGTGACGGCAACGAAGTTGCTCACATCGATCTGATCATGGGCCCGCGTGGCAGCGCCGCCGAAGCCGCGTTCGCAAACGCACTGGTCAACAACAAGGACGGCTTCACGTCCCTGCTGGCCGTTGTCGCTCCGAACCTGGTCTGCAAGCCGGCCACCGTCATGTTCAACAAGGTCACCATCAAGGGCGCCAAGCAAGCCGTCCAGATGTTTGGCCCGGCACAGCGCGGCGTTGCAATGGCCGTGGCTGACAGCGTTGCTGACGGCACGATCCCGGCTGACGAAGCCGACAACCTGTTCATCTGCGTTGGCGTGTTCATCCACTGGCTGGCCGACGACGACGCGAAGATCCAAGACTTCAACTACCGCGCTGTCAAGGAATCGATCGCCCGTGCAGTTGCCGGCACCCCGACCGCTGCTGAAGTGGTTGCCAAGAAGGGTTCCGCTGCTCACCCGTTCGCCGCCAACTAAGCTTCACCGCTCGGTTAGCACGAACGCCTCCGGCCGCAAGGCCGGGGGCGTTTTCTTTTGCAGCGTCCGCCACTGTCGATATCGCGATACCTGCCGCGTCGTCGACCGGCGCAGACGACCTTATCCACGATGACTCCAGTTCAACCCGCCCCGAAAGCCGGCCGCCGAGAATGGACAGGTCTGGCCGTGATCGCCCTGCCCTGTCTGGTCTATGCGATGGACCTGACGGTGCTCAATCTCGCGCTGCCGGCGATCAGCACCGACCTCGCACCCAGTGCGGCGCAGATGCTGTGGATCATCGACATCTACGGCTTCATGGTGGCCGGCCTGCTGATCACGATGGGCACGCTGGGCGACCGCATCGGCCGCCGGCGCCTGCTGCTGGCCGGTGCGGCCGCCTTTGCGCTGACCTCTGTGCTGGCCGCCTTCGCCAGCAGCCCCGGCACGCTGATCGCAGCACGCGCCCTGCTCGGCGTGGCCGGAGCGACGCTGGCGCCGTCCACGCTTTCGCTGATCCGCAACATGTTCCATGACGAGCACGAGCGGCAGTTCGCCATCGGCATCTGGATCACCGCCTTCTCGGTCGGCAGTGCACTCGGTCCGCTGATTGGCGGCGTCATGCTGCAGTACTTCTGGTGGGGCTCGACCTTCCTGCTGGCGGTGCCGGTGATGGCACTGCTCCTGCTGCTCGGCCCCTCGCTGCTGCCGGAATATCGCGACGAGCACGCGGGCCGCATCGACCTGCCCAGCGTGGCACTGTCGCTGTCCGCTGTGCTGAGCACGATCTACGGTCTGAAGCACGCGGCGACGCTCGGGCCCAATGCGCCGGCGCTGGTCGCCGTGCTGGCGGGCGTGAGCCTCGGCGTGCTGTTCGTACGGCGTCAGCGGACCATCGCCTACCCGCTGCTCGACGTCGCACTGTTCCGCCGCCCTGCCTTCAGCGCCACGGTGGCCGCCTACGCGCTGTCCTGCCTGGCGATGTTCGGCGTCTACATCTTCATCGCCCAGCACCTGCAACTGGTGCTCGGCCTGTCGCCGCTGGAAGCGGGCGTCGCCATCCTGCCGTGGTCACTCGGTTTCGTGTTCGGTTCGCTGCTGTCGCCGCGACTGGCGCGGCACGTGTCGGCGGTGTCGATACTGGTGTGGGGCATGGCGATCACCGCCGTCGGCTTCGCGCTGCTGACGCTGATCGATGGCCCGCACGGCCTCGCCGTGCTGGTCGCCGCCACTGTCGTGATGAGTCTGGGCATGGCGCCGGTATTCACGATAGGCAATGACATCATCGTCAGTTCGGCGCCGCCGGAACGCGCTGGCGCGGCCGCTGCGCTGTCGGAAACCAGCGCCGAGTTCAGCGGCGCGCTGGGCATCGCGCTGTTCGGCAGCCTGGGCACGCTGATCTACCGTCACCTGCTGACCGGAAGCATGCCAGCTGACTTGCCGGCGGCGTTGTCGACCGGAGCCCTGTCAACCATAGGCGGTGCGGTCGCTGCCGCCGCACAGTTGCCCGCGCCAGCCGGCGCCGCGCTGCTCTCGGCCGCACACGTCGCGTTCACCGACGCGCTGCAGTTCACCGCCGCCTGCGGCGCGGTGCTGGTGGCGGGCGCCAGTCTGCTCGTCGCACGCATCCTGCGCGCACCGGCGAAAACCGCCGCCGGAGCCGACGCGCGCTGATCACTCAGCGCAGTGCGGCCAGCGCCTGCGCCAGTTCGGGCACGCTGGCGACAGCAAGGTCGACCGGAACCGCCGCCGCTGATTCGCCCCGCCCCGCGCCGAACTCGTCCGGCCGCGCAAGAAAGGCGGTGCGCAGTCCGGCCGCTGCTGCCGCAGCCAGATCGGACGAATGCGCGGCAACCATCAGCGTCTGCGCCGGTGCGAGATCGAAAGCGTCGGCCGCCGCCAGATACACCACCGGTCGCGGCTTGTAGTCGCGTGCCACTTCGGCGCCCAGCACCGCGTCCCAGACGAAGCCGTTGCGCCGCGCCAGATTCACCATCAGCGCGATATGTCCGTTCGAACATGGCGCGATCCGGTAATCGCGGCGCAGCATCTGCAAACCGGCCGCCACGTCCGGCCAGGCATCGAGGCGGTGCCAGGCGAGGTTGAGCGCGACGCGCGTCGCCTCGTCGCAGTCGTCCAGACCGGCGCGGGCGAGCACGATGTCGAGGTTGCGCCGATGCAAGCGGTCGAGCTTGCAGAACGGAATACGCCCGGCGCGCACCTCCTCCATCGCCGGCTGGTACTCGGCCCGCCAGGCGTCCGCCAGCGCCCAAGCATCCGCGCGGTCGCCGAACACTGCCTGCAGTTCGCGCGCGATCGAAGTGCGCCAGTCCACCAGCGTGCCGAACACGTCGAACACCACCGCCTTCACGTCCTTCATGCGTCCTCCGGTCTGTTGTCGTGCGGCACGATTATCCGCGCGCGATGGCGGAGCGCCATGTCCGGGCGGAGAAGTTCTGCGAGACTGGTGATTGCAGGACCGCCCACCATTCTGGAACAGGAGTCCGGATGAATTTCCCGTCCGCCTACCCGCTGCTCGCCGATCTGGTGCTGTTGCTGCACTTCGCCGTCGTGCTGTTCGTCGTCGGCGGACTGCTGCTGGTGTTCGTGGGCAACAGGCTGAACTGGCGCCGGGTCAACGCGCTGTCTTTCCGGCTGGCCCATCTGGCCGCCATCGGCATCGTCGTCGCGCAGGCCTGGCTTGGTCAGGCCTGTCCGCTGACCACGCTCGAAATGTGGCTGCGCCGGCAGGCCGGCGAAGCGACCTACGGTGCGAGTTTCATCGAGCACTGGGTGCAGCGGCTGCTCTATTACGAAGCGCCGTCCTGGGTGTTCACGCTCGCCTATTCGCTGTTCGCACTGCTGGTGGCGGCGGCATGGTGGTACTTCCCGCCGCGGCGAGGCAGATGAGTTTCCGGCCCTGGCAGCCGCCTGGATCGGGGTCTGCGACCGACAATGTCCATGTCGCGATCAGTAGCTGCCGGCCTCGACTGCCTGCAGGCCGAGTATTGCCTGCCGCATGTCGCCGTCCTTCGGCTCGGCCTTGCTGCAGGCCTGGTCGCAGCCACCCAGTATCGGGCAACGCCCGAACAGTTCGGCCGCCCAGTCGACGAAGGCGCGCACCTTGGGCGACAGGTGACGGTTCTGCAGATAGACCACCGAAATCGGCATCGGTGATGGCCGCCACTGCGGCAGCACTTCGCGCAAGGCACCCGACTGCAGGTGGGCCTGCACCATGAAGCGCGGCGGCTGGATCAGGCCGAAACCCTGCAGCCCGCAAGCGACGTAGGCGTCACCGTCGTTCACCGACACCTTGCCCGGCACCTTGACTTCGGTTACCTCGCCCTCGACGACGAAATCGAGGTCGTAGATGCGACCGGTGCGGCTGGAGAAGTAATGCACCGCGCGATGCTGCTGCAGGTCGGCCAACGCGACCGGCTCGCCGTGACGTTCGATGTAATCGGGCGACGCGCAGGTTACCGTCTCCATCGTGCCGATGCGTCGCGCGACCAGCGTCGAGTCCTGCAGTTCGCCGATGCGGATGACGCAATCGACGCTTTCCCGCACCAGGTCGACCGGACGGTCGCCCATGCCAATGGCCAGTTCGATGTCCGGATAGCGGCTGTGGAATTCGCACATGCGCGGAATCAGCACCAGCCGCCCGACCGGCGCCGGCACGTCGATGCGCAGACGGCCCTTGGGCCCGCGGGCCACCTCGCGGAAGGACGATTCGGCCTCCTCGACGTCGGCCAGGATGCGCGCGCAGCGCTCGTAGTAGGCCGCACCGTCCGGCGTCAGGCTGATGCGCCGGGTCGTGCGGTTGAGCAGGCGCACCTGCAGCAGGTTCTCCAGGTTCTGCACCGCGGTGGTGACGGTGGCACGCGGCAGCCCGAGGCTGTCGGCGGCACGCGTGAAGCTGTTGGAATCGACGACGCGGGTGAACACCTGCATGGCCTGGAAACGATCCATGGCGCAACTCCGGACAAGGGTGGGCAAGCGAGCGCGCACCGGACCCTCGTCCGATTATTCGCACTCAACGAACAGTGTTACCAGATTAGACCAGTTTATCCACGACGGGCCAACATACAGAATCCGGTCACACCTTGACCCCGGCATGGCCGGCAGGACTGACCGCATGAATCTGCTGTACCCGGACGCGCACGGCACCGCTGCACCGCACGTGCGCAACATCGACATTGCCGGCCCGCACGGCCGCCTGCCGCTGCGCATCTATCGGCCGCGCTCGGACACCCTGCTGCCGCTGGTGATCTATCTGCACGGCGGCGGCTTCGTCGGCGGATCGCTGGACGACGCCGACCTGCCGGCGCACTACATCGCGGCGACGCTGCCTGCCGTCGTGGTGTCGGTCGATTACGCGCTGGCGCCGGCACACCCGTTCCCGGCCGCGCCTGAGGACGCCTACGCGGCGACGCTGTGGGCCGCCGACAACGCGGCCACGCTCGGCGCCGACGCGCAGCGTATCGCGGTCGCCGGCGACGACGCCGGCGGCAACCTCGCCGCCAGCCTGGCGCTGATCGCGCGCGACCGACAGGACGTGCACATCGCCGTGCAGGTGCTGATCGGCCCGATGCTGGACCCGAGCATGACGCGCACCGGCGACGCCGCGCGTCTGCAGTCCGACCTGCGCGCCGAAGACTGCGCCGACTGCTACCGCCAGTACCTGCCGCAGCTGTCGCAGCGCCTGCACCCCTACGCCGCACCGCTGGAGTCGTGCCGCCAGGCCGGTCTGCCGGCCGCCTACATCGCCACCGCCGGGCGCGACCTGCTGCATTGCGAAGCCGAGAAATATGCCGCGGCGCTGATCGCCGCCGGCGTGCACACCCAGGTCGAGCGTTTCGCCGGCATCACGCACGCCACCCTGCTCGCCCATCCGCCGCTGCTCGACGGCGTCGTCCAGTTCCTGCGCTGCCGGCTCGGCCGCGCGCAGGCCGGTCACAACGACGCACGTCACGCCGTCTGAACACCGATCCGATGCCTCTTCATTCCATCCAACCCTCCAGCAAGGAAGCCGCCATGTCCATCCCGCACACGCGCACCGCCCTCGCCCTCGTCATCACCGCACTGGTTGCCACCGGTGGTTTTGCCGTCATGCGCGCGCAAGCCGACACGCCGCCCGCCGCAGCGGCCGCGCCGGCCGCCACCCCGGTCGAAGTGGCCGAAGTCAGCCGCCAGACCATCATCGACTGGCAGGACTATTCCGGCCGGCTGGAGGCGGTGGATCGCGTCGAAATACGGCCCCTGGTGTCCGGCACGCTGACCGCCGTGCATTTCCGCGACGGTGCCCGCGTGAAGAAGGGCGACGTGCTGTTCACCATCGATCCGCGCCCCTACGCGGCCGAAGTCGAGCGCGCACAGGCGCAGCTGGCGGCGACCGAAACGCGGGCCGCCTACACCGCGACCGACCTCGCGCGCGGCCAACGCCTGGCGGCCGACAACGCGATCGCGAAGCGCGACCTCGACGAGAAGCAGAACGCCGCGCGCGAAGCCGCCGCCCAGGTCCAGGCGGCGCAGGCCGCGCTGACCGCGGCGAAACTCAACCTCGAATACACGCGCATCACCGCCCCGGTGTCTGGCCGCATTTCGCGCGCCGAAGTGACCGTGGGCAATATCGTCGCCGCCGGCGCCGGCACCACGCCGCTGACCACGCTGGTGTCGATGGACAAGATCTACGCCGCCTTCGACGTCGACGAGCAGAGCTTCCTGAAGTACGTGAATCCGGCTCGCGCCGCCGGCGGCGAACCGGTGCCGGTCTTCCTCGGCCTGGCCGACGAAGAGGGCCATTCGCGCCGCGGCACCGTGGCCTCGGTCGACAACCGCCTCGATACCTCGTCCGGCACCATCCGCGTGCGCGCCGTGTTCGACAACGCCGACGGTCTGCTGCTGCCCGGCCTCTACGCGCGCATCCGCCTCGGTGGCGGTGCCCCGCGCGAAGCGGTGCTGATCGACGAACGCGCCATCGGCACGGATCAGGACAAGCGCTTCGTGCTGGTGGTCGACGAGACCAACCGCACCGCCTACCGCGAAGTACGGCTGGGCGCGCGCCAGAGTGGCCTGCGCATCATCGAGAACGGGCTGAACGCCGGCGAACGCATCGTCGTCAGCGGTCTGCAGCGCACCCGCCCGGGCGACACCGTGGCACCGAAAAGCGTGCCGATGAACCGCGAAAGCCTGGTCGGTGCGCCCGCGCAGCCGGCCCGGCGTGCTCCGAACGTGAAGGCCTGATGCCATGAACATTTCCAGATTCTTCATCGACCGCCCCATCTTCGCCGGTGTGCTGTCGGTGCTCATCCTGCTGGCCGGCGCGCTGTCGCTGTTCCAGCTGCCCATTTCCGAATACCCGGAAGTGGTGCCGCCGTCGGTCGTCGTGCGCGCCCAGTTCCCGGGCGCCAACCCCAAGGTGATCGCCGAAACCGTGGCCTCGCCACTGGAAGAGGCGATCAACGG
This sequence comes from Methyloversatilis sp. NSM2, assembly GCF_038066675.1. Classification (NCBI taxonomy): domain Bacteria; kingdom Pseudomonadati; phylum Pseudomonadota; class Betaproteobacteria; order Nitrosomonadales; family Sterolibacteriaceae; genus Methyloversatilis; species Methyloversatilis sp. NSM2. The sequence continues at coordinate 1,523,887 of NZ_JBBUKV010000001.1, forward strand.
CGTCGAGGACATGCTGTACATGCAGTCGCAGGCCAACAGCGACGGCAACCTGACGCTGACCGTCTACTTCAACCTCGGCATGGACCCGGACAAGGCGCAGCAGCTGGTGCAGAACCGCGTGTCGCAGGCGATGCCAAGGCTGCCGGAAGACGTGCAGCGGCTGGGCGTGACCACGCTCAAGAGCTCGCCCACGCTGACCATGGTGGTGCACCTGATTTCGCCGGATAACCGCTACGACACGACCTATCTGCGCAACTACGCCGTCATCAACGTGAAGGACCGGCTGGCGCGCATCAAGGGCGTCGGTGAGGTCGGCCTGTTCGGTTCCGGCAACTACGCCATGCGCGTGTGGCTCGATCCGCAGAAGGTGGCCCAGCGCAACATGACCGCCAGCGACGTGGTGCGCGCGATCCGTGAGCAGAACGTGCAGGTGGCGGCCGGCGTCATCGGTGCCTCACCGAATTCGGCCGACGTGCCGCTGCAGCTGTCGGTCAACGCGCAAGGTCGTCTGCAGACGGTCGAGGAGTTCTCGGACATCATCCTGAAGTCCTCGCCAGACGGCAGCATCACGCGACTTGCCGACGTCGCGCGGGTCGAACTCGCCGCCTCGGAATACGGCCTGCGCTCGCTGCTCGACAACAAGCCGGCGGTGGCGCTGCCTATCCGCCAGGCACCGGGCGCGAATGCGCTCGACGTGTCGGCCGCGGTGCGCGAAACCATGGCCGAACTGGCCAAGGATTTCCCGCCCTCGGTCGAGTACCGCATCGTCTATGACCCGACGCAGTTCGTGCGCGCGTCGATCAAGGCGGTCATCGTGACGCTGCTCGAAGCGATCGCGCTGGTCGTGCTCGTGGTCATCGTGTTCCTGCAGACCTGGCGCGCCTCCATCATTCCGCTGCTGGCGGTGCCGGTGTCCATCGTCGGCACCTTCTCGCTGATGCTGGGCTTTGGCTACTCGATCAACGCGCTGTCGCTGTTCGGCATGGTGCTGGCCATCGGCATCGTGGTCGATGACGCGATCGTGGTGGTCGAGAACGTCGAGCGCAACATCGCGGAGGGCCTGTCGGCACGCGAAGCGACCTACCGCGCGATGCAGGAAGTGAGCGGCCCCATCATCGCCATCGCGCTGACGCTGGTCGCAGTGTTCGTGCCGCTGGCCTTCATGACCGGCCTGACCGGCCAGTTCTACAAGCAGTTCGCGATGACGATCGCCATCTCGACCGTCATCTCCGCCTTCAACTCGCTGACGCTGTCGCCGGCACTGGCGGCCATGCTGCTGAAGGGCCACGACGCCAAGCCGGACGCGCTGACGCGGGCGATGAATGCCGTGTTCGGCGGCTTCTTCGCGCGCTTCAACCGCTTCTTCAACCGCAGTTCGGAAAACTACGGACGCGGCGTCAGCGGCATGATCCAGCGCAAGGGCGCTGCGATGGGCGTCTATGCCGTGCTGCTCGGCGCGACGGTCGGCCTGTCCTACCTGGTGCCAGGCGGCTTCGTGCCGGCGCAGGACAAGCAGTACCTGATCAGCTTCACCCAGCTGCCGGCCGGCGCCTCGATCGACCGTACCGAAGACGTGATCCGCCGCATGGGCGAGATCGCGCTGGCCCAGCCGGGCGTCGAGAACGCGGTCGCCTTCCCCGGGCTGTCGATCAACGGCTTCACCAACAGTTCGAGTGCCGGCATCGTGTTCGCGACGCTCAAGCCCTTCGACGAGCGCAAGAGCCCGGAGCTGTCGGCCGGCGCGATCGCCGCGTCGCTGAACGCCAAGTTCGCCGACATCAAGGACGCCTACATCGCGGTGTTCCCGCCGCCGCCGGTCATGGGTCTGGGCACGCTGGGCGGCTTCAAGCTGCAGCTGCAGGACCGCGGCGCGCTTGGCTACGCCGAACTGGAAGCGGCCAAGGAAGCCTTCATCGCCGCCGCCGCGAAGGCGCCGGAACTGGGTCCGACCTTCTCCAGTTACCAGATCAACGTGCCGCAGCTCGACGTGGATCTGGACCGCGTGAAGGCCAAGCAGCTCGGCGTGCCGATCACCGACGTGTTCGACACCATGCAGATCTACCTCGGTTCGCTCTACGTGAATGACTTCAACCGCTTCGGCCGCGTCTATCAGGTGCGTGCCCAGGCTGACGCGCCCTTCCGCGCCGAAGCCGCGGACATCCTGGCGCTGAAGACGCGCAACACGAATGGCGACATGGTGCCGCTGTCCTCGCTGGTCAAGGTGAAGCAGAGCTTCGGCCCGGAAATGGTGGTGCGCTACAACGGCTACACGTCGGCCGACATCAACGGCGGCCCCGCGCCCGGCTATTCGTCCGACCAGGCGCAGGCCGCGGCCGAGCGCATCGCCGACGAAGTGCTGCCGCGCGGCGTCAAGTACGAATGGACGGACCTGATCTACCAGAAGATCCTTGCCGGCAACGCCGGTGTCTGGGTGTTCCCGATCAGCGTGCTGCTGGTGTTCCTGGTGCTCGCCGCGCAGTACGAAAGCCTCACGCTGCCGCTGGCCGTCATCCTCATCGTGCCGATGAGCATCCTGGCCGCGCTGACCGGCGTCTGGCTCACTGCCGGCGACAACAACATCTTCACGCAGATCGGTCTGATGGTGCTGGTCGGGCTGTCGGCGAAGAACGCCATCCTGATCGTCGAATTCGCCCGCGAGCTGGAACTGCGCGGACGCGGCATCGTCGAGGCGGCGATCGAAGCCAGCCGACTGCGGCTGCGCCCCATCCTGATGACATCGATCGCTTTCATCATGGGCGTGGTGCCGCTGGTCACGTCGAGCGGCGCCGGCGCGGAAATGCGTCATGCCATGGGCGTGGCGGTGTTCTCCGGCATGCTGGGCGTCACCTTCTTCGGTCTCTTCCTGACCCCGGTGTTCTACGTGCTGCTGCGCAAGGCCTCCGGCAAGCGCCTCACCCACGCCGGCCACACGCCGCTGCCTGACGTCGCAGCCGTCGCCCACTGATCCGGAGCATTGACATGAACACATCGTTGAACACGGCGAGCACGCTCGCTCCTGCAGATGCCTACCGCTCGCTGCGGACCGGTGCCGTGCTGCTGTCCAGCCTGCTGGTGCTGGCCGGCTGCTCGGTGATGCAGACCTACGAGCGTCCGGCGGTCGATACGCCGCAGGCCTTCAAGGAAGCGCCCGCCGGCAACAAGGACTGGAAGCCGGCGCGGCCGTCGGAAGAGCTGGCGCGCGGCGAATGGTGGACGGTGTTCGGCGACGGTCGCCTGAACACGCTGGTCGCGCAGGCGATGGCCGCCAACCAGGACCTGAAGGCCGCCGCCGCACGCCTCGCCCAGTCCCGCGCCCTGGTGCGCGACGCCCGCTCGCAGCAGTCACCGCAGGTCGGCGCCGGTTTCGGCCCGACCCGGCAGCGGCAGTCGCCGGCGGCGCGCGGGCTGGACGACAGCGCGGACGGCAACGCGCTGACGCTGTGGCGTGCGCAGGCCACCGTCGCCTACGAGGTCGACCTGTTCGGCCGCGTGGCCGCCGGCGTCGATGCGGCCAGCGCCACCGCGCAGCAGCGCGAGGCGCTGTTCCGCTCGCTGCAGCTCGCGCTGCAGGCCGACGTCGCACAGACCTATTTCCTGATCCGTGAGCTCGATGCCGAACAGGCGCTCTACACCGGCACCGTGCAGCTGCGCACTGAAACGCTGCGCCTGGTGCAGCGGCGCTTCGACGAAGGCGACGTGAGCGAGCTGGAACTGGCGCGCGCAAAGACCGAGCTGGCGTCGGCGCAGTCCGAGTCCTTCGGCGTGTCGCGCCGCCGCGCCAACGCCGAACACGCGCTTGCACTGCTGCTCGGCCGCGCACCGGCTGACTTCGCGCTCGAGCCGCAGCCGCTCGAGCGGGTCACGCTCGACATCCCGCCGGGCCTGCCGTCGGCACTGCTCGAACGCCGACCCGACATCGCCGCCGCAGAGCGCGCGATGGCGGCTGCCAACGCCCGTGTCGGCATCGCGCAGGCGGCCTGGTTTCCGCGTCTTAACCTGACCGGCGCACTGGGCTACGAATCGTCCGAACTGGGCAATCTGTTCCAGTGGAGCACGCGCAGCTTCGTGCTCGGACCGCTGGTCGGCACCGCGCTGACGCTGCCCCTCTTCGACGGCGGCGCGCGCGAAGCCGGGCTGGAACGCGCCCGCGCCGTCTACGACGAAGAGGTCGCCGCCTACCGCCAGACCGTGCTCGGCGCCTTCCGCGAGGTCGAGGACAACCTGGCCGGCCTGCGCATCCTGGCGGAACAGACGCGCACGCAGGACGAAGCGGTACGCGCCGCCGCGCGCGCCGCGCAGCTGTCGCAGATCCAGTACCGCGAAGGTTCGGTCAGCCAGCTCGACGTGATCGATGCCGACCGCAGCGTGCTGCTGCAGCGGCGCATCGCCTCGCAGCTCGAAGGCGAACGCGCGCGCGCCGCGGTCGGTCTCATCCGTGCATTGGGTGGCGGCTGGGACGGCCAGGCACCCGCAGACATTTCCGACGCAGGGCCGGACCAGCCCCTGCACGCCCGCAATCCCTGAGGAGCTAGAGCATGAACACGCAACAGAAAGTCGCCTTCATCACCGGTGGCAACCGTGGTCTCGGCCTTGAAACCGCACGCGGCCTCGGCCGTCTCGGCATCGAGGTGGTGATCGGCGTGCGCGATCCGGACAAGGGCGAGGAAGCCGTCGCCGCGCTGCGCAACGAAGGCATTCACGCTTCGGCCATCGGCTTCGACGCGACCAAGCCGTCGACCTTCCAGGCGGTATACGACCACTTCGCCAGCCAGTACGGCCGGCTCGACATCCTGGTGAACAACGCGGGCATCGCGCTCGGCGATTTCTTCGCGCCGAACGCCAGCACAGTGTCGCAGGACGTCCTGCGCCGCACCTTCGACGTGAACTTCTTCGCCGTGATCGAACTGACGCAGATCCTGCTGCCGCTGATCCGCAAGGCACCGGCCGGCCGCATCGTGAACCTGTCGTCCATCCTCGGTTCGCTCGGCACGCACTGCGCGCCGGACTCGCCGATCGCACCGGCCAAGGAAGTCGCCTACAACGCGTCGAAGACCGCGCTGAACGCCTACACCGTGCACCTGGCGGCCGAACTGGCCGACACGCCGATCAAGGTGAACTCCGCCCATCCGGGCTGGGTGAAGACCGACATGGGCGGCCCGAACGCACCGATGGACATCGCCGACGGCGGCAAGACCAGCGTGCAGCTGGCGACCCTGCCGGCCGACGGCCCGACCGGCGGCTTCTTCCACATGGGCGAGGCACTGCCCTGGTAAGTGCAGGCCGCGCGACGGCAACTGTGCTGCCGCACGCCGCGTAACACTTGTGCGCTGCGGCTCGCCTGGCGGCGGGCCGCGCGCTAGATTCGGCGCTCCTGCACATCACCGGAGCCTGTCTTGAGCCGCCCCTCGATTCTCGTCGCCCGCTACGTCCTGCCTGAACTGATAGACCGTCTGTCGCAGCATTTCGACGTCGATGCCAACCAGGAAGATCGCGTGTTCACACAGCCGGAGCTGATCGCGCGGCTGCAGGGCAAGGCCGGCGCCTTCATCACCGCCAACGAGAAGATCGACGCCGCACTGCTCGACGCCTGCCCCGGCCTGCGCGCGGTGTGCACGATGGCGGTCGGCTACAACAACATCGACGTCGCCGCCTGCACCGCCCGCGGCATCCTGGTCAGCAATACGCCGGACGTGCTGACCGAATCGACCGCCGACTTCGGCTTCGCGCTGATGATGGCGGCCGCCCGTCGCGTCACCGAAAGCGAGCGCTTCCTGCGCGACGGCCGGTGGACGCACTGGACCTACTCGCTGATGAATGGCGTCGACGTGTACGGCAAGACACTGGGCATCTTCGGCATGGGCCGCATCGGCCAGGCGATCGCCCGCCGCGGCGCGTTCGGCTTCGGCATGAAGGTGATCTACCACAACCGCAGCCCGCTCCCGGCCGCCATCGAAACGCCGCTCGGTGCGCGCTGGGTGGACAAGGACACGCTGCTGCGCGAAGCCGATCACCTCGTACTGGTCGTGCCCTATTCGCCCGTCGTGCATCACGCCATCGGCGTTGATGAGCTGGCGCTGATGAAGCCGACCGCCACGCTGACCAATATCGCGCGCGGCGGCGTGGTCGACGACGCGGCGCTGGTCGAGGCGCTGCGCCACGGCCGCATCGGTGCCGCCGCGCTCGACGTCTATGAAGGCGAACCGAAGCTGAATCCGGGCCTGCTCGAAGTGCCCAACGTCGTGCTGACACCGCACATCGCCAGCGCCACCGGCGCCACCCGCAAGGCCATGGCCGACCTCGCCGCCGACAACCTGATCGCCGCGCTGACCGGCGGCACGCCGCCGACGCCGGTCAGGCTCTGAGCACGACCGCTGCCGGGTCCGGGTCGGCCGGGCACTGCTGTCGCGCGTCAACCTCGGCCAGGAATTCGAGCACCCAGCGGTCGACGCGCGGCAGGCAGCCGGCCAGCGAGTCCTGCAATGAATCGAGTTCGAAGTAATCCGGTTCGTGCAGATAGGGGTGGGTCATCGCACCCACGTCAGCCGCGTCGTGACTCAGATCGACGACGCGGTGATCGATGTAGTTGTACTGGTGCTGGAAATGGCCGCGCAGCGAACCGCCGAACACGCGATTCATGAACAGCGAGCCATAGCGGCAGGAACCGGACAGATCGACCGGCATCACCACATTGCGCTCGACCGCCAGCTCGCACCACTTGCGGAACACGAAATCCTTGGCGTGGGAGAAATGCGCGCCGGTACAGGCGAGTTGCGCAACGTGACAGGCGTTCCAATCGGAATACATCGTGAACCCGGGGCGATGACGGTCAGTCACCGTAGCATGCCGTCGGGCGTGTGCAAGGACGAGCGGTCGTAGTCGGAAGACCTCAAATTCAAACCGCAAGACAGCGCACAGAGGCAGGATATCTGCCCGGCTTGAAACCACCGCCGCTGCCCCGATCTGCGATTGATGACTCCGCTCACCTCCACCCTCGCACTGGCCGCGCTGATCGCGGTACTGCTGTCTGCCGCGCTGTGGCTGTTCGCCGATCCGCTGCGTACCGCACTGCGCCGGCGCCGCATCCGGGCGCGTCCTTTCCCCGCCGAGTGGCGCCGTCTGCTGCAGCGGAACATGCCGGCCTGGCGAGCACTGCCGCCTGATCTGCAGCAGCAGCTGCGCCGTCGCATCCAGGTGTTCGTTGCCGAGAAGCGCTTCATCGGCTGCGACGGCATGGTGATCACCGACGAGGTGCGGGTGCTGATCGCCGCCCAGGCCTGCCTGCTCATCCTGAACCGGCCGACCGACTACTTCGCCGGGCTGCGCGAAATCCTGGTCTATCCGGGTGCCTTTGCCGTCACCCGAACCGAAACCGACGCCGCTGGCGTGCAGCACGCCTGGCGCCGCGTACATCTGGGCGAATCGTCGTCGCGCGGCCAGGTCGTGCTGGCCTGGGACGCGGTGCTCGCTGGCGCCGCCGACGCGGCCGACGGGCACAACGTGGTCATCCACGAGTTCGCGCATCAGCTGGACCAGGAGAACGGCGAGGCAAACGGCGCGCCGCCGCTGCGCGGTGCGGCGCGCGTGGCGCGCTGGGCGGCGGTGATGGGGGCGGCATACGCGATGCTGCACCAGCAGGTCGCGGCGCACGAGCCGCCGGTGCTCGACCCCTACGGGGCCTACAGCCCGGCCGAGTTCTTCGCCGTCGCCACCGAAAGCTTCTTCGAGCGGCCGCAGCATCTTGCGGCAGCGCTGCCCGAGGCCTACGCCGAACTGTCGTCCTACTACCGGGTGAATCCGCTGGTGTGGTAGCTCACCGGCTGCACCTGCACCACCACGCGGTTGCGGCCCTGCTGCTTGGCTTCGTACAGCGCCTGGTCAGCGGCGTCGATCAGCGACGACGGCTTGCCGGCGAGCTTGCCGACGAAGGCGGGCGGCGGCACGAAGGTGGCGACGCCGATGCTCACCGTCACGCAATCGTGCACCGACGACTTGCCGTGCGGAATGCCCAGCGACAGCACGGCGCGACAGGCCGACTGCGCCACCGCCGAGGCGTCCGACTCGCCGGTATCCGGCAGCAGGATGGCGAATTCCTCGCCGCCATAGCGCGCCACCAGATCGGAGGCGCGCCGCGTACAGGACGCCAGCGCCTGCGCCACACTGCGCAGGCAGTCGTCGCCGCCAAGGTGACCGTGCGTGTCGTTGTAAGGCTTGAAATGATCGACATCCAGCATCAGCAGCGACAGCGGCCGGCCGCTGCGCAGGCTGCGATGCCATTCGCGTCCCAGCGTTTCGCCGAACACCCGGCGATTGGCGATGCCGGTGAGCGCGTCGGTCGCATTCAGGCGTTCGAGTTCCGAGGCCTTGAGCCTCACCCGCTCATGCGCACGGCCCAGATGGGCGTACAGGCGCCCGTTCTCGATCACCAGCGCGACCAGCACCATGCTGGCCGCGAGCAGCCCGTGGACGCGCCCGACGTAGAAGCCGAGGTCATAGCGCCCGGCGTTGAACACCGCCACCAGCGCCACTTCGAGCAGCCAGGCCACCATGGTCACGATGAGCCACAGATCGAGCGCGGCGCGCGGTTTCTTCCGCCATAGCACATACAGCGCAAAGCCATTCAGAATCCATATCGCGGACACGATCCAGAACATTCGGTGGGTATATCCGAACGTACCTTTCATGATGTCCGGCAATATATTGGCGCCATGTATCGCCAGCAGCGCGGACAATACGGCCATCAGCAACGTGCACGAAACATGCCGCCCCGCACTGCCGAATATCGAGCGTATTCCGGGACCCCTGCTGCATTCTCTCGGCATCATCAGTGAATAGCCGATCACGCACAGCGGAAATCCCACATGCCAGAACTGGAATATCCACGCGGTGGTCTGAATATTCGCACCGAGCAATCCTTCGGCGGAGAAAACCTCGGGATAGGTGAGCAGATGCGGCGCAATCATCGCCGAGGCGTAGAGAAAGCCATCCGCCAGCAGGAACATCGCGCTTGAGCGCAGCGTCACGCCATGCCCGTAAAGCAGCACGGCGGTGACCAGATAGACGACGAACAATGCGGAATCGTAGACCGCGACAAATGCCGGAATATGCGGCAATGGCATTTTCGCGTAGGGCACGCTGACTGCAAAAAGCAGCAGCGAAAATATGACGACGAGACTGACCAACCGACGTTCGCGTGGACCGGCCGCGTGCGTCGAAAGCAATTCCGGGCTGTCGTCTGTCGATACGTATGGCATTTTCTTGCCAGTTCGTTATGTCCGCCCCACGCAAAAGATCCGGACCGCCATTCGGCGGGCTTTCAATTCCCGGAGCTGTTCACGCCGCGTCGGATCTGCCCGAGATCCGGTCGTGCTGTGTCGAAATGCAATCTACTCCTTGCAATTGATCTGACGGTAAAAATTCGTGGCGTTTCAAACGTCGCGAATTCCGCGCTGCAGCATGCGGCCTCAGCCACCCGCCAGCCGGCCATCGTGCAGCGCGCTCGCCACCAGCACCGCCGGCACACCGGCCTCGTCCAGCGCGGCAAGGTCTACCGCGTCACGCACACCACCGGCGGCGATCACCGCAACGTCAGGGCACTGAGCGCGCAAGCGGGCGATCAGTGCCAGCTCGGGCCCGGCCTCCGAGCCGACCCGCGCCAGTTCCATCGCGATCACCCGTGCCGGCCAGAATTCGGGCGCGTGCGCCCATGCGGCGCCGAGCGGTACGCCGCCGCGATAGTCGAGCGACAGCAGCGCCGGCACGCCCGCCGCCGACAGTTTCGCCAGCGTATTGGGCTCGGTCAGGCTTTCACTGCCCAGGACGGGCGTCGCGCCGGTCGCGTGGTGCAGCGCCAGCGCGGCATCGGCATCGGCAAAACCGCCGTCCACCCAGAACTCGACCTGCGGATGACGCTCGGTCAGAGCAGCGATCACCTCTGTGTGGTCGCCGCCCAATCGGCGGATGGCGTCGAGATCGGCAATATAGATATGGCGGGCGGTGGTCGCCGCGAGCAGTGCGTCGACCACGTCGGCCGGCACGCAACCCTCGACCAGACGCGAGCGCAGCGGCTGGTAAGCTTGCCGGTCGCCACGACGCGCGTGCACGACCCGACCTTGCATCAGGTCGATGACGGGTATCAGTTCAGGCACAGAAAACCTTATATGAATCAACGAATTTTCGTGTTCGAGTTTATCACCGGCGGTGGTCTGGCCGGCCAGCCACTGCCGGCCTCGCTCGTGCGCGAAGGCCGCCTGATGCGCGATGCGCTGCTGCGCGACGCCGCCGACATCGCCGGCGCCGAACTGGTGACGCTGCACGACGCCCGGCTCGAAGCGGCGCTGCCCGGCTCGATCGCGGTAGCCGAGACCGGCGCGTTCGTCGCCGCCTTCGATGCCGCACTGGCCGGTGCCGACGCGGCGCTCATCGTCGCGCCGGAAACTGGCGATCTGCTGGCCACGCTGGCCGCCCGTGTCGAAGCGAGCGGCAGCCGCCTGCTCGGCTGCGACGCCGCAAGCTGCCGCGTCGCCGCGTCGAAGTCACGCACCGCGCGCGTGCTGGCAGAGGCCGGCGTCGCCGTGCTGCCGCACTACAGCGACGCCGACGCACTGCCCGACGTCCTTGGCGCATGGGCGGTGAAGCCGGACGACGGCGCCGGTTGCGAGGGTCTGCAGCGTCTGGGCGACCGCGCAGCCGCCGCTCGCGTACTGCGCGCGGCCGGGCCGGATCACATCGCCCAGCCGTGGCTGGACGGCGAGGCGCGCAGCATGAACCTGCTGTGCGCGCGTGGCCGCGCCGCGCTGCTGTCGGTGAACCGGCAAGTGCTCGAGCACCGCGGCGAACGCGTGCGTCTTGCCGCGCTCGCCGTCGGCGCGGTCGACGCCACGCCGCAACACGCCGCGCTCGCGCAGCGCATCGCCGCCGCCCTGCCCGGTCTGCTCGGACCGGTCGGCGTCGATTTCATCGAAACCGCGGACGGCCCGGTCGTGGTCGAGATCAATCCGCGCATGAGCACCTCGGCCTGCGCGCTGCGCGCAGCGACCGGCCTCAACCTGGTCGCCGCCACACTGAGCGCGGCACGCGACGGCAGCCTGCCGTCGACCGACGCTCCGCGTCCGCACACACTTACCCTCGACGCCCATGAAGAAGCCGTCTGATGCAACGCTGATCGGCTGGGACATTGGCGGCGCCCACGTCAAGGCCGCGCGCATAGACGGCGGCCGGGTGAGCGGCGTGGTGCAGGTCGCCTGCCCGCTGTGGCAGGGGCTGGACAAGCTCGACACCGCCGTGGCCGAAGCGCTGGCCGCACTGGGTGCAGCGCCGCGCCACGCAGTCACGATGACCGGCGAAATGACCGACCTGTTCGATGCCCGCGCCGACGGCGTGGCCGGCATCGCACAGCGCATGCGCACCGCATTGGCGGGCGAAATCACGCTGTACGCCGGTCGCGCGGGCTGGGCGCAGGTCGATGACGCGCGCGCCCGCGCCGACGACATCGCCTCGGCCAACTGGCTTGCTACTGCGGCGTGGATCGCCACCCGTCTGCCGCAAGCGCTGCTGGCCGATGTCGGCAGCACCACCAGCGACCTCATCGTCATCGATGGCGGCGTCGCCACGACCAGCCGCTCTGACGCCGACCGGCTGATCAGCGGCGAACTGGTCTATGCCGGCGTCGTGCGCACGCCGCTGATGGCGCTCGCGCCGGCGGTCGACTTCAAGCGCCAGCGCCACCGGCTGATGGCCGAGTACTTCGCCACCTCGGCCGACGTGTGGCGCCTGCTTGGTGAGCTGCCGGAGCACGCAGACCACTATCCGGCGGCCGACGGCGGCGCCAAGACGGCGGAGGCCAGCGCCCGCCGGCTGGCGCGCATGATAGGTCGCGATCTCGCCGAAGGCTCGATGGAAGACTGGCGCGCACTCGCGTCGGCTTTCGCCGATGCACAGCTGGGCGCCCTGATCGACGCCTGCTCTGCCCTGCCCGGCATCGCCGCGCTCGCGCCCGAGGCACCGGTGGTCTGCGCGGGGGCCGGCCGCTTCGTCGCCGCCCGTCTCGCCCGCGCGCTCGGTCGCCCGGCCGTCACGCTCGGTGAGCTGCTGGCCGATCTCGCGCCCGACTGCGCGGACGAAGCCACCACCTGCGCACCGGCGGTCGCCGTGGGCTTGCTGGCCGAGGGGAAGCGATGAAGCCGTCCGCCATCATCCATCTGATCGGCGTCGTCGCCTTCGGCCTGCTTTACGTGCCGTTCAAGACGCTGACCGGCGGCGATGCTCAGATGCTCGCGTTGGCCCTCCTTTATCTGCTGGCGCTGCGCCTGCTCGGCCAGATGCTGGACCGCCGCATCGACCGCGACCACAAGCCGTGACCCGCGCACCTGTGGTGATCAAGCTCGGCGGCAGCCTGCTGTCCGTCCCGCATGACGGACGACTTCAGCGCTGGTGCGAACGGCTTGCCGGCGAGGCGTCAGGCAGCGCCGTCATCGTGCCCGGCGGCGGGGCGTATGCCGACGCCGTACGCGACGCCCAGACGCACTGGCGCTTTTCCGAAGACGCGGCGCACCGCATGGCGCTGCGCGCGATGGACCAGTGCGGGCTGATGCTGTGCGACCTGTTTCCGGCGCTGCTCGCCTGCGATGACATCGACGCACTGGCCGACCACTGCGCTGCCGGCCGCACGCCGGTGTGGCTGCCCTCCCGTCATCTCGACCTCAGTACCGACCTCCCGCGCGACTGGACGGTGACCTCCGACAGCATCGCCGTCTGGCTCGCTGCCCGCATCGGCAGCCCGCGCGTCCTGCTGGTGAAGTCCTGCGCCCTGCCGGACGGTGATCTCACGGCACTTGCTGCACAGGGCATCGTCGACCCGCATCTGCCGCAGATCGCGACCCGGGCGAACATCGAGGTTCGCCTCGCCCACGCCGACTCGCCGTTCTAGTTCGGCGCGACGGTCGTGGTCGGCAGCCCCCTCCCACAGAACTCCGGCCCAGGGTCGGGCTCCCGGATCGGGCGTGGCCCCTTGGCCGCGACGCGGCCGGCGCTGGCCGCTGACGTCGATCAAGGCGCTTGCGGGAACGATTCGATCGCGCACGTGCCGCATGCATGACTGCTGCGAATTCGAACGGTCCGAGACCAGGCGATCTCCATGCCGCACTGCACCTTGGATGATTTTTTAGACTTGATCTAAATATAATGAAAATAGCGATCTCGGCATCGCGGGCGGCGACGCAGAATGTGTTCCGCACGGTCGACGCGGCACGACGATCGAGCACCCAGAAAAACAGAGCATGCAGGGCTGAAGGCGGGGCGTTGCTCCCCCCGCACCTTGGTTGCACCCCGAACTGCCCGCGAAAGTTGTTCCGGGCGCGTACCTGACACCGGCCGGAAGCATCGCGCCGGAGTCCCGAAAAACAAGGAGAGCGATGTGAACACGAGAGATCAGAACACGATCGGCAAATGCCCGGTCATGCACGGCGGCGCGACCACCGGCAGCATCAACGTGATGGAGTGGTGGCCTGAGGGGCTGAATCTGGACATCCTGCACCAGCACGACCGCAAGACCAATCCTATGGGTGAAGGCTTCAACTATCGGGAAGAGGTGAAGAAGCTCGACTTCGCCGCACTCAGGAAGGATGTGACCGCGCTGATGACCGACAGCCAGGACTGGTGGCCGGCCGACTGGGGTCATTACGGCGGCCTGATGATACGGATGGCCTGGCATGCCGCCGGCACCTACCGCGTGGCCGACGGCCGCGGCGGCGGCGGCACCGGCAACCAGCGCTTCGCCCCGCTGAACTCCTGGCCCGACAACGGCAACCTCGACAAGGCCCGCCGCCTGCTGTGGCCGATCAAGAAGAAGTACGGCAACAAGCTGTCCTGGGCCGACCTCATCCTGTACGCAGGCACCGTGGCCTATGAATCGATGGGCCTCAAGACCTACGGCTTCGCCTTCGGCCGCGAAGACATCTGGCACCCGGAAAAGGACATTTACTGGGGCTCGGAGAAGGAATGGCTTGCCAAGTCCGACAACCCGCACAGCCGCTACTCAGGCGAACGCGACCTCGACAATCCGCTGGCCGCGGTGATGATGGGCCTGATCTACGTGAACCCGGAAGGCGTGGACGGCCAGCCCGACCCGCTGAAGACCGCCCACGACGTGCGCGTCACCTTCGCTCGCATGGCGATGGACGACGAGGAAACGGTGGCGCTCACTGCCGGTGGCCACACCGTCGGCAAGGCACACGGGAATGGTGACGCCGCCCTGCTCGGCCCCTCACCCGAAGGCGCACCGATCGAGGAACAGGGCTTCGGCTGGATGAATCACAGCACGCGCGGCGTCGGCAACCAGGCGGTCACCAGCGGCCTCGAAGGTGCCTGGACCACGAACCCGACCCGCTGGGACGACGGTTACTTCAAGCTGCTGCTCGGCTACGAGTGGGCACTGACGAAGAGCCCGGCCGGCGCCTGGCAGTGGGAACCCATCGGCATCCGCGAAGAGGACAAGCCGGTCGACGCGGAAAACCCCTCGGTCCGCCACAACCCCATCATGACCGACGCCGACATGGCGATGAAGATGGACCCTGCCTACCGGAAGATTTCCGAGCGCTTCCACGCCGACCCGGCCTACTTCAGCGAAGTGTTCGCGCGCGCCTGGTTCAAGCTCACCCACCGCGACATGGGTCCGAAAACCCGCTACATCGGTCCGGACGTGCCGGGCGAAGACCTGATCTGGCAGGACCCGGTGCCCGCCGGTCGCACCGACTACGACCTTGCCGCAGTCAAGGCGAAGATCGCCGCTGCAGGTCTGAGCATCGGCGACATGGTCGCCACCGCCTGGGACAGCGCCCGCACCTTCCGCGGCTCCGACATGCGCGGCGGCGCCAATGGCGCACGCATCCGCCTCGCGCCGCAGAAGGACTGGGAAGCCAACGAACCGGCACGTCTGGCGGAAGTGCTGCCGGTGTACGAACGCATCGCTGCGGAGACCGGCGCCAGCGTGGCCGACGTGATCGTGCTGGCCGGCAATGTCGGTGTCGAACAGGCGATCAAGGCGACCGGCTTCAATGTCACCGTGCCGTTCGCACCCGGCCGTGGCGACGCCAGCCAGGCGCAGACCGACGTCGAATCGTTCGAAGTGCTCGAGCCGGCCGCCGACGGCTACCGCAACTGGCAACCGCGCGACTACGTGGTGAAGCCGGAAGAACTGCTGCTCGACCGCACCCAGCTCCTCGGCCTCACCGCCCCGGAAATGACCGCGCTGATCGGCGGCCTGCGCGTGCTCGGCACCAATCACGGCGGCAGCCCTCACGGCGTATTCACCGACCGCGTCGGCGCGCTGACGAACGACTTCTTCGTCAATCTGACCGACATGGCCTACCGCTGGAAGCCGGCCGGCAGCAATCTGTACGAAATCGTCGACCGCAAGACCGGTCAGGTGAAATGGACGGCAACCCGCGTCGATCTGGTGTTCGGTTCGAACTCCATCCTGCGCGCCTACGCCGAGGTCTATGCACAGGACGACAACCAGGAAAAGTTCGTCCGCGACTTCGTCGCCGCCTGGACCAAGGTGATGAACGCCGACCGCTTCGACCTTACCTGAAGTCGCCCGGCCGTGCGAAGGCATGGCTAGTGCTCAAGGCCCGCTCCCTCATCCGCTGGGGCGGGCCTTTTCCCTTTCGAAGCCCCAGCTTTTTACGGCAGCGGGGTATCCGCCGGAATAAATCGTCAACACTTTAACGCAGTGCAACGCGCCCAACGTGCATGACATACAGGATTTTCCGCTACTATCGCATCATGACATGCACGCAAAAAACTCTCTGTTCGATGACTAGAAACAGAAAATGTGCAATGGTGATCGCTAGCTCTCCGAATTAATACGAGAGCGGGGTTCTATTTTCTAGGCGTTCTGGAGCGGCGTCAGGTTTTTAAAAATTGAACAACCCACCTCAAAGAAGACAGCGCAAGAAAAGAAATTAAAAACAACCTTAAAACACAAACAAAGAAAATGAAAAAAGAAATTTATCAAACCCGCGACGTATTCACCCCGACAAAGCCGGCCAGAATAGCTTTTGTCGAACGGATAACAGTGAACGACAAACTCGTCAACTCACTTACAACACCCGGAAAACAAATAGTTGTTTACGGACACTCAGGGACTGGAAAAACCACTTTACTCGTAAACAAACTAAATCAACTCTACGAGCACCACATAACTACACGCTGCATGAAAGGACTAAAATTTGACCAACTGGTGCTCGACGCATTCGACCAACTAGCACCTTACTACACTCAAGAGCGAAACAAGACCCAGAGAAAATCACTGAGCGTAGATCTTGGTGCAATGTACAAAGCACTACAAGCAAAAATATCTTCCACTTCTTCAATCGACGAAACAGAAAAACAAAGCAGGATACTTCCACCTCAACTAACGCCGCAAACGCTAGGGCGTTTTCTCGGCGATCAAAATGCATGCTGGGTTCTAGAAGATTTTCATAAGATAGACGAATCAGAAAAAGAAGAGCTTTCCCAGTTAATGAAGGTCTTCATGGATCTTTCGGACGACTATCCAGAACTTAAGATTATTGCGCTTGGGGCAGTGGACACTGCTAGGCAAGTGGTGGATTACGATCCTGAAATGCGCAATAGAGTAGCAGAAATCCAAGTCACCCTAATGACAGAACAAGAGATTGCGGAGATTATCACAAAGGGTGAAAATGCACTTAATATCAGATTCAAGGACGAAATTAGACGATTGATTTCACGGCACTCAAACGGTCTGGCTTCTGTTTGCCACCACCTGTGCTTGAACATGTGCAACGTTGCCGGAATCAAAGAGACTGTCACCGGAGACCCCTTTGTACTATCCAATCAACATTGCGAAGACGCAGTTAGGACGTACGTAGAAGAGGCTTCAGATAGCATAAAAAGCGCATTTGACAAAGCACTAAAACAGCGTCGAAAGACAAAGTTTTCCAATGCCACCTTAATCATCAAGGCACTTAGCAGCCTCAACGAAAGTGGAGCCGCACGCACAGACATTCACAAAAAAATACAACGCACCGAACCCAAATACCCAGAAGCAAACTTGAAATACTTACTCCCAAAACTTTGTACTCCGGAGTATGGAGGCCTTCTTCGCCACGACTCAAACTCGGGCTTATACTCATTCTCCGATCCAATTTATCGCGCCTATGCAATGGCACAATTTCAGAAACAAGAAACATCCTCCAGCAGAATATCCAGCAGCGACTTCGAACAGACGCTCCTGAAATTTCTAACCGAAAAAATTCACGTCGAATTTCGTGAAAATTTTAAATTAGTAATTGACACAAGAAAAAACAAGACTAGTTGATTGTATTTGGAAAAATATAAGAAAATCGTGGCGCACACGAATCTATCCAGGTCGATTTATTTTGGCCATTCGCGAAGAGAGTCCCTTCAGTTTTCGATCACTTAATTCCGAGGAGGCTAAGTCCAAATCAAACACCGCGCTGTGATGTCTCCCCTCGTCGTACATCACGGTCAGCCTGTGTACACCTGTCTCGTTCAGCAGCTGCTTGCCAGCTACATCCGACGACCCCCTCCTCCGTCCGTCAACCAATGCCCCGACCTCTGAGCGCCACGCATCGCGAGTTGCAATGGCACGTGGCGCCAATGCGGGGCCGGGCTCAGGCGGCTGACATCGCTAAGACCGACGATGCGCAGCGTGGCATGCAGCGGGCGCTTACCGCGTGGCCGGCGCCCGCATCCGCCTCGCGCCACAGAAGGACTGGGAAGCCAACGAACCGGCCCGCCTCGCCCGGCTACTGTCGGTGTACGAACGCATCGCCATGGAGACCGACGTCGAATCGTTCGAAGTGCTCGAGCCGGCCGCCGACGGCTACCGCAACTGGCAACCGCGCGACTACGTGGTGAAGCCGGAAGAACTGCTGCTCGACCGCACCCAGCTCCTCGGCCTCACCGCCCCGGAAATGACCGCGCTGATCGGCGGCCTGCGCGTGCTCGGCACCAATCACGGCGGCAGCCCGCACGGCGTATTCACAGACCGCGTCGGCGCGCTGACGAACGACTTTTTCGTCAATCTGACCGACATGGCCTACCGCTGGAAGCCGGCCGGCAGCAATCTGTACGAAATCGTCGACCGCAAGACCGGTCAGGTGAAATGGACGGCAACCCGCGTCGATCTGGTGTTCGGTTCGAACTCCATCCTGCGCGCCTACGCCGAGGTCTATGCACAGGACGACAACAAGGAAAAGTTCGTCCGCGACTTCGTCGCCGCCTGGACCAAGGTGATGAACGCCGACCGCTTCGACCTCGTCTGAAGTCGCCGGCCGGAATGACAAAGCCCGCCTCCGCATCCGCGGGGCGGGCTTTTTCTTGATCTGCACCGAAGTCGGCGGTCTGCCGCTGCCGTATCGCGGCCAAGGCCGCTCCCACAGAGGGCGCCCGATTCGCCGGCTGAGCCAGGGCCGAGTTTCTGTGGGAGGGGTCTTCTGACCCCGACATTGGCCTGCATCGAAGCCGGCGGCCCACGACGGCCGCATCGCGGCCAAGGCCGCTCCCACAAGAAGCGCTCCCTGATCGCTGCCGGAGCCGGGGTTGTGTGGGAGCGAGCTTGCTCGCGATTGCAGCTTGAAGCGAAGCCTGCGGCCCGCATCCGCAGCATCGCGGCCAAGGCCCCTCACACTAGAGAAACCAGCCTTACCCCTGCATCGCCCCGCGCCGCAGCACGCCGTACACCTGTTCGATCTCCGGCAGCAGCCCAGCGAATCGCTCGCGCGTCGGCGCCGGGCGCTGGCTGACATGGCATACCGGATCGTCGTACAGCTCGCTCGCGCCGCCGGCCAGCACGCTGGCGGTGAACACCAGATCCGACAGCGAGCGCGGCATGCCGGTGCTTGCGCGCGGCTGTTCGTGATCGCGCATCGCGTCGATCAGCACCTCGGGCACGCCCAGCGACTGCAGCAGCGATTCGCCCACGCTTTCGTGCCATTCGAGGATGAGCGCATTGATGTCCTGCGCGTCGAACGCCGCCGACGGGCGCCGCGCCAGGCGGTCCAGCAGGTAGAAGGCACCGATGTCGTGCAGCAGCCCTGCCGTCATCGCCTCGTCCGGATCGAGTGACGTGAGCCGGCGCGCCAGCACGAAGGCGCCGGCCGCCGTACGCAGCGTGTGCAGCCACAGCCGACGCGACAGTTCGTCGACGTGCGAAAGCTGCCGCGCACAGCCGATCTGGCCACAGGACACCGCACGCGCCACGCGCTGCGCCCGGTCCGCGCCCAGCCTGGCCAGCGCATCGCGCACGCCGGTCACCGGCTCGGCACGCCGACCGCGGTTCGCGCGCCTGAGCAGCCGCGCACACAGCAGCGGATCGACCCGCGCCGCGCCTGCCAGATGGGGCGTCGTCACCTCGGGCGCGCGCAAGGTCTGCCGCACGCACAGCAGTGCGTCGAAACAGATCGGAAAGATCACCCCCGGCCGCAGATCGCGCGCGAGGTCGGCAAGCAGGTCGAAGGCGCGGACGCTGTCGTCAGCAGGCGAAAGCATCGGCGCGAAGTCGCGCGTGGCGACGGAGGGCATCGTGGCGCTGAACGATGGATTCAATCCGTTCTCCCTGGCGGACGACGGCACAGGCCGGGCCTGCGGGCTGACCGGAACAGCAACCGGCCTCGTTCCATCCTCTACACGCGGGCGACGCAAGCGGATGCACCCGGAGAGCCGCCATCCGCGTTCAGGACTGCGTGCATCATCCGCCTGAACAATCCACGGCACCTGACAACTATGTGGCACTTCGCCGTCGCTCGGGAGCCGATCACCGTCCACGCAAACAAAAAGGGCCTTGAAACATCAAGGCCCTTTCGTCGTGCAAGCGGGTGCGCTCAGCTGTGCTTGTAGTGCTTGCGCAGCGGCTTCACGACTTCCCACATCGACTTCATGCCCTTCGGGAACACGACGAAGTCGCCGGCCTTGATCACCACCTTGTCGCCGCCCTGCGGCGTCACGTGGATTTCGCCTTCGAGCAGGTAGGCGCTTTCGGTCATCGAGAAGTCGAGCGGAAACTTCGACACTTCCTTTTCCCAGATCGACCAGCTGGACACGCCCAGCTCCTTCAGCTTCTCTTCGGTCGGGTTGTGATCGACGACGATTTGAGTCATGACTGTTCCTTGATTGGATGGGAGGTTGAAACGAAAGGCGGAGCCGCCTGACGGCGAGAAAAGCGATGGACGGTCCCCCACAGCGTGACCGTTACCGAGGCTTGCATGCTCACGGCGGTCGGCCCAAGGGTCAAGGCAACGCGGCGCGGCATCGCCGAATCGGACCACATCGTTTCGGTGCCGCCGGTTTTCGCGAATCGGAATGTCAGGAACGGAACACTGCCGGAGCGAGGTCTGCTCGCGAATGAACCCCGAACAGCACCGTCACACCGTGCCGCAGGCTGAACGACCGGAAAGGGTGCCAGTTCGCACCGGCTAGATCCCGGGCGGCGCATCCACCGTGAAACGGACACTGTGATGCCTCCCCGCTTCGTCCATCACGGTCAGGCGGTGCGTACCCGCCTCGTTCAGCAGCAGTTTGCCACCGGCGTCCGGCATCACCCTCTGCCCGTCCAGCAGCCAGTACACGGGCCCCTGCGCGCCGCGCACGGCGAGCTGCAGCGACACGTGGTGGTGCTGCGGTGCCGGGCGCAGGCGGCTGCCTTCGCTGAGGCCGACGATGCGCAGCGTGGCGGCGGGGGTACCGCCGGTCGGGGCGCAGCCGGGTTGCCAGTCGGGGATACGCTGATCGGCGGGTAGCCAGCCGTCGAGCCACGGTTGCAGCAAGGTGGGCCAGCGGGCGGTGTCGCGCGGCTCACCGTGGCCGCAGCCGGGCACCGTGCGCAGACCGCTGGCCGGGTCTATCCAGAGGGTCTGGCGCAGGCTGCTGCCGTCGATGCGGTCGGGCCGGGTGGGCGGCACGGCGCCAGCCAGTGACCAGGCGGCGCGGCGGCGGTGGCACAGTGGCGCGGGGGTGTCAGCAGCGGCCGTGCCCAAGGGCCAGCAGATGTCGACCGGCTGCACCGAGGCCGGCCGTTCGCGCGGCGGGATGAGCTCGCGCGGCAGTGCGGCGGCGATGTCCTTCAGCAGGGGTGCAGCGACATTGGCGCCGAAAAAGCCGGGGTTGGGCGTGCCGTCCGGCCGACCCAGCCACACGCCCAGCGCGTAGCGGCCGGACACGCCGACCGCCCAGGCGTCGCGGAAGCCAAAGCTGGTGCCAGTCTTCCATGCCAGCGGCGCGGCGCCGCCGCCCTCGATGAAGGGCCGGTCCGGGTGACCACCGCCTTCCAGGATGTCGCGCACGATCCACGCGGCACCCTCACTCATCAGCCGCGTTTCCTCGACCGGGGCCTCAGGCGTCAGACGCGGTTTGCCGGCCAAACCGTCGGCGGCGAGCGCGCGGTAGCCGCCGACCAGTTCCTCCAGCGTGACGCCAGCGCCGCCAAGGATGAGGCTGAGGTTGGGCTGTTCGCCGGTAGCGATGCGCGGCTTGATGCCGGCCTGAGCCAGCCGCGCGGCGAAACGCGCCGGGCCGATCTGGTCCAGCAGGTCGACGGCCGGCACGTTGAGCGATCTCTGCAGCGCCTCGGACACGCTGACCGGCCCGGAGAAGTCCGCCTGGAAATTGCCGGGCTGGTAGCCGCCGAAGGCCTGTGGCGCATCGATCAGCAGGCTTTCGGAGTGGATCAGGCCGTCGTCCAGCGCCATCGCGTACAGGAAGGGCTTGAGTGCGGAGCCGGGCGAACGCACGCCGCGCACCATGTCGACGTGGGCGCCACGCGCGTTGTCGCTGAAGTCGGCCGAGCCGGCGTAGGCACGCACTTCCAGCGTGGCGGCGTCGACCACCAGCGCGGCGATGGACACCCGCGGCGGCAGCACGCTGGCGCGGTCGGCCAGCAGGCGCTCGACCGTGGCCTGCAGTTCGCGGTCCAGCGTGCTGGCGACCCGGGTAAGGCCGGCGGCGCCGGCCTTGCGCGCGCGACTGCGCAGGCGCTCGGCGGCCAGTGGCGCGAGCCAGGCGCCCTGCAGCTTCTGCGCGATCACCGGCTCGATGCGCGCATCGGCCACCACTTCGGACGACCAGATGTCGAAGCTTTCCAGCCGCGCCAGCACGCGGTCGCGCGCGATCTGGGCCGCCTGCGGCGCGCGATCCGGACGCAGGCGACTGGGCGCGCGTGGCAGTGTGGCGAGCAGCGCCGCTTCGGCGTGACTGAGATCGCGCGAAGGCTTGCCGAGATAGGCACGGCTGGCCATTTCGACGCCTTCGACGATGCCGCCCATCGGCGCGTGATTCAGGTAGAGCGTCAGGATGTCGTCCTTCGACAGCCGCCATTCCAGCTGCAGCGCACGTACGATCTGGCGCAGCTTGCCGCGCGGCGTGCGCGGCACCGGTTCGAGGATGCGCGCCACCTGCATGGTCAGTGTGGAGCCGCCGGACACGATGCGGCCGGTGGTGGCCCACTGCCAGGCGGCGCGCGCGAGCGAAGCCGGATTGACGCCCGGATGCCAGCGGAACCAGCGGTCTTCATAACCGAGCAGCGCGTCGATGTAGCGCGGCGACACCTCGGCCGGCGTGACCGGGTAGCGCCAGGCGCCGTCGCTGCCCGGCCAGGCGCGCAGCGGGCTGCCGTCGCGCGCCAGCACGATGAAGCCGTCGTTGCCGGACGGCAGCGGAGGAGGAAAGAGGCGGTCGAGCAGCCACAGCGCGACCAGCAACAGCAGGATGCCGGCGACGATGCGCCGCCGCCATGCCGCGCTGGCCGACTTCATTCAGCGGGTGGGGGAGGAACCGGATCGGACCCGGGCGCCGGGTGTTCCGCCATCCAGCGCGCGAGCAGCGCCTGACCACGCTCGAACTCGGCATCCTCGATCAGCAGCGTGACCGCCCCGCCCTGCCGCGCGTCGGCAGAGCTGGCCGTCAGCTTGACGTGCAGGCCTTCGAGCGCGAGCACGTCGCGCAGCATGCGGGCGTCGAGTCCGTTGGCGATGGTGGCGAGGGTTTTCATGGCGAGCGATCGGATGCCGGCGCGGCGATGCGCCGGCGGTCGAGGCCCGCAATCTAACCGATATCGGTGCCGGTCGCTCAGCGTGCGCCGGTCGTCGCCGCGACGGCCGGCGCCGGCAGCGCGAACACGTGCAGGCCGTCACCCTGCGGGAAGCCGAACAATGCGTTGCCGCCAGCGGCGACCGCGACGTACTGGCGACCGTCGATCGCGTAGCTGACGGGCGGCGCATTGACGCCGGCGTCGACCTGCCACGACCACAGCCGCATGCCGCTGCCGCTGTCGAAGGCGGCGAAGCTGCGCTCGCCGATACCGGTGAACAGCAGCCCGCCGGCCGTCGACAGCACGCCGCCGACCATGGGCTGGTCGAGCTTCACCTGCCAGCGCAGCCGCCCTTCGCGGGCGAGGTCGACGGCCGCCAGCACGCCGCCACGCGGACCTTCCGGTTCGCTGACCACGTACTGGAAGCGGCTGCCATCGGCACGCTCGGCCTCGCGCACCGTGTAGCGGGTCGGCAGGTGGATGCCGGGCACGAACAGCAGCGCCTGCTGCGGATCGAGCGCCGAGGGCGACCAGCTGGCGCCGCCAGCGATGCCCGGCGCGATCACGACGCCCTCGGCACTGGGCGCGGCGAACAGGTTCTGCTGCGGCACGAAGGCCTCGGAGCGAAACAGCAGGCGACCGTCGCGCCGGTCATGCACATAGACCCAGCCCAGCTTGCTCGGCTGCGCCAGCGCCGGGATGCGCTCGCCACCCTGCTGCAGCTCGAACAGCACCGGCGGGCTGGCGACGTCGTAGCCCCAGCGATCGTGCGGCACCTGCTGGTAATGCCACACAAGGCGGCCGGTACGCAGGTCCAGCGCGACCAGCGAGGCGGTGTACAGGTTGTCGCCGGGACGCGAACCGTCGGCCATCTGTGGCGACGGATTGCCGGTGCCGAAGAAGATCAGTCCGCGTTCGGCGTCGATGGCCGGCGTCGCCCACAGCGAGCCGCCCCCATGGCGCCATGCCCCGCCCTCGCGGGCGAGCGCCGCGCGTTCGGCCGGCAGGTCGCGGCCGAGATCCAGGCCATCGGCGGTGCGGGCCGCGAATGAGCCCTCCCAGCCGGGGCCGGTCACGTCGAACTGCCACACACGCCGGCCGCTGGCGGCGTCGAAGGCAGCCAGCACGCCGGGCCGCCCGTACTGCCCCGGCAAGCCGACCACCGCGTTCTCCGGGTGCAGGCCGTAGCCGACGCCGGTGATGCCGACGATGACCAGGTCGCCGGCCACCTGCGGCGCCATCGCGATGCCGACGCCGGTCGAGCCCTGGGTTTCGCGCCGGCTCAGCGGGTCGCTCTCCGGCAGTTGACCCGCCTGCTCGGTCGCAGGCGCGGCGTCGGCCACCGCCACATTCCACAGCGGCTGGCCGGTGCGCGCGTCGAGCGCGATCAGACGGGCATCGACGGTGCCGACGAAGACGCGGCCGTCGCGCACCGCCACGCCTCGATTGGCAGGCCCGCAGCACAGCCGACCCGCGGGGCGCGGATGTTCGTAACGCCACAGCTCGCGGCCGCTGCGCGCGTCGAGGGCGGCGACGTGGCTGAAGGGCAAGGACAGGTACATCCTGTCGCCGACCACGATGGGCGTCGCCTGGAAGGTGGCCTTGACGCCGCTGCGCCAGGTCCAGGCCGGTTCGAGCTGCGCCACGTTGTCGCGGTTGATCTGGTCCAGCCGCGCGTGCCGCTGACCGCCGGCGTCATTGCCGTGCAGCGGCCAGTCGCCACTGCCACCATCGCCATGCGCCGCAGCGGCGGTCGTCAGTGCCAGCGCCCACAGCAGGCGGCCGGCCAGCCTGCACATTCCGTGATCCCTACTCATTCGCCCCGCTCCGTCGTCGATGCCGACGGGATGGTAGGGCCGCTGCAGCTCGCGCCGTACAGGCAATTTGCCGCATCTACCGGTGGCAGCTTCCCCGCGCGGCGGGGCGAAGACTCAGGGGCGATCGAGCAGGTAGGTCAGGGTGCCGCCCTGCGCCGGGCGCTCGATGCGCAGCAGAACGGCGGCCACCTGCCCCTCCGTCTCCGCGGCTACACGCCGGTATCCGCGCATGACGCAGTCGTCGCGCGCGCTTTCACCCGGCTGCAGCACGCCGTTCAGGCTGCGGTAGTGCAGTCGTCCGTCGGCCAGCCAGCCCGGCTGCACGCGATCGCGCGACAACGGTACCGGCAGGTCGAAGCCGTCGTCGCGCCAGCCGACGACGAAGTCCTGCTCGGACACGGCGGCAGGTGCGACCTCGATGCCGCTCTGCCACGCCTGGCCCGCCGTGTCGCGCCAGTAGATGCGCAGCGGCGGCGGTTCGCTGCCGTCGGCCCAGGCCAGATGCAGGTCTTCGCCGTTGCGGCACAGCCAGGGATGCATCTGCGTGGCGGTGTCGGCCCACAGCCCGCCCTGCAGCGCTTCGACGCGCTCGATCTGCACGCCCGGCGGCGCGATCAGCGACTGTGCAACGAGCACGCCGGCGTCGCCGAGACGAAAGCGCTGGGCCGCGTCGGCGCGATGCGGCAACGGCGTTTCGGGACGCGAGGCGCGGGCGACGGCGTCGAACTGGCGCGAGATCATGAACACTGGCGTCTGCAGCGCGGTGAACACCGCTGGCGGACACAGCAGCAGCATCAGGCCGCTGCCGGCGATCCATGCGGATTCGCCGCGCGACAAGCGCGGCGAGGCAAGCCAGCCGGCCAGCAGGTGCACGCCGAACCACAGCAGCGGCGCCACGCCGAGCAGCAGCAGGTAGAACACCGCCAACCCTTCCATGCCCGACACCGCACGCGCCGGGCCGAACACCGCCGCCACGACGACGGCCAGCGCCGGCAGCGAAGCCAGCCGCACCACCCACCACGACGCCCCCTTGCCGCGTGCCACGAACATGCGCCGCTCCAGCCGCAGCACGACAAGGGCGGCGACCAGCAATGCCAGCGAAACGACGGCCCACAGCGCGCGCGCAAGCGGCGGCTGGGCGGCGACGACGTCGTTCAGGAATTCGGGCATGGAGTTCAGTGGGTGAAGAGTGGTTGGCGCACGTTCATCCGGTAACGGCAGCACATGCGCATTCTCAAGCCGGCCGGGTCGATGCCGATAGCACAACAGTTCCGCATGCCGACGAAGGACAACATCAATGAACGGTGAACGAGCGACAGAACACGACTACGTGCGCCTGCTGCGCGCCTGGGTAGCCAGCCTGAAGCAGCGCTTCCGTCTCGACCCGGCATGGGAAAGCGCGCTGGATCGACTGGACCGGCGCCTGACCGAGTTGCCGGCAACGGTCACCGCCTACGACGTCGGCCGGCTGTTCCACCCGCTGGAAAAGCACCGCATGGTCACCCGCGACACGCCGGGCGCCGACCGCGTGCTGCACTACCTGATCGAAGCAGGCCGTGACGGCCCGATGGAAAAATGCTCACCCGAACTGCGCGAGTGGTTCCGCAAGCACTATCTGTGGTCGAGCGGCAGCGTAATGATGCCGATGCAGGTTCATGAGCTGAACACCCAGACCTCGGACGAGGCCTTTCGCCACTACTTCGGCAGCGGCACCTGAACAGAGCGCTGCGTGGCTGGCGCCCCCGCCTACAACCCCGCCTTGTTGCATCGCTGCGACAACTGACCACGCAGGCGACCGTAATCAGCCAGCTCCGACACGTCCATGTCGCGCTCCACCGCGCGCCGGTAATAGGCCTCGATCGCATTCGCACGCGCCTCGCTGCCATACATCCTGCGCATGCCCGGATCGAGCATGCCGGCGACCACCTGGTCGGCGGTCGCCGCCCGGTTCACGCAGGGGTTCAGGTCGAATTGCTGCTGCGCGATCATCCGCTCGCCCAGCCGGCCCTCGGCCTGATGACGAGCAGTTTCGCGATCGACGCAATCGCAGTCGTAGCGCAGATACCCGGAGCCGCCGCGACCGGCGTTCTGTTTCGCGCACCAGTCGCGATTCTTCGCGCGCACCGCACCGGCGTCACCCGCCGGCGCTGCGGCAGAAAGGGGCATGGGCCCCTTGCGGTAGCCGGCTCCAAGGGCTTCCGGCGTTCCCTGCCCGTGCAGGCAGCGCGCCATATAGGACTTTCGCAGGCCGGGGTCACCAATATTGTCGGCTGCCCATGCCTCGCAGGCGGGCTGCCGCGCCATCCTGTCCTGCCGTGGATCGATCGCCGTGCCAGCCGCCGAATCGGCCCGCTGCGCCGCCACCCGCTCGCGCGGCGACGGCGCGCCGGAGGACGCCGCGCCTCGCTCGGCATGACGCTTGCCCTCGCGTGACAGGCACATCCACAGCGACTGATCGCGATCGCCCGGCCGGCTCTCCCGCAGTTGCGCCGCCCTGCTGCGGCAAAATTCGATCTTGTCCGGTGGCACGCGCCCATCCGAGATATGAGCGTCCGCCATGCAGCGATAGCGCTGCGCATCGCCTCCCGCCCTGTCGCACTGTCTGCGCACGCCATCCGACCATTCGAGATACGCCTTCGCCCCCTCCGACGCCGCAGCGGCGGGCAGTGGAGGGCACGCTCCCCAGGCAACAGCGGTGGCAACCAGATACGTTCTGACAAACGAGGCCTTCATCGGTCGCTCCCGTCATGAAAATGAACGGATGCCGCTCTGCTGCAATTGAACGCCGTCCCGGTCGCCGCTGCACGTTGCGGCGCAACGAAACTGCGGGTGAAGCGGAGGCGGAGCGGGATCCCCGCCGCGCCGCGGTCAGAGGGCCGCTCCTGCACGGGGCTCGGCTTGCCTGTCTGCGAGCGATCCTCGCGAGCAGGCTATCTGCAGATCCGGTTAAGTGCGCTGCGCAGGCGCGCGTCGTCGGCCAGATCGACCGCCTTGATGTCCTTGCCGATCGCGCGGCGATAGCAGGCCTCTCGCGCGCGGATGTCGTCGTCACTGTCGAACAGGCTGCCGAGGGTGCGCCCGCCCATGTCAGCCACCACGCGCTCGGCGGTCGCGCTGCGATCGACGCAGGTGCTCAGGTCGAACCTGCGGGCGACAATCGCCGCATCGTCCAGCTTCTTGGCGCGCTGCTGCATTGCCGTGCTGCTGTCGACGCAACTGCAGTCATAGCGCAGCAGGCCGGTGCGATCACCGCCCGCGTTGTGCTCGGCGCACCAGGCACGGTTCTTCGCTCGCACCGGGTTGTCGCCGACGGCGGTACCCGACAGCGCGGGAGCATCCTGACCCATCGTGTCATTCGTGCCGCCACGTCTCATCGTCGCGCCCACCGCTGCAGGCGATGCGGTCGAGTACATGCAGCGTGCGATGTAGTCGAGATGCGAAGCGCCGGGTTCCAGATTGTCGCGCGCCCAGTCCTCGCAGACAGGCCGGCGCGCCGTGGCGCGCTCCGGCGAATCGTGACGCTGCAGCGCCGCGTTGCCGCTGGCTGCGGCCACGCCTCCACTTTCCGCGTGCCGCTTGCCCTCTCGGGCCAGGCAATTCCACAGCGATTCGTCGCTCTCGCCCTCGCGGTTACCCCAGAAGGCACCGGACTTTTCGCGACAGCGCTCGATGCGTTCCTGCGAGACCCAGCCGCCACCTTCGTGCGCGTCGACCATGCAGCGATGGAACAGCACGCCGTCCAGTCGTCCGCCCTTACGGGCGTCTGCATCGCACTGCTTGCGCGCCGCCGCCGACCAGGCGTCGAAGTCTGCACGGCTGTCCGCCCGCACCGGCGATGCACCGACCAGCATGCCGATCAGGGCTGCCACGGCCACCTGATGTACCGACCGCTTTCGCATCATGATGCCTTCCTCCCGTTGCCTGCCGCACTCACTTGCGGGCCGATCCGCCGTCTACAACGTCCAGCATCGCGCCGCGTTCACCGACGATGCGCAGTTCCGGCCGGTACATGTCCTCGACGAAGGTGCCGGGCACGGTGTAGTGGCCGGGCGTGACGACGCGCACCATATAGACGAGATTCAGTGGCGCCGAATCCAGCTTCACCGCAGCGACGAAGCGGTCGTCGCGGTACTCGCGGTGTTTCACCCCGTTGTCCATCAGCGTGTCCATCACGCGCAGCGACTGGCCGCCCGGCAACTGCAGCGTGAATTCGGTCGCCTGAGGTCCCTGCGACAGGTTCTGGTTCTCGATTTCCAGACCTGCCGGCAGGCGGTCGACGACCAGCGCGTCGTCGGCGCGCCGGGTCGGCCTGACCTCGACCCGTACCAGCATCAGTTCGCCCACTTTCAGCGCGCGACCGCCCCACGGACGCCCGTCGGCTTCGAACAGCGTGCGCTGCGCCGTGCCCAGTCCGTTATCCACCGGCGGCGCGACCTTCGGATAACCGGCGCCCTCGATCTCGACATAGAGCGGCGCGTCGCCGGTGTTGCTGATCATCGCGCCCTTGCGCGCCGCGGCAGCATCGACCGGCAGCAGCGCAGGCTTGTCGCCCTTGAAGTCCGCTCCGCCTTCCAGCGCGGCCGACCATGGCTTGCCGGCGCCCAGACCGGCCGCGCGGCCGGCCATCACCAGCGAGATCTGTTCCTGCGTCGACAGCCAGCGTCGCTTCGCCGTGTCATTCGACAGCTCGAACAGCAGATTGGCGGCGCGGTCGAGCTTGACCTCGTGACGGGCGAGCAGCGCGTACAGCGTGGCGCGGTCGCGCAGCGGACTGCCGTAATCGCCCAGCCATTCGTACTCGCTGTCGTTGCCGCGCAGTCCGTAGGGCTTGGCCAGCGCCTCGTCGAGCGCGACGCGCGAACGCGCCTCGTCGCCCATCAGCTTCAGCGCCAGACCGAGGTGGGCAAGCGCCAGTGGCGACTTGGCCAGCTGCCGGTGCTCGTCATGCAGCAGGCGCAGCGTGGCCAGCGGCGCGCGCTGCTCACGCGCCAGCACGTAGCCGAGGTGGGCGGCATTGGCGAAGCGAAGATGGGCGCCGCGCACGAGGTCCATCTGGCCGGGCTGGTTGCCCGCTTGTGCCGGCAACCGCGGCATCTGCGACGGCGCGAGCTGGAATTCCTTCAGCATCCAGTCGCCCAGTTTCTTCTGGAAGGCCTCGGGAACGGTGAAACCGCCCGCCTTGGCGTCGATCAGGAAACCGGCGACATAGGCACTGATCCAGTGCTCGTACTCGCCGCCGCCCCACATCGTCATGCCGCCGGAAGCGCCCTGCATGCCGGCCAGCCGGCCGATGGCGCCCTCGACCATGGCCGTGCGCTCCGCCCGGCTGTACTGTTTCAGCCTCAGTTCCTTCGCGTAGGCGTCGTCGATGATGACATGCGGCCAGGCGGAGCTGACCGTCTGTTCGGCGCAGCCGTAGGGGTAGCGCAGCAGGCCGCGCACGCTTTCGCGGATATTCAGCGGCGGGCTGGACGAGGCGCTCACGTTCAGCGTCGCCGAGGCCGGCCAGAATTTCTCCAGCAGCGCGACGTCGATGGCCTGACGCGTGCCCGGCTCGACCTTCAGGCGCAGCACGCTGCGTTCGAGCGCGACCGGCGGCGTCACCTGCAGCGCGGCTTCGCGTTCGATGTGGATCGGCTTCGCGCCGCCAGTGGCGTCGAGCACCAGCTTAAGCCGCGCCAGCCCCTCGGCCTCGACCGCCTCGGCGTCGAAGCGCAGCGTTTCGCGCTGCTTCGGCGCAAGCGTCAGCGTGCGTGTGCCGTCTGCGATGCGCGCCGGCGACTCGGCCGCCAGCATGAGTCGGATCTGCTGCGGCGTTTCGGTCAGATTGGTCACTTCGAGCGCCACCTTCGCGCTGTCGCCCGGCGCGATGAAGCGCGGCGTCGACAGCTCGGCGACGATGGGTGCCGCCACCGTCAGTTCGCGCTCGCCGTGGCCGTAGCGCTCGGGCGTCGAGGCGACCGCCATCAGGCGCAGGCTGCCGTTGAAGTCGGGCAGCGTCAGCGTGATCGCCGCCTCGCCCTTGTCGTCGAGCTTCACCGGGCCGGAGAACAGATCGACCAGCTTCACCTTCTTCGGCATGCTCTGCGAGTCGCGCATGCCGGCATCACCGCCCCACTTGAGCTTGCCGCGCGAGCCGTCCATCTTCTCGATCAGCCGGCCGTAGATGTCGAGCAGGTCAGGCGCATAACGCTGCTTGCCGAAGAAGTAGCCGTGCGGGTCGGGGGTGGCGAACTTCGTGATGTTCAGGATGCCCTGGTCCACCGCCGACAGCGTCACCCAGGCGGCCTGTCCGGTCGCGCCATCGACCTTCACCTTCACCGTGGTTTTCGTTTCCGGCTCGACCTTGGCCGGCGCGTCCAGCGCCACCTTGAGCCGGCGGTCCTCACGCGCGAGCGGGATGTGCGCTAATCCGAGCGCGCGCGCCGGCGTGACGCGGCTGCCCTCGCTGCCTGGCCGGAAGGCCAGCACCGACGCGTAGAGGTCGTGCCGGTTCCAGCTCTTGTCCAGCGGCAGGTCGATGGCGGTGCCGGCGGCACTCACCTTGACCCGCTTCGCCCACAGCACGCGGTCGCCCTCGATCAGCACCAGCGCCTCGCCGTCGTGCGGCGGCGTCAGGTGCGCCTTCACCGTGTCGCCCGCCCTGTAGGGCGCACCTTCGAGCCGCACCTGCACGCGGTCCGGCCGGTTGCCGAGCGCCTCATTGTCCTGCGCACCCCAGCCGGCGTAGAAGCGGTAGCGCATCGTGAGTTTGGTCTGCGGGTCGTCGATCTCCAGCCGGTAGCGGCCCCAGGTGACCGGAAAGCCGAGCTTGGTCTGCGCCTTCAGCGCGACGCTGCGACTGTCGACCAGTTCGTCGTTCTCGCTGAAACCTGAATGCCAGCCGCGCTGGTCGTCGAAGCGCCAGTAGTACTGACGCTCTTCCCTGAACAGCCGCACATTGGCCTTGTCGACAGGCGCGAAGGCGGCGTCGGGCAGGAAGCGGCCGACCTCGAATTCGGCCAGCGCCGATTCGCGCGCGACGTCGCCGTCGAACAGCGGACGCACGGCGATCAGCGCTGGCGCCGGCCACCACGCGCGCTCGATCGAACGCACGACCGGGCGACCGGCCGATTCCAGCAGGCTCAGGCTGACGCGCAGTTGCAGCGGCGAGCACGCGGTGCCCGGGTCGTAGGGCACTTCGACGGTCGCGGCGCCGCGGTCGTCGAGCGCAGTTTCCTCCAGCTCACGACGGCCCTTCAGCGCGTCGTCGGCGAAGTCGCCGAAGATGAAACCGGGCTTCTTCTGCGCCAGCGCGAAACGCTGGCGCTCGGTGGCGAGCGCGCCCAGCAGGCGGTTGCCTGAGGCCGGTGCGCCGAACAGGTAGTCGCCCTGCACGCCGATGTCGAAAGGCGCGCCTTCGGTCAGCACGCGCTCGTCGCTCTTCAGCGCGAGCTTCATCCGTTCGGGCAGGAATTCCTCGACCTTGAAACGCATGACGGCGTCCGGTCGCTTCGCCGCCGGATCGGCGCGCAGTTCCAGCGTCCAGGCGCCGGTCTGCGCGTCGGCCGGTATGGCCAGCGGCTGGCGGTAGTAACCGGGCTGTTCGCCCGAACTTTTCCAGACGCGCTGGCTCACGGTGCGGCCGTCCGGCCGCTTCAGCACCGCGGTGAGCGGCAGCGGCTCGATCGCGCGGCCGTCGGCGTCGCGCGCCAGCACCGACACGTCGAAGGTTTCGCCCGGCCGGTAGAGGTCGCGACCGCTGTACGCGAAAAGCCTGGTGCTGGTGGGCAGCAGGCCCGAGGTGTCGAACTCCGACAGGTCCAGCGCCGCCTCGGCCAGCGACACGACCGACAGTTCGCGTCCGCGCCGCGCGATCACCAGCCGCGCATCGGCCGGTGCCGCATCAAAGCTGGCGCGACCGTCGCCATCTCCCTTCACCGTCGCGACGCGCTTGCCGTCACCGTCGAGCAGTTCGAATTCGACGCCGTCGAGGGCGGAACCCGATTTGAGCGACGTGGCAAAGGCGTCGATGCGGCCGCCGTTGCGGTGCAGATGCAGGCCGATGTCGCTGACGTAGAAATAGGTGGTCTGGTAGTCGCCCGCAAAACTCCCAGGCGCGCTCATCACGGCGATGTAGACGCCGGGCTCCTTCAGTTCCTTGATGTTCTCGACCGGCAGGAAGCTCACGTGCCGGCGGTCCTTCTTGTCGTCCGTCAGGAAGCGGCCGAGATAGACGCTGGGCGACAGATCCTTCAGCCGGTCGAGATACCAGCCCGAGGTGCGGCCGCGAAGATCGACCGTTCCGCCGTCGTAGTACTCGTCGTCGTAATAGCTGGGCTCACCCTCTTCCGCCGCCTCGTTGCGGCGGATGCCATACACCTTGTCGAGGAAAGCGGGCAGCTGGGCCGGCTCGACGCGCAGGAACTGTACGTCGACCTCCGGCGTATTGACGGTGACGACCGGCAGGCCGCCGTTCTGGCCGGCCGGCAGCACGGTGCCGCGGCTGGCGAAGAAGTGCGCCGGCGGCATGTCCTCGACCAGCGTTTCGCACTGGTGGGCGCCGGCCAGCTGATCGCCGGAGCGCGCCGCTACGCCGGTGGCGATGTCGATGCGGTAGCGACGCTTCGGCAGCACGCCGGTAAAGAAGGCGACGCGCGGATTGTCACCGACGCGCCAGTGGCCGGCGACCTTGTCGGCGGCATCACGCCCGGCGTCCGCTTCGCCGAGGTCGGTCACCTTCATCAGGTCGTTCAGCGTCTGCCGTGCGGCGAGCGGCCGGCTGAAGGTCACTGCAAGCACCGGGCCCTCGTCGCGGCTGCGCGCACTGCAGCTCATAACGGCGAAGGGCGTATCCGGATCGTCGCCGATTGCCGCCACACCTGTCTCGGGCGTGCGCCCGAACTGCCACCATGCACCGGCCGATGCGGCCACCACGACCGCTGCCGCCAACCATCCGACCACCTTCCCGTTCGCCATCGCGGACCGCCCGTATGTCATGACGCGACGGATTATCCTCGCTGCCGGGGTGTAATGGCGGACGAATGCACCGGGTCGGCGTCGTTCTACACACTGCGACGGCGCCGACCTTCCCCGAACCACAGCCACGATCGCGAGCAAGCTCGCCCACACGGGAATTCGTCCTCGGCAGTGCATCGAGGGTGCTTTTCTTTACGGGAGCAAGCTTGCTCGCGATCGCAGTCCGGACCGAAGCGCCAGCCGCTCATCCGGCGGTGACGGCCGACGTGCGTGAGTCCATGCGTGGACGCGCCCGGTGCTCGCCGCTATGCTGCGCGGCCTGACGAATCAACGCTTTACCGCCATGCCCACGATAGAACTCCGCGGCGCCCGCCTCGCCGGCGCAGCCACGCTGCGCAGCACGCTCGCCGACCTGCTCGACCGCCTGTACGCGCGCGACAGCGCGCTCGATGCGTCGCGCCTGAAGGCGCTGGTGGTGACCGACGACGTCGCCGCGCCCGCGCAGGGACAGACCGAAGCACCACCGCTGACGCGCGAGGACGCCGCGGACGGCTGCACGATCACGCTGGCTGCGCACTATGTCGAACAGGCGCTGGGCGGCGACACCGACCAGTTGCTGCAGCTGGTGCACCTGCTGCACCGCGAACTGTGGCGCGGCCAGCTGACGCTCGACCCTGTCGCCGCCGCACCGGCCGACGCGCTGGCGGCGCAGTTCGCGCCCATCGTCACCCGCATGTTCGACGAATACCGCGCCAACCGCGCCAGCGCGTGGTCGCTGCCGGCCACGGCCGACCTGCTGCTGCCGCATCTGCTCGGCCTGCTGGAAGAACTGCCGGCCGCCTGCGAGCGGGCGCTCGCCGACTACCGGCTCGACGGCAATCTCGACGCGCTGGCCGGCATTTCGATGGCGCGGCTGGCGCTGCTGATGCAGACCACTGCCTTCAGCCTCGGCTACCTGGCCGGTCTCGGCCGCACCGTGGCCGACATCGCCCCCGAACTGAAGGACGGCATCGACGCCTCTCAGCTCGGCCGCGAATGGCCGCGCATCGCCGCGCTGCTGGCCGGCGCCACCGCCAGCGAAGGCGAAGCGCGCACGCTGCAGCTGGACATGCTGCGCACCCGGGTGGTCGCCGTGCTCGGCGCAATGGGCCTTACTGCGCGCCTGGGCGAGGACGGTGCGGTCTGGATGGACGTTGCCGACGCGTCGGCCGAAGCCACCGCCGCCGCGGTAGCGCGCATGGGCACGCTGCACTGATCGTTGACGCGGCGCGCCAGGGTCTCTGCAGAAAACGCCTGGCCGCTGCAATCCGCGGCCTTCGACGCCGCCCGCTTTCGCGGTCAAAGCGCCTTCCCACATAGCCCGCCGCGGCCACTTGTGGGAGCGGCCTTGGCCGCGACGCGGCGTAAGCAGTCCGAAGACGCCGGTCCGGGGTCAGAAGAGCCCTCCCACAAAGCCAGTCGCAGGCTCGCTCCGGCGCTGCGGATCATCGCCGGACCATCTGTCGGCGACATGAAAACGTCAAGTCCGCATCAACACGCTGAAACCGTCCAAGATCAGGCTGCGCACTCGGCAAGGAAGCAGATCACGGCACAGGATCTCTTTGCTGAAGTTTGCATACCGGTCACCG
The DNA here is from genome assembly GCF_038066675.1 of Methyloversatilis sp. NSM2. NCBI lineage: Bacteria > Pseudomonadati > Pseudomonadota > Betaproteobacteria > Nitrosomonadales > Sterolibacteriaceae > Methyloversatilis > Methyloversatilis sp. NSM2. The sequence continues at coordinate 1,559,355 of NZ_JBBUKV010000001.1, forward strand.
ATACACGAGGCGCCTCCCCATGTCTCCCCGCACTCTGCACGACGCCGCGAACGACGCACTCTTCCGGCCCTTCCCGCTGCTGCGCCCGCGACCGCGGCTGCGCGCGGTCGCTCCGCCGGCGCTGCAACATGCGGCTGCGCTGCCGGTCGCCATCGAATTCACGATTGCCGCCGATGCGGCAGACCTCGCGGCGGCCGAGGCGCTGGTCGTGCGCTGCTATGGCTGGCGTGGCTATGGCGTCGAGCAGCGCGCCGCACGGCAGGGTGAAACGACCTTGCTGGCACGGCTGGATGGCGACGTGGTCGGCACGCTGACCGTGCGCTGCGGCACGCGGCTTCGTCTGCAGGCGGAAGCGGGCTATGCCGAACACGTGGGCGAGCTGCGCCGGCAGGGGCGCCGTCTGGTCGAATACACGCGTTTCGCCATCGAACGCGAGCGTGCACTGCCAGACGATCTCGCACCGCAACTGATGCGCCGCGCGCTGCTGCTGGGGCATGTCGCGCTCGGCGCCACCGACTGCGTGATCGAGGTCAACCCGCGCCACGCGCGCTACTACCGGCGCGAATTCGGTTTCCGCGAGTGCGGACCGGAACGCACCTGCGAACGGGTAGGCGCGCCCGCCCGACTGCTGCATCTGGACATGGTCGTGCCGCCGGCCTGCCTCGCGCACGATCCGCGGACACCGCTGCACTGAATGAGACGGCCCGCCGCTCAGCGGCCGCTGCTGCCCGGAGCCGGCACCTGTTCGGCCGACACCGCTTCGCCCTGCACCGCACGGATGCCCAGCGCGTACAGCCCGGCCAGCGTCTCCGCGTGTTCGACCGCCACCGCCATCGGTGTGATCGACAGCGCCGACGCAATGCCGGCCAGTGAGCTCACATAGGCGCCGGAATCCGGGTTCAGCAGCGCTTCGCGCGTCAGCGTGACCGAGAACTTCACGTGCGCCGGACGCAGGCGGCGCAGCAGCGTCAGCGCGTTCGCATGCAGGCCGAAATGCTTGATGCCCAGCGCCAGACCGTTGGCCTGTGCCTGATGGGCAAAGGCCTCCGCGGCATCCGGGTCACCGAGCAGTGCCGACTCGGGGAATTCGAGCACCAGCGTGCCGATGCGCGGGTCGTGACGGTAGCCGCGCAGCCAGCGCTGGATGTCGGGGTCGGTCAGCGTCGCCGCACCGACATTGACCACGGTGGCAATGCCGTCGCGACGCGCCTTCGCATGTTCCAGCGCGCGCATCAGGCAGGCGCCATCGAGCGCGGCCGACACGCGGGTTTCGCTCGCGTAGGCGATGTACTCGGCGGCGCGGATCAGGCGCTGGCCGTCGTCCAGCGTGGCACGCAGCTCGACGTGCAGCGGCGCTCCAATGTGTTCGCCATCGAGGGCCCGCGTGGTCTGTTCGGCAAAGGCGATGCGCCCGGCCCCGATCAGCTCGCGCACGCGGGCACGCAGACTGCCGCCGCCCGCTTCCGCCAAACGCGCGTGTGCCAGCACCGGCGCCGCGCCGCTTTCGATGCGCCACTGATGCAGCGCGCGATCGGCCGCTGCAAGCCAGTGCGCAGCGTCGCCCTCGGTGGCGCAGTCGGCCGCACCGGCCCGCCAGGCATAGGCCTGGCCTGCCCCGGCGGCGGCGGCGAGGCTGTTAAGCCGTGCGAGCAATGCCGTCAGCGCGTCGTGCGTCGTGTACTCGTCGGCATCGAACAGCAGCGCGAAGCAGGCACCCTCGACGCGGCCGCTCAGTTCAACCGTATCGATGGCCGCCATGAAACCGGCCGATTCGGTCAGCAGATCGTCGACCGCTTCGCGACCATACAGATGGTTCAGGTCTTCCAGCCCCTCGACGCGCAGCAGCGCCAGCCAGCCGCTGCGCGCACCGGCTTCGATGCGCGCTTCGAGCGCGGCGCGGAAGCCGCGCCGGTTCGGCAACCCGGTCAGTTCGTCCACCAGTGCCTGGTCGCGGAACTGTGCAGCGCGCCCGGCTTCGCTTTCGAGCGCGCCGGCCATGGCGGTGAGCATGCGGTTGAAGGCACCGACCAGTGGCTGCAGTTCGATCGGCATGCGCGTTTCGTCGATGGGCACAAACTTGCGCGAGGCAGCCGCGACCGCCGAGCGCTGCACGCGGCGCAGCGGACGCAGACCCCAGCGCAATGCCATCAGACGGAGCACACTGGCCACCGCGAGACCGCCGCCCATCCACAGCGCCAGCGTTTCGGCGACGGCCCAGAGCTGCAGCTGCGCCCAGTGCGGATGCGGCTCGACGACGACGCTGCCGGCAATGCGCCAGCCATGCATGATGTCGGCACTCTGCGCGCCAGCCGCCAGCGGCAGCAGCTCGCTGAACCATTGCGGCGCGCCACCGGCCAGCCGGGCCGGGGCCTGCCGCGCGGCGATCACCGCACCCTTGGCATCGCGCACCTCTATGCGGCGAAGGTAGCTCTGGTCGAATACCGGCTCGACCAGGCTTTCTGCATTCTGCAGCGCCGGTTCGCCGCCCGCGGTCAGCGCCACCGTCAGCGACAGCGCGATCGACTGCGCCTGGCTGGCCATCTGCGCCTCGACCCGGTCGCGCGACACCCACAGCGCGGTGGCCAGCGCCGCCGCGAAGGCGACGACACCGACGCCGAGCAGCGCGGCGAGCAGACGCAGGCGCAGGCTGTTCATCCGCGCACCTCGGCCTCGACCCGATCGAGCAGTTCGCGCCACTTGCGCAACTGCTGCGGCGAGCCCAGCTCGCGGTCGCCACCGCTCTGCACCTTCCACACGCGATCGTCATTGAAGCTGTAGACCGGCGTCAGGTCGGGCCGGTCGCGCGCCAGCATGAAACGCTTTTCGAGATTGTCGAGCACCCAGGGCTCGGCGCCGGGTTCCGGGTAGTAGGCGAGCACCATGTGGTTCTCCAGGCGTCCCTGGCGCAGCAGGCGCACATAGGTGATGCGCAGCTTGTCGGCCGGCATGCCCAGTTCGCGCAGCGCGAAGTACTTGGCCAGCGAGTAGTCCTCGCAGTCGCCGGCGGCCAGCGCGGCGAATTCCACCGGCGTCGCCCAGTAGTCCTCCGACTGCCAGAGCTGTGCGTCGGTCATGTAGCGCGCGCGGTTGGCGATCTGGTTGATCCGTTCGACGCGCACCGCCTCGTCGGCGATGCGGCCGGCGGCATTCAGCGCCTCGGCCAGTTCGGCCATGCGCGGCCCGGCCTTGTCGCCGAAACGCGCCGTCATTTTCTGCTGCAGCTCAGTGCGCACGGTGAGCAGATAGCCCTGGTAGGTGAACGCGGTCGCCTGCGCCGCCATGAACACCAGCAACAGGCAGGCGATCAGGCGCGGACGGGAGAACACGACAGTCAGGGCGGGCAACGGTGGCATGGCGACGGGGCAAAGGACAGTTCTCCTTTAACGGTCGTACCCTGCTCCCCCTTGATGCGGAGCGGGGTTACCAGAACTGCCATTGTGCCGTGTGCACCACCCACAGGCCCAGCAGCAGATTGGTCAGCGCGTGCGAAACGATGGGCAACCAAAGGCGCCCGCTCGCCCGGTACAACTGGCCGTAGGCCAGACCGGCAACGATGCCGGCCGCCCACTGGCCATGCTCGAAGCCGAAGGCGATCGAGCAGAACAGCATGCTGCGCAGCGTGACCGAGCGCGCGGCCACGGCAAGGAAATTCGGGGAATCGAGCCAGCGCTGGACGAAGGAGCGCCAGAACAGCTCTTCCATGACAGGCACGACGACAGCGGCGCCGAAGATGCGTATGACGACCATGGGCAGGATGAGCGCGCCGGCCTCGTCCAGGGGCTGGTAACCCTTGCCCGGCGCGAAGGCGAAGGGCGAGAAGTCGAGCCATATCCAGATCGCCCAGACGAGTGCGCCGGACAGCAGCGCCGCGACCCAGCCGGCGGCACCGGACAGCGGCCCGGACGGCGGAGCTTCGCGCAGCTCCACGTAGTCGCGCTGGAAGTACAGCAGAGCGACGATGACGCACGCGATCTGCACCGCATACATCCAGCGCACGTCGACGCCAGCCAGCTCGGCCAGCGGCGCGGAGATGACGAGGAAGACGATGTAGAGGGCGAACGGAATGACGCGTGCGAGCACTGCACGCCTGGATGCTGCGGTGGTCGGGCTCATCAGGGCCGTGGCGGGAAGGTCCGGAATGGCTGGATCATACGGCCGCCATGCAACATGGAAATGTCACCAACCGTTACAAGGTCACGCGGGTGTCGACTGCGCCACGACCGGCGCCCACACGGGTAGCCATCCCGGTTCGCCCGGCGCGGCCTGCCAAGGTGGCGCCGGTTCGCAGCCGGGCATCCACAGCGCCTCGCGACCGACTGCAAGAATGGGGGCGCGATCGCGCAACCAGGGCGGCAGGCCGCATTCCTGCGCGATCTGCTTGACGCCGGCACGCGGTCGTCCGGGACCGCGGCAGACGCGGTCCTTGGGCTGACGGGCACGTATCGTGAGCTGACCGACGGGCAATGCGGATGACGCAAACCCGCGCCCGATGACGGCGTCGAAACTCAGGCAGCCTGTACCCCAGACGATGGCCGTTTCGCCCTGCCAGACGACGGCTGCGGGCGGTGGCTGATCGGGCATCAGCCACAGCAGGCCACGATGACAGAAGCCGGCGACGCCGGCGTGTGTCACCGGGCATTCGGCACCCGGCTGCCAGGCGCGGATCTGGCGCAGCCATTCGTCCAGCCACGCTTCGGTTGGTGCAGTGCGGGCGCCGTGCACGCGCAGCAGGCGACGCAGCAGGTTGCGGCTGCGCGCGTCGTCGAGCGCGCGCAGGCCGTCGATCGACCAGGCCGTGCCCCATTCGGTCGCCGTTGTCAGCGCCGCCGCGTCATCATCGGCCAGACCGTCGAGCAGGGTCTGCGCTTCGGCCAGCCGGCGCGCGACGCCGGACATGGTTTCGGCGGCACGCGGCCATCGCGCGCTCAGTCGCGGCATCACCTCGCGCCGCAGGTAGTTGCGCGCGTAGCGGGTATCCGCGTTCGATTCGTCGTCGATCCAGACGAGGCCATGTTCGATCGCGCATGCTTCGAGCGCTGAACGCGCCAGACCGAGCAGCGGCCGCAACTGGGCCGGGCGCGCAGGAGTCGCTGGACGCCAGACCGGCATGCCGGCCAGGCCGAGCAGCCCGGCGCCGCGCACCATGTTGTGCAGCAGCGTTTCCGCCTGGTCGTCGGCGTGGTGTGCGGTCAGCAGCGCGTCGGCACCGAGGGCCTGCGCCTGCGCGTTGAGCGCCCGGTAACGGGCGTCGCGGGCGGCGCATTCAAGTCCGTCCGGGCTGGCCGTGTCGACCTGCACGCGATGCAGCGAGAACGGAATGCCGAGCGCAGCGGCCTGCGCGGCGCAATGATGGGCCCAGGCATCGGCGTTCGGGCTCAGGCCGTGATGGACATGCGCGCACGCAAGCCGCCAGCGACGTTCATCGCGGGCGGCTGCCAGTGCGTGCAGCAGTACGGTTGAATCGAGCCCGCCGCTGAGGCCGATCAGCAGCTGTGAGCCGTCGGCCAGATGCGCCGCCGTGCTGGCGGCGATGCGGGCGTAAAGATCAGGCGACCGCCTGCTCCTTGAACTTTCCATAGGACATCACGCGCTCGAAACGGCGCTCGACCAGCTGGGTGGGGGTCAGGTCGGCCAGCTGACGCAGCGATTCGGCCAGTGCGCGCTTCAGCGATGCTGCTACGGCCGCGTGGTCGCGGTGGGCGCCGCCTGCCGGCTCGTTCACGACCTTGTCGATCAGGCCCAGCGTCTTCAGTCGCGACGCGGTGATGCCCATGATCTCGGCCGCATCGGCCGCCTTGTCGGCGCTCTTCCACAGGATGGAAGCACAGCCTTCGGGCGAGATGACCGAGTAGGTGGAGTACTGCAGCATCATCAGCGTGTCGGCCACGGCGATCGCCAGCGCGCCGCCGGAGCCGCCCTCACCGATGATGGTGGACACGATGGGCACGCGCAGTTCGGCCATCGCGTAAAGATTGTGACCGATCGCCTCGGACTGGCCGCGTTCCTCGGCATCGATGCCCGGATAGGCACCCGGTGTATCGACGAAGGTGAATACCGGAATGCCGAACTTCTCGGCCAGCTTCATCAGGCGCAGCGCCTTGCGATAGCCCTCCGGGCGCGGCATGCCGAAATTTCGGAGGATCTTCTCCTTGGTGTCGCGGCCCTTCTGGTGACCGATCACCATGCAGGACTGGCCATTGAAACGGGCGATACCGCCGACGATGGCATGGTCGTCGGCGAAAGCGCGATCACCGTGCAGTTCCTGGAAATCGGAGAACATCAGGCGCAGGTAGTCGAGCGTGTAGGGGCGCTGTGGGTGGCGCGCCACCTGGGCGATCTGCCACGGCGTGAGCTTGGCGTAGATGTCCTTGGTCAGCGCCTGACTCTTGCCTTCGAGTCGCGTGATTTCCTCGGATATGTCGACAGCGGAGTCATCCTGGACAAAGCGGAGCTCTTCGATCTTGGCTTCGAGCTCGGCAATCGGCTGTTCGAAATCGAGAAAGGTTGTTTTCATCAGGCTGACCACAAACAAAGGTGCGCAATTCTAGCGCGTCGAGGGCGCGACGGCTCGTGCTGCGTGCAAGCGACCGCAGCAGCCGGATTACCTCTGTAAATCAATGGGCTGGAAAGAAAAAACCGGCTTTCGCCGGTTTTCTTCCTACTTGATTCGCCGAAGATGCGGTCGCGCCGCCGGCTTTTCCGGTGTCGTCAGCACCGGATGCTCGACCCGGTCGGTGACCGGGTTGGGTGCCAGATCGGCACGCACCGGCTGGCCCGGCGTCACTTCGAACGCCATGCCGTGGCCGTTTTCGCGCGCGTAGATCGCGGCGACACATTCGACAGGAATCGTCAGTTCCTGCGCCACGCCGCCGAAGCGGGCAGAACAGGTAATGAGCTCGTTACCCATCACCAGCTGGTGCACCGCCTCACGACCGATGTTCAGGATGATCTGGCCATCCTTCACATACTGGCGAGGCACGCCCGCACGGTCGTCAACAACGACCGCGATGTACGGCGTCAGCCCCTGGTCGGCGCACCAGTCGAACAGTGCGCGCAACAGATAGGGCTTGGTGGAAACGGAACTCATGACGTCCATGAAGACTTTCGCGCAGAGCCGACGCGGGTCAGCGACGCATCACCTTTTCGGACGGTGTGAGTGCATCGATGAATCCCTGACGGGAGAAGATGCGCTCAGCGTACTTCATCAGCGGTGCGGCCGACTTCGGCAGCTCGATACCGTAGTGGTCAAGGCGCCATAGTAACGGAGCGATGGCCACGTCGAGCATGGAAAATTCCTCGCCCAGCATGTACTTCTGTTTCGCGAAGATCGCGGTCAGCTCGGTCAGGCGGTCGCGCAGGTGGGTGCGCGACTTGTCGGCGGTGCGTGCGTTCTTCTCGAGTGCCTCGATGTGCGAGAACAGCTCGTTTTCGACCGTATGCAGCAGCTGGCGTGCCCGCGCGCGCATGATCGGATCCGGCGGCATCAGCTGCGGATGAGGAAAGCGCTCGTCAATGTACTCGTTGATGATGTTCGAGTCATACAGGATGAGATCGCGATCGACCAGAACCGGCACACGGTTGTAGGGATTGATGACCGCGATGTCTTCCGGCTTGTTGTAGAGGTCGACATCGATGACCTGGAAATCCATGCCCTTTTCGTAGAGCACGATCCGGCAACGATGGGAAAAGGGATCGGTAGTCCCCGAGTACAGATTCATCATGGTGTTAACACCCCAGGAGTACTCGGCATCCCTCACCACGCGTCTGACGCGTGATGAGGTCGCTTCGCGATGACCGAGAGCTTGCATGACTTTCGGGCGTATTGATTAGTGAACGTCTTTCCAGAATTCGCGCTTGAGCAGGTAGCTCAGAACGAGAAGAACGGAAAGACCGATGATGACCAGAAGACCGGTCTGACGGCGCTTTTCAGCGCCCGGTTCGCCCATATAGACCAGATAGGCGACGAGATCGCCGACCATCGAGTCGTATTCGGACTTGCTCAGCTTGCCCGGCTTGGTAAGTTCAAGCTGGACGACTTCCTTTTCGCCGCCGTGACCATCCGCCACCTTGACGTGCTTGGCCGTCTGCTCGCCCTGCAGCTCGTACAGGACGTGCGGCATGCCAACGTTGGCGAAGGTGGTGTTGTTCCAGCCGGTCGGACGGTTCTCGTCGCGATAGAAGCTGCGCAGATAGGTGTAGAGCCAGTCCGCGCCGCTGCCGTCGGCCGAGGCACGCGAACGTGCAATCACGGTCAGATCCGGCGGTGCCGCACCGAACCACGCCTTGCCGTCGTCGCGGGTCATGGCCACCTTCATCGTTTCACCGACCTTGTCGGCGGCGAACAGAAGGTTGTCCTTGATCTGCTCGTCCGTCAGGCCGACATCCTTCAGGCGGTTGTAGCGCATGTAGGACGCCGAGTGGCAGTTCAGGCAGTAATTGACGAAAACCTGGGCGCCGCGCTGGATGGCGATGGCGTCGCGGAATTTCTCGGTCGGCGCACGATCGAGGTGCACCGGTTCGGAACTGGCAATCGCCAGCAGGGGCGCGCACAGCGCGCCGAGAAACAGTTTTTTGAGTTGTTTCATGGTTCTCTGGCTCTCAGTGACCGGTCACGCGCGCGGGTTCGGGCTTGCACTTGTCGATCGCGGTGTACCAGGGCATCAGCGCGAAGAACAGGAAGTAGATGACCGTGCAGATCTGCGAAACCAGCGTGCCCATCGGCGTCGGTGCCTGCATGCCAAGGTAGCCCAGGATCAGGAAGGCGATCACGAACACCACCAGAGCCGACTTGAAGATCGGGCCCTTGTAGCGGATCGACTTGACCGGCGAGCGGTCCAGCCACGGCAGCGCGAAGAAGACCATGACCGACAGGCCCATGAAAATGACGCCCCACAGCTTCGCATCGACCCAGAAGAAGTTGATCGTGTTGGCACGCAGGATCGAGTAGAACGGCGTGAAGTACCACACCGGCGCGATGTGCGGCGGCGTCTTCATCGGGTCAGCCGGGATGAAGTTGTTGTACTCCAGGAAGTAGCCGCCGAACTCCGGACCGAAGAACACCACGGCCGAGAAGCAGATCAGGAAGACGACGACACCGACGATGTCCTTCACCGTGTAGTACGGGTGGAAGGGAATGCCGTCCAGCGGGATGCCGGTCTTCGGATCCTTGTTCTTCTTGATCTCGACGCCGTCCGGGTTGTTCGACCCGACTTCGTGCAGCGCGATGATGTGGGCGGCGACGAGGCCGATCAGCACCAGCGGCACGGCGATAACGTGGAAGGAGAAGAAACGGTTCAGCGTCGCATCACCGATCACGAAGTCACCACGCAGCCAGGTCGACAGATCATTGCCGATCAGCGGGATGGCCGAGAACAGGTTGATGATGACCTGGGCGCCCCAGTACGACATCTGGCCCCACGGCAGCAGGTAGCCCATGAAGGCTTCCGCCATCAGGCACAGGAAGATCAGGCAGCCGAAGATCCACACCAGCTCGCGCGGCTTGCGGTAGGAACCGTAAAGCAGGCCGCGGAACATGTGCAAGTACACGACGACGAAGAACGCCGAGGCGCCGGTCGAGTGCATGTAGCGGATGAGCCAGCCCCACGGCACGTCGCGCATGATGTATTCGACGCTGGCAAAGGCCACCGGCACGCCCGAGGCGTTCAGCGAAGCGTCCGGCTTGAAGTGCATGACCAGGAAGATGCCGGTCACGATCTGGATCACCAGCACCAGCAGTGCCAGCGAGCCGAAGAAGTACCAGAAGTTGAAGTTCTTCGGTGCGTAGTACTCCGAAAGGTGTTCCTTCCAGAGCGATGTGAGCGGGAAGCGCTCGTCGATCCAGCCGAGCAGGCCGGTGGTGGTCACTACCTTTTCGCCAGCCATTCGATCAACCCTCCTTGGAATCCTGGCCGACCAGGATGCGCGAGTCAGACAGGAACATGTACGGCGGAACCTTCAGGTTGTCCGGGGCCGGCATGGCCTTGAACACGCGACCGGACAGGTCGAAGGTCGAACCGTGGCACGGACACACGAAGCCGGCGACGTCGCCGAGCTGCGCGTTGGAGCCCGACTCGAAGGGGCCCGACGGCGAACAGCCGAGGTGGGTACAGATGGCGACGACGACCAGCACGTCGGCGTGGTCTTCACGCGAGCGCTGCACGTTGCGTGCGTATTCGGGAGTGAACTCGGAAGGATTGCGCTCCGACTTCGGGTCGGCCAGCTTGTCGTCGATCTTGGCCAGCGCTTCGAGCTGGGTCGGCGTGCGGCGCATGATCCACACCGGCTTGCCTTGCCACTCGACGGTGGTCATTTCACCGGGACCGAGTTTGGAAATGTCCACCTCGACCGGAGCACCGGCCGCTTTCGCGCGCTCCGAGGGGGAAAGACTGGTCAGAAAAGGCACTGCCACCGCGAGCCCGGCCACACCGCCAGCACAGGCTGTTGCCACGAGCAGATTGCGCCGGCCGCAATCCGCTTTCCGTTCATTGCCACTCATGCTTTATCCCGTCTAGACAATTGATTCTGCACAACCTGCGATTATACCCTCAAGCGGTGCCCCGTTTAAAGCCCTGCTGCACTGCAAACAACGCGGAAGCGGCGAGAGAAGCCGATTTCCGATGATTTCAAAGCGCGCCCCCGGCGCGCAGCGCGGCAATGTCGCCGCTGCCATATCCGAGCCCCCCCAGCACTTCGTCCGTGTGTTCACCCAGCGCCGGCCCGATCCAGTCGGTGCGCCCGGGTGTCTCCGACAGCCTCGGCATCGGCGCCGGCGCCTTGAACTCTCGACCGTCAGGCAGACGCGCGGTCTCGAACACCGCGCGCGCCAGATACTGCGGATCGGCGGCGATGTCCTCGATCGAATAGACCCGGCTGACCGGCACGTCGGCCTCGCCCAGCAGGCGCAGCACTTCGTCGCCGTCGCGCGCGGCGACCCAGGCGTCGATCAGGCCGTAAATTTCGTCGCGACGCGCGTCGCGCCCGGCGTTGTCGGCCAGATCGGGATCGTCGGCCAGATCGGGCCGCCCGATCGCTATCATCAGCCGCCGGAAGATGGCATCGCCGTTGCCGCCGATGATGATGTGACGGCCGTCGCGCGCGGTATGCGTGTTCGACGGCGTGATGCCCGGCATGATGTTGCCAGTGCGGCCGCGGATGAAACCGAACACGTCGAACTCCGGCAGCATGCTTTCCATCATCGCGAACACCGCTTCGTACAGCGCGACATCGACGGTCTGGCCCTGCCCTGCCCCGCGCCCGCCGGTGGCGTCGCGATGGCGCAGCGCCATCAGCGCGCCGATCACCCCCCACAAGGCTGCGATCGAATCGCCGATCGAAATGCCCACCTTGACCGGCGGGCGATCGGGAAAGCCGGTGATGTAGCGCAGCCCGCCCATCGATTCGCCGATGGCCCCGAAACCCGGCTGCTGCGCCATCGGTCCGGTCTGCCCGAAGCCCGACAGGCGCACGATGACCAGCGACGGATTGATGTCCTTCAGCACCGCTTCCGGCAGACCGAGCTTGTCGAGCACGCCCGGGCGGAAGTTTTCGACCAGCACGTCGGCGTCCGCCAGCAGCCTCTTCAGTACCGCGATCGCGTCCGGATGCTTCAGGTTCAGCGTGACCGACTTCTTGTTGCGCGCCTGCACGAACCACCACAGCGAAGTGCCTTCGTACAGCAGGCGCCACTTGCGCAGCGGGTCACCGCCATCTGGCGACTCGACCTTGATCACCTCGGCGCCGAACTCGGCCAGGATGCGCGAGGCGAACGGTCCGGCGATCAGCGTACCCAGTTCGACCACTTTCAGGCCATCGAGCGGGCGTGCCTGCGTGCTCACGCCGGCCGCCTTTCCGACAGCGCCTGGGCGATGGTGCCGATATCCGTGTGTTCCAGTTCGCCACCGACCGGAAGTCCGCGGGCGATGCGGCTGACGGCGAGGCCGCGCGCACGCAGCATTTCACCGAGGTAATGCGCCGTCGCTTCGCCCTCGTTGGTGAAATTGGTGGCCAGGATGACCTCGCGCACGGCCGGGTCGGCGGCGCGTTCGAGCAGGCGATCGAGCCGCAGCTCCTTCGGGCCGACACCTTCGAGTGGCGCGATGCGCCCCATCAGGCAGAAATAGAGCCCGGCATAGCTGTGCGTCTGCTCCATCATCAGCATGTCGGCCGGCGTTTCGACCACGCACAGAAGACTGGCATCGCGGCGCGGCGAACTGCAGCGCTCGCACACCTCGAGTTCGGTGAAGGTATTGCAGCGCGCGCAGTTGTGCAGCCGCGTCAGCGCATTGCCGAGCGCGCGCGCCAGCTTCTCGGCACCGCCGCGGTCGCGCTGCAGCAGATGGAAGGCCATGCGCTGCGCGCTTTTCGGGCCGACCGAAGGCAGGCAGCGCAGCGCGCTGACCAGCTCGTCCAGCACACCTGTACTCATGACGGGCGCAGGACCGGACTCAGAACGGCAGCTTGAAGCCCGGCGGCAGGTTCAGACCGGACGTGAAACCGGCCATCTTTTCCTGGGTGGTCGCCTCGACGCGGCGTACCGCGTCGTTGACGGCGGCCGCGAGCAGGTCTTCCAGCATTTCGCGGTCGTCCATCACCGACGGGTCGATGGAAACGCGACGCACGTCGTGCTTGCAGGTCATGATCACCTTGACCATGCCGGCACCCGACTGGCCCTCGACTTCGACGCTGGCCAGCTGCTCCTGCATCTTCTTCATGTTTTCCTGCATCTGCTGGGCCTGCTTCATCAGGCCACCGATGCCACCTTTCATCATGGTGCTGTCCTCAAAGGGGTTTGATCGAGTCTTCGATCAGCCGGGCGCCGAACTGTTCAATCACCTGCTGCACGAAGGGGTCATTCTTCATCGACGCGCACGCCTGTTCATGGCGCGCGCGCTGTTCTGCGTTCAGTCGCTGGGCAACGGTCTGTCCGACCGGGTCACCCTGTTCGAAATGCAGCCGGACATTGACGCCGAGGCGGGTCTGCAGCGCGGCGCGCAACTTGTCCTGGCCGGAAGTGATCAGGTGCGCCATGTCGCGCGAAAGGCGCAGGCGGATCGCCTCGCCTTCGCTGGCCAGCCATTCGCTCTGGTGCGCCAGCTGCTTGCTCAGCGCGGCAACGTCCAGCGTATCGACCAGCGCATGCCAGTCAGCGTTGGTGCGCGGCATCGCTGCTGCGGCCGCGGCGGGCGGCGCGACATTGACCGGCTCGTCCTCCTCCCAAGGCGGCGGTGCCGGATTCGCGTCGGCCAGCGGCGCTGGCGCGCTGGGCGACGGCGTTTCTCGCGGCAACGGCGCGGCGACCGGTGCCTCGGCAGCGGGGGGCGGCACCGGCGCGCTGGTGCGCGCGACACGGTTGGGCGCCTGCAGCGCGGCGCTCTGGCCGCGCGGCGTGATGCCCAGCGCCGGCGGCGTCTCCGGACGGAAGGCCAGCAGGCGCAGCAGGGTCATCGAGAACCCGGTGACTTCGTCCGGCGCCAGCGCCAGATCGTTGCAGCCCTGGACGACGATCTGGTAGGCCAGCTGCACCGATTCGGCGTCCATCGCCGCAGCATAGGGTTCGAGCCGCGCCTTCTCACCTTCATCAGTGATCGCGTCCGGCACTTTCTGCGCCACTGCCACACGGTGCAGCAGCACGGCCAGTTCGCGCAGCGCCTGGTCAAAATCGACGCTGCGCGCGCGCATCTGGGCAGTCAGCGTCATCAGCGCGGCACCGTCCCCGGCGAGCAGCGCGTCGAGAATGAGGTAGAGGTGTTCGTCGCCCACCGTGCCCAGCATGTCGAGCACGTCCTGCTCGACCAGTCGGCCGGCACCGTGCGCAATGGCCTGATCGAGCAGCGACAGCGCGTCGCGCATCGAACCGGCGGCGCCCTTGGCGATCGGCCGCAGTGCGGCCGGTTCGTATTCGACACCTTCGGCGTCGAGCACGCCCGACAGATGACGCACGATGGCGTCGGGCGGCATCTGCTTCAGGTTGAACTGCAGGCAGCGGCTCAGCACGGTCACCGGAATCTTCTGCGGATCGGTGGTCGCAAGGATGAACTTCACGTGCTCCGGCGGCTCTTCGAGCGTCTTCAGCATCGCGTTGAAGGCGTGGCCGGTCAGCATGTGGACTTCGTCGATCATGTAGACCTTGTAACGCCCGCGCGCCGGTGCGTAGGCCGCCTTTTCCAACAGAGCGGCCATGTCGTCCACGCTGCGGTTGGACGCGGCATCCATTTCAACGTAGTCGACGAAACGGCCGGCATCGATTTCGGTACAGGCGGCGCAGGTGCCGCAGGGCTTTGCCGTAATGCCGGTTTCGCAGTTCAGGCTCTTGGCCAGGATGCGCGAGATCGTCGTCTTGCCGACGCCGCGGGTGCCGGTGAACAGGTAGGCGTGATGCAGGCGTTGCTGTTCGAGCGCGTGCGTCAGCGCGCGCACGACGTGATCCTGTCCGACCAGGGTTTCGAAGCTGCGGGGACGCCACTTGCGCGCAAGAACCTGATAAGTCATCTGGACGCTGGCGTAAGAGGACGGCTGTGCGGACTGCAGAAAAGGGAGGGGTGGCGAGCCTGACCCCCGGCACTCGTGGTGAGCAGCTGTGGCTGCTTCCTTCCGGACCTGACCAGGTTCACCGCGCCACGATGCGGGGAGACCCGCCACGCCGAATATTAACCCGGGAGGCCCCCTCTCGACCAGCCCGAACTGAAATTCTGGCCGGACTCAGCCGCCGCCGCGCTGGAAATGCCGGTCGAAGCGCGCCATGAAGGCGGCCATGAAATCGACATCGCGAACCGTGAAGTCGATCTGCACCCGCAGGCGAGGCAGGCTCAGCAGCGCGATGTGAAGCGCCGGCAGCACCTCGGCGGATACCGTCCAGCCACGGCCGCTCACGCTGTCACCGCGATGGACGATGGGCAGTTCGACCGCGCCGGGCAGCATCTGGAAGAACTCTTCGCGCCCTATGCTCATCACGCGCACGACCTGGCCGGCGGCGATCTCTTCCGGTTTCAGTGGAAAGGCGGCGTTCATCCGCCCGCCACCGGCGGCCAGATGGCGAGTATGTCGTTATCGACCAGCGCGCGCGCATCGCGGCTGGCGGGAGGAATGAAATGACCGTTCACGAGAACCAGATGGACGAGCCGTGCAGGAAGCTGATGGCGCGCGATCATATCGCCAACCGTCGTTCCTTCGGGCACGTCCATCGGCCACTCGTTGGTGCGCTTCGCCTCGTCCGGCAGGAAATCGGACAGCGAGGCGTACAACTTCAGCGTTACCCGCATCTTCAGTGCAGCGCTTCGGCCAGCGGCGGCGCGCTCTGCGCCTGGGCCATCGACAGATAGGCCTCCATCACGCGCAGCGGGTCGTGCATCAGGCGCTGCTTCCAGCTGCCCAGCGGCGTTCGGGTCTGGATCAGGCCGCGCAGCACGCCGACGTGGTCGGTCAGGCCGATCGAGGTCGCGCCCACCAGCACGTCGTCCTTGAACTGCAGACTGATGTAGCGGAAGCGCTCTTCGTCAATCAGCTCAACCGAATCGCCGCCCTCGGCGCCCCACCACTGTCCGAACGAAGCCGAGATCAGACCCAGCGTGTCGAGCACGTTGATCGCCATCGTGCCTTGCGAGCGCGTGTTGCGTCCCACCATGTTCATCGCCGCGACTCGGCCCTGGTCGACCGCGTTCGGCTGGATCGCATTGACCAGACGCTCGCCAGTCGAGAAATCAACCGCCTCGGCCACATCGCCGGCGGCAAACACGCCCGGGATGTTGGTTTCGCAGCGTTCGTCGATCAGGATGCCGGTCGCGCAGGCGATGCCGCTTCCCTGCAGGAAGGCCACGTTCGGCTTCACACCAGCCGACGCGATGATGAGGTCGGCCACCACTTCGGTGCCGTCACCCAGCGTGGCAATCAGCTCGTCGCCGTTCTGGCGGATCGAAGTGACGCGCGCGCTGGTGTGCACATTGACGCCCTTCTGCTTCACCCAGCGCGCGATCATGCCGCCCGCCTTGGACGTCATCATGCGCGGCACCATGCGGTCGCCCATTTCGACGATGTCCAGCTTCACGCCGCGCGACGCGAGCGCTTCCATGATGATGCAGCCGATGAAACCGGCGCCGATTTGCAGCACCCGAGCGCCCTTCTTCGCCTTGGCCGCAATGTGGCGCGCGTCGTCCAGCGTCCAGCAGCTGTGAACGTTCGGTGAGTCAATGCCCGGCACCGGCAGCTTCAGCGGATGCGAACCGGTACAGATGAGCAGGCGGTCGTAGGCGAAGGAGCTGCCATCCTCCATATGGACGACGCGACCGGCGGTGTCCACCGACTTCGCGCGCCCGAGCACTTCCTTGATGTTCAGCGACGCGAAATGACCGTCGGTCTTGCGCAGCCACGTGCCCTTTTCCTGGATGTTGCCAACCAGCAGGTAGGGAATGGCCATGCGCGAATACGGCGGCTCGGGTTCGTCGCCGATCATGACGATGTCGGCATTGCGATCCGCACGGCGGATCGCTTCGGCGGCGACCACGCCGGCCGGACCGTTGCCGATGATGACGTGCTTCATGAGTGATGCTCCTGAAATGCAGCGCGCCCCGGAGGGCGCGCTGTGTTCATGCGACGACTTCGATCAGAGACCCAGGCGGGCAACCGTCTCCGCCGTCGGGCGGCCTTCGGTGTCCCAGCCGCGCAGTTCGTAGTACTCGGGAATCATCTTGTCGATGCCCGACACCAGGCCCTTGGCCGGACCGACCTTGGCGGCTTCGTTCTTCAGGCGCGGCGGCAGATCGTCGTCCTTGCGGGTGAAGCCGGCTGCATTGTTGAACTGACGCTCCATATTCCAGATGCGCTCGCCCATCAGGTCCAGCTTTTCCATCGACCAGTCGCCTTCGCAGGCAGCCTGCAGTTGCGGCTGGATGTCCGACAGCGCCCAGGCGAAGGTCGTGAACACGCACAGGCCGGACGAATCGACCACTGCTGTGGCGTCCTGGAAGGCCTTGACCAGTGCCGGCTTGCCTTCGGTGGTGTGCGGATCGGTCTTGACCGGGATGCCCAGCACTTCCGACGAGATGGTGTACGAACGCAGGTGGCAGGCACCGCGGTTCGAGGTCGCGTAGGTCAGGCCCATGCCCTGCACGCCACGCGCGTCGTAGGCCGGGAATTCCTGGCCCTTGACCGACATCGACAGTTCGGGATGACCGTACTTTTCGCACAGGCGCTTCGAGCCGAGACCGACGATCTTGCCGAAACCTTCGCCACGGGCCGTCTGTTCGGCCAGGAAGGTAAGCGCGCGGGCCGAGCCGAACGGCGCCTCGATGCCGATCTCCTCCTTGGTCAGCACACCCATTTCGTACAGTTCCATCACCGCACCGATGGTGGCGCCGAAGGAAATCGGATCGAAACCGTCTTCATTGCACAGCATGTTGGCGTACTGCAGCGCCTCGATGTCATCGACACCGTTGGCACAGCCGAGCGACCACGCCGCTTCGTACTCCAGACCGCCGGAGGCGCCCCAGTACTTCGGGCTGTTCACCACGGTGTAGTGGGTCTGGTCGATCTTCGAAATGCGGCCGCAAGCGATGGTGCAGCCGAAGCAACCCTGGTTGTTCACCAGTTGCGCCTTGCCGTCCGATTCGCGCGGCTCGTGCATCGCCTCAGCGGAAATCTTGCGCGCACCCTCGAACTGCACGTCCTTGTGGTTGCGCGTCGGCATGGCGCCGATCTCGTTGATCACGTTCATCAGCACCTGGGTGCCATAGGTCGGCAGGCCCTGACCGGTGACCGCATTCTCCTTGAGGATCTTCTTCTTCTCGTAGGTGACCTTCATGAACTCCTTCGGGTTGGCCAGATTGCCGACGCCGAGGGTGCCACGCACCACGAGTGCCTTCAGGTTCTTCGAACCGGCGACCGCGCCGACGCCGGAACGGCCGGCTGCGCGGTGCAGGTCATTGACGATGGCGGCGTAAAGCACGCCGGCTTCGCCGGTGCGGCCAATACAGGAAACGCGTACCTGCGGATCCTGGTGAGCGGCCTTGATCGTCTCTTCGGTTTCCCAGACGGTCTTGCCCCACAGATGGGACGCGTCACGGATTTCGACCTTGTCGTTCTCGATCGACAGGTAGACCGGGCTCGAAGCGCGGCCTTCGATGATGACCATGTCCCAGCCGGCGAACTTCAGCTCGGCGCCGAAGTAACCACCGGAATTCGAACAGGCGATGGCGCCCGTCAGCGGGCCCTTGGTGACGACCGAGTAGCGGCCGCCGGTCGAGGCCATGGTGCCGGTCAGCGGACCGGTCGCCCAGATGATCTTGTTGTCCGGCGACAGCGGATCGACCTTGGGATCGATCTCCGACACCAGATACTTCGTTGCCAGACCACGCTGGCCGAGATAGTCCTGAGCCCACTGCATGTTCAGGGGCTCGCTCTTGCAGGTGCGGTCGGTCAGGTTAACGCGCAGGATTTTGCGGGTCCATGCCATTTTGTGTTCCTCCGAAAATCAGGCGGGCTGGTTGCCGAGCTTGTCGGCCCACTGGCGCATGCGGTCCAGACCGGTCCAGTTGGCGTCCACATAGGTGATGGCACCGGTCGGACAGGCTTCCGCACAGGCCGGGTTGCCGCCGCACAGATCGCACTTCTGCACCTTGCCGGTCTCGGCCACGTAATTCACGGTGCCGAACGGACAGGCGATCGTGCACACCTTGCAGCCCACGCACACGTCTTCGAACACGACCTTGGCGCCGTTGGTCTTGTCGAGCTTGATCGCCTCGACCGGACAGGCGTGCATGCACCAGGCTTCATCGCACTGCGTACAGGTGTAGGGAACCTTGGCGCCCGTATGGTGGAAGTCGAACACCTTGATGCGCGACAGCGAGTTGTTGAATACACCGTAGTTCTCGAACGAACAGGCCATTTCGCATTGCAGGCAGCTGGTGCATTTCGAGGGATCGATGTGTAGGGACTTCTGCATATTGATTCGCTCCTCCACGTTCTGGGCGTGACACGGTTCGCAGGGTGATTTTGGCGGGAAAGCCGCCCCGCTATGAAAAACACTTCACATTTTAGCGCTCGGAATTTGGCGCCTGTGCGCTTCCGCCGTCTCAATAAATCCTTATTTGCGAGACAGGTGTCCAGGTGTCCATAAACTGGACACCTGGACACTCAGGGTGCACGCCACTTGATATTATGTCGCGCCATGATGCGCTCGATTTCGCCGTCGGCGACCAGCGCATTCATCGCCTCCATGATGGCCCGACCAAGCTGCTGTTCGCCCTTGCGGATGGCGATGCCGACCGGCCACTGACGGGTATTGAGCAGTGCGATCGGTGCCGGGCCGACCGGGAAGTTCGCGTCACCGGCGACGGCCCCTTCAAGCTCGCCCTGCAGCGCCATCACCCCGGCAACCTCGCCGGAGCGCAGCGCAGCCATCGCCTCAGCCAGCGTCTTGTAATGCTTGAGCTGACTGCGATAACGCCCGCCGTCGGCCGACAGCATCAGCGAATCGGGCAGCGTATCGACCACCACGCCACAGGGCAGCTTTTCGAACGGCGCCATCGTTTCGAGGTTGTCGACGCGGCGCCTGTCGTAGGCGATGGCATAGCGCTCACGGTGATACGGCGCGAGGAATTCCACCTTGTCCTGACGGGCCATGTACTCGCGGTCGACCGGCGCGTGCATCATCATGTCGGCCGGGCCGTGGCCCATGTAGTGGCCCTTCCAGACCATGTTGCGCAGGTCGTCGCCCATGTTCTCGTCGGCGTCGAAGAACATCGGCGACATCTTCAGTCCCATGCGTGCCGCCAGCGCGGCGGCGATATCGACGTCGGAACCCTTGCCCTCATTCGAGAACGGCGCGAAGTCCTTGTAGAAGGCAACGCGCAGCAGACCGGACTTCTTCACGCCGGCCCAGACCTCGTCGCCCTCCGCCCACGCGGGCAGCCCGGTCAATGCCAGGCCGGCGCCGGCGAGCAGCAGGCGGCGGCGCTGAGCCCCAATATCAGTCTTCATGACGGGTTTCGATGTAGGCACGGATGGCCCACATGGCTTCCTGCGACAGCGCTTCCTCGAACGGCGGCATGTAGACGGCGCCGTTGCGCACGCGGCCGCGGCGCACGGTGTTGAGGAAATAGTCGTCGGTTTCGGCATCGATCGGGAGCATGCGCAGATCCGGGGCGATACCGCCACTGACGGCTTCCAGACCGTGGCAGCGCGCACAGTTCTGGTTGTAGGCGGAACTGCCGATGCGGATCGCTTCCTTGTCGCCGCGGTAGGGGTTCTCTTTGCGCCACTCGGCGCCCAGCGCCTTCAGCGTGCTGACATCGACGGCCTGCGGTACGACGTCGCCGTGAGCTTCGACACGCATCGTGGTCATGCTGCCCAGTGCGATCAGCGCGGTGACGATGGCCGTCGTCTTCAAAGTTGCGGCTCCTGCTTTCATAACTCCTCCGTAGATGTTCACATGCTGCAAGTCAGCTTGCGGGTGTGCCCGTTTGCACGAATCGTGCCAAGTTCGGCTTCACTTTGAGACAGGTGTAGCGCAGCGAAGCGAATCACGCTATAAAGCTTCGACAGTCCGGTGGGACGATGGCGCAGGCACGAGCTGCCGCCAACCCGCCGGAGGCGAGAGCCGGTACAACCGGCCGTGCATCCCGGAAACGGGCTCGGAGGAGACCATGGAATCAAGCCCCGCCGACATCGCGCGCAGCGAACAGGCACACGAAATCATGCGCAGCGCCGGCGAAGTGCCGGCAGGCGTCCTGCCAGCACTGATCGAAACATCGTGGAGCCGCTGCATCAGCCGCGGCCTCGACGCCGACAAGAACAGTCGCGAAGTCGAAAGAGCCCGCCGCGACCTGCTGCTGACCGAACGCGAGCGCAACGAGTCGCTGCTCAAGCACGCGGCGCCGGTGATGAACGGCCTGTACGCGCAGATCGCCCGCTCGGGCAGCATGATCGTGCTGACCAATGCCTCGGGTTTCATCATCCATTCGGTTGGCGACCAGACCTTCCTCGACCGCGCATCCAAGGTCGCGCTGTCGCCCGGCGTCGAATGGTCGGAGGAAAGCAAGGGCACCAACGCCATCGGTACCGCGCTGGTGGAAAAGGTGCCAGTGTCGGTGCATGGCTCGCAGCACTTCTTCTCGGCCAACCACTTCCTCACCTGTTCGGCCTCGCCCATCTTCGACCCGTGCAGCCGCATGCTCGGCGTGCTTGACGTCACCGGTGACTCGCGCAATCCGTCGCATCACAGCCTGGCGCTGATCAATCTGGCGGTGCAGACCATCGAGAACCAGATGTTCGCGCACGCCTTCCCGGACGGTTTCCTGCTGCACTGTCATGTCCAGCAGGAGCTGATTGGCACCGTGTTCGAGGCCCTGCTCGCCTTCGACCAGGATGGTCGCGTACTGTCCGCCAACCGCAGCGCCTGTCGGCTGATTGGCCGCAGCCACGCCGAGCTGCTGACGCACACCTTCAGTTCGATGTTCGACAAGCCGCTGGGTGCGTTGTACGACCCGCTGCTGCGCGGCACCGACATGCTCGAACTGCGTCTGTTCGGCGGCCGCACGCTGTTCGGTCGCCCGCAAGCGGGCAATCAAAGCCGTCCGCCGGCCCGTGTGATCAGCATGGACGTCCAGCGTCCGGAATCCGGTCAGTCGGTCAGTCGGGTGCAGATCGCCAAGGACCGCGGACTGGCCCGGCTCAGCACCGGCGATGCGCAGATGGATGCAGTCGTCGAAAAGGTTCGCCGCGTGCTCGGGCGGGACATCCCGGTACTGATCCAGGGCGAGACCGGCACCGGCAAGGAACTGCTGGCACGCGCCATTCACGACGAAGGGCCGCGTCGCGACCAGACCTTCGTCGCTGTGAACTGCGCCGCCATCCCCGACGGCCTGATCGAGTCGGAGCTGTTCGGCTACGAGGAAGGCGCCTTCACCGGTGCGCGTCGCAAGGGTTACCCCGGCCGCATCATGCAGGCGGACGGCGGCACTCTGTTCCTCGACGAGATCGGCGACATGCCGCTGGCACTGCAGGCGCGCCTGCTGCGTGTGCTGCAGGAACGCACCGTGGTGCCGCTGGGCAGCGGCCGCGCAACTCCGGTCGATCTGTCCATCATCTGCGCGACCCACCGCAAGCTGCGCGACCTGGTCGCCCAAGGCAGCTTCCGCGCCGACCTCTACTACCGGCTCAACGGTCTGACCGTGATGCTGCCGCCGCTGCGTGAACGCAGCGATCTGCGCGCTCTGGTGCATCGCATTCTCGCCAGCGAGGAATCCATTCCGCAGGGGCTGCGCATCGACGACGAAGTGGTCGCGCTGTTCGAACGCCATCCCTGGCCGGGCAATATGCGCCAGCTGGCGAATCTGTTGCGCACCGCCGGCGTGATGGCCGCCGACGATGGCTGCATCCGCAAGACTCACCTCCCGGACGACTTCATCGATGAGCTGGGCGGAGCGCCGACGTTCGCTCCGAGCGAACCCGAGTTCCGTGCAGTCACCACTCAGGCACCGTGCGACCTGGACAGCCTCACGCTGCGCGCAATACGCGAGTCGCTGTCGCGCAACGAGGGAAACGTGGCCGCCACGGCGCGCGAGCTGGGCATCAGCCGGACCACGCTCTATCGCAAGCTGAAGGAAGGCTGATCAGGCTCCGGCCGCCGCACTGCCAGGGCGGCAGCCACGGAACTGAACACTTCGTACAGTAACGTTCCACCTGTACAGCGGGCGGGAATCGCTCCCGCGCATCCCTTGGCACCCGTTTCGGACAGGCAAAAAAATGGCCGGCTTGGGTAAGCCGGCCAAAGAGCCATGTCTAACTGAAGAGAACAACACCACCCCGAAACTGCCTGTAACGGAACGGATACGGCCGCGAAACCGGGGATGGATCACACCACCGGAAGCGGGCTCGGCCTGAAGTTCCAGTACGTCGCTCCAGTCCGCCGCGACCTGCCCGCTTGTTTCCTTCATCCCGACGCCCACAGGCGCCGGGATACACGACTTATGCAAGCGCTATGCCAGCACAGGTCGTCGATGTCATTACTTGTGCAGCTTGAACACCCACATCGAACCGCCCTGGTTCAGGTAGTTGACCTTCTTGGCCACGTCCCCACCCCACAGCGGCACAGCGCCACCCCAGCCGGCAGCGACGCCGATGTACTGCTCGCCGTCCTGTTCCCAGGTGATCGGGGGCGCCACGACGCCGGTACCGGTCTGGAAGGACCACACTTCCTTGCCGGTCTTCGCGTCGGCGGCCTTCAGGAAACCTTCAGGCGTACCCCAGAACACCAGGCCACCCTTGGTCGTCATCACACCACCCCACAGCGGAGCGTTGTTGGTGACTTCCCAGACGATCTTGCCAGTCTTCGGATCGACCGCACGCAGCGCGCCGATGTACTTGTCGTCGATGGTCTTGATGGTGAAGCCGGCGCCCAGATAGGCAGCACCCTTCTTGTAGGTGATCGGCTCGTTCCAGATTTCCATGCCCCACTCGTTGGCCGGCACGTAGAACAGGCCGGTGTCCGGGCTGTAAGCCATCGGCATCTGGTTCTTGCCGCCGAGGAAGGACGGAGCGGAGAACACCACTTCACCCTTCTTGCCGTCGGCGCCCTTGGACGGGTCGCCAGGACGGTTGGCCGGATCGAAGATCGGCTTGCCGTTGGCATCCAGGCCCTTGGCCCAGGTGATCTTCTTGACGAAGGGGAAGCCGCGCTCGAACTTGCCGGTGTTGGCGTCCAGCACGTAGAAGAAGCCGTTGCGGTCGGCCTTGCCGCCCATGCGCTTGCCGTTCATGTCGAACGTGACGAATTCGTTCACGCCGTCATAGTCCCAGCCGTCGTTCGGCGTGCCCTGGAAGTGCCACTTGATCTGGCCGGTGGCGACGTCGATGGCAACGGTCGCGCACGAATACAGGTTGTCGCCGGGACGCAGGTGGCTGTTCCACGGAGCCGGGTTGCCGGTGCCGAAATAGGCCAGACCGGTCTTGGCGTCGTAGGAGCCGCCGAGCCAGGTGGCCGCGCCGCCGGTCTTCCACAGGTCGCCCTGCCAGGTGGCGTTGGTGGTGCCGCTGATGCCATTCTCCGTCTTGTTGCCGGCGGCATCGTACTTGTAACCCATGTGACCTTCGACGGTCGGACGGCTCCACACCATCTTGCCCGTCTTGGCATCACGCGCCTCGACGCGGCCGACGATGCCGAACTCACCACCGGACACGCCGGTCAGGATCAGGCCCTTGGCGATGATCGGGGCTGCGGTGTTGGAGTAACCAGCCTGGTAGTCGTCGATCTTTTCCTTCCAGACGACCTTGCCGGTGTTCTGGTCGAGAGCGACCAGTTGTGCGTCCAGCGTGCTGAAGATGACCAGGTTGTCATACACGGCGGCGCCGCGGTTCACCACGTCGCAGCACGGCATGATGCCGTCCGGCAGGCGGTGCTCGTATTGCCACAGCTTGGCGCCGGTCTTGGCATCGAGTGCGTACAGGCGGGAGTAGGAACCCGTAACGAACATCTTGCCATTGACGACGAGCGGCTGCGATTCCTGACCGCGCTGCTTTTCGCCGCCGAACGAGAACGACCACACCGGAACCAGATTCTTGACGTTGCCGACGTTGATCTTGTCGAGCGGGCTGTAGCGCTGGCCTTCCGTGCCCATGCCCCAGGACAGCACATCGCCGGTCGTCTTCGCGTCGTTTTCGATGTCACGGTCGGTCACACCGGCCATGACCTGCGGTGCTGCCATCGCGGCGAACGCCGCAACCAGCAGGCTGGACAGCGTGGAATTACGCAAGCCTTTCATACTTCCTCCTCGTTGGTGAATTTCTCTCTTGCACGAAGGGAATGGTTCCCTTTTTCGGCAGGAGACCGACCGCAAAAACCGGGCCAGCCCAAAACAAGGAGAAAATCCCGTTCGCACCGCACTCCTGCGATGCGAAACGGGTCAGGTGTTCATTTTTGTTGCAACACAGGCAGTGCAACACTGTCCAGCGCGCGCAACTCGTAGGCACCGTAAAGATGGGTGACCGAACGCTCGAATTCGCTACGCGCCAGCGGCATTCGCTCGAAGCGCTCGGGCAGCGGCAGGCGCATCACCTCGGCCATGTCGAGACCGTTTGCCGCTGACTGCATCAGGGTCTGATCAAGCCACTTGAGCCAGTCGCGCGTCTGCTCGATGCCCGCGCTACCTGCATGCACGGGACCGTGACCGGGCAGCGTCTTCTTTGCGCCCAGCGCGGCGAGCGCGTCGAGCGACTTAAGCCAGCGCTGCACCGACGCGTGCGGCGTGGTCGGGGCGCGATCGAGGAACACCAGATCGCCGGCGAACAGCACGCCGGTCCGGTGATCGAGAATGGCCAGATCGCCCGCGGTGTGTCCTTCGAGCGCGATCAGTTCGAACTCGTGTCCGCCCACCGTCAGCCGTCCCGGCTGCGCGTCCTGCTGCGCAATCTGGGGCTCGGTGCCAGATGCCCAGTCGCCCGCCATCCGGTACATGTTGTCGGCGAAGGCGCCGCCGTCGTCACGCTCACCGGCCCGCGTGGCGGGCAATGCGGCAATCGGAACATCCGCGTACGCCTGATTTCCGAGGAAGTGATCGGGGTGATGGTGTGTGTTGAACACGCGCACGACCGGCTTGTCGGTGACGCGGGCGATGGCCGCCCTCATCTGTTCGCCGTAGCGGCGCGACGGGCCGCTGTCGATCACGACCACGCCCTCCTTGGTCACGACGAAGGCGGTGTTGACGATATTGCCGCCGTTGGCGCGCGTGATGTCCTCGGTGCTGCCGATCAGCACCCAGGTGTCGTCGGCGATCTTCTCCGGCTTCAGGCGATAGTCGAAAGGTGTGGCCGCGTGTGCCGCGAAGCTCAGCGCAAAGGCGACCAGTGCAGCAAGGAGGCGGGCCATCATGGCTGCACCTTGGCGTCGATGCGATTGCCGTTGTTGTCGCGGCCGACGACACGCAGCGCCACCGCGCCGGTGTCCGGCAGATCGAACGAGAACACCGGGTTCTCGCTCAGCGGCTCGAAGGTCTCGAGCTTCAGCATGGCGTCGCCCTTGTCGTCGACGATGGCGAGCTGTTCGATGAAGAAGGCCGGAATGCCGGGTGCCAGACCGGTGTCCATCGGATGCATGATGCGCAGACGGACCCGCTGGTTCTGTCCGTCGCGCCACACCCTGCCCTGCACCTGATTGAGCTTCTGCGCCCAGTCCGGCGCGCTGCGACCGGTGCTCGGTGCGGTACAGCCGCCGCCTGCCGCATCCACCCAGACCCCGCCGGCCAGCCAGTTGCCGTCACCGGTCTGCACCAGCGCACGGATCGGGCTCGCCTGCTGCAGCTTGATGCGGAAGGACAGGCCGGGCTGCGCCAGCAGCGGCTGGAAGTCGAGCACCTTGACGATGGGATTGAAGTCGGCAATCACCAGCACGCGCTTGACGTCAGGCAAGCCCTTCAGCCTGACGGTCACCGGCACGTTCATCGAATCCTCGGCCACCTTGGGCGCCAGCACTTCGATGCGCGGATCGAAAGCGACCGGCGCATCGTTCAGATATTCGCGCTGCAGATCCGGCCAGCGCGAGGAATTCAGCGGATCGGCATCGGCCGCGTGCACAGCGCCAGCCAACGCAAGCGCGAACCCGAGGGCCGCAATCACCTTCTTCATCGGGACAAACTCCTCCATTGCATCTTCTATATGTAGTCGGCGCCAGAAATCGGGCACCGCGCAGCAGGGCAAGCAAGACGAGGACCATCGCCGCACGGAACCGGCAGACCGCCTCGCATCCGGCATAAAGCTTGCCGAACCATCGTCTGTTACAGACCTCGACAACTAAGTGTCCATCCCTGAAACAGTCCGGAAAAACGGGATCGACTCCCTGATTCTGCGGGAGCTTTGAACCTTCGACACCTCCAGGTGCTGCCTAACCTGCAGTGCGCATCACGACCCTGTGTCCGCGAAACAAGCGGGGCCGCGATGACGACACGACAGATCAACACTGAAAGAGGAGTCAGGATGAAAACGTTTGCCCTCAGGAACCCGGCACTGCTGATCGCGCTGGGCATCCTTGCAGCAGGCCCGGTGCACGCCGCCAAGACGGTGAGCTGGGAAGATATCGTCAACGACGACAAGACGACCAAGGACGTGCTGACCTACGGTCTGGGCATGAAAGCCCAGCGTCACAGCCCGCTCAAGCAGATCAACACGCAGACCGTCGCATCGCTGAGCCCCGCGTGGTCCTACTCCTTCGGCGGCGAGAAGCAGCGTGGCCAGGAAGGCCAGGCGCTGGTGCACGACGGCGTCATCTACATCACCGGCTCCTACTCCCGCATGTACGCCATCGACGCCAAGACCGGCAAGCGTCTGTGGGCGTACGAACATCGGCTGCCGGACGACATCCGTCCGTGCTGCGACGTGGTGAACCGCGGTGCGGCGATCTACGGCGACAAGGTGTACTTCGGCACGCTGGACGCCGGCATGGTGGCCTTGAACAAGGACACCGGCAAGGTCGTCTGGTCGAAGAAGTGGGGCGACCACAAGGTCGGCTACACGATGTCGGGCGCCCCCTTCATCGTCAAGGACAAGAAGTCCGGCCGCGTGATGCTGGTGCACGGTTCGTCCGGTGACGAATTCGGCGTGATCGGCTACCTGTTTGCGCGCGACGTCGATACCGGCGAGGAGATCTGGGCGCGCCCGATGGTTGAGGGCCACATGGGTCGCCTGAACGGCAAGGACAGCACGACGACCGGCGACGCCAAGGCGCCGTCGTGGCCGGATGATCCCAGCCGCGAAACCGGCAAGGTCGAAGCCTGGAGTCACGGTGGCGGTGCCCCGTGGCAAACCGCGTCGTTCGACGTCGAACAGAACATGGTCGTGATCGGCACCGGCAACCCGGCCCCGTGGAACACCTGGAAACGGACCAAGGAAGGCGACAGCCCGACCAAGTGGCCCAGCCTGTTCACCTCCGGTCAGGCCTATGTCGATGCGTCGACCGGCGAACTGAAGGGCTTCTTCTCGCACACGCCGAACGACGCCTGGGACTTCTCCGGCAACAACTCTGTGCTGCTGTTCGAGTACAAGGATCCGAAGACCGGCAAGCTGGTGAAGGCCTCGGCGCACGCCGACCGCAACGGCTACTTCTTCGTGACCGACCGCGAAAAGCTGGCCACCGGCGCCGGCTACCCGTGGAAGCAGACCGCGCTGATCGGTGCCTGGCCCTTCGTCGACGGCATCACCTGGTCCAAGGGCTTCGATCCGAAGACCGGCCTGCCCAACGTGGTCGAGAGCCAGTATCCGCCGAAGCCCAAGGCCGGTGCGGACAAGGGCGAATCCATCTTCGTGTCACCGCCCTTCCTCGGCGGCACCAACTGGATGCCGATGTCGTACAGCCCGGACACCGAGCTGTTCTACATCCCGGCCAACCACTGGGCGATGGACTACTGGACCGAGAACGTGACCTACAAGCCGGGTGCTGCCTACCTTGGCCAGGGCTTCCGGATCAAGAAGCTGTTCGACGACCACGTCGGCGTACTGCGCGCAATCGACCCGAAGACCGGCAAGATCGCCTGGGAACACAAGGAGCAGTTCCCGCTGTGGGCCGGCACGCTGACCACCGCCGGCGGCCTGGTGTTCACCGGCACTTCCGACGGCTACGTGAAGGCCTTCGACGCCAAGACCGGCAAGGAAGTCTGGAAATTCCAGACCGGCTCCGGCGTGGTGTCGGTGCCCATTACCTGGGAACAGGATGGCGAACAGTACATCGGCATCTCTTCCGGCTACGGCGGCGCGGTGCCGCTGTGGGGCGGCGACATGGCCGAGCTGACCAAGCAGGTCAGCCAGGGCGGCTCGTTCTGGGCCTTCAAGCTGCCGAAGCGCTGATTGACGGCGCGCCCCCGCCGCCCGGCGGGGGCCGGCCACTCCTCCTGCCGGCCCTGCGTGGCCGGCCTTTACCTGGCAACTGCGAAACGATTTCCGGTGCCGCCGCATCAGCGTCGGCCCAAGATGCGCGGTTGCCAGGTTCTTTCTGTCCGGAGTCCTCGATGCGAAGACTTTTCCCCGCAGTACTGCTCGCACTGCTCGGCCTGAGCACGCCTGCCGTCGCCGAAGACGCCTCGGCCAGCGAAACACTGGTCGTCAATGGCTGCCCGATCTGGCCCTACACCCGTTGCCCGGGTGCCGACCTGCGCCACGCCGACCTGTCGGCAAAGGACCTCGCCGGCGCCGACTTCACCGGCGCGAACATGGTGCGCGCCGACCTGCGCGCCGCCAATCTTGCCGGTGCAATACTGGACCGCGCCGATCTCAGCTCGGCCCGCCTGCAGAAGGCCAACATTCCCGCCGCCAGCCTGCGCGGCGCACGGCTGGTCGGTGCGGACATGGAGTTCGCACGCATGTTCCGCGTCGACTTCAGCTACGCCGACCTGACGGCCGCCAACCTGGAAGCGGCTCGCCCGATGTTCGCGCGCTTCCACTACGCCCGGCTGGTCAACGCCAACCTGCAGGAAACCAAGTTCGGCAGCGCCGATTTCCGCAACGCCATCATGGAAGGCTGCGTAACGCGCTACACCGTTTTCCTCGATGCCAATTTCGACGACTGCAAAGGTTGTCCGGTGGGCTGGTAAGCACCGCCCCGCCGCAATGGAGATACCGCACATGATCAGGACACTGGCCGCACCGCTGCTGCTGGCTGCGCTGCTCGGCAGCGCACACGCTGGCGATCCGGCGATGGAAGCGCATCCGCCGAAGACCGATATCTCGGCGCTGCCGCCGGTCGGCGACGCATGGAAGGACAGCAATCCCTACCGCGGCAACGCCGCCGTCGTCGACACCGGTCGCGCGCTCTACAACGAGTCGTGCGCCGTCTGCCACGGTACCGATGTCAATCACAAGAACCAGGTCGGCCCCAACCTGCTGCGCCTGCACCGCGGCTGTCGCAAGGTGACCGAACCCGACCTGCAGCTTCGCTGCCTCAGCGACGTCGATCACTACTTCGTCAAGACGGTACGCAAGGGCAAGCGCGTGCTCGACGTGCAGCACATGCCGCCGTGGGACAAGGTGCTGACGCAGGAGGCGGTGTGGGCGATCAAGACCTTCATCGAAGCGCGCATCGACGAGGATGCGCGGATCAAGGCGCAGGGAAAGACCGCGGCGCGCTGAAACTCACCCGCGACAAATGAAAAAGCCGGCGCGATGCGCCGGCTTTTTCTTGTTCGGGATCGACGCGTTTCAGATCTGGAAGGTGCGCAGGCTGGCTTCGAGCTCGCGCGCCGAACCGGCGACCGATTCGCCCTGCGACGCGGTCTGCGCCACGCCGCGTGCGTTGTCCTCGGACAGCGCCGACAGTTCGCCCGCGTTGCGCAGGATGGCGTGCGCCGTGGTGTCCTGTTCGCGCATGCTGGTCGCCACTTCACCCGACTTGTTCACCAGTTCTTCCATGCGGTGCAGGATGGATTCGAAAGTCTCCACGGCGCCGCGCGAGGTGGTCACCGCGCCGCTGACGCGTTCGCTGGCCTGACCGACACGCTCGACCGTTTCCTGGGCGTCGTGGCGGATCTTGGCGACGATCTGCTCGATGTCCGCGGTCGAACCCTGCGTGCGCTGCGCCAGCTTGCGCACCTCGTCGGCCACCACCGCAAAACCGCGACCCTGCTCGCCGGCACGTGCGGCCTCGATCGCGGCGTTGAGCGCCAGCAGATTGGTCTGGTCGGAAATGTCCTTCACCACGTCGTTGATCTTGGCGATCTCTTCCGAATCCTTGACCAGACGCTCGATCACCTGCAGCGACTCTTCCATCTCCTTGGCGATGCGGCTGACGCCCTCCATCGACACTTCGAGGTCGGTCTTGCCGCTGCGCGTACTGTCGCCGGCGGCGCGCACGATGCTGTCCATGTCGGCCGACAGATCGGCCACCTGGCGGGCCGAAGCGGTCATCTGCTCCATCGCCTCGGCGACGGTACGGATACGGTCGGCCTGGCGCGAGCCGGTCTCGTTCGCGGCGATGGTCAGCTTGGACAGTTCTTCGGCCGAACTGGTGAGCGTCGACGACAGGGTCGTCATCTTCTCGATCAGCTTGCGGAAAGACTTGCAGGCCTGGTTGTACTCGTAGCCCAGCCAGGCAAAGTCGTCCTTGCCGGACAGGCTGAGCTTGTGATTGAGCTTGCCTTCGGCAAGGCTGTGCATGGCGTTAACCAGCAGTTCGGCGCGCTGACCGAAGCCGGTGCCGAACCAGATGCCGACACCCATGATGAAGACGGAACTCAGGACAGACGAGACGATAAGGCCGGTCCAACCCGGAAACAGAAACTCCTGCACGCCGAAAATGGCCGTGCACATGGCCGACGCAAAGATCGAGTGAAAAAGGAAGGCTTTGCGGATGCTCAGCATGTTCTTCATGTGTCTGTTCCCTGTTTTCGATTCACTACATGGCCAATATCGACAGGTGCTTATAGGACTTTAGTTATACGGAAGCGCACCGTCGATCTCCTCGTAGGACCATTTACGACTGTCGGCACCGCGGACTTGAGCGAGGGCTCCGCAAAAAAGAAAAACGCCGCGCATAACTTCACGCGGCGTCAGAACTGCGGGTTGCAGCGGTGTCAGGTGCGCATCAGCTGATCATGCCCAGCGTCCGCGGCAGCCACAGCGACAGAGCGGGCCAGTAGGTGACGATGACCAGGAAGATGAGCATCGTGATCAGCCACGGCGACACCGCCTTGGTCATGTCCGTCATGCCCAGCTTGGCGATGCCGCTTCCGACATACAGGTTCAGGCCCACCGGCGGCGTGATCATGCCGATTTCCATGTTCACCGTGATGATGATGCCGAAGTGCACCGGGTCGATGCCCAGCGCCATCGCCACCGGGAACAGGATGGGCGCGGTGATCAGGATGATGGACGACGGCTCCATGATGTTGCCGGCCAGCAGCAGCAGAATGTT
Organism: Methyloversatilis sp. NSM2; assembly: GCF_038066675.1. NCBI lineage: Bacteria > Pseudomonadati > Pseudomonadota > Betaproteobacteria > Nitrosomonadales > Sterolibacteriaceae > Methyloversatilis > Methyloversatilis sp. NSM2. Next base: position 1,591,231 of record NZ_JBBUKV010000001.1, read on the forward strand.
CACCACCAGCAGGAAGCCCAGCGCCCCCATGCCGCTGTCCACCAGCCAGGCCGCCACCGCCTGTGGAATCTGTTCCGAGGTCAGCAGGAAGGAGAACAGGATGGCGTTGGTGATGATGTAGAGCAGCATCGCGCTCATGTTTGCCGAATCGAGCAGCACCTTGGGGATGCGCTTCAGCGGCAGGTCACGATAGACGAATACCGCGACGATGAAGGCGTACACCGCACTCATCGCGGCCGCTTCGGTCGGCGTGAAGATGCCGGTATAGATGCCGCCCATCACGACGACGATGAGCATCAGCCCCCAGAAGGATTCGCGAAAGGCCTTGATGCGATCGACCATCGGCGCCTTCGGCATGCGCGGGTAGTTGTTGCTCTTGGCGCGCCACCAGGTGGTGAAGCCCAGCATGAACAGCAGCACAGCGCCCGGGATGATGCCGGCCATGAACAGCGCGCCGATCGACGAGTTCGTCGACACCGCATACATCACCATCACGATGGACGGCGGAATCAGGATGCCCAGCGCGCCCGAGCTGGCGACGATGCCGGCGCCGAACTTCATCGGGAAGCCCTGCTTGACCATCGCCGGCAGCAGGATGGCGCCGATCGCCGCCACCGTCGCCGGGCTGGAGCCCGACACCGCAGCGAACAGACCGCAGGCCACCACGCCGCCCATGCCCAGGCCGCCGTGGAAATGGCCGACCAGCGAGGTGGCGAAGTTGATCATCCGCTTCGCCACACCGCCGTGGGTGAGGAAGTTGCCGGCCAGGATGAAGAACGGAATCGCCATGATTTCGAACTTCTCGATACCGGTGAACAGCTTCAGCGCCACCGACTCGACCGGCACATCGGTCATCGTGAACAGGAAGGTCAGTACGGTCAGACCCAGCGAGATGGACACCGGCATGCCGGTGAGCATCAGCACCAGCAGCAGTGCAAAGATGATGGCGGCGCTCATGGGCGGCCTCCCTTGGCGTGTTCGCGCTCTTCGGCTTCTTCGACCGCCTCGCCGATCAGTACCGGCTTGACGTCCTCCATGCCCTCGACGTGCGCATGATCGTGGTGCGGCAGCTCACCGGTGCGGATGAAGGCCGTCATCACCTGCAGGAAGCGGAAGCACATCAGGCCGGAACCCAGTGGTATGGCCATGTATACGATCCAGGTCGGCCATTCGAGGTCGGGCGTGGTCGGCCCCTCGAACAGGTCGCCGGTGTCCTGGCCGAGGGCGCTCAGCACCGCATAGGCGGCGCCGTTCTCCCACACGAAGTGGCTGCCCAGCGCACAAATGACGCCAGTGAACAGCGCGCCGGCCGCCAGACCGAACACGACGAACTTGTTGCGCAGTGCCGGCTGCAACTGGTTGATCAGCACATCGACGCCGACGTGGATGCCGGTGCGCACACCGTAGGCGGCGCCGAACTTGGCCATCCAGACGAACAGGATGATGCACAGCTCCTGTGCCCAGCCGAGATTCAGCGACAGCAGCCAGTCCTGCAGGCCGGGCACGTCGAAACCGGCGGCGTAGCGATGCACGACGGACACGAAAATGATGATGGTGGCCACGCCTATCAGCAGCGTGATGAGCCACTCCTCGATATGGTCGAGTATTCGGAGCACGGTGGTCTCCCGATGAGGTGAGGGTGATGCAGTGTGCGCGCCTGCGCGCAGGGATGCGACACGTGCGGCGGACGCCGCACGTGTGCGGGGCGGATTACAGCTTCGACGGATCGAAGTCGGTTTCCTTGTAGATGGCTTGGATCAGGTCGGCGCCCATCCGGCTTTCCATCTTCTTGTGCACCGGCACCAGCGCACGCTTGAACGCCAGACGCTCTTCCGCCGTCGGCACATAGACCTGGGTCCGGCCGCTCTTGCGCACGCCTTCGAGCGCAGCGTCGTTCTCTTCCTTGGCGATCTTGTTGGCGTAGCTGGTGGCTTCCTTCATCGCCGTGTCGAGCTGACCGCGCACGTCGGCCGGCAGGCCGTCCCAGAACTTCTTGTTCACGATGACGGCGTAACCCAGATAGCCGTGGTCGGTCACCGCCATGTGCTTCTGCACCTCATGCATCTTCTGCGTGTAGAGGTTGGAATGCGGGTTCTCGGTGCCGTCGACCACGCCGGTCTGCAGCGCCTGATAGACCTCGGAGAAAGCCATCACCTGCGGCAGCGCGCCGAGCGAACGGATCTGCTCTTCCAGCACCTTGGACGACTGGATGCGCAGCTTCTTGCCCTTCAGGTCGGCCGGCGTCTTGATCGGCGTGTTGGCCGAGAAGGACTTGAAGCCGTTGTCCCAGAAGCCCAGGCCGACGATGCCCTTCGGCTCCAGCTTCTTCAGGATGGACACACCGATCGGGCCCTGCGTCACCTTGTGCAGGTCGGCGTAGCCGTCGAAGATGAAAGGCAGGTCGAACACCTCGAATTCCTTGACGCCCAGCGGGCCGAACTTGGCCAGCGACGGCGCCAGCATCTGCACGGCGCCCAGCTGCAGCGCCTCCATCTCTTCCTTGTCCTTATACAGCTGGCTGTTCGGATACACCTCGACCTTCACCTTGCCGCCGGTCAGTTCCTCGGCGCGCTTCTTGAAGAAATCGGCCGCCTTGCCCTTCGGAGTTTCGGTCGCCACGACGTGGCTGAACTTGATCACGATGGGCTGCTGCGCCAGCGCAAACGGAGTCAGGCCGAGCGTAAGCAGACCGAAAAGCATGGAATGAAGTTTCATGGTGTCTCCTCTTGTGTATGAAGGCCACACGGCGCGAACGGCCAATGTGATGCCCGGATTGTGGTCGGCGGGGATGGCTGCGGCCATTGTGGATATCCGCAACCGCTCAGCCTGACGAGGAGAACGCGTCAGCGAACGCCGGAAACCGGGAGGACCTTCTCGCGCAGCTTGCGATGCAACTGCGTTGTCACGGGCACGAAGTCGTCGAAGGACACCGGACGTGACATGAAATAGCCTTGCGCCAGATCGCAGCCCAGCTGGCTGAGCAGCTGCCAGTCCTCAAGACTTTCCACGCCTTCGCCGACGGTCACCATGCCCAGGCGACGCCCCATGTCGATCGCCGACTCGAGTATCGTGCGCCGCGCCGGCCGTGTATGGGCTTCATGCACGATCGAACGGTCTATCTTCAGCTCGGAAAAGGGAACCTTGGACAACTGCTCCATCGACGAGAAGCCGGTGCCGAAGTCGTCGATGGCGAGCGAAAAGCCATTCAGCTTCAGCCGGAGCAGCGTCTTCAGCGCCGCTGCGCCCGAGGTCATGGCCGTTTCGGTCACTTCGAAGGTGATGCGGCCGGCATCGATGCCCGCCCGCGCCACCTGCTCGATCAGATCGTCCGCGAGCTTGCGGTCGGAAAAGGTCACCGGCGACAGGTTGATGGCCACGGAAAGACGCAGACCGCGACTGTCCCAACGCTGCAGCGCCTCCAGTGCGCCGCGCAGCATGACGACCGTCAGCAGCGCGATCTGGCCTGTGCGTTCCGCGACGCCGATGAAGCGGACCGGTTCGATGACGCTACCATCTTCGTTGATCCAGCGCGCCAGCACTTCAGCTCCACGCGGCATTGCCGTCTGCAGATCCACCTTCGGCTGGAACCACGGCACGACGCGGCCTGCTGCAAGCGCTGCGGCCAGCTCTTCGGAACTGACCTCCGGTGACGGCGTTGCGGCATGCGCCCTCACCGCCGATGGCACCAAAGCGCCGACCTGGGCGCCCGCGCGCATTGCGGCAGCCAGTCGATCGGGCAGGATGGGTTTGCGCATGGTGGCCAGCAGGTGCAGGCCCAGCTCGGACACCATGGTTTCAACGGAGTCGAGCAGCATGGCCTCGCGCGCACTGGTGATGATCACCCCGGGCCGGTAGCCCGACGCGGCCATGCGATGCAGCAGCTCCACGCCATCCATCACCGGCATTTCCAGATCCACCAGCACCACCGCCGGCGGGCGCGTCAGCGCCTGCAGCTTCTGCAGCGCCTCTTCTCCGTTCGTCGCCTCCTCGATGACGGATATCCCGAGTTCGCGCAGCATGCCCAGCAGCATCATGCGTTGAGGCAGGCTGTCCTCGACAACCATTACCCCGGCTTCGTTCAGCAGCGTCAGCGGATCCGCTTCACTTGCCATAACGGTTGATCATTCCCGGGATCTGATCGAGTCCGATCACGTGCTCGACGGCACCGAACCTGATCGCTTCCTTGGGCATGCCGAACACCACGCAGCTGGCTTCGTCCTGAGCACAGGTCATGGCTCCGGCATCGCGCATTTCCTTCAGTCCGCGCGCACCGTCGTCGCCCATGCCGGTCATGATGATGCCCAGCGCGTTCTTGCCCGCATACTTGGCAACCGAGCGGAACAGCACATCGACCGAGGGCTTGTGGCGATTTACCAAGGGTCCGTCGCTGACCTCGACGACGTACTGGGCACCATTGCGCCTGAGCATCATGTGGCGTCCGCCCGGCGCAATGAGTGCAACGCCCGGCATCACGCGGTCGCCATTCACCGCCTCCTTGACATGGATTTCGCAGATGCCGTCCAGACGCGCCGCGAAGGCGGCGGTAAAACGTTCCGGCATGTGCTGTACGACGACGATGCCGGGCGATACGCGGGGCAACTGCGTCAGTACCGCTTCAAGCGCCTGCGTGCCCCCGGTCGAGGTGCCCAGTGCGATGAGCTTCTCCGTTGTCATCCGCATCGCCTCGCCGGTCACCGGCGGCAGCATGACGTCGGCCGTCAGTTTGGGGCCGGACTTGGGCCCTGCCACCGGTGCGACCCGCGGCCTGCCGACGCGCGCGCGCGCCGCCGCTTTCACCGCATCTGTCAGCGCCTGGGCCGATTCATGCAGGAACTGCTTGATCCCGAGCTTGGGCTTGGTCACCACGCTGATCGCGCCGGCGGCCAGCACTTCCATCGTGGTTTCCGCCCCCTTCTCGGTCAGCGACGAACAGACGACGATGGGCGTCGGTCGTTCGGACATGATGCGACGAACAAAGGTGACGCCGTCCATGCGCGGCATTTCGACGTCGGTCACGATCACGTCCGGCCACTCGACCTTCAGTCGTTCAAGTGCGATCAGCGGGTCCGGCGCGGTGGCGATGACGCGTAGCAGCGGATCAGCGGACAGCAGTTCAGACAGCACCTGACGCACGACCGCCGAATCATCGACGATCAGGACGCGAATGCGCGCACCCGCCGACGCGGGCGGTTTGACCGCAGCCGGGCTCAGCATGCAAGTTCTCCGTGGGTACTGACGCCGGCGCCCGAACGAGGGCCGTCGTGGCGCATCCATACGACGCCGGTACTGACGTCCATCATCAGCACGCGCTGACCGTATCCGCCGGTATGTTCGGCCACCGGCCGGACACCCAGCGCGTCCAGCAGCGCGCGCGCGCGCCGCACATTGGCTTCGCCGATCGGCACGTTGTTGCTGCCGGCGATTCCGGGAAACATATTGCCCCCGCCGAACAGCTTGAATTCATAGTCGAGCTCGCGCGTACCGAAACGCCGCGCCTCGCGAATCATGGACTTCATCGCGCCCTCGGCAAAACGCGCGCTCAACCCGTCGCCGCCCAGATCGGCACGGGCGTTGCCCGGCAGCATGAAGTGGCACATGCCACCTATCCGTCGGACGGGGTGCCACATCGTGATGGCGACACAGGAGCCCAGCACAGTGCGCAGGCACATGGTGTCGTCGCCGAAGAACAGATCTCCGGGCTTCAGGTAAATCTCGGTTCGTACCGGCGGCCTCATGCACATGTCGTCACTTGAGGCGGTAAATGGACGGCTTGACGATGTCCACGCGGTCGGTGACGCCATGCAGATTTTCCGAATGGCTCACGAACACATGACCGCGCGGCTTCAGCTTGGTCAGAATGCGCCCCATGACCTGTCGCTTGGTGTCCGGGTCGAAATAGATCATCACGTTGCGCACGAACACGATATCGAACATGCCGATATCCGGCAGCGTTTCGTTCAGGTTGATCTGTGCGAACGACACCCGCTCGCGCAGTGGACGGTCGATCAGGAAGGTTCCCTCCTGCGGGCCTGTGCCCTTCAGGCAGAAGCGCTTCAGGAAAGCGGTCGGGATCTTGTCCGCGCGAGTCATCGGATAGTGCGCACGGCGTGCGGTTTCGAGCACGCGCGTGCTCAGATCCGAACCGAAGATTTCCCAGCGCCGCCCCATGCCCAGCGTGTCCGCCAATACCATGGCCAGCGTGTAGATTTCTTCGCCCGAGGAGCTGGCAGCGCTCCAGATGCGCAGCGGCTCGCTGCCTTCGAAGCGCGTAAGTATCTGCTCGGCGAGAAAAGTGAAGTGGGCGGGCTCGCGGAAGAAATATGTTTCGTTCGTCGTCAGCAGATCGATGGCGACCTGAAGTTCTCCCGGCCGGCTGCCATCCATCAGCAGTTCGAAGTAGTCCTTCCAGCCACGCACACCGCAAGGTCCGAGCCTCTTGGAAAGACGCCCCACGAGCAGCGTCTTCTTGTGATCGGCCAAGGCAATGCCTGCCGCTTCGTGCAGCCAGCGCTGGAAGCGACGGAAGTCGATGTCGCTGATCGAGGGGATGGCGAACGCAGCCTCCTTCGACCCGGAGCGGCTTCCTGCAAGTGCGGCAGAACTCATGCTCAACCAGCCGCCTTCATATCGTTGACCGCCGCCATGTCCTCGCCTGCGAGCACGCGGTCGATGTCGAGCATGATCACGAAGCCGTCGTCGAGCTTGCCCATGCCGGCGATGAAGTCCGCCCTCACCTTCGCACCGAAGGACGGTCCGGGTTCCACCGACTGCGGCGGAATATCGACCACCTGGCTTACTGCATCGACAATGATTCCCATGTCCTGTGCTTCGCCGTCGTTCGCGACCTCGACGATGACAATGCAGGTACGCCGCGTCACCGCCGCACTTTCGCTACGCAAGCGCGCGGCCAGGTCGATCACCGGCACGACCCGTCCGCGCAGATTGATCACGCCGCGGACGAAGCCCGGCATCATCGGCACCTGCGTCACACCGCCGTACTCGATGATTTCCTTCACCGACAACAGGCCCAGCGCGTAGCTCTCTTCGCCCAGCCTGAAAGTCAGGTACTGCTGTTGCTGGTCCGCCGCCGCGTCGTCGTCATCGACCACGGTCAGCGCCAGCGAATGGCGTGCATTCATGTCGCCCACTCCTAGAAACGTGTGAAATCGTTTTCGCTGGCGCTGTCGAGCGCCAGCGCGCCGCGCACGGACCCGCTGCGTGCCGGCGCGCGACGCACCGGCGGTTCATTCGCAGCGAGGCTGGGAACGAGCTTGTCGGCGCGCAGGCGGAACACCGACATCGCCTGCTGCAGCTGTTGCGCCTGGCCGCTCATTTCCTCGGCCGTCGCCGCCAGTTCTTCCGACGCCGACGCTGTCTGCTGCACCGTCTGGCT